>CAYPNF010000066.1:0-42117 GCA_964411985.1 uncultured Verrucomicrobiota bacterium
CCGCCGGCAAGGGATTCTCACCCTCTGTGCACGCTTACTCCCAAGCGCACTAGGGCAGGGCTGGCTCAGCCCGCCGCTCGTTCTCTCTTGTAGCCGCCGTCGGAAGACGGCGCACTTCTCATTTCACGTGTTGCTGGAATCGGCGAACCGGTCCCGAAAACGGCGTGGCGCTGAGCTTCGCGCCGCACTCCATGACGCCCTCGCCCGCTAAGACACAGCGCTCGATCCGGTGCGCGACCATGGGGATCCGCAGACGGACGCAGATTACCGCAGATAGTGATGTTCCATGACACTCTCTTTTCCGCTTTTCTGCGAACATCTGTGTGGCTCTGCGGATCACTTTCCCTTCGACAGGAGGTACACAAAAAGAGCCACTCGCCCTCTCCCGACAGCGCCTACGGAGCGGTCTTCAGCCGGTAGAATGAGGACGGGTTGGTGGGCGTGGCTGTGTATTGGTTGTTCGTGATACCCGACACCACCGTCCATGCGGAGTCGCTCAGTTTGAGTTTCTGCTCCAGCACCATGTTGGAGGCGTTGGTGGACCAGGACAACGTCACGGTGTTACTCGATACGCTGAGCGACAACAGCGGCCCCACGTGTTCGCCCGCGATGATGTCTTTGCCTGGTTGAGGGTGAACGGCGTATTCTGCGATTCTTACGCGTTCGGCTGTTTGGGGAGGACGGGGGTCAGATACTTTGATGAGCCGTGTCCAACCGGCATGGTAGCCGCCAGCGGTAGAGATCCTAAATCCGATCACGATGTTCGTAACGCGGTAGCCTAGCGTGGTCTTAAGGTAGCCGTTTGCCCAAGCCCCCCCCGAGTTTGGATAATTTGAATAGGATTGGCTTCGGATCGAGTGTCCGAATCCCACCCCCTTGAGTGCTGGATAATCCCAAGGGCTTTTCCATTGCCACTTGCTGTCTGCAGGAGGGTTTGCAGGGATTAGGGTCCCCTCCACGAGCACCGCTTCTGGCGTCTGGGTTCTGCATCCTGGCCGGGTTGGACCCAAATACATCTGGACGTTGGTACTGGCAAAGAGGGCAGTCGTCGTGTCCAACATCCGATAGTCATAGGGTGGATCGCCTCCCGAACCCTGAGTTTCTACGCTCGCCATGGTAAACTCAGGTGTGCCATCTCCATCCAAATCAATCGGGTGTTTCCAAAAGACATTCATATACCCCCGAGTCCAATCCGCTACGCAGTCCAGGAAAGCCGGGATGGCGATCTCCTGGGCGTGACTCTTCAATGACACCTCTGAGCCGAGCCATACGACGAGGGCCAAAAGTCCGATGGTGGTGGAAAGACTCGATGCTTTCTTCATTTTGTGACCTCCGTTTGCGGGATTAGCACATAACCGAACGTCCCGTGTCCGGACCACGCTCCAATGCCGACGATCCAGCCTGCTTTGTTCACGTCCTCCGCAGACTGAAGGGTCCAGGCCGAGCGATCCCAGTCTGTGGGAAAATACGTCAAATGGGTGTCGTTCAGGTTTAGCATGAAGAGCTCACTTTCAGTGGGCCTCGGGTTGTCGGTGTCACTCTTTTTGGCGATGTTCAATACGTACGCCGCGTAGCTCCCCGATGGAGTCGTATAGCTGAGTCCTACCACCGTAACCTGTTTGGCGGTACGGCTGATCCCACGCGCGTCACTCCTCCCAGGTGGGGTCGTCCATACGCTAGGCCGTACCGTTCCGAGGACCAGCGGAACAGGCGAGTCGTAGTACCAGAGCGCCGCTCGCGTCTGCTTCACGAAGTTGTCTGCGGTATCCCGGATAACTTCTGCATCCGTATAGCCCACCGCATCGGTATAGTCATCCATGGCCAAAGCTACATTCTCGTACAGCGTCACCTTCGCAGCTGTTGGCAGGTCGAGCATGTGACTTGACGAGAGGGGCTTTGGGTTTGACGGTGTTGGGAAGGTGGGGAGGCGGAAGGCCCGCTTGTATCCGTTGTACTGAGATTCACCTACGATTGTCTCGAAGGCCATCATGTTGGCACAACCCGCTGAGTTGTCCCCGGGACCACCGTAGGCACCGATGTCCCGAGCTTCCCACACCGTCCTATTCGGATTCGGAGACCAGTAGGTTGGACGATTGACTGCTGTGCTTCCAACCGTCATGGCGGACTTTCCAACGGCTCCAGTGTTTCCCAAAAAGAGATCCAAACTCAGGGCTTGCCCCGATGAGCTGGGGCCAGCGAGGGCAGGGAGGCGCACTCCCAAACCGCTGGTGTCACCATAAGGAAAGTACCAAGCCTTCTCGATTGTGCAATCGATCTTTGTGCCTACCCGGTTACCTGTTTGGTCGACCGCGTAGCAGCGGCCGTCCCTCCAGTTTCTGTCCATAGCCGAAAACGGGTCTGGTTTGTTCGCGTCCCATCCTCCCCCCACGGAAAAGGCACCCGAAGGTGAGCAGCTCGGGGGAATGTTGTATGACGCTGTGCCTGCCATGCTGGGGAGGACAACCTCGCTGGTCTTTTCATTGACCGCATAAGCAGCGGTGTAGTACGCGTCATACCATACGCTGGTGGGAGTGGAGTTGAGTGTGGCCGTGTCCATTGCTACGAGTTCGGCGCTTTCGATCCCCAGCGGAGTACCTTCAGTCGCCTGCTCCTCAGACGGTTGCTCGGGGAGGGCCATGTCCTCCTCAGTTCCGATGATGGCGGGCGAGCTCGAGCCCGCCATCCTGCCTTCGAGCGCCGCGGCCTCGGACCACAGGTCTTCAGACGGGAACGTTTGGGGGGCGACAGCAGCCAATACGTCACTCTCGAGCGGAGCGGCGTCTGAAGCCGTGGATAAGGCGGAAGAGGAACTCGACTGGCAAGAAGCCAGGCATTTGTCCATTAAGGGGTTGAACTTGTACTTGGGACCGTCCCAGAGCATGACAGCACAGCCGATTCCGTTTTGCGCGCTGCTGCCATCATAGGTCGCATAGCTTGCAGTGCCCGGCGCTGCGGGTGCAAGTGCCCACGAGGCGTTGGGAACAAAGGGAAGCCAGAATTGAGCGCTTTCACACTCAACCAAGTCGCTCGTGTTGGCTCCGGTGGGATTGAAAGGCCTTACCTCGAGCCAGACCGTACTCGATCCTGGCTGGAAGCTGAAGCTGTACTGGCGGTTGATGCATTGCAGACAAACACCCACTGTGTCGCCTTCTCCGGTTAGCTGGAACAGCTTAAAATCGGGGACAGTCTCTTGGTTTTGGTACGGTGTGCCGATCGGCGGTGCGCCATCGGGCGTTGCACGCCGTAACTTCCCCTGAGCAATATCGTTCACCTCAACATTCAGAGTGACGTTCAGTTGGCTGGAAAGCAAGTTGGGCGCATCGCCTGATCGAGTGACACGCAGCAGCCCCCCCTTCATCCGCCGGTCATCCGCCACGTCATGGACTGTTTCGAAACGAATCGTGGTTCCGTGCTTGACCTCAACCCAGGACCAATTGTCGTTGTACTCGGAAAAAGCTCCCCCTCCTGGGTTCGATTTGCGGAACACAACCGCTCGGTAGTAAACACTCGAATACTGAGGGCTGAAGCTGAACGTACGCACCGTGCCATTTAGACTATCACTGTAAGTGTACGAAGGCTGTTGGGGAGCGGGTTGGCCATCTGGACCTAGCAGCACCAGCCTTAGCGCATCATCCCCAGAGAACGAGTACACTTGGGTCCCAGTTGCATAGGTATCGTACCACCCAGGATGGTAGAGGATGCA
Organism: uncultured Verrucomicrobiota bacterium; assembly: GCA_964411985.1. Taxonomy (GTDB): domain Bacteria; phylum Verrucomicrobiota; class Verrucomicrobiia; order Limisphaerales; family J093; genus CAYPNF01. Next base: position 3,704 of record CAYPNF010000066.1, read on the forward strand.
GGCGCTGATCAGAATGCTGTTGCCAGAGAGGGTTGGTTGGCCGACGCAGACTTCCTCCACTCCTTTCAACCGCAGGCCATCGGCAGCGGTAACATAAACGGGAAACACTCGCCCAGTTAGCCCGCCCGGCGAGAATCCAAACGGAAAACTCGGCTTCGCATCCCGCAGCATGGTCATGCCCGTATTGTTGTCGATCAACGAGAGGGACGCAAAGGAGTTGCAGCTTGCGCTTTCCTTGTTGCCGGAAATGGCCGAAGCCGGTGGAGCAGACTGCTGATCCCGCGCCATCGTGGTCCAGGGATCGGTGGCGCCTTTGTCCAGCGGCAGCCACTTCGCGTTGGCTGTGGCGGGAGGGTTGGGTTCGTAGAACACACTCTGAGGACGGGTGCTAAACCAATTGTCACGGAAGAAAACGTCTTTGGTCCCGCCGACGCACAGACCGTAAGTTTGGCTGTCGGACAAGCGGCCCACCACCAGATCCGGAGAACTAACGGGCAGGATCGCCGAGAAAGACCCTTTTACGACAGGCTGGAATTGGAAGTCCTCATAGCGTTGAACCTGTCCGACGCCTCGAAAACGGATGCGATTGTTGTCGATGACGTAGTTTGAGAATACTCCGGCGCCATAACCAGGCCCTCCGATGTTGGCGACACGGTAGACATCCAGGAAGAAGTTGTTGGTGATCGAGAAGTTTCGATCCGGACCGGTATCGTGGTTTACGCCCAGTCCCACGCCCACCAACATGTTGTCTTGGTAGGTGACGCCGAAGGAGTTCTGGGAACCGAGGCCGATTTCACCGCCGTTACCCCGGATTTGGCAGCGTCGGACCACCGCCACTCGGTGGTCGGAGTTGTCCCAGAGCTCTTCCAGATCTACATCTTTATCGAGACGGGGCGACAACACCTCGATACTTGTACCATACCCACCGTGAAGCCTGTGGAGTTGAGACACTTCGCAGTCCTCGATGATCCATGCGAAGCGGGGGTTTTGCGCCGTGCCCCAACCATCTGGGGCTGGACGAGTGGCTTGGATATAAAGAGGAAACGCCTCCATGCCTTGCGATAGCCAATGCGGGCGCGGGGTCAGTCCATTGGCACCGCAGTTCTTGACGGTAACATGGTGGACGTGACCTTTGATCCCATTGGCCCGCAGCGCACACAGGCTGAAGCCATTCGGGGAGGCGGGAGAGGTTCCGTTAGCCGCTGTGGAACATGCTTTCTGCCACTCAGCCCAGTTGGCATCGAGCACCATATCCGTCATCTCGAAGTACGCGATATCGATCTCGAAGAGGAGCATCCAGTTGTTCCATGAGAGTGGGTGGAAGAGGTCAGTAGGGGAGGAAGTGGGTGGAGCCCACTGGAGAGTGATTGGAGCATTTGCGTTCTCGGACCTCAGTTTCAGGCTCCGGTTGGCTGGGACATTGTCCCATGAACCTAACTGAAGCGCCTCGATCCGGTAGGTGTAGACCTCGTAGCTGGGGCTGTGTCTTGGGGTAAAGACGATTTCGACCTCGCCTCCTCCTCCCTTAGGATTGTTACGGATGATTTCCCGCATCCTATCGGACGTGTAAGCGACAGGCTCGGTCTGGGTGTTGTTGGACACATTTGCCTGTGAAGTGGAACCTGGTGGCGCAATCCAGTACGTCGCGCCGTTCAAGCGGGGAGGAGAGAGGAGGATCAGCAGAACCACCGGCAGTGCCCTCAAACTACCGAAAACACGAAAACACGAAAGAGACCCCACACCTCGATTTCATAATGTGATTTTACTCAGCTTGTAGTTCAGAATAAGCAGAGCAGGTGTCGGAATGCAAGCGTTTTCCTGGTTTTTCGCTGGCAAGATGGGCTGCGCAGCGCACTGCACAAGCTGTCGCACAACGGAAAGTCCATGCAACACCCGCCCCCCCCAGGTGCCGCTTTCCCCCTCCTGCAGCCCCCGAATCCATCTCGGCTTTATCGTGGAATCGACTAAGTGTGCGACTAAGTGTGCGACTAAGGAACTGCGAGGGAACACTTCGTCGGTTCGCCATCACGGGAGGCAAGGGTGTTCTCAATCGAAACGCTGAAGGTCCACTACCAGGCGTTGACCAGCGTGACGGGTTTCTCTGAGCAGGAACCCGAACCCACCTCGGGTTCATCGCGAAATCGACAAAGGGCGGTCCAGTCGGGACCCGCGCAGGAGGAGTAACACACAGGCCAGTGCGGCCAGCACACTGCCGCAGTGGAATACCGGGTCGAGGCCCTCGGGGCCTGCAGTTCCCAAGAGGCCCGCCAACCAGTTGGCAAACATGGGCCCCAATCCGGCGCTGCAGAGAACCAGCAACGTCTGGGCCGTGGATTTGACCTCGGGCCCCGCAATCTCCTCGACCAGGAGACTGACCCCAATATGATAGAGCACCACCGTGATTCCCACGAGCGCGTAGCTGACACACAACAGCCAGAGGTTGTTCGAAAACCCGAAAAGGAGTTGGCGCAGCGTGAGCGTGAGACATCCGAGGAGAATGGTTGGACCGTAATTCAGTCTGCGGACCAGGGCTGATCGCCACGGAAAGAGAAGTATCTCCACCAGCACCCCGAAGCATTGCGCCGGTCCGATCCAAGCCCGGTTCAACCCCAAGTCCACCAATTTGGCGGGGGAATAGAAGGCCTGAATACAGAACGAAGCGGAGATCAGGAAATAGGAGGCCAACACCACGAGGTAGCTTCGGTTCTTCATCAGTTTCCGAAAAGCTTGGCCATACGGGATGGGTGCTTGTCCGCGCCGAGACCGCTGACTCGCTCCGGGCGGCGTGTGCGGCAGATACCAAGCGACCCACATCATCGCTGCGCTGCATAGGATGGCGGTGGCGGTGGCGAATCCGAAATCGGCTCGCGGGCGGAACCACAGCCAGGCGAAAACGGGGATGGACGGCAGGATCCAGCCTACGGATCCCCAGAGCCGGAGCGATCCGAACTGTTCCACGGGGTTGGGAAGATGGCGGTAGGAGAGGGCATTGACCAACATCGGGGCAGGCTGATAACAGGCGTAGAAGACCAGGAAACTCAGGAGCAGGCCAAGGAAGTGGTCCTGAAGCAGAAACACCAGGAGTCCGGCGACCGAAAACGCGTTCATCCAGATGAACAACCGGTTCAGAGGCACATACTTATCCGCTAGCATGCCCCAGAAGAAGGGGGAAACCAGCAGGATGGTGGATCCGGCGAGAAGAATATGACTGACTTCTGCCACATTCATACCTCGCTCCCGCAGCAGCAGGGTAATGAAGGGCATGAGCGCCCCGCCCACTGCGTACTGCAGAATCATGGCGGCAGTCAGTGGCCAAGGCGCTCGATAAGATGTGGCGGAGCCGGGCATGGAGCCAAATGGGTCAGGCGGATGCCGATACGGCCGATGCAGTCAATGGGCCCTGGTGGCGGCAGCCGGGGTGGAGCATGACGAAAACGCGCGGGATTGGCCAGCCCTGACCGATTTCGCCCTTGAGGAAAGCCAGGTTCAGCTTATAACTTGTTGTGCGCGTTGCGGGTGACCGAACCTGTGATGAGGGACCGTTATCGCGTTCGGCACACAATCATGAGTACCCAGCGGCAACCTCAGTCAGCCAGTTCGCCTGTCTCTCCGCAAGATCCCGTGGAGGCGTTGGAAGCGCATCGTGCTGAGCTGGAGATCCAGAACCAGAGTTTGCGGGAAGCCCAACATGCGCTCGAGCAGTCTCGAGCTCGCTATTTTACCTTGTTCGACCTTGCCCCCGTGGGCTACGCCGTCTGCAGCCGGGAGGGCCGCCTTTTGGAGATCAACCTGGCTTTTGCCGCGCTGGCTGGCGAAGAGCGCGAGGTGCTCTTGGGAACGAACCTGGAGAATCTGATTCATCCCGAGGATCGGGCCGAGTGTCGGCTCCATCTCGCGGAGGTCTTTTCCGAGGCCGACCGGCGGTCCGTGGAACTGCGCCTTGTTTCTTGTGCAGGCGAGCTCCGCGTGACGGAATTGGAGAGCGTGCGGCTACCCTCTGCGCCGGAAGCTCCGCCACTCTGCCTCCTCGCTTTCATCGATCTCACCCAGCAACGGGGTGCCGAGCAGGCGCGGCTGCAGTTGGAAGTGGAGCGCGACGAACTCATTGCCCGGCTGAGGCTCATCCTCGAAAGCATGCCCACGATGTGTGTCGTCAATGACACGGAGGGGAGGGTGACTTATTGGAATCCGGCAGCGGAACGCACCTTGGGCTGGAGCCGGGAGGATGTCCTGGGGCGACGCCCCCAGGAGACTTTTGTTTCTCCGGAGGAACCTGATTGTGCGAGCCTGCAGACGATGGCTCGAAAGCGGCTTAGCCCTACGGAGAATACCGTGCTGAGGGAGAATATCGCCAAAGACGGCCGGAGAGTCACCTGTGAGTGGCAGACCACCGACTTGCGCAGCGCACAGGGGGAGTTCCTTGGACATTTGTGCATGGCGCACGATGTCTCGAGGCGGATCGAGATGGAGAATGCGATCCAGCAGTCGGAAGAGCGCCTGCGGCTGGTTTGGGAGGCGGCGATGGATGCCATGAGCCTGACCGATTCCCAAGGGCGGGTCGTGGGAGTGAACGGCGCCTTCTGTCGCCTTGTTGGCTTGAAGCGAGAGGAGGTCCAAGGGAAATACCTCACCGCGGCCTACGCCGAGTCTGCCGAGGCGCATGAGCTGCTCTCGCGGCACATCCTGCAGTTTGAGGAGAGGAGTTTTCCTACCAGCGAGGAGACCCGCCGCACCCTTCGCTCGGGCCGTGCCGTGGAGTTGGAGGTTCGCAACGCATTTGTGGATCTCCCGGGTCAATCGCCGCTACTGCTCACCATTTTGCGGGATGTCAGCGACCAGAAGCGACTGCTGGAGGAGTTGATGCAGGCGCAGAAGATGGAAGCCATCGGACAGCTGGCTGGGGGCGTGGCTCATGATTTCAACAACATTCTTACGGTCGTCAAAGGGCAGGCGGGCCTCCTGCTCATGGACCCCAATATTCCCCAGGAACGTCACGTCGCACTCAAAGCCATCAACGATGCTGCCGACCGCGCGGCTACGCTGACACGCCAGCTGCTCCTCTTTGGACGGCGCCAAACTTTTGTCGCTACCTCGGTCAATCTGTCGGATACCATTCGGGCCTTGGAACCGGCCATTCGAAGGACCGTTGGGGAGCGAGTGCGGCTTCAACTGGTGCTCGATAGTTGCCTTCCCATGGTGAAAGGCGACCGCTCCATCCTGGAACAGATGCTTCTGACCTTGGCCGTCAATGGCCGGGATGCCATGACCGCAGGGGGCACCCTGACCCTCAGCACCCATGTCGTGGGGATCCGGCGTCCGCAGGCCTCCGGCCCTACTCGCGTCGGTTCCCATGTCTGCCTGGAAGTCAGTGACAACGGATGCGGCATGGATCGCTCTACTTTGAGCCGGGTATTTGAGCCTTTCTTTACCACGAAAGGCGTGGGGAAAGGAACCGGTTTGGGTCTTGCCACCGTTTATGGCATCGTCAAGCAGCATCAGGGACGTGTGGACGTGGAGAGTGAGGTAGGGCGGGGGACCACCTTCCGGGTCTATCTTCCTGCATCCACCGAGGTGCCCGAGCCTGTGGCCGAACCGACGGCTCCGAAGCCGCTGGCTCGTGGGACCGAATGCATCCTGGTGGTGGAGGACGAGCAACCGGTGCGTCAGCTCTTGGGCATCCACTTCCGTCGCCTTGGCTACACGATTCTTGACGCTGAAAACGGAGATGCGGCCTTGGGGATCTGGGCTGCCCAGAAGGATCAGATTCATTTAGTGGTATCGGACGTCGTCATGCCTGGCAACACGAGTGGGGTGGAGTTGGCGCGGCGCATCTCCCAAGAAGACCCAAGACTTCCGATCATCCTCACCAGCGGATACAGCGTGGAATTGGCTCCCTCCAGCGAGGGCTTGAGAACGGGAGTTCGATTCCTTCCCAAGCCTTACGATATTAGTACGTTGGCTGAGTTAGTGAGAGAGTGTTTGGATGCAAAAACCGGTTCGGAACCGACTACGGCGTCATGAATGACTTCGTGCCCTGGTTAAGGAATTTGCTGAGCAGCCGCTGGGGTAAGCTAGCCTGCTGGTTCGGCTTGTTCACGTTGCTCGCTGCCGTGGATACCACTCAAACCTATGTGGCACAAAGGTTTGAGGATGTGAACATCACTTGGGCCCTTGCCATCCGGCGTGGCCTCGAGAGCAACTATTTAATGGCGATTCTCGGCCTGGGCGTGCTCCAGATGGGTAGCCGTTTTTCCTTGGACCGAATGCGTGCCAGCCGCTGGGTGGGCATTCATTTCTGCTTCTCCCTCGCTTTCGCTCTCATTTTCAGCCTCGCCTATGCCGCCTTTCTCGATGGCCAGATGTCTGTAAAGGGAAAGCCATTTGTTTTCGCTGAAACTTTGAACAAGTTGGTCGTGTTCTATACCCCAGGATATGTTGGGCTTTACTGGATCATCCTGTTATCGCATCACGGTTGGCACTATTACCACCGCTCCCGGGATCGGGAGAAACGCGCGGCGGACTTGGAAGGACAACTTGCCAGGGCTCGACTGGACGCCCTGCGCATGCAGCTCAACCCGCACTTCCTTTTCAACACTTTGAACACCGTCGTGGCCCTGATCCATGAGCAGCCCGAACTCGCGGATCGCACGGTCACGCGCTTGAGCGAATTGCTCCGCCTCAGCCTGGACCGCTCGAGTCAATACGAAGTTCCTCTCCGCCAAGAGATTGCATTTCTGGAAAAGTATCTGGATATCGAGAAGATACGTTTCGGGGAACGGCTTCGCGTGGAAATCGAGGTGCCGGCCTCGCTCATGGACGCCATGGTTCCTGCCTTGGTTTTGCAGCCCATCGTCGAGAATGCGATTCGCCATGGCATCGAACAGCTGGAGCAGGCGGGACGCATCCGGATCGCGGCTTCTCTCAAGGATTCGAGTCTTTTGCTCACCGTCCAGGATAATGGCCCGGGCCTTTCAGAGAAGCCGCCGACCTATGAGCGGGAAGGCATTGGGTTATCCAATACTCGCTCCCGCTTGCGCCATCTCTATGCGGATTGTCAAAGCCTGGAGCTGAAGCCAGGGGTCGATGGAGGCTTGGAGGTTCACATTTTATTGCCCTACAGATCCTTACACGAACCGATCCCCCAACCCCGCTGCGGATCCGTGGTGGTGGGCTGCTTGGAGCGACCTGCCAAAGCATGAGTAACTCCCTGGTGATTCAAACGCTTCTCGTGGACGATGAGGCGCCTGCCAGGAGTCGGCTCCGGCATCTGCTGAAAGCCGAACCGGATTTTGCCGTGCTGGGGGAGTGTGCTAACGGCCGCGAAGCGGTAGCCGCCATTCGTGCTCAGAAGCCCGACCTCGTGCTGCTCGATGTGCAGATGCCTGGTCTGGATGGATTTCAGGTATGTGGCGAGATTGGCGCCACGGCAATGCCGGTGGTGGTTTTTGTCACGGCCTACGATCGGTTTGCGCTGAGGGCTTTTGAAGTCCATGCCGTGGACTATCTTTTGAAACCTATTGATCGTGAGAGGTTTCACAAGACCATGGATCTGCTGCGACGCAGGTTCACCACCCCAGCCCCTCCCACCGATCCCCAGTTGCTCGCCCTTTTGTCTGGTTTGAAAGAGTCGCAGCGAAACACCGCCCGCCTCGCCATCAAAGTCGATGGCCGAGTTCTGCTCCTGCGAACCAACGAGATCCACTACCTGGAGTCGGATGGCAACTATGTGCGCATCCACGCGGGTGGCGGGGCACATCTGCATCGAGACACGCTTTCGGCGCTGGAGGAGCACTTGCCCCATGACAGTTTTCTGCGTATCAGTCGCTCCGCCATCGTGAATCTGGATGCGGTGAAGGAGTTCCAGCCGCTCTTCTATGGTGACCATGTGGTGATTCTCCGCGATGGCACCCAGCTTACCTTGAGTCGCACCTATCGCGATCGTCTGGAGCGGTTGTTAGAGCGGAAAGGATAGGCCGCTCGCGCGAGCGCGAGAGTGCTTGAGGGTGCGGTCCCGGGTTCGTCGAAGTGTCCGGAGGGAAGGATGGATGGACCGTCCGGCTGCAAATCAGCTTTGACATCAGGGGGGGCGATTGGCAAGGTTGCGGCTCATTGCAGTAGTAGAAGCTCTGGGCTGGTCTCTTGTGGAAGCGAACTGAAGGGCGTCCAGACAACGACAACGATCTATGGCAGACCTTATTGGAAACTTGCTGGTGGCGCAGTCTGGTGGCTCCACCTCCGTCGTCAACGCCAGCGTAGCCGGAGCGATTCTGGAGGGTGGACGCCATCCGGACTTGATCGAGGAGATCTACGGAGCCAAGAATGGAATTCTTGGTATCCTTAACGAAGACTTGATCGACATCCAGGAGGAGAAGCGCCAGGCGATTGAGGGTCTCAAGTACACCCCGGGCGCTGCTCTCGGTACCTGCCGATACAAGATTGATTTCAAGAAGAAGCCCGAACAGGCCGCCGCCGATATGGACCGTCTGTTCGAGGTGTTCAAGACCCACAATATCCGCTATTTCTTCTATGCCGGTGGCAACGATTCTCAGGATACGTCCCTGAAAATCCATGAGGAAGCCGTCAAACGGGGGCATGAAATGCGCGTGATCGGCATCCCCAAGACCATCGATAACGATCTTCCCCACACCGATCACTGTCCGGGATACGGATCCGTGGTGAAGTACAACGCGGCCACCGTGATGGAGATCGCGATGGACATCAAGAGCATGGCCACCGATGACGGTGCCTGCTGCATCATTGAGGTCATGGGCCGTGCGGCGGGTTGGATTGCCGCCGGAACCGTGCTGGCAAAACGGCATTCAGCAGACGCTCCCCACATCATTCTGCTTCCCGAAGTACCCTTTGAAGAAGCCAAGTTTTTGGAGAAAGTAAAGGAGACCGTGGCCGCCCTCAAGTATTGCATCGTCGTGGTGGGTGAAGGCCTCAAGAACGCCGCCGGAGAGGAGATCGGCGTGGATAAGACCCGCCTTGATGCCTTCGGGCATCCCGTCTTGGCGGGAGCTGCCGACCGTCTGGCGGAATTGGTTCAGGGCAAACTCAGCACCAAGACGCGCACCGTCAAGCTGGGATATGCCCAACGCTGTGCGGCCCATTTTGCGAGTGCCACCGATGTGGCCGAGGCTGTGGCCTGCGGAGAAGCGGCCGTCCGCGCTGCCGTGGGTGGCCAGAGCGGGTTCATGGTGAAAATCGTGAGGGAGCAGTCGAATCCTTACAAATGGACGACCGGCCTTCAGGACCTCAAGGACATCGCCAACGTGGAACACTTCATTCCTAGGGATTGGATCTCGGAGGATGGCCTGCTTCCTAACGAGAAGTTCATCGAGTACGCCCGCCCGCTGATCGAAGGTGAGTCCCGTCCGCCGATGGATGGGGGTCTTCCCAAGTACATCACCCTGGAAGCGGTGCAGGTGGAGAAGAAGCTCTTCCCCAGGTAGGACTGCGGCAGACAAGCCCGTCTGCGGCCCCCGTATCGCAGGTTGCCTAACCTGCTGTATCGCGGGTTGCCTAACCCGCTTGGTGTGCAAGGGCGAAAGGCCAGCCGACTCGGCAGTCGGCGACACGGCAGACAAGGCTGTCTGCGGTACCTCCATCGCAGACTTCATCGCCTCACGCCCCTTGATTATGAGAACAAATCCAGTTGTGGGGGCGGGGTGAGCGTCTGGAGTTTCTGCCGTTCGGGGCGATGCCGGGAGACGGGGCGCACACTGCCATCCGGAGTTAGTTCCGCTTCTTCGAGGTTGCGCAGAATCTCCTTGGCTCGGTTCACGACCTCCATGGGAACACCCGCGAGGCGGGCGACCTGGATGCCGTAACTTTTGTCCGTGCCGCCCGCGAGGATCTTGCGCAGAAAGATGATTTGGTCGTTCCACTCTCGGACCGCCACGTTGTAGTTGCGGACGCGCGCAAGCCGGCCCGCCAGCTCGGTCAATTCGTGATAGTGCGTGGCGAAAAGGGTCTTCGCTCCCACCCGGTTGTGCAGATGTTCCACAATGGACCAGGCCAGGCTTAGACCGTCGAAGGTGCTGGTGCCACGGCCAATCTCGTCCAGGATGATGAGGCTGCGGGGCGAGGCATGATGGAGGATATTCGCCGTTTCGCTCATTTCCACCATGAAAGTGGATTGGCCCCGCGACAGGTCGTCGCTCGCACCAATGCGGGTGAAGATGCGATCGAGAAGGTCCACCCGGGCTGAAGCTGCCGGAACGAAAGATCCGGTGTGAGCCAGGAGTGCCAGAAGTGCCACTTGACGGATGTAGGTGCTTTTGCCGGCCATGTTGGGACCGGTGATGAGCGCAATTTGTTCCTCCTGGCAGTCCAGGTGAACGTCATTGGGAACAAATCGTTCGTCGACCTGATTCTGCTCGAGGACGGGGTGCCGGCCATCGGCGATACGGAGAACCCCCTCATCGCGCAGTTCGGGTCGGCAGTAGTTGTGCAGCCGGGCCGTTTCCGCAAAAGTGGCGAGAACATCCAGTTGGCCCAGGGCCACAGCCGACTGCTGGATTTGGTTCAGGTGGGCGACCACGGCTTCGCGGATGCGCAGGAAGATCTCATACTCCAGTTTGACACTCCGTTCCTCGGCGCCGAGAATTTTGGACTCGACCTCCTTGAGTTCCGGGGTGATGTACCGTTCGCCGTTCGCGATGGTCTGCTTGCGCGTGTACTCCGCGGGAACACGATCCAGGTTCGCTTTCGTGACTTCGATATAATAACCGAACACCGAATTGAACCGAACCTTGAGCGAGGGGATGCCGGTGCGCTCGATCTCCCGCTGCTGAAGCTGTGCCACCCATTCCTTGCCCTCGGATCCCGCTCGGCGCAGTTCATCGAGCGAGGGGTCAAAGCCTTCGCGGATGATCCCCCCTTCCTTGAGCGGAAGCGGCGGTTCGTCCACAATGGACCGTCCGATGAGATCGGTGAGTTCAGGCAACTCGGCGAGTTGCTCGAGACTCTCGCGCAGGAGAATCGGCGCAGTGGGAGAGCCTTCCCCGAGCATGATTCCCGAGTGAGCGGGAGTGGTCGAGGCCAGCAGCGCAGCCAGACAGGCGCGAATCCTCGGGATTTGGAGCAGTCCAAGGCGCAACGACGCGAGGTCTCGCGCATTCCCTGTGCCCACGCTGAGGCGCGTGACCGTCCGCTCTAAGTCCCGCACCTCACGCAGGCACCCGCGAAACGCTTCGAGGTCGACCGGACGCTCCGTCCAAAGCTGGATGGTCTCCTGACGTTGGCGAATCGGGGCCAATGCGGAGAGTGGGCGCGAAAGCCAATCCCGCAGCCTTCGCGCTCCCATGGGGGTGACGGTCCGGTTGAGGGCCCCAAAGAGACAGGCCGTCTTGGGTGACTCGCGATGGAGTGGTTCGAGCACCTCGAGATTGCGCAATGTGACGGCGTCCAGGAACAGGGATTCAGACGTTTGGTAGCAGGAGAGCCGGGTCAGGTGCGACAGGTTGCGACGGAGTTGTTGGGCCAGGTAATGCACCACGCCTCCCGCAGCTCCCATGGCTTCAGGGCGGTTGCGGAGCCCGAACCCATCCAGAGTGGTTACCTTGAAATGGTCCCGGAGCGTGAACTGCGCTGTCTCCGCGGCGAAAACCCAGTCGTCGTAGCCGTTCACCACCGCTCCCTGGTTGTGCAGGAGTTGTCGCAGCCGTTCGTTGGCGGCCGGATAGAGGATCTCGGCGGGCCGGATCCGGGTGAGTTCGGCGATGAGCGAGGCCTCCCCATTCAGTTCCGTGCAGGCGAAGTCACCGGTGGTGAGATCGACATAAGCGAGGCCGAAGATGCCATTGGAGCCAACCACGGCGGCCAGGTAGTTGTTCCGTTCTTCCGCGAGCATGCGGGCGTCGAAGTGAGCCCCAGGACTCAGAATCTGCGTCACCTCGCGCCGCACCAATTTTCCGGACTGGGCTTCTTCCACTTGGTCGCAAATGGCGACTTTTTCGCCGGCTTTGAGCAGCTTGGCAATATAGCCCTCGGCGGCATGGAAGGGGATGCCGCACATGGGGGTGGAAGCACGCCGGGTCAAGGCCACGTTCAGCAGCTGGGCTCCTCGGATGGCATCCTCGAAGAACATCTCATAGAAATCACCGAGCCGGAACAGGAGCAAGGTCCCTTTGGGCAGTTCGCTTTGGATGCGGCGATACTGCGCCATCATGGGGGTCATTTGAGCGTCTGCGGCCATGTGTGGACCGGAGCATAGAGGCCTCCTGGAAGAGAGCCAAGCCGGAATCTGCATGGGGAAACCCTTGTCCTGGGTGTCCCCGGGGCTTAGAATTTCGCCGTGTCCAGAAGAGCTTTGTCATCTGAGGTAACACGACTGTTGGCGGACCTTGTCTCGATTCCGAGCGTCAACCCATCCCTGCCTTGTCAGGATGCGCGGTTGACAGGCGAGCAACCGGTGGCGGATTTTCTCCAGGGCCAGGCGCGAAAAGCGGGTCTCGAGGCGGAATTGCAGCCCATCCTTCCGGGGCGCGCGAACCTGCTCGTGCGACTCCGCCCCCAGGGCCGGGCCCGGCGGCGAGTTCTCTTGGCTCCGCACCTGGACACCGTGGACGCTCCCGAATCGTCGTTTCGGCCGGTGATCAAGGCGGGGAGACTCTACGGCCGGGGATCGGTGGACACAAAAGCAAGCGTTGCGGCCATGTTCTCGGCGCTCTGCCGGTTGGCGAAAGCTGGACCCCGGCCATTGACCACGGAGATTGTGTTCGCCGGTCTGATTGACGAGGAGAATGAGCAGCTAGGCTCGCGTTTTCTGGCGTCCTGCGGATGCAGAGCCGACCTGGCCATCGTGGGTGAGCCCACGGACCTGAAAGTCGTCACCGCACATAAGGGGAATCTCTGGGTTTACATTGAGACACGAGGTCGGGCGGCACACGGGTCGACACCTCACCTTGGCCGGAACGCTGTGCACCTTGCGGCCAAGATCGTGGAGCTGGTGGAAACCAGGTACGCCCTTGCCCTGGGGAAGAAACGACACCCGCTGCTGGGCAGTCCCACGGTCAACGTCGGTTTCATCCAAGGGGGAACTCAGCCAAATATAGTTCCGGACCGATGCCGGGTTGGAATCGATCGTCGCACGGTCCCGGGTGAGACTGATGCACTGGTGCTTCGGGAATTGCGCAGCCTGCTGAGGAGCCAAGGAATCCGCGCGTCCATCTCGAGCGCCAAGGCCGCCCCCTGCTGGCCCTTGGAAACCAGTTCAGACCTGCCCTTGGTGCGCCGGTTCCTGAATGCCGTCGGCCAGTCAGAGCCGGTTGGGGTGGATTACTTCTGTGATGCCTCCATCCTGGCGCACGCGCGGATTCCCAGCGTGGTGTTTGGGCCGGGCAGCATTGCCCAAGCCCATACGGCCGACGAATGGGTTTCGCTGGCGTCGGTGGAGAGCGCGGAACGGCTGCTGACCCGATTCCTCTCCGAGCTGGATTGAGCTCAGAGAGGGAATGGAGCGGCCGTTGCGGGGACTACTGGCCCACGTTTCCCATCGAGAGGAGAAACTCGATGTTGTGCTTCGTCTTCTTGAGCTTGTTCAGCAGAAGCTCCATCGCTTCCACCGGAGGTACGCCCGTGAGCGCACGGCGGAGAGTCACGACGCGGCTCAATTCGTCCGGGTGGTAGAGTAGCTCTTCCTTCCTGGTACCGGATCTTTCGATGTTGATCGACGGGAAAATGCGGCGGTCTACCAAGGCTCGATCCAAATGCACTTCCATGTTCCCGGTGCCTTTGAACTCCTCAAAGATCACTTCATCCATCCGCGAACCGGTGTCCACCAGCGCGGTCGCCATGATGGTGAGCGACCCACCTTCCTCGATGTTACGCGCGGCGCCAAAGAACCGTTTTGGCTTGTGGAGAGCATTGGCGTCCACACCGCCGGAAAGAATCTTTCCGGAATGAGGCTGAACGGTGTTGTAGGCGCGAGCCAAACGGGTGATGGAATCCAGCAGGATGACCACGTCACGTTTGTGCTCGACCATGCGGCGGGCTTTTTCGATCACCATCTCGGCCACCTGAACGTGGCGCTCGGGGGGTTCGTCGAAAGTGGAGCTGACCACCTCAGCGGGCTTGCAGCTCCGTTCCATGTCCGTGACTTCTTCCGGGCGCTCGTCAATGAGCAGGATGAACAGGTACGCTTCGGGATTGTTCTTGATGATGGCGTTGGCCAGTTTCTGGAGCAGGACGGTCTTGCCCGTACGAGGAGGGGCCACAATCAGGCCGCGGGTGCCTTTGCCAATCGGACAGACCAAATCCAGCACGCGGGTGGAGAGCTCGTCCGCCGCCGTTTCCAGGATGAATCGCCGATTGGGAAAGAGCGGCGTGAGGTTATCAAAGTGGGTCTTGTCCTTGGCCTTGTCGGGATCTTCCTTGTCGACCGCTTCGATCTTCAGCAGCGCAAAGAACTTCTCCTTTTCTTTGGGGGGACGAATCTGACCAGCGACCAGGTCACCGGTCTGCAGATCGAACCGCCGGATCTGGGAGGGCGAAACGTAGACGTCTTCCGGGCAGGGAAGGTAATTGAAACTCTGGGAGCGCAGGAAGCCGAAGCCTTCGGACAGGATTTCCAGCACGCCTTCAGCGAAGAGAATGCCGTTCCTCTCGGCGTTCTTTTGGAGGATCTGGAAGATCACCTCGTGCTTCTTCATGGTGCCGAAGTTCTCGACACCCCATTCCTTCGCCATTTGGGTTAAGTCAGCGATGCTGAGACCCTGGAGATGAGCGATGTTGATGGTGATACCCGGCGGGCTTGGTTTGGCGGGGACGGGCGGTGCCTTAGGGCTCGCCTCTTCCTGGGCTGCCACGGGGCGCTGTCGGCCTTGTTCTTGGGGCCTTCCCTTGGGCTGCGGCCCCCGGTGACGGTGATCGTGCCCTGGATGAGGCCGGGGAGCTGGGGCGGGTGCACGCTCGGGCTCAGGCATCGGTGCAGGGGCTGGCGTCGGTGGTGCCTCTTCCGCCATGGGCGGGGTCGGCAGCGGTGGCGGGGGTGGGGGAGTTAAAGCTAAGGGGAGCTCAGGCGCCTCCTCGGTCGAGGGGGCTGGCGCAGCCGCTTTCGGGGAACGTTTGCGCGCCTCGGGTTTTGGGCCCTTTCCTGCGGGCTTCTTCGGACTCGGCATAAATGTAAAGATGTTCCAGCGGATGAATGTCCGCCTTTCTTCGGGTTATAAATCTCTATCCTCAACCGGCCTTCGGTAGGGACTTGCTCCTGGAACGAACAAGGACCCTTCCGGGGGGCTCTGGAGAAAGCGTATTTGTGGCCGGACCTTGCTAATAAGGCAAGGGGAAACGAGCGGTCAATTCATGGACACGCTCGCACACCTTCGCTGCCGCGTCAAGATTCTTGATGTCCAGGAGGACCTCGCTGATCATGTCGCCGATCGCCGGCATCTCCGTCTCTTTCATGCCGCGGGTCGTTACCGCAGGGGTGCCTAGGCGGATTCCACTCGCCTGGAACGGCGAGCGAGTCTCGAAGGGGATCGTATTCTTATTGACCGTGATTCCGGCGGCATCGAGGGCGATCTGGCATTCCTTGCCCGTGATCCCTCTGGCACCCACATCCACCAGCATGAGGTGATTGTCCGTCCCGCCACTCACCAAGCGGAACCCATTGCGTTTCATGCTGTCCGCCAAAGCCTTGGAATTCTTCAGGATCTGGTGTTGGTAGCCTTTGAAACCGGGTTGAAGGGCTTCGTGGAAACAGACCGCCTTGGCTGCGATGACGTGCATGAGCGGGCCGCCTTGGATCCCTGGAAAAACCTGGGAATCAATTTCTTTGGCGTATTTCTCCTTGCACAGAATGAGGCCTCCCCGGGGCCCTCGCAAAGTCTTGTGCGTCGTCGTCGTGACGAAATCCGCAAAGGGGACCGGACTTGGGTGGAGCCCGGCCGCAACGAGGCCTGCGATATGGGCGATATCCGCCAAGAGCATAGCCCCGACTTCTCGCGCGATCTCTCCCATGCGCTCGAACTGAATGATGCGTGGGTAAGCACTGGCGCCCACGGTGATCATCTTGGGCCGCTGCTCGCGAGCTACCTGCGCCAGTTGATCGTAGTCGATCAGCTCGTCGTCTTTCCGGACCCCGTAATGAATCACTTCAAAGAAACGCCCCGAGAAGTTGGCCTTGTTCCCGTGGGTAAGGTGGCCACCGTGACTCAGGTCCATGGTGAGGATTCTGTCCCCAGGCTTGAGGAAGGAGAAGTAGACGGCCATATTGGCCCCACTGCCGGAGTGAGGCTGCACATTGGCATGCTCTGCCCCAAAGAGTTGCTTGGCACGCTCCACCGCGAGTTGCTCGGCGCTGTCGACATTCTCGCAGCCGCCGTACCAGCGCTTTTTGGGATACCCTTCGGCGTACTTGTTGGTCAACACCGACCCTTGAGCCTCCATGACCGCCAGGCTGGTGAAATTCTCGCTGGCGATCAGCTCGATGCCCTCCTGCTGGCGGCGTCGCTCTTGCTTCACGATGGATGCTATTTCGGGATCGACCGCAGCCAGGGAGAGCGCAGTGATTTGGCGGTTTTCAACCTTGTTCACGCGGCGTTCATGTCGCCCGCCTTCGAACGAAGTGGAGAGGAAAGTATCCACCACGGACTTGGCCTGATCCAAGGTCAGGAACTTGGCCCCAAGACAGAGTACGTTGGCATCGTTGTGGCTGCGCGCCAGCGAGGCCATCTCGACGTTCAGAACCGTGGCAGCCCGGATTCCCGGTGTCTTATTCGCGCTGATGCATACCCCTACCCCGGTCGAGCAAACAAGGATCCCCAAGTCCGGTTCGTGGGACGCCACCTTCTCTGCCACTTTGCTGGCATAGTCCGGGTAATCGACGGATTGCGGGGAGGAAGTGCCTACATCCTCAACATGCAAACCTTTGCTCTGCAAATACTTCTTCAATTCTTCCTTGAGGCCGAACCCGGCGTGGTCGGCCCCTAGGATTACACTGCCAATTTGGTCCTGCTGTTGTGACGAGTTTGCACCTTGCTGTTCCATAAAAGTAAGCATGGAGAGGATTCCTTCTTCGATTTCATCCCGGCAGTGAACGTAGACTTCGTAGGACTCGCCGATAGGATCGGAGATGTCTTTCCCAAAATAATCGAGCGTATCATCAAACTCCCTCAATACGAACGTCTTCTCTGCTGCCTGGGGGTAAAGAAGAATGATGGACTCCACGTGGCTATGCGTGAGGCCAAAAATGAAGTCGGCTGCGTCTACCAAGGCCGAATTGAGGGCGCGGCTTCGCTGACGGGAGATATCGATCCCCATTTCCTTCATGGCCCTCACCGCGTGGGCGCTGGGAGCCTGCCCGTCTATCGCCCCCACTCCAGCCGACAAGACCTGGTACTTCCCGGTGTTCCGGGTCAGATGACGGAACAGCCCCTCCGCCATCGGGCTTCGGCAGATGTTACCGGTGCAAACAAACAGGATGGTCTTCATGCCAGCGAAAACGGGGTCAAGTTGGAGTCGGCTGGGAAAATCGTCAACGGTTAATTCAAGAGCCCTTGGTTTGCCGAACTACAGCCAAACCTTTGAGGAGGTCGAGCGCCCGGGCCAAGGCCGGATCAGAAACAACCCGAGGCTCCTCAGCCTTAGTCTGGAGCACAGCACCGGGGATAAGCCGTTCCAGGTCCTCCCCCTGGTTCTCTCTCCGCATGCGAACCAGTTCCGCTTCATTCAGTCGGTTGAGGCGGAGACCTGCTCCCGAATTGGTCCTCCCCCCTGCACCGCCCGACGCAGCCGTTCTTAGCGTGAGCCGGTAGGGATCCGCTAGAAAGAGACGCTCCTCTTCCTGGCTGACGGTCACGGAGATATCGGGTTGGAGTCCGGTGCTGGGTATAGGCTTCCCGTCCCCCAGTTTCACTTCGGTTACGGCGATTTCGATCTGCTGGGTTGTGCTTAACGTAAAGGACTGGAAGACAGCGGCTTTTCCGGAGGTGGAGCCACCCAGAAGCAGTCCGCATTCCGCCGCGCGCAGTGTGCCGGCGAGGGCTTCCGAAGCTCCCCAGGTCTCGTGGTTGACCAGGATCGCCAGCGGCGCGCCGAAGCGATGGGTCTGGGCTTGGGAGCTCACCACCCCCTGACCCCAGTCAAGCAGCGGCTTCACCTCGGAAACGAACAAACCGGCGATCTCCGCCGCAGCGGCGTAGTCTGTCCCCCCGGAAAACCGGAGATCCAGGACAAGTCCTTTCAGGCTGTTGGTGCCCTCCAACTTACGAATGGCTTCCTCCAACTCCGGGCGGAGCCCCGCCTGGATGGCTCGAAAACGCACGTACCCATAGGAACCATCGAACAACGAGGAGTGTTCCAGGCAGTTGGTGCAGGGTTCGTTCGACTTTGCGGGTGGGGTGAGAAAAACCCTCGGGTACAGCTTCTCCAAGATAGCCTCTACCGCCGCCTTATCCAGGTCCACCGGGCTCATTCCCGCCAAATTGGTGCGAAGCGTGGAAAGAAGCTCCCCAGGGGAAACCTCGGCAGCTTGGGGCGAGGAGAGAACCAGACCCAGGGCGCAGACACTAGCGAGAACAAACGTCGTTGGGGATGGCGGTGGGGAAAAGACCCGGTTCATGGCTCGTTTTTGGGAAATGAAAATCTTCACCGGCGACGGAAAGCACAACGACCCTTCCGGCCAGTTTGCCCCGTTGCTAATACATTGTTTGCTTATAACGCTTTGGAGGCAATATCACGTCGGTAATGCGCGCCCTCGAAGCGGATTTTCTCGACCGCAGTATACGCGGCCTTTTTGGCTTTGGCGAGTGTTTCCGCCCAGGACGTTACCCCGAGGACCCGACCTCCACTGGTGACGACCTGGCCATCGGCAAGAGTGGTGCCGGCATGGAACACTTTGGCATTGGGAAGAGTCCCAGCCTCCTCCAGCCCCTGGATGGGTTTCCCTTTCGAATAAGCCCCCGGATAGCCTCCCGAGGCCATCACTACGCATACCGACGAGGTGGGCGACCAACGGAGGGGGCAGCGGTCCAAGGTGCCATCGAGACAAGCCTCCAGCACTTCCACCAAATCGTTCTCCAGCCGGGTGAGGTAGACCTGGGTTTCCGGGTCGCCGAAGCGGGCGTTGAATTCAAGGACTTTGGCTCCCTGGGAGGTGAGCATGATCCCAGGGTAAAGGACGCCCCGGTAGTCAATCCCTTCCGCCTGACAGCCTTTTAGCCAGGGGACGAGGATCTGTTGGTGGAGTTGGACCAGTTCGGCCTCGGATACGAAGGGGGTGGGGGAGTAGGTGCCCATTCCCCCGGTGTTGAGCCCTTGGTCGCCATCGAGCGCGCGCTTGTGATCCTGGCTGGTGGGGAAGAGCTGGGCCTGGCGACCGTCGCACAAGGCGTGCAGGGAGACCTCAATTCCCTCGAGGAATTCCTGGATTACCACTTGCGCTCCAGCAGCGCCAAAGCTCTTCTTGACCAGAACCTCGTCGATGGCTGCGTTTGCCTCCGCAAGGCTCTGACAAATCAAGACACCCTTCCCCAGTGCCAGTCCGTCGGCCTTGACTGCGCACTTGCCATCCAAAGAAGCGGCGAAACTACGCGCCGGAGCCGGGTCCGCAAAGGTACCCGATTTCGCAGTGGGAATCCCATGCCTCTCCATAAACTGTTGAGAGAAAGCTTTCGAAGCCTCGAACTGTGCGGCCTTGCGATTGGGCCCCCAGATGCGAAATCCATGATGCTGAAACAGGTCCACTACCCCAAGAGCGAGCGGATTGTCTGGGCCCACCACCGTCAGGTCGGGTTTGTGTTCCTGGGCGAACTGGAGCAGGCCAGGGAGATCCTCTGCGCCCAGGGCCACACATTCCACAGGAGAGTTGTTCCGGGCCAGCCGTTCCATACCGATCCCTGCATTTCCCGGCGCGCACCACAACTTCGTGGGGTGCTGGGACTGGGCGAGTTTCCAGACGATGGCATGTTCACGTCCGCCGGAGCCGATGACCAGGATCTTCATGTGCGGGCTCCATGAAACAAAAAGGGGCGTGGGAGGAAAAGAGAATTGTGCCGGAGAGGCCTGGGATGGGTCCAACGCCCTCGGTCATCGTCCCTTATCCCTCGCGGTCGTCCTGATGTTCGTGGTCGTTCTCGTCGTCGTTCTCGTCCTCGAAGCCGTGGCTTCCACTCAATTGCCGAGGAGGGGGGACGAGCACGAGAACGAAGGAAGAAGGAGGGTTGGATCCAACTTATCTCTGGCTATTTTGTTTTTTTACGATTATCATAAGCGTCGCTTGTTTGGCCCTCCCCTCCAGGGTGGCCTCCTGAGTTGCGTTCATGAAATCTTGGTTCGCCTGCTTTTTCGGCCTGCTCGCTGGGGTTGGGTTTCTCGCCCAGCCTCCCAACCTCCACGCTCAGACCGCCCCTCTGGCCAGCCGCATCCTCGATCTCGATGGCAAAGACAGTTTCGTGGAACTTCCGGCAAACCTGTTCACCAACGAAACCGTCACCGTGGAAGGCTGGGTGAAGTGGCGTGCGTTCGGCGATTACTCCCGGTTCTTTGAGTTTTCGGATGCCGCGCTCATGGTGGGGGTCCTGAACTTCGGAACCGCCTCGGAGATAAGCGTCCAACGGGTCCACAATCGCATGTACGAGGGGCAGACGATGGAAAAGGCCCCGGCGGACTACTTGTCGGCCGACCAATGGCGGCATGTCGCGATGGTGGCGGGTACGAATTTCCTGAAGCTCTATGTCAACGGTGCGCTGGTAGCCACCGAAAACTCCAAAGCCACCTGGAAACCAGCTCAAGCGCCGGTGCTGAAGAATTTCCTTGGGCGGAGCGTGGTGAAAGAAGCCGGAAACAATCCCGACTTCAACGGTCAGATGGCGGAGATTCGCTTGTGGGCTGGGGAACGCACCGCGGAGGAAATCCGGACCCACATTCCTAATCGACTCACGGGCCGCGAACCGGGTCTGCTGGCGCTTTGGAATTTCGCGGATGGCAGCGCTCGGGACGCTTCACCCAACGGCCGGGATGGCACGCTGGGGGGTGGGGCCCGGGTTACGGAAGGCACCCTTCCCGCCGCGACTGTCCTGGGTCCCTGGTCCAGATTGGTGGTGCGAATGGCTGATGCGAAGGGCAATCCGGTTGAAGGGGTCACCCTTCGCGCCTCCATCGACGGAGTCGAAGTGGCCCGCGGAATTAACCGCTTGAGCAGCGACGGTTCCCTGCGGGTCTGGACCGTTGCGGAGTCCGTAGATTTGGAAGCCACCAGTCCCAGCGGCCTGGCCGGTTGGACCAACCGTGTTCGCCTCCGCCATTACGGAGATCAGACGGTGGATTTGGTTTTGAAATCAGCCATTCAAATCGCTGGACGAGCCACGGCGCTGGACGGCAAGACACCGCACGTCGGTCTGGTGGTGGAATTGGTGCAGCCGGACGTGGGAGGCGGCAGCCCGGGTAACGAGGCCCCTCCTGGCAGTGCCAAGTCCAAAGTCCAACGTCCGGATGCCGATCTGAGCCTCAGGGAAGCGACGACGACGAATCGCGTGCTGACCCTCGACGGGAAGTCTTATCTGTCCTTGCCGACCAACATCTTCGACCCCTTCGTGGGGGTCACCATCGAGGGTTGGGTCAAGTGGGACAAACTGGAGGCAGTGGTCGATTTCTTCGACTTTCGACGTGGGAATGGCGATCTGTGGATTACGCCCGGGGCTTACCTGGAGAGTGCCGGCCCCGCGAGCAATCCTCCCACCGACCTTCAAGCGGGCTTTGGAACCGGAACACCAGGCCAGGTGGCGACGGTAATGGTGCCCAACATCGTACGGGCGCATCAATGGTTTCATCTTGCCCTGGTCACCGGTCCCGAAGGTCTGAAGCTCTATGTAAACGGGGTACTCGCGGGCATCGACCCTCGTGCCGCCAGTTTTGCCGCGTTTTCCGGTGCCAATGACGCGGTGAACTTCGTTGGTAGGGACACCTATCCAACGCAGCGTCCGATGACGGGACAATTGGACGAATTCTGCATCTGGAAAACGGCGCGTACCGGGGAGGAGATTCGCTCGGACTTGCTCACCAAATTAACCGGCCGCGAACCCGGTCTGGTCGGTCTCTGGAGTTTCGATGACCCTGCCCATCCGGGGAAGGACTCGTCCACGAACGGGTACGATGCCGTCGTGATCGGTCCGGCGCAAAGTGACCTGGCAGCCCTGCCCATGGTGGTATCGGGCCGGATTACCGACGCCAGCGGACGCGGGTTGACCAACGCCTACCTCGAGGTGCGCCGGGCAGACGGCGAGATATCCCGTTTTCCGTCGAATGCCGCTGGCCTCTACGCCTTTACCATTCTGCCCTCCGAGCGCTGCGATCTGTTCGCCACGGACGGCGAACGCTCCGCCTTTCGCCTTGATTTTCAACCCAGCGGTACCGGGGAGCATCAGCTGGACTGGGTACTCGCGCAGACTGGAGTTGCAGTGCCGGCCGCCCGCAGCAGCCGAGGTGAGGAGGCGCTCGTGGGAGCATCAGAACGCGGAAAGCCGAAAGCAGAAGCCGATCGGAGAGCGACGAACGGCGCACTCCGGTTGGATGGCACCAATAGCTTCCTTGAGCTGCCGCCGGATCTGCTGGCTGGTGCCCAAGAAGTGACTTTTGAGGCCTGGTTGAAGTGGGATGCGTTTGGCAATCACCCGACCGCCTTTCATCTGGGCTACCCTTCTCGAAGCCTGATTCTGGCTACTGGCAATGACAACAATGTGGCCTTCGGTCTCAGTACCGATGTCGGAGCGATCTTTCCGTCGTTCGTCTACTCGAGCCCGATCGAACTCCACCAGTGGTGCCATGTTGCGGGGGTGGTAAGTACAAACGGCTTGCGGCTTTATCTCAACGGCGTGCTGACTCAAACCAACGACTACCGGGAAGACCTTTTCACGAAGGGTCCCCTCCAGCGGGGTTGCTTGGGCAGGCATCTGTCGGATGCCCTGGACCGTTTTCAAGGAGAGATGGATGAGGTCCGACTTTGGCGGACGGCGCGCACCCCAGAGCAGATTCGCGAGGATATCTGGCGAGGCCTCACCGGAGAGGAGGAGGGTCTGGTCGGGCTCTGGAACTTCGATGATCCCGTGAACCCGGGGCGGGATGCCTCGCCTGGCGCGCATCACGGCAGGCTCATGGGGGGGGCCAGCATCACGAATACAACGCCGCCGGTCGTCTTGTCTGGAAACATCACGGACGCTTCCGGCAAACCCCTGCCGAATGCGAGAGTTGAGATTCACATGGCCGGGCAGCCGGATCAGCACGCCACCGCGAGCGCTGCCGGTGAGTACGCCTTCTTGATGGCCCCCGGTGCGCGTTGCGATCTGTTTGTCACCACGGGTGAGTTATCCGCCTACCGTCTCGATTTTCAACTCAGCGGGGAGCGACTCCAACGGCTGGATTGGGTGCTCACGGATGCGGGATCTGGCAGGACTGATGACCCGTCGGCAAGTTCCCCACTCCCAGGCCAGCGAGCAGCAAGCCCTCCCGGTGTTTCCCATGTCCTCGCTGGCACCGTCGTTGCCACCGTGCTTACGGACGAGCAGGGCGTTTTCAAGTTCGCGAACCTCAAGCCTGGCGCGTACCAGGTCCGCGCTCAAATTCCTGGTGGACGCGCCTGGTACGAGACAGGCCGAATTCTCTTTGCTGATCCCGATGCCACGGAGGCCGAACGCGCGCGGCTGGCCAAGCTCGATTTTCAGCTGGCCCCGTTCATCAAGGGGCGCTGGAAGAAGTTCAGCGTGCTGGACGGGCTGAGATTCAACGCCGCCGGACGCAGCCTGTTCACGGCGGATGGCGCGCTTTGGAATTACGCCGCGGGTGGGCTGGCGCGTTTTGATGGACGTGAGTTCCTCCCTCTCTCCGCCGAGCAGGGCATGACGGCGGCCCCAAATTCGCCCTTGGGCGCCTGCCTGGATGCGAACGGCGTTTTCTGGATGGGAACCGTCGAGGGTCTTTGGCGCTATCGCCCAACGGGAGGCGCTCCCGCCACGCGCTTCTCGCCGCCGAGTCTGCCCACGGACGGCATTCTTGAAATGCAGACCACGAGCGACGGCGCGATCTGGTGGCGCACCGGCAGTGCGTTGGTCCGCTACCACGCCGGTCAAGGCGCGGTGTTCACCAACTTGTACTCGTGGCGACCGAATCCGGATTCGACGGAATACCAGGTCGTCTTCCCCTACCACCTGGCCGCATCCGGGAATCGCCTTTGGGTCACGGGACCCGGCGTGGGCCTGGTCCGATTCGACGGCACCAACCAAATCCGCTGGACCCGTCAGCAAGGGCTGCCCGCGGACGACACAGGCACGGTGACCGCCGGACCGGATGGCGAAGTCTGGCTGGCGGTGGGTGCTGAGGGTGTGGTGCGGTTCGACGGCACCAACTTCTCCCGGTTGACGCAGCGGGACGGTCTGCCCCCCGGCAGGATTACCAGCATCAGCGTGATGCCGGATCGGCAGATTTGGTTTGGAACCGCAGAGGCCACCGTGGCCCGTTTCGATGGCCGAAGCTTCACCTACTTTGACACCTCCAGCGATCTCACCAGCGGTCAGCGCGCCACCGCCAACCGCGAGTGCTGGGACATCCAAGCCGGCCCGGACAGGGCCATCTGGTGTGGCACCTCGGATCGCGTGTGGCGCTTTGAGGAAGGCACGTTCCGGCAGTATTCCAAGGCGGATGGGATGCCGACGGATCGCGTCAGCTCTCTGGTGGCCACGCCGGAGGGGGCCCTGGTCTGGCTCGGCCGAACGAACCTTCTGGTCACCCGCGACGGTCGGCGGTTTCGCTCGAATGCTTTGCCGGTCTCGGCCACCGGGTTGTTTCCCGGCCCGGACGGGAAGATCTACGCGACTCTGGCCGCGTTGCCGTCGTCCCCCGAGCGGATCGCGATCCTCCGCGGCAGGAGCGTGCTTTCGGTGCTGACCAACTCTGCCGGCCACCTGAGCAACGCCTTCACGTGCCTGGCGATCACGGCGGACGCAGCGATCTGGGCCGGCACTTCCTCCAATGGGGTGGTCCGTTTCGCGAGTGCCGATGGCCCAGCCACGCTCATCCGAACCAACGGGCTGCTCACCAATTTCGTGAATGCCATTTACTGCGACCCACGGGGGGCTGTATGGATGGCGACGGAGGGTGGCATCGTTCGGAACGAAGGCACCAACTGGACGGAGTTCGCCGCGACAAACGGCGCTTCGGCTGGGGCGGTGGGAACCTTTGAAAGCGGGCCAGATGGCACCGTTTGGTCAGGCAGCTGGCACCGTGGCTTGGCCCGGTTCGACGGCCAGCGAATGAATCCGATCGCGCCCGACCGACGGACCTTCGTCCCGGGCAGCGTTGTGAAGATTTTTCGCGCGTCCGACGGCACGCTTTGGTTTGCGACGGGAAACGGCGTGACGCGCTACGATGGCACCACCTGGATGTCATTGGATGAAGGCGATGGTCTGCTGCCGGGCTATGTTGACAGCATTGCCCGGGATGCGAGCGGAATGTGGTTCAGCTGCGAGTATGGGTTGACGGCCTACCAGCCGATCGTTGCCACCAACCCGATGCCCGCCGTCGCGGTGCAAACGGACCGGGTTTATACCGATCTGCAGGCGCTGCCGCACATTACCGCCGGACGCTTGATCACCTTCAAGGTCAACGCCGTGGATTTCCGCACTCGACCTGAGAAGCGCCTCTACCGCTACGCCATCGTCGCGGGCCACGTTGACTCCGCCCCGGCCAAAACCAACGCCGCGTGGCAGCCCCCGACGCCCAACGCAGAGCTGGAGTGGCCCTCCAAGTCGGCGGGCAAATACACTTTCTTCGCGCAGTCCATTGACCGCGACCTGAACTATTCGACGCCGGCCGTGGCGCATCTCACCATTGTGCCCCCTTGGTACCTCAACGCGTGGATCATGGTTCCCTCGGGTGGCATGATCCTGGGGCTTTTTGGCTGGGCCGTCGTGGCCCGTTCGTTGGTCATCCGCCGCAAGCGCGAGGCGGAGCAGTTGAAGGAGCAGCTGCTCCAGCAGGAACGCGAGGCAAGGAAGAAACTTCAGAACTCCGAAGCGCTCTACACCTCAGTCGTGGACAACTTGGATCAATGCCTGATTAGGAAAGACCTGGAGAGCCGGCTGACCTTTGCCAACGAAGTCTTTTGCAGGCTGCAAGGAGCGACCCTGGACCAGTTGATTGGGACGACCGGGTTCGAGTTGCTCGATCCAGAAGACGCCGAGCAGGTGCGAGCGGACGACCTCTATGTGATTGAATCCGGTCAAAAGCTCATCACAGAAGGTCGGATGAGGGATCCGCTTGATCACCAGAAGTTCATATGGCTCTACGCCGTTAAG
The DNA here is from genome assembly GCA_964411985.1 of uncultured Verrucomicrobiota bacterium. GTDB lineage: Bacteria > Verrucomicrobiota > Verrucomicrobiia > Limisphaerales > J093 > CAYPNF01. The sequence continues at coordinate 29,995 of CAYPNF010000066.1, forward strand.
ACACCGTTGCGCGATGCTGGGGGAACGATCATCGGAGTGCAGATTATCTTTTGGGACACCACGGAGCGCAAGCTCGCCGAGGAGCAACTCAAGCAAGCCAAGGAAGCCGCCGAAGCCGCCCGACAGCAGGCCGAGTCCGCCAACGCCGCCAAGTCCCAGTTTCTGGCCAACATGAGCCATGAGTTACGAACACCTCTCAACGCCATCATCGGTTACAGCGAGATGATGCACGAGGAGGTGGAGGAACTCGGGGTGGCGGAGCTCAAGCCCGACCTCCAAAAAGTGATCTCTGCCGCCAAACACCAGCTCGGACTCATCAACGACATCCTGGACCTTTCACGGATCGAGGCGGGAAAGATGACGCTGTACCTGGAGGACTTTGACGTCGCTACCATGATCCGCGAGGTGGGCCAGACCGTACTGCCGTTGGTGGCCAAGAATCGAAACACCTTGGAAGTGGACTGCCCAGCCGATTTGGGCTCCATGCGTGCTGACGTAACCAAGGTTCGCCAGACCCTTTTCAACTTGTTGAGCAATGCCAGCAAGTTCACCGAGCAGGGGAGCATTCGCATCATCGTGCGGCGTTTGCCATGTGCCTCCTCTGAGGGTGTGATCACCGGCGATCCAGGCAGCGAGGACGATTCTTCTTTGATCCAATTCCGGGTGACCGACACGGGCATTGGGATGACGTCGGAGGAATTAGCCAAGCTCTTTCAGCCCTTTACGCAGGCCGACGCCTCGACCACCCGGAAGTACGGTGGCACCGGGCTGGGTTTGGCGATTTGCCGAAGGTTTTGTCAGCTCATGGGTGGTGATGTGGAGGCCGAGAGCACACCAGGCCAGGGATCCTGCTTCACCATGACCCTTCCCGCGCGAGTTCGAGGGGTCCGAACCGAGGCCGACCTTCCGCCGAGGGTCCTGGGAGTCGGGAAGGCCTCCCTGCTTAAGAAAGAAGGCGGTACCATCCTGGTGATCGATGACGAGTCCGCAGCCCGGGAATTGGTGCAGAGGGTCTTGACCAAAGAAGGCTATTCCGTGGAAACCGCCTCGGGCGGAGCGCAGGGTTTGGAGCTGGCTCGTCGCCTCAAACCTGCGGCCATAACGCTGGACGTCATGATGCCCAACATGGATGGCTGGGCTGTCCTCGCTGCCTTGAAGGCCGATCCCGCGACGGCTGACATCCCGGTGATCATGGTCACCATTGTGGATGATAAGACCTTGGGATTCGCCATGGGTGCGTCGGATTACCTGGTGAAGCCGATCAACTGGGAACGCCTGATCGGTGTCCTCGAAAAACATCGTAGCCAAAAAGCATCCCCCCACGTTTTGGTGGTCGAAGACGACCCGGCCGTTCGGGAGATGTTGCGCCGCACGCTGGAAAAACTGGGCTGGCAGATCACCGAGGCGGAGAATGGCAGAGTCGGCCTGGAGTGCTTGGCGACGCAGCTTCCCGGAGTGATCCTCCTCGACCTGATGATGCCGGAGTTGGATGGTTTCGGCCTCTTGCAGAAACTCCGTTCCCGCCCCGACGCCCGTCAGGTCCCGGTCGTGGTGATGACCGCCATGGACCTGACGGAGGCTGACCGCCGGCGTCTTAGCGGGCAAGTCAGCCTGGTTATGGAGAAGGGGATGTTCTCCACCGAGGAACTGATCCTGGAGGTGCGGCGGGCTCTCCAGGGAACCGAGGACGATCTTGCCGCCGGCATTTGAACTTGAACCCACGGACTGACTCTCGAATTGAATGACTATGCCTAAGGTACTACTGGTGGAAGACAACGAAATGAACCGCGATATGCTTTCGCGGCGTTTAGAACGGAAAGGTTACAGTGTGTTGTTGGCGCTGGACGGAGCAGAAGGAGTCGCCAGAGCGCGCACCGACCAGCCGGACTTGATCCTGATGGACATGAGCCTTCCGGTGATGGATGGGTGGGAAGCGACGCGCCAGCTGAAGGCCGATCCAGCCACTCGCGGCATCCCGATCATTGCGCTGACGGCCCACGCCATGGTGAGTGATGAACTCAAAGCCAGGGAGAGTGGGTGTGATGATTTTGACACCAAACCGATTGAGCTGGTGCGTTTGCTGGAGAAGATGCAGGCCCAACTGGCGGCGCGAGCGGCTTCATGAGCGATAGCCCTTCCAATGGCGCCGTTCCGGTTCCTGGAAAGAGCCTTCCGAGCCCGGCTGGCCCTACGGGTCGGGGAGGGAGCGGACGGAACTTCTCCCGTATCCGGCACGAACTTCGTACCCCGATCAACCATGTCCTGGGCTATTGCGAAATGCTCCTGGAAGATCCCGGTGTTCCTTCGGCCTTCCAACCTGATCTTCAGAGGATTCACTCCGGAGGCCGCCAACTGCTGGCGCTGATCACCCAGTACTTTGACGAAGAGACTTTCGCCCCCAACCTGGATCTTCACAAGCTGTACCACGATTTACGCACGCCGGTGAATCACATCATCGGGTACAGTGAACTGCTCCAGGAGCAAGCCCAGGAATCAGGCCATGCGTCGTTACTGCCCGACCTGGGCAAAATCCATGAAGCAGCCCATACCTGGCTTGAATTGATGTCCGGCTACTTGATTGGCTTGCGCAACCAATCTGACACAGAAGGGGGAGCAAGCAGTGGGGAAAGCAGCCTCGAACTGGGACTGGGTCCCGGGGTTGGATTTCAAACGCCCCTGCCGCGAAGTGCTGAAGCAACCCGCCCCGACGTCGGATCCCTGTTGATTGTGGACGATGATCCAGCCAACCGTGACATGCTCTCACGGCGATTGGAGCGGCAAGGGTACAAGGTGACGGTCACCTCCAGCGGGATCAAGGCGCTCCAGCTTGCGCGACGGGAGAAGTTCGACCTGGTGCTCCTGGACATGATCATGCCTGGTCTGGACGGGATGCAGGTGCTGGCCAGGTTCAAGTCCGAGCCAGGGCTCCGTGAGATCCCAATCATCATGTTATCGGCTTTGGACCAGGAGGATGGGATAGCCCGTTGCGTGGAGATGGGTGCGGAGGATTACCTCTCCAAACCCTGCAACCCCATTTTCTTGAGAGCCAGGATTGGGGCCTGTTTGGAGAAGAAGAGGTTGTTGGACAAAGAGCGGGCGACCCACCAGGCGTTGATGAAGAGTCAGAAACATCTGGCGTCCGAGTTGGCGAACGCAGCGTCTTATGTTCGTTCTTTGTTGCCCGAGCGGCTCCAGGGAGCGATTCAGGCGGATTGGTGTTTCGAACCGTGTGAGCAGTTGGGGGGGGATGCCTTTGGTTATCACTGGCTGGATCCTGAGCATTTTGCGATCTACCTGCTGGACGTCTGTGGGCACGGTGTGGGCAGTGCCTTGCTGTCCGTATCAGCGGCCAACGTTCTACGCGCTCAGTCTTTGTCAGGCGTGGATTTTCGAAAGCCCGCCGAGGTCTTGGCGGGGCTCAACCGTACCTTCCGTATGGAGCGGCATAACAACCTCTATTTTACCCTGTGGTACGGCGTTTTTTCTCCCGCAAGCAGAAACCTGGCCTTTGCCAGTGGGGGACATCCTCCAGCAGTTCTCCTGAGTGGGGCTGATGCACCAATCGCTTTGCAGACGGGAGGGCCAGCGGTCGGATGCCTGGAGGAAGCCGAATTTTCGGACGCCGAGGTGATTCTGGCTTCGGGCTCGCGCCTGGTGGTCCTGAGCGATGGCGTCTACGAGATCGAGAACCCCGCTGGGCAGACAGGCTCCTACTCCCAGTACTTCGCGCTCTTCTCCACCCCTACTTTTCCCTCTCTCACTCCGAAAGAACAGTTGGAATACGCAAGGTGTGTGCGTGGGGGAGGTGTCCTGGAGGACGACTTTTCGTTGATTGATTTGAGATTCCCGTGATCAGGAGCGCGGGATGTGGGAAAGGGATGCGTTAGGGGAGGTCTTTTCCTCTAAGCGTTTTCCCTTAGGCGAAGCGCTTCCGCAGCGTCAAAATGTTCTTGCCCGCTTCTCGACGGTAGGTCATCTCGTCTATGGATTGACGCATCATGTGGATGCCCAACCCTCCCACCGGTTTGTGCTCGAGTGGGACGGTGGTGTCCACCGCTGGATGTGCCAACGGATCGAAGGCTTTTCCATCATCCTCCACTAGAACCTCAAGCCAAGTTGGCTCGGAACGCAACCGGACACGGATCCAATGAGGGTCCTTGTCTGAGTAGGCATAGTGGATGATGTTCGTGACATGCTCCTCCAAAGCCAATTCCATCGACGCCACTGCTTTCTCGGAGATCCGGTGCTCCTGAGCGAAGGCGGATACCCTCTCGTGAAGTCGCGACAACTCCGCCGGTTGGTTGAGTAGGAGAACTTCCACGCTGAGCGCGGTTAATGTGTCAAGTGATGCGCCCGACCGCCTTCGCTAAACCTTCTCCACGATCAGGTCCTTGAACCCGCTCATATCCAGGATAGACTCCACCTCCGGGGAGGGGCGAGTGACCAACAGCGTCTTCTTGGCGGCCTTCATCTGCCGGTAGTATTGCATGAGGACGCGAATGCCCGCTGAGCAAAGGAACGTTGCCAGGGAGAGGTTTACGTAGATGCAACCGGCACCATCACGGATGGCCGCGAGGATCTCCACTTCCAAATCGTTGGCGAGGAGACCATCCACCCGGCCTGACACGATGAGTTCGCAACTTTCGCCAAAGACTTTCTTTTGGATTGCCATAGAGGTATTGAGCTTGAACCGACTGATTTGTGGCTAAGCATAACTCATTAGCAACATTATTCAAATTTCAAATGGACACCCCTTGCCGCGGCGACCTACTGCGAGCGAGCGTTGAGCTTCGTCTGGGCCTGGGCGCGCAGTTCCTTCATATACTCGAGTGCGAGCTGGGTTTGATGGTGAACATAATCGATCCCGGCCGGTCTTCCATTCTCAATGCCTGGATGGCAGAATTCCCAGTTGATGTAGCCGTTGTAGCCTGACCGCACCAACGCCTCGACATAGGCCGGATACGCCACTCGCCGCGACCAGAAGCGATCATCAAAGTAACCTCCCCCCACCAGATCCACACCACCCCCGGGCGCGCGGCGAAACTCCGCATTGAAGTGGGAGTGAACTTGGAGCTTCCCGGCAGCCATGGCCATCTCCCGGGCATGCTCAGCCGACTCGGCTTCCGGCTCGATGTTGATGTCCATGCAGGCCTTCAGTGCCGGCGATCCGACGTCCCGGATCAACGACAGCACGTCTTGGTATCGGTTCACGACATCCGGGCCATGGTTTTGCAGCGCCAGCATAACTCCGTGGTCTTCGGCGACTTGGCTCAGTTCGCGAAGGCAATCGACCACGAACGTCCGACGATCGCCTTTCCAGTAACCGTATTGATCGTATCCGTAGGTGTCGTTGTAGGTCGCCAAGCCGTCGTGGAGAGTAATTCCCCGCCACGCAGCAAAGATCTTGCACAGCGGCGCCCCAACCTCCTGCGCCAATTTGATGCACTCCCGGACATAACAGATCATCGCCTCCCGGTAAACGGGTACCGGGCTGGAGAGGTCGCAATTCGGCGAGATCGCCGAGATGGGCAGGGCGAGTTCCCCGGCCAAACCACGGAGCCTTTTCCGGTCGTCTGTGGATAGGTCCATCGGTGCTGCGTGGGGCCGTTCCGCGTCCAGTTCCACTCCCTCCCATCCTTGCTTTTTGGCAAGGCTCATGAGGCTGAAAACGTCCAACGCCTCGCCGCGATACCACACGCCACGATAGGTAATGCTGTAAATGCCGATTTTCATAGGTCGCTGTTCGTGCACATCTCTGTGAGGTTCTCCTTGAAGATGTCAGTTCCCGCTCTACTGGATACCCCAGAAAGTGAGGGAGTCCACGTCCTTCACGTAGATCCCTCCATCTGCGGGGATCGGGTATGCATAGGTATCGGTGCCAACCTTGTAACTCGCCAGTTTCTTGTACTCTTTGTCGCTGGGTTCAAAGACGTTCAGTTCACCTTGGGGAGTGAGGGCAAGCAAAACAGGGCCAGCGTCGACGATCGAACCAAAGTCGCGGCCGCCGAGGGGAGCCGTCCAAAGGGTTTTACCGGTCTCGGCTTCGAGACAGAAGATGGCACCGCTTTGGGCAAGACCGAACAGCTGGCCCCCTTTGAGGACAGGGGTGTTGAACTGGACGGCGTTGTCGGGATTGGTCCATAGCTCTTTGGCTGCAAAGCCATCCGAGGTCTTCTCGACTTTCACCGCTTTGGTACCACGGCCTGAGCCAGCAAAGATGACGGTTGAGCCTTCGACAATTGGGGTTGCGGCGTTATAGGCGCGTCCTTGGGGCGCAAACGCGACCTCCCAAAGCAGTTTCCCATCGGCCAGTCCAAGTCCGACAAGGCGTTTGGCGGTGAGGGCCACCACCGTTTTAGTACCACTCACTGTCATGAGGACCGGGGAAGCGTAGGGAGTGCCATCATCAGTCCATTTCCATTTTGGATTCCCTGCCGACAGCTCGTAGGCAACGATTCCACCCTTTTCTTCGCTGCCCAGCTGGGCGATGCAAAGGCCCTCCGCGACCATGGGGGAAGAGGCCGTGAAGAACTTGGGCCATGTACCCTGAAAATCATCCTTGCGCCAGAGCACTTTCCCGCTGGCTGCGTCCAGGCAGGACAGGGTTCCACGGACCCCATAGGTAAGTACTTTGCCGTTGTCCACCGTGGGCGAACTCCGTGGTCCCGGGTGTTTGCCCATGGGTTCGTTGGAAGGCAGAGCGTCATACTTGTCCTTCCAGAGTTCTTTCCCGGTGGCCGCGTCCAGGCAGAGGGTTAGCTCGCCGGAATCGTCGCGAGCGAATACGAAGAGTCTCCCTTGGACAAGAGCGGGCGTTGAGTCTCCCTTGCCAACCGTGACTTTCCACTTCTGTGCCAACTCCTTAGGCCAGGTTTGCGGCGCTTTGAAGTCGGCTGCCTTGCCGTCACGGTTCGGCCCGCGCCACTGCGGCCAGTCTCCGCCGTGGAGTCCTACTGTCGTGGCGAGGAGGCCAATAGCGGTTATCGAGGGAAGGATCCAACGAATGACTCGGGAAGCTTGATTCATAGAAGTCGGGTGACGAGGTTTTGCCAATGGGCCAGATGAGCTCTAACTACAGGACGCTTCCAGGGCTGCACTGGTTACAGTGGAATGGAACCTGGAAGCACCGGTTAAGCTGATAAAGGAAGGGCCCCAAAGACCTCACATCGTAGGGTTGGCACACCGAGCCACTTTGGAGCTCACTTCACGACGTCATACAACACCTCGGTCCGGAGGTTTCCCTGGGCAATGTCGCTCATTGTCTCTTTCCAGCTTATGTCCCACGGGCTGCCTTCTGGAAAGATGATTTGATTGCTCTTGGGTTGCGGTATGCCCCCCTGGATTCGAAGGCATTTGTAGTAGTAGGGGCTGTGGGTGTCAGGATCGTTGCAGACGAGGTCCTGGGTCCCATTGTGTGCCGGACTGTCGCAATAGTAGAATCGCAGTGACTTGGGTTGCTGACCCGTGCCGGACACCATCAAGGCAGGCGAGTAGTCCGGGTTCGGAATGAACGGGCCTAGGGGCTCGCCGAAGGAGGCGTCGACGAATGTCACCCTGATGGTTGCCGCTGGACCTTCGCCTACGATCCCTCCGTCGAGAACTACCGTCGGCGTCGGCTTGGGTCCCGGCGGCCAAGACGGTTTTCCTGCCTGGCTGGAGACCCCGAGGATTCCGAGGAACGCAAGCGCCGACAGGGTGAATAGAACCGAACGCATTCGGATGTTGGTTTTCATGGTGTCTTTCTTTTTTTTCTGGTTTTTTTCGGACTTATTGGTCGCGGGTGGACATCGTCCTCCATAGGTGTACGCCTTCATAGCCCATCGAGATTAGGACCTTGCCATCGGCTGTAAAACCGAGGCGTTCGTGCCATTCTTTATGCCCGCGGAGGGTGGCTACTTCCTGGTAGTTTGAAAGCTCCCACAGTTTTATGTCACTTTCGCCGCTGCAGGCGGCCAGGCGTGAGCCGTCCGGCGAAAACGCCACCAGGCGAAAACCCAGCAAAGCGCCGCTGAGTTCGGCCAGTTTGGCTCGCCGTTCTAGATCCCAAACCTGGACCCGGCCTGAGCTCGTCGTTGCCAGGGTCCTTCCATCGGGCGAAAGAGCAGCCTCATAGACCGGGTCCGAGAGCTCCGTGAGACTGGCCAGGAGCTTGCCCGTGCTCGGCTCCCAAAAGTTCACCGCGCCGCTCTTGTGGGAAGTCATGAGTCGGTTTGAATCGGGTGAGAAAGACCAACAGGTGATCCGGTCCCCGTTCTTTTGTATATCCACCGGGTCGGTGTCGCCCTGGGTTTTCCAGCAGCGGATCGTCACTGAGTCTTCAAAAACCGCCAGGTATTGGTTGTCGGGCGAGAATGCCGCCACGGCGTCCCCGATGCGCGCGGCGCCCCAGCCTGAACTCCACACGATGCCTTTCAAACGCGTGACGGTTTTCTCTTTCTTAGTGTCCCAAACACTCATCTCATATTTGCGGGCGGGTCGCGAGAGCACTACAGCGGCAAGTTTGCGGTCCGCCGACATGGTGATCACCGAAGCATGATCCTCCAAACGCGTTGGCCCAGTGGCTTGGCCCGTTAACGGGTCCCAGAAGAGGAAGCTCGCATCGGCCTCGCGCCGGCACGGCACAGCTCGCAAAGAAAAGTAGTGCATGTTCGGGGGACCCTCGGCTCCGGGGGGATAAGTGCGATACTCTGCCTCGGCATTTGAAGGCTGTGTGCTCCACAGCCGAATCGTGTTATCACTGCTGCCGCTCGCCAGTAGATCGCCGCTCGGTGAAACTGCCAGCGTCCAAACGGCTGCGTCGTGGCCAGTCAGAGACGCAACCTCTCTCCACGTGTCCGTCGCCCAGATCTTGATCTTTTGATCGTCACTGCCGGTCATCATCGACTTGCCATCGGAGGAGAAGCAGACCGCGTTGATCCCGGCGGCGTGATTCGTCAACGTGAGATAGTTCGTGGCTATCAAAGGCAGAATCGTCTTTGCCGCATCGACCTGCTGCCGGCAGGTTTCTACATCCCAAACAATCAGTACGTTCTTATTGGTTTGCTGAATGCCCGCAACCACGTATCGACCCGAGGGGTTGAACTTGAGGGCGGTACACATGTTGACGCCAGCCGCCAGTTCAATGCGATTGGTTCCAGCCTGGATGTCCCAGACTTTGATCCGTTGCGCCTCGCGGTCTTGGTAGACGAACAACTTGCTGTCGGGCGAGAAATCCAGCCCCAGGTGCGGGCCAGTATGCCAGACGTCGATCTTGGAGGTTTGCTTGCCGCTTTGCAGGTCCCAGAAGTTGACCGACCAGGTGCCGCTTGCCGCCAGCGTTTTGCCATCCGGCGAGAAGATCACGTTGACGAGATCATTCTCATTGGTGAGTACTCGTTCGACTTTCCAGTTGTCGGTATTCCATAGCCGGACCGTTCCCGGGGTGCCCTCTTGGGCTGTGGCCAGGTGTTTGCCGTCGGGAGAATAGGCCAGGCCGGTGACCGCAGCTTCATGTGCCAGCGTCCGCACCTCCTTGCGGTTCTCGATATCCCAGAGCTTCAGTTTGCGGTCCATGCCTGTCGAAGCCAGGAGTTTTCCATCCGGTGAGAAGGCGACACGGGTGACGCCCTTGTCGTGCTGGCCGAGTGTTGCCAGTTCGTCGCTCTGGCACTGCCGCCAGAGATAGCGCCACTCCCAGCCACGCCGGTCGGTTTCGCCGGCTTTGGGTATGTGCCGCTTCAGCAGTTCCCTGGTCCGACCCACATTGCTATCGCGAAGGGCGTAGGAAGCGAGGTTCATATCGGCGGCATAAAGATAGGCCTCGGCCTTACGGCGTTCGGCGGTGGCTGCATCCCTCTGCCCGTTGGCTTGTCCTTCGGCCACCACGGCCTTGTCTCGTTCCTTGCTCGCCTCCTGGAGTCCCGCCATCGCGAACTGAAGTCCAAGAATCAAGCTGGCCGCCACCGTCGTGGCGGTAGCCACGGCCACGCGGTGACGGCTGACGAACTTGCGAAGCCGGTAAGACCACTCGGGTGGCCCCGCCTGAACGGGCTCGTTCTGCAGATGGCGTTGAATGTCCTCAGCCAGAGCGCTGGCGGAGTCGTAACGACGGTTCGGATCTTTTTCCATGGCTTTCATAACAATCCAATCCAGTTCCCCGCGCAGTTGTCGCTTGAGCTTATCGGAGTCTCCTCCGCGCCTGGTTGTCGCTTGGCCTGCCTCGGCCCGCGGGGCTCCCGCACCGGTGCTCGGCCTAGGGGGTTCCTCTTCGCGCAGGATGCGGTCCGCCTCAGAGGCGCCGGCGGCACGCAGTCGTTTAGGATCGAAGGGAGGATTTTCGGTCAGCAGTTCGTAGAGCACGCAACCCAAGGAGTAGACGTCTGTCCGCGTGTCCACGTCATGGCCATCCCACGCGGCCTGCTCCGGGCTCATGTAGGCCGGGGTGCCGAGAAACTGACCCACTCGGGTAAAGAGGGTCTGGTGCGCGAGCGAACCGTGCAGCGCTTTGGCGATCCCAAAATCGATCACCTTGACCACGGGACGTTCATCGCCCGAGATGGCCAGGATGTTGGCTGGCTTGAGGTCACGGTGAACGAGGCCCTTTTGGTGGGCGTGCTGCACCGCTCGGCAAACGGGAATGAACAACTCGAGACGCTCCCGCACGGTCATCTGCTGGTCACTGCAAAAGCGGGTGATCGGGACGCCTTCCACCAGTTCCATGACAAAGTAAGGCCGCCCGTAGACTGTCGCCCCGGCGTCGAAGAAACTGGCCAGGTTGGGATGGTTCATCAACGCCAGCGCCCGGCGCTCCAACTCGAAGCGCGCGAGAACTTCCCGGGTGTCCATGCCAGGCTTGAGAATCTTGAGAGCAACCTGCCGCCGAACAGGTTCTGTTTGCTCGGCAAGGAAGACCCGTGCAAACCCACCTTCCCCAATCACCCGTGTCAGCGTAAAAGGACCGATACAATCTCCGGGTCCTTCCAGTGGGGCTGCAGGACCCTGGGCCTCAGCAGGTTTCAACGAGCCATCCAACTGGTCGCGTGCGACAATCGCTTCATCGAAGAAGCCCGCCGCCTCGCGATCAAACCCGAGGAGATCCTCAACGCGCCGAAGCTGGCCGGGATTCCCTGCACAAGCCTCGGCTAGGAATTGGGCTCTCGCTTCTGGGGAACTCAGCTCGCGCGCTTGGGCAAAGACCTCTTCGTCGGCTCTAGGCGTTGGGTTCATTAGACACTGATACTGCTTTTCAATGAATAATGCGACATCCAGCCGCCAAAACGGACACTACCCCGGGGACTATTGGGAAAAATGTCCGTGGGATGGAAAATCAACCGCCCCTGTGAACGACATTCAACGTACGCAAAAGATGCTAAGATGAGCCCTGGGCCTTTGGTTCCAGCGCGCGACGGATTTCCCGGTAGAGCCAGACCCGGGCATATTCCCAGTAGCGACGCACCGTCTTCTCCGATAACCCCAAAATGTCAGCAGTCTCTTGATGGCTGAATCCAACAAAAAAATGAAGTTTCACCACTTCGGCTTTCACTGGGTCCTCACCGGCCAACTCGTCCAGAGCTTGATGGACGAGTAGAATGTGATCCGCCGAGTCAACCCTTAGGCCCTCTGCCTCTTTCAGATCAACTCTCTGCCATTGCCCGCCGCGTTTGGCGCGGTGTTTACGGCGCGCGTTTTCCACCAGGATCCTGCGCATCGCTTCCGCCGCCGCCGCAAAGAAATGGCCTCGGTTCTCCCACGGTTGCTGCTGGGAGCGAATCAAGCGCATATAGGCCTCATGCACAAGAGCGGTGGCTTGCAGTGTCTGTCCGGGAGATTCGTTGGCCATCCTCTGGGCGGCGAGTTGGCGCAACTCTGCGTAAACTCGTGGCAGCAACTCCTCGGAGGACTGGCCGGAGCTCATGGGCAAATTGGGAATGCCTGCTGTCACTTTCTTCACAAACCATTCTTTAGGATTCCTTGCAAGTCCTGTCAAGTGTCACACGGGTTTGAGAACCTCTAACGGTCTTTTGGGGTCACATCTCGATAGTCTACAGTGGACGAGGTTCGGCTATTGGGATAGTCTTCGGGCATGGCCAGACCGTTGCGAATTGAGCGGGTGGGGGGATGGTATCACCTCACGAGCCGGGGGAA
>CAYPNF010000067.1:0-39450 GCA_964411985.1 uncultured Verrucomicrobiota bacterium
CGCCGACATGACCAAGCAGATGCTGGCGTACTCCGGGAAGGGCCGTTTCGGGGTGCAGTCCCTCAGCCTGGGGGAGGTGGTTGAGGAAATGCATCCTATGCTGGAGGTGTCTGTAAGCAAGAAGGCGGTATTGCGTTTCCACTACGCAGCGAGCTTGCCGTTCGTGGAGGTGGACGTCAGTCAGCTGCAGCAGGTAATCATGAACCTGGTGGTCAACGCTTCGGAGGCGCTGGGTGAGCGGGGTGGAACCATCGCACTGACGGTGGGAGCGATGGAGTGTGATCGTCCCTACCTGTCCACCACCTATCTCGGCGAGCCTTTGGCCGAAGGAACCTATGTGTTCCTGGAGGTTGCCGACACCGGATGCGGGATTGAAAAGGAACGGGTCAACCGAGTGTTCGATCCGTTCTTTACGACCAAATTCACCGGGCGGGGCCTCGGACTTGCAGCGGTTCTGGGGATCGTCCGGGGGCATAAGGGTGCCATCAAAGTATACAGCGAGGTGGGTAAGGGAACCACGTTTAAGGTCCTTTTTCCCGCCGTCTATCTGAAGACCGAGAGAGCTGGACAGCTGTCCTCGCCCCGTTCGGCTTGGAAAGGGAGTGGATGCGTGCTGCTGGTGGATGATGAACTGAGCGTTCGCACCACGACCAAGAAGATGCTCGAACGGATGGGTTTCCAGGTTCTGCTGGCGGAGGATGGCGCAAAAGGGGTTGAGGTTTTTCGCGACCGGTCTCGGGAGACTCGCTGCGTGTTGCTGGATCTCACCATGCCTCACATGGATGGCGAGGAGACCTTCCGCGAGATGCGGCGCATTTCTCCGAACGTTCAAGTGGTTCTCTCGAGCGGGTATAACCAACAGGATGTCGTCCAGAGATTCGTAGGCAAGGGCTTGGCGGGTTTTATCCAGAAACCCTACACGATGGATGCCTTACGCAGTGTTTTGGAGACGGTGATTCAAGGCACGGGGAACGATCCACAGCCGTAGCCAGCAGCTCAGGACGGAGGTCTTGCGCTCCCGCGGAAGTCCGCTATGGTTGGGGCATGCCGATTTACGAGTTTCATTGTGGTGAGTGCAGCAAAGACAGTGAGTTGCTGGTTCGTTCCAGCAAGTGGAAGGGGACCAAGTGCCCCCATTGCGGATCAACGAAACTTGCGAAGAAACTCTCGGTGTTTGCCTCGTCCGCAGCCAGTGCGGGAGAGGTGGCGGCCTGTGGCATGAAGCCAGGATCCTGCGGTTGCCGTTGTGGGGGAGGCTCGGGACATCGGCACTAGGGCTTTGCACGAGAGCGTTCTTCGCGCTCACCTCTGCACGATCCCTAAGCCTTGGAACAGATCTCCGAAGCGCTGATTTCGGACAGGTCGTTTACCAGCCAGCACGGGTGGTGGTTGGCGAGCTTTTCCCGGCTTGCGCCGCCTGTCGACACCGCTAGGACCCTTGCTTGGATTGCCCTTCCGCATTCGATGTCGAAGGGTGTGTCGCCTACGACCAGTATCTCCTCGCCGGAGAGGGGTTTCCCCAAATAGCGTGAACCTCGATCTCGGGCTACCGCGGCAATTTTGTTTCGATTCTCATGGTCATCGCCGAACCCACCCAGAGTGAAGGCCTCCCAGATTCCATAGTGGCGCAGCTTGATTTCCGCCCCCAGGCGAACATTCCCGGTTAACAACCCCACCACGGGTTCGTGGGCAAGCTGGCTCACTTCCTCCAGGAATTTGGCCACCCCCGGGCACAAACCGCCTTGATGTTGGGGGAGTAGGTGATCCAGGAAATGCAGGTAGGCATCAAAAAACCGGTCGAAGTTTTCCGGGGAAGGTTCGATCTGATGGTGGTGGAAGAACTCGCGCACCAGGGAAGTGTCGGTTCTCCCTGCGAACGACATGTGGCGCGTGCCGTTGGGGCGTCCAAATACGGCTCCAGCGGCACGATCAAACGCGGTGATCCCCGCTCCACCTGTCCGGATCAAGGTCCCATCAATATCGAATAGCACCAAAGAAACCACGAACGAAGGTTAGCGGGCTTGGCGTTTTCCGCAAGCCCCCTCCTTACGGTTCAGGCTCCTTTCCTGCATCATGGCACTTTCGGCTGGGCCAATCTCCTCCGAAGCGCAGCGGCAATGGCGAGTCCCGCTCCTACCACACCAGCCGAGGTCGCTGGTTCGGGAACGGGACTGACGACATCGGTCCACTCCCGCCCAATCGCCAGTTGATCCAACAACAGATCCCCCGGCCCACCAATGGTGGTTTTGACTGCAGTGGTTCCCTGACGCAACGCAAGGGACGAGATGGCAGTTTGATCTTTCCTAAGATCGGGGGTGAAGGTCACGCTTGGACTGGCTTCTGCTGACGGGTTGATCCAGAGTGTTGTCTGTTGCGTGTCCAAGTCGTATCGGGACACGATCCGGTAGGCCACTCCCAGTTCCAGATCCTGCGGGTAGTACGTGGCATATTGCGACCACTCGAGGCTAGCGATACCTATTCGCAGCTTCCCAGCCGCGGCTCCCTGCAGACTCGCGCCCACCATTCCGTAGTGGGATGAGTCACCCAGGAAGTGAGTAAAATAAGAACCGATATTCTGCCCGCCGACCTTCCCCGTGGGCAAAGCCTGGAATGTCGCCCAGTAGGAAACGAACAGACAATTGTTGCCATTGATTCCATCGGTGTCGGGCCGGAACATTGGCTCTTCGGGACTGAAGTGAACATGGACATCCTCCAGGCTGGTCTCGGTGATGTCAGCCTGGAATACGCGAGCCGCGTGATCCTGGACACGCAGGGTTCCGGTCGAACCAGAATGATGGTGCCAGCGCCCGCTAGAAGCGCTGGGAAGTCCACCGTCGGGGTAATTGAAGGCGTCCGACACCAACAATTGGGCCTGCAAATGGAATGGGGTTAACGATGCGAGTATGGCAAATGCGCATTTCACGATAATCTCCTTGGTTGTTTCTTCGCCCTCCTTGGGGGCTGGGAGAGACCCTAGCGCATCGGATCGGGGGAGGTAAAGGAAGAATCTGCGATCGTTTTCCCTAACACCGGCATGCTTGCTGCTTCTCGTGTGTTATGGACCCTGTTGGACAAGAGGGGAAGAGGGCGGAGTGCAATTCTTCGGCGCGACGGGCAAGAAATGCCCGCTCAACCACCATTCTCAGACACTTCCTGCTTGGGTTCGCGGCTGTACTTTGCTGTGGGTTCGCGCCGGGTCTGAGCTCTGCGATGGAGCCGCTCTCGCCCTTGGGAACGATGACCAATGGGGATGCTCCACGTCTGGTCAGGGTACCTCCATTCGATTTCCCGAACCTTAGCACGAACAACGGTTCATGTTCCACGGTTTTTCCTTTACCCGATGTCACACTCCTAACCAACCCGGTTTTCTCGTTTCGGACGAATATTGTCACTTTCATGTCTGCTGGCCGGTTCCTTGGCTCCACCAACATTGTAACCACAGTGACCAACTGGACTTTGGCTGATCAGTTCGACGAGGTGCGCACGAGCCTCGACTCTCTGGCTATCGTGGGCCGGGGGTACTTTATTGTAAGCGATGCCCTCGGCAGTCTCTTCGTGACCCGTGACGGTGGTTCCCTTCGTGTTGACGGTAGCGGATTTCTAGTCACGTGGCTTGGCCTGCGGGTGCAGGGTTTCAATGACCCAGAACTCTCCCATTTTGGTGATGTCAGAATCGATGCCACATACCGGCCAGCTACGGTTCCCACGTGTGCCCAGATACGCTCCTTCAGCTTCGATAGTGACGGGCGGGCCTACATTCATTGGTCCGAGGGAACCACCAGTTTGCGTGGGCAAATTCTACTCCAGGACTTTCGAGAGCCAGCCAAGCTCCAGAAGGAAGCTCCACGCCTCTGGCGTATGACCGAGCTCGCGGAGCCGTTGTTGCAGCCGCTGCCTCCGAAGACTCAAGGGTTGGGCTCTCTGGCAGTGGGGCACTACCAATACGATTTAACTGTGCCCTCCTTGAGTGTTAGCCAGGTGCGAGATACCTCGCGCACGGTTGCCCCAGGGATGATCTACGCAACCGGGAACCCCAACGATCTAGCAATTCGCGGACGAGGTTTTTTCGTCCTTCGCGATCCGCTCTCCAACGCTTTCTACGTTACGCGTGCCGGTGCCTTCTGCCTCGACCCCGATGGTTACCTGGTCAACTATGCCGGCTGGCGGGTACAGGGCTACTGCGATAGCATTCGGACACAAGTGGGCGATTTGTTGGTCGATACGACGGGACGGCCGGCGAGCCCTAGGGCGGACGCGCTGATTAGCTACTGGAAAGTGGATGGATCAGGAAGTGTCTGGGTGCACCTGAGTGATGGCAGGACCTTCCAGCGAGGTGCCGTCCTTCTTCAGGATTGTGTGGCGCCACAGAACCTGGTCCGAGGTCGCTGGGGTGCCTATACACGGCAAGCGGAGGCGGGACCGTGGACGCCCTTGGATCTCCCTGGCTATTATGGCATGGGATTGCTGGTCGCGGGCGCCCTTGAGATCAGCGAGTTGGATGAAGAGATAGTCTCCGCTCCCCAACGTCGTCATTTCCTGACGATGGGTCAGTCGATTCGATCGGATTGCCCGACAGATCTGGCGATTGCGGGCCGGGGCTTTTTCATGGTGCGCGATCCTCAAACGGGGGTTCTGTCCGCGACGCGCTACGGGGCCTTTCGTCAGGATGCGGGAGGGTTTTTGGTGACGAGCGGTGGTCTGCGGCTCCAGGGGTTTTGTGATCCGGGGCTTTCCATTCCGGGCGACATTGTTGCCAGCGTGGAGAAGGCTCCCATGCCGGTGGGGCCGGACGCAACCGTTACATCGTGCGCTGTTTACGGCCGGTGGGGAGAGGTTTGGGCCCATTTATCGAACGGAAGTGCTTTTCGCTGTGGTCAGATTCTGCTGCAGAACTTCCGCAACCCCTCAGCCTTGAGACCGGAGTCAGACCACCTGTGGTCCAATATCGAAGCGGCGATGCCTATGTTCAGCGCCGGAGTTCCTGGGCCCAACGCCATGGCACTCGGTAGCATTCTTCCTCAACGTCTGGAGATTCCTCCCTCCCCACTCACGGTTCGGCTTGTACCTCAGTCAGGCCTCCGGCTTGTGGTCTGGGACCTTCCGGTGATTCCAGGGCTGGAGTGCGTGATCGAGCGTTCC
Source organism: uncultured Verrucomicrobiota bacterium (assembly GCA_964411985.1). GTDB lineage: Bacteria > Verrucomicrobiota > Verrucomicrobiia > Limisphaerales > J093 > CAYPNF01. The sequence goes on from CAYPNF010000067.1 coordinate 5,140, forward strand.
TCCGACTTGGAGAACTGGCAGCGGGTTTGCAGCGTCTATCCCGCCGACATCGATCAGGCGGAGGTTTTCTGCCCAGCGCCGTCATCTGGATCCATGGGGGTGTACCGCATTCGCCTCCTGTTGGATCCAGGATTGAAGCAACAGGTCTTTCCAGATCCTGGTTGGGTAGGGCCTTTCCAGGTGCCCTGACGTTGGATACATATTTTGCCTATCGCATCGGTTTGACCAAACCTTTGGTTTCGGCTTCAAAAATGGATCCGATTTCTGCGTCAGTCAGGGCGCGATTGAAGAGCATGACCTCGTCGATCATCCCATCGAGGTAATACTGCCTTGCATCGAAGGACCCAGGAGTGTCCTGAGGGTTGCCGCGGTGCCCGAACTTGAGACTGGAGGTCGAATCCACGCTCACGTTCCCAGGCGCAGGCCAGTGCCCAAGAGGCAGACCGTTTTGGTAGAAAGTCACCGAAGAAGGCCCGCGCCGTATAGCCAAATGTATCCAATTGCCGACGGGGATCTGAAGTGGCTCGGTGAAAAAGAAGCTCGGAACCGCTTCGGTGGATGCATCTGCCATGTAGAAATGGAGCACTCCATCACCGTAAAGGTGCAACCCCCAGCCTTTCCTTCCGGGCCCAAATGTCTCGATGTACTTCTCAACGAGAGTCTGTTCGTCCCGTAGAGAATTGAGTCTCACCCACAGGCATGCAGTGAAATCGCTGGTTCCGAGATTCAGATCTGGGGTATCAGGCACTTCGACGAAATCGCCATCGCCATCCAAACTGAATGCTTGATCCACTTGCCCCTCGACAAAGGTGGTGTCACCTCTGAGGATGCCATCATGGCTCCCAGCTGAGTCTTTCGTATTCCCATTCCCCGGCCACCAACCTACCAAGCCGGGTGGCACCTGAATCGGCTTCGGCCGCATCGCCAAACGAAAGAAACTAGCGGCCTCAGTGGTGCTGAACTGCAGGGTGCTCGTTGTTTCCGACTCTGGCAGATCAATCCAAGTCGGGTTCAATAGGTTGGTAGCTTTCTGGAGCCGGATCCCGTCGGTGGATGGCCAACTGAGGCTTGCCAGCCCCCCGGGAGTGCGCTCCAACCTTAGAGGTGGATAGAGATGGTTTTGTAGCTCATACACCCTTAGTCCCTGGGGACCGCCAGCCACTAGGACCTTGTTCCCCACTAAGGCTACATCCTCGGCCACCTGTCCCCAGGGCGTACCAGTAATCCAAGTAGGCTTGGTAGGATCGGAAACGCCTACCAGTTGCAGCCCACTCTCACCCCGAGCAAGCAAGGCACGGGACGATGACACGATGAGTTGGTGCGGAGCATTTCCCCAACCCCGGTAGCTTCCGAGCAAATCGATGCTCCCGGGATCGGTTACGTCCAAGATCCGCAAATCCCCGACCGCCTCGGTTAGATATAGCCGTGATCCTGTAGGCTGCAGCGCTACGATCTCTACCGCTGCTTCGTAGAGCCCCACTCGGTGCGGATTGGCCGGGTCGCTCACATCCAGAATCAGCAACCAGACCCCGGCGACAACGTAGGCATACCGCCCGCTGACCTTTACTTGGCTGACGCTCTTCTTAAGGCTGAAACCACCAAGTCGATACGGTCGCGCCGGGTCGCTCGCGTCCAGGATCAAAAGGCCGCCATCCGCATCCGCCACGTACAGCGTCGATCCCTTGACCGCCAATGCCTGGGCATAACCAGGTGTGTCATACGTGCCCAGGAGCACTGGTTTGGAGGGATTGGAGAAATCGACTATTTCAATGCTGCTCAGAAGGTCTAACTCATAGGTCGCGATGTAGGCGATATCCCCCGACATCTTGGCATCGTAGGGGGAGAATTCGGGTGCCCAGGAGCCGACTTGTGTGGGGCCCGTCTGGGAGCCGAGGTCCAGCAGGCAAATCTGCCCGTTTCCGGTCAACACCACCGCCCGGCTGCCGGACGCCGACACTTTCTGGATGGTCGTGTTTCCCGGTGGCATCCAACTCCCGGTCAGGGCCAGGCGGGTTTGGGAATAGACCGTGTTAGAAGGGGATGCTCCCAGCGCCACGCTAACGTTATCCAAGCCCCAGCTTTCGTCATCGAGCCATTCCAGGCCCACTCTCGAGAAGTTCAGTTCCAGCTGATCGTTTGTGTGTGGAAACGCGAAGCAAAGATAGTAAGCCGAGTCGCCGAAATACGAATAGCCGAGCGTATTGATTTCGGAGGCACCCGTTTGAATCGGGTGAATCGGGCCAGGATAGTTGTCGGGGTAGGTTTGGCCTATGCTCTCCGGATAGTTCGCGAACGTCGCGTGCAGAAGGGTCGGTCCACCCGTCACGCTCAGATCCCACACGTCCGGACCCGCCACCTCCCAGTTTCCGTCCCAGCTTTCGATGATGAACAGGTCCAGCGCGACCGTCACGTTGGTGTGAGGGGGTAGGTTCGCCAGCCGGAGGCTCACACTGTCGGTACCAAACTGCCCCAGGAATCGCCGATTGCCGACAGGGGTGACGTCCGTTTTTCCCATCGACCACTCTGGGCCGACCACACCCTCAAATCCGGCGTAGTAGAAGTTACGGCTGCCCAGGTCGTCATCCTGAATGGCAACGGTAGCGAGCGTCGCTGCGCCCAGCCCGGACCCGCCCGTAACCTCCTTTAGCTGGACGGTGAAGCTCTTCTCCATCTCCCGGACATTGTCGTTCAGAATGTGGACCACAATCTCCTTGTGGGTTTCCCCTGGGGCGAAAGTGAGGCTACCCGTCGCCACAACGTAATCTGAGCCGGCCTTGGCGCTGCCATCGACAGTAGTATACTCCACCGTCGCTCGTTGCTTGGAATCATCTACTCGGCGTACCCCCAGTACCACCTGCCCGGCTGCTTCGGACACTACGGAGGAATCCTGCTCGAACTCCATCCCGGTATCGTCGTCCAGAATCGTCAGGGGCACTGTGGTTGCCCAACCGTTTTCCAGGTTGGTTAGGCCGACCAGGATCGTTTCGGGACCTTCAACGAGAGCGTCATCCACAAATGCCAGTGGGAGGCTTATGTTAGTAACCCCCGCGGCGTACTCCAATACGCCGCTTTGAAGCAGGAAATCCAGACCAGGGGTGGCGGTGCCACCCAAGACCACATAGCTGACTGCGGCAGGCTTGTTCGGCTCCCACAAACGCTCGAGGGCCACAGAGTAGGGTTCGCTGTTCTCCGAGAGGACAAGCGGCTTTACTGTGAAATCAACCGGCGAATAGAGGGCTTCGATCTCAGCGACGCGATAATGCTGGACCTGACCTAGAATCTCGGGCGGGAGGCTGAAACAAATCCGCAGCCCGGTCGCGTATACCGGACTGAAAACAAGCGATCCCCATCCATCCTCCGCGCTGCTATGAACATCTCCGGAAACGTAGCCCTGAGGATCAACGCTTGTCGCGTGTAGGTACTCACGGCCCATGTATCCACTGGTGAGACCCGACACATTCTGCCAGCGACGAGATTGCAGTGGTAGACCCTGATCGGTCGTGAACTGGATGATCAGGTTCTTGATCGGAGCACCCCCTCCACCGTGGCGGTCCTTCCATATTCGGAGTCGATTTACTTGTGCTGACTCAAAAGCTACCGCCAAGGAGGCAGGATCGAAATTCCACGCCTCAGTACACCAAGTCCAGGTATCAATATTCCCATCAACGGCATTCGGAGGCGGATCATCTGAGACACGGGAGTTGGGGAATACCTGGACAGCCGTGATAGGGATTCCATCGGCGCATAAGCGCAAAGTGGTGGCCATGCACAGGCCGCAGACGCCAAGGCAGAGGGTTAGAGTCTTCATAGCAGACCAATGTCAAACGAGGTTCACTGTCTCTTTCCTAACGAGTTCCATATTGAATGATCCGCAGGGCCCGGTCAGGCCCGGCGTCCCTGCCCAGGCCCTGCGGTTTGTGCACCAACCAATTCGGAACGTCCGGGCTTATGGCGACTTTACGCGGTAGAACCGGCAGGCCATGGTATCCCGGTCGGTGTAGCAGAGATTCGCCGTGGTGCTTGTGAGGGTGGTTAGTATACGCCACTCAACCAAGTCGATCGACGCCTCGATCTCCCAAGGACGATTCGGTTCCGCCGTGATGCTCAATACGCAGGTGCCGTCCGCCGCGGCTTTGGCACGCAAAACCGGTGGCTCCCAGATCGTCAAGATCTGGTTCGCGGTAACACTGTTAAATGTCTGCACCGTTCCTGAAGGCCATTCGATCTTTAGGGCGAGGGTGTTTGTTGCATCGCCGAGGCCAAAATGAGCCCGCAAGTCATCCTGTGCTCGGTTGCCGGCTGATAATTCCCTCATCTGAGTGATGGTCTTCCCGAAGACCTTGGCGGTAAGCCGCACCTTTGCACCAATCGCGGAGCGGTTCGACGCTGTTCCGTTCAGCTTCACTTGCAGCCAGCTGTTGCTGTTGCCGTTGTTGTGATAGAGGAATGGCCGAGAGGTGCGAGCTCTGGTCACAAACAGATCCAGAGAACCGTCGTTGTCATAGTCACCCCACGCTGCGGTGTGGGATTCTCCCAAATCATTCGGCAGGCTGCCCGTGCGCACTTCGGTGAAGGTACCATCCCGATTGTTGTGGTAGAGCAAGCTGTTTACGCCCTTGATTGCTCTGGGGATGAACAGGTCCAGGTATCCGTCGTTGTCGTAGTCTGCCCAAGCAGCGGAACCCGTGCCGGTTTGCCTTCCTAACGGCGCCGGCGCAAAGGGGATGGAAGTGAATTGACCTCCGCCCTCGTTGTGGAAGAGTACGCTGGTTCCGTTGAAGCACGCCAAGAACAGGTCCAAGCGCCCGTCGTTGTCGTAGTCTGCCCAGGTCGGGGCATAGGCCAATTCGCCATTGCTGTTGGTTCCCGGGTAGCTGCCGATGGCGTTGGTCCGTATACATTCGAATTCGCCGTTCCCCACATTGTGATACAGCATGATCCGCGACGCTCCGGGGTCCGGGATGACGAGATCGGGCCAGCCGTCGCCGTCATAATCCCCCCACGCCACGAGTTCGGTGCTGAGGACATCGTCGTTCGGAATGGGCCCTGCGGTCACCTGGGTGAAGGCGCCCTCGCCGTCATTGTGAGCGAGGCAATTCCTGTACACGATCCCGTCGTAGTGGCCACCGCTGGCGGCGGCCAGATCCAAATAGCCGTCCCGATCGTAGTCCGCCCAGGCCGCGCTCTGGAAGTAGACACCGTCTGTCAAGAACGGGGCGAGTTGAGGCTGGCTGGTGAAGGTCCCGTCACCGTTGTTACGATAGAAGAGCGACCCGGGCTGGTCGAGATCCAAGTCCATGCCGGCCACCAGCAAGTCTATGTTTCCATCGTTGTCGTAGTCTCCCCAGGAGCAACCATACCAAAAGAAAGCATTACCCACCAAGTCACCAACATCCTTCACAGTCATGGCCGTGAAGGTTCCATCGCGGTTATTTCGGAACAGGCTGCAGTGGCTGTAGCCCCAGTTCGTTCCGATGGGCCCCCCCGACCCGGCCACGAACAGGTCACTGTAGCCATCTTTGTCGTAGTCGATCCACGCACATCCCCAGGTGGAATTCGTGATCTGCATCATGGGTTGGTCGTTCATCAGGGTGAACTGAGTGTCAATGCCCAGGTGCGTGTGGTTGGTCCATATCGTCCCATCCATCCGGGTGATTACCACACTGTAGCGACCAGCTTGAGTGGTTTGGAGGTTGTGGAGACTCAGAGTCTTATTCGTTTCTCCTGGCAAATCTACTCCGTTGAACTGCCACTGATAGGTTCCGGTCGGGTACGAATTCGTAAGTGTTACCTCGCCGCCGGGACTCGCTGAAGGTCGGACAGGCTGGATTCTCACCGGTTCGGTGATGGGTACCAAGCGGTCTACACTCCCACTGGTTGTTTCCTGCACATTGCCCGAAGGCCACTCGACGCGGATCGCTTCCACGGCGGTGGCATCTCCCAGGCCGAAATGGAGAATGAGGGGCTGCCCGCCGGAGAAACCGTCGTTGCCGTTCACCTCCCGCACTTGCCAGAGGCTGCGGCCACCCATGGTGGCCTTGACTCGAACTTTGGCGCCGATGGCCGACTGGTTGGACGCTTTGCCCGTCAGCTTCACTTTCAACCAGTGGTTCGTGTTCCCCACAGCCGGCAGGTTGTTGCGGTAGAGTTGGTTGAGATTAGGCACAGCGTCGCCGCAAGCCACAAACAAATCCAGAAATCCATCGTTGTCGTAGTCGGCCCAGGCTGGCCCCACTCGGCGCGTTCCCTGGGAGAGCAGGCTGCCGGTCCCCGTAGACTCAAATGTGCCGTCGCCGCGATTATGGAATAGCCAGCATTTCCCCTCATAGGAGCATCCGAACAGGTCCAGGTATCCGTCGTTGTCATAATCTCCCCATGTTCCCGAGAAGACGGAGGCTATGGCAAGGTCCGGAAATCCCGCCTCGGAGTTTGCGTTGGTAAAGGTCCCATTCGTGAGGTTGCGATGGAGGGTGGGGGTTCCATCACTGTAGGATCCCTGGAAGAAATCCAGGAATCCATCGTTGTTGTAGTCCCCCCAACAGCCAACTCCGTTAGCCATGCTGGAGGTCAGACTACCGGCGTCCACGGAGACGAATTTGTAGTTGCCCACGTTGCGGGACAGACGTTTTTGTCCATCCGCATCACACACGAGGGCGTCTTGTGCTCCGTCATTATCAAAGTCTGCCCAGTTGCAGAAGCACTTCAAGCTAGGTTCCCCAAGGATATCGCCTACCTCTGCGGCGCTCATTGGCCTAAACATGCGGTTCCCCAGGTTCCGGTTCAGCCCGTTTGGCTGCTGCTTCCCGTATCCGTTTGCGGTGAGCAAGTCCAAGTACCCGTCGCCATCGACATCCGACCAGGCGGAGCTGACACTCTCATCCTTAGACTCGTTGGAGACGATGCCTGGACCGGAGACGAAATCTCCTTTTCCACCCCCAAAGTAGAGGCTGTCTTTCAGAGTGGTGGCGTGGACGACGAAAAGATCGAGATTGCCGTCTTCGTCCACATCAGCCACCGCGCCTGAGAACGAGATGCTGCGGTTCAGGGTGATCGCATTGGTGACTTTCGTGAAAGTGCCGTTCTTGTTGTTATGGTATAGAGCATCTTGCACAGTGCCACTGAGGATGGAGTTGGCCACGTAGAGATCCAGGTAACCGTCTTTGTCATAGTCCAGCCACGTGCCGGTGATGTGTCCGGCGCTATCCGTCGCAATCGGCCCAGAGGCGATCTTTTGAAAGGTGGGATCGACCCTGAGTGTCGCCACTGTACTCTTGGTAGAGCCGGTCGCATCCGTGGCCACCACCGAGTACTCCCCAGCATCGGCCAGTGTGACGTTCGTGATGGAAAGGACCAATTTTGCGCCGCTGGGGTTGAGGTTGGTATCGATCAAAGTGCTGCCGTGCCACCATTGATAGGCGTAGGGCGCAGTGCCCTTGGTCACCTTGATCTGGAAGCGGGCGGTTGCGCCGACAAGCTCTGAGGCTTCTGCGGGGGTGACTAGGCTGAGTTCGGGCCCCGCGAAAGCCAGTTGGGAGACGAAGGCAGCCAAGCTTAGCCAAGGCAGAATGCGGTTGATATTCATAGGTTACCTGTTGGGTGGCGCTGGAACAGTTTCGCTCGAGCTTGCCAGTTCGGCACGCGGACGGCTATGGGCGTGTCCACTGCCCCCCCTATCATTCCGAACGTCCTGGGGGCGTGCAGGGATCCAATCGATACCCGGCCGGAGTAACTCCGGATTGTTGGGACCGTTTCCACAATCAGCGCCTTTCTATCCTTATCTACAGGAAGAGCGCGGATCTGTTGCAGAGTTTGTTGCAGAGGCGGCCGGCGCGGGGTGACGCTGGCGCATCTGGTTCCGTTCCTCCTCGAATGTGTTGACAAGGGTCTCGCCAAAAACAGGTTCGCTCTTAAGTGCCGCGATGGCCTGAGTGAGCGACTCCAACGCCTCAGGAACACGCTCGGCACGCTCCAAGAGAAAGGCCTGCGCCCGCCATACATAGAAGTTCCGGGGTCCCAACTGCGTTGCAGTGTGGATCGCCTCGAGCGCGCCGGATAAGTCTCCCTGCCTCTCCAGGCATAGCGCTCTGGCCCACCAGACCTCGGCATCGGATACCTCCAAAACCAACGCGCGTCGGCTTAGCCAATCGGCTTGGGCTAGGGCGGCGGGGTTCATGATCGAGTCTTGTTGCGCCAACACGCGAGCCAGATCGCGAGTGAGGTAGGGATGACTGGGCCGGTAGGCCAATGCTTCCCACAAGTCATCCAGGACCCATCCCGGTTGGTTCCCGTGGGAATCGTAGCCAGCTGTCTCTATCCAGAATTGGATCGTCAACTGGGCGGAGGGAGATACGGCCCGAGTGAGCCGGTCGCCGAAGAACCATCTAGCCCATCGAGCAGGCCGGTTTGTGGACTCCTGCCAAGCCAAGCCCTCTTTCAACCGCAGCAATTCGGTCGTTGACACCGGTTCAAAGACATTCGGTCCAATCCGTTTTTGTCCAGCCACTGCCTCGGCCAGCTCCGGCAGCCAGCCCGGGATTTCCCCGGAGACTTGGGTGAACTCAAACGCGTATCCCCATCCCTCGCCAGCCAGTCCTAGCCAAGTCCCGTCTGGGCTGAACCTTGCTGCCCGAAACCCTCTGCCGGGTTTGATCTCTCCGCTGCGGGGTTGGCCGGTCGCAGCCCCCCATACCCGGACCACCCCACTCTCGCAGGCCGTTACCACTCGGGTTTCATCGGTACTGAAATCGGCCATACGCACCATCCCGTCGTGACGCCATGGTTCCCCCAATTGGCCGCCCTTGATTCCGTCCCAAAGGCGCGCCGTCCGGTCTTCGGAAGCCGTGAGCAGCTGTCGGCCGTCCCGGCTGAAGCGCACCGAGAGAATCGCGCCATCGTGTTTCATGGAACCCCCTAACGCCTTCCCAGACCGCGCGTCCCAAAGCTGCATCAGCCCGGCCTTGGTGGTTGTCACCACCCGGTTTCCATCGGGACTGAATCGCGCCAGGTTCACCTCGTCCCCGTGCCCCAGTGTTCGAGTGAGGGTTGCACCCGTGCTCATCTCCCATATTCGCGCGAGGCAGTCAGCACTCGCGGTGGCCAATCGTTTGCCGTCAGGGCTGAACTCCGCGTAGTTCACTATACCCTCGTGCCGTAGCGGCGGACACACCTCTGTGCCAGTGGCCGCATTCCACACCCGAGCGGTATGATCCGCGGAAGCGGTGACGAACAGCCTGCCGTCTGGGCTGAGGCGGGCGGACAGTACCGCATCGCCGTGCTTCCCCGGTGGATGCAGAAGTTGACCCGTATGGCTGTCCCAGAAAGCAACCGTCCCTTGCTCTTCTGCGGTCGCCACGAACCTGGCGTCAGGACTGAACTGCGCCGCAGCCACCCTGTTCCCCGGTGTGATCAGCTCGCCTGGATGCACTCGTCTGGGGAAGAGCACTTCCCATACACTGGGCACGGCGCCCGCGAGAAGCAGCCGGTCGGCACGTGGACTCCACTCCACATCCGTCAAACGAGCGGCGTGTCTGAACCGCAACGGCCTTGCCTGGCCCGGGCGCACGTCCCAGATTTGGGCGGTTCGGTCAGACGATGACGTGACTACTCGACAGCCATCGGGACTGAAACACGCGTGCCATACTGCGCCGGCGTGCCAGAGCGGTTCGGTAAGCGGCAGGCCAGTGCGTGCATCCCAAACGCGCGCCGTCCGATCCTCGGACGCCGTGACGAGGCGATACCCGTCTGGGCTGAATGACGCCCCGCGCACTCTTCCCTTATGGACTAACGGGGGATAGACGGGTCGACCGGTTTGGGAATCCCAAACCCGGGCCGTGTGATCGAAGGAGGTGGTGACCACGCACCGGCCATCGGGACTGAATTCCACGGAATTGATAATGCCCTCGTGGCGCAAGTCTGGCGTGAGCGGCTGACTGGTGCGGGCGTCCCAGATTCGCGCGGTGTAGTCGCTGGAACCGGTGACCACCCGGTTTGCATCCCGACTGAAGGCGGCGCCCCGGACGGCTCTCCCGTGCCGCAGAGGATTGCCGACCCTTTGCCCACTTGCTACCTCCCATACCTGGGCCGTTCCGTCGTCTGAGGAGGTGAGCAACCACCGACCATCAGCGTCAAACTCGATTGTGTTGACCTCGTTACTGTGCTGCAGCACGGGCCCTACCGATTGGCCCGTGGCGGCATCCCAATACCGCACCCGGCCATCCCGGCATCCGGTGGCGAGCCAGCGCCCATCTGGGCTGTAGCGGACGAACGTGACCCAGTCCGGGTGTTGCATGAGGACAGATACCTGTTGCCCGGTGGCGGAATCCCAGATGGCCGCCTTCCCGTCAAGGGATGCTGTGGCGACCTGTCGGCCGTCTGGGCTGAAGGTCGCCCACATGGGATTGCCGCTCCACACGAATTGGTCGCTGCGAACCAAGCGCCGGTCGTGCACGAGGGGCGAGGCCAAAGGGTGGCCGTTGGCGGTATCCCACAACCGTGTCGTGCAGTCCCGTGACGCCGTCAGGAGCCGCCTCCCATCGGCGCTGAACTGGGCAAAGAAAACCCGATCGGGGTGCGGGAGGGGTGCCACCACAGGGAGCGCAAAGCTCCGGTGCGTCAACTCATGGAGAAGTCGTTCTGCGACGGTGTCGTCGTCGGGTTTCTGCCTCAGCAAAGAGGCCAGCACCGCCAAACCATCCGCCGCCCTGCAGCTGGCGAATAATTCCTCTGCTTGCTGAAGCTCCAAGCGGTAGACCGCGGCTTCCGCCGTTTGTCGTTGGCGCTTCTCTTCGGCTGCATTCCGCAGAGCCAGTGCACGTTCCCTTTGGATGCGAATCAGGGCCACCGGCGCCCCCACCGCCAACGCGATTCCGCACAGCACCAAGCCTATGCCCAAAGCGGCTATGACTGGCTTGCGCCTACACCACAACACCCCTTGCTCCCACAAGCTCACTCGCCGGGCCTGGATCGGTTCATTCGCCAGCCACCTTTCCAAATCCTCCGCCAACGCCTCCGCCGAGGAGTACCGACGCTCCGGCTCCTTGCTCAAACACTTGAGGCAGATCGTCTCCAAGTCCTTTGGTATCGATCCGTTCAGACTTCGTGGTGCAGGCACCGATTCCTCCATCACCCGCCTGAGCGTGGCCATTGGCGTCTCGTCCCCGAAGGGCCGTTTCCCGGTCAGTATCTCGAACAGAATTGCCCCCAGACTGTACACGTCCGCCGCCGTCGTTACTTCCTTGCTGCGCCCCGCTGCCTGTTCCGGTGCCATGTAGTTGGGCGTTCCCAGCACCGCCTGCGAGAGCGTCAGCCCGCTGTCCTGTTCCCGCAGCTTGGCCAAGCCAAAATCGGTCACATACGGCTCACCAGCGGCATCCAGGAGGATGTTGGCCGGTTTGAGATCCCGGTGCAGCACCCCGCGCCGATGAGCATACTCCACCGCCCGCGCGATCTTAAGAATCAACTCTGCCGCCCGCCTCCCTTCCAGCGGCCCCTTGTGTTTCACCTCTTGCGCCAGGTTGGGCCCTTCGATGAGCCGCATGGTGAAGTAGTTGAGGCCTTCGCATTCTCCCACTTCGTGGATTGCCACGATGTTCGGATGTTCCAAGGCCGCTGCCGCTCGCGCTTCGGTGTGGAATCGCTGGAGAAAGTCGTTGCCGCACAATCCCACAGACCGGATCATCTTCAGTGCCACGACTCGGTTCAGCTCCACTTGCCGGGCCCGATAGATCACTCCCATCCCCCCGTGCCCAAGCTCGGCCAGCAACTCGTAAGGGCCAAACCGTTGGCCCAAAAGGCTCCCTATCGCCGCACTTTGGGATGGCGGTTGGCTATCGCCATTCTCCTCCGGGTCCGCCTCGCGCAGGGACAACTCCAAGAGGCACCTGGGACAACGGTTCCCGATCGCTCCCATGCAAATCGGGGAGCCGCATTCTGAACAATGACCCAAGGTGCTACTCATCGGACGTTCGGGTCGCTTTCGGCGGGGCACGCCCCCGCCTCTCATCCATATACAACAGCAAGTCGCGGAAAATGTGGCACAAAAGCGAATCTGGGTTGGCTCAGGAACTCACAGCGGCAATCAGGTGCCGTATCTCCTCATCGACTTCCTCGGGCTTCTCTACGGTCTTTGCCACTTCTGCCCGGAGCGCCTTGCGCAGACGTTTCTTGAGCCGGTGGACTTCGGAGCGCACACTCCCGGTGGAGAGACCCAACCGAGCAGCCACTTCCTCGATGCCCAGCGGACTTTCCTCTCCCGGCATGAGTGGTTCCAAGAGATCGAAGCGCTGAGGGTTGCCGGCGGCCTCGAAGTCGGCTTGCACCTGAGCCCGAGCCTCGGCGATGACGGTCAGCCCCCAAACCCTTTCGTAAAGCCGCTCAGCGCTCAGGCTGGGGTCCAGATCCTCGCTGTAGCGCGGCTCCATCGTGGAATCGTCCAAGGGGAGGGGAATCTCGCCTTCTCCTCGCTTTTGTGTTCGAGCGCGGTCCCATTCGTTGATTAGGAAGTTCTGGAGTGAGGCCAGAAGGAAGCTGCGGAACCGACCTCGGCCTGGTTGGACTCTTGAAAAGCCATGGTTGGCAAGGAACCGGGCGAAGAAGGCTTGGGTGAGATCCTGGGCGTCAGTTGGGTTGTGGCCCTGTCGGCGGACATAGGCGTAGAGTGGATACCAGTAGCTACGACATAGCTCTTCCAAGGCCGAGAAACCCGAGGCTGAATCCCGGCCGGCTGCCACCACGGCACTCCAGTGGGTGGGAGGAAACGATCCGCCGGCACTGATGACATCGCGTTCGCCCATGGCTTGAAGCACTCCAGTCTTCCTGTTCCGCCGTGCCAGCCCTGAGCGAGCCTTCTCTACCCTCTCCTCACCTTCTGGACTTCCTCACCACACCGGGCTTCACGGTCGATGCGCCCATAGCAGAGAGATAGTGTGCTTTGAATGAAGGAAATCCTACCTATCTTGTCGCCCCAATGCACGCCAAATCGTGGCTGCGGACGAGGTATTACGGCGTTTTACTAGATTGGCAGGGGGGATGACTCCTACTTCTTACCCAAGCACACCAGCCATTTCCGGGTGCGCAAAACCATTCGGCCGTCGAGAAACGCGGGCGAGGCCAGCATGTCATCTCCCACTTCGGCGCGCCCGAGCTCTTTGAAGGTCGCTCCCGCCGCCATGAGGATTCCGGTGCCTTTTTCGGTAAACAAATAGATCTTGTCACCTACCAGGGTGGGTGAGCCTTTGAACTCAACACTGAAGTCGTTTTCCCAGAGTTTCTTGCCGGTGCGGGCCTCGAAACAGGTCAGCAGCCCGTAGGTTTGGGTGAGGTAAACGCGTTCCCCGTCGCAGAGCGGGCTTACGATATCCGGCAGCCCCTCATCCGCGCTCCAGGCCACATGGGTCTTCGTTACGTCGCCAGTGCCATCGGTCTTGAGGGCGGAGAGTTGTGTGCCTTCGTTGACAACAAAGGCCAAACCCGCTCCCGCCGTCGGGGAAGGGGTGACTTCACCCCCGAGCACTTTAGCTTTCCAAAGCTCGGTTCCGGTTGCTGCGTCATAGGAAATGACCCAGGGGTTCGACGCGGTGATGAGTTGAGCCTTGTCACCGCTACGCAGTACCAGGGGAGTCGACCACGAGTGGGCCACCTCCCGCTTCTGGGTTTCCCAAGCTGTCTTGCCGGTGGACGTCTCCAGCGCGAAGACCTTTGAGTTGCCATCTTTGGGGTCGGCTTGATCGATCTGAAGGAAGAGCTTGTCCTGATACAATGCCAGCGAATTCGCGTGGCCATAGCTGTTGTCGAGTTTGCCGAAATTCCTGTACCAGACCTGGTTGCCTTGGTAGTCGAAAGCGACCACGTCGGCATTCGCGAAGATGGCGTAAACGCGTCTGCCATCGGTGGCGAGGGTACAGGCGGCATAACCACTGGAGCTATCCGGCAGAGTCAAGGCAGGAGGAGTGATCCCCGCGGTGGGTTGCACCGCCTTTTGCCACAGAAGCTTCCCTGTGGCCAGATCATGGCACAACACCTCTTTCTTCTGAGCGGTTCCCGTGGAGAGGAAAACAAAGTTGTCCCAGACTACCGGAGAGTTGACGTCCGCTCCTGGCAGGTCCGTTTTCCAGATCACACCCTCGCCCACGGCGACGTTCCAAGATGTGGGGGCGTTCGTAAAGACGGCTACGCCTGTTCCTTCGGGCCCGCGAAACTGGGGCCAGTTCTTGCGGACCTCGTCGAGAGTTGGGAACGGGGATTGCGCAGCGGCGGTCGCGGCAACTGCCGAAACGCCGGCTGCGGCCGCAGGGGTGTTCGTACCGTCGGGCGGGGGTGTTTTGGCGAGCAGGCTAGCAGAAAGGTCGGTGTCGCTGGAATGTCCAAGCCACAAGGCGGCGAGGGCCCAGAGACCTCCTATGCAGCCCACGGCCACGCTGGCTGTCAAGGTCTTGCGCTCGTCCGTACCGGGAGGTTTCGGTTGGCGGAGTGGGCAGGGGAGTTTGCGGCGCCACATGGCGTACTGGAGCGCTACCACGAAGACCATCATCCCGCCGGCCAGAAGGTAGCTTCCGCGACGAATCATCACCAGGTGCCGATCATGTACTTTGCGGAGCTGCAAATCCAGGGCACGAATCTCCTTTTTCAGGGCATCGTTTGTGGGATTCTTGACTAATTCCCCTTTGAGGTTCGCGAGCGCTTTTGAGGTGAGCGGATCGTGGCGCACGCTCTGCAGGTGGCTGATGAGAAGGAAGCACACGAGCAATGCGCAAAACCCAGCCGCCACCGCTGCAGTGGGGTTCGCAGACTCCTTCCAGGTCACTTTGGCGGGCACCGCTGTCCGGGGTCCGGAAGGTGAGGCGGGCGTTTGGCTCTGGCTTGATGCAGGTTGCATAGGGACCCTTCAGGAAGATTGACCTGCGGGCTTGGCTGGCCCCGCTTTCGACTTCTCCAATTTCTTCACTCGTCCGATTTCCTTGGGGCAATAGGTGTAGCAGCGCCCGCAGGCGACACACAGGGAACGATCCGGCTCAAAGATCGTGCGATTGGGTGGAAGCCGGAGAGCTATCAACTTGATGCCGAGGACCAGCCCTGCGAAGCCGCCGAACAACAGCGATCCGGTTTCGAACTGCTTGCGAATCCGCAATGCCTCGGCGAAGAGCTCGCTACTCGGTTTGCCAGTCTGGCGAAAGGCCTTGGTTGCGTCGGTAGGGACGAAGTCTTTGTCGCTGTCCTCAGCTGCGATTTGTTCGGCAAGACTTACCACGGGGTGTTTCTGCGAAAGCGGGACAGCCAGGCCACGCCCGACCCAGCCTCCACCCACGACCAGACCGATCGTCAGCAGGCCCAAGGGAAGCATCTGGCCCCAAGGGATCTGTTTGGGCGCATTGAGGATTTCGCTGGGGTCCGCGATGGCGTTGTAGGGACATGCGCCGTCGCAAATCTGGCATTTGATGCAGTCGGCAGGAGCCAGGGTGACATTCCATTTGGAGACCCGTGATAAGAGGCTCAGAATGGCTCCGTACGGGCAGAGAAACCGGCAATAAGGACGTCCCACAAAAAGTCCTACCAAAAGAAACGCTGTACCGATGGCCATCATCTTCCCACTGCCGCTGAGGCGGAAGAAAGCCACGAATGGATCGTACTCGCAGATGATGAACGCGGTACCGGTTGCGGCAAAAAGAATGGCCAAACCCAGGTAGACGTAGGGGATGATTCCCAAACCCTGTTCAAGCCAGTTGGGCAGCTTCAGCGGGCGCCATACCATCAGATCCTGCGCCGCCCCCAGTGGGCACACGGCTGCGCAGAAGCCGCGTCCGAAGAACAGTGTGAACAGCAGCGGTAGAAAGAAGAAGGCGACGACCGAAATCGGCACGGTGTAACCTGGTTGGGCCAGGGCCAGGGTGACATCCTGGATCGATCCAATCGGGCAGATGCATCCTTTGCGATAGAATCCAAAATAGAGAAGGGAGAACACCATGAGCCACAGGATCCACTTGCGCAGTCGTTTCACGAGAACTGCATAAACGGAGAAGCCGAGCGCGCCGACTAGCACTAGAACATCCAGCGCGTCCTGCCAGGCGGGGCGCGCTGCAGGGGTGGTTGTCCCAGGCATGGTGTAGGTACCCGGTTCGAACTCAGGCGGTGGAAACCGTTCAACACCCAGCGCTGCGGTGGAGACCAGGAGGCCTAACGCTCCACAGAATAGCAGAGACCAGATTACGGCCAGGGTACGTGGGAGGAAATGCCCTCGGTGCTTGGTTGTTATGTGCTCCGATCCACTGCCCCTCATGCCTGTGCCTCCCGATTTTTCATCTTGTACGGCTGGCTGGTGGGCACGCGGCTGATGGCTTGGGTGGGGCAAACGACCGCAATCGAACATTCATTGCAGTTGACACAGCGGTCATGTCGGATCTGCAGGAAGAAAGACCCGTTGCCGAAGAGAACGCAACCGACGACACATTTCCCGCAGCCGATGCAGAGCGGCTCATCGATGGTGTACTCGTAATAGGGGTCCTCCAAAGCCCTTCGTTTGATGGCACCGGTGGGGCAGACCTGGTTCTCGGCTCCCGTGTTTAAGCCACTGGGCTGCGGCTCAAAGTATCCGGTGCAGAGTTTGCAGTACCCGCAGATGGGGTAGAGTTGGACACATTTGACCGCCGACTCTTCGAGGACGCAGTGGGTGGCGCACTTGCTGCACGCCATGCACTTGGCTGGGTCGATTTGCCAGACGGTACGCTCCTTCTGGGAGCGCCTCCAAATGGTGGCAGTGAGCGCTCCCATTCCGAACAACAGGGCACCGCGGAGGCCGCCCGCCACGAAGTTTCTCCGGTTTTCCGGTGGTGATGTTTCCGCCATAATCAGGATCCTTGCAGGCGGGACGCAGCCGCCTTCGGAAGTTCACAGCGCACGAATTGCCGACAGCTGCCGCAGACAATCGGCCGGGAACACTCTGGCAGCGCAGGATGGGTGCTGCGCCGCACCAGCACGTACGCCAGCCAGGCCAAACCGGCGAGCGCGGGATAACGAAGGCAGGAAGAGAGGAAATCCCGACGGCTCGGCGTCGATTCCGGCGGAGCTGCGGGTAGGAGGTCCTGGTTCATCGGGAATGGAGCTAGACTGGAGTTTTGGGACGAAATACCTGGACCTTCTTTCCCACAGGATCGCAAACGTAGACCGAATCCTTGTCGTCCACCGCCACGTCCAAGGCAGGAGGGGTGGTCTTGGCGGTTTCGAAATAGCGAGGGAAAGAGTTGGGACCCGCTACGACGTACTCCAGCTTTCCGGACTCCGAGTAAACCTTGACCCGGGGTAAGCCCTTCTCGCTGGTGATGAAGCGTCCGTCTTTTGCCAGGGCGAAATGGGCTGGATTGCAGCAGCCACAGAAGCCTGTAATGGCGAAGGAGGGTTCGCCCCAGAACGACTCCAGCGCTCCTTCGAACGTATAGGCCTCCAGCCTCTGCCTGCCTGGATTCGCCACCCACAGGCGTCCTTCCCGCCCCAGCCTCACGTCGAGGTAAGGGCTCGGAGCCACCAACCCGAGGATGTTTCGAGCAGGATCCTTCTCTCCGATTCTGCCTGTTACTTTCCCGTTGCGATCCATCCGTAAAACCACGCGGTTCCCGGCGTCTGCAGCGAAGATATGTTCCTCTGCAATGGCCAGCGAGGAGATCCAGTTCCTTTCGCCCTCGACCGGCCAAGAGGCCTTGGGCGCTCCCTTCGGATCGAAGACCTGAATCCGATTGCGTAAGCCCAGGAAGAGAGTGCCATCGGGGGCATAGGCCAGGCTGCGGACCACATCCTCCACGTTCAGTCGAGAGATCACACTGCCTTCCGCCGATAGCGTGAGGACCGATTTTCCAGCTGCCACCGTGAGCCTTCCTTGAGGATCCAACGTAACGCGCTTCAGATCGCCTCCGGGCACAGGGATCTCCCGTGACAACTCATAGCGGACAAGGGCCGGATCGACTTTGCGCAGTTGATCGAGGTCGTAGGCGTAGGGGTTGGCGTCGGCCGCCGCCTTAGACCCTTTCAGCTTGGTCTTGGAGGTCGAGTCAGCTCCTGTCAGATCGTGTCGACCGCTTACCGCGAGACTCAGAGCGGCCAGGCTCCTTCCCAGGAACCCGCGCCGCGTCACGATCGGTTGCCGTTCGTCAGAATTCATGATCCGTTCTCTCGTTCGTATCCAATTTCCCTGCAGACCAGACATTTCCGCTACTTCCCATTTGCTCAAAGCTGAACATTTCTTGCTGTAAGAAAGGTCGGGAAGAGCAATTTTTGTTCGGTCCTGACCTCAGGTACATTGCGACCGCTTTCATTCAGATTCGAAGGTGATGCTCTTGCTCAGCCCTCCTGCTTGCAGAGTTTGTGTTCCGGCGGAAGTGGGTGCTTTGGCAGGGATGGAGACGGTTTTCGTGCTCTCCGGCTCCAGCCAGGTCCAGACGATTTGGTTTAGGCCGCCCCCCGAGACGTCGACACGGTAAAGTCCTCGTTGCGAATCGGTTCCGACGACAGCAACGGCAGTCCATCCTTTCCCGGCGATCAACCGTTTGACCGCAGGGTCGGGCATTGCATCGATGGATCGATAGGTGGGCTTCAGAACCGAGTCCGGCATTTCGGCTGTGATGATTTTGCCGACGTTCGCCATCGAGAGGAGCGCCGGCGCTTGGGAAGGCTTGGGAAAACGCACATGGTCGAGCGTCAAGGTTTGGATGTCCTGTCCTTGAATCGCAGGACGAAGATCGAGGTTCTCGTAGCTGAACCTGACATCCTCCAAGGTGAGATTCTCCACGTTCCGGCCGTAAAGCGCCCAGCAGGGCAGGGGGCGGGCATCCACTCCTGGTGACTGGATGCGTGCCTGGGCCTGGTCCTCCTTGCCACCGCCCGTGAATTCCACGTTGACGTCGCGAAATACGACATTGGTGAAAGGAGTCTGGGCCCAGCTCTCGACGGAGGCCGCAGCCCGGTAGGCACGGGTGGCGTTGACTCGCTCCACCACGATCTTCCCCGCGGTGTTTCCTGGCTTCAGGGTGAACAGGAAAGGAGTGGTGACGTTATGGATGGTCAGATCGGAGACAAGCACTTCATCAAGAAGTCCTTGTGTTTCATCCCACGCACCCGGCTGGAGGCACACCGCCGCCAGCATGTTGTACCGGTTCGAAGTCCGGTGCGGATGGAGCCCGGGGCCATAGAACAGGCAATCTTGGATGGTCAACCTGACCGCCGGTCCGATGAGGCGAATGCCATTACACGAGGAGTTGAGGATGCAGCCGGAGATGACCACGTCCTCCCAGTATCGGCCCGCAATGGCGTCGTCGCCCGTGTAGAGCTGGCACCCGATGATGTTTACGTTGCGGCAAGGTCGGCCGGGCCAGCCGCGGAAATGGATGCCGTCCCATCCTCCGGTAATCTTGAGGTTGCGGAAATCGACTTTTTCGCACTTCTCCAGCATGATCGCGTAGTTGGCGGAGTCGACAAACGAGATATCCCGAAAGACGAGGTTGGTGCAGTTCCCGAGGATGACGGTGTGTGGTCCGCGCATCCTTTCCTCTCCCTTTGCGTCAAACACCTTGTTCCCATCGATGATCCCGTGGCCGGTGACCGTGACATCCGTGAGGCCGTCTCCCACCAATAACGCGCGGTGCCAGCCGGCTCGGAACTTCGACTCGGGTGTGCCCTCGGGTGGCACGAAACTCGAGTAATCCTGGAGGTTGGTGCTGCCGATCAAGCGGGCACCGGCATCCAAGAACAGAGTGACTTGGCTGCGCAGCTGCAGAGTCCCAGAGTAAAACTTCCCCGGGGGTACCATGACTTTCCCTCCGCCAGCAGCGCTGCAAGCGGCAATTGCGGCGTTGATGGCTCCGGAATCAAGGGTGATTCCATCCCCCTTGGCCCCAAAATCCCTCACGTTGAAAACTCCGTTCGCACCCTCGGCGTCTAGCCGACAGATGCCAGCCAGTGCCAGGCAGAGCAGGATCCACCGAGCACGGAGGAAAGTTTGGTTGCGCAAGGCCTTCATAGATTCTGCATTAGACGATGAACCCTGCATTCCGCATTCAGCCTTCCAGTTGTTTATTCCACTTTCTGGGCGCTTGCCTGGGCTTGGAGAGCGAGTTCGATGGCCAGAAAGGTGTGTTCCTGAGACATCGCCTTTTCAGTGCGATGCAGGCAATCGAGGATCAGCTGACCGAAGTAGGGAAAACCGATCTTGCCCTGCACGGCAAAGTGATGCTCGCCCTTTTTGTCCACCAGGTAAAGGTGATCACTGTCCTTGTGGTTCGCAATGTCGACGTACTTACGCATCTCGATGTAACCCTCGGTGCCCATCACGATGGTGCGCCCGTCCCCCCAGGTGCTCAAGCCGTCGGGCGTGAACCAGTCTACGCGCAGGTAATGGGTCGCGCCGTTGTCAGCCAAGAAGGTGGCATCACCGAAATCCTCAAAGGTCGGATACTGTTTCCAAAGGTAGTTCGCCACCTTGCTGTGGAGGACCCGCGCACTTTTGGCACCCGAGTAGTAGAGGAACTGCTCCACCTGGTGAGAACCGACGTCGCAAAGGATGCCACCATATTGGTCGTGCTGCCAGAACCATGGCGGCCGGGACTTGGCATTGATTCGATGCGGTCCCAGGCCGATTACCTGGAGCACTCGACCGATGGCGCCTTGCTGGATTAGGTCTCCCGCGTAGACCGCGGATTCCACATGCAGCCTCTCCGAGTAGTAGACCGCGTAGATGCGCTGGGTCTCCGCCGTCTTCTGTTTGGCCGCACGGAGTTGATCAAGCGTGGTCATCGGCGGTTTGTCGGTGAAGTAGTCCTTTCCGTGGTCTAAGACCCGCAAGCCGAGCGGGCACCGCTCGCACGGTATGGGGGCGCTCGCCACCAGGCGGATCGTGACGTCCTCGAGTACTTCCGCCTCTGTCCTTGCGACCTTGCCCCCCGGGTAAGTCCTCGTGAAATCAGCCACCTTGGCCGGGTCAGGATCGTAGACCCAGGCCAGTTCGCCGCCTGCCTCCAAGAGGCCGTTGCACATTCCGTTGATGTGGCCGTGACTCAGGCCGATGGCGGCGAATCGAAATTCCCCGGGGGCAACCACTCTGCGAGGGATCCCTCGCGGTGCGTATCGCATGCCATCCGATCTCTGCGTCTCTTGCATGATTTTTCCTGGTTGGTCGGGACTCGGTTGAGGAGAAGTTCCCTGATGGCGGCTAGCGGCCGTAATTGCCGGCTAACTGGATCTGGTCGTTTTGAAAGTTCTCAATGCTCTTGCGCTTCACATGGAATCGCGGCGCGTGCTGGAGAATCGAGTCCCGCGAGTAGAAAGGGCTGGCTTGGGTCAAGGGCAGTCGGACCTTCTCGCCCGATTGACCTGACTGGTAGATGGCCGTGATCAGCTCCAGAGTCTTTCGACCCTCGTTGCCATCCACCAGCAGCGGTTCTGTTCCGGCGATGGCTCCCAGAAAATTGCCGATTTGGCCATCGTGACCTTCCAAGGGAACCTCCGGCAGGGTGCGATAGAGTTCCTCGAGTTCCGCCAGCAATGCCGGGTCCTCTTCCGGAAAGCCGTTCTCTTTTTGGCGCGAGGCGTTGACCTGCCAGGGCACGGCGACTTTGGCGCCTGTTCCCTGGAACGTCAGCTTCTGCTCCTCCCCATGATGAATGAGGGAAGCGGTGATTTGGCCTACTGCCCCATCCGGATAGCGCAGGACCGCGGTGGAATAGTCTTCCACCTCGGAGTTGTCGTGGTTCAAGTTCAGGATCACCGCTTGGAGTTCGGAAGGCATCCCCATCATCCATTGAAAGAGATCAATGTGATGCACAGCATGATTCATGGTGCAGCCGCCCCCTTCCTTTTCCCAAGTGCCGCGCCACCACAGATCATAGTAGCTTGCGCCGCGCCACCAGAAGGAGTCCACCTGGCCATGCAAAATCCTGCCGAGTTTGCCCGACTCGAGGATCCGCTTCAGCTTCATCATCGGGGTCTTGAAACGGTTCTGCGCGACGATCGACAGGAGCCTGTCGCTCTCTGAGGCGGCGGCCAGCATCGCGTCGCACTCCTGCAGACAGGTCGCCATCGGCTTCTCCACCAGCACGTGTTTGCCCGCCTTGAGTAGATGGACCGCAACCTCTGCATGGGCAAAAGGAGGGAGGCAGATCGAAGCAGCGTCAAATTCTTCCTTTTCCACCGCCTCCCGGTAGTCGTGATAGATGTTGGCCGTGAATCCGAGCTTAGCGGCCTTCTCCCGCGCCTTGTCGGGATAGAGGTCCACCAGCGCCACGACCTCGCATCGGTCTTTCTGGCGCAGATAGGCCTGGATATGCGTTTCGGCAATGGCTCCGATGCCGAGGATGGCGACCTTGATCATGATGGCTGAGGGGATAAGGACCCAGTTTGCAGCAGCGCCCGCAGGTTGGCTTCGGGAGTTCCAGGCGAGACCCCGCCACCCGCGGAGAGAAGGAGGCGTCCCGGGACCGAGTCCGACGCAAGACAATCATGGGCGGATCGTCTCACTTCCTCCGGGGTGCCCTTGGCCAATACTTCCAGCGGAGGCACGTTTCCCATCAGGCAGATTTCGGGGCCAACCAATTTACGCACTTTTTCCAGGGGTTGGAGGTGCGTGAAGTTGAAAATATCCACACCCAGGCTGCGCAGATCCGGGTAGGGAACCGGATTATCGGTGTCGTTGTGGAAGATCCGGAGGGCGCCCGGGAAAGCGTCAAAGACTTGTTTGAGGTAAGGGTGGGCAAAGGTCTGGTAGTCCTTTGGGGAGAGAAAGCCCGCCATGTCATCCAGCACGAGAATTCCTTCCGCATCCACGATTGCCTCGGCTTGGGCCTCAAGCCAGGTTCTTACGAGGGTGGTCGTGGTGGTCAACAACCGATGGGTTGCGGTGGGGTTCAGCTTGAGCCCCAGTAGGAAGTTCGTGACCCCAAGTAGGTGCGACGCCACGGTGAGTGGGCCTCGCGCTGCCACGATCTTGAGCACGTGACCCGCGTCCAAAATCTGCGGCCGAAGGTTGCGATATTGGTTCAGGATGAGAGGCATGAAACCGTCCATCCGCGGATCTGGCACGAGAAGTCCCTCGGTGGCTTCGACGTCCTCGAACATGGCATGGGCCACCGGAGGACGGTCGGGATAGAAGCTGATCCTACAGCCGAATCCGCTCGGCTCGGCGGTCATGCCGGTCTCCACCCAGAAGCCCGGGACGAAAATGGCTTCCGGAAATTGTCGTTCGACTTCGAGATTGGCACGCAGCCATACCTGTGGGTCGGTCAAGTAGTCGAGGGTGGAAATCTTGAGGTAACCAGGAATCCAAGGGCTGTCGACAATCAGTGCGACTGGCGTTCCCTGCAAAGTTCCGCCTCGCGCACACTGCTTCAAGATGTTCCACTTGGCCAGGTTCATCAGACGAATGGTTTCGGATTCGATGCTACCGATTCAGGATTGCACGGTGCCTGTCTGGGTCAAGCCTTTTGAGCCCAGACCGGCACTCCGAGGCGCCTCACTGGCTGGCTTTCAGGCGCTCCAACTCCTCCCAACGTTGATAGAGTTGAGCGACCCGCGCCTTTTCCGCCTCCAGCTCCGCGCTCAGCTCCCCTGCGCGGTTTCCATGCTTGCGGTGGAAATCCGGCTCGAGGTAAAGGGCTTCTATCCTGGCGCAGTTGGCCTCAGCGGCTTGGATCGCCGGCTCGATTCCTTCCAGCTCGCGCGCCTCTTTGAAATTGAGGCGTCGAGGGCGAGCTGCGGCTGGTTTCTTGAGAGTTTCGGCTTGCAGAGGCTTTGGGGGGACCGGCGGTGCCGAGGCAGCGAGCCTGGCCTCGCGCTTTTCCACGTAATAGTCGTAGTTGCCAACGCTATAGCTGACCTGTCCCTCGCCTTCGAAGGCCAGGATCCCGGTGCAGACTCGGTTCAGAAAGTATCGATCGTGGCTTACGACGACGACAATGCCGGGAAAGGCAATCAACGCCTCCTCCACTACGCGCAGGGTGGGCAGGTCCAGATCGTTGGTGGGTTCGTCCAGCACCAGAAAGTTGCCGCCCCGCTTGAGAATCCGGGCTAGCAGCAGGCGGCTCCGTTCGCCGCCGCTCAGGTACTTGACCTGCGTGGTGATGCGGTCGTCGGTGAAAAGGAACCGCTTCAGATAGGCCCGGAGGGAGAGACGATGTTCTCCGAAAATCACGAACTCGGTGCCGTCAGCGATTTCTTCCAAAACGGTTCGCTCCTCGTTCAACTGAAGCCGCCCCTGGTCTACGTAGTTGAACCGAACCAACTGTCCCACTTGCCGGGTGCCCACCGTGGGTGCAAGGTCACCTAGGAGGATCTTCAGCAGGGTGGTTTTGCCCAAACCATTGCGGCCGGTAATCCCCAGGCGGTGCCCGGGCGCAAACTCCAGGTTCAAAGCGGAAAACAACCAGCGCCCACCTAGTTCCATCCCTACCTCCGTCAGTTCCACGCCCCGATTCCCAAGCGGAGGAGGGGTGGGGATGACGAGGTCGATATCGCGGTCCAGTTCCGGAGGAGTCTCACCAGCGACCTCAAAGTAGCGGTCGAGTCGGCTTTTGGCCTTCGTGGTCTGGGCCTTGGGGCCGCGTCGGACCCAATCGAGTTCCCGGCGCAGGAACATCTGACGCTTATGCTCCACCACCTCGGACGCCTGCTCGCGCTCGGCCTTGGCCACCAGGTACTCGGTATAGTTTCCGGTGTAAGTGTAGGTCTTTCCGTTGGCAATCTCCACCATTCGATCGGTGATGCGGTCGAGGAAATAGCGGTCGTGAGTGACCATGAGGAATGCCCCGGGGTAGGCTTCCAGGTAATCGCCCAGCCATGTGATCGATTCCGTGTCGAGATGGTTGGTGGGCTCATCCAGGATCAATAGATCCGGTTGGGCGATGATGGCGCGGCAGAGGGCTACGCGCCGTTGTTCGCCACCCGAGAGGGTATCGATCGACCGATCAGCGGCTGGGCAGTTCAGTCGAGCCATGGCCGTGGTAATCCGGCGATCCAGGTTCCAGCCGTCCTGCGCTTGAATGCGATGTTCCAAGTCGTCGTGACGCTTGGACCCCGGCGGCAAGGATTCGAACTCGGAGATGACATCCAGGATGTGCTGAGCCCCGGCCCGGATGTTCTCCTCTACCGACAGGGCTGGATCCAGCGCCGAAGCCTGCGGCAAGTACCCGGTGACCAAATCCCGCTTCCGGGTGATTTCGCCTCCGTCAGGCGCCTGGAGGCCCATGAGGATTCGCAAGAACGTTGATTTCCCGCACCCATTGCGTCCCACCATCCCCAACCGGTCTCGTTCGCCAATGGTGAGCGTCGCGCGATCCAGGATCACGCGGTCGTTATATCGGACCTCGAGGTCCGTGGCAGTGAGAATGGTGGACATGGATGACGGTGCAACCGAAGCCGTTCTTCGCGCGAAATGTAGGGCAAACTCCCCGGAAGACAAGCGGGATCGAGGGATGGGTCGTTCCCGGGGGTGGCGGTCAGGTCATTTGGCGTTGCTCTTGGCGCGGGTTGGCGCGGGCTTTCTTTCGTCCATCAGATGTCGGATTGCCAGGATAGGGTGGCGCAGCAGCATTCGCGGGCCGGCAAACCGCATCACCTGCCGTACCCGATCTCGATAAGTTGCACGGTAGCAGTGGACCGGGCAATGGATGCAGGCGGGTTTCGCCTCCCCAAAGGGGCACTTGCTCAGTCGTTGCGTTGCGTATTGAAGCAGGTCCTGGCACTCCGGGCAGGGCAGCGCTGTCCCAGAGTGATGGGCACGACAATAGATGCCAATCATCGCTTCGATCGTTCGTTGCTCTCGTCGAAGCCGGGGTGGCCAAGCGAACGTCTCCGGCGCTGGGTTGGCGCTTTGGCACTGTTCTTGGTCTATTTGGCTCTTATCCATGCCTGATTCATATTCTTACCCTAGGCCGGATCCTCTTCGAGTGCTTTGACCTCGGTCAAGCATGGTTCCGGTTCTGAGCAGGAAGTTTGGGAATCGGCCAGGTGGTTCACTTCGGGTGGGTGGGGGAAAAGCGGCAGCTGAGGTGAGGGCGCGCGCAGTCCAGAACCTGTCGGACTTCCAGAGACCTTTCCTGTTGCCCCAGCTTTTGGAGTGCGGTGGAAGGTAGGGACATCGCGCTGCGATGTCCGGGGGTGCGGACGGCCCGGCGGTCCGTCCCTACCAAGACCTGGCGAAGCTTTTGGAGTGCGGTGAGGAACGAAGTGATGTACCGCTTTTGGATCCCTGCAGAAGGGCTGTATGGTTTGGAAGGAGGGGACGCTGCCCTCCGCCCTGTCGGCGTAATCAACACGACAAGCTACAGATAATGAAGTTTTCTGGCTTGTCCAAGATCTGTGAACTTCGTACCCTTAACCGAAAGCCGGACCTGGGAAGAACCTATGACCAACCTTCCATCGCCAGACACTGCTACGGAGCAGATCCGATGCGCCAAGTGTGGTTTTCTCAACCATACCAAGGCGGACAACTGCCGTTCCTGTGGTCGCCATCTCTGGATCAATTGCCACCTGTGTGGGGAGGTGAACGCGCGCGTAAACCAGGCCTGTGATGCCTGCCGTGGCCAGCTGCATATTCCCCGTCTGTCGCCACCTCCGGCCCATAAGCTCTGTTGGCCCTGGTGCTGGTATTACGATCGGGATCGGAAATGGCTCCTGCCTTTGCTCGGACTTTGCTTCCTGGCGGCGGTCGTCCTGGGCTCCGGGTTGGCGATTTCCGGAGTGAACTTCCTCGACAATTTTGACAAGGTGGAGCGCTACCTCTTTGCCGATGTCTTCGAAACCTATCCAGCACTCATGCCCAGGCGTATCCTGTGGCCGCTCCACGCGATTACGCTAGGGTTGTTCTTCCTACCCCCGGTTGGCCTTCTTGCCTTGGTTTCCTGGCTGGGCAGACCTAAACCTGAACCGGGCGAAGCCCGGGAGTAACTGGGCTATTGGCCTGCTGCGAATTGGCGACTCTTGGATGTTGATCGCGAGTTCCCCTCGCCGAGGCTTCGCCTCCTCCGACTTGCACCTTGTGTTCTTGGGGTTGGCTCGGTATGAAGTTCGTTATGCTGATCCATCTCCTTCCTGGCTGCTCCTGGGTGCGCGGACGTCTCACTTGGTGGAACCTAGGCGCTTTCTGTGCCGCTCTTCTGGTGGTACCTGTTTGTGGTGAAGCTGCTCAAACGTCAAAGCCCCTTACCTACGTTGATATCCTGGGACAGTTGACGGACCTGGACCGGCTCACGCGATTGCAGACCGGTTATCGTGCCGGGCTTGCCTCGAGCTGGGATCGGAATTCCAGGACCCGATGGGGGGCGAACGGCGATGCCGGACAGTATCTGCGCGTGGAGCCGAGCGGCGAGGCCGTCATGATGGACATGGAGGGGCCGGGAGTTGTCTATCGCGTTTGGTCCGCGAACCCCATGGGCAAGTTACGCATTTACCTCGATGGCGCCTCCAGTCCCTCTTTCGAGTGGAACTTCGCGGACCTTTTTGACGGCAAGATCGCTCCGTTTGTCAAACCCCTGGTTTACCGGCGCGACAGCGCACAATCCGCTTCGGACTGCTATCTCCCCATCCCGTTCGCGAAGCACATCAAGATCACCGCCGACAAAGCTCACGGTGAGTATTACCAATTCAATTACGTCCTCTACCCAACAAACCGTGCGGTGCCGAGTTTTCGCCTCCCCCTGACGACCGAGGAGCAAGCAGTGCTGGCAAGCACGGTCGACGTTTGGTCGCATCCCGGGCGCGATCCGAAGCCTCGTCTCGCTGGACAGCAGACCGTCACAAAGACGGTGACCATCGCTCCGGGCAAAGAAGCAAAGCTTTTCTCGGCGCGAAAAGCGGGTGTGGTGCGTGCCGTCCGTGCGCGAGTGGAGTCGAACCAACGTTATGCCTGGCGGAAGCTGGTGCTGCGCGGGGTATGGGATGGGGCGAAATGGCCGCAAATCCTCACGCCGCTCGGGCCCTTCTTTGGATTCGATTGGGAAACGGCGGAGTACGGATCGGTGACGACGGGATGCCAAGAGGGACAGGCTTATCAGTTCTACCCTATGCCGTTCGCCAAGTCCGGAGAACTCTCCTTGGTGAACCACTTGGAGGTGCCGGCTACCGTTCACTTTGAGGTGGAATGGGCCCCTTCGGAGTGGACACCCGGAGAGTCGGTCTATTTCTATGCCCGGTGGCGGCACGAGCCGGACTCGACGAATTTTGAGTACCCCTTCCTGGAGACGGCTGGCCGGGGGCATTTCGTGGGAGTCTCCATGCCCATCGACCATCCCCTCGACGGCTGGTGGGGGGAGGGGGATGAGAAGGTGTGGGTGGATGAGGATGATTTTCCCCCGTACATCGGCACCGGTTCTGAAGACTACTTTGGGGACGCTTGGGGAATCCGGTACCTGTCCGGTCCGAGCTTTGGCGCCTCCTCGATGAAAGGGCATCGAACCTGCAACTACCGCTGGCACTTCATGGATTTCATTCCCTTCACGAAGCGGATGCGGATGACCATCGAGAATTACGGCCCCAACGGGCAGGGCCCGCGTGGCCAGTATGACTACAGTTCCACGGCCTTCTGGTACCAGGCGGAAAGAACCCCACCCTTCGAACAGCTACGCGGGGTGACCTTCACCGGTGGGGACTCACCCGACGCGCCGCCCTCAAAACAGGAATATTCACGATCCCCCGTTTTCTCCGAACTCTCCGTGGAGAACCTTCGGACCTATGGTTTGGGAGCCACTTTTGCTCAGCAGGCTGAGGTGCTGGTCGATGTTGTTTCGAAGGGAGCTGGAACCAAGGTAATCACCGATGCGCTGAGTCCGACCGAATTTGATCGCGAAAAGGCGGTGGATTTCGGAGTCGTGAAGGGTGGACAGGCCGTTGCAGACATCAAGATCAACGTGGCTGCGGACGGGGTCTACTATCCCCGGGTCTACACTTCACAGGAGAAGGGGGCTGCTGACCTCTCCCTGGTCAACCAAGGGAAGGTCCTCGCTTGCGTCTCCAAACCGGTCGGCCATATCGCTGAACTTGCCGGCCTCTTCCTGGCCCGGGGAGAGCACAAGATGGGGGTTGTTGCGACCACGCCGGGGCGGGCGGTTTTCGATGCGTTGCAGTTGGTACCTGCGCGCCGGTTCGCGGAGGCGATCGAGGCTGAGGAACTTGAAATCGTCAGGGCTACGGGCGGGGCCTCTCCGCCCCGGCCCAGTGACCCCTTGGACGGGGTTAGCGCCGGACGGGTTTTGTCTTTCCAGGCAGCCAAAGTGGGACAAGGTTTCGTCCTCAGCTTGGGAAAACGTCCTGCCCAGCCCTATGTCCTTGGAATTCGCCCCATGATGGGTCCCAAGGCCGGGGTGATTCAGGCGTTTGTCGGCGACAAGCCAATAGGTCCCTCGTTCGATCTGTACGCTGACAAACCAGGACTGGGTACCTCCATCTGCCCGCTGGGTCCAGTGCCCGCGGGAGTAGGGGAAGTAGAGATACGCGTGGTGGGTGGGCGCGACCTCTCTACGGGACTTCAGGTGGGGGTGGACTATTTACGGTGGGAGCCACAGATTCTCGGACCGGACACTGCGGAGGGGATTTGGGCTCAGGTTGTTGGTACCCATGCCTGTGAGTATCGTGCGCAGGACTTGGGCACAGCCTATTCCGGGGGACACCAGTTTTGGGTCCAGCCGTGCGATCTGAATGGCTGGGTGGACATCGCGTTGGAGATTCCCAAGGCGGGTTCTTACACGGTCACCGCCAAATACACCAAGTCGTGGGACTACGCGATCATCCAGGCTTCGATGGATGGAACGGCTCTGGGACCGGTAGTGGACACCTACGCACCCTCCGTAGTCCCTGGCGATGCCATACCCCTTGGCAAACTCGACCTGACCGCAGGCCGTCACGTACTTCGTTTTCAGGCGACAGGCCATCATCCGGATTCCAAAGGTTACCTGATGGGAATTGACCACGTGGTGATCCGGTGAGAAGTGAACATTCAAGAACGCCAAACCATGATACGAACATACTGTCTCTCGAACACCCAAGTGTCGGCAGAGGACAACCGGGGTTCCGCCAGGTTTTGGAGTGCGGCGCCCCCAGGTGCCGCTTTCAGTCTCCCAACCGATGAATGGAAAAGCGGTACTTCGCTTCGCTCCCCACCGCACTCCAAAAGCTTGCGCAGAGCGTGGGTCCCTCGAGAATCCGGTACGCGATTTGGCTATCGCTTCGTACCTCTCATGGTTGGGTTGTTCCTCCTCTTAGCGCTGGCGGAGGGGGCGTGGGGCGAGGCGACGAAGGCATCCACCGCTGGCGAGGTGTTTCCGGTGGTCCAACGTGGCAAGCCTGCTTGTTCCATTGTCCTAGCCGATTCCCCGACTCCTTCCGCACGTTTGGCGGCATTGGAACTGCAGCACCATATTCTGGCCATTACGGGGGCAGAAATCCCGATCCGCTCCGATAACCAGCAGCTCGAAGGTCACCAGATTCTTGTGGGAGAGAGTGCGGCTACCCGTCGTTTGGGGCTGCGCAGCCGGGACTTCCCATCACAGGAGTACTTGATCGCATTTCGAAAAAACAAACTCGTGCTCATCGGCCGTGATTGGGAGGACACTCCGCTGAACCGCAAGGTAGAAGGACGTCCCATGGTGGGGGAGAGTCTCGAGGCACTTCGGCACAAAATCGACTACTGGAAGGCGGTGGGCAGACCCGAGCGAAGCACCGGGCCGGTGGAATTGCCTGGGATCTACGATGACCAGGGCACATGCCTCGCTGTGTATGACTTCCTGGAACGGTTCTGCCGCATTCGCTGGTACGGGCCTGCCGTCCTTCACACCCTATCTCCGAAGTGCGCGGACCTTGTTGTCTCCGGTTGCGACGTGCGGCGGTCTCCCGCGCTGAAGCATCGCAGCGGGTTTCCCGCTGGCAACTGGCCTTTCTTGCGCGCGCAGTGGGGGGACTTCAATCAGGAGCAAGTTCAACTCTACTGGAGACGGCTTCGTCAGGGCGGGGAACGTTGGGCGGGCAACCATACTTTCCATCGCAGCACGATCAGTACGGTGTTCAACGACCCTGAGTACCAATGCCAGAATCCCCGCGGAAAAGGCTCCCAGCTCTGTTACACCCATCCAAAGCTGATCGCCCAGGTAGCCCAGATGGCACGGGATTTCTTCGATGGGAAGGGGACCCTCCCCGAAGGTTGGAAAGCAGTAGGCGACTATTTTGCGATCGTTCCCGACGACAACATGAACCTATGCACTTGCCCTTCCTGTGCGGCGTTGCTGCGCAAGGGATCGGGGCGTAATACGGGCTTCTTCAGCGGCGGCGAGATGAGCGAGTATTGGTTCTCCTTTGTGAATGCGGTGGCACGGGAAGTGCGCAAGACCCATCCTGATAAGTACATCGCCACCCTGGCCTATTGGGCCTATGCCCTGACGCCCGAGCTCGCGCTGGAGCCCAACGTCTCCGTAGCCCCCTGCCTGCACACCTGTTACTATCCGGTCCACCCTGAGATGCGGCAAAACGACATGGTTTTTTACCAGGATTGGCAGAAGAAAACGAAGGCTCCCATGTTCCTTTGGGTCTACTACCACCACCCCATGGAACCGGCCCTGATCGAGCGGTGGAAGTGCTTCCCGCACGTGATGGTCCACGATACCGCCAAGAGCATGCAGATGTTCCTCCGTGACGGCGTGCGCGGAATCTTCGAGTGCGGAGAGCAGGACCAACTCGAACAGTACGTGATGGCCAAGGTCTGGGACGATCCCACTGCGGATGTGGACGCAATGATCGCCGAATTCTTTCATCTCTACTTCGGTGCGGCCGCCGAGCCTATGCAGAGTTTCTATCTGCGCCTGGAGTCGATCGCCTGCGATCTGGCCAACTACCCGACTCCTTACCATCGGCGCAACGGGATTGACTGGAAGAAGGTCGCCTGGGAGCGTCTGGGAACGAGCGAACGGATGACCGAATTGGCTGCCCTCATTTCCCAAGCCGAGAAGCTCGCCACCCAGGACCCAGAGCGGCAGCGCGTGGCGCTCTGGCGCAAAGCGCTTTGGGATTGGATGTCCCAAGGTCAAGCAGAGTACGAGGCCTCAAAACGTACGAAGGAGTAACCCCTGACCACAGCCGGGCAGATGTCAGGAATACTCAAGCGGTGAGTAAAATTACTCGGTGAATGAGTGAAAGTCGTAAAAGTCATGAAATGAGCTAGTTATGTGCTAGTTCGCCCTCTGTTCCGGCCTGCCCCATGATCCTCTTACCCGTGCTTCCTGGAAAACGAAACGATGACTGACTTGAGTCAAGCTTTCGGGGTTTTGACCTTTTTCCTCGAGCGGTGCTTTGTTACGTTGCGCTTATGGAAATGATACATGGACACCAGGTCATGCAGATGATGATGCAGTCGGGCAAGGCCTACACCGCGGAGAGTCTGGTCGCGGACATCGTCGCCAGTTTCGGTCCGGAGGCGCGGTTCTATACGTGCTCGGCCGAGAATTTGACTCCAGCAGAACTCGTCCAGTTCCTGCAGGCCAAGGGCAAGTTCGTTTCCCGCGAAGAGGGTTTCAGCACCTCGGCCGACCTCATGTGCAAGCACTAAGTCGGGTGCAGAGCGATTCCAATCCCTCGGTGAGCTTACTTCGGAGGAGGGTCTCTGGCATCCAGAAGGGCTTCGTAGTTACGGTGACCGTGGCTTTGCCTTCCTCTAACCGGAACTCACCGCTGACCCCGTGGGCTGAGAGTTTGCCCTGAACGCGGCCTTCGCCGAGTTCATACTCCCCCCTCCCTCCACTCCAGGAGAAGGAGCCGCTACGCTCGTTGCCAGCCATCTGCACCTTGTTACGAGCGGCCAAATCAAGGAGCATTGGATAGTCTGGCACCCGGTCCAGGTTTCTGGTGATCGTAATCGACATCTTGATGGCGTATACTATCGATGATTCAGCGGAGTAGCACGCATGAAGTGGTGAGGCCCCCGTTACCCGCCGGCTCAGGGATGTCCAACCTTTTGCATGCCAGGAGACTTCAAAAATAACTTGCGGTGCGGGCCTGAAT
Source organism: uncultured Verrucomicrobiota bacterium (assembly GCA_964411985.1). GTDB lineage: Bacteria > Verrucomicrobiota > Verrucomicrobiia > Limisphaerales > J093 > CAYPNF01. The sequence continues at coordinate 38,143 of CAYPNF010000067.1, forward strand.
TCCCGATACTTTCGCCATGACGCTCGAGGTCAAGAACTTATCGGGCGTTAGTTCGGTAGCGCGCTTAGCTCAGTGGTAGAGCATTTCCTTCACACGGAAGGGGTCGCAGGTTCAAATCCTGCAGCGCGCACCATCTTTTTCTCCCATTCATGCCCTCGTCGCAGCCTTAGTCGCAACCTTCCTCGATTCCCTTCGGACCCTCCATGGGTTACGGTTGTGTTCGCCACAAAGTCCTTCGGATGGCCCCAGGAGCGTCTGTTCCCGATCCCCCCTACGTTTTGGCGAAAGCCAGCTGACGTTCCAAAGCTGGCGCCAAGCAACGGGCGGTGGCACCCGAAGGAAGTTTGGGTAGGTGAAGCGGACAGGATGGACAGGATGGAGTGGATGTGAACCGGGCAAAACCAAAGAAAACCATCCTGCAGATCCTGTCATCCTGTCTCCCCCTTCATACCCTCGTCGCAGCCTTAGTCGCAACCTTCGTCGATTCCCTTCGGACCCTACCGCGCTAGGGGGTCCTTTTTTCGTACTTGAACCTGCGGGCAAATATCGTATAATCAATTCACCCTAAGAGGCTTATGAAGAAGAAGAGGAAAGGTTATTATACGAACCACTGGCTCGTTGAATCAAATGGTTCGCTGTGAGAGCAAAGCCGCCACCGGGATTCAAGAACGTTGACCTGGAGATTGTCTCCAGGTCGAAGCTGGATGCCATCGAGACAGCTGTGGGTGATACAGCACACGCACTCTATTCCGGGCCGCTTCGTAAGGGGATCTTCCTTCTCTCCCTTGAGTGCAACATCTATCCCAAAGATGCCGATGCCGCGATCATCAGGCTATGCGCTGCTGTGGGGCAGCTTGGCAAATCCGAGCGGCGCATCTGGGACCGGGCACTTGGGCGAACATTCGACGTGGGATACGGCCTTACTCGTGGAGGTGCTGCGGTGCATGTAGCGCTCCGACCGGAGACACTCGAACATCTCGTTGCCATCGGGGCGACAGTCGCATTTACGTGCTATCGTGACGACAACAGCGAACCAGACGGTCCAGCGAACGGGAGCCAGCCGATTCGCTCACGGAGAAGGCGAACGTCATCGGCGGCTGGCTCCCGTCGCTGACCTTTGCGTTCGACGGCGTAATTGCGACTTATTATGGGGAAACTCGCAAGGCTCTTGACTGCGTTGATCGCGGTGGGCGTCCTCGGCTATTTCGCGCTGCCTTACCTTGTCTGCACGGAGATTCCGGAGCGACAGAAGCTGGCCGACTGCAATACCAACACACTGGCGTTCACGATGACATGCGACCACTCGCC
>CAYPNF010000068.1:0-39197 GCA_964411985.1 uncultured Verrucomicrobiota bacterium
ACAATAGTCCAAGTACCGGGAAAGCTGAAAGGGAGTCATGGTGAACTTGGGGGAGGAAGCGGTCTCACTTCCGCTGCGGAAGAGACGTTCCGGGTCCTTAGTAAGTTGGTGTGTATCAACAATATGGGCCAGAGCTCGTAATTCATGCACCGCCTTGATGACCACTTTTCGTTTGATCCGAGCTTCCAAGGTAACCAGGAAGTAGATCCCCGCCCCCATCAGCACGATGTCGTTGATGCCTGACTCCATGATCTGGATAAAAGCTCCCAGATCCAGAGCAGAGGAGGGCATTTTCAGACTGAACAATGCGGCACTCAGAACCAGAAGGAGGAGGAGCACGAGCGCGGCCACCCCAATTCTCACCCCAAGTAGCGGTTTGCCTATCCAGGCGGATCGCGATACGGACTCCCGGGCAACGGCTAAGAACTCCTCCGAGACCCGGCTCAGGCCCGAACCGGGAAACCTCTCCCCAATCCTGTCCCGCAGCAGGGAAACCGTGGCTACCACCTTCTCAGCATCCAGGCTTCGGTAGGAGTTCAGGGAACCGTTGGGCTTCGATTGCATACTGGCAGGACAGCGGGCCTGCGGTGGAAGTCTACGTTTCTTGGGTTCGCAGGGGCAACAAGGATTTGCCTTTCGTTAGCACCCCGCCTTGGGCATGCTTGGAGAAGATGTCAGGACTCATTGCCATTGTAGGCCGACCTAATGTCGGCAAGTCAGCCCTCTTTAACCGCATCGTCGGCAAGAGAATCGCCATCGTCCACGATGAACCCGGAGTCACGCGCGATCGTGTCACCGCCGAGGGCGAATGGCGGGGACAGCCCTTCACGCTGGTGGACACTGGCGGAATCGGGCTTCTGCGCGGGGAGAAGGCGGCAGACGTCCTGAGCAAAGCGGCGATGCAACAGGTGGAATTAGCCATCGAAGCCGCCCACGCAATCATCCTGGTCGTCAATGTCCAGGAGGGAATCGTCCCGCTGGACCGCGAGGTGGCCGACCGTCTGCGCCGCTCCAACAAGCCGATCCTGCTCGCCGTAAACAAAGTGGACAATACGGGAGCCGAGAGGTCGCTCCCTGAGTTCACTGAACTGGGATTTCCCCGGGTCTATGCCGTCTCGGCCATTCACGGCTCAGGTATTGAACCGCTCATGGATGCGGCGTCCTCCTTCCTTCCGGCGCTTCCGGCTGTCGAAGCCCTGCCAGGCGCTGCCGCAGGGAAAGAACCGCCCGTCAAGTTGGCTATCATCGGCCGCCCTAACGTGGGTAAGTCTTCCCTGATCAACGCTCTCACCAAGTCCGAGCGCGTCATCGTCAGCCCCATTCCTGGAACAACCAGGGACTCCGTGGATGTGCCTTTCGACGTCGAAACGGATGGGACGCGGCAGCACTATTTGCTCATCGACACGGCCGGCATTCGGAAAACCCGGCGAGTCGCCGATTCCGTGGAGTTCTTTAGCGTGAAGCGCTCCGAAAGCACCATTCAGAGGAGTGACATCGCCGTGTTTGTGCTGGATGCCGAGGCAGGTATTCTCGAGCAGGACAAGAAGATCGCGGACCTGATCACCGAGGCGAAGAAGGCTTGCATTATCGTCGTCAACAAATGGGATCTGGTGAAAGAGGCCGTGGAGGAGGCCCAGGAGCAAGCGGCCCTGAAGAAGCGATCCAGGCATGAGCGTGGCCCAAAAGCGAACTCCTTCCAGACGTTTGCCGAGTGGGTGCAGGACAAAATGTTCTTCCTCGACTATGCCCCGGTCATCTTCACCTCCGCCTTGTCGGGCTTCCATCTGGACCGTCTCCTGGAAGCGGTGCGTTACGTCGCGGCCCAGCTGAAACAGAAGATCCCGACCGCGCTGGTCAACCGCACCCTCCACGATGCGATCGAGCGGCGGCAGCCAATCAGCTCGGGCGGGTTCCGTCTGAAGTTCTTCTACGCCACACAGATCAAGGAACAGCCGCCAACCTTCCTGATGTTCGTCAACCGGGTGGACCTGTTCACCGACCGGTACGCGAAGTACCTGGCAGACCAGATGCGCACCGCCTTCGGCTATGAAGGTTGTCCCATCGTGCTGCTTCCCCGAGCGAGGACACGGTCCGAAGAGCGAGAAGAGGTTCATCGCACCACTCATCCGACCCGGCCTCGAGTTCAGCGTCCGCCTCGTGAAAAGGGGGGGCATCGGGGTGGCGGGAAAAACCTGAGAAAACGTCAAAAAAGGCGTTGACGATTGGAAGTGGATTCACTAGCGTTTCGGTCCCTTGCAGATGCGGGGGCGTAGCTCAATTGGTTAGAGCGCTGCCCTGTCACGGCAGAGGTTACGGGTTCGAGCCCCGCCGCTCCCGCCAGTCTTCGTTCGGAGCTTTAGCGCAGAACGAAGACTGTCACGCCGAAGCCCTCATGGCGTAGGCGGACTTAATCTGACAATCTAGCCGCGCTCCGAACTTCGACTCGGCAGGCCAGTGGGAAGGCAAGGGAGAGGAACACATTCACAAGGAGACAGTTCACTGGAAGCTTTTGCCGTTATGGAAACCAAGTTTTCCTACGTCTACATTCTTCAAGGTATGTCATCATCGTACAATCTCGATAGCGTCATCACAGTCAGGAAGCCGAGAGTCCCTTCTGCCGGAGCGCCTGTCCTTTCCAGCCCTCCTGCTCCTCCTCAAGGTGAATAGCCATGCCTGAGCACTTCATCCCACCCCACGGCGGCTACGAGCAACTCCTCTCCTTTCAGAAGGCTCGGATCGCGTATGATGGCACGGTGCGGTTCTGTGAGCGCTTCCTGAACAAGCGCGACCGCACGGTTGACCAGATGGTTCAGGCCGCCCGCTCCGGCAAACAGAACATCGTGGAAGGCAGCCTCGCTTCCGGCACTTCCAAGGAAAGCGAAATCAAACTTGTGAATGTGGCCCGGGCCAGCCTCGAAGAGCTGCTTGAGGATTACCGTGATTATCTGCGCGTGCGTGGCTTGCGTCTCTGGGACAAGAACAGTCGTGAAGCGCAGTTCGTCCGGCGGCTGGGAGCGCGGCGGGATGCGTCGTATGAGACCTATAGGTCCTATTTTGACACCCGGCCACCGGAGGTCGTGGCCAATATCCTCATTTGCCTGATCCACCAAACCAACTACCTCCTCGACCAACAGCTCCGCCAACTCGAGAAGGCTTTCGTGCAGGAGGGCGGCCTTCGCGAACGCATGACCCGGGCCCGCTTGGCCGAACGGGCCGACGGCCAACGGCGATGAGCATCCAGCCGAGACCCTCTCCCGGCCAAAAACCTCCGGGATGGCATGGCGCAGACCGGTTCCGGTACAACGGCGATTGCGCACGCCCCAACACATTTTGTCTGCCCTGAATCGATGGAAGCCTGCGAGCAGCGTCGAGAGCGAATCCCATGAGCGCTCAGTTTCATTGCGTCTACGTCCTTCAGAGCCAGGCCAACCCGGAAAACTACTACGTGGGACGCACCCACGACCTCCGTGATCGCTGCACCGTCATAACGCTGGGGAGGTTCCGAGCACCTCGAAGTATCGCCCCTGGCGCATCAAAACGGCCGTGGCTTTCACCGATAGCGCGCGCGCAGTCCAATTCGAGCATTACCTAAAGAGCGCCTCGGGGCGCGCATTCGCGAAGAAGCGACTGTAAGAGGACGGGCGTCTTCGTTCGCAGCGAAGCGTAGAACGAAGACTGCCACGCCGTAGCCCTTAAGGGCGTAGGCGGGCCATCACCGATTCGAGAAGTTCAACGCTCCGAACTACGACTCGGCAGGCCAGTCAAGAGGAAGGAAAGGAGGTTATCACACGATGGTTCAGGAAAGACCACGCGTTGCCCATACAGCGTCCCACTACCACTACAACTACATTCTTCAAAGCCAACTCTTCGCCGAACGCTACTACCTGGGCCGCAAGGAGGATAATTCCATTCCGTCGCCTAGGGTCCTTGTCGGTGGATGTGTGCGTTAGCTGGTGGCGATCGTCCGTCGGCGCAGGCTCACGCCAACCGCCGTCAGGCATGCCGTGTTGAGAAGCAATATCAAGGGCTGACCGCTCGGCTCCCCCTGCCCCCCGCTCACGATTCTCGGATCCCTTGGGAATACGTCACTCCCAGCCGGAGCGGACAAGGCGCGCGCGCTGTTTTTCCGCTACCGTGACAAGGACTTTTCTTTCACCGACTGCACCAGCTTCATCCTGATGCGCGAACTGAAGGTTCGCGAAGCACTGACAACCAGCGCGTGCCGGTGGCCCCGCTGAACTGCAAGCTGCGGTGACCTCCGTGGAGCGTTTGATTCGGCAACGTTCCTCGAGGTTCAGGGAATTGACAGGTGCCAGCCATTGTGACACAGTGAGACACATGAAGACGATTTCCATCCGGGAATTACACGCAAAAACCGGCCAATGGGTGCGTCTGGTCCATCGGCACGGTGAAATCGTGGTGACCGACCGTGGTGAAGCGGTCGCCCGGCTCACTCCCGAAGTGCCGCGCCAGGAGGTTCCGTACTTCGCCAGACGAGTCTTCTCACCCGCCTTTCGAAAACTGGCCGCAAGCGGGAAGCTGTCCCTCGGAACGGATAGCACGACGTTCATCTCCGAAGACCGGGAGGACCGCAGAGTGTGATCTACTTTGATACGAGTTATGTCGCGCGACTGTACTTAACTGATCCGGGCTGGGAAAAGGTCAGAGCGCTAGCCGAAACGGATCAGTTGGCCTGCTGCATCCACGGCCGCGCGGAGATGGTCGCCACGTTTCATCGCAAATTCAGAGAGGGCGTGATTAGCCCGGCCGGTTTGACCGCACTGCTCAGGCAATTCAAACAGGAATGTGAGGCAGGGGCTTTTCAATGGCTGCCCCTTTCTGAAACTGTGATCTCCAGGCTGGCCGGGGTTTACGCTTCGCTCCCCGCCACGGTGGTTCTGCGGGCCGCCGACGCGATTCACCTCGCCTGCGCTGCCGAACATGGCCTGAAGCAAGTTTACTCCAACGATGTCCGCTTGCTGGGCTCGGCAAGGTATTTCGGGTTGGCAGGCATCAATGTCATCTGAGCTCAGGCCACCGGGTTGGTGCGAAAGGCTGGGCTTTCGGTAAGGGACAACCCCAAAGCCACACGGCAACAAGGTACCCACACCGTGGTCAACTCCTCGCGGGGCACTCCGATTCGTGCGGCATCGTGAACCGACAACGCGGATAGGCCGAACATCCCCAGAACTGCCGTCCGGCGCCAGCGCCTCTCGTCGCGGAGCGCAGTATCATTTGAGCCTCGCACTTGGGTCAGGATTTCTGCGTGTCCGACAGCGCGGCTATAAACTCAGCCGTGTCTATGCAGTTGAACAGGAGGCAGCAGAGGGAGCAGAGCCGTCAGACGGAGTCAGAATCGCTCCTCGCGGTCCGTTCAAGCGTTCACTGGACGGTGAAAGTGATACGTCCATCTCGATCGTGAGACCGCTCAAGCCCGATCTCTGCTGTCTCCGCTGACTCCTGTTCTTCATTGAATTGTTACGGCTCAGGGTCGTCGCAGGCGTTGACTTGGAGGTGATTCTCTTGACGCTCCGGGACCGCGTCGGAAGAAAAAGGGAGATTTGACTTGCCACCGTAGGGACATCTGTAGCATATATGGGGACACTTGTAACACTATGAAGACCTTTGCCAAGATCTCGGATGCTGAACGGGAAGTCATGATGCTCATTTGGGAGGAAGGCGCGCAACCCATCATCGCCATCATAGACGCCTTGTCGGCCAAGCAAGACTGGGCCCCTCGCACAATCCGCACCCTGGTGGAACGACTGGTCAAGAAGGGCGTCTTGGAGGCCGAGTCCGACGGAAAACGCACACTCTACAGTGCCAAGGTCACCATGCAGGCCTGCGTTAAACAGGAGAGCCGCAGCTTTATGGACCGGGTCTTTGGGGGCGAACCCGCAGCGATGCTCGTGCACCTCGTCAAGAACTCGAAACTGTCCGCAGCGGAGATTCAGGAACTGAAAGACATTTTGAACGCCAAGGGGAGGTAGTCATGGAAAAGGTCGTATCGGGTGGGGAACCCGTAGTGGATTGGTTGTGGCGGAGCACCTGGCAAGGATCGGTGTTGATCCTGCTCGTGCTTTTTGTGCAATGGATCTTCAAGAAAAGGCTATCGCCCTCCTGGCGGTACTCGCTCTGGTTGCTGGTGTTGGTGCGGTTGGCTTTGCCGGTGTCCTGGGAAAGCGGGTGGAGCGTTTTCAACCTCTTCCGGCAGCCAGTGAAGGTGGCCGAGGCGACCGTGCGCCAGGAACCCGTGCGAACTCCGGCTCAATTTCCGCAGTCAGAAACGGATGTTCGGCCGGTCTCGATGCCGGAACCAAGGGTCAGGAAGATCCAGGGCATGGTTCAAAACCCTGGTGCCCAACCGCGCGCGATGGATTCCGAGATGAAACTGGCGTCCTCTGCATCCTCTCTCCAAGACTGGTCGTTGCCTCCACTCTCCCGGGTATTGTTCATCCTCTGGGCGCTCGGAGCTGCTCTTCTCACCTCGAGAACACTGTGGCAGACCCTGCGATTTGCTTGCCTGCTCCGGTACGAAACCCGATTGGACGATCCTGACCTCCTCCGAGTGCTGGATCAATGCCGTGACCGTATGGGACTTGCGCGCGGCCCGGTTCTCATCAGCACCAACCTGGTGGAGAGCCCCGCGCTCTACGGTCTCTGGCGTCCGACCCTGCTATTGCCGAAGGCTATGGTCGCCGATTTCTCGCCCGGCGAGCTTCGGTACGTCTTCATGCACGAGTTGGCCCATGTGAAGCGGTTCGACATGGCGATCAACTGGGTCATGACGATTCTGCAAGTCGTCCATTGGTTCAACCCCCTCGTCTGGTTCGGCTTTGGCCGCATGCGTGACGACCGCGAGCTGGCCTGCGATTCTCTTGCCCTCTCCCGTATGGCTGACGAGGAATCCAGCGCCTACGGAGCTACCATCATCAAGCTTCTGGAGAGTCTCGCCCGGCCCGTGACCGTGCCAGGGCTCGTCGGGATTTCTGAGGACAAGGCTCAGCTCAAGCAACGCATCCGGATGATCGCCGGGTTCAAGAAGCCGGGGAAATGGTCGGCGTGCGCGGCTCTGCTTTTGCTAGCTGTGGGGATGACTGCACTGACCGACGCTCGCAGCCAGCCGCAGTCACCGCAGGTCGTCGCTCAAACACCCATCGACCTTGGCCCCTATTATGACCGTCAGATGTCCGATTTCGACCAACCGGGGGCGTGGGAGGCTGTTCCCAGGGGACGGCAGCAATTTGGGAACTTGGTGTTTGAGATCGGTGGGATCATACAGCTATTTGGCACAGCGTCCGCTGCGGAGGGCAAGAGTTTTCGACAGTCCGTCGAGATCCCTCTGGATGGGACCAAGAGCCAGCAGTTCCATATCCTGAGCGGCACCGCCTACAATGCCCCGCCCGGAACCGAGATCGCGAAAGTGCGATTCCTCTACCAGGACGGGACCCGATCGGAACTGCCAATCGTCTACGCTCAGCATGTTCGCGACTGGTGGCGCTCCGCTTCGGAGACCCCACCTCGGGTAAGTGATCCTCATTCACGGGTGATTTGGAAGGGGACCCATCCCTATTCCCAGCAATATGGGAAGAGCCTGCGCCTCTACAAGACCACCTTGGTCAACCCAAAACCAGAAAAGGCGCTGAAAGGCATAGAATTAACGAGCGCCCAGGCTCAAGCCGCATGGGTGATCTTGAGCCTTACCTCGGACACCTCGCCCCCAAGTACGATGGATGAGCGGGCGCAGGACCTGGAGGCGGAGAACGCGCCCTTGCCAGGGGAGTTTCCTTTTCGGGTCGTGGCAGCAGGTTCGGGAACGCCGATCCAGAAGGCACTGGTCTGGGTTCATTTCGGGAATCTCGGGGATGATGGCCTGACCACCGAATACAGGACGGACGCGGAAGGCCGGTGCACGATTCGCCTGAGTGATCCCCCTCCCTCGCTTTTGCATGTTTATGGGAGTGGAACTGGCTTTGCCCAGGAGTACAAGGCGTGGTTTAGCGGCATGCAGGACATCAAAGAGGAACAGCGTTTGCCCAAAGAGTACACCATGGCCCTGAAGCGGGCGGTTCTTGTCGGAGGCCGAGTGGTCGATGACCATGGAAACCCGCTCCAGAATGCAGTCGTCCAGCTACGCCTGCGCTTCTCTTCTGCGGAATTCAGAACCGACCGCGATGGCTACTGGAGCTGCGATGCTCTGGGAGAAGATCAGGCTAGGGTGCCGGTCTATGTCACACACTCGGATTTCGTCTTAGCTGGGAAGCCGATGGACCTACCCATGGAGGAGTTGAAGGCACGGCGGTCGGTGATCGTGATGACACCGGGTGGAAGGGTCCGGGGAAGCGTTCGCGCTCCTGACGGAAAGCCATTGGTAAAAGCTCAGGTCCACGTCGTCAACATCGCGTCACTCAAAGGGAGCAGTGCCTCCACCGATGAAAATGGCCATTACGCGTTCGACTCTTGCTTCCTAGGGAAGGTTGAGATCTTGGCGCAAGGAGCAGGCTGCTTACCCGAGCGAAGAGTCATTTCTGTGGGCCTCGAAATGGACACCGTTGATTTCAACCTCAAGCCCGCGACTGGCTTTCGTGGGCGCGTTATCGGGCCGGATGACAAAGGGGTGCCCGGTGTAAGAGTGTATGCGTCGGATAGCCAGGGAATGTCCTCGAGCCAACCATTGTTGACGGACAATGACGGCCGCTTCGAGTGGAAAGAGGCGCCAGCGGGCGCGCTGCAACTGAATCTGTCCAAGACCGGCTACTCTCAGCAAGACGTTAGCGTCCAGAATACCGCTGGGGAGGGAGTGATCCGTCTGTGGGGCCCTGCAACCTCCCTGCGAGTTTCCGGCCAAGTCGTGGATGCTCGGACGGGTCAGCCGATTACCCGAGGTAAAGTCATTCCCGGAGATTTCAACCTCACTCGCTTTCCAGAGGGCGGTTCCCAAACGAACATCTACTGGTGGCCCGGGAAGGCCGTGGAGATCAGGGAGGGTAGGTTTGAGATTACAATGCTTGAGCGGGGTCTCAGCGGGTTTTCTACACCACCAGTCTTCATCCTTCAGACGGAGAGCGACGACTACCTGCCGATGGTCTCTCCGCCTTTCCCGCGTACGGATCGGACTGCTGTGTGGAACGTTAAACTCGAACCGGGCACCAACCTGTCTGGGGTGGTCCGTTCGGAGAATGGAGAGCCATTAGCCGACGCAAAGCTGATCATCCCGGATGGAGGACTGGCGGTCGAAGTGAAGGAAGGGCAGCTGGACCCCTATGGTCCATCCAATACGAGACAGGTTTATACCGATCACGAGGGGAAGTACTCGTTACCCCGGCATACCGGTCCTTTTGAGATACTGATCGCTGAAGAGAGAGGCTGCGCTTTGGTGACTCAGGACGACCTCTTGAAATCCTCTGACATCGTCGTGCGACCGTGGGGAGATTTGGAGGTAACGGTACGCTTTGGGGATAGGCCGACTACTGGAACGCGCTATGAGTTGATTAACGCGAATGAGCCCGGCAAGAGCTTTTCAATGGTCAGGGTCCGTGGTTTTGGGACCACTGATAGCCAGGGGGTCGTACGATTTAAACGGGTTCTGCCAGGGCTAGTGTCACTCGCTCAGGTGGAGAGGGGGTCGGGGGGGCGACTGATACCCAGGCTGACAGTGGATGTGAAGCCAGGTGAAGTCACAAGGGCGAGGTTGGGCACAGATGGACGTCTGGTGATCGGTCGGCTCCAGATGCCTGAGGATCCCGAGAAGAAGCTGGCAAGGTCGAGATGCAATGCTGCCATCCGTTATCGGCTCGAAATGATCAAGCGCCCTGAAGATCTCGTGACTCCGGAACAGATCCGAGCCTGGTTCGCGGCTTATCCAAAAACAGAAGCAGGACGCGAACGGGGCCGGAAGCAGGAGGCATTGTTTCCGGTCCAGGTTGAAGAGGATGGCACGTTCCGTGCCGAAGGAGTTCCCGCAGGGGAGTTTACCATTACAGTTGCGTTTCTAGACGAAGAACAAAACAGCTATGAACCGGCGCAAGTATTGGGTCGGGCGCGGCAGTCCTTCACTATGCCGGTAACCGCTCGTGAACCAGCTGAACCTCTCTCCATTGGCTTCCTGAAGGTAAGTTTTAGGAAACAGCTCTTGGTTGGCAGCGAAGCCCCGGAGGTAACGGCAAGGGGCCTGCGTGGGAACCTCATAAAGCTCTCGCAGTTCAGAGGTAAGTATGTGGTCCTCGATTACTGGCAGCATGGTCGAGGAGACGTGGACGTGCTCCTATCTCTGCAGAGAACGCTGGTTGAACAGGAACCTTTTTCCCAGGGAAGGGCGGTTCTGCTGAGCGTTTGCCCGTGTCAAACGCGCAAGCAACTAGAGGATTTCGTCGCAAAGCATTCCCCTCCAGGAATCTTGGCGTATCTCGATCCTGCTGATGATCTTGAGATAATGAACCTGTGCGACGACTGGGGAGTTCGCTCTGGGTACTTCGTCATAGATCCTGCCGGGAAGTTGGTGGCTGGTAACGTCAAACCCGAGGCGGTGAAGGAGGTGTTTACTGCAAAGGGAACCTCCAGCCAATAGAAGCGTGCCTCGTCCATTCCGGAGACGATGTTGGGATCGCGTAAAGCACGCCTGCTCTGCCAAAATACTTTGTTCGCTTTTCACCACCAGCGGCGACTAATAAGTAGAATGCAGGACGTTGACTTATTGCGGGAGTATCGGGATGCCGGGTCGGAAGCGGCCTTCGAGCAGCTGGTGGCACGGCATGCCAACCTGGTCTACTCCACGGCCTTCCGGAGGCTGGGAGACCCACAATTGGCGGAGGATTCGGCTCAGCAGGTCTTTTGCCTTTTGGCTCGGAAAGCCAACCAGGTCGGTCGAGGACCTTCGCTAGTCGGATGGCTACATCGCGCCACCAACTTCGTTGCATTAACCAGGTTGCGATCGGAGACCCGACGCCGTAAACGAGAGGAGGAGGCTGGGGAAATGCATGCGATTAGCACCGAGTCGGACGGGGTCTGGAGCCAGATCGCCCCGATCCTGGACGAGAGCCTGGAAGAACTGAGTGAGAAAGACCGGGTTGCGATACTTTTGCGCTTCTTTGAGGGGAAGGTTTTTGCCGAGGTCGGAGTTGCGCTGGGGACGAGCGAGGACGCCGCTCGAATGAGGGTGGATCGTGCGCTCGAGAAGCTGCGAGGGTTGCTGGTGAAACGAGGGGTAGGTATCACCTCGGCAGCCCTCGCAGCCCTCATTTCGCAGGAAGCCGTCCAAGGCGCTCCCGCCGGTCTGGTGGCCCGGGTCAAGGTGAGGTTGGCTGCGGGAGCTGGGACGGCGAGTCTGCCGGCGCTGACCTTTCTACAGAGCTTGAGGTTGTTTCCTGCACCGGGAGCGACATTGGCTTTCGCAGCCGTTGTGGGTTCGCTCACGTTTCTGAGCGTCGGCCTCGCCCACTTCCAGCCGGAAGTCATTCAGCCAGTGAAGCCCACTGTAGCCAGTGAAGCCCGGGTTGCCACCGGACATTCTCAAGCCGCCAGGACGGTTCCCATGCCAGTCAAGGGCGAGGACAACATCGAACTCGAGAAGGAGGTCGCGATGCTCCGTGCTGTTCTTACGGAGCCAGGTGAAGGCCCATATCAACACATCATCAGCGGTGATTCTGCCAACCGGGTTGCGCTTGTAGCAGCAAGGGCTTTTTGGTCGGCACATCAACGGGTCCGGCTCGAGGTTTTAAAAGAGGCACTTGGAAACTCCGAACAACTCATTCGCCTCCGGGCTATTCATGCGATGATGTATGCAGCGGGCCCCTCGGAAGTGCGAACGGAGGCAATCAGGGTCTTGATCGAAGCCGTAGGACAGGAGTCCTCAACCCAACAACAGGAGGTATTGTGGGTCCTCAACAGCCTGCCACTTCATGGGAGCGAGTTGACCGAGTTGATCCCCTTGCTCGAAAACCCAAGCACAAGCTCGTGGGCGGCTGACTATGCCGAGGAGATTGTCGCAAACTACCCTCGTGAGGCTGGTCCTTACCACGCGGCCCTCGAAGCGCTATTATGGTCGGAGAATCCTTGTGCTCAGTTTGCGGCCGCCAGCGGTCTGGCAAGGTACAAAGCCCATGAGGATCCTAGAATCCTTGAGATCCTCAGAGAGTTCTACGCGGCAAAGAATGTGAAGAAAGAGGTTCGAGATGCGTTCGCTACGGTCCTGCCCCAAACCGAAGAGGCCTTCCCTGAACTTTACGCCGAGGTGCGCAGACTCCACGACCGATGGAAGGAGCAGGCCGTGGCGCCCGGCAACTCGCCTGCCGAATAGAAAACATCCAACATTCAAACCCTAGGAAAACTTATATGCCCCACATCAGAAGAAAACGAATCGTAGCCCGGGAACCCGGATACTACATGAGCGGCCCTTCCATCTCCCGAACCGGATTGGTATGGTTCATGAGTGCTGGAGTCGTAGGGCTGCTCTTCATCGCGGCCCTGGTCCTGGCGCCACTACCAGAAGCGAGCCCACGTGGCGTGACGGTTATCACTTTTGCTCCGATCCCGGAACCAAGCACCTATGCCGTCGTAGCGGGCGGGATGTTGATGGTGTTTGCGGGATGGCGGAAGTGGCGACGGTAGACCTCGTTTCCCTCCGGCAGCCTCGTCAGGGAAGTCTGAGGCAGGCGCGGTGGTACGCGGACACCAGGCCCCCTAAAAGGCTCCCGGACGCATTTTGTTTGGTGGGGAGGGTGAAGACCTCCAGGGTGGCCTCCTCGCCACCTGTTTTTGGGTCTGCCAGAGGATTGACCCAGCCCCATCGACCTGGTAGATTGGCCGCATCTCCCGTGGGAATGACGTATGAACGCTGAATCTGAACCCGTCCAGACGATCAGTTGTGCAAAATGCGGCCACCTCAATCCGTCGGATCGCGACACCTGCCTGGCGTGCGGGAAACATCTCTGGGTGGTTTGCCACGCATGCGACCTCCCGAACCCGCGTGAGAACACGCGCTGTACCCGCTGCTATACAATCATCCGGCCACCGATTGTGCCCCCTTTGCCTGCTTACAAATTGCAGTGGCCCTACACCTGGGTACACAACCCAAACCGCAGGTGGCTGATCCCGGCGCTCGCGATGATTAGTGGGCTGGCGGTCCCGTCGGCCGTCTTCATCGCGATACTGGGCGGCACCCTGCCTGATCTTTTTGTGCGGGCGGAAAGAGCCATGTTCAGCGAGATTATTGAGACGATGCCCATGCCAATGCCCGTACGCGCCGAGCTAGCAATGCACCTGGTGACCATCGGCTGCTTCCTGATCGTACCCATCGCGATCACCGGGTTTATCAGTTGGCTGCGACAGCCCCTCCACAGTCCTCAGCATCAGTAGCATCGATCTCAATGCGGGGGCAAGGGGCTCAGGAGCCGAGTGGCTTCTGCCTCGGCTCTGCCATCAGCTGATGCCCCGCCAGGCAGTGATCGCGGATCGCCTTGATCGCGCCCGCACTCGTGTTGCGCAGCGCTATGTCCCCGGTTTTGAGGTAGACGCCTTCAAGCCTGCGGAATTCGGGGATTTCCGTCACTGGAAGTCGGGTAAAGGTGGCCAATTTGCCCCCTATCGCCAGAGGTTCTTGAAAGTCGTCCACATCCAGCGTCATTCGATCCGGCCCGAACTCAATTGTGCCCCGCCCGCACGAGATCAGAAAACCAACCTCCTCAATGGCGACAGGAAAACTGCTGTTGTTGATCACGGCAATCCCGCAGTAAACCTCTCCGGACTTCTTCCTGTTCTCGAGGACCTCCAGATTGAGCCGGATCTTGTCGCGCAGGTAGGCTATCCGGGCGTTGTAGATTCCAAGCCCGGTTCCGACGGCTCCAAGAAAGAGGCCTCCGACAGCAGTCCACGTGGTCAGGTTCATACCGAGTTCCTTCTGGCGATATCCCAGGAGACTACCGCTTCGCAAACCGCTGAAAAGCACAAAGTCCGCGCGACGGACTGACTCCAGAATCGATGCTGCCGAGGCCTGATGGCACCATGTGGACGGCCGTTCGCGTGTGCATTGGGAATATGTCACTCCTGCCCGAGCGGACAAAGCGCGCACGCTGTTTTTCCGCTACCGTGACAAGGACTTTTCCTTCACCGACTGCACCAGCTTCATCCTGATGCGCGAACTGAAGCTTCGCGAAGCGCTGACCACCAACCACCACTTCTTTCAAGCCGGCTTCGGGATCAAGCCCGGATGAGAGGAGCTGGCTGCGCAGATCCTGCACATCGGGTTCGAGCCCCCGTCTAGAACCAGACCGATGTCTCAGGGGTGCCGGAGCCGGTAGAAGCGGTGGCTGGCGACCGGGTTGACGGTTACGCTGTTTCCGACGACGCCCGAGACGAGGTCCCACAGACCTGAGCTGATGGAGTCGGTGGCTTCCAGCACATAGCCATCCAAGCCGACTGGCCAGGAGATCCGGATGCTGGCTCCTGCCAGTTCGATGTCGAGGATGGCCGGAGTCACAGCTGCGAAGGAGGCCTGGCTCAGGGCGCTCCACACACCTCCGGCGAGGGTCCGCGCCCGCACCACGGTGTTGGTCGTCAGGACAATGGGCGCAGCATAAGCCGAGGCTGTGGAAGCTACACTACCGCCAGGCAAGCGGGGATCCGTGCCGTCGGTGGTGAAGTAGACGGTGCCCTGGGGAACCGTGATGGTGAGGACAAACTGGTTGGTGAACTCGGCGCCATGCTCGTTGAATTCCGGGGCAACGATATTGGGGTATAAGCCGTTGTTTCGGAAGAGTTGGACCATGTGAGCCGTGCGCGGCGGGAAGAATTGGGTCAGCAGCCGGTTCTTCTCGGTCACCCATTCAATGTCGCGGGTATAGGGCTTGGTGGTGCGGACGACATCACCCCAGCGGGCGGACTCACAAACGATCGCGCGGTCGATCTCGTCGCAGCGGGCCAAGAAACGAGCGATCGCCTGGTTGGTGGTGAGGGCTCCGTCGTGAAAGAAATGCTGCTGCACGCGGTCGGCGAAAAGCAGGCGCCACTCGGTGTTCAACCGCAGCTTCGCGTAGAAGTAAGCGGGTGAATCGCTTTCGCCGCCATCGTTGCCAACGCCAGTGCGATCGTCGGGCACCCAGGGTGGTGTCTCCAGAGTGTACTCGGCATCCCACACCAGGAACTTGAAGAGGGCGTTGGTCTCCCGCTTGCGGACGGCGTTCCAGTTCTGCCAGGGCCAGTCCACGGTGGAGCAATAGAAGTTGAGCATCATGTAGTCCGCCAGGTTCGTGACGTCGATGTACTTTTGGATCTCGGCGTAGGAGGCAGCGCTGGTCAAGCCCTGCTGGGCCAGCTTCATGGCCGCTGTCCACGCGTCCTTGTCGCCGTCGACGGCCTCGGCCACGGTACTGGGGTTGCTGAAGATGGCGTCATATTGCTCCTTGTCGCCACCGAGGTAGGCGGCGGCGAAGGAGCCGTCGGTATGCTCCGAGGGATTGTAAAGTCCCCAATAGAGGCCATCGATGTAGAGGTGCACAAACCGCTGGTGGGCGCTGGGCTGGCCCATGGCGAGCTGGCTGTCCTTGGTCCACTGATCGCGCACGTAGATGGCGTGGGTGCGCTCGGCTCCATCGGCATTGCTGTTGTTCAGGGGGCCGGAATTGTCGGTACGCACCCAGGACATGTTGAAATTGGGACGGAACGCGAGGAAATCAAACTTGTCCACCGGGGAATCCTCGAAGAATTTGTAGCGGAGCTTGGTGGGGCCGAACTTGGACTGGAACAGCAATCCGAGACCGCGTTTGGGGGACATGAACCGGCTGGCGGAACCGACGATGCGGACGCCGCAGTCCGCCTGGAATTCAGGGCGTGATCCGTCCGGGAAGAAGATCTCGAACGAACCGGGTCGTTCGTAATTGGTGCCCCGACCGGCGGACTGGGTATAGATGCCATTGGGTCCCCAGAGGTCGAGCGGGTCAAGGCTGACGCAAACGACGGGCAGGGATTTCATGTCGTTTCGAATGCTGCCAGCGTACGCGGCGTTGGTGACCACCCGCGGGTCCATCCGCCAGTCGTTTCCCCAATCGGTGGGGAAGCCCGCGCCGGTCTGGGTCAGGACATCGGCAAGATAAATGTACGTGCGGGTTTCGGTCTTGGAGGTCAGATAGCCGGGCTTGAAGCTTGCGGCGCGGACCACGGTGGTTCGCGAGATGGGGATGGGGGCGGCGTAGACGGCCCCGTGGGTCGGGGAAGGAACGGTACCGTCGAGAGTGTAGCGGATGACAGAGTCCGGCGTTGCGCAAGCCAGCGTGACCACGATGTTGGTGTCGTAGAAGCCACGGGGGTGACTGAAGGTCGTATCCGCCACGAACCCTAGCACACCGGCATCGTTGGGCGCCCCAGGTGTGGGTTGGGTGAAGAACCGATCCCCCAACGAAGTCACCGAGATCGCTTCGAGCTCTGGGAGGATCAGGAAATCAGGATCGCTGGCCTGAAGATTCAGCCCGTGCACCGCCAGAACGTTTGGACCGGGCCGCAGCGCGTCGAGATGCCCGGAGACGTCGATGTCTTCGAACCGGAGCGCGTCCTGGGGAGGATGTTGGGCGGTGGCGGAGGAGTTCCATTGGGGGTTGGCGGGGGCGTTGCGGCGGGCGATTTCAACACCGTTCAAGTATGCGATGAAACCGTCGTTGTACTGGATCCGCAGCTTCAGGGCGTTGAACGAGGCTCCGTCCGCAGCGCTAAAGGGGATCCGCAGGTAGGCGCTGGCGTTGTGGTTCGTCATTTCAGGACCGATATCGGTGGCCACGGATCCCCCAAAGCCGTTCAGGCTGAGCGGCGAGGCGCCGGCATAGAGCGAGGCAATCTGCTCCTCCTTCAGGGCCGTGGTCCAGAGGGAGATGTCGTCGATGAGGCCGTCGGCATTCTCCCCTCCAGCGCCAGGATCTCCTCCCCAGTAGAAGGGGTTGGGGCCGATATCGGCGGCGGCGGTGGACGTGCCGACCGTCAGCCCGTTGGCATAGTAGCGGAGGCTGGCGCCGTCCTTCGTGACGACGAGGTGTTGCCAACTGCCGGAGGGAATCGCGAAGGGGATGAACCCTACGTCCCCATCATGATAGTACTCGAAATTGGACGGAGTGAACTTGATGAACTGGAGCCCCTCGGGCGCGCCGCCTGAGCGGTTCCCGAGGACCACGGCGTTACCGTTTGGCACCGAGTTCTGCTTATACCAGAAAGACCAGGTGAAGTTGCTCGTGCTTTGGCCCATGGACGGGAGGGTTCCGGCTGGAACGTAGCTATCCAGGCCGTTGAAGCTGAGGACCGTGCCACGGACGGGATCGTTGGTCACCCAGGTTGCTCCCTGGAGGGAGCCGTTCGCCCCGCCCGAGACGAGGTTGGAGACACTGGATCCGCCCGCTTCGGAAATCGGCCAATAGGCAAACAAGCCGGTGGCTGAGCTGTTGAGGTTGGGGGCGAAACCAATTCCTATTTGCCCCTGCGACCACGACGAGTCGGCGAACGTCAGCGAGGTCCAAGTCAGCCCGAGCCCGCCGTCCGTGGGTATCAGGAAGCGGACGTCCGCCCCACTTTGGACGAGGTTCGTGGTGGTCGTGAACTGACCCAAACCGTAGGAGATGTCGTCCCTCTGCTCCGGAAAGGCGGGGAAGAACTCAGAGGCGATGGTGCGACCGTCGGGGTTCACGAGGGCGAGGTATTCGCCGGCCCCGCTTAGCTGGAAACTCGCGTGCAGCGGAGCGCCGGGGATCGCTCTATCTTTGCCGGAGGCGAAGACGATCAGGTAGCCGTTGGCGACAAGATTGGTCGCGGGGAAGCGCCATTTGGTGGGCCGATCACGCCGATCCGTCAGGTACCAACCTTCCAGGTTTACGGCCACCGTGGAGGCGTTACGCAGCTCGATCCAGTCCGAAGCGTCCCCATCCTCATCGGTGAGGGTCCCGGTGTTCCGGGCCAGGAACTCGCTGATGACGACGGGACTGGAGGCGTTCACGGCGAACCATCCGGCGGCGAACACCACCACAACGACGGACAAAAGACGGCTGAAAGTCATAGTCACCGGGATAAGGTAGCAAGAATCGTGACGCGGGTCGACAGAGGTAATCATCAGGGGTATGGGACAGCCTCAGCGCTTGTGCTAATCCTCGCTGAGTCGATCCAGCCTGAGCCTCATGAAACGGCTAACGAGGCTGGGATAATGGCAGTGGGGCAAGACCCGCAAACGGGCAGTTTTGCACGAGCGCCCCGGATTTGCCTTTAGATTCTGTATGGTCACACACAAGTACTTTAGGCCTACCGTCCTGGCTGACCAGGATGTGGTGACGGTCACCACCACCCATGCAACGGATTTCTTCCGGCTCCGACATGCTTAACCGGCATCGTCCAGCAGAATTCTGCCGCCTTCAGGGACGCTCCCGCATCGACTAGCATGGAGCGCTGAGCAAGCCTCGGGGCTACAAGGCGTCGTTTGAGGATACAAGCGGCAGCCGTGTTGAGACGGCGTGCAGAGCGATGTTGTGGAGCATCTCGTTCACGGTGGTGCAGCAATCCACCAGGATGGACACCTGGTACTTCTCTGCGGATTTGGAAATCGCTGTGTGGGTCACACAGTTCTGGGTCATCATGCCACACACCAGCAGCTCCGTTACCCCCAGCTTCGCCAAGGTCGCTTCCAGGGATGTCTTCACGAAGCTGTCGGCAAACTCCTTAACAACGATCAGAGCGTTGGGGGCGGCGGCACGGATTCGGGGGTGAAGGTCAGCGCCCGAGGTGCCCTCGTTGAAGAAGGGCGCAATCCGCCCACCGCTCTTGGCCACGTGCTGGACCAGGATCACGGGGGTCTTCTGGGCGTTGGCCTTCTCGATGGCTGATTCGATGTTCTGGAGTGTGGCGTCCGCGTTCCAAAGCGGAAACTTCCCTCCAGGAAAGTAGTCGTTTTGCAGGTCGATGACCAGTAGGGCTTTATTCATGATCAAGTCTTCGGTTAGCGTGTCGGAAAGTGAACCTTAACCGGCTCACGCTTCGAACCATAGGGCACCGGTGCCCTTCCTGCAACCCGCTGGTCTGGCGACAGCCGCCCCCTCAGTCCACAATGCCATCGAGCCAAGCTAAGTCTATTTCGTCATTCGTGGCACGGCGGCACGTCTGCGCGGCTTCCTGGCGAGTTGAGCCGTTCTTTCGTGTCTCTCCCGTACGCCTTCTTCGGTTCAGCGCACTGAGGCGACGGGTTTGGAGGGTGCGGGGGCGGGTTGAGAAGTGAAGTGCACGGTGCGCAGGAGGTTGGTGTGGGGATGTCCATCCACTTCCACCCAGCCGCGGATCACGAGGTCGGGCCGCACGGTGGAGCGCGGTTCCAGGTCAAAATCGCGACCCTCGGCCCACTCGAGACGGTTTTCGTCCAGACCGCCAAACCACTCGCCTGCGCGCTCGGTCGCAGCATCGGCGGAGGAGATGTCGAGGGGCACCCAGCCGAGGTTGGGGGCGAAAAAGACCGGCCAGCAACGGTAGCCCGGGTCGTAGTCAGTGCCAGCCTTCTCGGGGCGCAGCCGGCTGCCATAAAGCAGGCGGCACGGAATGTCGCGCGCTCGGCAGAGGGCGATGAAGAGCGCGTGCTGGTCGGTGCAGCAATCGCCTTTGCCGATGAGGCATTCGTTGGCGCTGCCGAGGCAGAGGCCCTTGGGCATGGGCCCGTACTTGGAGTAGTGCTCGCTTTTCTCGATGACGTAGTCAAAGAACCGCCGCGCCTGGAGGACCGGGTTGCTCTCGTTCCCGGCGAGATCGTCGGCAATCTTCTGGATCTGCGGGGTGACCTCCATGAGTCTTTCATCGCGGCGCAGTTCGGTGGCGAAGGCACGGCGGTGTTGATCGGTGATGGGCGAGGTGAGGGCCGGGTCGGCGACGTTAGCGACTTTGCGGCGCAAGACCTTGAATTCGGTGACGACGCGGAGGGGCTCGGATCCCTGGGTCTGGGCGTAGAGCCAGGAGCGGCCGTAGCGTGGGTCGCGGGTGATCCGCAGGGAGGGCGGGGCTTCGACGATGCGGAACTCGAGGACGTCCTGTTCAGGGCGGTTTTCGGGCATCCAGAACCAGCCGCGGACCTGCTGTGCCTCAGCGGGGACGTTGGTGACAGAGAAGGACTGGCGGACCGTAAAGACAGCGTCGGCGCAGGCGGGGAAGAGGAATGGAGAGATGACGATGGCAGCGAGAACGACGCGGGCGACTCGGGACGTGAACGACCATGGTTTCTTTATATAAGCTCTTCGGCTTTTCATCATGAGCCTATCTTTACCTCCGTACAATGCGCGGGGTCGTTGCTTTAGTGGTGAATGGCTGGTGTTTTGGGGTGAATGAGGTTCGAACGAGGTGCCTTCGTTGAAGAATGGTGCAATCCGCCAGTCACTCTTTGGGGGCGGTTGAGACGCGCAATACTCGGAAGGGCCGCTTTTCGCTCGGTATCGCCCCTCCCCCACCCCGCTCTCTAGAAACGAAGTAGAGGTCCGTAATCAGGGTTCGACACGATCTTCCGATGTCAATGGACACCTCCGGAGGCTGGAGGCCTTCACCGACTCATGTTGGAGTGGGCGGAAACTCCAAAATAAACGTCGCTCCTCTTCCCAGTTCGCTCTCGCACCAGACTTTGCCGCGCATCGCTTCCACCATCTTCTTCACAATCGATAATCCGAGGCCGGTCGAATGCTCCCCGCCGGTGGGCTTGGCACTCAAACGCGCGAATTTGCCAAACAGCTTCTTCTGGTCTTCCGCGCTCAGGCCCGGGCCCTCGTCTTGCACTTCGACACGCACGGCATTCGGGAGGCTCTTCAAGCGCACAAAGATGTCCTTGCCGGGCGGCGAATACTTGACCGCGTTGGAGACGAGGTTTTCCAGGACCTGCACGATGACACTGGGATCCACCTGCACCACAGCCGGAGTTGTTTCGCTCTCGAGATGAATCCTCTGTTGCTTGGCCGTGGCGTGAGGGCGCTGGGTCCCAATCACCGAACTTAACACGGGGCCTAAAGCGGTCGGCGCCAGGTTCAGCTGCATTTCACCGCGTTCGATCCGATTGGCATCCAGAAGATTCTGCACCATCTCCGCCATGCGAGCCGCCGTCTCCCCAATTTGCCGACCGGTGCCTTCAAGTTCCTTCGTGCAGCCCAGCAGGTCTGGCCCAACCCCTTGGGCCAGGGTTTGGGCATCCTCCACAATCATCTCCGAGTAGCCTTTGATGGCCGAGAGTGGGTTGCGCAGATCGTGGGCGGCAATACCCATGAACTCGTTCTTCTCCTGGTTCATTTCGCGCAAGCGTTGACGGGCGTGCTTCAGTTCCAGGTGGGTGCGCACTCGGGCCAGCAACTCGGGGGCATTGAAGGGCTTGGTAATGTAGTCCACGGCGCCGACCTCAAATCCGCTCACCAAGTGCTCCATCTCGTTGCTGGCGGTCAGGAAAATGACGGGAATGGGCTGGGTCAGGGGATCCGCTTTCAAGCGCCGGCAGACTTCCAACCCGTCCATGTCCGGCATCATCAAGTCAAGCAGGATCAGATCGGGCAACTGCAATTGCACCCCTTCCAAAGCCTTCGCACCACTGGTCGCGGGCATGATCACGTAGCCGGCGTTCCGGAGCATGGTTCCCACGACCTGGAGGTTCTTGGCGATGTCATCGACGACGAGCACGCACGAGCCTTTCAAATCGGAGCCGGGAGAGGGTAATGAGTTCACGAGAGGGAGCGAAGCATCGCCGGAAAATTGTTGAGCGTTTGCGGGAGCCGCGTCAGGTCGAATTCCTGAACTTGTTGATCCAGGTCTGCTGCATACGCGGTCAAGGCCGACCATTGGCCTTCCTCGGCCCAGCCCTTGAGCCGCAACGCGAACTGTTCCACCTTGTCCATCGCCATGGTCTTGCAGAGACCGGGCCAGACGCGCTCGGCTTCATCCTGGAGCCTGGCGAGCAATTCCGGCCGCTTGGCCAACACCGCTGCGGAAACCAAGGCTTCGGGCAAAGCAGCGACAGGCCCGGATGAAAGCGCCGCCCCCGAGACTGCCTCGACGGCCACGCACGGCAGAAACCGCTTCAACTCCGCGATCAGCTCGACGCGGTTGAAGGGCTTACGGATAAACCCGTCGCAAGCCTTGCGCGCCCGCGCTTCTTCTTCGCGAAACGACGACGCCGTCACCGCAATCACCGGAATGTGTTTCAGTTCTTCGCTCGCCTTCAGCCGCTTTGTTGCCTGATATCCGTCCAGCTCGGGCATCCGCATGTCCATCAGAATCACGTCGGGGCGATGCTGCTCCGCTTGCTCCAATGCTTCGAGGCCGTTGGTGGCCAGCACTACCTTGTGCGCCGTGCCTTCGAAGTAACCGGTGAGCAAGGCGCGATTCAGCGCCACGTCATCCGCGACGAGAATGGTGGCCGGCGCGAACTGATTGAAATCGCCTTCGCCACTCGTGGCGATTGCATCCGACTCCGCCAGTTCGGTGATCGCGATGTTCGGGAAGGTGAACCGGAACGTGCTGCCCTTCCCAGGCTCGCTCTCCACGGTGATCACGCCGTGCATCATCTCGGTGAGCCGTTTGGTGATGGTCAGCCCCAGGCCCGTGCCGCCGAACTTGCGGGTGCTCTGTCCCGCCACCTGGGAGAACGCCCCAAAGATATGCTCCTGCTGCCCCTTGGGAATGCCGATACCCGTGTCCGAGACTTCCAAGATGAGCGTGACGCGCGTTTCGTCCCATTCCTGTCCCCTTTCCCCTTTCCCCTTTCCGCTTTCCGCTTTCTCCTCACCCTCCGCCCAGGCACTGATCTTCACGTGGCCCTTCTCGGTAAACTTTAGGGCATTGCCCACCACGTTGAACAAGACCTGCCGCAGCCGCACTTCATCCAGCATCAATCCGCGCGGCAGCTTCGGATCAATCTCCGTCAACAGCTGGATGCCCTTCTCGCCCGCCTTGATGGAAAACACTTTCTGAATCTCGTCCACCACGCGGGCCACCGACACGGGCTCGTACTGCAACTCCAGCTTGCCCGCCTCGATCTTGGACAAATCGAGGATGTCGTTGATGAGCGTCAGCAGGGTGCGTCCGCTGGAAGTGATCGCGTCGAGGTAATTGCGGTCCTTGGACGCGGCCATCTGCGTGCGGAGCAACTCCGAAAAGCCGAGGATCGCGTTCATCGGCGTGCGGATCTCGTGCGACATGTTCGCCAGAAATTCGCTCTTGGCCGCGTTGGCCGATTCAGCGGCTTCCTTGGCCTGCTTCAAGGTGTCGGCGGCTTCCTTTTCCTTGGTCACATCCCAGGACACGTATTGCACGCCGGTAATAGCACCGCCAGGGGCAAGCACCGGTGTGCGGATCGTGTGGACCCACACGGAAGGGCGATCCCGCCGCTCAAATTTGAATTCGCGCTCGATGAACCGTCCGGTTTGGGTTACCTCGCGGTCGGCTTCCTTGATCCTGGCGATCTCCTCGGGTGTGGCGATCCCCTCGAACCCCTCGTAGCCTATGCCGATCATATCAGCCGGGTTCTCAGGAAAACCGAAAACTTCTGAAAGCCATTTGGCGCCGAGCCGGTTGCAGAAAGTAACCCGCCCTTCGAGATCCCGCCGATAGACCATCACTGGCACGTTCTCCACCAGCGACTGGAAATACACCTGCGCCTGTTCGCGTTCCCCGACCTCCTTCTCCAGCTTGGCCCGCGCCTCGCGATCACGCTTAGCCATCTCCTCCCGCAACTGCTCCGCCTCCCGTTTCCTTCGTATCACTAGTGACCGGGCCACAAAAGCCCAGCCTATCAATCCCAGCGCCGCGCCACCCGACGGCACCATGATGAAGGCGTTGGCGTAGAACGGCGGCACGATCTGGAAATGCACCGCCGCTGGGGTCGAGTAATTCAAGTCGCGGTCAATGATCTGCGCGAAGAAGGTGTATGCACCCGCCTGGTTCGTGCGCCACGCGAATTGCGGCGCTGAGTCGGGCGGGAGCCACACCGCGTTTGTCTTCGCGGACGGGCTTGCCTGATGCCCGGGCACGATGGCGTAGCGATGCAGGCGCCGCGCGGGCCGGGTGCGAAATTCCACGGCGGCACAGTTGAAGGTCATCAGGCGGCCCGCCAGGACCTTCGGCAACTGGCTCATGTCCCGGTAAAGCTGGTCCAGTTGCACGCTCACGGTCGGAGCCGGCAAAGAGGCGCGGATCGGCCGATAACGCACCAGTTCGTCTTTTCCCAAAAACCACATCGCGCCGGTCCCATCCTGCGCAATCCGCCCAACGCCGCGAGGCGGCAGTCCATCCTCTTCATCGAGCCCCGACCAAGCCAGCCCATCGAAGCGGACCACGCCGTCGGCGCTGCCAATCCACATCCCCCCTTCTGCGTCGCGAAACATTTCAACCGGTGAACCGGGAATCAACTTTGACCCCCTGATCAGGCTGATAGTGCGGCCATCAAAGCTCGAGAGGCCTGCACCGGGTCCCCCGAACCACGGCCAACCATCCGGACCGTCGGCGATAGTGCTGACAGTTGGATTCGGCAGGCCATTCTCGGTCGTGAAATGCGTCCAACTCCGGCCATCGTAGCGCGAGGCGTGTCGGAAGCCTCCCACCCAAACATCACCATGCGCATCGCCACGAACGGTGCCAATAGCATTGGTGCTCAAAGAACGGGTGCTCAACCCGTTGGTCGCGCCGAACCAGTGGGTTAGTTCAGTTCCGACGTAGCGCCCCGCGCCGCCCCATCGGGTGCCCACCCAGATGGCGCCGTCCCGGGCCTGGGCCAGGCTCGCTCCCCCGCCAGTCAACGGGAGATGAAAGTTGGTGAGAGAGGGCAAGAAACGGGTGCCATCGAAACGCACGATGGCGTTGCTGGTCGTCAGCCAAAGGAGGCCGTCGGCGGGTTGCACCAAGTCCCACACATAGCCGCCGGACAGGGTGTTCGTGTCGTTGAACGACTCGAATCTCTTGCCATCGAAACGCACCAGCCCATTCGTCACGGTTCCCAGATAAAGTTTGCCATCGCGCGTCGAAAGCAACTTGGGCCTCTCCCAAAGGTTCGCCGTCACCGTCGATACCCCTGGCAGCCCGTGCGCGGCTGAGAAGAGGGCCAACGCGTCTTCCTCATATCGGTAAGCACCGGTTCGCGTGGCAAACCAGGTGGCGCCGTCCGGGCCGGTTTCAATTTCCAGGAAGCCACTGGCTCTCACGCGACCCTGCTCGGTAAACCGGACAAAACTCCGGCCATCATAGCGGCACGGCGGCCCCTCCGCCGTCGTGAACCAGACGGTGCCCTTGGGTGTCACGTGAGCTGCGACGATGAACCCCGAGGGCACGCCATCGCGCGTGGTCAAATGCGTGAAGTTGGTCCCGTCGTAACGGGTGATAGCGCCGGGGCCATCGCCAAACCAGACCGCGCCATCGGGAGCCACGGACAGCCCGCCCGTGTCCATCGAAAGCAAGCCATCCTTGGGGGTGAGGCGGGTCATGTTCGTCCGATCGAAGCGGACCAGCCCCGCCCCGGCCCCTGTGAGCCACACATGGCCGTCTGGAGCCGCTGCCAAATGCGCGTTGTAATAACCGCTGGTGTTGGTGTAGGCGTTCGTGAAGACGGTCTCCTGACTTCCGTCGTAACGCACCACTTCCGAGTATCTGCGTTCCCAAAGAGCGCCATCGGGTGTGCTCCGAAGTTCCAAGTGGAATCTCTCCATCGAGGGTTCGCTCACGGCGACCGCCCGGGCGGAACGTGCCGAGTCTGCCGGAACGTAATGCGCGAGACCGCCCAACGCACAGGCAAACCAGATGTCGCCGTCGCGCGTTTGAGCGACCCCCGCAGCGTAAACGGCAGGCAGGCCATCCGTGCGGTTCAGGTTGGAGAACTCGTAACCATCAAACCGGGCGATGCCGCCGGCCGTGGCAAACCAGGCCGCGCCATCACGCGCGAACATCACCCGAAACACCTCAACGCTCGGCAGTCCGTCCGCCACGCCGAACCGTCTCCAATGCCCCTGGGTGAAGGGCGCCAAACGAAAATCCAGCTTCCCCAATCGCGTGCGCTCGGCGTCCGATGGTTCGGGATTGACGTAGAGGATCCGCCCCACCTCGAGCCACGCCCGTCCGCCCGGGATCTGTGCGCGCAATTGATACGCGCCTGGCTTCACGTTCGGGAATTTGAAATTCCCCTGCTCGTCCGTGACCTCCGTGGCCACGACCGTGCCGGCGGGAAAATTCGTCACTACAGATTCTGACTTCTCAGACAGAGCCTCCTCACGTCGGCTGCTACCGAGAGTGACTGGCGTTTTCTCCGGGTTGGCCAGGATCCAGTCGAGTCGTTGCTGGGGCTCGTCCGTGGGTTGGAAGCCGAGGCGGTAGGCGGACAGCTCGCCGTTGGAAACGAACAGGTCGCAACGCTCGGACGGGTTCAGCGTAATCGCATACTCACCCGCCACCCCGGGGACGGACCGCTCGACGCCATTCGCACCGCGCACGGTGATGCTCGCACCCTTCACCGCACCGCCCGAGACATCGGTGATTTTTCCGAACACCGCGACCCCCGGCAGCGCCGCGTTCGTGACCGTTGCCCGCCCCATGAGTTGGCCATGGTGCGCGCCAGGGGAGGCATCACGCCCCGGATTCACGGGATCATCAAAATTCCAAAGGCCGAAGAGACCTTGCTCGGTGCCGGTGAGTTTTTTGAGCATGGCGTCGCGGATTTGCTCGGCCGTGCGCTGGACTTTCCAGACGCGCAATTCGCCGAGTTGGCACGTCAAGGTTGGATGGCTCAAGCTTTCATTCGGGCCCGTGCTCATCCAATTACGGTTGTAGCCCAGCCAATTGCGGTTGTCGTTCTCAAGCGCGGCGCAGCTGCCCTGGTAGGCGTTGGTTCTCGCCAGCGCTCCGTTGACGAACAACTTCATGCCGCCAGAGCCGGTGACCAACGCGATGTGAAACCACTCGTTTGTTCGCAGGATGTTCGGCACGAAGATGCGGTATCCCCCCGCAAGGCCGTTGATGCCGACCGAAAGATCGGCCTTGGCACTCGATTCCAATGCGCGCCCACCCGGTGAAATCCACAGCACACTGGGATAGAGCCCGAATTCCGCAAGGCTCGCCGTGGGTTCGAGTCGGTTCCACTTGATCCATCCCTCGATGGTCGCTTCGGTCAACGGCTTGAAAATGTTGGGTGGCAACTCGACCCGGCTGCTGCCGTAAATATCGAGGACGCGGTTCGTGGCCGCCGGCACTTCCATTTCGGATTTTCGATTTTCGATTTCGGATTGGGAAGTCAGAGCCTCGTCATCCCGCCGGGCGGGACTGCTGCCATCGGTTGGCTGCACCAACTCCACAACCAGGTTGGCGTGCGCTGTTTTCCCGTCCAGAGCCGTCGCGCGCCCCGACAGATGGACGGTCGGTCCAAGTTTCCAAACGTTCGTACGCAGGGCGTAGGGCGCGATGGGCACGGCGGATTGCCAGCCACCGAAGTCGTTGGTGCCGGCGGCGGCCAGATCCACGGCTGGCGCCGTCGTCCAGATGCCCAGCGAAGTGAAACCCTGCGCTCCGCTGATGGCGCGCGCGATTTCGATGCCGTTGGTTTCAGCGCGGACGATGACATTTTGGAGGGGCACACCGGCGGCATCGGTAACTTGGACCAACAACCGCGACCAGGGAACGAGGGTGCTCACCGTAGGCAGCGTGGCTTCGACCACCTTGGCCTGGCCCATCAACTTCCCATGGTTTGCGACCGTGGAACAATCATTGGCTCCCGCGCCTGCGGGATCTTCAAAATTCCAGAGGCCCGCCAGGCCCGCTTCTTTTCCGGTCAGGTTTTTGAACAGGTTCTCCCGGATTTGCGCCTCGGTGCGCACGCTGTTCCAGACGCGGACTTCGTCCATCTGCCCGTGAAAGTCGGCATCGTAGCCAGAGCTACCCCGCCACGGGGATCGTCCGAGGTAATTGCGCTTATCCATGCCGGTGGCGCGATATTGACTGCGAGTCGCGTTGGTCGCCACCAGCACGCCGTTGACGAAGAGTTTGTACCCCTCTTTTCCAACCGCCGCCGCAATGTGTGTCCACCTTCCCTGGGATAGAATCCCCTGCACGGCGAGCCACTTTTGGTCGTCACCACGAAACGATTCGGAAAACAAATCCGGATTGGTCGAACGGTTCATGACGTTCAAGGTGTAACCCCCAAGCGTGAAATCGAAGAACCGGGACATGTTTCCAAAACTCTCCCACTTGACCCAGCCTTCGACGGTCACTTCATCGAGATTGGTGAACGCGCCGAGGGGCAGTTCGACGTAGCTGTTCGTGCCATCGAGTTCGAGGACGTGATTGCGGGGCGCGGGGGAAAGCTGAGAGCGGAGGGCGGAGGGTTGCGCGGCGGGCTGGGCGTGGACGGGGGCAGGCTGAATGAACAGCGCGGCGAACAGGCCGATGACGGCGACGAACTGCCGCCAGGGCTTGGAGTGCGCCAGTCCTCTGGCGCTTTGGCTGGCGTGGCGGACTCTCGAAAAGCGCCAGGAGACTGGCGCAGTCCAGGACGCTCGCGCGACCCCGGTGGCTCGGTTTGATATCATGGTTTCATACCTCCAGCGGTCGGAAACTCCACAATGAACTTCGCCCCGTGACCCAATTCACTCTCGCACCAGACTTTGCCGTTCATCGCCTCCACCATCTTCTTCACGATGGACAAACCCAGGCCGGTCGAGTGTTCGCCGCCGGTGGGCTTGGCGCTCAAGCGCGCAAACTTGCCGAACAGTTTCTTCTGGTCCTCCGCGCTCAAGCCAGGGCCTTCGTCCTGCACCTGGCAGCGAACCGCCGTCGCGGACGGCTGCAAGCGCACGAAGATGTTCTTACCCGGGGGCGAATACTTCACGGCATTGGAAACCAGATTCTCCAGCACCTGCACGGTGATACCCGGGTCCACCAGGGCCAGGGCCGGCGTCGTCGAAACCTCGAGCTGAATCGTCTGTTGCTTGGCGGTGGCGTGGGGCTGCTGGGATTCCACCACCGAATTCAGCGCCGGCCCCAGATCGGTCGGCGCCAGGTTGAGTTGCAGTTCCCCGCGCTCGATTCGATTGGCATCGAGAAGATTCTGCACCATCTCCGCCATGCGCTTGGCGGTTTCGCGGATGCGCTCGCCATTGCCCTGGAGTTCGCGGTGTGCCATCGCCTGCGCGTCCTCGACCACCATCTCGGCATAACCCTGGATGGCCGAGAGTGGATTTCGCAAGTCGTGCGCGGCGATGCCCATGAACTCGTTCTTTTCCTCATTCATCTCGCGCAAACGTTCGCGCGCCTGCCGCAGCTCGACGTGTGTCTGGACACGCGCGAGCAATTCGGGCGGGTTGAAAGGCTTGGTGACGTAATCCACCGCCCCCACTTCAAAGCCGCTGACGAGGTGCTCCATCTCATTACTGGCGGTGAGGAAGATCACCGGAATCTGCCGGGTTGCGGCGTCGGCCTTCAACCGACGGCATACCTCGAGCCCGTCCATCTCCGGCATCATCAAGTCCAGGAGAATCAGGTCGGGCAATTGAGCGCGGACCCGCTCCAGGGCCTGGGCGCCGCTGGTCGTGGGCATGACCTCGTAGCCCGCGTTCCGCAGCATCGTGCCCACGACCTGCAGGTTCTTGGTGATGTCGTCCACGACGAGAACGCGGGGCTTGCTTGCCGGGCCAGTGGTGGGTTTGGAAGCGGTGTTCATCGGTTCGGGGTGTCATTGCCGTCGAGGGTTTGAACCACCTCCGGGAAACGCCCCAACGTTTGCGGAAGGTGGTCCAGATCGAAGTCTTGGGCCTGCCGTTCGAGCGCCTCAGCATAAGCGCGCAAATCCGGCCAATGGCCTTCCTCGGCCAGCCCTTTAAGTTTTGTGGCGAAGTCTTCGATCTCGCCGATGGCCATGGTCTGGCGCAATCGTGACCAGGCGCTCGTTTGTTCCACTTTCAAGCGGGCGAGCAAGTCCGGCCGGCGCACCGCGACTTCCGGCGGCACCGGGCCAACTGGCGCCGCTTCAAGAACCGGCATTCCGGCGGCAGCCGACTCCGATGGCTGCGCCAAAACCTGCTTGAGGAACCGCTTCAACTCCGCGATCAACTCCGTCCGGTTGAAGGGCTTACGGATAAACCCGTCGCAAGCCTTGCGCGCCCGCGCTTCTTCTTCGCGAAACGACGACGCCGTCACCGCAATCACCGGAATGTGTTTCAGTTCTTCGCTCGCCTTCAGCCGCTTTGTTGCCTGATATCCGTCCAGCTCGGGCATCCGCATGTCCATCAGAATCACGTCGGGGCGATGCTGCTCCGCTTGCTCCAATGCTTCGAGGCCGTTGGTGGCCAGCACTACCTTGTGCGCCGTGCCTTCGAAGTAACCGGTGAGCAAGGCGCGATTCAGCGCCACGTCATCCGCGACGAGAATGGTGGCCGGCGCGAACTGATTGAAATCGCCTTCGCCACTCGTGGCGATTGCATCCGACTCCGCCAGTTCGGTGATCGCGATGTTCGGGAAGGTGAACCGGAACGTGCTGCCCTTCCCAGGCTCGCTCTCCACGGTGATCACGCCGTGCATCATCTCGGTGAGCCGTTTGGTGATGGTCAGCCCCAGGCCCGTGCCGCCGAACTTGCGGGTGCTCTGTCCCGCCACCTGGGAGAACGCCCCAAAGATATGCTCCTGCTGCCCCTTGGGAATGCCGATACCCGTGTCCGAGACTTCCAAGATGAGCGTGACGCGCGTTTCGTCCCATTCCTGTCCCATTTCCCCTTTCAGCTCTCCGCTTTCAGCTCTCTCCTCACCCTCCGCCCAAGCCCGGATCTTCACGTGGCCCTTCTCGGTAAACTTGATCGCGTTGCCCACCACGTTGAACAACACCTGCCGCAGCCGCACTTCATCCAGCATCAATCCGCGCGGCAGTTGCGGATCAATCTCCGTCAGCAGCTGGATGCCTTTCTCGCCCGCCTTGATCGAGAACACTCTCTGAATTTCATCGACGACCCGCGCCACCGAGACTGGTTCGTACTGCAACTCCAGCTTGCCGGCTTCAATCTTGGATAAATCCAGAATGTCGTTGATGAGCGTTAGCAACGTCCGCCCGCTCGAAGAGATGGCGTCGAGGTAACTGCGGTCCTTGGAGGCCGCCATCTGCGTGCGGAGCAATTCCGAGAAGCCGAGGATCGCGTTCAGCGGCGTGCGGATCTCGTGCGACATGTTCGCCAGAAATTCGCTCTTGGCGGCGTTGGCGGCTTCGGCTTGTTCGCGGGCGGTTTCAGCAGCGGCTTTGGCCATTTCCAACTGCGCGTTCTTGGCTTCGATGTCGGCCCGGGCCTTTTCCGCGGCTTCCCGGGCATCGTGTTCCTCCCGCAACAGTCGCTCCCGCAACTCCTCCGCCTCGCGCTTGCGCCGGATGACTAGCGAACGCGCCACGAATGCCCAGCCAAACAAGCCGAGCACCGCGCCACCGCCGGGCGCCATGATCCAGGCGTTGGCATACCACAGCGGCGCGACGTTGACAGTGGCGAGGCCGAGTGGCGAACGGTTCATATCCCGGTCCATGAACTGCACGGCCAGCGTGTGCAATCCGCGCGCCGGCGGCACCCAGTTGAACCGCGGGTTGGTGATCGGCTCCGACCAACCGGCCGCCGCGCTGAGTTCCGCTTCGTTGGCTCTGCCGGCGACCGCCTTCCAGCGGAATCGCCGGAGTTCGGGCCGGGTGCGGAATTCCACCACGCCGATTTCAAAGGCGAGTTCGCGGTCCTGCGTCGCCTGGATCGTGTCGGTGCGCGCCGGCGCCGCGCCGCGCGCGACGCGGAGCGTGGGCGTGCGCAGTTCGGCTTTCACGGGCTGGTAGCGCGCCAACCCCGCCGACGTTCCCAGCCACAACGCCCCGTGCGCATCTTCCGCCAGGGCATTGATCGCGCCTTCGGGCAACCCATCGCGCTGGTCGAACGTCCGCCAGGTCGTGCCGTCGTAACAAGTCAGCCCGCCGTCGGTCCCGAACCAGAGCCAGCCGCGCCGGTCCCGGTGAATGGCTGCGACCCGGTTGCCGCCCAAGCGTGCGTCCCGGGCGGTGATCAACGTGAAGTGCCTGCCATCCCAGCGTCCGGCGCCACCGAAACCCGTCCCCATCCACAGCCCCCCATCCGGTTCTTCGAGCAGACACAGAATCGTGTCGTCAATCAACCATGGTCCCGCTGGACGCACCGAGCGAAATTTCTCGCCGTCATACTCCGCCAGCCCGGCGTTCAAAGTTCCAACCCACAATTTGCCGCCGGTCCTGGCAAGCAGCGTCAGTGGCACGGAGGCGTTGTTCCACGCCCGGCCGGAAAAGATGCCGGAGATGGCCGGCAGACCTTGTGACGTGCCGAACACTTCCGGGCCGCCGCCACCAATCCGCGTGAGACCGGCCGGAGGACAGGCCAGCCAGAGATGTCCTTGCGCCTCGCGGAGCATCGCCGTGATGCCAAGGGCGTTGGTGGGAAGCGACGCGGCCAATGTCGGAATTGAAAGCCGCTGGCCATCATGCGTCGCGAGGAATCTCGGCGAGTAGCCAAACATCTCATCGAGGCGACTTGTTCCTCCACCGATCCAGACCGTGCCATCGCGATCTTCCCAGAGACTGAGAACATAGTCGCCGCCCAGACCTTCCGCAGTGGTCAGCGATTCCAGTGAATTCTCCCGCAGGCGCGTCGCCCCACCGCCCTGCGTCCCGGCCCAGATGGAACCATCCCGGGTCGGGAGGACTGTGGTGACCTCGGCGGACCTCAGGCCGTCGCCGAGCGACCAAATCCTCGGGCCGTCCAGTTCGAGGCGTTGGATGCCGCTTTCGGTCGCCAGCCAAATAGCCCCATCGGCGGTCTGGCGAACGTCGTGGACACGGTTGTTCAGCAGCCCGTCTTCCTGCTTCAGCACGACCATGCTCACCCCATCAAATCGCGCGAGCCCCCTTTGTGTGCCGAGCCACAGGATCCCATCCTTGTCCACCTGGCTTCCATAGACCCCGTCCGCCGGAAGCCCATCATGCGTGGA
Organism: uncultured Verrucomicrobiota bacterium; assembly: GCA_964411985.1. Classification (GTDB taxonomy): domain Bacteria; phylum Verrucomicrobiota; class Verrucomicrobiia; order Limisphaerales; family J093; genus CAYPNF01. The sequence continues at coordinate 32,965 of CAYPNF010000068.1, forward strand.
GACAAAGCTGAAATTCGTGCCATCGAAGCGGGCGATGCCGTGATCCCAAACCTGAAACCACACCGCGCCGTCCGGCGCTACGCGTGGGGCATCCATGAAGCGTACGTTGGCCAACATCCCTTGGTTGGGCGGCCAATGAGTGACGTTGGTGCCGACGACGCGGAACAAACCGTGGTGATTGGCGAGCCAGAGTCCGCCGTTTGGACCCGCCGTCATGGGTTGATGCATTGGCCTATTATCGCTGGTGACTCCTGCAAGCTTTTCAAATTTGCCTTCATGGAATCGGAAGAGGCCGTTGAAGCCATGCGCCCACAGCATGCCGTCGGTCGTGCGGGCGAGCACTTCCACCTGGCCGATGGGCTGGCCATCTACTTTGTCAAAGACCTCCGCGCGGTCAGCCGAGTTGGTCGCCGCGGACCAGTGATAACGAACCACGCCGAGGTCGGTGCCCAACCACACCACGCCATGGGTGTCCGCCAGGACCGACCGGATGTTCGGCGTGGGCAGGCCGTCTTCCGTGGTGAACTGCCGCAATTCCGCGCCGTCGTGGCGCGCCACCCCGGCGAGCATGGGAAACCAGACCGCGCCATCCGGCGCCTCGTGAATGTGCAACGCCCAGGAGCGTGCCGCCCCCGGCCAGCGCGCGATGGTTTGCAGCCGCCATTTCTTGAACGGCGCGAGCGGGAAGGCGAGGGTCTTGAGCCGGGTGATCTCGGGCTCCGGCATCTCGGAGCGGACGTGGAAAATCCTCCCGCCGTCGAACCAGGTTTTTCCGCCCAGCACATGCGCGCGCAATTGATACGCGCCGGGCTTGAGGTTTGGAAAAGCAAAAGCGCCCGTCTCGTCCGTCAGCATATTCGTGATGACGGTGCCGGACGGAAAGCCCGTGGCAACTGATGTGGACCTCTGACCTCTGTCCTCTGTCCTCTGACCTCCGACCTCTGACCTCCGACCTCTGACCTCTGACCTCCGACCTCTGACCTCTGACCTCTGACCTCTGACCTCTGACCTCTGACTTTCAGATAGAGCCTCCTCACGTCGGCTGCTACCCAACAGCGAGTCGCCGCCCTGCGTCTCCGCCAGCGTCCAATCCAGCCTCTGCGCGCCTTCGCCGCCCGGTCGAAACCCGAGCCGATACGCCGACACTTTTCCGGTCGTGACAAACAGATCGCAACGCGCGGCGGGCGACATCGTGACGGCATACTCGCCGACTGCGTTGGCGGGGATGCGCCGGTCCGGCTGGCCTGCCTCGTGGACTTCGACGCTCGCGTTCGCCAACGGCTTGCCGGAGGCGTCGGTGATGTTTCCAGACACGATCACGCTTGGCAGCGCCGCGTTCGTGACCGTGCCCTGGCCGATGAGCTTGGCGTGATGCGCACCGGGGGAGGAGTCACGACCGGGATTCGCGGGATCATCAAAGTTCCAAAGGCCAAAGAGGCCCGGCTCGTCTCCGGTGAGCTTCTGGAACATGGCGTCGCGGACTTGCCCGGCGGTGCGTTGGGTCTTCCATACGCGGAAGTTGGCAAGTTGTCCGGCCAAAGTTCGGTCGCTCGGGCCCGTACCAATATCGCGGCCAACCCAGTTCTTGTCACCATTCCCGATCGCCGCGAAGCTGGCCGCGCTGGCATTGGTGCCCACCAGTATTCCGTTCAGGAAAAGCCTCATGCCGCCGGATCCGCTGGCGAGTGCGATGTGAAACCACTCATGGGTGCGGAGAACGTTCGGCACCCCGATGCGCTTCGCCTCCGGCCTAGTTGGAAGAATGTGCGCACCAAGATTCGCCGACGGGTTGCCGGGTGATACCCACATTTCAGAATCAAGTTTGCCGAAATCAAAAAAGACGCCGAGGTTCTCCAAGCGATCCCACTTGATCCAACCTTCCACCGTCGCCTCGGCCAGTTCGTTGAAGATGTTCGGCGGCAATTCGACATAGCTCTTGCCATCCAATTGCAGCACGCGATTCGTCTCGGCAGGAGCGCGGATGCCCACATCCGCGCGAGACAACTCGGTCGATGCGGCCGCGCGGATGAAGGCATCCGCGCTCCTATCGGTGGCGATCGGACCAGACAACGAATCCTCTGGCTTGACCAATTCCACCAAAAGGTTGGCCTGCGGCGTCTTGCCGTCCAGGGCCGTCGCGCGTCCCGCCAGAGTGATAGCGCGCCCCAGCTTCCATTCGTTCCTCCTCTCGGCGTAAGGAGTGATAGGGACGGCAAACTGCCAGCCACCGAGGTCGTTCGACCCGGAAGCGACCAGGTCCACTGCGGGCGCGGTCGTCCACACGGTAAGCGGAGTGACGTCCTGAGAACCGCTGGTCGTACGACCCACTTCAACGCCACTCACCTCGGCGCGGAGGTCAACATTTTGCAGGGGCGCGCCAGCAGCATCGGTGACTTTCACGAGCAGCCGCGACCAGGGCGCCAGGGCGGTCGCCGAAGGCAGCATGGCTTCGACCACTTTGGCCTGGCCGATCAACTTCCCGTGATGCGATTTTGTGGTCGAGTCGTTGGCGGTGCCGTCTGCAAAATTCCACAGGCCCGCCAAGCCCTCCTCCTTGCCGGTGAGGTTCTTGAACATGTTCTCGCGGATTTGCGTCTCCGCGCGCACGCCTTTCCAGATGCGGACTTCACCCATTTGCCCCTGGAAGTCGGCATTATTATCACTGCCCCCAAGGATCCGCCAACTCGACCGGCCCAGGTAATTGCGTTTCTCAACACCCTCAGTGGAGAAGGCATTTTTCACGACATTGGTAGAGATCAGAATGCCATCGAGAAATAACTTGAGACGATCCGGTCTTAACACTGCTGCCACATGCACCCAGCGACCCAGGGAGAGGGCGCCCGGCACCTGCACACTGTCCACTCCATCCGGATCATCCCGCTCCAGAAACAAGGTTGAAGTGGTAAGGCGATTCTGAACGTTAAAGTTGTGGCCCCCCACGAACAAATCAAAGAAGCGCGAACAAATGCCAAAACTCTCCCACTTGACCCAGCCTTCGACGGTCACTTCGTCGAGATTCGTGAACGCTCCCGCCGGGAATTCGACGTAGCTGCCCTTGCCGTCGAGTTCGAGGACTTTCGACACTCTCGCCGGCGCGTGCGCAGCGGGTGTGTCGCCCGCTACGGCCTTGGCGCTGCCGATGAGCTTCCCATGATGCCCGCCCGGGCCAGAATCTTTCACGACACCATCCACCACGTGGTCGAAATTCCAGAGCGCGGCCAGTCCTTCCTCGCGCCCGGTTAACCGCTGGAGCAGGGCCTGGCGGATTTGCTCGGCGGAGCGGGCGACCCGCCAGACGCGGACTTCATCCATGGCGCCCTTGAAGTTCGAGGGCGGATCATTCGTGGTCACCCGCTCGCCGAGGTAATTGCGCGTGCCATTCTTGAACGCTGAAAAGCTGCCGGTGTAGGCGTTGGTGCCGACGAGCGCGCCATCGAGGTAGAGTTTCATCCCGCCTTTGCCGGAGACGCCCGCCACGTGGACCCATTGCTGCGGACGCAAGAAGCCCTCGGCGTAGACGTAATGTAGGTCCGACGGAGAAGTCGCGGTCGGACCGCCCACCACGAAGCGCAGCGTCGTTTGGTCGTACCCCGAATAAAGCGACATGTCCCGCAGAGCATCGCCGTAGTTGAACACGCGCTTGCTGGTCCCGCTGAAATCATCCCACCGCACCCACGCTTCCACCGTGGCCTCATCGAGGTCGTTGAAGATATTCGGCGGCAGTTCCACGTACCCGCCCGTGCCGTCGAGTTCGAGGACGCGGTTGGTGGGGGCGGGTTGGGCGTGGAGAGCTGAGGGCTGAGAGAGGAGCAGGAACAACGCAAACCCGAAGGCCGCACTTCTGGTTAACCACGAATGGACACGAATGGACACGAATTTATGGGTCATAGGACAATGCATTCCCAGTCGAGCTTGGCGTGCCATCCGTGACCGATGCCTGTGACAACTTCCAACGCGCAGCCCGCGAATTGATAGACTTCTTCCTTGAGGATGAGCTTCCTCTCTTCGTTTCCGAATTCGTGTCTGTTCGCGTCCATTCGTGGTTAAGGATGCTTCACTGGCGTCGTTGGGAACTGCACTACGAAGGTTGCGCCCTTGCCAAGTTCACTCTCGCACCAGACTTTGCCGTTCATCGCCTCCACCATCTTCTTCACGATGGACAAACCCAGGCCGGTCGAGTGTTCGCCGCCGGTGGGCTTGGCGCTCAAGCGCGCAAACTTGCCGAACAATTTCTTCTGGTCCTCCGCGCTCAGGCCGGGACCTTCGTCCTGCACTTCGCAGCGCGTTCCTTCCGGCAAGCGGCGCAGACGCACGTAAATGTTCTTCCCGGTGGGTGAGTATTTGACGGCGTTGGAGACGAGGTTTTCGATGACTTGCGTGAGCACGGTGGCGTCGGCCAGCACCGAGACCGGCCCGGCTTCGTTCTGCCAGTGCAGGGTCTGCTGCTTAGCAACGGCTCGCGGGCGCTGAGTCTCAAGGACGGCCGCCACAGCCTGGGACAGATCGAGCGACGCCAGGTTCAACTGCATTTCCCCACGCTCAATGCGATTGGCATCCAGAAGATTCTGCACCATCTCCGCCATGCGCTTGGATGTTTCCTGAATGCGTCCAGCGCAATCCGTCACTTCCTTCCCGACGCGCGCCCATGACTCCGAGGCGGACGGCGGCAATGAGCCTACTTCCTCGAGAACCATTTCCGCGTAACCGGTGATTGCGCCGAGTGGATTTCTCAGATCGTGCGCCGCGATTCCCATGAATTCGTTCTTCTCCTCGTTGAGCCGGCTGAGTTCCTGGCCGTACCGAACGATGGTATCGCGCGCGTGTTTCAGTTCCAGGTGGGTGCGCACTCGCGCGAGCAGTTCGGGCGGGTTGAATGGCTTCGTCACGTAATCGACCGCTCCCACCTCGAACCCTTGGACCAGATGTTCCATCTCGTTGCTGGCGGTCAGGAAAATGACCGGAATGGGCCGCGTCAACGCATCCGCTTTCAATCGCCGGCACACCTCCAGCCCATCCATCTCGGGCATCATCAAGTCCAGGAGGATCAGATCCGGCAACTGAACCCGCCCGACTTCCAGCGCATCGGCGCCACTGGTGGCTGGCATCAGTTCATAGCCCGCGTTCCGCAACATGGTCCCGACCACCTGGAGGTTCTTGGGAATGTCATCCACGACGAGAACATGTGAACGGGTGGAAGAACAATTCGAGTTCATGACAACGAAGCGATGATGTCCGGAAAACGTTGCAGGGTCTGCGCCAGCCGGCTCACATCGAACTCCTGAACTTGTTGGTCGAGGGTTTCGGCGTAGGACCGCAAAGTCGGCCAATGCCCGGCTTCCGCCCAACCGATCAGACGTTGAGCGAACGCTTCAATCTCACCCATGGCCCGGGTCTTGCAGAGACGCGGCCAGACCGTTTGTTCCTGTTCACGCAGGGCCAACATAAGTTCGAGACGCCGGGCCAGCACGTCGGACGGGACGGCGGCGGCAGATTCGCTCTGGGATGCAGGTGTCGGCTCCGAGACCAACTCCAGCGGTGGCACCGCCGCCGGCTTGAGGAACCGGTTCAACTCCGCGATCAGCTCGGCGCGGTTGAACGGTTTGCGAATGAAGCCATCGCAAATCTTACGCGCCCGGGCCTCCTCCTCGCGAAAGGACGAAGCCGTGACCGCGATCACCGGGATGTGCTGCAACGCCGGATTCGCCTTCAACCGCCTGGTGGTCTCGTGGCCGTCCAGTTCCGGCATCCGCATGTCCATCAGGATCACGTCGGGGCGATGCTGCTCCGCTTGCTCCAATGCTTCGAGGCCGTTGGTGGCCAGCACTACCTTGTGCGCCGTGCCTTCGAAGTAACCGGTGAGCAAGGCGCGATTCAGCGCCACGTCATCCGCGACGAGAATGGTGGCCGGCGCGAACTGATTGAAATCGCCTTCGCCACTCGTGGCGATTGCATCCGACTCCGCCAGTTCGGTGATCGCGATGTTCGGGAAGGTGAACCGGAACGTGCTGCCCTTCCCAGGCTCGCTCTCCACGGTGATCACGCCGTGCATCATCTCGGTGAGCCGTTTGGTGATGGTCAGCCCCAGGCCCGTGCCGCCGAACTTGCGGGTGCTCTGTCCCGCCACCTGGGAGAACGCCCCAAAGATATGCTCCTGCTGCCCCTTGGGAATGCCGATACCCGTGTCCGAGACTTCCAAGATGAGCGTGACGCGCGTTTCGTCCCATTCCTGTCCC
>CAYPNF010000069.1:0-38985 GCA_964411985.1 uncultured Verrucomicrobiota bacterium
AGGAAATGCGCGGGTCGGGATGAAACCAACCGGCGAGTATCGAAAGTGAGGCTAAGGCAAATGACGTAGCCATCCGGATCAGTGATCTCGAATTCTGCCAACCCATAGGGCATCTGCTCCAACCGGCGCGACACGATGCCTCGCGCGCTGAAGGCCGCAAACACTTCACGAAAGCGTTCGCCTTCGCGCCGCAGATAGACATCCCAGTCATACTGGCGCGGAGTAGAGCGTACCGGTGGCGAACCGCGTCGTAGCATTAGTTCGGCCTTTCCCTGCCGGAGAATCGCAAACTCAAAAGGCGGTTTCTCCGGAAAAGGGTCGCCCACCATCCCCAACACCTCGCGATACCAATGGATCGAACGAGCGACATCAGCCACTCGTAAGACCGGCACTAAGAGTTTGATGGCCATTTCATCGTGGCTCCGTCCATACTACATCTCGAATCTCGGGGTCAGCAGCGAGAATCTGCTGGAGCGCCTCCGTGAGGCGGGTGAGTTGCACGGTCGCATCGATCTTCTTGAAGAGCTTTCGCACGATCGGAGTGCTTGGATCCGTGAAACACAGAAACTCATCGTCAGCCCCGTTTTGGTGCCCACAACATAGGGCGAGCCGGAATCCCTCGTGACGCACCGGGACATACCATCCCCAGTCCTCGGCCACCATCGCCTCGGTCGCAATGCCTTTCTCAGCAAGCTTCTGGACGAGATACTCGGCGAGACGCTTGCCCCACAACCCTGGATTGATCTGTTCTTCTTCGCCTTCGTAAGGCGGGAACTTGGAGGACCGAAACTCGACTTGTGTTTTCATCGCGCACCTTCCGCAACAGCAATCCCACGCCACAGGTGTGATACTCGAGCATGGCCGCCATCCTTCGCTCCACTGGAGGTAGGTTGCGTCAAACTCATGGTTGTGGTGGCGGGAAGACGCCAAGCTGCATCATCAATCCGAGAGCGTCCATGATGATGCGCGTGTCCTTAATTTTACCGCCTTCAAGCCGGTCGATGACCACACCCCACACCCTGACCTGGCGTCCGGTGGCGGGGACGCCAAAAAACTCCGCCTGGTGCGTGCCGGTCCACTCAAAGCGTGTCACCACCTTGTCGCCTTCGGCGATCTGCTCCTCAACCGTCCAGTGCATGTCTGGAAACGCCGCGCGCATCCCGCGCAAGACATCCTGCAAGCCACTCAACCCTGGCCCTTGGCCCGGCAGCGGAACTTGCTCCAGCATGTCTTCCCAAAAGAACTCGCCAGCGGACTCGATCTTGCCTTGGTTCAGGACTTCCGTGATGAATTGACGGACTACGTTGCTATTGCTTTGCATAGAATGGTGGCGAGCCGACCAACAACTTAAATCAACGAACCAGGGGTTCGTTGAGCAAGCTTTCCTCTTCGCCTTGATAAGCTTCTCACGGTAAAGTGATTATACGGTATTTGGTCGCGCTTTCAAGTGTGGAAGAGAGGGGGATAGGGGACAGACGATTTGTGGGCAGTCTGGAGGATCTTTGTCGAAAACCTCTGTCGGGTCGGAACGGAGTCGACGAAGGCTGCGACAAGGGGCGGGGAGGGGGGAGACAGGATTCCAGGATTTTGCAGGCGCGCCTCTGCTCTACTCGACCCGCTCCGCCCACTCAACTCTATCGGGTACCGTTCATGGTGCTTTGGGGTCCCCTTGTCCCTACCCCTATCCTTCCATTTCCACCGAACTCCCCTCCCCACGACTGCGCTTCGCTCCTCACCGCACTCCAAAACCTGTCGGAGCAACGGCAGAGCCTCCGGTATGGGTGCCTACGGGGTGTCGCTGCCCATCTGATGCCCGGGACCGGGGGGCAAGGCTTCAGGTTCGACTTCCACCTCGGTCATATCCGAATCCATACCTTGGGCGATCACTCGGTCTGTCACCTCACTGAGGTAGGTACTTAGAGTACGGTTCAATTCCTCGAATTCAGGCCAAAGGGTTTCTTGGACGAAACGGCGCGGCACCCGCGCCATGATGGTGGTGTAACGCTGGCCGCGATAGCGGTAGGGGCGAATCTGGTAACGGCGCAGCAAGGCAGTCAATAGTTTGTGAGACCATCGGTCGCGCAGCTTGAAACTGAATTCGACCGGCGGATCGGTCTGCTTTTGCTGTTGGAGTCGGAGTCGGATGCGTTCCCGAGCCTGGCCGGCTGCGTCGCGCTCGCCAGGAGTGGCGGCTCCCGCGTACAGCGCTTCAATGCGCTGCAGTTTCTCAATGAGCCTCTGCTCTTCGGTCATGGGATTGGACTGTATCGCCGATCTGGAAACACGCAAATCGGAAGCAAGGCAGGAGGCTGGCTACTTGCCGCGGTTGGACATGCCGTCGCGCCCCCGTTGTGCCTAGCCCGAGGCGCGCCCGGCAAGAGCTTCTTCCACCGCAGTCTGGAGATCCGCCACGCTGTGCACCTTTTCCATCTGCTCATCCGAGATGATCAGGTCAAAGGTCTCCTCTACGCGCATGGCAATCTCCACCTGGTCAATCGAGTCCGCTCCGAGGTCGTCCGTCAAACGGGCTTCAGGGACGAGTTGGTCCCTTTCGACATGGAGGATTTCGACGAGGATCTCCGCCAGGGTCGCCTGGATCGCGGCGGCGGGGTCGGTGTTTTGGTTTTGGGTGAGTGACGTTAGTGGTTGTCTCATGGAAACCAGCCTACTCCAGAAAAGATGTCTTGTTAGGTTGATTACTATGGGATACATGACTACATAGTCATGTTTAGCCGACTCTTTGCCCAGAGTGGATTGTCCTTGGATCGCCTGCGGGCGCTCGTGGAAGTGGGGGCGGCTGGAGGGATTGTGAAGGCTGCGGGTGGGGATCCGGTACGCCAAAGCCAGTTCAGCCGTCAGATCAAGGATCTGGAGGACTTCTTTCAAACGCGGTTGGTGGAGCGTCAGGGGAAGGGTGTTAGGCTTACAGGCCAAGGCAGGGAGTTGGCACGAATTTCCCGCTTCTTCCTCTTGGGTTTGTCGAACTTTCAGCGCGGCCGCGCCGGGGAGCCACAGACCTTTCGCATCGGTGGGCTTCCCACCTTTCTGACGGAGTGGGTGGTGAAAGCGCTAGGGGATCCGCGAATGCCGGCGGGAGAGGTGTGTTTCGAAACCGAGGCGGCGTTTTCGGAGGAAGTGGAGCGTCGTCTGCACGACCTCACGCTGGACTTTGCGATCATCGGTCGTTCCGAGTTGAGCCGGCCGTTGCAGGTAGATCGTTTGGGGGAATTTGAGCTGAAGCTCTGTGTGCCCAAAGCGCTGGGTGGGTCCGTTGCCAAAGCCTCCGCGAAATGGCTGAATGGCCGTCTGCCGCTGGCTTGCGCGGCTCGCGAGCTTGCGGAGTTGGTGCCACCTTTGGCGTCGAAAGGGCGTGCCCAAATGATCTGCAGCAGTTTTGGCGAAGCCAGGCAGTGGGTCGAGTTGGGCAAGCATGCGGCTTTCCTGCCAGATTTCTTGGTTCGGCAGCTGAGGAAGGAGGGTGTCATGACCTTGGACGCGCTCAGCGCGGAGAAAGGGGGCTGCGCAGCCTACCTGGCGTGGAATCCGCGCCTCTTGCGCCTGAATCCTCAAGCGGCCCAGGCACGTGACCGATTACTGCTCGCACTCAGGTCCGTGGTGGCAGGTTTACCTGGCCTCACAGCTTGACTTGCCAGGCACTGGCGGATAAGTGGGACGGCTATGAATCAGCGTTTGTCGGCATTCGGCTCTCTTGGCTCAGTGGCTGCCATTTTATGCGCATGGAGCCTGGTGGGAGGGGAAACCAACCCGGTTCGTTACCTGCCCAGTGCGAAAACGTGGATTCTCCAGGGAACCGAGTCGCAATATGCGCTCAAGGAGATGTCCAATGGCGCGCTCGTGCACCTCTGGTGGGGCGGAACGTTGTCTGCGGCCGACTACGAAACGGGCGTGGTGGCCCCGGAGAGCAATCAGACCGGATGGGGTGAAAACTCGCGTTACCTGGAATTCCCGGCAGTGGGAGAATGGAGACACTTGGAGCCAGCCCTGAAGGTGGAGTTTGCGGATGGCGTGCGCGATGTGCACCTCAAAGTCCAGTCGCAGCAGATCGGAGGGGATCAGCTGACGCTCACTCTGGTGGACACGCACTATCCTTTGGAGGTGAAGCTCCATTACCGGGTGTTTCCGCAGCAGGATTTGATCGAGCGCCGAGCCACGATCACCAACCGGGGGCAGTCTCCCATCAAACTGGAGCAGGCCCTTTCGGGCGTGTGGCACCTGCCGCGAGTTCAGGACTGGACCTTGACCTACCTGGGTGGCAAATGGGGTGGGGAAACTCAGGTGCGCGAGGTGCGATTGGACCAGGGTAAATTCCAGATCGAGAGCCGTCACGGGGCGACGAGTCACAGTTTGAATCCCTGGTTTGCGGTTTCACAGGTCGGAGCCGCAGGCGAGGAATACGGCGAGGTGTGGTTTGGAGCGCTGGGATGGAGCGGGAGTTGGAAGATTTGCGCGGAGTTGAATGCCGCTGGACGGTTGCAGATTGCCGGAGGAATCCACGATTTCGATTTCGCGTGGAACCTCAAGCCGGGCGAAAGTTTTGAGGTTCCTGCCTTTGTGGGAGGCTACAGTGCCCATGGCTTTGGCCAGGCGAGCCGACAACTCCATCGGTACGAATTGGCGCAGGTTATCCCCAAACCGCAGGCCCAGGAACTGCGCCCGATCCTCTACAACTCCTGGTATGCCACGGAGTTCAACATCAATGTTCAGCAGCAGATTGACCTGGCGAAGCAAGCCCGGGATCTTGGGGTGGAGTTGTTCGTGATCGACGACGGGTGGTTTGGGAAACGGGACGGCGACAAGGCAGGCTTGGGGGATTGGGTTCCCAGCAAGACCAAGTTCCCGCAGGGCATGAAGCCCTTGATCAGTGCTGTTCACGAGCAAGGGATGAAGTTTGGCCTGTGGGTGGAGCCGGAGATGGTCAACGCTGACAGCGATCTCTATCGTGCGCATCCGGATTGGATCTTCCAGTACCCCACCAGACCCAAGTCCGAGCAGCGCAACCAGCTCATGCTCAATTTCGCGAAACCGGAGGCCAAAGCCCACATCCTGGAAATGCTCGACACCCTGCTGCGGGAAAACGAGATCGACTTCATCAAGTGGGACATGAACCGGCACATCATGGAAGCTGGATGGGTGGAAGCGCCCAGGGAGCAGCAGCGCGAGATGTGGGTACGCCATACCCGCGCCGTTTACGAGATCCTGGACACTTTGCGCACCAGGCATCCCAAGGTGCTCTGGGAAACCTGTTCCGGGGGAGGAGGAAGAGTCGATTTGGGCATTTTGTCTCGCACCGATCAGGCATGGACCAGCGACAACACCGATCCGCTGGATCGGCTCCGGATCCAGGAAGGGTTTACTTATGCCTATGCACCCAAAGTGCAGGTCGGATGGGTGACAGACAACCCAGACGGACTCAACAACCGGTCGACTTCCCTGGCTTTCCGGTTCCACACTTCCATGATGGGCACCCTTGGGGTGGGGGGGAACCTGCTCAAGTGGTCCGACCAGGACAAGCAACTGACGAAGTGGTTCCTCGCGGAGTACAAGCAGATCCGTCAACTGGTGCAGGAGGGAGATCTCTACCGGTTGCGGTCCCCGCGCGATCCCTCGGGTTTCAGTGTAGTGGAGTACGCGGATCCGAAAGGGCAGGGGGCGGTCGTGTTTGTTTTCCTGCACTCCTCGCATTGGTACCAGGAGCTGCCGTCCGTGCCGCTACGAGGGTTGAATCCCAAAGCGGTGTACCGGGTAGAGAGCCGTCAGCCGTTAGGGAACCCCGCCTTTGCGTCTTACCAAGCCAGTGGCGAGATGCTGATGAACCGCGGACTGAGTCCGCGCTTGCGAGGCGATTTTGTAAGCCAGTTGATACGCGTCACGCGGGTGGAGGATGTGAACGGCGGGGGTGTGCGGTAGAGTGAAGGGTGTAGGAAAGCGGCACCGTGTCAGGTGGGAATGGAAGGTAGGGACATCGCGCTGCGATGTCCGGGGGTACGCACGGCCCGGCGGTCCATCCCTACCAAGGCCTGGCGGACTTCCTCGGGGCGTTCCGTCTTCAAAGGCTAACTGGACGCTTTGTCCATATCCAGTGAACTCTGCAATTGGCGAATCAGGTCTTCGGCAACGACCTTGTCGACGTCCAGCAGGATGATGACCTTGCCTTTGATCTTCGCCATCGCCATGAGGTAAGTGGTATCCACGGCGGTGCCAAATTCCGGGGTTGGCTCCATGTCGCCGGGCGCGATGTTGAGGACTTCTTCCACACCATCCACGACGAGACCCATCTGCAGGGGGCGCCGACCCTGGACCTCGACCTGAACCACCACGATACAGGTGCGTTCGGTCGCATCAGCCGTTGGAAGTCCGAACTTGATGCGGAGATCGAGGACGGGAATGATCTTTCCGCGCAGGTTGATCACGCCCTTCACGAAGCTTGGCAACTGGGGCAGGACGGTGACTGGTTGGAGCTTGATGATCTCGCGAACCTTGAGCACTTCAATCCCGTAAGATTCGCTTCCAAGGATAAACGCCAGATACTTCCCTGCGGCAGCTGAGTTGCGGGGCGTGCGGGTCGAATTATCGTTAGACATACGGATGGATTTGGTTCAGTGATTGCTAGAAAAACATGGTAGAGGGTAGGAAGCTGAAGGGCAAGTCGTGATTTAGGGGGTCAGTCCAGAATAAATGCATACCATAAGATATCTCCGGGTGGGGGAGGAACGGGTCGAAAGCGGGTGGATCCTGGTTGAGAGTCGACGTTCTTCGCGTCGTTTCTTGGTTGGGTTCTCTTTCGGGTCGATTGGTTAGGCTTGTGGAAGCACCGAGGCTAGGGGTAGTCTAACAAAAAGCGGGACGGGGTCGACGCAGCCAAGTCATGTGCCTGCCCCGGTTCCCGCGTGGCGCGCCCATGATCCCAATTCAAACAGCCTCTCCGCTCATCCTGGCGAGTGCCTCTCCTCGGCGTCGCGAGTTGCTGGCGCAGATGGGGATCGACTTCGAGGTGATACCGAGTCCGGCTTCCGAACTTCATGAAGAACAGTTGACGGCTCGGGAACTGAGTATGCTGAACGCCTGGCGCAAAGCGCGCGCCGTGGCCCGGCGTTTCCCGGACCGTCTGGTGCTGGGTGCCGACACGCTGGTGGCTTTGGGCACACGCATCTTTGGCAAACCTCGCTCTCTGGAGGAGGCGGAGGGGATGCTCGCTGAGTTGGAAGGAAAGTCCCATGTGGTGGTGACCGGCGTCTGCTTCATGCGACTGCGGGGCCATCGCGAGGTGCTTTTTGCTGAGACCACTCGGGTCACTTTCCGCCCTCTGAATCGCGAGCAGATCCGAGCCTATCTGTCCAAGGTCCATCCCCTGGACAAAGCGGGCGCTTATGCCATCCAAGAGCATGGGGCGGATCTGGTCCTCGAGGTGGCCGGGTCGTACTCGAACGTGGTGGGGCTGCCGGTGGACGAAGTGGCTATGGCTTTGAAGGAATGGTAAGCTAGGAACGGATTATGGTAACCAAACTATTGCATACGCGGTATCGACTCAATGATCTCGAGAAGAGCGTGAAGTTCTATTGTGAGGTGCTCGGGCTCCGGGAAATCCAGCGGCATAAATCCCCGCGCGGATCGGAATTGGTCTTTCTTAAGGCTCCTCAGAGCGAGGAGTTGATCGAGCTTTGTTCCTTTCCGGCCAGCGGCCCGGTATTGGTTCAGCCTGATCTGACTCATCTGGCGTTCGAGGTAGAGAGCCTGGATGGTTTCGCCAAACATCTGGCCAGATTCGGCATTTCCTATTCCGACGGTCCCCACTTGCGGGAGGATGGAAGCGGCTTTGCGTTCATTGATGCTCCGGAGGGATACGAGATTGAGCTCATGCAGGGGCCACGGAAATAGCCTGCCGCGAATCGGGAAGCTGGGACGCCGGAGATGCATACTTCCATTGCGGTGGTTTTCAACCCTGCGGCTCGTGGAGAGAAAGCGAGGCGGCTCCACGGTTTTCTGAAGCAGCTCGAGGGTCAATGCTCATTGCATCCGACCGAGGCGGCGGGTCATGCCACGGAACTGGCGGCGCAGCTGGCACGCAGCGGGACTACGACCGTTGTGGCGGCAGGTGGCGATGGCACGGTCAATGAGGTGATCAACGGGCTTGCCGCTGACCTGCGCCTCCTCCCAGGTGTTCGGTTGGGTCTGTTGCCTGTGGGCACCATGAACGTGTTTGCGCGGGAGCTTGGAGTGCCACTCCAGTGGGACAAGGCATGGGAGGTGGTTTGCCATGGGCGCGAGCATCGGGTGGATCTTCCCTATGTAGAGTGGGGAGGGCAGATCGGTGCGCGGCGACGGTACTTTGCCCAGTTAGGGGGCGCGGGGTTGGACTCCCGGGCGATTGCCTTGGTCAGTTGGCGTCAGAAGAAACTCTTGGGACCTGTCGCCTACGTTCTGGCGGGTATTCGGGCAGCTCTGACCCGAGTGGGTCGGGTGCGGGTGGAATGCCAGTCTCCCCAGATTTCGGCTGAAGGCGAGTTGATCTTGGTGGGTAACGGCCGGCTCTATGGGGGCAGCTTCGAGCTGTTTTCTGGGGCAAGCCTCGAGGATGGGTTATTGGACATCCGGGTCTTCCCCAAGGCTGGCTTTTTTCAAGCCGTGCGGGTGGGTTGCCAGCTCTTGAGGCGTGGCCGCTCGGCTTCTGCCGCGGAGACCTGCTTTCGGAGTCCGGAGTTCACTCTTTCATGCCCGGATCCACTTCCCTTCGAGTTGGATGGGGAGAATGTGGGATTTCTTCCTGCCAGGTTCCGTATCATGCCGAGACTCCTGCGGGTTCTCGTCCCAGCAGGGTAGGGCGACGGTGTCATTGTCTTACAGAAGGTAACGAAGTGAACGAAGATCCTGATGGAACAGGAGGGAATTTGGCTCCAAAGACGGTTCTTGTGTTTGCCGGTGTTTGCAGTACAAGTGCTTAGCGCACGTCGCATGAGACGCCTATTTTTCATTCTGTTGTTGCTGGTTTCGCCCGCCTTGGACGCTTTGGCGGCGGGAGCGAACGAGCCTGCCAATGCGGTCATGGTGATCGTGAACGATTCCGTGATCACCCAAAAGGACGTGATCTACTACGTGGGTCCCACCGTCGATTTGCTCAGGCGCCAGTACGGCGCGCGGCCTTCGATGCTGGAGCAGAAAGTACTCGAGGCTCAGCGGGAAGGGGTCGACCAACTCGTGGAACGTCGCCTCATTCTGGATGAGTATAAGCGCGCGGGATACAACATCCCCGACAGCGTGATTGATGACCGGGTGCGCGAGCGCATCAAGCGGAGTTACGGAGACCGACTGAGCCTCACGAGGACCCTGGAGGCAGAAGGGATCACCTACGAGACTTTCCGCAACCGGATCAAAGAGGACTTCATCATCGGGATCATGCGGAATCATAACATCAGTCAGGATATCATCATCTCCCCGTTCAAGATCGAGAAATACTACACCGACAACCTTTCCAAGTTCAAAGTGGGAGATTCGGTCAAGCTGCGCATGATTGTGGTGAACCAACCTGCCACCGCTCCCGCGGGCATGGCCAAGAAACTGGCGCAGGAGATCCTCTCCAAGCTTGGAGAGGGCGCATCCTTCGCCGACATGGCGACCGTCTATTCCGAGGGATCTCAGAAGGCCCAAGGGGGAGACTGGGGTTGGGTGGAGAAGACTGTACTGCGCAAGGAACTGGCCGACGTGGCTTTCACCCTCAAGCCCGGTCAGCGGAGCGATATCATTGAGACCAAGGATGCCTGTTACGTGATGTTGGTCGAGGACGTGCGCGCCAACTACACCAAGACCCTTCCGGAGGTTCGGGATGAAATCGAGAAAGCCTTGATGTCGCAAGAACGGGCACGCCTTAGCAAACAGTGGATCGACCGGCTGAAAGCGAAGTCCTTCGTGCGTTATTTCTGACGCCTGGCGATGGGCGTTCTGGCGAGAATCTTGGAGTGCGGTGGGAATGGAGGGTAGGGACATCGCGCTGCGATGTCCGGGGTACGGACGGCCCGGCGGTCCGTCCCTACCAACACTTAGCGGTCCCTAGCCCATCATGAAGAAATGATATGTGGATCGGCATTACTATCGGGGACCCGACCGGTGTTGGGCCGGAAGTCACCCTGAAGGCCTTGGCAGCGCACCCTTTTGAAGCCACGCAATTTCTCCTGTTGGGTAATCCGTCGGTTCTGGTGCGCGCCAACGAGAAGATCGGGCTCCCGTTGGTCCCCTTCACTTCTTTCGATTCCTCTTGCCCGTTCGCAGTGCTAGATCCCAGCGAAAGGGTGCTTCCCTCAACGCTGGCCTGTGGTGCTCCTGAGGCTGCGTTGGCTGCGGTGGATTGCCTGCAGAAGGGGGCTGAGCTTTGCCTCAAGGGTCCTCTTGCAGCCCTGGTCACCGCTCCGGTGAGCAAGGAGGCTATCCTTCGGGCCGGCGTCCCGTTTGTCGGTCAAACCGAGTTTTTGTCGGAGTTGGCAGGGGTGACCGATACGATCATGATGTTGCTCGGGGAGGATGGCGCCGGCAGATGGCTACGGGTTGCCTTGGTGACCACCCATTTGCCGATCAGGAAAGTGGCTGACGCCATCACCCGGGCAAAAGTGGAGTTGGCAATCCGGCGCGCCATCGAGGCGTGTACGGACTTGGGACTTCCTAGATCCCGAGTGGGTGTCTGCGGGCTGAATCCTCACGCTGGCGAGGGCGGGAAGCTGGGCACCGAGGATGTGGAGATCGTGCTACCGGCGGTGGAGGCTGCGAGAGCCACCGGTGCGGATGTGGTGGGGCCCATGGCGGCCGACACTCTCTTTCACTACGCCTACAAGGGCGAGTATGACGCCGTGGTGGCGATGTATCATGATCAGGGGTTGGCTCCGCTGAAGATGATCGGGTTCGACCGCGGAGTGAACTGGACCTTGGGCCTTCCGTTCATTCGGACTTCGCCAGATCATGGCACCGCCTACGATATCGCGGGACGGGGTTTGGCGAATCCTTCCAGTATGGTTGAAGCGATTCGGTTGGCGCGGAGGTTGGCGGGGTACAGAGCTTCCTGAAAAAGCCCCAGAGTTCCCATCCTACGCGAGCTAGACTGAGTGGTTTTGCTTGTTCCCTCAGGAAGCTGGCCACCTCCACGAACAGGGCCTTATGGTTCTATGTGTAGGTATACTTTACACTAGTAGATTCTCGTCCCAAGAGCAGAGTTGTTCTGAATTGACACTGTCTTATTGTCCGAATTAGGGATTGTTAATATTCATAAGGCCCTTATGTGTTAGGTTTTACAACAAAACCACACGAGACAGTCTGCTCGGGAGTTGGACCTGCCCCTCGATACTCGGCTTTGCTCTGGTTGATGACCCTCCAAGAACCGCAGAATACCTGTCGGGCCGTTTTACAGTCTCCTCCAGCGGACCGGGAACTCAGTCCCCTGCAGGAGTCTCTGTATGGTTGGCTTTAGACATTTGTAATGAACTACTTACAGCGAATGCTGTTCCGTGCTGCTGGATGTGGCATGATCTTTGCTTTTTGATGTTTGCCTGCAGTTTAATAGACAAAACGGCTTCAAATACGACTATGAGTACGAATTTGCGATTTCCGAAGTTGGCCAACTCCCGAGGCTTTTTGGCGGCCCTTCTGCTATTGCCAAGTGCGTGGGCGGTTTCTACGGCGCCTTCGGGTGACGCTGTTCTGATTCCGGGAGATGCCGATCTGTGGGATCTCGATCACGGCTACGCCTACAAGTGGAAGGTTGCTTACATTCTGCCCGAAGGGGAGGAGGTTACCTTCGCGAAGTTGGAAATAAAGAGCATCGACAACTGGTACGGCGACCCAGATAAGGACATCCTCTATATTGATCTGCTGAACATAAACAAGGCAACTGGAGGTCTGTCGAGAGTCGAAGACAAACCAGCGTCCGGAGACTGGTGGCAGTCTAAAGGCCTCCTGGGTGACGGTCTGGGGATCCGGCTCGATGAATACACTGACGAGAAAGACGGTGGCAAGCCGACGGGTTCACTCTATGCTGAAGACTACAGCTATACCTTTGGTACTCTCGAACTAGCCGCACTAACGAGTTACCTGAGGGGCGGCACACCGGGCTACGTAGCTCAGTTTGCTCTCGCGTTTGACCCAGATTGTCACTACTACAATTGTGGTGTCAAATTCACGATCGAGACCGAGAAGATTTCCACCCCTGACGCCGGATCCACCGCCGCGCTGATGATTCCCGCGCTGGGTGCTCTGGCCTATTTCCGCCGTCGCAGCTAAGTTCTAAGTCTAATCCAGTTCCGCTACTAGGTTCGGGCACCCTTGGTCGGGGTGCCCGTTTTGTTTTTGCGTGTGGGAGGGAAAGCGGCACCTGGGGGCGCGCGCACCCGTGGAGAGGGGGTGCGGTAGGAATGGAAGGTAGGGACATCGCGCTGCGATGTCCGGGTGTGCGGACGGCCCAGCGGTCCGTCCCTACCAAGACCTGGCGAAGCTTTTGGAGAGTGCGGTGAGGAGCGAAGCGATGTACCGCTTTTCCCCTGCCTTGCGGCATGACTCGGGGACCCGACAGGTGTTGGGCCGGAAGTCGCACGGAAGGCCTGGGCATTGCACGTTTTTGAAACAACACCGTTCCCCCTGCTGGGCAGTCTTGGGGTTCTCGAGCGCGCCAACGAGAGGATCGGGCTCCCGCTGACGCCTAACGCTTCCTGCCCGTTCACAGTGCTAGATCCCAGCGAAAGAGTTCTGCCGACGTGCGGTGCTGCCGAGGCCGCCTTGGCGGCGGGGGATCGGCCACCTTCCCTCTCGACAAAGCCGGTTCTCCTTCCCAACCTGCCTCTGTCGAATCTAAGCCAGCTGCTGCGCTATGACTGTGAACAGATCCGTATCAGGAGTAAGAGATCATCCGTACGGAAGCCTTTTTGCCGCGGGAGTGAAGGGGCAACCCCGTCTCATTGGATGCCTGGTCGCCCGGGACGGGACCATTTTGGATCTGAATCAGAAAATGGCGGACTGTCTCGGCCAGCCTCGGGAGCAGTTAATCGGGACGGTTCTTTGGCCCTATCTAGCCGTGGATGGTTGTCGTGAGCGGCAAGCCCTCGTCCACCAGGTGATGGTGAGGAATGAGTCCTTCCAGCAAGACACCTTGTACAACGGGAGATGGTACGATACATCCTGGTCGCCTTGGGTGGACGATCAGGGCGAAATCATGGGTGCCTTGATGCTGGGCTGGGACATCACGGAGCGAAGAGTCCGGGGAGACCTCTGTGAGCGAAGGAGAGTAGAAGAGGGCCTTTGCCAGAATGAGGAAGCGCTTCGTGCCGTCTTTGAAATGGTTTTGGTGGGCATCGCCGAGGCCGACCCGGTCACCGGCCAGTTTCGAAGGGTCAATCGGAGAATGTGCGACATCTCAGGCTATGCTGCCGAAGAGCTGTTGGAGATGCGGATCACGGATCTGACCCACCCAGAGGATCGGGAGCAGGATGGGCGGATGTTCGAGGAGCTTGTTCGTGGGGAAAGATCCTCCTACACGAATGAGAAGCGCTACCGGCGAAGGGATGGGTCATCCGTTTGGGTCAACGTCAACGTGTGCCTGATCAGGGACCAGCACGGGCGAGCTCTTCGTTCATTGGCAACCGTCGAAGATACTACCCAGCGTAGGGAAGTGGAGCAGGCGCTTGTTTGCCAGAAAGACTTTCTGGAGCGGATTCTGGATTCTACCGATGCGCATTTGGCGGTGGTGGATGCTGGGGGGCGCATCTGCCTGGTGAACGCGGCGTGGAGGCGTTTTGCGCAGACGAACCACGCCGGCGAGGAAGGCTTGTATGGCCCGGGGGCGCGCTACATCAGGGAATGCGATCCGGCGGCGGGTGACATGGAATGCGCCCAGGAAGCTTACGAGGGAATTCGCAGGGTTCAAAAAGCAGAATTGTCGCGCTTTGAAATCGAATACCCATGCCACTCGCCCACTCAAAGGCGGTGGTTTGTCATGCGGGTGCTGCCCATGATGGGCGGTGAGGGGCTCGTTCTGGTATCGCACGAGGACATCACGGTGCGTCGGGAAATGCAGGAGGTATTGGCGCGGAGCCGGGCTGAGTTGAAAGCCATCTATGACCATGCACCAGTGATGATGTGTGTGGTGGATGAGGGACGAAGGGTGCTTTACGCCAACCCTGAGTTCACCGCCTTTACTGGAACTCCCGAAAACGACCTGAAGGGAGGGCGCGCCTGCGGGATCTTCGGCTGCATTAATGCCCGGGAGGATCCGCTCGGTTGTGGTTTCGGGACCAGTTGCACAAACTGCGCGTTAAGACTGGCCATCGAAGACACTTTCCAAACCGGAACCGTCCATCACCAAATTGAGTACCTCGCCACTTGGGAGTGCGAGGGCGAACGACGAACGGTCGCGCTGCTCGGATCTACCGCGTTAATCGGAAAAGAGGATCAGCGCATCCTCCTGCTGTGCTTGCACGACATCAGCGGACTCAAGAAAATAGAGGAGGCTTTGCGGGGGAGCGAGAGACTGTATCGCTCCCTCTTCGAAAGCATGCTCAACGGCTTTGCCTATTGCAGGATGCTGTTCCGCGACGGAAAACCGCAGGACTTTGTCTACTTGGCGGTCAATGAGGCCTTTGAATCACAGACCGGGCTTAGGAACGTGGCGGGCAAGAGAGTCTCAGAAGTCATCCCCGGCATTGCCGAGAGCGATCCACAGTTGCTCGAGATCTACGGCCGAGTTGCCATGGGGGGCAAGCCCGAGCGATTCGAGATATTCCTCAAGAGCCTGCAAATGTGGTTCTGGGCTTCTGTGTATTGCCCGGCGCCGGAGCACTTCGCGATTGTGTTCGACGTGATCACGGAGCGAAAGAGGATGGAGAACGAATTAAAGGCCAACCAGTCTTTGATCCGCTCCCTGGCAGCCCGCAATGCAGAGGCTGAAGAACGTGAACGCCAGAGAATCGCCCGCGATTTGCATGATGATGTCTGTCAGAACCTGACCGCGATCGGTCTCAACCTTCAACGGTTGCAGGAGGAATGGTTTCGCGCGATGTGTGTGGAGCCTCCCACTGCCTTTCGTGCGTCCCAGGAACTGCTTCAGCAGACCACGGTCCAGATCCGGACGGTCATGGCGGAGTTGCGTCCGCCCTTGTTGGATGATTACGGTTTGGCGGCTGCGCTTCGATGGTATGCTGAACAGTTTTCCGAACGCACGGGCATTTCTGTTTCCGTGGATACAGGGAGTACCGAGGGCAAATCGAGGTTGCCGGTGGAGCACGCGTTGTTTCGAATCGCCCAGGAAGCGTTGAACAATGCCAGCAAGCACGCGCAAGCCTCACGCGTCGATATCTGGTTGGGGGTGGATGAGCAGTCTGTGTGCCTGGAAATCGCCGATAATGGAGTTGGATTCTCCGTGGAGAGGATTGCGAATGCCATGCCTGTGGGCTATTCTGGCTGGGGAATGCTCACGATGGCGGAACGGGCGGCTGGAATCGGCGGTTGTTTTCGGGTGGAGTCAGCTCCGGGACGAGGGGCTACCGTGATTGTGGAGGTGCCCCTATGAGGCTCACTCTGTTTCTGGCCGATGACCACGCCATTTTTCGCGAGGGCCTCCGGGCTCTGTTTCAGGCGCAAGCAGATCTGCGGGTGGTCGGAGAGGCAGCCGATGGGTTGAAGACGGTGGAATTGCTGATGGCCTTGAAGCCAGACGTGGTCCTCATGGACGTGACCATGCCAGGGCTCGGTGGGATTGAAGCCACACGCATCCTTCGCCAGAGAGGTTCGCTCTCCCGCATCGTCATTGTGTCGATGCACTCGACGGCGCAACATGTTTACGAAGCCCTGGCAGCTGGGGCCAACGGCTATATTCTGAAGGAGGCGGCCTGGCTCGAATTGATGAACGCCATCCGCGCTGTCTGCCATGGACGTACTTACCTTAGTCATGGGCTTCCGGCGCAGGCCATTGAGGACTACTTGCTGCGGCGCACTGTCGCTACCCAGAGCAGCCCCTTGCAGCGGCTTTCAGCTCGCGAGCGCCAGGTGCTGCATCTGGTGGTGGAGGGGCGCTCCAGCGCATGGATTGCCGAGACCATGGCGCTCTCCGTCAAGACGGTGGACACCTACCGCAGCCGTCTGATGGGGAAGTTGGGGGTTAAGAATGTCGTCGAACTGACCAAGTTTGCCCTGCAACATCAGCTTACTCCTTCGACCTAGGGTCGCCGAGTCAAGAATCCCCTACAGACACCGCTTCCGTTTCCTGCTAGTGGCTTGGATCGCGAGGAGTCAGAATGACTCCTTCGGAGTATGAACGAGGGGTCGCACCGAGTGGTATTGACCCTGCAAGAAGCAAACGAGCAGTATGAGGAAGCGTTCGACCAAATCTTCTGCCGCCAGTTCCCTGAAGCCCTCCGCCGCGCCTTCAGCTCAGCCCTTTCCCAAACCTGCGAACGGATCACCTGCGCCGCATTTCATCGTGGGGATTGGAGCCTCCGCGGGGGGATTGGAAGCCTTGGTGAAGCTCTTCAGCAGCATGCCTTTGGACAACGGACTGGCTTTCGTGGTCGTTCAACACCTTTCCCCCGACCACAAGAGTTTCATGGTGGAGCTTCTTTCTCGAAAGACGCCGATACCGGTCCTGCGTGCAGAGGATGGTCTGGAGATCAAGCCCAACCATATCTACCTGATCCCCCCGAAGAAGAACCTAAAGATGTTCCAGGGAAGGCTGCTCCTCGTGGAACCGGACTATGCTCGAGGGTTCAACCTGCCCATTGACGTCTTTTTTAGATCCCTGGCTGAGGAGAAGATGCATCAGTCCATCGGCATCGTTCTTTCCGGCACGGGGAGTGACGGTACGATGGGGATCCGGGCGATCAAAGACTCTGGGGGGATGGTCATGGTCCAGAGCGAATCGACGGCACAGTTTGATGGCATGCCTCGCAGCGCCATTAGCACCGGGTTAGCCGATTTCATCCTTCCGCCTGAGGAGATGCCGCGGCAGCTGATCCAGTACCTTCAGCATCCCTTCGTGATCAAGGAGCGGGCCATCCTGCGGGAACACAGTTCCACCGACACACTGATGCACAAGGTCTTTGCGTTGCTGAAGGAAAGGTGTGGGGCTGATTTCTCCTACTATAAGCCTTCGACCATTGACCGCCGAATCGAGCGGCGGATCACGATTAACCAGCTCAATAACCTGGAAGAGTACTATCGATATCTGGAAGCTTCGTCCAGGGAGGCGAACTTGTTGTTCAACGAATTGCTGATCGGGGTGACCCGTTTCTTTCGGGACCGCGATGCTTTCGAGTTCTTAGAAAAGTCGGTCCTGCCCTCTCTTTTTGCCAGGGGGGATCGAACCGAAACCATCCGGGTGTGGATACCGAGCTGTTCTACTGGTGAAGAGGCCTACTCTATGGCCATGCTCTTTGCCGATGAGTTGGCGCGCCGGGGCGAAAGCCGGAGTATCAAGATCTTTGCGACGGACATTTCCAAGTTAGCCATTGAGGCGGCGAGTTCGGGGTTGTATACGGAGAGCGAGATTGCCGAGGTGCCCCCGGACCGGCTGAAGCGCTATTTTGTGCGCAAATCGGGAGCCTGGCAGGTGAGTCCCGCTCTGCGGCAGATGGTCCTATTTGCGCGTCACGATCTGCTGAAAGACCCCCCCTTCACCAAACTGGATTTGGTGAGTTGCCGCAACGTGCTGATCTACTTTCAGTCGGCTCTGCAGTCCAAGGTGATCCAGTTGCTACATTTTGCGCTGAAGCCCGAGGGGATCCTCTTCCTGGGCAATAGCGAGACGGTGGGGGAGCAGATGGATAAGTTCCAGGCCCTGAGCACTCGTCACAAAGTGTACCAGACCCGGTCGGTCGGCAGGATGCCTCTATTGGATCTTCCTCCCGGAGTGCCGCTCACCCAGGGAAGCACGGTACGCCCCGTTTTTCCAGAGACGGCGCGGCTGATTCGCCACCATCCGTCGGCAGACCTAAGGTTGGTGGACACGGTCTATGCAGACGTGATCAAGGACTACGTACCTGCGTGTCTGGTCGTAGACGAGAACAACGATGTGATTCATCTGCTGGGCAATGCCGGCGAGTACTTGCGGCCTCCGTCCGGGGCGTTTACGCGGAATGTTCTCAAACTGACGAGCCACAACCTATCGGTGGCTCTGGCCACCATGCTTCATCGGGCTCAGCGCGACGGTGAGGTGGTGGAGTTCGACCACTTGCGGTTCAAGCAGGGGCGGAAGATGCAGACGGTCCGGGTTAGGGTGAAACCTCTCGCCTCGAAAGAGAAGAGCGGGCATGGTTTGCGCCTCATTTTCATCGAACCCCAGGAACTGGTGGATGCTCCCAAGGGGCCTTCCGAGGAATTCAAGGCGGACCAGAACGCCATTCGGCGGATCGCTGACCTTGAACAGGAACTGGTCTATAGCAAGGAGAGTCTGCAGGCAACGATCGAGGAGTTGGAGACAGCCAACGAGGAACTGCAGGCTACCAACGAAGAATTACTAGCCTCCAACGAGGAGTTGCAGAGCACCAACGAGGAGTTGCAGTCCATGAACGAGGAACTGCATACGCTCAACACGGAGAACCAGAATCGGATCGAGGAGCTCACCGAGTTAAGTAACGACATCAGCAATCTCTTGGCGACTTCCGGCGTTGCCACTTTGTTGATCGACTCCAATTTGCGCATCCGCCGCATGTCGAGTGCGCTCTTCGCGCTGACCGCCCTCAAACCGACGGATGTGGGAGCACCGTTAGAGGCTTTGGGTCGGGAGCTTCACATGCCTGAGCTGATCACTTTGGCGCAGGAGGTTTCGGCAGGCGGAACACCCAGGGAGCAGTTGGTGAAACGGGCGGGGGACCGGTCGTTCCTTGTGAGGTTGGCTCCTTATCGAACGGAGACGTCCGCCATTAAGGGGCTGGTCCTGACGCTGATTGATTTGACGGAGAGGAAGCAGCAGGAAGAGCTGGTGCAAAGCATCATCGATTCGATTCCGGCTCATGTGGCGGTAGTCGATGAGATGGGGACCATTCTTTACGTCAACGAACCGTGGAAGCGATTCGGTCGTGAGAATGACCTGTCAAGTGGGCACGGCCAGGTTGGGGACAACTACCTTCAGGCCTGCCAAAAGGCGGCCCTGAGTGAGCCGACGGCCATCCGATGCATGAAGGGAATCGAGTCGGTGAGCCAGGGAGACCAGTCTCACTTCGAGATGCAGTATGCCTGTCATTCTGCGGATCGGGACCGATGGTTTCTGGTCTCGGTAGACCAGTTGGCGGGGGCCCGCCGGGGGTTGGTCATTTCCCACTTCAACATCACCCATCGCATGGAATGCAAGAACAGGACCATTCCAGGAGATTGCCCCCCTTGCCCGAGCATTTCCCTTTTGCCCCACGATGCAGAGCCCTAGCCATTACGCACACACACGATGAACCAGAGACAACTGGAGAGGGAGGAGTTGAGGCGCCGGGCCGAGCAGTACCTTCAAGGCCACCTTGAGCCTGCGGTTCCTTCGGATGCTCAATCCTTGGTGGAAGATCTTCAGATCCATCAGGTGGAACTGGAGATGCAGAACCAGGATCTGCGTCAAACGCAGATGGAGTTGGAGAACAGTAGCAACCGCTATTTCATGCTGTTTGACCAGTCTCCTCTGCCTTACTTCGTGCTTAATGCTCAGCAGCGCGTCGTGGATCTGAATCTGGCGGCAGCTGAGTTGCTGGGTACGGACCGATCTGGTTGCACGAACCGCCCGCTCTTTGTCCACGTCCTGAGCGAGGATCGGACCCGGCTCAAGAGACACTTGGAGACAGTGTTTGAGAGCCAAAGAGCCTGCGATGCGGAATTGCGCATCCAACGTCTAGACGGAAGCGTGCGGCACCTTCAGTTTCGCACCCAGCTTCTGCCCAAGGATTGGGAGCACGGCCAGATCTGCCTTGCTGCAGCCATGGACTGGACAGAGCAGAAGACCATGACCGTTGCCCTCGAGGCGAGCGAGCAGCACCACCGAGCCCTCTTCGAGAGCTCCCGCGAGGCGATTCTCGTGCTTAGCCCTCCTTCCTGGAAGTTCGAGAAGGCTAACCCGGCTGCCCTGAGACTCTTTGGAGTCGAACGGGAGTGCGATCTGCTTCGGGTGAGGCTCTGGGATTGGGTTCCCTCCCATCAACCAGACGGCGAGCCCTCTGCGGAGAAAGGCCTGGAGATGGTTGAGAGAGCAATGCGGGAGGGGTTTCACTTTTTTGAATGGGATGCACGGCGATCCGATGGAACGGTGCTTCATACGGAGGTCCTGCTTACCCGGATGGTAATCGCCGGGCAAACTCACCTGCAGGCGGCCATCAGGGATGTCACCCAGAAGGTCCAAACTGAGGCGGCACAAACGAGGCTGCGCAACCAACTGTTAGGAATCCAGCGTTTGGAGATGGTGGGCCAATTGGCGGGGGGTATTGCTCATGACTTCAACAACATGCTCCAGGTCATTCTGGGAAATGTAGCCATCGCCTTGGAGGAAACCACCTACGGCAGCAATCTGCACGGACAGCTTCAGGCGGTCGAGGCAGCG
The DNA here is from genome assembly GCA_964411985.1 of uncultured Verrucomicrobiota bacterium. Taxonomy (GTDB): domain Bacteria; phylum Verrucomicrobiota; class Verrucomicrobiia; order Limisphaerales; family J093; genus CAYPNF01. The sequence continues at coordinate 20,549 of CAYPNF010000069.1, forward strand.
GCTCAGCGTTCGGCGGAACTGACCCGGCAGCTGCTGGCTTTCGCGCGCCGTCAGCCTGCGCAACCGCGCGTGGTGGACCTGAACGAGGAGATTCAAGTCACTCTCAAATTATTGCGCCGTCTGATCGGGCAGGGGATCGAGTTTGTTTGGAAACCAGGCCAGGAAGTCTGGCCCGTGCGCGTGGATCCAGTGCAAGTGGGGCAGGTTCTCACGAACCTTGCCGTGAACGCGCGGGACGCGATCCAGGGAACCGGGATCATCACCGTTTGCACGGCCAACGTCGCGGTCGATGAAGAGCAGGTCAGCAGGATCGTCGACTGTGCCCCCGGTCATTACGTGCGGTTCACCGTGCAGGATACCGGCCGTGGGATGACGACCGAGGTGATGAGCCACCTATTTGAGCCGTTCTTTACGACCAAGGAGGTGGGGAAAGGCACTGGTTTGGGGTTGGCTTCGGTTTATGGTATTGTGCGGCAGAACAAGGGATTTGTTACTGTGGAGAGTACAGTTGGGCAGGGCAGTGCGTTTCATGTATACCTGCCCCGCGAGGCCGCGGTCAGCAAGTTCCAACCGGGCCTTGAGGGTGTAGACATCGGCCAGGGCAATGAGACCATCCTGTTGGTCGAAGATGAGGCCCACGTGCTCCAAGTCACACGCGATATCCTGATGCACAGCGGCTATCGAGTGCTGGCGGTACCTACCCCGGAGGAGGCCTTGAAACTGGCTCGAAACCAGGAGCACTCTATCGATCTGCTATTGAGTGATGTGGTCATGCCATCAATGAACGGGAAGGAACTGAAGTCCAGGGTGCAAGCCTTGAGACCTGGAGTGAAGTGCCTTTTGATGTCAGGCTATCCGGCCGAAGTGATCGGTGGTCAGGGGTTGCTGGAGGAGGGGGTTGGTTTCCTTCCCAAGCCTTTTGCTCCCAGAACACTGGCAGAAAAGATCAGGCAAGTCCTCGACTGCAAGGTTCGCTCCTGAAACCAAACGCACAGCCCAGCTGCAGTGCTAGGGCAAGTCCGCGCCGGTCCTTCCTCTCCGACAGAAACATGATCTAGCGTAGGAGCCGGTGCTAGGTTGATTTCACTTCTCTCGAGTACATCCTCGCAAAGACCTCCGGATAGTATCTTCGCACGCAATCCGGGCAGAGTCCGTGTGTGAAGGTCAGTCCTGAATGATCGTGGAAGTACTTCTCGAGGCGACTCCAGTAGCCTTTTTCGTCCCTGACATTGTGGCACTTTGAACAGATTGGGAGCATTTGTCGCAGGCGGCGAAGCTCCTGAGTCTGAACCTCCTCCAGAGCAGCTTGAGCCTCCACGCGTTCGGTGACGTCGACGCAACTCCCTATGTATCCCGCAAACTCCCCCTGCGCGTTGACGAAAGGGACACCACGGTCAAAGATCCACCGGAATACTCCGTCGAAGCGTCGCAAACGGTATTCCATCTCAAACGACGCGCGGTGGGCGAACGAGCTCTGATAGATTGCCAAACAACGTTCGAGATCATCCTCATGGACTCCCTCAGCCCAACCGTTGCCCACCTCCTGTTGGAGGGATCGGCCCGTGAAGGCGAGCCAGCGGTCATTAAAGTAGTTGCACCCCATGGTGAGGTCGGCACGCCAGACCAATATGGGTGCTTGCTCCACCAACTGACGGTATTCCTCTCGGCTCAGGTTTGGACTCTGGATCATGGGGTATAGACTGGTACTTCACTAGCAAAACACGGTATCCGTCCGTAACCCTCATCGGCACTCGTGGCAGGTTGCTGAAGCTGAATCCTCTCGATATTCGGACAGAAAAACAGATGGGGCACTCTAATCTCCTCTAATACATTTCTTCAGTGTATTATGCTAGAGTCAAGAATCCCCTACAGACGACATTCGGATTCGACAAAACAATCCACGGCTTGATGACTTCGGACCTCATCTCCTGGGGCCGATGCAGGAGTCGTGTCGGGAGACCTTCGACTTCTAGTGCTGAAACCTGGCGTTTGTCACCCAGGCTCGGATGAACATCACGAGAGGATTCGTACAGCAGCGCCTCTCATCGCGGTTCGGGTTGTCCTTGTATCCACCGGAAGGGTTTCCTGCTCTAGAAAAGTGTTATGAAACTTGGTGCAAAGATCATTCTCGGTTTTGGCGGATTAATCTTTATCGCAGTGCTGGTTGGTACCCTGGCGGTCTGGGCAAATGTCCTGGGCCACGAGGGACGCCCAGGCATTGGCGGAGGATTACACTCCAGCGGCAGCGCTAACCAATAATGTGGAGCGGGAAGCGCTGGCAACCATGTACGAGATGCGCGGGTACGCTTTCACGGAAGAGACCAACTACCTGGCCAATGCGCGGCAAAACCTGATGGACGTTAAGACGCATCTCAAAACCGCCAAAGACCTAGCGGCTAAAGGCGGAAGCAACAACCTGACTTGCTTGAGGGGAGCGGCGGAGAAGGCCGAAACTGGGGCACTGGAGTACGAGCAATTGGCCAACCAGACCGTGGAGGAAACCAAGGCGCTGCAGGCGGACCGGGCCCTCATGAACACCGAGGCCCAAGCCTTTCTGAAGGCCAGCGACGAGTATCTGAACGCGCAGGCCGATGCTATGAAGGACGTGGTCAACAGCTTGATGGCCTTGGTGGATGGTAACGCAAAGGCTGCAGATCCTAAGGCGGCGAGCCGTGGAACCGTGTCCAAGAGAGCCAACCGACCCTTGGCCAACACCACCACCCTGCACACCGGAAACGGTCACGGGCTTAAGCGCGAGGTGCAGCCGCATCTCCCTGAAATGGCCTTCTCCAGTGGGCGGCATGATCACCCGGCAGCGAAGGACAGCGATTGTGAGAACTCATAGTTGAGTGTGAGTTGGTTCAAACCCGCCAGAATCAAGCGATTCTGACGGGTTGCTCTGTTACCAGGCAGCTGGATGACCTTGATGAAGGGGAATTTGGCGGAGGGCCACCAAATCAAGCGCAGAAGCTTCTGCGGGGAAGGAGCGGGAGAATTAGTGAAAGGAAATCAAGTGTGGAACCCTCTCTTTGCGGAAGATGGGCAAGGCAGGAACCGGGAGTGGACGATGTAGAGTGTGTTGGAAAAAATGGGGGGAATCCGTAAGGAACACATTCAGGTTTCGGGAACGGAGTTTGAGCAGGTTTCCCAGCCCAATGAACGACAGTAGCGGATCCTCGATTTACTGAAAATCAAGTTGCAGCCATCTTGTCGAAATCCTAAATCAGCATCATCCCCTTGATGTTATTAGGGTTTCATCGCTTTAGGGGGGGACAAAATGCGACAAGCAGCGCCGCCGCTGTGCTTTGCCGGTGGATGCGACGGTTGGCCGGAGTCGCAAGGGTCAGTGCTATTTCGCAACGGGGATTCTCAGTAACGTGACCGATTGAGGCTGGAAATCGGAAACGAAATTGTTCGAGATCCCTCTCGGCGATGCAGCTGTCGGGGAAACGTTTCGGGGGACTGCGAGTGAGTTTTCGGCAGACAGGCTGGGGGCGGACAGGATCAGGGCTTTGCCTTCGTTCCCCGACACCTTGACACCGTTTAGGCCGATGCGCGCCGACACGGGCTTGGTGGTTGCGTTCACCACCTTCAGGATGATTTCCTTGCTTTTCGCATCCTTCGTGGCACTAACATAAAAACGGGGATTACCGTTTTCCGCCTTGGGTTCGCCTGTCAGTTTCACGGGGACCATGAAATCACCCGGGTTCCGGGAGAACAACTGCTGTACGAAGTAGTTCGGGGTGCCATACACACTCAGGTTGTCGAACCAAATCAGGTTGGGGGTCCATTGCCAGGCGTCGAGGTGACCGAAGAGCGGGGCATAGGAAGCCATGCGTACAACATCGGCGTTACGCTCGAAGCCGGTCAACATGGCGGCCTCAGCCAGGGCGCATTCCCAATTGTTGCGGTTGTCCGGGCTTGCCGTCTTCACGCTTTGCGCGGCGTATTCACCGGCGAAGATCTTGGGACCGACACGGCTGTACTTATCGTAGCGGCCAGTGTTGTCGAGGAACCAAACCGGCGGACGGTAATAGTGCTCATCCACTAGGTCCGCTTTCAGAGCCCGAAGTTTGGGCCAGAGGAAATCGAACTTATCCCCGTCCGGATCTGGGCCGGCGCTGGAGACGAGTTGAACTTCCGGGTGCCGGGCTTTTAGGATCTTGGCGTGGCGTTCATACCGTTCGATGTATTGCGGTCCCCACTGTTCATTGCCGATTCCGAGGAGTTTCATTCCAAACGGTTTGGGATGGCCCATCGCGGCCCGCTTTGCCCCCCAGGTGCTGGTGGTCGGTCCGTTGGCGAACTCGATTAGATCCAGGCAATCCTGAATGAAGGGATCCAGTTGGTTCAGGGGAACCAGTTCGTTCGAGTTAAACTGGCAGGCCATGCCACAGTTCAAGATGGGGAGCGGTTGGGCTCCGATGTCCTCACACATGAGGAAGTACTCGTAGAAACCGACCCCGAAGGACTGGTAATAGTCAGGTGTCGGTTTGTGTTTGAACTCATCGTTCCAGCGGTTGATGAGGTTGGGGCGTTGCACGGGATCGCCGATGGTGTTCTTCCATTGGTAGCGCAGTGGGAGCGTGCGGCCTTCCACGATGCAACCCCCGGGGAATCGGACAAAGCCAGGATGCAGATCAGCTAACATTTGCACGAGATCGGCGCGCAGCCCGTTCTTCCGCTTCTTCCACGTGTCGCGAGGGTAGAGGGAGACCATGTCCAGGTCCGTGGTGGACTGCCCCTCCAGCCACACTTCAAGATGCGCCTTGGGGTCGGTATCCGAGGCCTTCATTTCGGCGGTTCGTTTGGACCAGGACGGAGTGATACCGTTCACCTTGGTGGTGCCGAGCACCCGACCGTCGGCTCCGACCAACTGGACGCGCAGGGTGGGGGAGATTCCTGACACGGTTCGGGCACGAACGCTGAAATCGTAAAGTGCGCCCTTCTTAACACCCATCCCGCGGAATCCCTCGTTAGCGAGGCCGTAGCCGCCGGTGCCTGTGTCCAGCTTGACGCGCAGGTAGTTTGGGTTATTGGCGTTTAGCGGACTCGCCGTTTCAACGCGCGCGCTTCCTTTCGCTCCTCCCCTTTCCATGGGCTTCCAACCCATCATCGGTTCGTTGAATTCGAAGGACCGGTTTTTGACCAACTCGGCGTGCAAGCCACCATCTCCAGCGAAGTTGATGTCCTCAATGAAGACCCCCCACATGGCTTTGTTGATCCTAGGGCCGGTTTGGCCTGCGTCGATTTGGATCTGGGTGGGGGCTTGGGCGAGCGCCATCACGCTGCTGGCGAGAAGGCCACCGAGGAGGCTTAAGGTCCGGGCTTTCATAAGGTCTAATTAGGTAACAATCGTTAGAAAACCGAGAAAAACAAGGGGCTTGTCCAAAACGCGAGGACAAGCCCCTGGCAAGGAGCGGGCGGTGCTAGCCGCGGAAGTAGATGTAGGCGAAAGCGATGCAGGCCATGATGAAGCAGGAGGCAACCACGTCTTTCCAATTCCAGCTTGCGAGGGTGGTAGCCTTGTCTTCCGCCGTCGCCGTGGCAAAGGTCAAACCCTTGATCTGAGCTTGGTTCGGTTCCTCAGTCATGTAGCTGACCACGATCATCACGATCGCCGAGATGATGGTGATGAGGATGCTGAAATACTGGAAATTGATGTTATTGATGATCCAGAGGAAGGAACCTTCCGAATACAGGAACTTGCCCTGAGACATCGTTACGGGTGTATCTACCGCCATCCGGAAGAATCCGACTACAAACCCGATGATCATGGCCCACAAACATCCCTTGGCGTTGAGTCGCTTCCAGAATACGCCGAAGAAGAACACCACGAAGATCGGTGGTGCGAGATAACCTTGAACCGCCTGGAGGTATTCATACAAGCCCTTCGCCCCTTTGACGACCGGAATCCACGCAATGGCAATCGCCACCATGACGCCGGTGGCGATGCGTCCCATCCTCACGAGTTCAGCCTGCGTAGCTTTCGGACGCATCTTCTCGTAGATATCCACCGTGAAGAGCGTTGAGCAGGCGTTGAACACGCCGGCCAGCGAACCCATCAGGGCCGAGAGCAAACCGGCAACCACGATGCCGCGCAGTCCGGGGGGCAGGAGATACTGCACCAGCAAGGGGAAAGCGCCTTGCGATCCCTCCTTCGTTGCATGTCCATCGGGTCCGAGAATCACGGCCAGTTCCGGGATCTTGCCACTCTTGGCGAGAGCAAAGCAGATCAAACCGGGGATGATGAAAAGGTAAACCGGGAAGAGTTTCAGGAAGGCGGCGAAGATGGACCCTTCGCGAGCGATCTTCTGGTTCGGAGCACCCAGCGCGCGCTGCACAATGTATTGGTCGGTGCACCAGTACCAGAGGCCAATGACCGGCGCGCAGATGGCCATGCCGAGCCAGGGGAATTCACCGTTGAAATACCAAGCTTGTTTGACGATCTTTCCAGCGTCATTCTTTACAATGACCGGTGCCCAGGTGGCCTCTTGTCCGGCGGGAACGAGTGGCTTCCAGAGGTTAAGCATGTCGGAGCCGCAAAGCTCCCGCATCCTCTGCCAGCCAGCCCAAATCCCCTGGCCGTCGGCTAGGGTGTTCAGACCGTAAAGCGTGAGCAGCAGGGACCCGGTGATCAGCACGACCACCTGTACAGCGTCGTTGTACGCCACCGCGCGCATCCCACCGAGCGCCGTATAGAGGCCGGTCAGCACAATGACGAGAATGGAACCAACCCAGAAGCTGTCGATACTGCCGATGTGCATCTCGGGCAACAGGGTGGCAAACACCACGCCGCCCGCGAAAATGCCGACCGCGATTTTCGAGACGATGAACGTAATGATCGATACGATCGACAGTACGTAACGGGACTTGGTGCAGAAACGTTTTTCGAGGAATTCCGGCATCGTGAAGACGAGCGATCGGGCGTAGAAAGGCACGAACACCCAAGCCAGCACCAGCAGGCACCAGGCGTGCAGTTCGTAGTGGGCCATCGCCACACCGTCTTTGGCGCCGTTGCCAGCCAAGCCGACAATATGCTCAGAGCCAATGTTGGAAGCGAAGATCGAGGCACCGACCACCCACCAACCGAGATTTCGCCCGGCCAGAAAGTAGTCCTCCGTCTCTTTTTTGCTTTTGCTGACAACCCACCAAGCGACGCCAAGGAGCATGGCGAAGTAGATGGCAATCATGACCCAATCGATTTGGGTGAGGGTAGGTCGGGCGGTTGTGGCGCCCAAAATGGGATGAAGCATGCCGATGGTATTCACGTGTGGGTGAATTAGAGAGGAAGGAAGGCTGGCGGACAACGCCATTTTGCGTATATAAACCTCCAAAATGCGAACCAGCGACGCCTTTCCAATGGTGGGGCGCCCATCGCCGAGGGGCGGCTTCCTTGTTCAGCGAGTTCTCTTTGGCTTTCGTGTTTCGAAGACCACTCGGCCTCCTTGAAAGTCCTGCGGAAGCCGGATGCTTGCCGATGCATCGGCCTTGATACGTTGTCCGTTGACCTTGGCTGAGACGACCGTGCCGGAGTTGGGAATTTGTAGTTCCAGGCGGCCGCTGCGGAAACGGAGGTTGGCTTCGAGCGGAGGGCTACCCGGGTAGAGGGCGGGGCGGAGGACTAGTCGGTCCCCCTCAAAACTAACTCCCAGCAGATGCCGCACGGCGAACAGGCTGATTTCACCGGAGGTCCAGGGGAGGAGCCCGGCGGTGGGGGCTTGGGAGCGGACCTGGGGGATTTCCTCAAACCAGGCACCGGTGCGGCCTCCCTGGGTTGTGTTTAGCCATTCGAGAGAGGAGCGGCTCCGGCTCCACTGAGCTGCCTCATGCTGGGCGCGCAGGATAAAGCAAGTGGCGAAGGTCCAGGGACCCGGCTGATCACACTGCCCACTCGAGTGATACCGTTCATATCCGCCACCGGTCCAACGTGCGTCCCGGAGTCGTTCCAGTTCATCCAAGGTCTTGGCCGCCAGCGGGGAGGCAGGATCGATCAGGCGAAAGGCGATGGGCATGGCAAGGGTGGCGTCCGGTTCAGCAAGGTTGGTACGCTCCGTCCTGAGGGGGACGTCTTCTGCGGCCCCAGGGAAGCGAATCTGCTTCACCCATTCCCCATTGACGCCACGTCGTTTGATGAGGCGCCCCTCTTCCACGAGGCGAAAGCGTGGGTCGGAGCACATGGCTCGGAGGATTCGATCAGCTTCGTGTCGCCACAAGGCAGCCTTTTCAGGAACTCCGAGTGGGTCCGCCAGGGAAGCGGCATCCCTGAGTCCGAGGATCACGTACGTCTGGTAAGCGAGCTCAAAGGCGTCCTCCAGGGTGCGCTCCCAGAACTCACGACGGTTATGAACCATACCGCAGGCGTCGCGAAACTGAGGCTTCAGGGGGCGCTCAACGAGTGCTACCAGCTTATCCCGATGCCGTCGTATCAGGGAATCATCGCCCGTCCAGTCACGGTAGGCCTTGAGCGTATGCAGGAGCTCGCCCATCTGGTCGAACTGTTCGCGGTCGGGGTCGTCGAAAGCGCCAGCGATCATGGCATTGCCTTCCGCACTGACCATGTTACGGATCACATAGTCCAGTCCGTTTCTGGCCAGTTCGAAGTATCCAGCGTGGATCATGCCGAGGAGGGTGTTCGAGGTGTCGCGGACCCATTGGGCGCCGTACTCGAAGATCCCTGCATCCATGACCCCGTTTTCCGCCACCATTCCGGGAAGGCCGTAGGTGGACTTGGCAAAGATCTCGCGCACGGTGGCGTCCTGAGTGGTGATTGTGGACACTGCAACGTGGGAAGCGCGGGTGGTGGAAAGGAGCTTTGGCAGTTGTGGAGGGACCAGTAGCGGTCCCGACGGTATCTGCACCATCAACACGGTTTCCACGGAAACCCTCTGGCCGGGGACGAGAGTGATAGGGCCGATCTCCAACGCCCCTGCGTCCTGGAGGGGCTTCGCTGGAATGGAACTGGGTGGGGCGAGCGCCAAACGGCGTGCCGGAGTCTCATCGACGAGCATGTTGCCTTGTGCTTTGGCAGAGAGGCGCGGGGTGGAGAGGGAGAGGGTGACTGACTCCGTGCCTCCGAGATTGACGGAAGACAATTCCACACGTCGTAGAAAGGCGTTCGCTCCCGCCAGCGCCGCGATGCGTTCGGTGACCTTCAACCCTCCGGCCCACCAGACTGCTTCCACGGCGGGGATCCCGTCCATTTGCACCCATCGTGTGGCGGTTTTGTGACCAAGGGCAGAGAAGTTGAATCCGCCGAGCTTCACTTCCAAAGCGCTTCTCACGAAGCCCGCCCCTTCCTCGAAGTTGAAGGCACGCTCTTTGCGGCTCGTTTGACGATTGTCTTCGGCATCAAAAAGCAGGTAAAGGAAAGCGGGAGCCAGGTCGGCTTGGTCGGCTTGGACTACCATTTTGGCCCGGCCACTTCGCAACACGAAATACTCCCGGCCGTGGAAGAACGATCGTTTGAGGAGGGGGATGACGGTAGGGTCCACCGTTACAGCAGTTCCCCCCTGATAGGGACTCAGCACGGTGGCGAGGAGGATCCACACCAAGAGTGTAGGCTTTGCAGACATAACGAGAGTGCGAAGGTTGAAGCGTCAAATAGACTTCACCCGCCGATCCGGCTCCCGAGGAGCCAAGAGGTCGGCAGGCAACATCGGATCTTCGGGGAACGTGGCCTGGTCTACTTCTTCAGCCGGTAGAAATGCGCGCCCGAACCGGGTGTTAGGGTGACGCTGTTCCCAACCACCCCCGGAACGGAACTCCACGTGGCACTTCCGAGGTCGATGCTTGTTTCCAACGTGAAGCCCGTGGCGTCGGAGGGCCAGGAGATGGTGATTTGGGACCCGGAAACCGCGATACTCAATGTTGGAGGAGTGTCGGAGATCGAATACAGGCCTAGGTTGTCGATGCCGAAGTACCAGCTGTCCGATCCGGCGTAGGCAAAACGCAAGCGCACTTTCGCCTGATTGTCGGCCTGGGGCAGGCGGATCAGTTCGACTCGCTTGGATTCGACCGGGTCATCATTCACGCGCGCATTGATAAACGGCGCGAGATCCTGGGTGATCGGGGCGGCAAGGAAGGCTCCGTATGTGCCGCCCTTCGGTTCGCCCAATTCATCCACATAGCGGGCGATATCGTCGGCTTCCGTGGTGAGAGTGGCGACGGCATCCACGGTGGTGGTCCCGGTGGCGTTGGTGCTGAAGAGCAGGTCATTGCCGTCGAGCATGTAGAGCGCCGGCAGCCAGTGTGCACCCTGGTCGATCGAGTATTCCACGGCAGCGATGTTGTCCTGATTCTGCTCGTAAATGGAATGGAAGGAGACGTAGATCTGGGTCTTCCCGGTCAAATTGTAGTCAGGGGAGAACGCGTAGAGCACTTGGCTGGCCCCGTTCCGATAACCTGAATTCGCGAAGAGGAAACGGCCTTTGGCCAAGGGTTCCTCCACGATCTTCCCATTCACCACCACCATCGGGTTGATGGACAAAACGCGGTGATAATCGTCCTTTTCGGCTTGGGGGGCATCAGGATTACTGTAAGTGACGAACGATCCGGCGAATCGTGCGGCATCCACGACGGTCCACGTGGCGTACGAGGCTGAATCCAAGTTGCCCAGATCAAACTCGGCATTGCCTACTTCGGTATAGCTTTTCTCCGTCCAACCCGTCGGCAGCTGGCCCTCCGGGGTCGCGTCAAACGTCTCCAGGTAGATCGGATCGGGCAGGACAATATTCTGGTAATTCCCAACGGTGAAGGAAATCCGGTTGGTGAACAGGTTCTGAGGATTCGCGTTGTCGGCGAAGGTGAGTACGGCCTGGTGAGTGGAGGCGGGGGCGAAGAGCACGGTGTTGGTATAGGTGACCACCACCGACCCCGGAGGCTGTGCGAGTTTGTGCGGTACAATGGTCCCATCTAGGGTAAGCACCACTGTGTTGGGCAGGACCGAGCTCGCCCCGTTGGTGATCACGAATTGGATTGGAACGACCGGGGGCTGATTCGCCGAACCGTCCGAAGGGGTGGCGGAGAGGAGCCGTGGAGTCAGTGAAGAAGTCACGACTACCTGGAATGCGTTGCTGGCGAGGATGGTATAGCCGTCGTTTTCAAGAAGGTAAGCCACATAGATCCCGGCTGTGTCCAACCCGGTGGAGAACTCCACCGTGCCTTCCGTCTTGGCCGAGTTGCCGTTTTGGGTGCCGTCCACGTAGGCCCAAAGCGTCGAGGTGGGTCCTCCACCAGGAACCTGGCCTTCCTTATAGATCCCCACCCAGTCCTTTGCGTTTCCAGGAGCGTTTGTGAAAGTGACTGCGATGGGCGCTTTGACGCCGTAGGTGCTCTTGTCGGGGCGCACTGCTGGGGCATAGCTTTCCACAACCGTGAAAGAATTGCTGGCCAGCTTGGTGTAGCCATCGTTGAGAAGTAGATAAACCCACCATGTGCCTGCCGTCTGCAGGCCGTTAGCAAAAACGACGGCCCCTTCCTTCAGCCCGGTAGTGCCAGCTTGGGTGCCATCCACATAGTACCAGAGCGTAGACCCCGTCCCCCCTCCTGGTTCCTGGCCTTCCTGGTAGATGCCGACCCAATCCTTGGGGTTTCCCGGGCCATTGGCGAAGCGTACCTGGATCTCCTCCCCTGGGAAATAGGCGCTGTAACCCGGTTGGACCGTGGGTATGCCGGAGCCGTGGGTAGCCCGAAATCCACCGAGGAGCGCGATCAGCAGACAACCGAAACCTAGCAAATGAAATCGAGGAAGCCTTTCCGAGAGAGGTCTTTTCATAAATGGAAGCGATTTTGGACTGAGCTTCCTCGGAATCATCGAAAAGTCAAGCGGACTCAGACTTCTTGAACGAGGACCTGGGATGGAATGTGTCGCTTATGAAGCAAATTAGAATAACGAAAAGATCTAGTGGAAAAGGCGATGGTCCTTCGGTACTGTATTCTCAGAGTCCGCGGTGCAAAAGCTCAGCGGAAGGGCTCAGTATTCGAATGCAATCTGGAACCGTGAAGAAGTCAACCTCCTCGAACTCGTGGAAGGAGTTGGTCGCTCGATATCAAACGCCGAGTTTCGCTCGAAGCCTCTGGCAAATCGCCAACACCTTGGTCCCGTATGCGATCCTGTGGTACTTGATGCACCTCAGCCTGCGGGTTTCCTACTGGATTACCTTGCCGTTGGCCCTTCTGGCCGGCGCATTCTTGGTTCGGACCTTCATCATCTTCCATGACTGTACTCACGGTTCCTTCTTTCGGTCCCGCCGGGCGAATGATCTGGTGGGGTTCATCACGGGAGTGCTCGCTTTTACCCCGTATCGACACTGGCGCTGGGAGCATTCGGTCCACCACGCCACCTCGGGAGACTTGGATGGCCGGGGTCGGGGGGATGTCTGGACCCTTACCGTGGAGGAGTACCTGCAATCCTCGCGATGGAAGCGTTTCTCCTATCGCCTCGCGCGAAACCCAATCGTTCTGTTGGTCATCGCGCCGCTCGTGCTTTTCTTAGGGATGAATCGGATTCCCTCTCCCAAGGCGAGTCGGCGCGACCAGATGTCGGTCTACTGGACCAACCTGGCGCTGGCAGGGATGATCGCCGCAGGCTGCTGGGCGATGGGGAGCACTGCGTACCTGCTGTTGCAGTTCGTGGTGATGCTGGTGGCTGGGTCAGCGGGGATCTGGCTCTTCTACGTTCAGCATCAGTTTGAGGGCGTCTATTGGGAGCGAGAGCAAAACTGGGACTATGTAGAGGCAGCTCTGAAGGGAAGCTCCTTCTACCGTTTGCCGCGCATTCTCCAATGGTTCTCTGGGAATATCGGCTTTCATCATATCCATCACCTGAGCGCCCGGATCCCCAATTACAACCTGGAGAAGTGCCACAAGGCGAATCCCCTCTTTCAACAAGCGAACCAAGTGACGCTGCTCTCCAGCCTGAAGTCGCTTTCGTATCGTCTCTGGGACGAGCGAAACCGGCGTTTGGTTGGCTACGGATACCTGCGTCAGCTTCGCCAGCAAGCTCGCTCGAGTTCAGCTGCAATTTCAGGGTGTCCCTAAGGGCCCTATCTCGGTAAGCGATTCCGCTGAGTGACCCTGAGGTTCCCGAAAATCACATCTGGATAGGTTCAGTCAAACCTTATTCTCCGTTGGTCCAGAGGAATTTATAGAAGTGGCGGAGAGAGGGAGATTCGAACTCCCGGTGCTTTTTAGACACTCACGCTTTCCAGGCGTGCGCATTAAACCACTCTGCCATCTCTCCGACCATTGACTAACAACTGGTTACATAAGCAGAACCAGAAGCGTTTGACAATCTGATACTGATCTCATGAACCCCGAAGCACCGACCGCAGAGAAACTCTGGCAGCGGACTCCTGTGCCAAACCCGGCTCGTTACGGACCATCGGGTGTTTTATTCGCACGAGTTCGCGTCAAGGGCAAGCTGATTCGACGGTCGCTTAAAACCAAGACCCTCTCCACTTCCGGGCTCCGAAAGCGCACGCCACACCGCTGCGCCTGCCCACCTGGGCCCAGTTTCATGAAATCGAAACTCAGGAATGCCGACGTCAGCTCAATGCGCACATTGGGACATCATAACACGATAGTCGGACCCTTTTGAGCTTTTCGAAAACAGCCCCTTGGTTGTTTTCGGTCACGGAAATTGGGCAACTTTCTGTTTTCATATTCTGGCCATTGTGAAAATAGCGGTTGCCGGTATTTTCACCTGAGAGCGTACTTCCGACATGTCGAAACCGGGCCAAATGCCGGGGTAACTGCTACCGAAGGGCGATTACTCGGCCTTTCCGCCGGCTCCATTGCCCCCGGCGCTGGAATGGACGACCCGCTTGTTGCTGGCTCTCTCTGAGGCGGATCGGAAGATCGGCCAACTGGCCGGCGAGGGGAAGCGGATCCCTGACCCACACCTGCTCCTGCGGCCGTTTTGTCCGGCGCGAGGCGGTGCTATCCAGCCGCACCGAGGGGACGCAGGCCACCCTCGGCGAATTTCTGGCGGACAACCCATTTGTGACGGTGACAGGCGTGGCGGAGAAGCTGGACCTCGCGTTCACCACCGCGCAGCGCGCCATCCAGCGGTCGGAGCAACTTGGGGTTCTGAAGCAAAAAGGCGAGGCGCAGCGCGGGCGCGTCTATTGCGCGCAGAGCATTCTGGATGTGTTGAAGGAACCTGCCAGGTTAAATCGCTGGGAGGCGGCACCAAACCCGCCGCCGGTTTGACCCATCTGAGACGGCCATCTCTCCGACGGAAGAGGATTCAAGTCTAGGGCATCCCGGATCTTTCTCAGCGCTTTTTCGGTGCCACAGGGAGGTTTCGAAGCCGAAATGGGGACCTTAAGGCACGAACTTCGCCGTGATTGAGAGGCTCTACTATGTGTAATCAGCTGGTGGCGAGATGGATATACTCTGGACTGCCTGGCTGAATACCGCATCGGACTGGCGAGTCTGAAGGATTGAATGCGTGATGGATGCCAGATGTTCGGGGTGACGGATCGCTTCCAGCGCGTTCAAAAACGAATTATAGGACAAATATGAAAGCCTGCTGGTCCTTCCGGCGGGAGCCTCTCCAAGGCGACCCTGTTCCGACTGGTCGATTGACTCTGCGCCCTGAAGCGGTACTGTTGAATCGGTGCCTGATATTTATGAAAAAGCTCTCACACGCAGTGGTGGCACTGGCGGTGACCGGCCTGGTTCTCGCTCACCTGACCGGCTGTTCCAGTAAACCCTCCGTTCCGCCGGTGACTCGCGGTGCGGCGCTAGGGGCGGTCACTACCAACGCTGCACCCCAGGCACCCGCAGAAGTCGCGAAATTGGACCCGCCTGCTTCCACTAATGTCGTGGACAAAGCCGAGGAACCACTGCAGCGCGTGCCGGTGCAGAAACCCAAGCTTTCTCCGGGCGCCGAGGAGATCGCTACCCTGGCGCAGTCTAAAGTGGCCAACTCGGTACTCCTGGAGTATGTGAATCGTTCCAACGAGGTCTACGACTTGTCCGTGGCTGAAATCATTTACCTGAAGGACCTTGGCATTTCGGAGGAAGTCGTGTCCGCCATGATCCGGCGCGGTTCAGCTCAAGTTCAGGCTCGTACGTTGGCTCCAGAGGCGGTCTCGACGAACGCTACGGAGGCGCCACAGTCGGTCTGGCAGCCTCAATCGCAGGCCGCGCCCGAGCAACCTTCCGCGGCTCCGGCGGAGTCAGGGCAACCGGCTGCCGCTCCATCCGTTCCGACTTACGGTACTCCGCCTGCGGCCGCATCCAGTGTCCAGTATGTCGTGAGTGAACCGCCAACCCAGGTGACCTACAATTATTTCTACGAGAGCTTGTCTCCCTATGGTTCCTGGGTGGAATTGCCTAGCTACGGCTGGTGCTGGCAACCGACCTGTGCAGTCGTGGATATGAGCTGGCGTCCCTACTGCCACGGGGGACGATGGGTTTACAGCAATTGTGGCTGGTATTGGGCTTCGGATTATTCCTGGGGTTGGGCGCCATTCCATTATGGGCGCTGGTATCATCATGGAACTTGTGGCTGGGTGTGGACGCCGGGTTATACTTGGTCGCCTGCCTGGGTGAGTTGGGGCTGGAGTGGTTCCTACTGCGGCTGGGCTCCGCTTCCACCTGCCGCTGGCTGGGAAGTGGGAATCGGGCTGACCTACCACGGCAGTGTGGCTGGCGTCTACTGTGGATTCGGGCTTTCCGCCTTCCACTGGAACTACGTCTCTTGCCACGACATGCACCATCCGAATCCTCACCACTACGCTGTGCCACGGCACGAGGTGAACAAGGTTTACAGCCATGCCACCGTCATTAACAATATCGCGATCCAAAACAACACCGTGGTCAACCACGGGATCGCGCCGGAGAAGATCACTGCGGTCAGTCGGCGGGAGATTCCCAAGGTTCAGCTGCAGGACATCCGTCCTACCCAGGTGTCCTCCACCAGGCCTGACCAACTCGACAGGTCCGGCACCAAGCTTGCCGTCTACCGTCCTTCTTTGCCTGCGGACTTGCGTGCAGAGCCAGGAAAGTCGGCCCCAGTACCCACCACCACCGTGCGGCGCCAGCAGGAAATCAGCCGTTCCGCACCGGTTCCCAGCGCTTCTTCGGGCGTCCCTCGCCAAAGCCTTGCCCCGTCGCGATCGGACACGTATCCATCGCAGGTCACCACTCACGGGGGTGCCCCGAGGCAGGTGTCCGAACGCCCACTATCCAGTCCTTCACGCATCGCTACGGAGTCGGCTCCGCAGCGGCTCAATAGCGTCCCGCAGACCACCAAGAGCGGCTCCGTCCAGTCACCGACGCAGACTCCTGCGCGCAGTAGCGTTCCCCAGGCGGTTCAGTCACCCCAGAGTGTAACCAAGTCTTCTCCTCCTCAACCACGGGGCTCACAAGCACCCACCCCGGCAAGCAGCACTCCAATCCGGCGTGAAACACCAGTGCCGGTGACTCGCTCTGCTCCTGATGCCAATCCTTCTCGAGGCACAGTGCAGTCCATGCCGCCACAGAACTACCAGACCGAACGGCAGACACCAACGACTCCAACCCGGGTGGAAACTCGCAAGATCGAGACCGCCGGGCCCGCTTATTCGGCTCCCAAGCTTGCCACTCAGCCTCCATCTGGGGTTACGCCGGGTTATGTACCCCCTGCGGGAGCGCCCTCACGGCCTCAACCCATGGCGCCAAGTTCCGCAGCGCCCTCCAGGCCTGCCTACACTGCCCCGGCTGCTCCGGTGAGGAACTACTCGGCTCCTCCTCCAGCCTCCATGGCTCCTGCGCAGCGGAGTTATCAGGCTCCGCCTCCATCTGCCCCGTCAGCTCCGGCACGTGCCCCTCAGAGCGCGCCCAGCGGCGGCCGTGGTGGAGGGAGACCTCAGGAGCGGTAGCGGGAAAAGGCCCTGCATGACGGCATTGAAATCCAGCCAGCGCCCGGCCATGATCAATTCCAACTTATGAGGATTCTGAGAACCTTGCTTGCGATGGGGATGGCGGGTTTCTCCGTCATCGCAGGCGGTACGACGTCGGGAGAGCCGGAGGCCGAGGTGCTGTATTCGGCCGGTTTTGAAGTGGAGGAAGGCTATTCAGCTGCCGACGACATGCAACCTTTACGGGGGCAGATGGGCTGGATTGGCGAAGGATCCGGCGGAAGCGGGGTGCTGACCAATTTCTTTGAGGGTCTGGGCCAACAGGCTTACGTGGGCTGGTTCCCGCCGGCTTTGAAGGATACCATGCTCAGCATCTGGAGACCGGAGATTGGATTCACGAACAACGGCCTCAACGCTGGAGTTCTGCGGTTCTCCGTGCTCATGCAGGTGGTTGATTCGGCCAACGGCGAATACGACGACTTCCGCTGGAGTTTTTACAACACAGAGAGCAAGCGATTGTTCACGATCGATTTTGACAACTCCAGCGCCGCCATTAATTACGCCCTGGACGACCCGGTGGGGTATCGGCCCACAGGGTTCGAATTCCGCAACGACGTCATCTACCAGCTCGACGTCTGGATGAACTTCAATCGGAATTGCTGGATGGCCATGATGAACGGAGCGATCATTGTGGATTCCCAGCCCATGACGACCCTCAATTCCAGGCTCGACCTGAGCGACGTGGATGCAGTTTGGGCAATCCGGAAGAAGGGCGTTCCGGGTGACAACTACCTGCTCTTCGACAACTACGTCCTCACCCGGGAGCCGGGCTCAACGATTCCGCCCATCAATGAGGTCATTGGTCTGAACGCCAACGGCGAATTTGAGATGTGGGTGCACGGTGAGCGCGGGATGCGATATGTCATCGATGTCACCACGGACTTGAACGAATGGACGCCTTTGGCCACCAACGCTCCGCCAGACGGATTGTGGCAATTCGTGGACACCTCCTCCATTCCGTACCGACAGAGCTTCTATCGCGTTCGTGAGGCGGGTTACTGAGCTTATCAGGAAAGCTCCTGGTGATCGAGTTTCAGTATGGAATCGAGGCAGCGCTTCGCGCCCTCAAACCTGGCGGAATTCCACGATCCACTCGCGCTGGCGCAGCTTTTGGAGTGCGGTGAGGAGCGAAGCGATGTACCGCTCTTCCCCCTATGCGGCGTGCGGGGGCGTGCGAGTGAGTGAGGAAGCGGGTGTAGGAAAGCAGCACCTGAGGGCGTGGGGAGGGGTGTCCGGTGGGAATGGAAGGTAGGGACATCGCGCTGCGATGTCCGGGTACGGACGCCCCGGCGGTCCGTCCCTACCAAGGCTTGGCGGAATTCCACGACCCACTCGCGCTGGCGAAGCTTTTGGAGTGCGGTGAGGAGCGAAGCGATGTACCGCTTTTTCCCCTTTTGCGTGGGACGAGGAGGAGGAGGAGGACGAGGAGGAGGGGACGGGGGCGCACGCACCCTCGGGAAGGGGTGTGTGGTGGGAATGGAAGGTAGGGACATCGCGCTGCGATGTCCGGGGGTGCGGACGGCC
>CAYPNF010000070.1:0-38260 GCA_964411985.1 uncultured Verrucomicrobiota bacterium
GCAATCTGCGCCAACCCCACTGCGTTGAGAATGGATCGTCTCATTGTTTTCCTTTTTCTCTTATGCACTGTGTCTCTTCAACGACGCCACAGCGTCATTCAGCCTTTGGTGGGGTGAATCTCCATCATGGCGACCTCACCCGGTAGAATCGCGACGGCGAGTTCGTCCACTGGGCCTCTGTGTAGGTGTAGGACCCATTGGTGAGCGTGCCCGTGAGCAGCGGTACCCAGGTCTGGCTGGTCAGGTTGGTGGCGGCCTGGATCTCAAGGGGGGCGTTGGCAGGTCCAGTCACCGTAAAAGTGAAGCCATTGGTCCCGATGCTGGGGGCGCTGACTTTGATGGAGGGATTCACCACAGGGAAGGTGAAGCTGGTGAGGCCGTAAAGCGGCGGCGCTGGCACAGGTGGGGTTGCGCTTGTGTCTCCCCATGGAACCGTCAATTGGAAGAGGGCTGATCTCCCCAACTGAGTCTCGCCGTGGTCCCAAGCATCCGAATAGGTCAGATACTTTCCACCGCGAGTATTCCAGACCCTCACTTCAAACCAATAGGCACTTTGCGGGAAAGGGTCCAAGTTTCGAAGTGTGATCGGGGCATCCCCTTCCCCGAACACTCCTGGGCTTGTGAACACTGCGGGTGCGGTGAGGGAAGCAACATGCATAGCATCTTCGTAGATGCCTAGGAACAACCCAATTCGATAGTCATCCGATGGGAGCAATGGATTCCCATGCAGATCAAGCACAGGCGCATTCAGTCCTCCGCCAGTGTTTGTAAACAAGAGAGTGTTCGCTCCTAAAACGGGTTGGCAAACAATAGCACCCGCAATCTGCGCCAACCCCACTGCGTTGAGAATGGATCGCCGTCTCATGGCACTCCGTTCCCAACTGCTCCGACCACCCGTCGCTGGTCCCGCACCTGGGTCGGTCACCGTTACCTCACCGTAAAGATTATTCAGGTTGCTCATAAAACACCTCGGAACTGTTACTGGCCTTTCAGTCGAAAGAACGACGCAGGGTTGGTGGGGGAGACCGCGTACAGGTTGTTGGTAACGCCCGCCACCACCGTCCAGGCGGGATCGGTTAGCCTGAGCTTCTGTTCCAGTACCATGTTGGTGGCGTTGGTAGACCAGGACAGTTGGAGGCTGTTGGTGCCTTTCATGCCCACATCCAGGAAGGTGCCCATTTTCACTCCCGCGAAGACATCTTGGTCGGGGACTGGGTTGACGGAGGATTCCGCGATTTGGAGGACTTCGCCTCCAGTCGGGGAGTAGAAGAATATGAGTTTGAGCCATCCCAGGTGCCAGCCATCGGGTTGCTGGATGCGAAAACCAAACAGAGCATTCGTTGTTTGGAGTATGGTATTTCGTTGGATATACCCTGGTTCAAGTGGAATGGTGTTCCCCGAGGGTTCTCCGTATCGCAAAATCCGCAGTGTCCGCCCAAATCCCAGACCCTTCAGCCTTGCGACTTTGGTGGGCTGAATCCAATGCCAAGTGCTGTCGGCGGGAGGTTGGGCTGGGATAAGCTGCTGTGTAACGAGCCGCGCTTCGGGAGGAAGGTGAACACACCCTGGCTCCTGCTTACTCAGGTACATCTGCACATGTGGTTCGGCAAACAGAGCCTTGGTCTCGTCGCCCCAACCACAGATGATATAGGGCAGTTGATCATCCCGATGGCCCGAAAAGACGGCGTCGATCAGCCGAAAATCAGGACGGCCATCGAAATCCAGGTCGAATGCCGATTTCTGAGTGATGCTGATGACGGTGGCGTTGCTCCAAACCGAATAGGATCCGCAGGTGAAGTAGTCTGGGCAGGCGACTTCTTGGCCTTGCAACAGGCCAAAACAGTCAGCAAACCAAAAACTAAGGAGAACGCTGATGGCGGTGGCGATGTAGCGCATGGAATTCCCCAGACACCCCGTCCTCCGCCTTTGGCAGATTCCGGGAGTGAGGTCGGCCTCTTCGGGTGCATGCTCCAGATTTGTCCAGTTGCGCATACAAGTGTCAGAGCCTTTACTGCCCTCTCAGCCGAAAGAACGCCGATGAACTCCATGGCGTAATCGTCACCTCATTGTTGGTGACGCCTTGAACCGCCATCCAGTTGGTGGCTGTCCAACTCCGCTTGGCTTCCAGGGCCAGGTTGGTTGCGTTGGTTGGCCAGGAAACGCGAATGCTGGTAGCGCCGTTGGTGGTGCTTGTTGTGATCTGCAACGGGGGGCCTACGTGGACACCTGCTACAATGTCGGCGTTGGGCTCGGGACTGACGGCGTATTCGACCATCCTTACGTTTTCAATAGACAATGTGGTGTCAGCCCATCGGATACGCATCCAACCTGTATGCCAACCATCCGCACTTTGCAGGCGAAACCCGAAGAGGGCGTTGGTAAGATTAGGCCCGTAGACCACATGAAGATAGCCCGGGTTCCATCCCCCACCTGGAGTGCGGGGGTTGTTGAACGTCTGCGATCGGAGGGTGTACCCAAACCCGATTCCCTGGAGCGAAGGAATTCCGTAGGGATCCGTCCACTGCCAGGAATTGCTAGCTGCTGGGTTGGCGGGAATGAGGGTTCCGGGTGCCAATACCGCCTCGGGCAGATCCGTTGCGCAGGAGCCGGTGACTGGCTGAAGGTACATCTGGACATGCTCGGCCGCGAAGTAGGCCAGGGTAGTGTCGATGAGGAAGCTGTAAAGGGGGTCGGAAATCTGACGGGTTGGATGGACCGCGAATGCGCTCATGCTCATGAAATGGAAATCGGCTTTGCCATCCTGGTCCAAATCAACGGGCTTGTTGTAGTTGAAAGCCACTCCGTCGTTCTTCCAGAAGTGGTCACTAGAACAGGTCCGGTTGTCTGGAGATGTTGCCAGCTGGGCCATGACCCCAGCCACAGCAAAGCATCCGCCCAGAACGCGGATCGCCGACGAAGCCTGCCGCAAGAATGGTCTCATGGTTGTTCCCTTAGCTACGGTGGTTAGCCTGCCAGCTTGGACGGTGCCGGTCAATCCCTGCGCGTCGGACAGTAGACCAGTGAAGCACCGCAATAAGGTCGGCTGAAGGTCTGTGGCCGCTGCCGATCACACCCAGCGCAGCAACAGTCGATTCCGCTCCTTGCATTGGGCTCTGTGGGGCGTCGATGCGCCCGGTTGGCTATCCTGACCCTCGCCGCTAATCAGCTTGCCTAGAATCCTCGCATGGGGGACCAAGGGATGGTCCTCCTGGAGGTGTGCGGGAGAACACTGGGGGTGGTTTCCGCTGTCTTTATGGGCCCGCCAGCGTCAACGCCCCCAGCCCCAACAATCAAATCCCAGACCAAGGAACCGCCGCAGCACTCAAACAAAACAAACAGGAACAAGAGAAGAAAATTCTGGAGCGAACCTTTTCGAACAAGACCAAAGCCCAAGAAGACGGAGGAATAATTCGACGAAAGATTCAATCCAAAAGCTCAGCGCCACTTCCAGTCGATTGACAAGTGTCAGAAGGTGGGCATATTGTTACTATGATAAAATGTTTGGTTAAGTCGTTGGTTGTTCTGTTCGCCTACACCTTCTATACGCTCATGGCTGCCTCTCTTAACGAAATCCCCCTCACCGACATTAACGGGAAGCCCACATCTCTCAAAGAATACCAGGGAAAGGTGATTCTGGTCGTTAACGTGGCCTCCAAGTGTGGCTACACCCGACAATACGGTCCCTTGGAATCCATCTACGAGAAGTACAAGGCAAAGGGGCTGGTGGTGGTCGGATTCCCATGCAACGATTTTGGAGCTCAGGAACCGGGAACTCCCGAGGAGATCAAGTCCTTCTGCTCCAGCAAATTCAACGTCACGTTCCCACTGTACAGTAAGGTGAAGGTCAAAGCCGGTGAAGGCCAGTCCCCCCTCTTCGCAGCGCTGACCGGTAAGGAGTCGGCTTTCCCAGGAGAGATCAAGTGGAACTTTGCCAAGTTTCTTTTGAACCGCGAAGGTAAACTCGTGCAGCGTTTCGAGAGTGGAGACGAGCCGGACGGAGACAAGATCGTGAAAGCGATTGAGGCTGCCCTGGGAAGCAAATAGCCCTAGCCTAAACCGGCGAGGACCTGCTCCAGGAAGGCCTTGGCTTTCTTGGCTTCCTGCGTGACCTCCTTGAGGCTGCCCCTCTTGAGGCATTCAACGAGCAAGGGGCCTTTGTTGAACCCTCCCCGGACCAGGTTGGCCAGGACTTTCTCGAATTTCACCAGCCCTGTGCCCGGTGTCAGTAGAACTTCCTTGGGCAACGCAAAGTCCTTGATGCTAACGCCGCATACCAAGCCATCCACAGTCTTGGAGTCTTCGGCTGGATCGATCTTGCCATCGGAATAGTAGTAGATATTGCCCGGGTCATACCAAAGCCGAAAGCGTGAGTGGCCAACCTTTTGAATCACCTCGCGGCACTGCGGGCCAGTGGCGTTGAGCCCTCCATGCGGCTTGATGGTGAGGGTGACTTTCTTCTCATCCGCGTAAGGGCAGCAATCCTGGATAACCTGGTAGTAATCCGAGAACAGCTTGGGATCCTCGGTTCCCCCCAGGAGCAGGGTGGGGGATTTGCAGGCTGCGCAATGGTCAATAAGCCGTTGCAGCGTTTGCACACTCTCGGAGCGTTTTTCGCGCAGTTTGAAGTCGCCGTAGACGGAAAGGATCTTCAAGTCTCTTTGAGCAGTGGTTACTCCGATCGCCACCGCTTCTTCGTGAGTGGTATCAGGCGTCACCACGACCCAAGAGTTTCCCTTGGCGGTCATGATGCCGGCGTACTGAAAGCCTGCCTCGGCAATGCCGTCCAAGGCCGCAGTCAGTTCGAACTGATCCCACGGTCTCGTGTAGCAGCCGATCTGCCACCCGTGGGCCGCCGAGGCTGCAGCGAGGCCTTCAGGCAGAAGCGCAATTCCACCCAGACTCGCCACAGACCTACAGAACGCTCGTCGGTTCATAGCTCAGGCCTGTCCCGGTTGAGGCCTAGGATTGGCGTGATGCGAGGACTTCACTTTCATTTTCCGAGATCCAACCACATTTTCCTTCACGACGCCATGGTTTCTTGCCGAAAACTGGGGCCGAGACTCTTTCTTCCGGAACCCCGGATGCGTACCGGGTAAGCACCTTCATGACAATGCGTTGTATGAATACCTCATTAGAATGGAAAGCAGGATGGACAGAACCGGGGGCCACCGCTAATGCTTGGCTCATGAGAACCGTGATCGCCCTCATTGCAATGCTTTCTTTCTGCGGCTGTGCAACTGTCTCGAAACACGCTGGTGCAACCGCGCACGTGCCTCCTCTGGCCGCCGGCAAGCAGTGGAAACTGGTCTGGCAGGATGAGTTTGAAGGTCAGCAATTGGATGAGTCCAAGTGGAACCGCCTGGGCGATTCGCCTCGGCGCGATGGCTTTTGGATCAAGGAAGACGCTTACCTCAGTGGGAAGGGGACTTTGCTTTTGCGGACCAAGAAGGATGGAGATCGTTACACGTGCGGGGCGGTCAATACCCGGGGCAAGTATGAGAAGGCCTTCGGATACTTCGTGGCCCGATGCAAAATACCGCGAGAGCAGGGGCATTGGTCTGCTTTCTGGATGATGGCTCCAGGCGTGTCCACCGTTGGGAACGAAGGCCGCGATGGAACGGAGATCGACATCGTCGAGATGCCCTGGCGCGATGGAATGTTGACCATGAACCTGCATTGGGACGGCTACGGCAAAGAACACAAGTCCGCCGGCATCCAGGTCAAGGTGCCCGAAACCATGGATGGCTTTCATGAGTATGGGCTGGTGTGGACGCCGACCGAGTACGTCTTCTACGTGGACGCCTACGAGGTCTGGCGCACGGCTGCGGGAGGAGTCTCGCAGGTGCCGGAATTCCTGAAACTGACGAACGAAATTGGGACTTGGGCTGGGGATATTCGCAAGGCGCAGCTCCCTGACTTCTTCGAGGTCGATTATGTTCGTGTGTACGACCTGGTTGAACGATAGATGGCATGAGCGTTCGGCGTGGCGATAAACCCAGAGTCGCCCTCTTGGTAGAGACCTCGGGGGCGTACGGACGAAGGGTATTGTCCGGCGTAGCGCGCTATGCGCGACTGCATGGCCCGTGGTCCTTCTACATCCTGCCGAGAGCCCAACCCCAGGGGCTCCCTGACATGAAGTTCTGGCAAGGCACGGGCATCATCGCCCGCATCGAATCGCAGGAGGTCGCAAAAGCCATTGGGGCGGCCGGCGTTCCCGTGATCGGACTCGACTTGGCGATAGATCGTTCCGCGAGTCATGCGTCGGGGATCCGCTTAAACGAGATGCATCCCGATCCCGAGGCCACGGCGCGAATGGCTGCCGACCACCTTCTCGAACGCGGTTTTCGCACCTTCGCTTTTGTGGGGATTCGCGGGCAGATCTGGTCCCAGCAACGCGAAAAGGCTTTCATTGAGTACACTCGCAACCACTCGCATGCACCTTGCTCTGTTGCCTCTCTGACCGAGGCGAAACGCACCGTGGAGTATGGAAGAGAGCAGCAGCGACTGGCGGCCTGGTTGAAACAGTTGCCGAAACCACTCGGAGTGATGGCCTGCAATGACGATTGTGGTCGGGAAGTGCTCGATGCCGCTCTGCAGGCTGGAGTGAGCGTCCCGGACGAAGTGGCGGTCGTCGGGGTCGACAACGACGAGGTGCTGTGCGAGCTGTGCGACCCGCCGATGTCGAGTATTGCCCTCAACGCTGAGAAGGGGGGATTCGAGGCGGCGTCACTCTTGGATGGTTTAATGCGTGGCAAGATCAAAGGCCCGCGTACAATTCTGGTGGACCCCATCGGCGTGGTGGCTCGGCGCTCTACCGAAGTATGGGCGGTGCAGGATCCACGTATCGCGGCGGCTCTGCAGTACATTCGCGATCACGCCGGTGAACCGATCCGTGTGAGCGATGTGTCCAAGACCGTCCCCATGTCTCGCCGTGCCCTGGAGATTCGCTTCAAAGAAGTGGTTCGCCGTACGATCCACGAGGAGATCATCGCCTCGCGAGTGAGGTTGTCGAGGCGGCTTCTTTTGGAAACCGATCTTACCTTGGATGTCATTGCGGAGAAGACCGGTTTTGGCAGCGCGAGTCATATGAGCGTGGTTTTCTCCCGTCAAGTGGGGCTGGCTCCTGCCCGTTTTCGGCGGGAACAGCGGGTTTGGTAGTTTTCTGCCCTGCGCATTTTCGAATGAACGTTGCGCGTTTCCGTATGGACTTGATCCACTCGGCTGCTCACTATAGGGCTTAGTCACTGGATGGGGCCGTATCTGCTCGATCTGTGGATAGCCTCTCTGGTGCTGTTGGCGTGGAACTTACGCAATGCCAGCCCTGGCAGGG
Organism: uncultured Verrucomicrobiota bacterium; assembly: GCA_964411985.1. Lineage (GTDB taxonomy): Bacteria > Verrucomicrobiota > Verrucomicrobiia > Limisphaerales > J093 > CAYPNF01. Next base: position 7,331 of record CAYPNF010000070.1, read on the forward strand.
GATCCTGCATGGGCCCAACTGAGGCAGGCAAGGACCCGCCGGATTCTTATGAATGACTTGAAACAGCTCGAAGTGTGGTTTGTAACAGGTAGCCAGCATCTCTACGGACCTGAAACGCTGAAACAGGTGGCTGCCCACTCGCAGGAGATGGCTTCTGCCTTGGATCGAGTCCCATCGATCCCAGTCAAAGTGGTCTTTAAGCCGGTGCTCACCACGCCTGAGGCCATTACCGCCCTCTGCCAGGAAGCCAACACTGTTCCCCAATGCATCGGAGTCATGACTTGGATGCACACTTTCTCGCCTTCCAAGATGTGGATCCAGGGCCTGCGACTGCTCCGCAAGCCCGTGCTGCATTTCCATACCCAGTACAATCGGGACATCCCGTGGGCGGGGATCGACATGGATTTCATGAACCTCAATCAAGCCGCCCACGGCGATCGTGAGCATGGCTTCATCATGACCCGGCTGCGGATGAACCGCAAAGTCGTCGTCGGGTTCTGGAAAGACCCCGTCGTGCAGTCCAAACTGGGTGCCTGGACCCGTGCCGCTGCCGCTTGGCACGATTGGCAAGGGGCGAAGTTTGCGCGTTTCGGAGACAACATGCGTCAGGTCGCCGTGACCGAAGGGGACAAGGTGGCGGCTCAGATTCGCTTCGGCTATTCCGTCAATGGGTATGGCGTAGGCGATCTGGTCAAAGTAGTGAACGAGGTTGCGGACTCGGAAATTGCCCGTTTGGTGAAGGAGTACGAGGCCACCTACAAGATCGCAAAGCCCCTCGCCAAGGGCGGAGCAAAGAAGCAATCCCTGGTGGACGCGGCCCGGATCGAACTGGGCATGCGCGCGTTTCTGGAGCAGGGCGGCTTCAAGGGTTTCACCACGACCTTCGAGGATCTGCATGGACTGACTCAACTGCCCGGTTTGGCGGTGCAGCGTCTTATGGCCGATGGATATGGCTTTGCCGCGGAAGGCGACTGGAAAACCGCAGCACTCGTTCGTGCCATGAAGGTCATGGCCACGGGACTCGACGGGGGTACCTCCTTCATGGAAGACTACACCTATCACTTGGACCCGAAGGGCATGAAGGTGCTGGGCGCTCACATGCTGGAAATCTGTCCTACGATTGCCGAGGGCAAGCCGAGCGTCGAGGTCCACCCCTTGGGCATCGGAGGCAAAGCCGATCCCGTGCGGTTGGTCTTCAACACCCCTCCAGGGCCGGGATTGAACGCTGCGCTTATCGATATGGGCAACCGCTTCCGGCTGTTGGTAAACACCGTGAAAGTGGTTCGCGCCGAGAAACCGCTGCCCAAGCTGCCAGTGGCGCGTGCCCTCTGGATTCCCATGCCCGATCTGCCCGTCGCGGCGGCCGCATGGATCCATGCCGGTGGCGCGCACCACACGGGTTTCAGCCAGGCGGTCACCACCGAGCAACTGGAGGACTTCTCCGAGATGTCGGGCGTGGAATACCTTCTCATCGACGAGTCGACCACCGTGTCGGACTTCAAGAAGGAGCTTCGCTGGAACGAAACGTACTACGCTTTGAACAGCGGCTGGAGCAGCTAGTCCCCGAACCGATGATCACTCTATCACTCCCCACTCGTCTCAGCAGCCGACGTCAGTTCCTCGTCCGGGGCACTTCCTTCAGTTTGGGGGCTGCGGTTGCGACGCAGTTTCTGCCCTCGGGGATCCTCGCCAGCGAAGGCAAACCCGGGGCCAACGACCGAATCCGGATCGGCTTCATTGGGATGGGACGCCAGGCGGGTGATCTCCACAAGGTGCTGGTGCAACAACCGCAAGCGCAGGTCGCCGCGGTTGCTGACGTGAATCTGGTGCGGGCTCGCGAGATCGCTTCGCAACACGGCGCCAAAGTCTTTCAGGATTATCGGAAACTCCTGGAGGAGAAATCCGTGGATGCCGTGATGACAGCCACCCCGGAACACTGGCGCGGTTCGATCTGCATCCACTCTTGCCAGGCCGGCAAGGATGTCTATGCCGAGAAGCCGCTGTCCCTGACGATTCGCGAAGGCAGGTTGATCGTCCAGGCAGCGCGCAAGTACAATCGCGTCTTCCAAGTCGGAAGCCAGCAACGGTCCATGTCGCGCAATCATATCGGGTGCGAGTTCATTCGTACGGGCAAACTAGGCAAGATCAAGCGCGTGATTGCCTGCAACTATCCCACTCCTTGGGAAGGATCGTTGCCCAAGCAAGAGGTGCCAGCCGACCTGGATTGGGCGATGTGGTGCGGGTCGGTAGGACCGGTTCCCTATAATTTGGATTTGTACCTCCCGCGGGCCAATCCGGGCTGGCTTTCATTTCGCCCGTTCTCAGGGGGTGAGATGACGGGTTGGGGAGCGCACGGCTTCGACCAGGTGCAGTGGGCACTGGGTATGGATGAGAGCGGGCCGGAGGAAGTGTGGGTCGAGGGGCCCGCCTTCGCGCCGCCCACCTACACCCAGCCAGAGGCAAAAACCCGCGGAGACCAACTGTGCAGCCAGCCGAAGGTGTTCTTCCGTTACAAGGGCGAGATCATCATGGAATTGGCCGACGGCCCCATGGGGGGCGCCAACTTCATCGGCGAAAAGGGCCAAGTCAAGATCGATCGCGGAGTCTTTGAGTCCGATCCTGAGGAACTCATGGTGGAAGCGCTAAAGGCGAAGCCTCAAGGCGTCAGCCAGAACCACGTGGCAAACTGGTTGGAATGTATCAAGACGCGGAAACGGCCCGTTGCGGACGTCGAGATCGGGCATCGTTCCGCCACCGTCTGCCACCTTGGCAACATTGCCCGCTGGGCCGGCCGCAGGCTGCGCTGGGACCCCGTCACCGAGCGCTTTCCAGATGACAAAGACGCCAACCAATTCCTGGATCGGGAGCGCAAGAAACCTTGGGAACTGCCGGCCAAAGTGTAACAAATAGTGGCACACAAAACGTTGTTGGCGAACCGGCTCTTTGCTGCTAAAGTACTTACAGTTGCTTGCCGGTGTGGCGAAATGGCAGACGCACAGGACTTAAAATTCAGCCAGCGACCGTCCAAAGGCGTTCCGTTAAGAGTTAAAGGAAGTCACTAAAAAGCCTGTAAACATTGGTCAGAATCGCTATTCGCCTCAGTTTTTCTCCGTTTGCTCAGTCTTTCGATGGGCCTTCACAAAAAGCGGAAACTGTGACAAAAACTGTGACACAGATTCCAGCTTTGGCGTATCCTCACCGGCAACATGAAAACCTCTCCCTCCATCAAACAAGCCATCGCCAATCTCAACCAACCCTTATTCGCCGAGGTCGTAACTCTGGGCGAAGCTAAGCTTCTGTGCTACCTCCCTCGTAGTGAGTACCTGCTTGAGATCTGTGGCGTCAATCAGACGGTCACCCTAGCCGAGTCGTTTCGCTGGTTCAGCGATGGGATGAAGGACTGTATGCCCATGGTCACTGGGGATGGGTTCACCGATTGGCTGGATGATGTGGCCCGCAGGTTGGAGCGGACCGCCTAGGATGCTGTTTCTGTGGTTACCGTGGGCGATCCCTTGGCACTTTGATTGGTCCGAGGGTCTTCACAGCGGCGGTGGCCCGTCGCGGCTTCCGCCGCATCCGCAGACCACATAGAAACGATGCTGCCCGAATCTCCGCGCTTAAGACCCCAGCCCAAGCCCCGAACCGTCCCAGGGTATCATTCTCCCAGTGGTCACCCTCCATTCGCTTTTCCAGTGACTGCTCAGCCATTGCCACCGCCTCATAAGGTAGTGCCTCACCCTGGGAAGGTGGGGTGAAGTTGAACCCTGAGAGCCGCTTTTTCAACCCCACCAGGGATGGGTTGCGGTTAAGTTCCGCGACTTCAGCTTTCGATAGTGTGTGTAAGCTGCTCATATTCTGTAGTTATGGCTCATACAGCTTATACTTACCCATACGACCGCCGCCACTTGGAGTCAGCCGCCAACGAGGTCACGGCCAGATTTAGACGGGGCGGCGCCCTTGCGCTGCGCATCTCACGGCTGGCCGAGCCCACCGCGATGGAGTCCTGCGCCCTACTGGAAGCAATCTGGAAGAAGAGCAAGCTGCCCCTGGCAACGCTGGCGGCACTGGTCGGCACCACCCACGTAACCATAGACAGTTGGGTGAACTACCGCAGGAAGCCATCCCGCGCTGCAAGGCGGGCGATCTGGCTGCTTCACCGGCTGATGATGCGGCCAGAAGACCCGTTAAACCTCAGCACCTGGTTGACCTGGGGATGACGGCCACCCCGGGGGCACCCCGGGGGAATGGTTTCGGCCCTGTGTGTAACAGTATGTTGCCAGTCTCAACTCTTGGCCAATTTCTTTAAACGCACCTTCTGACCTTGAAGGCTTCGCCTTATACCGCCCTTACAGGGCATTTTTCACTGGAAGCACACCCTCCCTGGCTCTAGAAACACCCCAAGTATATGGAACAACCACCAGCTAAAGATCCCACGTCCTTCAACGCTGCTTCGCTGGGTGTGAAACGTCTGGCCAATATGTTGGCGCCCGTCCTGGTGCTGGCGTTGATAGTCTGGGAGGGGGGGCAACCAAGCTTGGTTGGATGAAAGCTGCAATGCTCACCGCAGCCACCTGGCTGGCCATCCGCCTGGTGGACTGGGTGGTGCGCGGGTTCAGGAAGGGGTGAGCCCATAGCTGCCGCCCACCGAACGATAGCCATTCGGCGATAACGAAAAGAAGCGGAAGCTTGGCGAACCCAGTTTGCTTTTACGGTAGAAATAACGACATGAGCAGGGATCGTTACCATGTAAAGATTTTGGGCAAGCCAGTTGGCCCTTTCTATGAGGAGGACTTGCTTACCATGTACCGCCAGGGTGAGATTACCGAAGAGACTCTTGCATGGCGGAAGGCGGATTATACAAGCTGGACCCCTCCCAGCGACTTGGGGGCCTGGTTCCCGATCAGGACTTTGATTCCTCAGATTCTCAAAGAGCCGACCAATAAGACTGCACCCCACTCTTCGACCGGCGACCCTGCCGTGCGGGCAAAACAGGATTCTCCAGCCCCACCCGCACCGAACACCGCACCCACCGAAGTGGATCAAACTTGCAGGAGTGCGGAGGATGCCAAGCCGCGCGCCTTTTCCGGGGTACAGTGCCCAGATCACAGTAAGGTCAGCCCGCCTCCTGCGCCGAAGCCCAGTATGTACGAAAACCCCAGTGTGGTCGCTGGCCAGCAAGCCGCTGGCGCCAATAAAGGGCCAAAGCCTCCTAACCCAGCATCTCTAAGATGGGCAAGAGACCCATCCTCCAAGCCCAGCACCCTGCTAATGCTGGCAAAAGACACAGATCCTGAAATCCGCATTGTAGTCTCCAGCCACCCTTCTCTTCCAGCCTCGGCCTTTGAGATTCTGGTTGCGGATCCAGACCGCAGGGTACGCTGCGCCCTAAGCCGCAACGGGAGCATTCCGTATGAAGCGATTCGGGTTTTAGTCCGAGATTCGGACTGGCAAGTAAGGGCCGCGTTGGCCGAAAACCCAAACATCGACAAGGCACCACACAGCGCAATCGAAACACCTGACATGTGTATTCTGGATGGGGGCTTCCTGGGTCGGCTTTCCGTTGACACCACATACGATGTCCGGAGGGAGGCAGGTAGAAACCCTTCAGCGAAGTCTCGGGTCTTTCGCAACTTATCGAAGGATCCACATCCTGAGCTCAGGGCTTTAGCCGCAAGGGGTGAGACCATTGATTTGGACGACTTGCGACGGTTAGCAAGGGATTCGGTGCCAATGGTCCGCGACGCTGCAATTAGTAACCCACTCTACCAGCTTGTGCCGCCGTGGCAGCGATCTCTTGATAGAATTCGCGTCGGCTTGATCGGTTGAATAGGCTGCCTACCACCAGCATTCAAAACAACCGAGCTACCAAGGATGCCCGTTGCGACATGCGCCTGCGGATCTCCCGGAGCGTTTGACGTTGTGTCCGCTGTCCCTACCCTCACCGCCAATCGAAGTGCCTGGAATCATCGTACCAGGGTAGCAGGACTGGCCTTCTAGCATGGCTATCTCCTGGCATGTTCCGCTCTTGGAGGGCAACCCTTGCGCCGAAGCTGGCTTAAGCGGAGGTCTCCCCGTCCTATCATAGCCAAGATCGAAGTGGCTTCGATGCCCTCCGATGGCTTGCGAAGGTCGTACTCCTGGCAAAGCTCTTGGCAAAGTTCCAGGTTGTCCAGATCGCGGACCTTGGGGCCGAAACGGATAGCCAGCATGGCCCGTCCTTCCTTGATGTCCTGGTGAAATTCCCGATTGGTTCGGGGTTTACTTTGAATGTGAATGTCTCTCATGGATTCTTCGGGTTGTGGTGTTGGTTGGTGGTGGCTACCGCTTGGCATTCAGTGCGGCCAGGTAGCCAAGACTCAGGCCGACGCTGAAACAGCAGCAGCCAGTGGCGATGATGGCAAGTAGGGTCATGGGTTCTTTGGGTTTTGGTTTGGCTACGCGGCTTTGTCGGAAGGTTGGGGTATGGGGTTGTAACCGTAAGTGCTGGCTTTGCGCGTCGCCATCCTGCCTTTCTCCACCTCAGAGATGACTCCGCACTGGCAGAGCATCCGAAGCCACCTACTGATTGTGACTGGAGTCGTCCCCATCAGTTCTGCGGCTGTTCTGGTGCTGAGGAAGAACAACAGGCCATCCCCGCCATCGCTCAATGCCCCAACAAACCGCGCCAACCTCAGGATGTCGGGGTTTTCGATGCCATTGGTGTTTGGGTGGTTTGGGCCAGATGCTGAACGGTGCCAGGCTTGGTTGAGTATGCTATCCAGAAGCGGCTTTTTCGCAGTCCCCAAAGCGTTCAAGAACTCCTCCCAGTATTCGGAGCGTTTCATTCGTAGGCATTCAGGCGGAACCCTGGAGTGCCATGCCCCGAACACCGCCTGCTTCTCAGATAGGCTCAACGCTCTCCCCAGTGACTCCTTGATGTCTAAGCATCCTTTAGCCAACAGGAACAAGTGGTTGTGGTTGGTGTTAGGGTGATTGGGGACTGCTTTCAACAGGATAGCCTCCAGCAATTGGGGGTCCAATGTTACACAGTCCCCCAGTCTTTCAGTTTCCCAGTCCCCCAGTCCCCCATGTCTTTCAAGTGATCCCCCCACATGGGTTCCTGCTAATCTAGATTGTGCGCCTGCGGTAAGAGTCAAGGGCAGGTGCTGCTGGTCAGGGTCGAACCGCTGAGATGGCGTCCTTAGGATGGCATCTGGATCACGGCACAGGAAGCACTTACCGCTGAGATCGCTTCGGCTATCGTCGATGCACTCACACTTGACCAGCTCTGGGTAATTCTGGCTGACATAAGACTTCATTGCCTCAAAGCATGCCTTGTGGCTGGTTTCATCGGTGGCGTTGACGGGCACCAACCACTTCAAACCGTTTCCGCTGGGGGAGGTGAAGAGCAGAACTGTGTGAGGGTCACTGGCAAGCCTAGCCTTCCAAGCTTCAGGGTCCAGGTTATGTTCGGTGAGATCGTCGAAATCCACCATGAGCAGACCTGAGTGTTTTGTGAGCCCGTCATTGTCTGCGTAGGAGAACTTTCCAGAGAACAGCGCGGCGGGGAGCTTGCGCTTGGCCTTGTCGCAATCGTCCTTCGTCGCTCTGCCTGCGGCCCGCTCCGCCTTGACCCTTCTTACCTCCATGGTCTTGGCGATGAGCTTATCGCCCTTGATGACATCTACCACATTGTGGAGCGGGACATGCCTGCAACTCTTGGTTGCGGTGACCAGTGGAATCAGAGTGACGGTGATATTTCCCCAATCAGGCTTGATGTTCGGTGAGGAAACTGGCAGGATTTCCATAGTTGAAGCGGTGGTTGTTGCCCCAGTCTGAATCACTGGGGCGTCTTTTTTGTGAGGGTCTTCTTTGTTCATGGTTTCCTTCCTTACTTGGTCCTGCTCTGCATCCAACGGTCGATGTCCTCCAACCGATATCTGCAGCACTTTCGGCTGATGCGGAGATGGGGCAGGCTCCGCTTCCGCCTCCACTCACTAACGGTGCGGGTTGTCACCTTCAGGTAAGCCGCAACCTCGGTGAGGTTGAGCAGAACGGTTTGCGGTGTCCGCTGGCTAGTGGCCAGCCCAGTTGCTATTCCAGAGTTTTTTCTCATGGGAGGGAGGATAGCACCGCCATCAGCACACCCCTATGGAAAGTCGTATGTTCCCATCAAGCATGGAAGCTTTCCAGAATTGATACGCCTTGCGCTGGGTGTGGGGGCTGGAAAAGTGAACCGCTGCCCCTTATGTGGCAGGCATCAATCACCCTTCCAGCAGCGCCCCGCCATGGATGCGGAAGGAGCTTGCCGTTCGATTCTAATTGTTCGCTGGGTGAACGATCTCAGCCAGCTCACCTGCCATGGCTCTGGCTTCAAACCTGGCAACCTCGTCCAGGCTGATGTATGGCCGGTTGGCGATGGTGACGGTCTTGATGATTCCCAGCTTGGCCCAGCGGTATCCAGTGGATCGGCTCTTATCCAGATCCTTGAGCCATTTGCTGAGCGGCACCAGTCTGCTTACGCAGGAGGGAGTGCCGGTTGATTGCGAATCAGGAGTCGATTTAATTTCGATCATGGGGGCTTTCCTGTTTGAATAACAGTGAAGGCATTCCCTTGGGGTTGACTGGTCTTGAATAAGAGTCGGCCCAGTGCCCTATGCCTTCACCCCAAGATCCCGTAGCCTGCTAAAAGCATCGACTGGGACCCCATTGGGTTGGGGTGTCTGATCGGAAAATACCACAACAGGCTGTGGTGTCAAACCGCTTTATTCAGTTTCACCGCAAGCCATAGCGCGTACCACCGTCGGGCCAAAGACCACCTTCTTGGCCATGAGACGCCCATGTCCCTCGGCCAAATGCCCGTACACCTTCCCGATCAGCACTCCTCCATCCACATGGCCCACCCATTTCGCTATTGTCATGAAGTCGATTCCCGCCATGACGCACATTGAGATGAAGTGGTGGCGGCAATCATGGCAGCCGAATGTGGGGAGCTCAGCATGTTCTCTGATCATTTCAACGCTGGGCCAGAGCGTTTTGGCTGGGATGTCCTTCTCACCGCGCTGAGGGGAGGGGAAGAGCCACTGGCTGTCCGGTGCCCGTCGCTCCAGCATCGCCTTTAGGTGGAGCTCCAGGTTCGGGTTGAAATCCACATGACGCGGCTTCCCGTTCTTGCTCAGGCCGTCAGATCCGATGGCCAGTTGCTGGTTTCCCCAATCCACATCAGACCACTTTAGGCGTAAAGTTTCATTCCGCCTTGCCCCGCAGTACTGCATAAGCCTGATGTAATCCACCACCTGCCGCGCATTCTTGGTGACGGGAACATTCTCACCCTTGGCGTTCTGCTTTGTGCCGAAAGCCGCCTCACACAGCCTGTCGATATTGTGGGAGGTGAACAGGTTCCGCTTTACTGTGCTGGTTTTCAGCCATCCGATATCGTTCGCTGGCGACACCGTAAGCTCCCCATCCTGCTTGGCTGATTTAAGGCAATTGCGAAGGGCAATCAGGTCCACATTCAAAGAGCGATTCATCAAGCCTGCCGCCATGCGCTTGTCCCGCACCGCAACGATATGGCGGGTCCGGATCTTGTCCATTCTGAGCCTGCCCATCTCTTCGCACCATACCTTCAGGCATCCTGTTTCCCGCTCCCAAGTGGCCTTGGCCTTGGTGGCCTTGACCCTCTCAAGGTAGATCGGAACGTAGTCTGCAAGCTTCTTACTGGCCTTCTGGTGTTCAAGCTGGCCCTTTCTGCGCTTCACCAGCAACTCCTCAAGCTCTGCCCTTGCCTCTGGAACAGTGACCCCATTCAGGGGAAACCACTCATCCTTTTTGGACCCGTCGGCCTGTTCCATCCACAGGCGGGCATAGAAACGACCGTTGCGCTGGCACAGTCGCTTAATTCGTTGCTTGCGGGCATCCAGTACTTCGGTGTATCGGTTCTTCCGCGATGAAGATTTGTTCCTTTGCGTTCCATTGGGTTGCATATAGTGGAACTGTGACAAAAACTGTGACACAGGCAAGGGCAAACTCTTCATCTACTCGTAAGTCGTTGGTATTCAAGCTTGCCGGTGTGGCGAAATGGCAGACGCACAGGACTTAAAATCCTGGGACCTTCAAAAGTCGTGTCGGTTCGAGTCCGACCACCGGTACCAATAAGGAACTCGTCATCATGTAGTTACACGTTTACAAGCCGCCTTTGTTGGTGATTTCGGTACTCGGCCACAATCTTCCACTACTCCGCCAGAATTCCTCACTACTCGGTTGAGAGCGTTTATCCTGTTTCAATGACTTTAGTCGATCTGCTTCTGCACTAGCGTCGCTTGGTTTTGTGACCGTCGCTCAGGTTTGGCCGCAACGAAACGCCAATTCAATCTAACGGCTGCAAAGAGTGCCTTGCTGGCAATACAGCACGAGATCCATCGTAATGACACTTCACGACCACAGGCTCCATGGGGTTTTGCTCGTGGCCCACGGTTTAACCTGTCCCCAAGCGGCGCACTTGTTGGGTGATTCAGCACGCACGGTGGTAAACTGGGGCCAACGTTTCGAGGCCCGCGGGTTGGCTGGCTTGTCTGAGGGGGAACGACTGGGACGCCCCAGCCGCCTAAGTGAGCGCCAAATGACTCGCGTTGGGTCGACTTTATGGGAGAGCCCCAGTTTCAGCCCGGTGATACGGTTGATCTAGTCCGCCTTTTCAAAACGGCGTCCATTCAAATGGTCCTGCTGGCCGAGCACCTATACACGTTCCGGGAAGTGGTGGATCGGGCTGACCTGCCCTTGGGAGAATCTGCTTGGCGTGCGCGTACCCCAGGGCTAGCTTCTTGGTATGAATGAGCGCATCGAGATCGATCCGCGCGTGTGTGCTGGCAGGCCTGTGATCAAGGGCACACGCATCCCCGTGGAAGTCATCCTCGGCCAGTTGGCCGAGGGGGAGTCCTGGGAGGCCCTGCTCCAAGGCTACCCAGAACTGGTTCGCGCTGATATACAGGCCGTGCTGCGGTTTGCCGAGCACAGCGTGATTAACTCGGAGATTACGGAATTAGTCCCCGCTTGAGGCTCCATGCAGCTCTTCCTTGACCAGATGTTTCGTGTGGAGCTGGGCAAGCAGTTGGGGACACTGGGTTACGATGTGATTCGCGCAAGCGAAGTTGGACTCAGCCGCGCGGATGATGCGGATATCCTGGCTCGAGCCATCGCCACCAATCGTCTCCTCGTGACTCTGGATGGGCTTTTGGCGACTGGGCGGTCTTGCCCCTGCGGGCGCATCCAGGAGTTGTCCGTGTGAAAGTTCATCCCACCGGCACCGAGAATGTGATAGCGGTGCTAAAGCCTCTTTTTGCTGGCCATGCGCCTGAAAAGTTCCGCGATCACCTGGTGATTGCCTCGCCCAGCAATGGATTGCAGCCATAGACCGGCCAGGCGATCACCTCCGCCCCGCGGTTCGATAACTCGCGGGCAACTTCGGGAAAGAAGCCATCGTAGCAAACCATCAGGCCGACTCTGCCGAACTTCGTGTCGAACACCGGGTCGTTGTTGCCCGGCGCGATGCCGCCTTCGACTTTACTGAGGGGAAGGCACACCTCGCGATACTTGCCAATTAGCTGTCCATCAGGATCCAGCAAAACAGTCGCGTTATAGACGAGGTGCTTGTCCCTCTCGAGCATGCTCAGTACGATGTGGAGGCGGTGTTACCTGGCCAGCTCCCCGAAGTGGCTTGTGGTTCGTCCAGGAATCGGTTCAGCGATTTTGTGCGGCTCCTGCCTCACACCCAACGGACGGGACGGTTTCCCCGAGTACGACGAGATCGGCTTTCTGTTGAGCGACCTGGGCGATGAGTGGCGCATACTCTTCGCAGTTGGAACGTGGCGATTTGCCTGTCGGGTTGTAGTGAATCGTGGCCAGCCGCACTTTGCGAGTTGGTGGAGGCTCGGTCTTCGCAAATTCAACCTCACTCCATCGCTTCGACTGAATCAAAGTGCCAGAGAGTCGACATCCGGCTTTGAGGTGTCGTCGCGCGGGGTTTGGCGTGTGAACTCATGATGTCAGTTCGTCGGCAACAAGCAGGATAAACCCCGGGATCCATTCCATCTTGTGCTGATCCATAGACATCACGTGATCCTCCGCCGGCACGGCCCAGCCGGTGTAAGCACGCACGATGTTCCCCTCGACGGTGATGTTGCCTTTCACGAAGCTCCATGCGCGCGTGATCGCGGTCATGTAACTGGCGCCGAGCCAGCCGCGTCGCACGGCTTCATGCAGTCCCATGGCGCACATGGCTGTCCCGGTGGTTTCCAGCGGGGTGGTCGGATCGTCCAGCAGGACGTGAAAACCACCGCTGGAGTCCTGAACGCCAGCGATGCCCCTGGCGAGCAACTCCAAGTCCCGCCGAAATGCGGCGGCCTGGGGATGGGCTTGTGGCAGCTTTCGCAACATGCTGGTCATCGCCAAGAGCAGCCAGCCGGTCGCGCGCGTCCAATACGTCTTTCCCAGGCCGTCCTTCTGCAGGATGGTCTTCGCCAAACCAGTGTCCTTCATCAGGAAAACATCCACATAGGAGCGCAATTGATAGACCGCTTGCTCCCAGAACACGGCGCGCCGCTCCACATCGAGTTCCGCGGCGAGCATCAGGGTCGTGACGGCAAAGTAGCAGGTGTCGGGAATGGAAAAGTCGGCGGCGTCATCGTGGGCGACCAGCCCAAGGCGATTACGTGCCGCTTTGTGGAGGATGACGTTGGCCACTTCGATGCAGACCCGTCGCGCACGGGCGTCGCCGAATCGAGTGGCCAACTCGTAGCAAGGCATGGCCAACCCGAAATGCCCGGCATAGGTCGTAATGGCCACGCCACCCGCCAGCACGGGTCGCGAACGTGGTCCAGCATATCGACTTACGTCCGGTGATTTGAGATGATGCTCCAGCCAAGCCAGGGCGAAGGGGTGGACTTCGGGGAAGCCCCGGTGGGACCAGCGCAACAGACCGTCCACCAGCGTCGTGCCAAACCAGTCGGTGTTCAGGGATCCGGGCACACGCCTGAGCGTGCTCGCGATGATCGCACCGACGCCGGGCGGCATCTCTCGCTGCATCGAGGATTCGCCTGACTCCGCCTGAAGCAGGGGACTGCCTTGCAGAAAGGGGAGTGCGGAGCCGGCCGCGGTCTGAGTGAGGAAGCGTCTGCGTGTGATTGGATGTTTGTTAGCGTTCAATTGTCTGCCTCCACTCCAGTTCGATGGTAATAGCCTGGTAAGCTTCCACGCGGGAAAAGCGAATTTCCAACTCCCGCCCGTATAGCTTTTGACGGTGCGGAGCTTTCAGGAAAGTCGAAACACGGCTTACTTTCATGCCGTCGGGAATTGCCATGCGCACGGTGACGTTCTCGACGGGAGGCAAGTAGTTACTCTCGTTTTCTGCGTCCCCCGTCCAGTTCAGCAGATGCAACACGCGGCGGTTACCTTTCTGGGTGAGGTTGGCGATCAGCGAAGGCGGCGCGTCCACGCGGTAAGGCGGCGGCGTGGCTGCGACTTCTTCAAGCAGCTTGCGTAGCAGGATTCCCAGCGCAGACTGCCTTGTGGAGCCGTAGAGGCTCTCCAGCGAAGAGGCCAGGTAGATGACGCGCCCCTTGCCGTGTCTCGCGGTGACCACTCCGGGCAGGATGGGCTTGCGGCCATTGCCCGTCACAATGTCCATCTGAACGACGCCTCCCTCCATCGCCTCGACTGGCTCGAAGTGCCAAAGCGGAACCATCCGGCCTTGAGCCGCTGTCGGGTGGGATGCGGCGCGGGGCAGGAGATAGAGATCGTTGGGGCCCCCGCTCATGGAGGAGTAGCTGTTCAGGATCTCGCTCAGTGCCTCTTCAGGATGCGCGGGTCGGACCCGTAGCAAGTCCTGGAGCGCGAAGCACGCCAGCCGTTCTCCCGACGGCCCGTAAAGCGAGGTCGCATAGCTTGCCAAAAGTCCGCCGCCATTCTCGACGAAGCGCCGGATATTCTCGACACGCTGGGCAGTAAGGTGCGGAACATCCGCCAAGTAGAGGACTCGATACCGTGCGAGTTTCTCTGGTTGATCCAGAATCAGTTCGGGAATCGAGGATACCTGGACGTGCCCGTAGAGACACGCGGCGAAGGCTCCGAGACTGGACGAGCGCACATCGGCATTCCAGAACCAGCCTTTCCGCTCATGGCCAGGCGGGCTGCGGTCACCATACACCACGGCGGCGTAAGGAACATTCTCGAATCCCGCGAAATCCTGTTCGTGCTCCTGAAGGACCGAGAAGGGAAAGCTGATCCAGCGGCGGTTCTCCGAGTCGGTGACGTAGCCGTAGGTCTGCGCCACGATCGGCGCGCCCCCGAAAGCAACGGTGGCAAAGATCTCCTGTTGGTAGTCCAGCCCGTTCGGGATGACGCGGGGCCAGTTGTTATAGACGCCCACGTAAGGCCAGACGCCCAGGCCCGCGGCTCGGGCGAGACTGACGCCCTCGGCGCGCTCGAGCAGGGAATGGCCGCGTTCGTAAAGGAACGCATCCATCGCTTGAAAGATCCGAGGATCCTCCTCCGCCAGCTTCCGTGGATCGTTGATGTTATAGATGAGCGGTATGTCCTTGTGCGATTTGACGATCCGCCGCACCTCTTTGAGGATGGAAACCAGTTCCTCCTTGTACCACGAATGGTAATCCCCGATGGTTTCACGCTCCAGGGCTGTGTAATCGGACGGCTTTTCGTGCCAGGGAATTTCCTTGCCCCCGGATGACCGGCGGAAACCATCCCGGCAACCGTCGCAGTAACAGACTTGCATGTCCGGCCAGAAGTAGAAGGCACGCCAGGTGTCAAAATACAGACCGTCGACATCATAGTCGCGGACCACATGTTCGACCAGGTCGAGGTACGCTTTCCGGTAGGGCGTGTTCCAGCAGACTGTTCCGTGGTCCTCCCCGACATACATGTGATCCCGGCTTGGTCCGCCGCCAGGGCGGGTGCGCTGCGCGTATTCCGGGTAATCGCGGGTGACCATGGACCAGGCGAGCTTGTGGCCAGTTGAAATGTAGGGGACCACTCGAATGCCGCGGGGCTTCGAGACGGCGATGGTTTCGGCCAGCAGATCCCGTTTACCCAAGTCAGGGTGCGTTGAAAACCGCACACCTTGGATCGTCGCGTACTTGCCCATCGTGGCGATGCGCACCGTATTGGCGTGCATCTCGGTCATGGTTTGCACCAAGGCGCCAGCGTCGTATTCGAGCTGGGGCGCAAATGGCGGCTGGTAAGCATCCACCAGAAACACCCGTGCTGTCCGGATCCAGGTGAGATCGGCCGCCTGTGCCACTCCGCACAATGTGGCAAGCAGGCAGGCAATACAGAGATGACGCGAGATTAGTGTTTTCATATAGTCACTTCGTCCGACCTGCTGGACGGTGTCGGATCCAGGTTTATGGCATTGGATTTCGCGCTTTCTTTTCACTTGGGCTGCGGCTCGATGGGTTTTGTATCGGGATAAAATGCCGGATCCGGACGGAGCGGGCCCATGGCGAAGAGCACAATGCTCACGGCGATCAGAGGCATGATGCCATACGCGACGAAAGCCGGTCCGTAGCCGTGCGCCCGAGGGTATCCAGGATGTCCCGCATCAGCTCCGGCTGATCGTAGTAAGTCAAGCAGGCCATCGCGTCGCCCATCAGTTCACGGGCGATGTCCCAACCGCCGGGAATCCGGCCGACAACCAGAGCGCCCTCGCGCTGGCGCTCCAACGCCGCCTCGACCGCCTTCCAATCAACGCGCTCCTCGCTGAACAGAAACAGGGGCTTTAGCCGCAGCCAGTCGTCCGCGGTTTTCACCGGGAAATCCAGCGGCAACGGGACGGTGGCGGATGACTTGCAGAGCTGGAGAGTGCGACCGAGGTAATCCCGTTCCAACCGCACTTCGGCATCCTCGTGGATGATCACGGGCGGTCCAGCATGGAGGGCGCCAGTGTTCCCGCCGCACTCGACGAAGGGGACATAGTCCCAATCAAAAGCCTGCAGCGTCCGCTCGTCGGATGACGCGCCTTGGGCCATCCATTCCTGGTCCAGGCCGACCAGCAGCCCGAACAATTCCGAGAACATCTGTCGTTCGCAGGA
Source organism: uncultured Verrucomicrobiota bacterium (assembly GCA_964411985.1). Lineage (GTDB taxonomy): Bacteria > Verrucomicrobiota > Verrucomicrobiia > Limisphaerales > J093 > CAYPNF01. The sequence goes on from CAYPNF010000070.1 coordinate 23,410, forward strand.
GCGAAACGTTACCAGATCCAGGAATGTTTCTCGGTGAAATCTCATGGCGTCAATGGCTGTGTTGAGGCTGCAGCACAGTCACGATGGATTTGGGAGGAACGAGGATGCGCGTGCCCGGAGGCTGGTCTGGATGGGTGATCCGCGACAATAGCTGCTCCACCGCCCGCTGGCCGATTAACTCGAAGTTCAGGTCAATGCTTGGCGGACGCGGATCCAACTGGCGAAGCCAGACGTCCTGGTTGTCGCAGGAAAGAATGGCCAAGTCGCGACCGGGGACGATCCCCTGCCGCACCAGCAACGGGTAGAGACGCAGCACTTGTTCGTCAGTGGGCACAAAAACGGCTTGCGGCCTGGGAGTAGCGCTGAGGAGACGTTCCACCAATTTCGCGCAGTCTGAGTCTGGGCCAAAACCCCAGAGTGGCCCTTGTGCCGACCGTTCGGCGATGAACGACAGGCATTCCATGCCGCGCTCGCGCGCCGCTGCGCAAAAAGCTGCTCCGCGTGAGGCAAACCCCGGATGCTCAGGCTGGTCGTTGAAGAATGCCACCGCCCGATGACCCTGCGCCGCCAGGTTATCTGCCGCCAGCGTCCCGACTCGTTCGTTGTCGGGAAGCACATGGTCGGCCCAGTCGTGTGGCTGGGTGTGGGTACTCAAGAGCCACACGGCTGGCAAGGAGCGATAGGCTGGCAGTATGGAATCGGCCGCTTCGCCTACCAGCAGTAAGCCGTCGGTCTTCCGCTGGCTGACGCAGGGAGGCATGTCGTGCAAACGACCGGCCTGAGCGAGGAGCAAGTTCCAGCCTTGTCGTCGCACCTCGGCTTCTACGGTAGCTACTGTCGTGCTAATCCCTGGCCGGTCGAGCAGACCGCGAGGTGCGCCGACCAGCAACAGGCACACGTTCCCGGTGCGTAAGCCGGGAGGACGGGCTGTTCTTCCCCGCCGGCGTTCTGGCGGCTTGGGCTGGTAATGGAGTTTTACCATCGCCTCGCGAATCCGCCGCGCCGTCGCTGCGGCAACCCCGCCGCGGCCATTGATCAACCGCGATACGGTACCGTGCGTTACGCCGGCCTTTCTTGCCACTTTGGTGATGGACACGTTGAGCAGCATCTCAAATTGTGGTAATAGTGTCAATGCACATAAAGGAACTTAGAATGCTTGTAAGCAATAGAATACAATTCTAGATGCAAAACTATATAGTGTTATGTGACGGCACATTATATTGACATTCGCAAGCCGTGTCGTAGAATCATCCTGTTTTGGCTGAGCAACTCCCAAAACGGGGATCCACCTATATGCATTATCGAAAGCTTGGATTGACCGACCTGACCGTCTCGGTCATCTGCCAGGGAACTTGGTCAGTGGCCACCCGTGACTTCTTCTGGGAGAATCAGGACCGCACCGATTCCGTGGCGGCGATTCGAGCAGGGCTGGACGCTGGTGTGAATTTCTTCGACACGGCGCCTGCCTATGGCAACGGCGAGTCGGAAGAGATACTAGGCCAGGCGCTGGAATCGCATCGCCGCGAAGTCATCTTGGCCAGCAAGGTGGCGTCCGCCGACTTGGAACCCGAGAAGCTTCGCCAGAGCTGTGAGCGAAGCCTGCGGGCGCTGCGTACCGACTATATAGACCTCTACCAGATTCACTGGCCGAGCCAGGCGATGCTATTGGAGCCAACCTGGCAAACACTGGAGGCGTTGCAGCGCGAAGGGAAGATTCGCCACATCGGGGTGTCGAACTGCGGCGCGAGCTACCTTGACGAACTGAGCCCGCTTCGCCGGGCCGCAAGCAACCAACTGCCTTATAGCTTGCTCTGGCGAGCGGTGGAGTTCGAAATCCAACCACGCTGTATCGCAGGACAGACCAGCCTGCTCTGCTACAGCCCGCTCGCACAGGGTTTGCTCACGGGCAAGTTCCAAACAGCCGATGAGGTGCCGGAGAAGCGAGCGCGGACGCGTTTGTTCTCCGCAAACCGCAAATTGACACGCCACGGCGAACCGGGCTGCGAGGAGTTGACCTTTGCGGTGCTGGGTGGAATCCGGGAATTGGCCGGGCGAGCGGGCATTCCCATGGCACACCTTGCGTTGGCATGGTTGCTACGCCAGCCAGCAGTTACGTCCGCAGTGGTTGGTGCTCGTAATGCAACCCAGGCTGCCGACAATGCGGCTGCCGCCGATGTGGAATTGGACGATACACTCATCGCCCGTTTGTCGCTTCTGACAGAGGATATCAAGCAGTTCATCGGCCGGAATGTCGATCCTTGGGAACACCTCTCACGCATGGAAAAGACTCACCCATGACGACCGCCAAGCGTGATGATCTCTCTCAGGTCTCTTTGGAAGCAGGAATGCCGTCGTTGGTCAGGAGCGGGAAAAAGCTCACCTTCGGTCCATTCCTTCGCCTGAGACGCAGAAAGCCGACTCTAGCGTCGTATGCTGGGAAGGGAGTGCCGTCGCGAAAAGTTCGATAGCCTCACAGCAATAGGCCAGCCGGCGTTCGCCCCTTGGACACCGGACAAGTGGAGTTGACTTGGCAATCCGAGCCAGGAGATTCTTATTCCGTACTGATCACGACGAACTTGGCTGCTCCATTCACTCCAGCCGTTTCCAGCCTATTCGCCGACAAAGCGGTGACGGGGTGGGTTCATTCTCCGGTGCCTCCCGCCCAGGCCACGTTCTATCGAGTGGTGCGTTACTAACACTCCCGAGTCTGCACCTCTTCAGTGGTGCCAGTGAGGTTTTGGCACGCATGGGTGCCACGAACGACGAGTTCCGACTCCACGTAATCCTCTTGGGCGCTCTTGTTGACACCACGCCATCACGACCAGGCAGCAAATCGTCCCCACCATTGACCTCGACTGCGGCACCCCGCTGTGAGACAACTCATCTGATGAACACATCGAAGGACACGCACAGCAAGGTCGTCGGGTATGCCTTGTGGATTTTTGGATTTATGGGGTCGCATCGCTTTTACTACGGAAGGCCGGTGTCTGGCACCCTCTATTTCTTTACCCTAGGCCTCTTGTTGATCGGCTGGATTGTAGATCTGTTCCTCATCCCTTCGTTGGACCGGGCTACCGACGAGCGGTTTGTCACCGGTCCGATCGACTATTCCATTGCCTGGCTACTGCTCACCTTCCTCGGCTTCTTTGGCATCCACCGGTTCTACCTTGGAAAATGGGGAACGGGTATCCTGTACCTGTTGACCGTGGGGCTTTTTGGTATGGGCATACTTTATGACTACTGGACGTTGAACCGACAGATCAGCGAGTGCAATCGGGCGCGGTCTGCATCCTGATGGCTGCCTCGAAGCCCACCAGGTTGTCAATTATGCGACGGAGAATAGTGGCGGGTAGGACGACAAGGCGGGCTTGCCGGGCCGCGTTTGCGGGTTTTCCTGGTCCCCTAGGGATCTTCTGTTCTTGGCCACCAAGCTGCTTAAGGGGATCTAGGTTGTTCGGAGGCAGGACTGGGCTTCCCTGTTGATGTGGATGCCGTAACCAGCCCTTCCACATGGAATACGGCTAGGTTGCGGATGACCGGTTCCGCGGCAGCCCTGGTGACGCGCAAGCGTACGCGGCTGACGGAGACGGAATCAAACCGGTCGATCTTCTTACGCCCGACCGAGGTGCCCTGGCTTAGTTCCTGCCACTGGCCCTCCCTGAAGCCCTCCACCACGTATTCCCGGATGCGTTCGCCTGCACGGTAATCCTCCATGATGATGACATGATTGATCGCTGAGGGTGGAGAGCAGGCCAGTTCGATAATGTCGCCGCGTTGATCCTTGATTTCGAAAGCTGGCCTGCCGAAGCGGCGTTCGATCTCTTGGCCGAAAACCGCGTACAACTTTAGATCCCCATCGGGGATCAAGCCGTTGGTGTTCGGGGCAGAGTTGAGCAGCAGCACCCCGCCGCGCCCGACGGAGTGGTAGTAAATGTTCATCAAGTCATCCAGACTTTTGCGCTTCTTCTCGTTTTCCACGGACCAGAACCAGTTGTGATTGTGAAGGGTGGTATCTGCTTCCAGGGGCGCCCAGGCGTCCGCTTCAGGATTCCCATGTGCGGCAGTGGCTACCCCTGTCCTGAGGTCCTTGGTAGACACCGAATTCCAGGCGGGGTAGGGCAGTATGCCGCTTTCGGTGCCGGCCCATCGAACCGTCGCCTGCGGACCTTGGAAGATGACTGCATCGGCAGCGTGCTCCCTGAGGATATCGCTGACGTCGATGGCACAACTGCCGTCAAACCATACTTCGGTGATCTTCCCGTAGCGTGTCAGCACTTCGGTCAATTGCTGGCGAAAGACCTGGTCATAGCCCTCCTGCCTGGACGGGTCTTTGGTGCGGCCCCCACTGCCCGAGGTTGCGCCCCACGTGTCGTCGATAGGAGAGATGTAGATTCCCAGATTCAACCTGTGCTTGCGGCATGAAGCCGACAGCTCCCCAAGCACATCGCCTCTGCCGCCTTTCCATGCTGCTTCCTTTATCCCGTATTTTGTGGTCTCCGTCTGCCACCAGCAGAAGCCCCCGGTATGCTTGGCCACCAGGAGAATCTCTTTCGCTCCCCAAAGTTGCGCGGCACGGCACCACTGGTCGGTGTCAAGTGGAGCCGGATCGATCTGGCTGAGAGGTGTCGTGTGGTTGTCGTACTCACGCCCCTGCCACGTGCATGGATCCAAACAGACAAACATGATGCGTTCTTGTTCGTGCCAGGCATATTGCTCGGGGCTCGGGCGAGCCAACTCGAGCTTCCTTGGCAGGGCGTTCGTACTCAGGTAAACCCGTCGAAGTTTCTCAATGTTGGCTTGAATGTTCGTTTGCGTGGCGTCCTGCGGTGGGTCAGGCGGAAGGGTACTCTTCACGTCCGGGAATGGAGCGAATCCGTACAGGCCGACCTCCTGGTACTTGGGATTATCCAAGACTTTTGACGCATCGTACTCGGTGCTGCCCCCTGAAACACACTGGATCAGCCTTGTGGTTGGCCCCACCATTTGTCGCGTCGCATCCAGTTTCTCCGGGGTCGGGGTTTCGTTCATCACCCAGTCGGCCTCGCGCAGCATATCGCTGCCGACGATTTGCGGGTGGGAGAGGTCGAAGCAACTTAGCCAGAGGATGCACTTTGGGTGGGTCGACTTGGCCGCTTGCCGTATGCGCTGCCAGCAGCGGGCCAAGGCACTTCGTTGGAACTCGAGGGTCTCCTTGGCGTTGAGTTGTTCCTTCCCTGGGAAGGGCCGGCCGAACAATTCGAGGTACATCTTCTGCTCGCAAGGCAGCCAGCGAACGTCTTTCTCCTCCATCAGGAGTGGCGGGCTGAAGGCCCAGTCCAGCATGAACCCATCGATGCCGGTCTTCGTCAGCGCGTCTTTGATGGATGCTTCCAGGTAGTCGAGGTATTCGGTGGTGAACGGAATATGAATCGCGCTGGGGGTGCCGTAGGTCTGATCGGGGTGTTTTTGACCCCAGAAAGTGTTGGCACCAACGCAGAAGTACCCCATGACCCTCTTGCCATCCCGATGAGCCAGATCGGTAAGCTCTCTCAGGAAATCATGCTTCAAACCCGGTTGAACGGGAGCCACTGCACTTCCGGCGTACCAGGCATAGCCATTACAACTCACGCAGAAAGTCTGGATCACATTGACCCCCAAGTCCTTGTACCACTGGTAGTGGACCGCGGGGTCGGCTTGTGAAAAGGTGCCTGGGGCAGGAAATCCGTTGGGACCACCGGGTCCCCAGTTGAAATCCACGCAGAACGATTTGATCCGGTCGAAGTGGCCAGCATCGTCGGTTGAAGGAGGGCTCTCTGCCTGCAGGCTCCATGCATTAGCCATCAGCAGAGCTCCCAGGAACCAAGCCATCCGGTCCGGAACAGTGCTGTCTTTCGGCGTCATGAAATTGGGGCGGAGGATGCCCGGTCTGTCGCGCTTTGTCAGCATGGCTGACTTTAGCTAGGAATTTTCGGAAAGGGAATCCGTTCGATCGGAAAACCACTTTCGCTTGAGCTCTGAACACTCTGGCAGGTCAGGGGACGTGAACGATTTTCGGACTTCTTTGGCTGCGGCGACTCTCTTGCCGACCAGGTTCAGGATTCGCGACTTCCGCTGGCGCAGGCAGACTCCTGAGCCGTGTCCATGCAGTTAAACAGGAGGCAGCAGAGAGAGCAGAGCCGTCAGACGGAGTCAGAATCGCTCCTCGCGGTCCGTTCAAGCGTTCACTGGACGGTGAAAGTGATACGTCCATCTCGATCGTGAGACCGCTCAAGCCCGATCTCTGCTGTCTCCGCTGACTCCTGTTCTTCATTGAATTGTTACGGCTGAGAGGTCCCGGTGAATTCGGACTGTGCCCTCGACATCACACCCCCATTCTGGGTAATTTGCCGTTCGATATCAACACTGGCCCAACGGCTGGGCAAAGGTGCCGGCACGCGAGGTCAGCGAACGAACGACATATGAAACGACGCGATTTTATCAAGGCCTCGGCATTCACCGGAGTAGCCACGGTTTGCGGCACTCCAGCGGCTGCGGCGCAGGGCCAAACGAGTGGAGGGAACGGCATGCCCAAGTTGACGCCGCCCGAGAAGGCCGCGGAGCTGAATCTTTGTTTGCAGTGGGGGGCCATTCCTGGTGGTGAGATGAAGGAGAAGCTCGATTTTCTGGAAGCGAACGGCTTCGGGGCCGTGGAGATTCCATCCGGAGACTGGCCTATCAAGAACGCGGACGCGATGATGGAGGCGATGAAGGGGCGAAAATTGTTCCTGGCGACGGCGTGTGGACCGAGCGACTTTTCCTACGCCGAGCCGGAGAAGCGTGAGGCCGAGGTGCAGAAGTTCCTGCCGGTGATCGAGGTGCTGGGTAAGATGAAGTCAGTGGGCCTGATCCTTTGCCCCGCTCGGGGCAAGCTGAGCGAGCCCGGGTGGCTGAGCGCGAAGGAGTTGCGCAAGGATTTCGTCGAGAATACCGGCAAACGCTTGGCGCAGCAGGCGGGGAAGTATGGCACTTCGATCGTTCTGGAGCCCTTGCGCCGCAACGAGACACCGTTCCTGCGCCAGGTGGCGGACGGCGCGCGCATGGCGGCTGACATTGGACCTGGCGCGACCGTCATGGGCGACTTCTGGCACATGGGCTTGGAGGAGACGAGTTTCATGGGTGCGTTCCTCTGCGCTGGCAAGCTGCTCTCGCACGTGCATATCGCGGGTCTTAAAGAGCGAATCATCCCCGGCGTGTACCCCGAGGCAGACCAATACGTGGATGGGTTCAAGGGACTGAAGCTCATCGGTTACCGCGGAGCCGTCAGCTTTGAGGGTGGATGGCCCAAGAATCCGGCCGACCGCAAGAAGGAGATTCCTCAAGAAGAGAAGACGAAACTGATTCTCAACATGGTGAAGCTCTTGCGCGAGCAGTGGGCGATGGCCTGAACGTGCGCAGACGGGCTATTGCGGCACGAATTTCAGCCCTTCGATGGGAGAACCATCAGGTTTCAGGAGCCGGCAGTTGAAGTTCCAACCGCCTCCGTGATCACCCACTTTCAGTAGGAAGGTATTGGTGCCTTCACGCAGCTTGAGGGTGCCACCGGTTGGCAGTTGACCGTTCATCCAGCCCTTGATGTAGTCGTCCGCATCCCAGACAACGCGCGCTTCCTGTTCCACGGGTGACCAGATCTGCGTGCGCAGATAGGCGCAGCAGTAGTCTACTGTCCCGAAGGTGGCTTCCAAGTTAACGCGCTTATCCCCTTCAAGCACGGTCCGAACGGTCACCCAGCGGAGGTCCCGGTTGTCCGGGCTTTTCTCCGGCTCGAAGGCGGTGTCGAACACCTGCCGACCATCGCTCACATTGGGCAAGGTGTAGGGGCCGCAACCTTTCCAGGTGAGCAGGTAGGTTTTGTAGGCGTCCATCCGGCTGAGGGCGTCGCGGGCCTGGCTGCGGATCCGGTCGTGTTGAGCCTCGGCGACAATGCGATCCAGTGTCTCCCTGGCGCGGATCGGGTTTTGCCAACCATAGTTACTGGCCACCTGGACGGCTGCCTGGGATGCCTCGGCTTTGAGGGACTCGCGCTTCAAGTATTGTTCGGCTAATTCCAAGGCCACGAGAGTGTCGGCGTTGCCCAAGCCACCCAAAACCATTTTGATCTCGCTATCACCCTCGGCCAATTTCATGGCCTTGACATAGACCGGTGTAGATTCCTCCACCAACGTTGCCATGCGTACATAACTGCGAAGAGCCAAGGCGCGATGGGTTGAGTTCGAACGGGTGGAAGCGATTTCGTAGAGATCGTCGATGGGGGCGGCATTGGGCCAATCGCCCAGGGCACGAATGGCTGCGTCCACGGTCGAGTCATCGTTCGATTTCAGGGCGGCTTGTACTGCCGCGTAGGCCTCGGGCGTGGCCGGTTGGCTCAGCAGGGCCAACAGCAAGGGCTTGGCTTCGTTGGGCGCGTGCTGCAAGGCCACGATGATCGGATGCGCTTGTGCATTCTTGTCATCCATTCTACTGAAGACAGTCGTGATCGCTTCTTCGATAGCGGAGCGGTCACCGGGATTTCTCGGTGCTACCGCCAAATCCACAAGTGGCTTCCATTCGGTAGCGGTAGCCACTTTCCCGGCCGAACGGATCGCTTCCTGGCGGACGATGGCCTCCGGCTCCGTCTTGGCGACCTGGTAAAGGGCCGGGAAAGTGGATGGAGTATTTCGCTCCCCAATGGCCCGAATGACTTCTTGGCGACTCTTGGGATCGCCAGCCTGCAAGGCTTGAATGAGCTGCTGTTCAACGCCCGGGCCTTTCATGCGCGCCAGGCTGGTCCGGGCGACTTGCTTTTCCCGTTCGTTGGTTGAGCCCGCAGCCTTCGCCAGACAGGCAATCGAGGCGAGTGGGTCCGTCGATCCCATCGTACCCAAGGCCTCGTAAGCGGCCAGGCGTGCGAGCTCCTGCTGGCTGCCGGTGGCCTGGATGACGGCCCGGGTAGCCGTCACATCCCCACGCTCAGCCAGTGCGCGGATCACCAGTTCCTGCCCGTCGGGCGGCAATGACTTGAGTAGCCCGACAAGGCGCTCGGTGGTCTTCTTGCCTTTCATGAGCGACAACAGGCCGACCGCATTCTGGCGTAGGGCGGGATCATTCCCTCGGATAGCTTTTTCCAGCAGGTCCCCGGCGTCCTCGCCGCGCGCAGCTGCAAGACCTCGGAGCCCAGCGACCTTGAGTTGCGTGGAATAAGTTTCGCTGTAGAAAGCACGATAGATCTCGACTGCCTGGCGTTTCTTACCCTCCACGATGTAGGCCTCGGCACATGCCAGGAGGGCGTCGTCGATCTCGATTCTCATGCTTTCTGATGAGGAAGGCCGGGCTCGTCGAAGGGACGCCACCGACTCTTTGCCGCCAAACCGCCCCATGGCCCTGATGGCCGAGATGGCGACCTCCTGGTTGGGTGAGGCTACCAATTTTGCTATTTCCGGAGCCGACGGGCGGTAGGCGCGCTGGGCCAACGTGTTGATGATCCCTGCTTGCAGGTTGCCCTGAGTCTTTCCCAAGGCCCGATGCAAGGCTTGAGCGGCCTCGGGAGCCTGGATGCGCCCCAGCGCGTATCGAGCCATGTGGGAGAGTTCTGGATCAGCCAGCATTCCTTCCAGCGAGCCGACAGATCCCGCAGTTCCAACGGTCACCAGCAACCGACAGATGAACTGCCGGGAATCGTAGGTGGTGGCTACGGTCAGGATGTTCAAGAGTCTCTGTTCCACCTCTCGACGGGTGCGAACGTCTGGGGCGGCGGCCGACACGAGTTCCTCAATTCGGTTCACGTCGACTTTGTCTTCCCCGAACTTGTAGGACTTGAGGGCTGCGGTGGCTCGGTCGAAGGTGGCCATCTCAAAACCTGCCGTCCGACCTGAGGCTGCCAGGCACAATACCCCAGTGAGCAAGAGTGCAAAAATTCCGGTGTTCATGGTTTTCATTCTTCAGGTTCAACCTTTTCTTCGCGTCGATTCAAACGCTCCAGGGCTCGCGTTTGGTGCGGTCAAGCCAGCGGCTGGCCTCGGGATCGCCGAGGAGTTCCTCTTTCACTGGATCCCACTTCAGCGGGCGGTTGAGCCAATAGGCGATGTTGCCCAGATGGGCCACAGTAGCGGTGCGGTGGGCAACTTCGATGTCACGGAAGGGCGTCTCCCGAGTTCGCACACAATGAAGAAAGTCGCCGAAGATACCGCCGCTCCCCTTGTAATTCGGGATATGGATGTTAGGGGGGGCATCTTTCTTTCCCTTCTTGTCGCCGTTTTCGCCAATTTCCCCTTCGGTGCCTTTGAAAGTCAGCAGTCCGCCCCAGCCGCCGCCATGGTAGATGCGGACCCCGTTCCCAAACACGTAGGTCAGGTTCTTGATGTCTTTGCCATCGGGAGGGAGAACCTCCACTGGCCCGGTTCGGAACAGGTTGCAGCCAAAGAGCGCCCCGCCGAAGGTGTGGCATCCCCAATCCGTCATTCCTCCTCCCGAGTAGTCTCGAAACGGCCGGAAGTTTCCTTTCAGGAGTGACTGGTGGAAGGGGCGCCAGGGCGCTGGTCCCAGCCACATGTTCCAATCGACACCCGCAGGAACCGGCTCGGGCGCGAAATTGCACGGGCCGGACGGACCTCCCACGTTGACCCAGGCCTCTTGCACTTGCCCGATGCGCCCGCCGTAGATCATTTTATGGAACCAGTTGTAATCGTCCCACACACGCTGACTGCCGCCAGAAAACACCCGGCCATAGCGGCGCGCGACTTTCGTCATTTCGCGGCCTTCCCGAATCGTCAGTGTCTCCGGCTTTTCGCAGTACACATCCTTACCATTCTTCATGGCTGCGATGGAAATGATCGCGTGCCAGTGATCTGGGGTCCCCACGAAGATGGCATCCAGATCGGCCCGGGAAACCACTTCACGCCAGTCTTTGTAGGCTTTGCAGTCCTTGTTGCCATACTGGTTGTTGACCTGGTTCTTGCCCATGTTCAGGTGTTCCTCCACCACGTCGCAGACGGCTACGACCTGGACGCTGTTGAACCCCATGAACCCACCCATATCTCCGCGGCCCTGACCGCCCATGCCAATAAACCCCATGGCGATACGGTCGTTGGCGCCGAACACGCGGCTGGTAACGACGGTGGGAAGCGCTATGGAGCCCGCAGTTAGTTTGGCGGTTTTGGTTAGAAAACCGCGCCTCGAGAGGGGGTGTTGCCTTGTCATGGGTCTAAGAGGGTAGGGTGGCTATTCCTGTGTTTCAGGCTTTAGGCGTTTTCCGCCGGGTCGTATTCTGGTTGGGAAAATTGTCAGGTAAAGGCGTGTTGCCAGACTCGTTCATGAGATAGATACGAGAGTATTCTGACCCAGAGTCTGTTTTGTCGAGTCTTATTGCCCCCAAAGTGGAGAGGGGAGATGGCGGGGGGCTTTGTGGTCAGGAAGGGGACCTTGTCCCTCCGCTCCATGCCATCCTTCCGCTCAGCCGCGCACCCGGCCCGGAGCTCTTGGTGATCCGCAGCAACGCCGCTGGAACCAACTTACGACTCCTTGGCTTGGATCCGATCCATCGCTGCTGCCTCGCGCATTCCTACGCCTTCACGAGGACTCAGCATGGGAATGTTCTTTCCATGGAGGTGGATCGCCTCCGTGACGTGGTCAGGGACCCGAGGCACTGCCTTGGTTGCCTTGAGTCGAATAATCTCTCGAACCTGAATCACCCAGATCGCGTAAGCGGCTATTGGCAGAGGAGCGTCCCCTTAAACAGGTTATCAATGACTACCAGCAGGTTCGCGAAATCCACCGGCTTTGCCACGAAGTGGAGACCGCCAATCACACCTTGCTGCGCGGTCACCTGTTGCTTTTCGACCGCAGCGGTTACGAAGAGGATCGGGATGTGGCTGGTGAGCGGATCGGCCTTCAGGCGAGCCCCAAGATCGCCTCCTTCCATCCCGGGCATCATGACGTCGAGCAGGATCAGGTCGGGGTGAAACTCGTGGGTGGCGTGCAACGCATCCAGGGGGTTGTTCTCGACCCGAGCATGATACTGGCCAGTGTTCTCCAGGTTCATCTTCAGGAACCAGGTGAACCCGACTTCGTCGTCGATGATGAGAATGCGTTTCTTAATGGTGGTCATGATCATGCTTTCAATTCGGTTTCGCTTTCAGAATAAGGGTCACTAGCGCACCGCCCTCCGGGACGTTTTCGACTTTGATGAGACCCCCGTGCAGGTCAAGGATGCTTTTGACGACGGACAGGCCGAGGCCGGTGCCGCCCCCACAGGGCTTGGTGCTAAAGAACGCGTCGAACACCCTGGGCAGGTCCCGTTCGGGAATGCCGATCCCCGTGTCCTGCACTTGAGCGATCACGACTCTTTCACCGTATTTGAAGAGATTCTCCAGCAAGTCGTTCAGAGGGGAGGTGCTTGACCACGGCTCGCTCCAGGTCCGGACGGTGAGGGTGCCGCCTTGCAGCATTGCCTGGCAGGCATTGAGGAAGAGGTTCACGAAGACCTGCTCCATCTTGCTCTTGTCCAGTAAGACTCGAGGCAAGTCGTCGGTCAGTTCCAGCACCACCACCGTCTGGGCGGCGAGCAGTTCATAATGCATCAACAACAAAGAGGCCTTCAGTACTTGGGTGAGATCGTTCTCCTGCAATTCGACACGCGCGCTCGCGGAGAGTTGAAGCAGCTCGCGAATGATACTATCCGCTCGTTGCACGGCACTGCGCATTTCGTCCAGTGCCAGTCGGATCTCTGCATTCTCGGGAGGCGTCTGATTGGTGAGATAAGCCAGGCCCATCAGGATGGTCTGCAACGGATTCTTGACTTCATGAGCCACGCCGGCCGCCAACGTCCCGATGCATTCCATCTTGGCTGCCTGAATCAGCTGCAAATGGGTTGCCCTGAGCTTCTTCTCAGAAGCATCTAGTTCGAGGACGGTTTGTTTCAGAGTCGCTTCACTGCGCACTGTTTCCGCCAGGGCGTTCTTGAGTTGTTCCTCCGAATGCTTTCGCTGGGTCAGATCCACGTGAGAACCCGCCATTCGCACCGGCTTTCCCTCCGCGTCGCGCAGAACCACGCCGCGTGCGAGGATCCAACGGTAGCTGCCGTCTTTGTGCCGGAGCCGATGCTGGACTTCATAGCTGGGGGCCCGCCCGTCGAAGTAGGCTTGAATCTGCTCCAAAACAACGGCGCGGTCCTCCGGGTGGAGCAATCCCTTCCAGCCACCCAGGACATTCTGCACTTCGTGGTCCTCATAGCCGAGCATGGCCTTCCAGCGCGGCGAAAAGTAGACCTGACCGGTGGTCACATTCCAATCCCAGATTCCGTCGTTGCTCCCTCGGAGGACCAAGGAGAGCCGCTCCTGACTCTCCCGCAGTGCTTCCTCAGCCCGTTTGCGTTGCGTGATGTCGCAAATCAGCCCATCGTAACTCGTGACCCGCCCCGTGGGGTCCAGATGGGGTACCGAGGTGTTCTTGATCCAGCGAATGCCACCTTCCTTGTGGCGGATGCGATGTTCCAGGGGGCGCGGGGTCAGGCCTTCCATCACCCGTTCGATCTGCTCCAGAACTGCGGGTCGGTCTTGTTCGAAAACCATCCTGAACCAGAGCCGTGGATCAGCCTGGAATTCCCCGGCACTGTATCCGGTCAGCGTCATGCAGGCATCGCTGTGATGAGTCGAACTCCCACCCTCGAGGTCGCACCTGACCGTGTAGATATAGTCTGTCGTCGAGGCGATCAACCTTCGGTGTCTTCGGTGGCTCTCTCGGAGTGCTTCTTCGGCTCGGCCACGTTCCATGGCGTATCGAATGACCCGAACCAGGATGTTCCGAGTACACTCCGTTTTGATCAAAAAGTCCTCCGCGCCACACCGGATGCCTTCCAGGACCAACGCCTCATCCTCCTTTTCAGTGAGCACAATGATCGGCAAGCGAGGAGCCTGAGCTCGAATCGTGGTGTACGTGTCCCAACCCTGGCTGTCCGGGAGGTTCAGATCGACAAGCACGACATTTACGGGATCCCGTCCCCGAAGCTTCTCCAGTGCGGAGCCGAGGTTGGGGGAGTAGCGCAGTTCCAGCGCGGGGTGCTTGCCGCCCCTCCCATGGTCCGCCTCCAGGCGGCTTGAAAACTGGGGGTCTCCCACCACCAACAAGAATAGGGTCGCCTCCGTATGGCCGCCAGGCTGTCCCCAGTTCGATTTGGCTCCGACTCTTGGTAGGTCAGAGCACAAGGCCGAGGGAAGTGAGGTGAAAGCTACTCCCGCGCCTATTGGCGAGTCCGTCCAATCGTGCGTTGCCGCAAGGTCTTTTTGATCGATTCTCATGCCTGGCTACCTCTCGGAACGGACACTGATCTCTGGAGTGTTGCCAGAGAAGAGCCAGTGACATCGAACTCACAGCAGATGCTGTCGGCCTCCCGGGGGGGCGAATGTAGCTCAGTCTAGTAGCAGGAGAGAGGCCTGTCAACGAAACATCTTATATATTATGTTATGAAAACGAATGTACAAAATGGGAACGAGAGTTCCGGTCTCAAGCCAGGGTACGCCTCGGGCAATTCTCCAGGCTTGCCTCGTAGGCCGCGGCGGATGAGCTACTGAAACACCACGCTTTGAACGCTTTAGGCTGTCAACAGCGTTCTGATTGGGTCATCGTGGGGAAATCGCTTTCAAGCTGATTCGACTTGCGGTGTCTTTGTTAGCCTGACCCCTCCTGGGGAATCCTCCCTCGAGCCGACCTGGGTCCCCCAGCGATTTAGCCCGCCAAAGGAACCACCCTTTGGCGGGCTTGAACCAACTCACACCCAACTATGAATTCTCGAAATCGCTGTCTTTGGGAGCGGCATGGTCATGCCGTCCGCCCGCCATGCTGAGTTCATTCCCACGCGGCGCCA
>CAYPNF010000071.1:0-37136 GCA_964411985.1 uncultured Verrucomicrobiota bacterium
GACGGCTCTGCTCTCTCTGCTGCCTCCTGTTCAACTGCATGGACACGGCTAAGGCGCTCCGCTCGACCTTAATGGTTAGGCTCCAGAGAACATTCTATCGACTGCCCCCGCCTGAGCTCGACCAGGTACACTCCACCCTCCTTCCGCACTCCCTTCCGACTCCAGCGGACCTCGCGGCCGTCAAAGTTATCGAGAATCCGCACCCAGCCAGTCTTCCCGGCCACGAGCCGAAACCAAGCTGTCCTCCCATTCATCCGCTTGGCCGAGACCCGGTGTCCACCTTCCGTACCCAAGTCCTCAAACGATGCCTGGCTCCAGCGAGTTGGCGTGGCGGGGAAAAGGCGGATCACCTCGGTCCCAGGCTTGCCTGGGCTTGGGCTCCAACTTTGGAGGAGCATCTCATGGACCGCTTGAGCCGCGAGGAAATTCCCTTCCAGCGTGAAAGGACGATAGGTCATGGAGGAATACCCACTCTTGGTCTGGTCTCCATTGGCATGGAAGCCGTTGCGAAGAATGAAGGCCTTGAGGTAAATGTCCAGGTTACGCAGAGCCGACTCGGCATCCCCCACCCGTGCCCGGAGGCAGCTCATCCAGGAGAAACTGTAACCACACCACTGGCTGGTGCCGAGTTGGTCCCACTGCTTCAGGGATGCGTCGATACGCTGACGGTCGCCGCTCCCTGATTCGGTCGTGAGGAGGTTGAAGGGATGGATTCCCATCAGATTCGAGAGGTGACGATGGCTGTAAGGCAGTGGGGTCTTGGGATCAATGAGTAGCATGCCGTGGGCATCTGCGTGAAAATCGCCCAACCCCTTGGCTGTGGCAACCCAGCGCTCCGCTTCGTTGGGGCGACCGCAAGCCTCCGCCATCTCGGCAAGGGAAAGGAAGAGCATCTTCAGGCAGGCAAGGTCGTAGTTACTGTTCGGCTCCACAAACGCGCGCCCGGTGTTGTCGAAGATCTCCGGGGAAGTCGAGAGTGGGAGGACCAGAGTTCCCTGGGCATTGGGACGAAGCAGGGAATTCAGGCACTCTCCGATTTCGCTGCACCAGGGATAGGCCCTGGTGCAAAGAAACTGCCGGTCCTCGGTATATCGCCAATGGAGGTAGAAAAGATGAGCATTCCAAGCCCCCATCGTGGGGGAAAGGCTGTATTGGCCCCAGCCCCCCAGGGGCTGTCCGGCGAGCGACATGACGCCCGGCACCGCCGCACCGGGAGTTCCGTAGAAATCGCGCGCAAACTCCCGAAAAACGGGTAACAGGTTCCAGAGGTAGTCCAGGAAGCAGGCACCCTCATCAAAACGCCCGGCAGTCTGATACCCGATGTACGTCATCTGGGTATTCAGGTCGTTATGGTAGTCGCCCTTCCACGGTGGAAGTCCACCGGCATCAGCGGTCCACACTCCTTGAAGGGGCATGGGGGGCGCTTGACGGCGAGACGCGGCACCATAGAAGTACTGGACCAGGTAGTAGTGTTTGGCAGCAGCCAGATCAGGAACCTGGACGGCCGATTTCTCCCAAAACCGCTTCCACCAGGTCAGATGAGGACCCATCATCGATTTGTACCCCTTGCGAAGTGCCGAACTGCAGAGTTTTCGAGCCAATCCCAATGGATCGGGGTCATCGCGCGTGGAGGTGACTGTCACCGCCAGGAGCGTCTCGTTGCCGGATCGCCGCGTATCCACACACACGCAATAGCTGAGACCCTCCGCAGCTTCCTGGACATACCATTTCGCTTTGCCTGCGGACCCCTTCCGCGCCTCCGGATATCCCAGTCGATCGACCGATCCGCCGCTGCTGGGTCCTGCAGAAGAACCTCCGGTCTTGCGGTTGACATCGACCGGGCTTAACAGGTCGATTGCCACCGGTTCTGGGCCGGGGATCCGAAAGAGGGCTACTGGCTGAGCCGCGCTGAAGAAACCCCTGATAGTGGCGCCGTTTCCGAGGCGTGCCCTGCCCTCGGCGCCGGCCAGGTCGAGTTCGAAAGATTGGAGCTGTTGCCCAGCCCCAAGGGTAACCTCCAGCCGGCCTGCGGGTAGCTTCGTGGGCGTAACCCCGTTATATGGGCTGTCGAAGAGTCGATTGACCTCGTCAAATTGCTTCTCCTTCACGAGCTGTTGCATCCGCGCGTAGGTGTGTTTCTTCCACCATTCCGGTTCGGCGGCAGGGCGTTCATCCCAGAGGTCACCACGGTCAAGCGAGATTCGCAGGGTCTGGTTTTCCCCCCAGAGCAAGCCGCCCATCAGGCCATTTCCCAGCGGGATGGCCTCATCCCAGGTGGTAATCGGTGCGGCCAGTTGAAGGTTGAGGTCTGGGGCGGGCAATCGGGACTGAGCTCCCTGCAGACCTGGCAAAGATCCGGCAAGAAGCAGAACGGAGAGCAACGCTGTCGCCCAGCGTAGGAAGGATAGTTTCTTCATGAATTAGGAAAGCTGAGTTTCACTTGGGAACCTCTCCCCAGAACATGCCTCGGGGAAGGTGTCGCACCTGGCCGCGCCGGACAATCTGTTGGTAGTTGTCCTGGCAGTATTGACGGATTCGGTGCGCCTGCGCGGGGGTGGCCGCCCCGCTGTACACCGCAAAGAGGGAGCCCCAGATGGATGGCTGACGCCAATGGTCGCTGGCGGCGACAAAGAGCCCTAAACGATCATCCCACAAACTAGCCAAGCCCTGCTTCACCCGCACCGCCTCTTTGCGCCAACGGATAGCACTCTCCCCCCTGCCGGCAGCCTCGGACATTTCGGCCAACTTCACGCAGGCATCCCAGTACAATACCGAGGAAAACTGCTCGTCGCCCACCAGGGGGACCGTATCCAGGAAGCTATAGGGTCGGAATTGCCGGGAATCGTGGATCCGCACCAGGCCGTTGGTTGGGTTACGCGGGGTGAAAGCCATAGCCTTTTCCAATCCTTCCATCGTCTTCCGAAAAGGTTCCAAATCATCAAAAAGCCGCCAGTACTGATGGCAAACAATCACCATGAAAGGCGATTGATCCACCGAACCATGAGCCGAAAGGGGTGATTCCTCGCCCCCGGGAGAGAAAACCCCTTTTCCATCCGGACGAACCCGGTCAGGCATACACCCGTCTGCCCTCTGTGCTGCCGCCAGGAAAGCGTACCCGGCCCGGATTTCTTCCCGGGTGAAGGCCTCGGGACAACCCTCGATCGAGTAGGACCAGTCCCGCACCCAAAAGGCTCCATACCCGGCAGAAGCGTCCGGAGTGAAGATTCGCACCCCGCCTTGGCCCGGCAAGGAGCTACCACGAAGGATCCGATTCGACTCTTTTCGCAGCCAGGACTCTGCGCGCGCGACACGGTTGGAGAGGTCGGAGGGCCAATGGTGCCCCCCCTGGGCCATCATCGCCCGCAACTGCTTCAGACCCGCCAAGGGCATGGAGGCGCTGGCGCAGTAGTCTCGTACCCCGCGATCCGGTTTCGCTTGGTCGTTGACCCACTCATTCACGTCCTTTTCCCGCTGGAAATCCTCTACCGCCTCGCAGAATACCGTTCCCGCCCGCTGCCAATCAGTCGCTCCCAGGGTCACCATCAGCCAGGCGAGTGGGGTAGCCCAATAGCCTCCGTTTTGATAGGTGCCATTGTCGCGGAGGAAGGCGTCCGAAGCTGCCTCCTGACCATGGTTCGGCTCAGCGGCTGACATTCGCCCTAGAAGCAACGAAAGCTGGAGCCACCAAACCAAGATCCACATCCCCTCCCGCAAGGACATCAGGCCTGGACACATTGGCAAAACGCGGCATTGATTCATAGGCGCTAGCGAAAACAAGGCTTCCGTGCCCGAATACCAGCAGGCCTTCGTTGTCACGGCGTCAAGAAAACCCTGCTAGTCCTCCTGACGAAAATAAAGGAGAAAGTCTCCTTAAGGGAATCCTTTCCAAGCCGATTAGATAACTGAGGGTATCGAGGATTCCAGCGCTCGAGCGTTGCGCTCTCTCGAATACACCGGTTAGTATCTCTGCGCATCTGCGATGCCATGAAGAAAACGGACCAAAACGAACAAGACAGCCAGGAAGGGAATCTGGACCAGGTGAAGATCCTCCTGGTCGATGACCACCAGATGGTTCTGGAAATGCTCCAGTCTTTCCTGTCCCGGTTCGTCGATCCGAAGAACATCTCGCTAGCCAAATCCGCCCGCGAAGCCGAAGCCGCGATCAAAGAGTCACAACCTGAGGTTGTGCTCCTGGATCTTTGTATGCCGGATGGCGACGGAATCAGCGTCGCGCAACGAATCCACGACGAATACCCCGAAACAAGGGTCCTGATTCTGACCGCGTTGGTGGACCCGGACTCCGTGGTTCGGGCTCTGGACGCTGGCGCCTCGGGGTATCTTCTCAAGACCTGCCCCACTTCCGAGCTGCTCACCGCCATCCAAACTATCTCGCGTGGAGGCTATTACCTCTGCGAGGAAACCACTCGAGCCATGCGCCCTAAGCTCTCCGATTGCCTGCTGTCGAACCAGGAAACCGTGACCTGGCGGTAGAGACAGAGAACCTCAGTGCTTCCCACACGCCTTTCGCGCTTTTCCGTAGTCGGGTAGGCCCGTGCTCTTTAGGGAGACCAACGTCCGATTCGGTCGCAGCGTCGGGCGGCTCAGCCGTACCCCTGGTCTCCGAGGTAGGATGGGAATCTTCAAGGCGTTCACCTTTCCGCTGTCCCCACCCCTCAGGATGAGGGTCGATCCAGTTCCGCAGGCTCCTTTCCTGCGGGAGTGAGGTCGGGCGCGCGCTGCGCCGGTTCCACATGCACTACCACATCCTGAATCGACAAAGCTGCCGACTTCAAATGGTCGCTGACGTCATGCGCGATCTGATGACCTCGCCACACGGTCAAGCCACCGTCGACCTCCACATGAATGTCCACAAAGAGCCCCAGCCCGCTTTTACGAGTTCGGCATTTCTCCACTCGCACCACGCCCGAGACCGAGCCCGCTATTTCGTGGATTTGCTGTTGGATGGGCCTCGCAACCGCGGCGTCCATGATCTCGCCGAGTGCGGCGCGGAAGATGCGGTAGCCGTTGAACAGGATGACGGTACAAGCGAGCAATGCCGCCCAGTCGTCCGCGCTCTCATAGCCCTTGCCGCCTAGAAGAGCGATGGTGATGCCAACAAAAGCCGCTGCCGAGGTGATGGCATCCGAACGGTGGTGCCAGGCGTCACCTTTGACAGCCGTACTGGTCAGTTCGTCACCCACCCTGAATACGAACCGATAGAGCGTCTCCTTCGTCCCGATGACCAATGCCAAAACCAGCAGGGTAAACCAGGCTGGCGCGTGATGAGGGGTGATAATCTCCCGCACACTCTGAATGGCGATAAAAACCGCCGCTGTCAGCAAACCCAGAGCCACAACGATCCCTGCTATGGATTCCGCTTTGCCATGACCGTATGGATGGTCGGCATCAGGTGGCAGGGATGAAATCCTCAACCCGGTCCAGACAACCAGGGAGCTTATGATATCGGCGGTGGACTCAATACCGTCGGCGATCAGCGCATAGGAATTACCCACAATGCCCGTGACGATTTTCACAATCGCCAAGACGACATTCACAGCCATGCCGATGCCGGCGGCCATCAGACCCGGTTTGACAGAGTGCATAGAGATCGCCCCACCAGTCCCGTGAAAGAACCGAAGGTGAATCAAGTATGGAGGGCCTCTCTCGGGGGGTCAATGGTGTACGAGGCGTTGGCAGCATCACTCCAAGGCCGTTGGCCGACCTCCAAACGCTGGGCCCCAGCCCTTTGCATCCTTCGAGCGGTAGACAGTCACTTGGTCGGAAGCGATGAACACATTTGTACCAACCGTGGCCGGGTTGGGGGCGTTTCCCTGGAACCGCACGGTCTTCAGGCTGGGGCATCCACCGAACGCCCCGTCGCCGATGGCATTCACGCTACCAGCGATGGTGACATTTGTAAGCCTGATGCAGTAGTGGAAGGCTGCCGCCCCGATCCTGGTCACACCGTCAGGAAATGCGACGCTGGTCAGGTTGGTGCAGTAGAAGTACGCAGAGTCTCCGATGTTGGTGACGCTGCTGGGAATGGTGGTGGTTGTCAGGCCGGTACACCCAGAAAACACGTTATGGCCTATACTGGTCACCCCCTTGGGCATCGAGACGTTGGTCAAACCGGTGCAGTAGGAGAAGGCACCGTCCGTGAGCTTCTTGACGCCGCTGGGTATGGCAGCGCTAGCCAGGCCAGAGCAGTTGCTGAACGCGTTGGTGCCGATCTGGGTCACGCCGTTGGCGACGGGAAAGGTCGTCAAGCTGGAGCAGCCAGCGAAGGCATCGTTGCCGATGCTGGTGACGTGGTCGGACATAGTGATTCCAGTCAGAGCGCCACATCTGGCAAACGCCGCCTCCCCGATGCGGATAACACTGTTCGGAATCGTGTAGCTCCCGGCCCTGCCCCCCGGGTACTGGATGAGCGTGGTCTGGGACTTGTTGAGCAAGACCCCATCCACGCTACTGAAGAAGGGGTTGGCGTCATCCACCACTATTGCGCTGAGGCCCGCACAGACGCCGAACGCTGCTACGCCGATATGGGTCACGCTGCTGGGAATCGTGACGTTGGTGATGCTGGATGAAGCGAACGCTCCATCCCCAACACTACTGACACTGCTGGGAATCTTGAGGCCCGTGACGCTATAGCACCCCCTAAAGGCATCGTTCCCGATGCGGTTGACAACCAACCCCTTCAGTTTGTCAGGAATCAGCACGTCACCGCCGGAACCGATGTATCCCGTGATGACGATAGCGCCTTGATTGGTGATGTAGTTGAATTGGGCTTCCGTTATGGCGGAAGCCACTTCCTTCGCCTCAGCTTTCATCCCCCCCAGAACGTCAGCGGCAATCATTCTTACTTCAGGCGCCTCATCCCTTAAGGCGATGGTCAAGGCTTCCCTTACCTGCGGTGTTCCTGAGCCAGTCCTCCCGAGAGCACCGGCGGCGAACATCCGCACCTTGGGATCTGAATCTTTCAGCGCGGCGACAAAAAGAGAAACAAGGCTGGAGTTGGCGGGGTCGAGGCTGCCAAGGGTTTGGACCGCCCGACCGCGCACGCGGGCGTCTTTGTCATGGAGCAAATCCACCAGGGATGGCACCACTGCCTTGCCGGAAGCCTGATCGTGCAGATAAGTGAAGGCAAAGGCGGCATACGCCCGAACCTCGGGCCTGGGGTGTCTCAATGCCTTCTCCAGGGTCGGTATCGCCTCGCTCACCTGCAACACAACAACCCCCAAGGTGGAACTGATCTGGAACCGGGCGTTTTCGTTGGCAGCCGGGATCGATTCAAGAAGGGCCGAGACAACCACGTGACTCATGGAAGGGTTGGCTTTCAAGGTTTCCACCGCCTGCTGGCGAACCTTCAGATCTGGACTTTTCAGCTGTTGGATGAGAGCGGACTTCGCGTCTTCAGCAGCGGATGGTTCCTGGGTGAGTGCCGCCCATGAGAAGACCAGGAGCCAAACCAGCGTGGAGCGGCACGCCCAGTTGATTGTGAGTAGAGATCGCGTTTTCATGTTGCGGTGGGTGCGTTGGGTGTTCGCACTTGAAGCGCATAACGAAGTCACGGAAATTCGAGCGCGCGGTAGAAGCCGCTCGGCCCACTGGGCGGGTCCAGGGACCAAGCCGTGGTGTCGTTCGTCACGCTCAGAGTTTCCCCTGGCACCCAGTCCTCAGTTACAGAGAGCGTGGCACGCCTGTCGACCCGGTAGCTTCGCCCACTGATTCCGTGCAGCAGGATCTGAACTGGCATGCCGTTCCGCACCTCGAGCCAGGGCAGTCGCCCTATTGGCAAACACGGGGCGGATTCGAGGATGGCAGCCCGTTCCCCGATGGCGAGGACCGAACTTGGTCCCGGTGCCAGCGCTTGCAGCTGGCCTTGGCAAGTGAAGGACCTCTGGGTCCACGCAAGGCCGTCGGTCGAGGTCCACATCGTGGAAAACCACGCCGGATTGCTGGGACCCGAGGCGACGCGGAGCGCCACGAAAGAGCCATTCGCCCAAATGATGTCGCGAACAGATCCGGGGGACAGCAGGCTCTGGGATGTCCAATCCAACCCATTGGTGGACACCGCCACACTGCCGTCGCGGAGGATCACGAAACGTCCCCCGCCGTAGGCAAGACCTCGCATGCTGCCGCTGCTGCTGAAACCCGGATTGGCGGCCGTCCAATCCGTTCCGTTGGTGGAGACGTACACCGTGCTGATGGACGAACCAAGGCAAACAAAGCGCCCGGCGCCAGCCACAATTCTCCCAGCAACGAAATCCGTTAGTTCTGGGAGAAGTTTCCCAGTCCAGTGCTCCCCGTCCTCAGACGTAAAAACCTGATTCGCTGCCGGCACCACAAAGAGACCATTTCCGTAGGCAACTGAACTGAGGACGGGCGCCCCTGCGGGTGTGCGATCCACCCAAGTGAGGCCATCTCTGGAAAAAGCGAGCGCTCCAGGAGGTTGGGCTCCGCCTTCGGTGGAGGCCCGGCCGACCGCAACAAAGCCAGGACTACCGTAGGCAACCCGGGTATAGTAAGCCTGTACGCGCGGAAGCAAGACCGACTGCCAACGATCCGGGGCGACCGTGGCCAGGCCGAGGTTGTTAGTACTGGTTCTCGTGGTCTGAGGCGACCCTACCGTCACCCACCGCCCCGCCCCATACGCAGCCGCAGTTAGGAGTCCCCCTCGAACTCCACCCACATGGTCGGTCCATTTCAGCCCATCCTGGGAACTGAGCAGCAAAGGTTGGTTGCCGCCCCCCCAGCCTACACCGACCCCTGCCAAGCCTCCGAAAGCACCCACGAGCTTTGTCAGCGAAACTGGCAAAGGCAGATCCAGTGGTCGCTCAACCCAATCCAGACCATCTTCTGATGTGTAAAGTTGCCGCTCACTGAGGTGGACGAATACCCCATGAATGTAGCCTTGAGGCGGACGCACGACGGCAGGATAGGGGTACTCGTGAGGGGTCCAGACTATCCCGTCTGGCGACGTATAGACATAACTGGGCGAGATTGGCGAACCCGGATTGACGGCGCGAGCGCGCAAATCCAGGGCAAAGAACCGGTCGCCTGCAACGAATAAGGTGAGCCATGTGTTCGTAACGTCCAGTGGATAAGGTTCCCAACTTGAGCCGTCGCTGGACACCCAGGCAAACTGCTTGGTAAGCCCCACGAATCGACGGTTGGCGTAACCCATCGAGGAAAACAGCGCGCCATCCGAGTCGGCCAAAACCCTGTCGGTGGCGAGGGTCCACGACACCCCGTCCTGCGAGACCCAGGTGGACTCGAGCAACGGTATGCCCCCCGTAGCCATGCGTTTGATCCCGACGAGGACGAAACGGCCCCCTCCATAGGCGAGGAATTCTGCCACGTCGAGGTCTGGTGCTTGCGCGGGGAACCAATCGAAGCCGTTGGTGGAATGCCAGAGCACAATGTTGGTCCGACTGAACGGGTCCGCATCCGAATCATACCCGATCGTAGAAAACCGGCCACCGCCAAACTGGATCGAGCTGAAAGAAAAGTTCCCGTTGATCTTGTTCTCGCTCCAATTCACTCCGTCCAAAGAGGTCAGCACAAGCCCCACGAGATCCTGCCCCACAGCCAAAAGGCGGCCATTCCCAAACGCAACATCCTGGGCCCAACGGGTCGTGGGGATAGGGTTTCGCAGCGACCAGTCGTCGAAAGGGTCGGCCCAAGCCGCAAGGTTTTGAACAAGGAATAGCACGAGCACCCAGAGGGCCATTCTGAACGGGAATTTCCGGCTTTCTTGGCAAACGGAAGACGCACCCCTTGGGAATCGGAACTCAACGACGGCTGAGAACCACACGGAAAACAGCGCCCGGAACCCAGGAATCATCGCTTTCATGGAGAGTCAGTGGCCATCCGAATCTGCCGCCCCTGCCGCCCCCGGCCCCGTCCGAGACTCGGTGACGCGAGCAAAGTATGCACTCGCTGAGCTTGGGGGCAATTCGATAATATCAATAGTCCCATCGAAGGAACTGATACAGCCCCAAGCAAGGTGGATCTGGTTCGGCACTACTTCGAACGGAGAACAGCAAAATCCCGGGCGTCAGAAAAACGGGAGTTTGCGGCCGACGGAGCTCCGGTAGTCGTACCCTCGG
Source organism: uncultured Verrucomicrobiota bacterium (assembly GCA_964411985.1). Taxonomy (GTDB): domain Bacteria; phylum Verrucomicrobiota; class Verrucomicrobiia; order Limisphaerales; family J093; genus CAYPNF01. The sequence continues at coordinate 10,113 of CAYPNF010000071.1, forward strand.
CTATCTCACGCGACTGGGAATCGCTAGCCTCTTGCGCTTGGATCTTAGGCCGGAGGCAGCTTCCTTCATCGACTGTGCGCGTGGGGACCGCTAGGTGGGCTCGAGCCAGATCCAGGATCACGCGCCGACACTCTTCATGGAGACGGAGCACAACAGCGTGCTGCCAAAACAGGCATCCGAGAAACACGCCCTGTGCAATCAGGGATCCCAGAGCCAGAATGCCCAAGACACGAACGGGAGGGGGTAACGGGCCGCGGAATGCCTCTGGCAGCAGAATGCCACAATAGGACAATCCCACAACCGAGGTGATAAGCAGAACCACCGTCAGGAATAGGGCACGTCGGATGGATCCCTCTTCGCGCCTCGCCGCTGCCAGGTTACCCAGCAACAGCAGGCAATCCCCACTTCCGACATGCAACAGCAGCGCTTTGAGGAATGCCTCCTGCTCCCTATGCGCGCTTAGCTGGGCGGGGGATTCATTGAGGTGCATCATACCAGCCGGTGGAACGGGTCTGTTCTCTGCCTCCCAGGATGCCACCGACGGCTTTGGGGGCGCTGGTCGTAACTCGACCATTCACCGCCTGCGCCACCTGCTGCTCGGCTGGCTTGTTAAGCCCATCCACCAGGATCAGCTGTTCTGGGAGAACATGAACTACTCCCACTCTACTGTGTCCAATCAGCGTGCTCTATGGGGTATAACCCTACCTTTTCTTATCTCGCCGACCCTTTGCCCGAATTCGATCGATCTCGGCCGGCGGAAGGCCAAGCCATTCCAAAAAGCCCTGATAGCCAGACGGGTGGCGATGCTCAACCAGGTTGTGCCACTGGTCTATTTGGGCCTGGCTGAGGCCGATTTCCCGAAACAGGGCTACCCAGGCGCCTACCTTCATGGATTGATTCATAAGAACTCTGTATTCGTATTCTGTTTACCGTTAGTTCAGTGGTGTCACGGCCATGACGAGTCAGAGCCTAAAGTGTGAAGTAATGGACGGGTCACCGCTTAGTAGCAGGAAGTCGTTGCAGCATGCTGCTTGATCCGCTACAACGACCCTCGACACCCATGGCAAGCCCAACGAGCAAGAACCTTATGGCCACAGACTCTCCGCAAGTTACGTCACACAAAGCAGGTCGCTCCCTTGTCTCGCGACGCAGTTTTCTCCAGCGCAGTAGCCTCGTCGCGGGGGCAGCTGTGCTGCAGGTGGCCCCATTCCACTTCCTAAGGAGCCTCCGCGCCCAGGAGACGCCCAGCAAACAGATCACTGTCGGCTTGATCGGACTCGGCGCCATGGGGATAGGCCACGTGCATCGGGTCTCGGGAGATCCAGGGTTCCGCGTATTGGCGGTCTGCGATGTGGATGCCTCGCGGCGGGAGAATGCGAAAAGCATCGTTGAAACCAAGTATGCCGCCGAGAAGGCTTCAGGCACGTACAAGGGTTGTGCGGCTTACAACGATTTCCGGGAAATCCTTCACCGGCCGGACATCGATGCGGTGGTTATCGTAACACCGGACCACTGGCATGCGCCGATGTCCGTTGAGGCAGCGAAGGCAGGCAAAGACATCTACTGCGAGAAACCGGTTTCGCTCACGCTCGAGGAAGGCCAGGAGATCGTGGGGGCGGTACGGCGTTATGGACGGGTTTTCCAGACGGGGACTCAGTACCGTTCCATCGGCACGATCCGTAACGTAGTCCAATTCGTTCGCGAAGGGGGCCTGGGAAAGGTCAAGTCCGTGTTCACCCTTTGGAACAACCTAGGCATGTGGTTCGGTGCCGAACGTTTCCGGGCCTTTGACAAAACCCTCAATCCGGCGGTCACAGGAAAGTCTTATGTGCCTCTTGACTATGCTCTGCCGGCGGAGCGGGTGCCTGAAGGTCTGGACTGGGACATGTGGGTAGGCCCGGCTCCCTGGCATCCCTACAATCGTCTCTACCATGTGAACCCTTCCCCGGGAGTGGTTCCATGGTCGTTCAGCTCGGCGTTTGGGGTTACCTCGCTCACCTGGCATTTGGCTCACTCGGCGGACGTCATCCAGTATGCGCTGGGCATGGAACGAAGCGGGCCGGTGGAGATCGTGCATCCAAGCTCAGGCGAATTCCCCACCCTTACCTGTCGTTATGCGAACGGGACACTCCTTCACCTGGTGGACAATTGGGGCATGGTGAAGGACCTCTATCACGCGGTCCCCTCCAATGCGAGGCTCGCGGGCAACTTCGGCGGAGTGTTCGTGGGCGAACGTGGATGGCTCACGAGCATGACCACGGGTGGACCGATCGAGGGCGGCCCAGACGAGGTGATTCAGGCCCTGAACCTCAAGTCCCGCGAAGTCAATCCCGGTAATAACGATCACCATGCCAATTGGCTCGCTTGCATCCATTCACGCAAGCCTGCCAGCTGTGATGAGGAAATCGGACACCGCTCGGCCTCAGTGGGGCACCTGGCGAACCTCGCGTGCTCCACGCGCACGAGTTTGAAATGGCATCTCCATTCCCAGAAGGTCACCAACCACGCCTTTGCGAACCGGTTGCTGCACCGACCGCTGCGGGCACCTTGGAGTTTCTAGTCACAGGAAGCCACAATGCACTCCCGATTTAGCCTCCCATCCCTCTGTGTAACCTGGTTTGCGTGGTCAGCCTGCGTCGTCCTCTCGCCGTTCTTGGACGCGCAGTCTTTCCCACCTTCGCAGGTGCCCGAAACGGAACGCGCCAAGATCGACGCCGCCCTGCCCCTTCAAGCCCCCATTCACCCGCAAAAGCCGCGGCGCCTTTTGATCTTCGACCGGAACGTCGGGTACGGCGGGCATCCCTCCATTGCACATGCCAGCTACGCTTTCCAAGCCATGGGGCGCAAGACCGGCGCTTTTGAGACGGAGATAGCGCAGGATCCCGAGGTTTTCCGGAAAGAGAGTTTGCAGCGATTCGACGCGGTGTTTTTCAACAACAATGTTGGCAACCTGTTCGAGGACCCGGAACTCCGCCGCAACCTCGTTGAATTCATTTACGCGGGCGGAGGTATGCTGGGTGTTCACGGCACCACGGTGGCATTCACGAAGTGGCCTGGGGCGATGGAGGATTGGCCGGAATTCGGGCGGATGCTTGGAGCGCGTGGGGCGAACCACCGCGACAGCAACGAGCGCGTCATCGTAAAAGTGGAAGATCCGGCTCATCCCATTACACAGGCCTTCGAACCCAACGGCTTTGAGTATCGAGATGAACTGTTTCGCTATCAAGAGGTCTACTCGCGAAAGCGTAACCGCGTGCTGCTAAGTATCGATGTGGAGAAAACCGGCACCCCTCAGGGCGATCCGCGAGGAGCCTGTGTTAGGGCCGACGGAGACTACGCTCTGGCATGGATCCGGCAATACGGACGTGGACGCGCGTTTCACTCCACCTTCGCCCACAACCCCTATGTCTTCTGGGACCCGAAGATGCTGCAGTTCTATCTGGCTGCGCTGCAGTTTACGCTCGGCGATCTGCCCTGTGCCACTTTGCCCAGCGCACTGTGGAACCCTGCAGCCCAGGCACAGGAGAAACTCGGCTGGCGCGTGGGGCTCAGTTCCCACACGGAGGCTTCGGACCTCTTTTCCGGGATTCAGGCTGCCTCCCAACAAGGATTATGGTACTGGAAAGCCAATGCCGAAACTCCAATCTCGCCCAAGATCCAGAAGACCGTCCTGGATCCGCTGACGGCAATGGAGTTCCAGGAACTGAGGTTTCAGCTCGACGATGCTGGGGTGCGCATGGTGGCCTGGGAAGTGCCCGGCCTTCCCTCGGAGGAGTCCGCAGGCCAGGTTCTCTTTCAGAAGGCGCGAAGCATGGGGGTTGAGGTGGTGATCGCGCCGGTCCAGTGGGGACAGATGCCGAAAGCGGCGCTTTGGTGTGAGAGGTATGGGGTGCGGCTGGCCATCACCCAAGTCCAAGTAGACGGGAAGAACCAGCGCCAACCCGCCGAACTGGCCAGGCTCTGCGCCAGTCTCCCGCCCGGTGTGGGAGTGGCTGCCAGCCTGAAAGCCTGGAAGAGCGCCAGAACCACGCCGAAACGGGCTGTACGAAGCCTTGGCCAGCGTCTCATGGTCCTCACGCTCGACGAACCTGCGAGCACCCTGGCTGAAAAGTCGGGGATAACCTGGGAGGCTTTGCGGGAGATCCGCGCACAGAAGCTTCATCCGTTCCTCTTTCATACAAGGAGCCTTCAGGGACAGGCTTCCTTGGAGGTCCGAACGGCTCTGCTGGATCAACAGTCCATTGAACTTTCCCATTAGGAACTATGAGATCAGTCAAAGATCAGGATGGAGGCGGTAACAAGAATAACGCGAAGTCCGTCACGGCGGGGAAACGACCCTACCCCGCTGAAGTCCAGAAAACGATCGAAGCGTTACGACAATACCAGGAAGGATCGGACCGTGGTACGTTGGTGCCACTCGAAGATTGGGTAGCGTCGAGTGCCTTGAACGAAAGCAGTCGCGACCAAGCCGAAAAAGTGCTCTTGGAGAGTCTGGCTTGGGAACTTTCCATTCCTGCCAAGGAATTCCTCTGTGGCCAATTGGTTTTGGTAGGATCCAGCGCTTCCGTTCCAGCGCTGGCAAAACTCCTGGAGGATCCATCCTTGGCCATGGGAGCCTGCAGCACGCTTTTCGCCATCCCCGGCGAGGACGCCCTGGCAGCCATGCGGGTAAAGGTGTCCAAGATGCAAGGCGCACCAAAGGCGATGGTTATTCAGGCGCTTGGCTTGCGCCGGGATGCTCGGAGCGCCGCTGTGCTTGAACGCATCCTGCGCAGCAAGGACATCATGTCGGCAGGAGCGGCGGCGAATGCCTTGGGATGGCTGGGGACTCCCAGAGCCTCCTCGGCTTTGGCATCGGTCCTGGGAAATGGCCCTGCAGAATTGATGGATGTGATTGCTGATGCCTGTCTGAGATGCGCTGACCACCTGCGGGCAACGGAACACGAGCGAGAGGCAGCGCGCCTTTACCGTTCCCTAGCCTCCTGCGGACGTGTTAGCGCTGCACATCAAGCACTTGCAGAGCGGATGGCAAAACAGTCTCCACTCAAGTAACCGAAGGGGAGTGGGCGTCTTCCCCCGCGGTTGGCATGAGGCCAAAAGCGGCACCTCAGGATGGCGCACTTCAAAACCCGCTGGACCTGCGCCGGTTCCTTTCCGCTCTATGCTTGATTCCCCCGCTTTCAGCAAGCACTCTTGGGGAGTTCTTCAGGAACTATGAACGAGAACGTCCACACGCAAGTACCCGATGCACGCGGCCATTTCGGACCTTTTGGAGGCCGGTTCGTGCCAGAAACGCTGGTTCATCCCCTCGTCCAACTCGAGGAGGAGTACTGGCGCGCGCAGCAGGACCCAACGTTCCAGAAGGAGTTGGACTACTACCTCACTGAGTTCGCGGGACGTCCGACCCCCTTGTATTTCGCTGAACGCCTTACTCGTGAACTGGGTGGAGCCAAGATCTATCTCAAGCGAGAGGACTTGCTTCACACGGGCGCTCACAAGATCAACAACTCCCTTGGTCAAGTGCTGCTCGCCCGCAGAATGGGAAAACACCGGGTCATCGCCGAGACAGGGGCTGGGCAGCACGGTGTGGCCACGGCAACCGTGGCCGCGATGTTTGGGCTTAAGTGCCGAGTCTACATGGGAGCGGTGGATTGTGCTCGACAGGCCCTCAACGTTTTCCGCATGAAGATGTTGGGAGCAGAAGTGATTTCGGTACAGGCAGGCCAGCAAACGCTCAAGGAAGCCATTAGCGAGGCGATGCGCGACTGGGTTACGAATGTCCGCGACACTCATTACATCCTGGGTACCGCCTACGGCGCGCACCCCTATCCTCTGATGGTACGCAACTTTCAGCGCGTCATCGGAGATGAAGCCAGAAAGCAGATTCAGGAGAAGGAGGGTCGTCTTCCTGACTTGTTAATTGCTTGTGTAGGAGGAGGTTCCAATGCAATTGGTCTCTTCTACCCTTTCCTTGCTGATCAGGATGTCAAAATGCTGGGAGTCGAGGCGGGAGGCGAAGAAATCAAACCCGGAAGGCACGCAGCTCGCTTTCAAGGGGGATCGCTGGGGGTCCTGCAAGGTTCATTGTCCTATGTCCTGCAGGACGAGACGGGGCAAATTCAACTGACCCATAGTATTTCCGCAGGATTGGATTACGCGGCGGTGGGGCCAGAGCACTGCTGGCTGCGGGACCGACGACGTGTCGATTACACCTACGCCACCGACGGTCAGGCTCTGGAGGCATTCACCCGTCTGGCGCGTTTGGAAGGGATCATCCCTGCTTTGGAATCTTCACACGCCCTGGCGGCAGCTATGGAAGAAGCCCCCAAGCTCCCCAAAGACCGCCTCATCATCATAAACCTCTCCGGCCGCGGAGATAAGGACGTCAGCCAAGTCGCCCAGATGCTCAAGCTTTAGTCTTCCAGAAACACTATGCGTTCCATGACAGGATATGGTCGCGGGGAATCCTCCCGCGATGGGCTCAAGATTGCCGTGGAGGCCAATTCCATCAATCGCAAACAGGCGGAAGTGGTGGTGGTTTTGCCCCGGGAATTGGATCCGTTAGAAGCGAGAATTCGTGATCTTGCCAACCGCCGAATCGGTCGCGGGCGAGTCTCGATTCGCGTCAATTTGCACCTGAACGAGGCCACCTGGGCCGAACGGGTGCGTCTGAATTTGCCTCTGGCAAAGGCTTATGCCCGCGAATTGGAGAAGCTGCGCACCTCCTTGGGAATCAAGGAGCCCTTGAACCTGGAGACTCTGGTCCGCATCCCGGGAATCATTTCGGGCGATGAGGAAATGGGTGATGTGGAAACCTACTGGACCACACTGGAGCAGGCTTTGGACCGCGCTCTGACCAAGTTGGTCGCGATGCGAGAACGCGAGGGCACCAACTTGTGCAAGGACCTGAAGTCGAGAATTGCCATCATTCGCAAGGGAGCTGGCACCATTCGCAAGCACGCCCCGTCCGTCGTCAAAAGGTACCAACAGCAACTCCACGAACGCATTCGAAACGCCGGACTGGAAGGGGTGACCCTCGATGATGACCGCCTGCTGAAAGAGGTGGCTCTGTTCGCCGATCGTTCGGACGTGACCGAGGAGTTGACCCGGCTGGAGAGTCATTTTCAGCAGTTCGAGGACTGCGTGAAGTCAACCGAACCTGTGGGCCGGATGCTGGATTTTCTGGCGCAAGAGATGAACCGGGAAGTGAACACCATCGGCTCGAAAGCGAACGACTCCGCCATTTCCAAAGCCGTGGTGAGTCTGAAAGCGGAGTTGGAGCGATTCCGGGAGCAGGTTCAGAATATCGAATAGCCTATGCCACACCGCGTGCGGACCCCGCTATTGATGGTCATTTCCGCCCCCTCTGGAGGCGGAAAGACCACCGTTTGCGACGCACTCCTCCGCGAGGCCCCCAATCTGACTCGTGCGATCACTTGCACCACGCGTGCACCCCGGGACGGTGAGCGTGATGGTGTGGACTACCACTTCCTCAAGGATGACGACTTTGTCAGGAAGATTGAGGCAGGGGCCTTTATGGAGCACGCTCTGGTGCACGGGCGTCGGTACGGCACGCTCAAGTCCGAGCTTCTCACCAAGCTGGCGGCGGGGCGTGATGTGCTGCTGAACATTGACGTGCAGGGAGCCCAAGCCATGATGGAAAAGGCCCAAGCGGATCCCCAACTGCACCGTTCTCTGGTCAGTGTCTTCCTGACGCCCCTCTCCCTCTCCGTCCTCGAAGCGCGGCTGAAGCGCCGGGGCAAAGACTCCCCGGAGGAGATACATCGCCGCCTGGCCACGGCAAACCAGGAGATCCGGTGCTGGAACCGATTTGACTATCTAGTCATCAGCACAGAGATTCCTGAGGATCTGAGGCGAATGCGGATCATCTACGAAGCGGAGATGATGAAGCAAAGCCGCACGCAGGCCCCGGTTCTGGATGGAGATCTTCCATGAAAGAGCGGAAAACTGTCATTCTCGGGGTAACCGGCTCGATTGCGGCCCACAAAGCTGCCGACCTCGCGAGCCTGCTCACCAAGCAGAACGCAGATGTCCGCGTGGTCCTGACCACAGATGCCCAGAGGTTCATCACCGCCGTTCCCTTTAAACCTCTGTCGCGCAACCCGGTGGTGACCGACCTTTACGAGGAGATCGACGGCTGGCAACCGGTCCATATTCGGCTGGCGGATGATGCGGACTTGCTTCTTGTGGCGCCTGCGACAGCCAATTTCATTGCAAAAATGGCGTTGGGGCTGGCAGACGATGCTCTGAGCTGCGTGGCTTTGGCGCTGAACCAGAACGCCAAAGTGTTGATTGCACCGGCCATGAACGGGAAGATGTGGCTCCATCCTGCCACGCAAACCAACGTGGAAACCTTGCGGAAGCGAGGAGTGGAATTCATCGGCCCCGAGACAGGTATGTTGGCTTGCGGCTACGAGGGAATCGGGCGCCTTTGGGAAATCGAAAAGATCTGTTCCCGGGCACTGGAATTGCTACATTAGGGCGCAAGGCCGGTGTTTTCGGCTGAGGTAGCTCCGGAAGTCCACTTCCGGCATAAGTGCTTGTGAGGAAACCGAATTCGCCAGATCAACAACGCGAGCAGGAGGATCAACCCTGGTGGGGGATCCTGCGGCTTTCGTCCATGGATCCGCACTCCCAGGATTACCGCGTCCAGTTGATCGAGAGGGATCTAGGGCTGCCCGTCAAGGCGGTGGTGCTCCTGATCCTCTTTTATTACCTCTTCCTCTCCAGCTGGATTTCCGACGCCACGACGGCTGGCGACCTAGCCCAAATCGGCCGCAACCGCAGCCTGGCACAAGACACGGTCCAGTGGAGCTTCCTGATGTACCTGGCCATCAACGTAGCATCGGGCTTTATTCTGCTGGGAATGCAGAAAGTACCCACAGTGGTGCTGGAATGGACGGTGTTCACCACAGCGGTGGTCGATGGACTCTTCCTGTCTGGAATGGTTGTCATCACGGGTGGCGTAGAAAGTGCGCTCTATTGGCTCTACTTGCTGCTGATCCTTAGGAATTCCATCAGCATTTCCTCCGTTATCCCGCAACTGACGGCCAGCGGGTTGTTGTGTGCTTTTTTTGCAGCTGCGTCGCTCTTGGACCAAGGAATTGCCCAAGCGGACCGTCCGGACTTTGAGATCAGCCGTTCGGCTGCGAGCACAGAGGGCACCTCCCTTGGCCTCGCGCTTTCCCTCAAGGTGTTGTTATTGGTCTGCGTTTCCGCTTGGTGTTATGGCATCCAGGTCCTGTTAGACCGGCAACGCCGCAGGCTGGATGAAGACCGTGAGATGGAGGTGCGAAAGGAGCAACTGGAAGCCTCCGGCCGCCTGGCGGCGGAAATCGCTCACCAACTGAAGAATCCTCTTAGCATCATCAACAACGCTGCTTTCACCCTGCAACGGACCGTGAAGGAAGGGCGCGGCACGATCACCCAGCAGATCCAGATCATCCGGGAGGAGGTAGATAAATCCGACCGTCTGATCACGGAATTGATGGGGTACGCGAAGTTGGCCGAAGGCCGGGTGGAGAAGGTCGAAATCCTGGAAGAGATGGAACTGGCTATCGGTCAGGTCTTTCCGCAGGCGGCCAAGTACGAGGTTACCATCCATCGGGACTACGCTTTGGGCCTCCCGCTGCTGCTGGCGCAGCGGAACCACATATCCGAGATTTTCATGAACCTTCTTCAGAACGCCCGGGAGGCTATGGACGGGAAGGGTACAATCTGGATCACCCTCGGTCACGGGGCGAACTACTCGATCCTGATCCAGATTCGGGACGATGGGCCAGGGATTCAGCAGAAGGATCTCAACCGGATCTTTGAGCCCTACTACACCACCCGGGAGAAGGGCAGCGGGCTCGGGTTGGCGATCGTGAAACACAACACGGAAATCTACGGTGGCAAGATCCGGGTAGAATCAGAGCTTGGAAAGGGCGCGACGTTCATTCTAGAGTTCCCGGCTCGTACTCTGATACGCTTGCGCAAATGAACGTACCGATGCCGCCGTTGCTATTCGTCGATGACGAAAAGAACATGCGCCTCTCCCTAGAGGCGGTCATGGCCAATGAAGGGTACGAGGTACGGTCCTCGGAGTCCGCTGAGGACGCACTCAAGCTCTTGGAGCAAAACGAGTTTTTCATGGTGATCACGGATGCCAGGCTGGGGGGCATGAGCGGGTACGAGTTCTTGAAGCATGTCCGGCTTCGTTGGCCCAACCTTCCGATTCTCATGATCACCGCCTATGCCACGCCCAAGCTGGCAGTGGAGGCGATCAAGGCCGGCGCCATTGATTATCTGGGCAAGCCATTTGCCCCGGAAGAGCTATTGCACGCAGTGGCACGATGTGCCGAGCGCTACCGCCTGCTCCAGGAGAATGCCGCGCTTAAAGCCAGAGCAGGAGAAACCTACACCCTGGAGCAGATCATCGGGGAATGTGCCAAACTGAAAGCGCTGCGCCAGTTGATTCAGACGGTAGCACCCACCAATGCCACGGTTCTGATTCTGGGGGAGAGCGGTACGGGCAAAGAGCTGATTGCCGGGGCCCTCCATACCCTGAGCCAGCGCCGCACCCAGAATTACATTCGCATTAATTGTGCTGCCATTCCTGAAACGCTCCTCGAAAGCGAGTTATTCGGACATGAGAAGGGGGCCTTCACCGGGGCGATGCGGCAGAAGATTGGCCGGGTAGAAGAGGCCGACGGCGGGACCATTTTTCTGGATGAAATTGGCGATATGAGTCGCCCGTTGCAGGCCAAGTTGTTACGGTTCCTCGAGGATGGTACTTTCACGCGAGTCGGGGGCAATCAGGAGTTGAGAGTGGATGTTCGGCTCATCGCTGCCACCAATCGTGACATCGTTAAAGCGATTGGCATGAACCAGTTCCGTGAGGATTTATTCCACCGGCTCAACGTGGTGCAGTTCCAGCCACCCCCGTTGCGCGATCGCGGGCAGGATATTCCACTGCTAGCAGATCACTTTTTGCGGCACTTCAACGCTTCCATGAACAAGGCGATCATGGCGATCAGCCCGGCGGCGCAGCAGAAACTCCTGGCTCATCACTGGCCAGGAAACGTGCGGGAGCTCAGGAACGTCATGGAACGAGCCGTGATCCTCGAGTCCAACTCCTCCGTTCAACCCGAAAATCTTCCTGACTTCCAGATCGAAACACGCCTCCGCAAGACAAACCAGGGTACGTTGGCGCCCGATGTCCCTCTTGAAGACGCGGTGGCCGCTTTTGAACGGGAACTGATCCTGAACACCCTTGAGACTAATAACTACAGCCTGAACAAAACAGCTGAGCAGCTCCGGATCAGCCGCCACGCGCTGCGTTACCGGATCAACCGTCTCAACATTGAAACTGGGGAAGCCTTTGAAGATGAGATGAACCCGGGCTCAGGCAAAGAATCGTCCTAATCCGCAATGCACCTGAACTTCCTAGCAGCCGTCTCCACCGTTGTAGATCCAAAACTGGAATCCGAGACAAGCAAGTCCCCTGGCCTTCTGCAGGACTCACTGCTCCCGCTGGGCGCCTGTGTCATTCTCTTCATTCTCCTGGTCGTGGGTACCCACTACTACCTCAAGCGGCGGAGGCGGCACAGCCACCGGCACGCCAGCCATTCGAGCCGTTCCTCCTCCTCCCGGAAGGCCCAGGAAAAAGCAAGCGAACCGGTGGAAAGCGACGAGATGGAGGAGGAAGGTGAGGATTCCGGGCCAGACAACCAACGTCAACGCAGGCGCCACCGGAAACGGAAGCGTCTACGGGACCATCGTCTGCGCAATCCAACCTTAGCCGACACCGGGGGGTTGCCGCCAAAACGTGCTCCCGGTGAAATGCCGCCGAGCCTTTGAGCTCTCCTGTCAGCCAATCGATCACCCGCCGCAGCGCTTCTAACTTGGCGCTTGCCTTTGTGCTTTTGCCTGCGGAGAAGCGTTCCAGCATGGCAACCCTCTATGCCTTTTGCCGGGAGATCGATGACATCGCAGACGACGAGCAAGTGAAGCTCGAAGAAAGGGCATCCCGTCTCCAGGAGTGGCGAACCGATCTGCGTCGAGCCTACGCCAATTCCACTCCTACCCTTCCGGTTATCGGCGAACTCAAACCCGTCATCGAGAAATACCACCTCCCCTTCGAGCACTTCGACGAGTTGATACGAGGGGTGGAGATGGACTTGGCGGAGCAGCGTTACCAGGATTACGAACGGCTCGAACTCTACTGCTATCGAGTTGCATCGATTGTCGGTTTGCTCAGCATTGAGATCTTCGGATATCGCAATCCAGCATGTCGGGAATACGCGGTCTACCTCGGTAAAGCCCTCCAACTGACAAACATTCTCCGGGATGTGCAAACCGACGCCCGCAAAGGCCGGATCTACCTTCCCCAAGAGGAGCTCGCCCGCGCCAAAGTTTCCTCGGATGAGATTCTCCGAGGATCTTACTCCCCGGGCTACCGTGGCGTAGCCCATGCGGTGGGATCGCGCGCCAAAGGCTATTATGCCCTGGCCAGGCGAACGCTGCCGCCCGAAGACCGGCGTTCGATGGTCGCCGCAGAGTTGATGGGATCGGTTTACTGGCGCCTGCTGCAGAAACTGGCAGCCAGAGAGTACAATGTATTCGGACCGGAGCCGGTCCGCCTGGGAAAAATCCACAAGAGTCTCCTGATCCTGCGTTCCTGGTGGCTCTATGCGGTGCGCAGTTCCCTGCCCAACTATGGAACCCCTAGTGCGCCTGATCGTAAACGCGGATGACTTCGGCCGGTCGGGTTCCCACAACGCGGCCATCGTCGAAGCTCACCAACGGGGCGTACTCACCACCGCCAGCCTGATGGTCAACGAACCAGGTGCCGAGGAAGCGGTTGCTCTCGCACGACAGAACCCGAAACTGGGAGTTGGCCTGCACCTGACACTCCTTTGCGGCCATTGCTCCCTGGGCCCCCAAGAGATCCCCTCCCTGGTGGGGCCGAAGGGCGCCTTCTCCGACAGTCCGGTCAAGGTCGGGGTAAGCTATTTTTTCCGTAGAAGCCTCAGGGAAGAGCTACGCGCCGAGATCCGCGCCCAACTAAGGCGGTTTGCATCCTTTGAACTGCCCCTGGACCATATCAACGGACATCTGAATATACACCTTCATCCCACCATCCTGAGACTACTGATGGAGGAAACGGACCGGATTTCCACGCGATCGATCCGCCTGACAAGGGATTGGTTTTGGGAGAATGTCCGAATCGCTGGAGGCGCCTGGGGCTATCGCTGCAGTCACGCGCTGATCTTCCTGGGCCTGACTCTATGGGCGCGTCCACGGCTCCGCCGAGCGGGGTGGCGGCATACAGAGGCGGTTTTCGGTCTTCTCCAAAACGGCCGAGTCGACGAGCGCTATCTCCTCAGCCTGTTGCGCGGGTTGCCTGCGGGCAATTATGAACTTTACTCGCACCCTTCCCTCGTCGAGGCTAAAGCTGAGTTTGAGGCGCTGGTCAGCCCGCGGGTCGGCCAGCTCGTGAAAGAACGGAAGATACAACTGATCCGTTATCAGGATCTCTAGCGCATGACCAAGATTCTCTGTGTTTTGCTGATCGGCCTCGTTTTTGAGGCCACGGGAGTTGTCTTCCTCAGCAAAGGGCTCAAAGAAGTCCCCGGAATCGAGAGGATGTCGGTCGCAGCTGTCCTCCGCTTGGTCAAGGCGGGTGCGACGAATGGGAGTCTTCTCTTGGGGGTGTTCTGCGAAGCGGTGTTTTTTGGGACCTTATTGTGGCTCATGTCGAGGTCGGACGTGAGCTTCGTCTGGCCTTTGACCTCACTTGGCTTTGTCCTCACTACGATTGCAGCTCGTTTCATTCTGCACGAACAGGTCTCAGCACTGAGGTGGGCCGGGGTGCTACTCATCGTGGTGGGAGCAGGGATCATCAGTTGGACCGAACAAACCACGCCCAAGACCGGACATTCCTCCTCCGGGGGATCTCTCGTCGAAGACCGAGAATAGCAGTCAGGCATGAGGGGGACGCTAATCCTGGCGGCGCGCGGCAGATGACCGCCAGCTGAGGTTCATCAACGCGGAGAGAGAGCGCCATCATGGGTTGGGCGGCAGATCGCGGGGCCGACGGCGCTTTGGTCTTGGTTTGCTCTTCCCACCCCAAACCGGCGCAGCCGGACACCGAGGCCCTGCATGTCCGGGTACGTAGGTTCCCCTTTGGCGTCGGGCAAAGGTACCAATCTCCAGTGACCTTAAACTCTCGCTGCTACTTCCCGGCGAGATGCTCGAACCAGGCGACACAGGACCCGAGCCCTTACATTGTCAGTGACCCACGCACGACTCAGGGCTTCCACATGCAGGAAAGACAAAAGCGAATCGGCAGCGATCGCCCAGGGATGGCCTAATCAAGGTCTCAGTCAGCAGGCTTGAGGTGCTGCTGGACGAACGCGGCTACCGTGCTCTTGTACTCCACCCAGCCAATCGAGCCACTATTGGAATGTTCCCCACCCTCGATCAGGAGCAGCTCCTTGGGTTCGGGCGCGGTGGCGTAGAGCTGTTTGGTCATCTCAAAGGGGACTTTGGCGTCCCACGTTCCATGGATCAGGAGCACGGGGAGTTTCAACCTGGCAATTTTCCGCTCTGATTCGAATCGTTGGTTTAGCAGGAAATCAGTGGGCAGCCACCAGTAATTGAGCTTTGCCACTGCATGCACCGATGTGAAGGTGCTCTCAGTGATCAGGCCAGCAGCTTCGGGATGGCGCGTGGCGAGCTCGATGGCAATAGCGCCGCCCAGCGAGTGCCCGTAAATGACGGTCTGCTGGGGTTTGACCCTGCGAACCCCGGTGAGATAATGCCAGGCGGCCTCGGCGTCCTCATACACCTTGGTTTCGCTGGGTTGGGTCGTACCGAAACTTTCGCCAAAGCCACGATAATCAAACAGCAGGACGTTATAGCCAAGTTGATGGAAACGCTGGATTCGTTCCAGATTCTTGGTGATGGTGGCCTCCTGGCCGTGACAGTAGAGGAAGGTTGCCGCGTTGGTGCTTTCCACGGGAACCCAGAACCCGTGCAGTGTGCCTTGTTCGGGACTACCGCCGACGGGGATGTTCACTTCCTCATAGGCCATCCCCATGCGAGCCGGAGTGGTTTGCATGGTTGCCAAGGGCTTGAAGATCCTATCGACCTGCGTTGCCCAGACATAGGCGCACGCTGCAAGGTAGCATGCCGCAAGGATGCCGGCGAGGAAGGAAAGACGGCGCCAAGTCTTCATAAAAGCCCGTTGTCAGCCAACCGGTTGATCATAGTGCTGCTGATCTCTTTTCAAAGCCCAAACCTTCTCCTGCGAGCGAGGAGGTTGCGGGGAGATGGAGGTTCATTTCAGGTCGGGCAAAGCTAGGGCTTTGCCCTGCACCCCTCGCCGCGTACGCCGCCAGTCCGCACTTGCATCGGGCCATGGCTCTTGAGGTGCATCCCATGTTCCGGTGGTCGTTCGTATTCCAATTCATCGGAACTGCCTCTGGCACCGCTTCGCGGTGCGAGACTGACAGCTCGCATATTATCTAAGGAAGAAGGCCCAGGAATCATCATCCCTGGGCCTCTTGAAACAGTAAGGAATCCTATTCCGCTAGTGCAGCTATTTGACCTGGATTCTGTAGAATCGCCATGCGCGATCTGAAGTGTCGGGTTGGAACGTCGTCAAGGTGCCATCGCCCTCGAACGACTCCACGACCGTCCATACGGCATTCTTGCCCAGGCTCTCCGTAGATTCGAGGACATAGGAGACGCCGCTCACAGTCGCGAGCGAGAGGGTGACTTTCCCGTCCTCCAAGGTCGGGCCCAAGAGCACAGGAACCGTCGAAATAAGGACCCGGTAAAACCGTTGAGTGCTATCCGAGGTGTTGGGTGCGAATGTTTTGACCAAGCCATCGCCAACGAAGGTCTCCAGGGTGCTCCATTGAGCTCCTTTCTCGAGGTTCGTGGTTGTTTGGAGGACGTACGGTTTCCCGCGCACGGTCTGGAGCGAGAAGGTTAGACTTCCGTTCTCGAGAGACGCGTTGAGGAGGCCGGGGTGGGCAGCGACTGAGAGTACGGCCGGGGCGCTGTCCACGGACCCAGCCAGTGTAGAAACCTGGGCCACGTACTTACCCGCCTGGCTGGAGCCGAGGTTGGTCAATACGAGATCGCTGGCGGTCTGGTCGAGTAAGGCAACGCCGTCTTTCCACCATTGGTAGCGCACATCGATGCCCAGGGCCTTCACGCGCAGGGTAACGCTATCCCCTTGCACCAATGCCATGCTGGCTGGCTGCCTTACGATACGGGGCAGTGGGATCACCGTAAGATCGGCGGCGTAGCTGGCTACCCTGCCGCCACCGTTCGAAACCCGGAGCAGATAATTCCCCGCGTCGGATTCCTGAACATGTTCCAAGGTAAGGGTTGCATTGGTGGAACCCGTCACAACCTCACCATCCTTGAACCACTGGTAAGAGAGCGGCTCGATGCCCACCGCCTCCGCCGTGAATGCGGCCGGGGCGCCTTCACCCACAACCAGACTTTGGGGTTGGGTGACAAACTTGGGAAGCGCCGGCAAGGTCAAGGAGGCAGGCGCACTGAGCGCAAACCCGGCAGGGTTGGATACCAGCACCACATAGGTGCCCACTTCGGAAGCGGTAATCGATTCCAGATGGAGCGTGGCGTTCGTCTCACCCGGCATTTCTGCGCCGTTCTTTAACCACTGATAGGTGAGAGGTTCAGCTCCAGCCGCCAGCACCACAAACTCCTGGCTGGAACCTAGGTTCGCCACTCGGCTCTCGGGTTCAAGGTTGAGACTGGGCGCAGCCAGTACTTCGAGTGTGGCCGTGCGGCTATTGGTAGAACCAGCCTGATTTCGGACCACAACCGCGTAGCCACCAGCATCCGCGGTTTGAACACTATCCAGAACCAGTGTTGAGTTCGTCTGGGATGGGAGGTCGACTCCATCTTTGAGCCACTGATAGGTAAGCGGAGCACTGCCGCTGGCAGACACAGAGAAGGTGGCCTTGGCAGCGGGCACCACACTCTGATCGGCTGGCTCTTCGACAATCGCCGGAAGCGTCCGGACCGAGAGAAGAGCCGACACGCTAGGAGTGGCACCGGCCTCGTTGGCGACCACCACAGCGTACTTGCCCGCGTCACCCGCAAGCGCCCCGCGGACAGCCAACGTGGAGGTTGTCTGGCCCTGCAACGCCGAGCCATCCTTATACCATTGATAACGCAGCGCACCGATACCCTCGGCAATCACCGCGAAACTAATATCTTCGCCCGGATTAGCGATCTGAGCGGAAGGCTGCGCCGTGATGTTGGGCGGAGCGATGACAATCAAGGTCGGCGCACTGTTCGTGGCAGAGCCCGCGACATTGGAGACCACGATGGAGTAGACCCCGGCGTCCGACGGCTTGACCTCAGACAAAGCAAGCGTGGGTTCCGTTTTGCCGACGAGCTCAACGCCATTATGGTACCATCGGTAGCTCAAGGGAGGAGTGCCGGATCCAAAGGCGGTAAACTCAAGGCTGGAGCCGACCACGACGGTGGTGCTTCCTGGCGCCTTCGTGATCGCTGGAGGCTCGATCACCGCGAGAAGCGCTGTCTCACTATGAACCGAACCAGCCGGATTGGATACCTGCACGGTATAGACACCCGCGTCCTGGGGTTGCACGGAAGCCAACGTCAAAGTAGGCCGGGTCTGCCCAACCACTTTCACGCCATCCTTAAACCACTGGTACGAGATAGGCGCTATGCCACTGGCCGTGACACTGAACGTCGGAGCGGAGCCAGCGAGAGCAGGTTGTGGCGGGCCCACGGGTTGTTGGGTGATGGTCGGAAGCTGATCATCGTCCTCAATCACCAGATAGGCCTGCGTGAGACTTCCAAGGGCTGCCCCTTCCGGCCCACCCTCAGCCAAATGAAGGCCGAGTTCGAGCTGTTCGGGATTCTCGGCAATGAGATCCTGCAGGATGGGAATCACCACCTGTTTCGCGAAATTCCCAGGCTGGAAGGTCACCGAGACCGGTCCAGCTGCGTAGTCAACGCCGGGGGTGGCTCCATCGGAGATACTCCCAGGCTCCACAACGAGGGTCACGGTGCCACTGCTCCCGCCCGTTCGGACGATCGTGACGGCCTGGATTGGAGTGCCATCCTCGCGCACCCGGAAGTTCGCCGAACCGAAGGCGAAAGTGCCGGCCGCATCATCATCGAGAACGGTCAAGACCGCACTCTTCTGAGTGCCCAGCAGGGCATCGGCAGGCGCTCCGGGAGCCAGGGACAGAGTGATCTCCACGGTCTCATCCCCTTCCACGTCGCCATCCTGGAGGATCACGGAGGAAAGATCCACGATCTTGGTAATCTCCTTATCGGCGAAAACCACGGGGATGGGAGTTGGATCATAGTCCGAACCGCTGGTGGCGCTGCCACCGCTCAGATTGAGCAAGGCGGTCAATGGACCCGCCGCTCCCGACTCGCGATTCACAATCACCGGCACCAGGGAGGTCCCGTTCTCGCTGACACGATAATCAGCCCGACTCAGGGAAATGGTCCCAGGCCGTGTATCTACGCCGGTGAGGGTTCCCACCGCCGCGGAGGCGATCTGTTTGTTCAGTTCCGAGCTGGAGTTCCCGATCACCACATCATCGACTGCAGTAACCCCCGCGGCCGCCTTGGCCAATTCACCTGCTGTGCTGCCTTGAGCCACAACCTGGACGCGGCTGATCTCGCGCACCGCCTCCTCACCGGAGAGCGTTGAGTTGGCGATTTCTTCCTTCGCTTGGTTGAGTTGAGCGATTACGGTGGAAGCACCGTGCAGGGTCTCCTCGGTCAAACTCACGGCCGCCGTCGCAGCGGTGATCTGGACAGTTTCCTTCACCAGGTCTTTCACGCCGCTCTGCTCCGTGAGCGCCAGTGAAACGCCTGGCTGCTGCTGCACCTGCGATGCGATGGCAGCGACCACGTTGCGTGCCGCCTCTTCTTGGGAGACGGTGGACACCTCCTTCACCATCGAGCTGATCTGCACGATCGTATCCTGGACTTTGGCTGCCACATTCATGACGGCAGCTGCATCCGGGTCGTTCTTTTGGGCTTGCTCCAGAGCATCGTAGTGCAGCACATCCACTGTGGACGGGAGGTTTAAGGCTGATTGCAGTGCGGCCTGGGCCTGTTCCACAGACATGCCCGGCTGCTGCGCCACCATCTCACTGAGGACGGTGGTCAACGGAGTGATGACGGTCGACCCAGCAGGAGCCGACATCGAGGTCATGCTAGGCAAGCCTGTCGCGATGTCTATTCCGCCCTGCATCACGAGTCTTCCCTCGTTCGGGTCGATGACACCGTTCTTGTTCAGGTCAAACCGATCCAAAGGCACGTTGAGTTTGAATTTGCCCTGGTCGTCCGTGGTGGTCCCAGGCTCCTCGGCCTCTCTGGCGTTGTTGGCATTGGCGTCAAAGAACACCATGGCCCCGGCTACGTAGCCGTCGATCGCCTGACCTTCGATTGCGGGGGGCTCGGCGACGGCGAGTAACAGGCTGGTGCTGGTAGTGATGCCTCCTGCGTCGGAGACGCTAATCTCCACGACGTTCGTTCCAACTTGGCCGGATGCCGGGTTGAGCGTCAAGACGCGGTTGGCAGCATCCCCCACCACGCTAATTCCGGAGCTCGGGAGCAGCGCTTCGTCCATCGACTTCACGGAGACAACGAGGGAACCCGGTAGCGTCTCCGCATCGCTCACCGTGAAGTTTGTGCTCACCTGCTTTCCAGACGTAGTTTCAAGCAAAGCCGCCAACCCCTGAATCTCAGGCGGAGTATTGGCGGGCCGGACGGTCAACATGGCCTCCGAGCTGAACGCCATACCTGCGACATTGGTCACGACGGCGGAGTAGCGACCTGCGGTGTTGGTCTGCACGTTCCTCAAGCTCAAGACCGCACCGTTTTCGCCCGGCAGCGGTACGAGGTCCTTTTGCCACTGATACCCTAACGGAGCACTACCCATGGCTGCGACCCGGAATTCGACGTCGCTTCCCGCAGGAACCGACTGCGGGCTCGGATTCTCGGTAATCACCGGCGGCGACAGTACGACCAAGGTGGCATTAGCGCTAACCTCAGTACCGGCATCGTTGTTCACGGACACCGTATAGTCGCCCGCGTCAGCGGCCTGCACAGCAGGAAATACCATCGGATTGGAGGTCTTGCCGGGCAAGGCCAGACCGTCTTTGAACCATTGATAGGTGAGAGGAGTGGTGCCCGTTGCGTTAACACTCAACACGACTGCGTCTCCCGCTGGAACCGTCTGGCTCGAAGGTTGGCCCACGATTGCGGGAGCCACCATAAGCGTAAACAGGGCTGGGCTACTCATCTTCGTACCGGCCGGGTTGGAAACCACCGCTACGTAGCTTGCCTCATCCGACTTCTGCACGCTGCGCAGAGTGAGGCTCGGACCATTCTCCGACATGGAGACCCCATTCTTCAGCCATTGGTAGGTAAGGCCTTGACCGCTCGCCAAGACTGTAAACGTAACGTCTGAGCCGGCTTTGGCCAATTGGCTGATCGGCTGCGCATCGATGGTCGGCGGGTGGATCAGACGCAGCTGGGCAGAGAGGGTGCGGACATCACCCACAATATTCGAGATTGTGACGGCATAGGCACCGACATCCGAGGCCTGAACCTTCGAGATATTCAGGATCGAGTTGGTCTGGTTGAGCAAGTTTGCACTGTCCTTGCTCCACCGATAGAACAAGGTTCCGTCGCCGCTGGCTACCACTTGGAACGTGGCGGGCGCATTCAAGGGCACTTCCTGGTCTGCTGGCCTTGAGGCTATGACCAAGCTCGCCGGGCTGACGACCAAGTCCACGGTCGAAGTAGACTGGTTGAAGTTCGCAATATCCTCAGGGGCAAACACGGCGGTGAGCAGATTGGTCCCTTGCGGGAGAACCGTGCCGTTGGTCGGGAAGTAAGTGAACTGCCCGGCCACGGAGGCGATTGCATTGAGTTGGTTCGAAGAGAGCACTGTGCCATGCGGAATGTCAGCCGGAATGGCCCACGTGATGAGCGGTTCCGCTTTGGAGACGGTGAGTGTCCCCTCCTGATAACTCACGGCGTAGTTGGCCGCTGCAGCTCCAGTGGCTCGAATAGGATACGAACCCACCGGACTGGATGCGGTGGCTGGGGTGGAGAGCGTGGGACTACTCTGCAGCACCCCTTGCGTCTCGCCATTCACGAACCCGGAATACTGGACGCTGAAGAGAGGGTTCGGTTGTCCGTAAACCCGGCTCTTGTCCTGCGGAGTGACCGTCAGCGCCGCACGATTCACATTGATGGCGACCGTGCGCGAGATGGTAGTGTAGTTAGCGTCCGTTGGCGTGAAAGTAACGGCCAGGACTTGGTTGTTTCCGGCGCCAAGAAGGGTTCCGGCAACGGGTGTATATGCGAAGGAACCAGCAACGTCCGCGGATGCGTCGAGCTGCACTCCACCGAGCGGTGTGCCATAAGTAATATCCAGGGGATTGGCCCAGACAAGAGCAGGTTGTCCCTGGATCACATTCAACGTGCCGTTGACATGACGCATACTGTAGTTGGCGGCAGCAGTCCCAAGCACGGTAATCGGGTAAGCCCCCACCGGGCTTTCACGAAGGGCGGTGGTGGTCAGAACAGGTTGGCTCACCAGGACATTCGAGGTGTCGCCATTCACGAAACCTGAATACTGGGCGGTCAGTTCGGGATTGTCCTGCCCAAAGGCGCGGGACTGGTTCAAAGCCGTCACCGTGAGCAGGGCCTTCGCCACATTGAGGAAAGCAGTGCGGGTGCCGGTCGTGTAATTGGTGTCGGACGGAGTAAACGAAACCGTGAGCGTCTGGTTGCTACCTGCGTTCAGGCGAGTGCCTTGAGGCGGGTTATAAACAAAACTCCCAGGCACGCTTGCGGACGCGTTGAGTTGAAGCGCTCCTAACGCCATGCCGTAGGTTATGTCGGCAGGGTTGGTCCAGGAAACAGTCACAGCCGCTGGGGTGACGGTGAGGGTTCCCTCGGCATACGCGAATAAGTAGTTTTCAGCTGTGCTGCCACTAACCGTAATCGGATAACTACCCACCGGGCTCGTCGTTTCGGCGGTCGTGCTGATGGTTGGCTGTGTGAGCAAGACGCTCTCAGTGTCACCACTTACGAATCCGGAGTACCGGACCGTGAGGGCGGGATTCGCCTGAGCATAAGGTCGAGTCACGCTATCAGCAGTGATGCTCAGCGGGGCCTTGGCCACGGTGATGGTGACTGCGGAAGTCGAGGCAACATAGTTGGGGTCGGTAGGAGTGAATGTCACCGACAAAGGCTGGTTCAAGCCAGCTCTCAACCGCGTGCCGGCCGAGGGAGTGTAGGCAAAACTCCCCTCAACGCTTGCCGAGGCGTTCAGCTGAACTCCGCTCAACAAGGTTCCGTAGGTAATGTCCTCCGGATTTGACCAGGCAACCACCGGCTCGGCTTTCAGAACGGTAAGCGTCCCGCTCACAAAGCCGATAGCGTAATTGGAGGCAGTAGCCCCACTCACGGTGATAGCATACACACCCACGGGGCTATCAACACTTGCAGTGGTGCCAAGCACCGGTTGTGCCGACAGCACTGACGGATCTTCACCCTCGATGAAACCACTATAGGTAACGTTCCACGCGGGGTTAGGCTCTAGGTATCTCCGAGAGAAGCTTCCCGCTGTGATGAACAAGGGCTTCGGTTGGACCAACAGGTCGACTTGACGCGTTACGGCCTCATAGTTGACCGCGTCCGCAGGTGTGAACTGCGCTCTTAGAGTTATAGCACCCGCCGGTAAGCGAGTCCCCAGCGGTGGTTCGTACGAGAAGGTCCCAGCCACGCCTGCTGTGGCGTTCAACTCGGTAGAGCCCAACAAGGCCCCGTAGACGATCGGCGCCGGCGGGTCCCAGGCCAGACCGGGATCTGCTTTTTCAATGGTCAGGGTTCCAGTAGCGTACGAGATGTCGTAATTGGGCGCAGTTGCTCCTGAGGCAGTGATCGGGTAGTCGCCAACCCCACTGGCAACCTCAGCAAGAGTGGAGAGGAGGGGGGGCGCGGTTAGCACAGCAACGGTATCCCCACCCACAAAGCCCGTGTACGTAGCGACCAAATCGGGATTCGGCTGCCCATACTTCCGCATCACATTCGCGGGAGCGATCATCAAAGGCGCCTTGGCCACACTCACGGTACCCGTAGCGGCGGAAGACACAAACTGGGAGTCGCCGGCAAAGTTGAGGGCCAACTCATAATCACCCGCATCAAGCCCGGCAGTGGAAATATCTGCAGTAAATGAGCCATCGGGCGATGGGACAACAACTGACGCCAACTCCCCGCCGAGAGAGATCTCGACATTCCCTTGAGGAACCGAGGTGCCAGCAGTCAGATTGGCACTAACCCCCACCGATGTGGTGCCATAGACAACATTGGCATTGGCTAGGCCGATGAACTTTGGCATCAACCGATTGACCGTGAGAGTGGCGACCGCGCTCGTTTGGAATCTGCCCCCACTCTCCACGATCACTCTGTAGTCACCTGCCAGGAGCGTGCTAATGTCGGTTAGTTGGAGCTGGCCATTGGTTTCTCCAAGCAGATTGAGGGTGTTTCGCTGCCACTGGTAAGTGAGAGGCTGCGAACTGAGGGCGACCACTTCGAACATGACGTTCGTCTTCGCAGCGGCCACAAGGCTGACGGGCTGCTGCGTGATCCGGAGCGGAGCATACGAACGTTGGTAGTCACGGTAAATCGCCACGCCCGCCCCTGCAGGGAGATTATTACGGGCGCAAGTAGCGAGACCAAGGTTCAAAGTCGCCGGGAAATCGACCGTATCCTCTTTCAGGAGGGTCCAATCCGTGCCGTTAGAACCCCGGAATGCCTTGAAGGTGTTGCCTTGGCGAGTGAGCCTCATCCATGCGTTCGGGAAAGGAACACCCGCGTTATTCGCCGCCCAGCCTGTAGGCCATGAACCCGCCGAGCCATCCGTAGCAAGCCGTGCCGTCACGCCGTACTGGTTGGCACCCAATCCGGTCCCGTCCAAGGTCGGCGTGGGGCCCGGGTTCACCTCAACTTGAAGAAATCGGCTGCCCTTGGCGAGCGATTCTCGGACGTGAAGCCCCGCTTTTGCCCAGCGGCTTGTCGGATCGAAACTCTCAATCCGCACCGCAACGTCAAAGTCTCCCGTCCTGCTTTCGTAAACGTAGTGGAATGCGTCAGCATTCCCCCAAATATCGGAACCTCCCGCGAAAACGTCGAAGTTCTCAGATGTCCTCATGATCGCCAACCCAGGAACGATCGGATCCAACAGGATCTCCGGGTTGCCCAGATCGGACACGCCAATATCCGTCGCCGAAAGATCAGTAACCGGACCGGTCAGGGAACTGGATTCCATCGGGTTGCCGGCCACATCTCTAACTCCCGATACCGTGACCGTCAGCACCGGGCCAGACAGGCTAAGGCCTTCGAGCACCACAGTCTTTCCATCCCGGTAGAGTCGCGCGCTGGACGGAGCCAAGCCCTCGACCAAGTAGTTGGCGGGATTCGTAGCGGTGCTGGAATCCACGCTCTCATCAAACATCACGAATCCGCGATGATTGGAGGTTATGCCACTCACGGTGACCAAGACAGGGGCGTTGGTATCGGGAACCACGGTCAGCAACGCACCATGACTCAGCATCTCCATGCCCGGCACGCTCACGCGGCAACGGAACTCGGCACCGTCATCGCCCAACCGCACCAAAGCGATCTGGTAGAGAGGTTGGTTAGCTCCCGGTACGTCCACACCATTGCGCTGCCACTGGTACGTGACATTGGTTCCCAGCTCCCATTGCCCGGAAGCCAGCACCCGGAACTCGGCACCTCGGTTTTCGACAACAGTCTTGCCAGCTGGCTGTTCGAGAATACCTACCGAGGCTATCGTTGGATCGACATAGAACCCCAGGCTGCTTCCGGGAACGATTTCGATCACTCCAGGGTTGCTGGGTCTGATCCACCCCACCTCCACGTGGTCACCTCCCCCGCCATCAGCTTGCAGAGCCTCAAAGTAGTAGCGCTGCCCTGCCTGCAGAGAAACCGGCAGCGACCTCTGCTCAGGGTATTTCGTCCACTGGCGGGCGTCGGTCCATCCACTCACACTGGCAATAGCTACCGCGCTGCCCGGCAAAACTGGAGCTGCGTCCGTGCTCAGCCAGAGGCCCGAATCATCATCGGACGCGATATAGAATGTATACTCTCCGTTCTCAGGCGGAACGAGCCACCCTGACAGCCTTTGTCCGTAGTGATCGCCAATGCCGCTAGGCGACTCAAATGACCCGAGGGAGTCTGTGATGTCGGCTTGGTTGGACAGGTACTTTTCGGACGTGAGGAGACCACCTATGGGGCCGGAAATGGAGGAATCGAAGAAGAGCTCACGCTTGACGATGCCTGTCGCAAAAACCGGGAGTTGATCCGGTTTCACAAACTCAAAACTTGTATCTGCGGCGAGTGGATTGCCCGTTGTGTCCGACAAACCGTTGACCGTGAGCTGATAGGTAGCCCCCAACGACTGAGGGCTCGTGGTTAATACCACGTTCGTGGGTGCTTTGCCCCACCTCACCCCTACTACCACCAAACCAGAGACCGAGTAGTTGGCAGGGTTGGTCGCACTGAGAGCGTCCATTGGCTCCGAGAAATCCACTCTTATGGTATCGGAACCCACGCCAGCCGCAACCTTGTGGAGGAGAGGCGCGGTGGTATCCTGAACAACTATCGTAACCGCCGCTAAAGTCCCTAGACTGCTGCCCTCGGGTAAGAAGCGACATAGGAGGACGTTGGTACCCCGTGGCAGGATCGCCCCGATTGCGGGGGTGTAAGTAAACTGACCAGGCACGTGAGCAGTGGCATTGAGTTGAAGGTCGCTCAGCGGCGTACCATACTCTATGGGGTTCGGGATACCCCACGTGATCGCGGCGCTCGAGTCAGCCTGGAAGAGCTCCCAATCGCTAAACAAGGCATCGGTCGTGTCAATACCGGAAGTGTGGCTCGTCACGGCCAAACCCAGGTAAAGCTCCGAAGGCATTGGCCCTTCTGGATTGGGAGTCCCAGTGTTCAGCAACAGGGCCGTGTCCTTCTGGTTGAAGAACGTCCAGTTCGTGCCATCAGTGCTGTAGTAGGCAGCGAACACACTTCCACTGCGGATCAAGCGTAACCAACTGTTGGGATGCTGGGCTGTAATGTGGTTGATGGGAAGCTGTTCACTGCTACCCCCGGGCTGATCGCGGTATTGCAGTGCCAAAACGTTCATCCCCAACGAAGGAGTTCCCATGACCAGCACATGACGGCTGTCGGGAGTCAGGTCCTGCCGTGCCATGATGCCCGCCTTGGCCCACAGGTCCGACATGCCAACTGATTCCAGACGAACGCTCACGTCAAAATCATTCGTCACCCGAAGCCACACGTAACCAAACTCATCCGAGTTGTTCCAAATGTCATAGCCACCGGAGGTGATCTTGATTGTTCCACCGTCACTACTGGCGCGGAAGAAGCGCGTACTGTTGATCGGCTGTGCCGCTTCAAACCCATGCGGGATCAGCGTAAAATTGGTCGTACTCAACGCGACGCTTTCCGACAGGTCTCGCACATCGCCAACGGACAGGTTGTATGTCTGCCCCAACTCCAATGTGGGCCCCATCAGGTTTACACCCACCTCGTTGACGAGCACCGCGACCACCGGCAGCACGGTGGTTACCCCCTCCACGGTCCGACTCAGCACATAATTGGCAGAATTGGTCGCGCTTGCTGGTTCCACAGGTGAGGAGAAGGTGACTCTCACCTGCCCAGCCAGCAAGGCATCCGCTGAAGCCTGCAGCGATGACGGAGGCGTAAATCGCACGACTAGCTGCACGGCGTTACTACCTGCAGGAAGCCCCGGATCACTCGGCGTAAAGACGACACTGAGCGTGTTGGCGCCAAGCGGCAAGACCGTCCCAGCTCCAGGCGTATAGACAAAGGTGCCAGGCATTCCAGCCGTCGCGTTCAGCTGCA
>CAYPNF010000072.1:0-37118 GCA_964411985.1 uncultured Verrucomicrobiota bacterium
TGGCGCCAAAGCGCTCCGCCTTCTGGGGGATGGAACTGACGGCAGCCAGGACGCCGGCCTTCTTGAGTTCCTCGACGCGTCGGCTGATGAGCTCTTCCTTGATCGGCTCGAGATAGATCTTCTGGATCAGGGAGGTCACCTCGTCTTTGCTGGCTTTGACGATCTGCCCAAGAATCTCCTCCGGATTCTCATAGCGGGTCTGGACACCTTCCAGGTTGATGACCCCGAGGCCGCCGAGCTTGCCCATGGCGATGCAGAACCGCACGTCGGTGACCCCGTCCATCGCGCTGGCCATGATGGGAATCTTAAGCTTGTGGGCCGACCCATCCTTTTTCGGGATCTGGAAACTGATGTCGACTTCAGCGGGGTTGACGGTCACATCACCTGGTACAAGGGCGATCTCGTCAAAACCGTAGGTCACACGAGCTTTTCGGTTGCGTCCAATCCACATTCCCATAGTTCAAATCTCCGGTTTAGAAGGTAAAGACTTCGTTCACGGTCCCACATTGGGGGCAGCGGGAGCGATCCACATCTGGGTCGTCCGTGTACACATACCCGCATTTGTCACATCGGAATACGTGATCCTCGGTCGAAGTTGGTCCGAAACTTCGCCTTCGGAGCTCGAAGTATATGGCGACGGCGGAAAGAGCGGCAAGCAAAGAAAAGACGAAGGCGAAGAGGAGAGCTGACACACTCATATCATCCGGCTCGCATCCAGCTGGTTATCAGAATATTCAGCATCTTTGTCCCCCAGGATTAGGAGCTTCGGAGGCTCGACAAATCCACCGTCGGCGAAACGACTGGCTTTGGATGTTCTGGGAGGACCCGAGGCAACGGGTTCGGCAGTAGACCAACGGAACACCACCCGACCCCAAACCCATGGTTGTGAACGGGATGGATCCGTCTTGACTTCGAAACGCAGGCGGCGGGCCAGATTCAGACCTTCCTGGTCCGCAGCAGCTAAACCACTCGACGAAAGCAAGATCGCGGATTCCACGTTCCCGAACCGGCCCACCACCAGTTGCACCACGGTCGGTCGTAGGATGTCAGTATGGGGCCAGGAGGGCAGACTCGGCACGGCCAACGGCTGGAACTTCTCCAGTCCACCCTCAAGGCGCAGGGTACTGCCTCCCACCAACGGATGGAGCTGGGCTTCCGGCAGAGAAGCAGCGGGACGGCGTGGGGCCAGCACAGACTGGGGCCCCTCCCCACGACGCGCGGTCAAAAGCGGCAATGCGACCCCCAAGGGGCTCTCCCCCAAAGCTAACCAACGGGACGGTTCGTTAGAAACCGAGAGCCGCATCTCCGGTCTTTGCACCGTGCGCCACACGGAGCCAGCAAAGCCGTGCGGCGTCAACAGGGCAAAAGCAGCGGGATCATTTGCCCAGGGTACTTCTCCTAGCGCCTGGCTAGCTTGAGGTTGGGTGAGAAGGCGATATCGGGTTGACGCCTCTGGCGTCGGCACCGCCGGAGGGGTCCGAGCGGAGAAGACAAAAAGCAAAAGGACTTGGGCAGCCACCAAGCCCGCGCCCGTCGCCCACCAACGCCGGACTGACCACGAGCCGGAAAGTTGGGAGAGATGGCTCACGGCGTGGGAGGAGCGTTGGTGGAGGACGGTCCAGGAAACAGTTTGGGCCGCCGAGCTATGACTACCTCCTGAACGCCGGCCTCACGCGCGATCCCGGAGAGAGTCGTCACCACGTCCAACCGCACGGCCGCATCCGCCTGGATCAGAAGGCTCACCGGCGGCTTGATGGATCGCACTTTGGAGGTAAGGCGTTCCCTCAAGGCTTTTTCCGAGACCGCCTGATGCTCGAAGTAGTACTGACCACCCGCATCGACCGCGACAAACAGCGCTGGTGGAACCATGGGGGCGGCCTCGGGCCCGGTCGACTCTGGCAATTCCAGCCGCACCCCTGGAGGGGGTACCAGGTGGGTATTCAAGAGCAGGAAGATCACAAGCAGAAAGAAGACTCCCGCAAACGGGGCAACATCCAGTTGTCCGGTGAAGGTCTTGAGATTGCGAGAGTACTTCATGAACTCGGCGTTCGAGGGCGGCTAGGCCTTTCTAGGCTCCGCAAGGAAGTTCAGGATCTCCGTAGAGGCTTTCTCCATGTCGAGGACGATCTTGTTCACCCTGCTGACCAAGAAGTTGTAGCCGGCATAGGCAGGGATGGATACCGCCAGGCCCGCACCTGTGCAGACCAGGGCCTTCCAAATACCGCCTGCCAACGACGCCGACGTGGCGGACAAGCCTGACGTCTGCAGGGTCTGAAACACGTCGACAAAACCGAGCACCGTTCCCAAGAGTCCCATGATGGGAGCGATTTGAGCCACCGTGGCCAGAAGATTCAGCTTTTCTTCAAGGCGTGGCACCTCCAGCAGCCCCCCCTCCTCCAACGCCTCACGCATTCCCTCGCGTCCGCGGTCCCGGCTGAGAATCGCCGTCTTCACCAAGCGCGCGACCGGGCCGGGCGTGGCCTCACAGATGGAGATTGCTTCCACGACATTGTCGCGGCGGAGAACGTTTCGGACCCCGTTCAGGAACTCGAAGGAGTTGATCTGTTCGCGGTGATAGAACAGGAGACGTTCCACGAAGACCGCGACGGCGACCCCGCCTGCGATCAGGAGGAGCCACATCATTGCGCCACCGTGCTTCAGCAACTCAGGCAACATAGAGTCTATTTATCCTCATTCGAGGCAGTTTCGCAATGTCCAAGTCAAAAACAACTTGCCTGAAGGCTGCAACCTCCGGATTCTGACGGACATGTCAACACCCGACAAACTGAACGAACTGTTCCGCATGCAGCAGGCGCTCAATGAGCGAATCGGCGTTGTAACCCACGGCATGTCCGACGAGGAGAAGACGAAGTGGGTACTCAATTACTGCCGGGCCATGACCCAGGAAATCGCCGAACTGACCGACTCCGTCCCCTGGAAATGGTGGGCCAAGTACCAGAAGTTCGACGAACAGAACGCGCGGGTTGAGGTCGTGGACCTCTTCCACTTCCTGATTAGTCTGGCGCAGGTGCTGGGAATGTCGGCAGAGGACGTGTACGAGGCTTATCTGAAGAAGAACAAGGTCAACTTTCAGCGACAGGATTCCGGGTATGCGCAAAAGGACGAAAACGACTCCAAACACATCTGATCCGGGCCTCGAGATCGGCCAGACACCAGTAGGCCAAAGGCGCAGGAGGGTCCCCGCCCCTTGGGACGCCAACATTGGCGAAGTGCTCATCAGCGAACGTCAGATCCGCCAACGCGTGCGATCCCTGGCGGAAGCCATCACCAACGACTACGCCGGAAAGGAACTCTCCGTCGTCGCGCTCCTGACCGGGACGGTGGTCTTCCTCGCGGATCTGCTGCGCGACCTTCCCCTGCCGCTGCGGCTCGATTTCATGGGGGTTTCCAGTTACGGGTCGGAAACCGTTTCCAAGTCGATGACCCTGACCAAAGAACTGCGCATGGACATCCGCGGACGCGAGGTTCTGCTGGTGGATGACATCCTGGATACCGGTCGCACGCTCCACCTGGTGCAGAAAAAGCTCCGAGGGCTCCGGCCCAAGAGCCTTCGCACTTGTGTACTGCTGGACAAGCCCAGCCGAAGAGCTCAGCCCATCCAGGCGGACTACGTGGGGTTCATCATACCCGACTTGTTCGTGGTGGGTTACGGGCTGGATTACGCTGAGAAGTACCGGAACCTGCCGTTTATCGGAGTCTTGAAGGAAGAGTCAACCCGGGGGCCAAGCCATGGGCCTGCCTCCTAGGATATGACAGTGCAGGTGCGGGACTGATTCCCCTCCATTGGGGCCGTTATTGATCACCAACCGATAACCGGTGGCGGCGAGCCCTTCCTTTGCGGCCACCTCCGCGGCCTTGAGCAACATGTGCCCTAGCAAGGATTGATCTTCTCCCTTCGCTTCCGCAACCCGCGGGATCACTTTGCGCGGAACCAGCAGGATATGGGTGGGAGCCTGCGGCTGGATGTCTCGGAATGCCACTACCAAGTCGTCTTCGTAGACGAGCTTGGCGGGGATTTCCCGACTGCAAATCTTCTCAAACAATGTTTTGCTCATAGATCTGAGAACCCAAAACCCCTGTCAGTCATTCGCTACTGGACCACCAGTGCAACCTCTCCGTTGGGCTTGGCGGCAGTGGCGCACTCCCGCACGTACTCCACGATCCGATCGCTCAGCACCTGGCACCGTGGAGTCCAACGACGCGTACCAACGAGCAGTTTGACACAGGTTCTCAGGCCAGTGAACCGCACCATGCGGGGTTTCGCAGACAACTGACCTGTCACTTCCTGTCGGAGCCTGAGGAAGAAAGCGAGTTCGAAACCCTGACCGGACTCGCGCGCCAAGCGGGAGAGATCCGATTCCACCACCCCCTCAGAAGTCTCATTCGGCATCTCGATCCCCACCTCAAATCCAAACCCGCGCAACACCCGGCATAAAGCCTCGCTAAACTCCGCAACCGTGACACATTCCTTACCCAACTCGTCCCGGAAAAACTGAAGCACCCCTCGAGCCGCGTTGCGAATGACGTCAGGATCGATCGCAGCCGTGTTGTCACCCACCAGTTCGATGGCTACCTGCTCCACGGCGCACGGGATCATTCCGTAGGCGGTGTCAAAAACCAGGCAATCGGAATGTAGTTGTATCATGTCGCACCTCGAGTTTCTTAACGGCCTGCACAAAGTCCGTGGCTTCTTCAAAACGCCGGTAGACGCTCGCAAATCTAACATAGGCCACACCGTCGAGTCGGCGCAATACCTCCATCACTCGTTCCCCGATATCCAGGCAGGGAACTTCATCCTCGAATTCATCGTGCAGCGATGCCGAGATCTGCTCCACGGCTTCCTGAATGGCATGCGGACTCACCGGCCGCTTCTGGCAGGCGCGCCGGATGCCGTTCAGCAGTTTGTCCTTGGAAAACTCCTCCCGTCGCCCATCGCGTTTCACCACCATAAGCGCCTGTTGCTCAATCTGTTCATAGGTGGTGAACCGATGCTCGCATCGCATGCACTCCCGCCGACGCCGAATCGTCGCGCCTTCCCGGGATGATCGAGAATCGATCACCTTGTCCTCCTGACAGGCACATTTAGGACAGCGCATAAGCGGTTTCCCACGCAACAAGCGTAAGTTGGATCAACCGGTAACACACAATCTGTTGTAGTGTCAAGCCAAGGAAGGCCAAGAGAGCCCAATCGCTTGTAGATACCCCCGTAGCCGTGCTCGGAAGAGCGCGCTAGTTTTCCCCCATCCACTCGCCTTCTTCCGAAGGCGACTACCACTCGGTGGGTAGACGCGCTCGGAAGAGCGCGCAGACTCCATCGAGAGGGAAGTCGGCGCGGTCTGCCAACCTCGGCTACAGACAGTAAGCACTTCCTTCGGCCCCCAGTAGACGTGCTCGGAAGAGCGCGCTGGTTTTCCCCCATCCACTCGCCTTCTTCCGAAGGCGACTACCACTCGGTGGGTAGACGTGCTCGGAAGAGCGCGCAGACTCCATCGAGAGGGAAGTCGGCGCGGTCTGCCGACCTCGGCTACAGACGGTAAGCACTTCCTTCGGCCCCTAGTAGACGTGCTCGGAAGAGCGCGCAGGCTTGTCCCTTCCCCCTTAGCCACTCGCCTTCTGCCGAAGGCGACTACTGGCGAAGTGAGGATCGGAAACATTCGCACGGGATGATAATGTCTAGACAAATCACTTCTGTTAAGAAAACCTCTACATCATGCAACGCCTCCTGCTGTTTCCGCTTCTTTGCGCCTCCCTTTTCGCTTCCGCCACCGCCGCCAGCGTCACGGTTTGGCAGATTGGCCAGTCGGACCAGAAATACGACGAGTTCGCCATCGCCAGGAATTACGGCGCTTTTCATGGACGTTTTGATACCAAACCGTTGGTTTACGAGATCGGCCGTAGCGAACCGGCCAAGGACTGGCCCTTCATCCACCCATCGACTTGGGATGGTTGGGCGGAGGGGCGACCGCATCCGTTCACGATCCGGTTCCCTCTCAAAGAAACGCCCCGAGGCTTGTTCCGGCTGCGCGTGGAGTTCGTGGACGTCCATGCGGGAAGCCCGCCGACGATGGTGGTGAAAGTGGGAGACCATGCCGCTCGGCTTACGCTACTTCCAGGAGGCGGGGACGCTTCGCTGGGCAACCCCGCCGTGGGCAAGCCGCAGAAGCTGGAACTGGCCATGCCCGCTAGTTTCTTCCAGCAGGGTGTCAATGACCTGGAACTCACCACAGTCGATGGCTCCTGGTTACTGTACGATGCGGTCACGTTCCTAAACGACCCTGACGTCGACACCTCTCAACCGGAGATTCAGAGCGTCACGGTAGAACCTACCCCGCTCTACCTCCGGGAAAACGGTCAGGTCCGGCGCGTGCTCAACGTCAAAGCCACGCTCTCCACTCCGTCGTCGGGTGCAACGATCACCGTGGGCGCAGGCGGCGACACGAGGGAAGTGCAAGTGAAGGATTGGGTGGGATTCAGCGGCATCAATCAAGAGGTCTCCGTGTTGGACAAACCGGATCCTTTCGACGCAACCGTCACGGTCGTTGCGGGCAATGCCACCAAGAGCGTGAAGACGAGAATTGAGCCCGGCATACGATGGAAGATCTTCCTGGCGGCGAGCGGGCACACCGACATTGGCTACACGGACCTGCAACCAGCCTGCGCGGAACGACATAATCGGAACACGGATATGGCACTCCAAATCATGGAGAAAGACCCGGCGTTCAAATGGAATCTCGAAGTGGCATGGCAGGCGGAGAACTATCTCGCGACGCGGAAAGGAGCAGACCTCGATCGTTTCCTGCGTTTCGCCAGGGAAGGCCGGCTGGGGGTACAATCCCTTTACTGCAACCTGCTCACGGCTCTCTGTTCGCACGAAGCGGCCTGTCGTTCCACCTGGTACGCCCACACCCTGAAGACCCAATACGGCATCCCGTACCGGAGCGCGATGATCACCGATGTGCCCACGCAAGAAGCCACGATACCCATGTTGCTAGCCAACTCCGGCATCCGATATTTCAGTAGCGGCATCAACAACGATCGCGCCTACCCTTTCACCACCCTGCAGGACCGGTGCCCCTTCTGGTGGGAAGGCCCCGACGGCAGCCGGGTCCTTATGATGTCCACGTGGCAGTATGCGCAGGCGACCCAATGGGGCCTGACGCGCAACGTAGAGACCGCACGGACTCGTATCATGGGGAAAATCATGGACTACGAGCAGCGCAAGAACTATCCCTACGATGCCATTTGGCTGCACGGGGCTTTGGGCGACAACGAATCGCTGGGGCCTGAACTAGCCCGGGTGGTCCAGGAGTGGAACGAACGCTATGAATCGCCAAAGCTCATTCTCTGCCAAAATGCGGAGTTCTACGAGTACATGGAGAAGCGCTATGGAAGCCAGTTCCCCGTATTCCGGGGCAGTCCGGGCGCTTACTGGGAGGACGGAGCTGGTTCGTCAGCCGCGGAAACGAAGCTGTGCCGCAACGCGGAACAGCAGGTCGCCAATGCCGAGAAACTCATGGCGCTGGCACGCCAGGTTCAGCCCCAGGTCTCCTATGCCTCCGCCCAACTCGACGAAGCCTGGCGCAATTGCCTGCTCTACGATGAACACACCTGGGGCGCGCATTGCTCCATCAGCCAACCCGACAGCGATTTCACTCGCGGTCAATGGGAGATCAAAGCGCGCTTTGCCACGGACGCCGCTTCCCAAGCCGAGAGCCTGGAGCGCCAAAGCGCGAAGACCTTCGCATCCCTGGTCAAGACCGATGGCCGATCCCTCGTGGTGATCAATTCCGCGAGCTGGCCGCGCACCGATGTAGTCCAAGTGCGCCTGCCCGAAGGCATGGGTGTCGTGGACAAAGGAGTGGAATCCTGGGATGGCCCGCAAGGAACCACCCTTCTCGTGCGGAATGTCCCCGCAGGCGGATACCGGGCACTCAAGCTTGGCCCTAGCAAAGCAAAGCACCCCGCCGTCGCTGCAGAAGGCACGCTGCTGGAAAGCAGATTCTACCGCATTCGATTTGATGCCCAGAACGGAGCCATCACGAGTCTCTGGGATAAGAAAGAGAAACGGGAACTGGTCGATCCCAAGGCCCCGTACCGGCTCAACCAGTACCTGTACGTGACCGGAGGCAACGGGAGCCGGATCGTGATGAACGAACGCGGTCCGGAACCCAGCCTGGTGGTGTCGGTCCCAGAGAAAGCCACGCTGCATCGCGAACGCCTGGGAACCCTGGGCGAACGCATGACCATCGAAACCTCCGCCACGATGACCCCCAATTTGATCACTGAAGTCACGGTCTGGAACGACCTGGCGCGCGTGGACATTGTCAACCGCTTCACCAAAAAGGAAACGAACGACAAAGAGGCGGTGTACTTCGCCTTTCCGTTTTCCGCAAGCCAGCCCACGTTCCGTTACCAGTGTCCAGTGGGCATCGTGAACGCCAACCGCGACATGCTTCCCGGAGCTTGCCTGGATTGGTTCTCCGTCCAGCAGTTTGTGGAAATCGAGTCCACCGATAACGCCATCGTGTGGGCCTCCCCTGACGCCCCTCTAGTCTGCTTCCAGGACATCAACCGTGGCCGCTGGCTGCGGGAGTTGCCAATGAAAACCGGGCATCTCTATGCCTACGTGATGAACAATTACTGGCATACGAACTACAAAGCGCGTCAGGGCGGGACGACGGAGTTCCGGTTCAGCATCTCGAGTCGTTCCAAGGCAAGTAATACGGCCTCCTCACGCTTCGGCTGGGAAACATCGAATCCTTTGATTGCGGTCGCCCAGGAAGGGAATGCGGCGGGGTTGCTTCCGGCGGATTCCTCCAGCCTGGTGGAGGTCCTTGAACCCAACGTGCTCCTGGTGGGCACCCGGCAGAGTGCCAAGGGGAAAGGGCTGATTCTTCGCCTGTGGGAAGTCAGTGGTCGGGCGGCGACCGCCCATGTTCGCCTGCGTCATTTTCCGGTGCGTAGCGCCACCGCGTGCAACTTGGTCGAGGAACCTCAAGGATCTCTCCAGGTCAAAGACCAGAC
Source organism: uncultured Verrucomicrobiota bacterium (assembly GCA_964411985.1). Classification (GTDB taxonomy): domain Bacteria; phylum Verrucomicrobiota; class Verrucomicrobiia; order Limisphaerales; family J093; genus CAYPNF01. Next base: position 9,046 of record CAYPNF010000072.1, read on the forward strand.
CGTCAGCGTCCCCCTGCGCGGTTCAGGCCTCGCCACCGTGCTGGTAGAGTAACCTCAACCCTTCATCGCACACTTGATCGCACACTTTGTCGATTTCGCGATGAACCCGAGGTGTGCGAGGTGAAGAAAGCGCGCGAACAACCTGCGTCATCGACTCAAGCCAGTAGCGGCGGGAACGAGCTCCTTCTCTTGGATCTTGATGGAAAAGACATTCACGAACGGTGCTTGGCGGACATTCAAACTCGTTCGCAGCAGGTCATAGGTCTGAGCCGAGCCAGATCGTTCCGCAGACCCTAGAGGACCTGCCTTCTCGGAGGCGTTTTGGAGTCCGTGGCGGTAACCCAGCGAATACACGGCGTTCAAGGCAGCAGCCACAACCAATGCAGCAGCCACGGCTCCCACCGTGACGTGAGTTTTCGCGTTCATAATCACTCCGAATTCCACCAACCGGGAAACAGTGGGCAACGCCGACGCAAACTGCCACCTCAGCGACACAACCTTTCTCCGAGATTGAGTACAGTCGCAATCATCGCCATGACGAAGGGGATGAAGACAAGAAACGACAGCACCAACCCAATCCACGCGAGTGTCCGCTCCGGCGCTTTGCGTCTCGCATGAAAAGCGTACAGGAGCGCCACCGGTGCCGCGAAGCAAAGGATACTCTCCATGAGTATCACCATGGGATCCTGTCAGCCACGCCCAATAATGGACCCGAGCGCGAAAGCGGGAATCAGCGGGAGCAGCAAGGCAATCCGCCCGGAGGCGGGGAACCGCCCCGAAAAAGCCCCAGCAACGGAACCGAGGATGGCCATGAAGAGGAGAATAGCAGGTTCATTCATAGATCTGAGCACTTGTGTCTCGAGCCACATTACCTTCACCCAACCGCCTATCGGTACATTCAACCATCTCGACCCGGCCTACAACCACTTTTTCGCACCCGATAATCTGGGCCATCTGCGGATGACCTGGTCTTGTGGAGGCCCAACCATGAAGAAAAGGAAGCAGGCAGGAAGAGAGGGCTTCATTTCTCCCCCTTCCGTCTTCTTCCGTAGGCTTCATGGTTTAGATTCAAAGTCCGGGGAGAGTTGAGGGTCACCATGAAGCACATGAAGTCATGAAGAACGATATGTTCGTTTTGTCTTCTCGGTTCCCCGTCGTCTCAGAGTATCTGCGACAATCCGCAATCTGCGGACAACTCCGCGTCCCATTCGTGTCATTCGTGTGATTCGTGGTTTTCCCTCCCTTTCTGTGTGTTCCGAGTATTCTGTGGTGGATCACTCCGGCATCGGGATCCGCACTTCCGCGTTTACATCGCCTTCAGGACCCTCTATACCACCAACAAATCATTCACCTTATGACGAGCCCGTCCTTGAACTCGCGCCGAGCCTTCCTCCAACGATCGCTCCTTGGATCCCTGGCCCTCACCGCTTTTCCCGCCACCTGGGTCTCCCGTGCCGCCCAAAAGGCACCCCCGCCCCCTCCGCCCACCCGCTTGGCCCTCATGACCGGAACCGACCGCGCCAAGATGGCCTTCGAGGGCCTGAAGCCTTTCTCGGATGAACTGAAACGCACCATCGGCAAGCGCCGGGTGGTCATCAAACCCAACAACGTGGCCATCGACAACCCTCTGTGCGCCACTCACGCCGACACCATCGAGGGTACGCTTGAATTTCTAAAGTCCATTGGAAAACTGGAAGGCACCATCATCGCCGAGTCAGCCGCCAGCGGCCCCACCCTGGAAGGTTTCTCCAATTACAAGTACACTGCCCTAGCCGAAAAGTACCACGTGAAACTGGTCGATCTCGACCAAGACGAGACGGAGTTGATCCAGGTCTTCGATGAGAAGGATTTCCGGCCACATCCGATGCGCACCTGCCGCACGCTTCTGGACCCCAACTCGTTCATCATTTCCGCCACACGAATGAAGACTCATGACCGGGTGGTGGCCACGCTCTCGCTCAAGAACATCGTCGTAGGCGCCCCGATCAAGGATGCCGGGTTCGCCTGGGGCAGAGGCCGTGCGGGAGCCAAGAATGACAAACCGATTGTCCACGGCAGTGGTTTCCGCGGCATTAACTACAACCTTTTCGCCCTCGCGCCTCGACTCCACCCGCACCTGTCCATCCTGGACGCCGTGGAGGGGATGCAAGGCAACGGCCCCGTAGGCGGAAAACCCGTCGATCATCGAGTCTGTGTCGTCAGTACCGACTGGCTGGCCGCCGACCGCGCCGCCGTGGAACTCATGGGAATCGACTTCGCCCAAGTCGGCTACCTGAACTATTGCGCGCAGGCTCGTATGGGTGAGGCCGATCTGGCGAAGATGGAGATTCTGGGTCCCTCCCTCAAGGAACATATCAAGACCTACAAGCTGAGTGATAACATCCAGGACCAATTGGTGTGGATGAAACCGGCCCAGGCCTAGACGGCAGAAACTGGATTCCGTTCGCATGAGCTCTGAGTGATGAGATTCTGCAGAACAGTCACGCTATTCCTGATTGGCACTCTGCTGACCTGGGTGTCCCTTCGAGCCCAGATGCCCGACCCGCCGGGACAGGTCCAGCCTGGCGAAACACCCAAGAACGAGGCTTATCTCTTCGCCCACATGGTCCACGGCGACTATTGGCGCCTTTACTACAGCGTCAGCCTCGATGGATCGCACTGGGAGGTCCTCAACGGTGGCAAACGCGTGTGCGAGGAGTACCGGGGCCATGCTGACATCTGCAAAGGGCAGGACGGTCGCTACTACCTGGTCGGCAACCGGGGCGACGACCAACCCGACATCAACTTCTGGGTTTCCGAAGACTTGATCACCTGGAAGAAACACGGCGACTACGTGCCCGATCTCAAGAACGTTCCGGACTACCCCAAGGCCATGCCCAGGATCGGTGCTCCCAAACTCTATTTCGACACCCCCAGTTCCCAATACCTCCTGACCTGGCACACGACTCATGACTTGGGCAAGACCGACCTCCCGGAACCCTATTGGGCGGGTCAAAGAACTCTCTATGCCACCTCCAAGGACCTGAAAACCTTCTCGGCCCCACCCCGAAAATTGTTCGAATGGAACATGGCTACGATCGATGTGATCCTCCGCCAGGAGGGAGATCGCTATTTTGCGATCCTGAAGGACGAGCGATATCCCACCTTGGATTGGACTACCGGCAAGACGATTCGCATCTGCAGCGCTCCAGCCCTTTTGGGGCCTTATTCCGAGCCGGGAGCCCCCGTTAGCCCTGGCTTCCGGGAAGCGCCTACTCTCATTCCCTCACCGAATGGCAAGGCCTGGTACCTCTATTATGAGCAGTACCCAGGCGTCTCCTACGGTCTCTCGGTCGCTTCCAGCCTCAAAGGACCCTGGTATCAGGTTTCCGGCGCGACGCAGTACCGCGACTGGGACAAATACTCTCTGCCTCCCAAAGTGCGGCACGGCTCGATGAGACCGATCTCCCGCAAGGAATACGACGGCCTCGTCGGCGCGTTCGGAAAGGGCAAAAGCAACTGACTCCTCCCAGTATGGATCGTACTTCAGCAAAACTCGCGTTCAGTCTCTCCACCGGCGTCCTTCTCCTGGCCCAACCCTGGCAGGCCTCCGCCGCCTCCCCAGCCAAGATCATCCTCGATGTCGACCTGGCAGAGGACGTCGATGATGCTGGCGCACTCGGGGTGCTGCACGCGCTGGCCGATCGTGGGGAAGCCGAGATCCTGGCGACGATCGTGTCTTCCAAGAACGAATCCGTGGGCCCGTGCCTGGATGCCATCAACACGTGGTATGGGCGGCCCAATCTTCCCATCGGTTACCAGCAGGGCCACCAATTCGGGTATCGAAACACCAAGGACGCCAACCGCGACACGGGCTCCAACTACGCCGCAAAAGTCGCGGACGCCTTCCCCCACGACCTCCAACGCAGCAGCGACGCTCCCGAGGCGGCCTCCCTTTGCCGCAAGATCCTGGCCTCCCAACCCGATGGAAGCGTGACGATCGTCAGCGTAGGTTTCCTCACCAATCTACGTAACCTGCTCGACTCTCCCCCGGACACCTATAGCACCCTAAACGGGGAAGCGCTCGTGAAGCAAAAGGTCAAACAGTGGGTCTGCATGGGAGGAAAGTTCCCGGATGGAAAGTTTGGCGATGGAAACGGTGAGTACAACGTCATGTGGGATACAGTCGCCTCCGTGCGAGCCATCAACGATTGGCCGACTCCCATCGTCTTCAGCGGCTTCGAGATCGGCGCCAAGGTGAAGGTGGGCAGCCAACTCAAGAAGACTCCGGAAGCCAATCCCGTGCGGGCCTGTTATCAGCATTACAACGGGCTTCAGGAGCGCGAAGCCTGGGACCTGACCGCCGTCCTCTATGCGGTCCGAGGCGCGAGCCATTACTGGAACCTCTCTGAACCCGGCTTCTGCCTCATGCGCGCCCGAGTGTCGCATGGGTACAACGAGTGGATCCCCACCCCAACGAAACAGCATCGATACCTGATCGAGAAGATGCCACCCGCTGAATTGGCGAAGGTACTGGAGGAACTCGTCACTCAACCCCCCCGCTCCCAGAACCCCATTTTCCAGGGATGGTACGCCGACCCGGAAGCGGTGATCTTCGGAAAGGAGTACTGGATCTACCCGACGTACTCGGCTCCCTACGACCAACAGATCCTCTTCGACGCGTTTTCCTCCCCGGATCTGGTCCATTGGACCAAGCACAGTCGTATTCTCGACAACACCGAAATCAAGTGGGCACGCCGAGCGATGTGGGCACCCGCGGCGGTGGAACGGAACGGTAAGTACTACTTCTTCTTCAGCGCCAACGATATCCATGACGAGCAGAAGGAAGTAGGTGGAATCGGGGTCGCGGTGGCGGATCAACCGGCAGGCCCTTTCAAGGACTTGCTCGGCAAACCGCTCGTCAACCAGATCCGCAATGGCGCGCAGCCGATCGACCAATTTGTTTTCAGGGATAAGGACGGCCAGGATTACCTAATCTACGGCGGATGGTCGCACTGTAACATCGCCAGGCTCAAAGCCGATTTCACTGGGCTGGACACTTTCCCCGATGGTTCCACTTTCAAGGAAATCACGCCGGAGAACTACGTCGAAGGCCCCTTCATGTTCCTCAAGGACAACAAGTATTACTTTATGTGGTCCGAAGGCGGCTGGACCGGCCCTAACTACTCGGTTGCCTATGCAATTGGCGACTCACCACTCGGTCCTTTCAAGAGGATCGGGAGGATCTTGCAGCAGGATGCGACCATTGCCACTGGGGCGGGTCATCACTCCGTCCTGCTTGTGCCCAATACGGACCAATGGTATATTGTCTATCATCGCAGGCCGCTTGGTGAAACCGATGCGAACCATCGGGTGACCTGTATTGACCGAATGTTCTTTGATGAAAAGGGGTTGATTCAACCCGTCACCATCACTCACACAGGTGTGGAACGACACCCGCTGAAACCATGAACTCTCTAACACGCTCGCCGAACTCCCGAAGCGCCGACCGAGCCTTCACGTTGATCGAACTGCTTGTCGTCATCGCCATCATCGCGATCCTGGCCGCGATGCTCCTGCCGGCGTTGGGGAAGGCGAAATCCAAAGGCAAACAAGCCTCCTGCATGAGCAACCTGCGGCAGATCGGCATTGCCAACGTCATGTACGTCAACGAGGCCGGGGAGTACACAGGCTCGTTGTCGGTGAAGTTTGGTGTCTCCTACGTCTGGCCGCCGCGGCTGCTGACACTGATGGGGAGCAACCGCAAGGCCTTCTCCTGCCCGGCTGCCCTCCGCGAGGCGGATTGGGACACCAACGTCAACAAGACGCTCGGTGCGAACGATCTGAACGGAAAACGGGATGTCTTCGGCATTAGCGAGCGAACCCGTTTTTCCTACGGGATTAACGATTGGGGTCTGAGCCTCCAGGCAAGACCGCAACTGGGTATGGGAGGCGATATCGACGGCTCCTGGTACCAAGGTCCGATTAAGGAAAGCACGATCCGGAGTCCAAGCCAGATGATCATGGTGGGAGATGTTCGGGCCCTCAAGGACCCAAGCTCCATCAGCTTCAACGCCAACATGGATCCCACGGCCAACTCGGCCGCACACACGGAGTGGCCTTCCAGCCGACACGGATATCGGACCGACCTGCTCTTCGTGGATGGCCACGTAGAATCTCCTCGCCGCGCGGATACCATCAGTCCAACAAAGGACAACGCTTGGCGCTCCAAGTGGAATAACGACAATCAACCGCATAACGAGATCACGTGGACCATCAACGCCGCCTGGGCCAACTCCATGGACCAGTGATCCTGGATGTCTCCGGTAAGCTCTCAGCGTGAAGGACTCCACGTTCTTCTCGAGAAAAGCCGTTGGCGCGACTCTTGGGTCGTGAGAATCTTCCTACTTCTGCTGCTGGCCACATACCTCGCAACGGCCCAGGAGTTCCTGAACCTGATTCCCTACGCCCGACTTGAGGTAAGCGATCCTGACTCCGCCGATGCTCCCGTTCCAATCATGCCCTCGGGCCTGGGCCAAGGCGGTGTGATCGCTATCCCCGCCCGACGAGCGCTCCGAATAGAGTGGGATCAACCGCGCTCGGTTCACACGCTGATTCTTGATTTCCAGGATCCCGCGCCTCGTGTCGAAGACCTCACCTTGGAATGGTGGCGCCGGATCTGGCCTGACAACGGCGAAGGCGGTTGGATGAAGCTGGACGATCCATTCAACGGTCGTTGGACAAAAGCCCAATGCGATGTAACCGCTGCGGGCAAGACACTCCAATTCCGCTTTCGTCCGCTGGGACCCTCGGAAGCACCGGGGGTCCAACGTACCGGGCAGGTCTTCCGGCATACCTACAAACTGCGCCTCGTGAGTCGCAAAGCGATCACCCTGACGGGCCTGAAAGCGCATTCGGAGGCAACGCTCGCGAGGGGTCAGCTTCGGTTCGAATGGGATGCAAAAAACAGTTTGCCACGCATCGGGGAGCCCTCCTTCCAAATGCGCCATGGACGGATCCTGGAGACCAAGCCCAAAGGTCCGCGTTCCTTGGTGCTCGATCTCGAGTATGGAAAGGCGCCAGACCGACTCAGCCCGGACCGTGGTCACGTCGTCTTTCGGAATGGCTCCCTTCGGAGCTTCTCCGTGTTTGTGGACGATGTCCTGGCCCAGGGTGGACTCTGGGTGCGCGACATCGGGGTCTTCGTCAGTGACGCCAGCCTCGGCCTGGACTATGCGAGTTGGACCGGGCCCGCAGGCGACGTATGGCCAGAAGGCACAGTCACGGAGCAAGTGTCCCGACTCCCGGAACAGTCCTTCGCGGCTCTGGAGCGCGTCGTCCCCACCAAACCTTCGCGTTATCTCTTCTTGGGAGTCCCCTACCTCCGACAGGAGATCGCCCTCTCCCCCAGCGGCGACGTGATCCTGGAGGCCGACAGCCTGCGCAGCCCGGGCCCGGATCAGGAGGTCCGCCCCTGGACTTGGGACCGTCTACTCTTTCAGTTCAGGACGGAATCGGCCGGAGAGTCAAAGGGTGTCGCTCGGAAGGTCGAACGGAGACTCGAGGAAGGCTGGCTGCCGGTGGCCGTCCACACTTGGACGAATGGGTCTTTCAGGTACGAACAGGCCTCGGTCGCAACTCCCCTGATGGGAGACATTCGCACCTTGGAAAGCCGGACTGGGACAGAAACCGTCGTTCTGGCCACCAGGTTTCGCATCTCCAATCAGGGCGACCGGACCAACCGCACCCGGCTTGCCCTCGAAATCAGTCCGGTTGTCCCATTCAGGCTGGCCGTGGATGGGACCATGGTCTTGCATGAGCCTTCCAGAGGACCGGAACGGGAAGGGTATCTTCCCGTGCGAGGCAGGTGGGAAACCCACGGGCGCGGAGACCTCAACCTTGTGGTGCTAGACCCCGTTCCAGGAGCGAAAGCGGACTCCCGTGAAGCCACCGCCCGAGAGGCCGTAGGCTACGACCTCGAGCTAGGCCCTGGGCAGCAGCATGCGGTGGACCTGTTTGTTCCGTATGTTGAGTTGCTCGACCCTAGGGAGTTTGCCGCCTTGAAGGACATGCGATATGAACCGCTCCACGATGCAGCGGTCGCGTTCTGGCGAGAGCGAATCGAACGCGGGATGACTTATGAGGTGCCTGACCGTTACCTGAACGAGCTCTTTCGCGCAAATCTATGGCATGTGCTCATCTCCACGGATATCGATCCTCAGACAGGCCACTACCAGCATGGAGCTGCCACGCATGGGTACCTCAACTACCTCAACGAAACGGCGATGGTGGCGCAAACACTCGAAATGCGCGGGGAACACGAAGAGGCGGGACGTCTGCTACAGCCCTTCCTGGCCAACCAGGGAGTCAAAGGTTTGCCGGGGAATTTTCGATCCACTGCAGGCGTCTTGTACGCGGCCCATCCTGGCCCGCAGGACCCTTACACCGCCCAGGGCTACAACATGCACCATGGTTGGGGGACTTGGTTCGCAGCCGAGCATTATCGGTGGCAACCCGATATTTCCTACCTCCAGGTTGTGGCACCCCAACTCGTGGCCGCCGCCGATTGGATCACGCAAGAAAGAAAGACCACCCGGTACCTGCTTCCGGATGGCACACGGCCGGTCGAATACGGCCTGGCGCCTGCTGGGGACTTGGAGGACGTGGAAGAGTATCTCTACTTCTATGCCACCGACGCCTATTACCACCTGGGGTTGAAGTCCGCAGCGGAGACAGTGGCCAGGCTGGCGGAACTGCGGGCGAAACAGGGGCAGCCCGCGCCCCCCGGCGAACCCTCGGCGGCGGAACTCAAAGGCTTCGCAACCCGGCTCCAGGAAGATGCCACCCGCTTTCGGGAGGACATTCTCCTGAGCGTAGACGAGTCGGTGGCCACCTCCCCGGTGGTGCGCCTGCGCGATGGCTCGTACGTCCCGTTCGTGCCGCACCGCGTTCACGCCCTCACCCACCGGAAGGAAGGCTGGATCCGTGAAGGCCTTTATCCCGCCCTCCATCTGGTCGCGGGCAAAGTCCTGGATCCAACGCATCCCTACGTCGACTGGATGATCCAGGACTTGGAGGATAACATTTTCCTCAGTGCGGAGAGCGGTTACGGCCTGGCAGACCCACGGAAGGACTTCTACCACTTCGGCGGCATGACGCTCCAGCCCGCGCTCCTCGACCTCGCGCTCGTATATTTGCAGCGGGATCAAATCCCCAACTTCCTGCGTGCGTTCTACAACACCGCCTGGGCCAGCCTCTACCCCGATGCCGCTTGTTTTGCGGAATGGATTCCCCGCCATGGCGAAGGAAGCGGCCCGCTCTACAAGACCCCGGACGAATCGAAGTTCATTCAATGGATGCGCGCCATGCTCATCCTGGAAGCGGGTGACACCCTCCAGCTTGGAGCCGGTGTACCCCTCGCCTGGATGCAGGACGGAAAGACGATCCGGGTACGGCGAGCCGCCACCTACTTCGGGAAAGTGGATCTCGAGATCGTATCCAAGGCCGCCATGGGGCAGATCGAGGCCGAGGTGCGAAGGGAAAACGGCCCCGCCCCCAAGCGCATCCGACTCCGTCTCCGACACCCGGATTCGAAACCTCTACGCTTGGCAGAGGTCAACGGACGCAAAGCGGTCTTCGATGCGGTCAACCATTGGATCGAGCTCCCGCCAGGCCAAGTGGAGTGGAGAGTCAAGGCGTTCTATGGCCCGGAGGTGAAGATTCAATAGGGTGACAAAAACCCGGAGTTGCTTTAGGCTGCTCCCCAATACCCTTATGGCATACCGCATCTTGCTTCTGGCGTTCTGGTTGGTTGTCTCCCATCTTGCGCAGGCTGCTTCCCAGCCAAGGCCGCTTGACCCCGACTCTGATCTCGTCTCCTACTTCCGCTCCCAGGCCAGGACTCTCTCCGAATCTTGCCTAGGCGATGTCCAGTCCGCGGAAGACTGGAAGAAGCAACGGGAGGAACGCCGCCGCCAACTCTTCGACATGCTCGGGCTCTGGCCACTCCCACCCCGCGATGCACTCCACGCCACCGTCACTGGCAAGGAGAGCGGAGACGACTTCACGGTCGAAAAGCTGCATTTCCAATCGATGCCGGGCCTCTACGTCACCGCCAATCTCTACCTCCCTCAAGCCAAACCCAATCCGGCGCCTGCCATTCTTTACGTCTGCGGTCATGCGGAGGTCAAAACAAACGGAGTGAGCTTCGGAAACAAGACCGCCTACCAACACCATGGCATCTGGTTCGCCCGGCATGGCTACGTCTGCCTGATGATCGACACACTCCAACTGGGTGAAATCCAAGGTGTTCACCACGGCACCCATCACCTCGGCCAATGGTGGTGGAACTCCCGCGGCTACACCCCCGCCGGGGTGGAAGCCTGGAACTGCATCCGCGCCCTCGACTACCTTGAATCCCGTCCGGAAGTGGATTCCGCACGGCTCGGCATGACGGGCCGCAGCGGCGGGGGCAGCTACACCTGGACCACCGCTGCCCTGGACGAGCGGGTGAAGGTCGCAGCACCCGTCGCAGGCATGACCGATCTCGAAAACCAAGTGGTCGATGACTGTGTGGACGGCCATTGCGATTGCATGTTCTACCTGAACACCTATCGCTGGGATTTCCCCATGGTCGCAGCCCTCATCGCACCGCGGCCGCTCCTGATCGCTAATTCCGACGTTGACTCCATCTTCCCTCTGACTGGGGTCCAGAGGCTGCACGCCAAAACGAAGCGCGTCTATGAACTGCTCGGCGCAGCGGATAAGCTCGGGTTGGTGATCACCCCGGGCGACCACAAGGATACTCAGGATCTGCAAGTGCCGGTGTTCCGCTGGTTCAACCAGCACCTGCTGGGCAAGCCTAGTCTCATCGAAGAAGCGGCCACCGCAAAATTCCCCCCAACGCAGCTGCGTGTCTTTGGAGATCTGCCCACCGATCAACGAAACACCAGGATTCAGGAAACCTTCGTCCCACGGGCCTCCGGATCCAAGGCATCCGCTCCGAACCTGGACGCAGTTCGCCGAATCCTCCTCGACCAGGTCTTTCGTGGCTGGCCCTCCGAAACGCCTCCCCTCGACCTCACTTCGCGCTATGACGCGAATCGCAACGGGCTCAGGCTCCGCATCGTTGAATTCCGCAGCCAGGACCAGGTGAATCTGAGGCTCTTTCTAGCCCAGCCGAAAGGTGGCAAACCTCCCCGACACACCGTCCTCCACGTGCTCAGCCAGGCAGAATGGGCCGACTGGCAGACCCGCTTGGGTCGGCTCTTCGCCCCGGCTCTCAACGGGACAAAGTTCCCGCACCCGCTCGACCCAACCCCGGCACAGATCTCGGATCTTGCCGCGGCCTGGAGGAAGGACCAAATCGCGCACGCATGGTTTGCGCCCAGGGGAATCGGAACCGATCGCTGGCTGTTTGCCGAGGAAAAGCAGAACCGAAAACCCGAGGGGGACAAGCGGAAGACGGAGACCGAGATTCGTCGACGCTTCCTGCTCCTAGGCCAAACCCTCGACGGAATGCGCGTCTGGGACATCCGCCGTGCCCTGGCTGCCGTCCGGGCCAACTCAGGCAGCCGCCCCACTCACTTCACTGTTGAAAGCCGAGGGCGCATGGCCGTCAACGCCCTCTACGCCTCCCTGTTTGAACCGGGAATCACCGAACTCTCGCTTCACGACCTCCCCGCATCCCAAGAAGCCGGCCCGGATTATCTGAACATCCTGAAACACCTCGACCTCCAGCAGGCGGCCGACCTGGCAAATCAGAAGGTACAGGGCGAGACTCGGTGACCGGGGCTTGGGGGATACAAATACGCCTCAGGCGTCGAAAGGCGGGCGGGGAAACGGATTGCAAGGTTCATCCGCAGATTATCAGATTTTCGCAGAAGGTGGGAACAAGGAGACAATGCGGAGGCGGAGGCAATCAGGCCACGGTCACTACGACTGAGTCCTTGTGAACATCCAGCCCCACACGGCCAGGTCCGGCACAAATCTCCCGCCCTTTACTTCTTCTCCTTTGCCACCGCCTTGAAACTGAATTTCTGTCCCCCGACGCTGGCCTCATACATCAGCCCGCTCTTGGCGAGGGTGAACACCGCCACTCCCATTTCATACTTAGCGTTGGCCGCCGCCCCGGAACTTGCCGCCACCGCACTGGCCTGAGCGCTCAAAGCAAACTTACCGTCCTTGAAAGCCTCCAAGGAAGTGACATCTTCGAAGAAGATGACCTCCTGGTAGGCCTGTCCTCCCAGTTGGAAACCGATCGTCACCTGTGTCAGCCCGGTCTCTCCAATCAGTTCCACCTTCTTGTTCTTCCCCCGCGCGTAGACCAGGCCTTTGCCGTGAGCCCCCCCAACACCGATCGCCCCCTTGCCCACACCAGGGAAAACCGCGTACCCGACCGCCGTATCGAAGAACTTGGTAAGGGACGAGTCAGCCTTCTTAAATCGCTCGATGGCGGTCTGCACCTCCGACTCTCGCTCTTCTAGACCGGCTCCAGCCACGGACGGCAGCGAAAGCAATACGGCCAGAATTGTCGTAACGCGCAAGATACCCAAGAAAGCATTCATCATAAGAGTTACCTGTAGCACAACGAAAGGGACTGAACAAGCGCAGCGACACCCCAAAATCTACGCCCCCGTGCCCGAAAGCGCCGCCAACTCGGCCTGCACCATTTCGCGAATCAGCTCCGCAAACGAGGTCTGGGGCTGCCAGCCCAGCTGAGCCGCAGCTTTGGCCGGGTTCCCCACCAGCCTGGCGGGCTCGGCAGGACGAAAGAGTTTGGAATCCTGACGCACCCATTCCTGCCACCCTAGCCCCACCACTCCAAAGGCCACTTCGACCGCTTCCTGGACGCTATGCAACTGCCCCGTGGCAACCACATAGTCCTCGGGTTTGGCTTGCTGAAGCATGAGCCACATGGCACGCACGTAGTCCCGGGCATGCCCCCAGTCACGCCGAGCGGAGGTGTCGCCCAGGACCAATTCCTTTTGCTGCCCCAGCGAAATCGCGGCGGCCGCCCGGCAGATCTTGCGGGTCACGAAGTTTTCTCCCCGGCGCGGCGACTCATGGTTGTACATGATGCCGTTACACGCAAAAAGATCGAAGGTGGATCGGTATACCCCCACCATTTGCGTGGCGAAGGCTTTGGCGACCCCATAGGGAGTCACCGGACTCATTGGCGAAGCCTCATCTTGAGGCGCAACGCTAGGCCGACCAAACACCTCGGAGGAGGAGGCGTGAAAAACCTTCACCTGGCTGGGTAGGTCCCGGATAATCTCCAGCAGACGGAGCGTTCCCATGGCCGTCATCTCACAGGTCGACTCCGGTAATTCAAAACTCAGCCCCACGTGACTCTGACCCGCCAAGTGATAAAGTTCATCCGGGAGGACCTTCATCAGGGTCCGGCGCAGGGTGGTCGGATCATCCAGATCCGCGTAGTGAAGGAACAACCGACGCCCGTAGATCCCCGGGTCCTGATAAAGATGATCAATACGGGACCTCGCAAGAGCACTGGTGCGCCGGACTAATCCGTGCACCTCGTACCCCCGGTCGAGCAACAGCTCCGCAAGGTAGGAACCATCCTGTCCCGTAATGCCTGTTATGAGGGCGCGTGCCATAAGCCTGCAAAAGAATGTCCCAAGGACTGGTGGGCCGACCTGGCGCCGCCGCCAACCGCCCCTTATGAAGTGACCCTTGCCTTCCCTTCCATGTGGCTCTGGAGCAAGGCGATATCCGCATCCACCATCAATCGCACGAGGTCCTGGAACTTGGTCTTGGGCTCCCATCCCAGTTTCTGCTTCGCCTTGGAGGGATCGCCGATGAGCAGATCCACCTCGGAAGGGCGGTGATAGCGAGCGTCGTTTTCCACGTACTTCGTCCAATCGAGCCCCACATGACCGAAGGCGGCATCCAGAAACTCGCGGATGGAGTGGGTTTCCCCGGTGGCAATGACATAATCGTCCGGCTGCGGTTGCTGGAGCATGAGCCACATGGCTTCGACGTACTCCTTGGCAAAACCCCAATCACGCTTGGCCTCCAAATTCCCGAGGTAAAGCTTCTGTTGCAGGCCGGCTTTGATATGGGCCACCGCGCGAGTGATCTTACGGGTGACAAACGTCTCCCCACGCCGAGGTGATTCGTGGTTGAAGAGGATTCCGTTGCTCGCGTGCAAACCATAGGCTTCTCGGTAATTGACCGTAATCCAATAAGCGTAGACTTTAGCGCACGCGTAGGGACTGCGCGGGTAGAACGGAGTCAACTCGGTCTGGGGTACCTCGCGCACCATCCCGTACATCTCGCTGGAAGACGCCTGGTAAAAGCGCGGCTGGATACCGGTCTCACGAATGGCCTCGAGCAAGCGCACTACACCCGTGGCAGTGATATCCGTCGTGTACTCGGGACTGTCGAAGCTGACCCGGACATGGCTTTGTGCCGCCAGGTTATAGACCTCATCCGGCTGGATCTTCCCGATCAAACGAGCCAGGGCACTCGCGTCGCTCAGGTCGCCGTAATGCAAAACCAAGGGAGTTTTCCGCAGATGCGGATCGGAATAGATCGTATCCAGCCGTCCCGTGTTGAACGTACTAGCCCGACGGATGATGCCGTGCACTTCGTACCCCTTGGTGAGCAAGAGCTCTGCAAGGTACGAACCATCCTGTCCCGTAATTCCCGTAATAAGTGCTTTCTTTGCCATAGTCATCTCCACACACCACCCGCGCATTCCTGTCTCGACGCCAGGTTCTCGGTCATAGCTAACGTACCTACCAGGGCCCACCCCAACAGGCTACCGTGATCGTTTTCCCGCTGCGCAGGATGATCTAATCCGACCTTGTTGGCAAGTCGAGAAGCCGCCAGCGGCCAACTGGGTGCGCCACCCGTACCGCAGGTTGCCCAACCTGCTGTTTCGCGGGTTGCCTAACCCGCCTCATGCACAAAGGCGAAAGGCCAGCCGACTCGGCAGTCGGCGAAACGGCAGATAGGGCTATCTGCGCCACCTGTACCGCAGGTTGCCCAACCTGCTGGGTCGCGGGTTGCCTAACCCGCCTCGTGCACAAAGGCGAAAGGCCAGCCGACACGGCAGACAAGGCTGTCTGCGGCACCGTGATCCTCCTTGAAACTGGCCCGAAAAATGCTTATTTTCACCCATCTTATCACAGGAGCACGCAATGAAACAATCAGCTGTCGTTTCGTCTGTCTGTTTAGTTTGCACCCTTCTTCTCCATCTCTTTGCCCCGAATGCCTTAGGGGGAGGCACGATCAACTTCAACAACCGGGTACTTATAGCAGGCGTCGACGCCCCCGTGTTCGAAGCCGATGGGGTTACCCGGCTATCGGGCGATAACTACAGGGCCAAGCTCTATGCGGGGGTTGATCCTGCCAATCTTGAGCCAGGCTGGCTCACAAGCCTGTTTCGCACTGGCACTGGCGCTGGCTATATCCTGTCGCCCGATACCATCTACTTCCCCAACATCATAGGTGGAGCCAAGTGCTATGTTCAGATGCGCGTATGGGATGTCAACATGGGGTCAAGTTACGAGGCGGCGAGTGCGGCGAAAGGCAGCGTTGGGTCCTCCAAAATCATCCAGGTCATCGCTGGCAACCCGGACGGGACTCCTCCAACCGTGCCAGCCGACCTGGTGGGCCTGGAGAGTTTTCACGTGTCCGCAGGACCATTTGAGGTCCAAGTCTCACCCTCGGAGCATTTCGCTTTTGCAGGACAGACGGTCAAGTTGGAGGGAAGGCTCTCCGGGATCGCTGCTCCCACCTATCAATGGCAACACGAAGGAATCGACCTGCCAGGCGCAACCGGGCTCACCCTCGACCTCCCTCAGGTCACGGCTGCACAGGCTGGCACCTATACTCTAATCGCAAGAGTGGGAGAGGCAGCCACTTCTGCAGCCTCGGCCCAAGTACGCGTCTTCTCCCTGCCAACACAGACATCGGTGTGGTTTCAGAATCGGTTGCCCCAATTCGGCATCGATGCACCGGTCCTGACCACCGATGGATCATCCAGGTTGGCAGGGCAAGGTTTTGTGGCTCAGCTCTATGTTGGTTCAACCCGGTCCCAGCTTCTTCCCCAGGGCAAGCCAGCACCCTTCGGCACAGGCGAAAACGCCGGATACTGGATCGAGTCCGATGAATTCTGGCGGACACTCCCAGACCAGGCACCCGGTTCCACTGTCTATGTTCAAGTCCGCGTCTGGGAGACGGCTGCGGGGACCAGCTACGAGTCCGCCGGCGCGAACGGAGGAATGGTCGGAGCCTCGGGAATACTGACTGTGACCTTGGGCGGGCCGGGAACCTCCAATCCGTATCCGACCCTGCTGAGCCAGCTTTCCAGTTTCCGGATCGACAAGCTGCCTAAGATCCTGTCCCAACCGCCATCGTTCGTGCATGCGCGAGTCGGCACTGACCTGGACTTAACCGTGGCCATATCGCCCAGTCTCACGCCAGTGACCTGCCAGTGGTATCGAGACGGAGAAGCTGTCCCCTACTTGGTGAATCTCAGGCTCGTCCTAGCCAACATTCGTTTCGACCAAGCGGGCGTATACACCCTGGAAGTCAGCAACGGTGGTGGGACCGTGAAATCGGATGGGTTCAGAGTTATCGTAGACCAGTTCGCAGCCAGCATGGGATTGATCTCGTTTACGAATTGGAAGACCACCGCTGGGGTGGACGCTCTGATCACGAACGCCAAAGGGAGTCTCGTGAGAGGCCCGGGCTACCGGGCCCAACTGTACGTCAGCAATCTGGTGAACTCTTCCTTACTTGCGGTTGGGGATCCCCTAGAGTTCGATCCGGAGCAACCGGGCGCTTTTGGATCCATGAAGGAGAGCATCGTAGGCATCCCCTGGGTGGCGCCGGGTCAGAAAGCCTTGGTGCAAGTAAGAGCCTGGGATAGTCCCCAAGGGGAATCGTATGATGTCGCCGCAACGAACAACTTGCAGCATGGCAGCTCTGAGGTATTCGAAGTTGAGGTCGGCGGCTTCGCCCAACCTCCCATCCCCCCAGCTGAACTGACGGGTTTGAAGCCGTTCGCGCTCGTCCAGGAGAACCGGCTGAAGGTCATCACTCCCGAAGTTCACGCGGCTGCAGGTTCCGAGGCGATCCTCCTCGTGGAAGCCCAAGGTCCCAAGGTGCTGGGCTGTACCTGGTACTTTGGCGACCAAGTGCTGAAGAGCACACCGAGTCCGAAGCTGATTCTGACGCAACTGCGCGTGGATCAGTCCGGCACTTACCGGGTGGCAGTCACCAACGAACTCGGGACTCAGCTTTCCGGTCCGATTCAGCTGCTCGTCACCGAGTTGACCAGTGGGGGCACGGTGGTTTTTGCGAATTACTTGTCGTTTGTGGGTTTAGACGCACCTGTGTATGACATCGATGGGGGAACCCGGCTGTTTGGCGCCAACTACCTGGCACAGCTCTACTCCGGGACCTCGGAAAGCACTCTGGCGCCGGTGGAGGACGTAGCGTGGTTTAGCTCGGTGCACGGAGGCGGATACTGGACCTCGGCCAATCGCGTCCGCAGCCTCCCCAACGTGGCTCCAGGTGCCACGGCCTATCTCCAGATTCGTGTCTGGGATTCAGCGGTGGCTCCCACGTACGACGAAACGATCGCGCTGAACGGCAAAGCGGGCAGCTCCCTCTTGTTCACTACAGTTACCGGCGGGGCGGGGAGCCCTCCCGGGGTGCCCACCGAACTCCTCAATCTGAAGAGCTTCCGCCTCGAACAAGGTGCCGTTTTCACGCAAGAGCCTGACGACGCGGACCTGTTCCCCGGGCAGGAACTGGTGCTGACCGCCCAAGTGACCAGCGCGAGTCCCGTATCATTCCAGTGGACTCACAACGGCACCGCGATCGAGGGTGGTACCAACGCCACCCTCACCCTTCCTGCCATCACCCCTGAAGCCGCAGGAGACTACCAGGTGGTGGCCAGCAATGGGGTGCGACCCATCGCCAGCCAAATCGCTAAGGTGCGCGTGGCGCCTTCCGTGCCCGTAGAAGGCAGCGTCGTCTTCAAGAACCGAGTACCCGAGGCCGGGTTGGATGCCCCCGTGTTCCTCGGAATGGGCACATACCGAGTTCAGGGGGATGAAGACAAGAGAGAAGATTACGTGGCCCAGCTTTACGCAGGAACCGATCCACTCGCGCTCAAGGCAATAGGTGACCCGGCACCTTTTGGGATAGGGGACGATGCGGGCTATTGGCTCCCCGGCGACCAGTTCTGGCGAAGCATCCCCGGGATGGCGCCAGGGACCAAGGCGCTGGTCCAAATTCGGGTCTGGGATCGCAAGATCGCGGCCAGCTTCGAAACGGCGGAGGCTTCCATCTCCAAGATCGGCAATTCAGACCTCATGGAGGTGGAGTTGGGTGGGCCCGGAGCCGCATCGCCATTCCCGGTGGTGATGACAAACCTAACCAGCTTCCACGTCGGGATTCTGCCGGTGATTACTCAGCAACCACAGGGGGGAAGATACCAAGTCGGTCAGACAGCCGTCCTGCAGGTGAAGGCCCAGGGTTCTGCAAACCTCCGTTATGGCTGGTACAAGGATGGGAAGCACCTCATCACCACTTCGAGCGACAGTCTCACCTTGACGCTCAGTTCCACAAATCAGGCCGGTCATTATTCGGTGAGGGTCATAGGCCCGGATGGGGAGCGAATCAGCGGGATTGCGGCGCTTGAGGTCGTGGCGGATGGCCAGGGCGGCACCATTCTGTTCGCGAACAACCTTCCTGAGCAAGGCATCGTTGCCCCCATTTTCGGTCAGGATGGCGTCACGCCTCTTGAGGGCACCAACTACCTAGCCCAACTGATGGTCGGCTTAACTCAGGGGTCCATGGTCCCTGTCGGACAACCGGTTTCCTTCGGAGTGGGAACCAATGCCGGGTTCCTGGACTGGCAAGGTGTCAGTCCCACCGTGACCCTCAGCAACATCGCCCCAGATATCATGGTCTACGTGGCCATGGTCGCATGGCACCGCGCTTACGGTGAGACTCCGTCTGAGGCCGCCATGGTCGGGGGAATGGTCGGAAATTCCTCAACCCTGACTCTCAGGACAGGAGGTCTCGGCAGTCCCCCCTCTGAGCCGACTCCGCTCAAGGGTCTCCAGAGCTTCAGACTGAAAATGAAGCCGTATCTACTCGGCTACACCGGGGATATCCTCGTCCTAGAAGGCGAGCCTGTCACCTTGGAGGTCTTCCCGGCAGAGGGACTCACTGGATTCATCCAATGGTTCGTCGCTCCCACCGCCACGGGGCCTTGGACCCAAATCGACTCCGCCAATACCTGGTCGCTCTCACTTGGCACGCTGACCGCCGGCAGCAGCGCCGCTTACCTGTTCACTCTCAGCACCGCCGATGGCATGGCAAGCACGCCCCCCATGCAAGTCTACGTGGGAGCGAACATCCGAGCAAACGAGGAGGGATGGAAGAATCTCAAGCTACCCATCTCGACGGAGGGCGGGCCTGTCTATTCGGTGGAGCGCTCGACTAACTTGCTGGCTTGGTCCCCCATCGTCACGCTCACCAACGAGACCGGCACGATCGACCTCACCGATCCTGGCGCTTCCAACTATCCCGCAGCCTTCTATCGGGTGAGGAGTGAAGCCTCTGGCAACCTTGTTTCCAGTAAAACGGTTGGATTTGTCACTTGGGACATTCCCTATGGATACTCGATGCGGGCGATGCCGCTGCTCAACGGCCGGAACACCGTCGGGGAACTCCTCAACGCCCTTCCCCCTGACGTCATGGCCTACAAGTATCATCCGGGAACCGGCTTTTCGATCATCATGCGCCTGGGAGGCGAATGGGGCGATCCCAATGAGACCCTTCTGCCTGGCGAAGGATTGATCGTTCGCAGCGGTTCGCCCAACACCTACCGTCTCTGCCTCGTCGGCGAAGTCCCTGAAGGAGAAAGAACCCGCCAACTCCCTACGGGATGGTCCATCCAAAGCGCGTTGTTCCCGCAGGCAGGGCGGGTGGATACTGACCTAGGAATGCCGTTGTTGAAGGGAAACAACATCGACTTGCTGGACACCTACAACTACGAGTACCGCCCCTATGTTTACGAAGGGGATGGCAAATGGGATTCCCACGGCATCCCGCAGGTTCCGATCGGTGAAGCATTCTGGCTCTGGCGGACCTCAGCCGGGGTCTGGACCAACGCCTACAATCCGACACCCTAACTCTTGCGGTAGGGCCGGGCTCTCCGCAGTCCGCCGTTCGTGATTTCGCTGCATCCGGCGTTGCACATCCGCCCCGCGGCTGATTTCATGGAGCGATGAAGATGCCGAATCGTGCCAAACCGATCCAACTAAGTCGGCTGGTTACTTACTGTGACCAACTCCTGCAGGTCAGCGATCTGCAAGATTACAGTGGAGCCGTCAACGGACTCCAGGTCGCTAATCGGGGTCAGGTCTCCAGAATCGGCGCCGCGGTGGATGCCAGCCCCAGGGTCTTGGCGATGGCGGTCGAAGCGAAGTGCGATCTCCTGGTAGTACATCATGGTCTTTTCTGGGGAGGAAGCCACCCTTGGACGGGGAAAAGGTACGAACTTCTGAGGCTCTTACTCGACCACGATCTTGCGGTCTACAGTTCCCACCTACCCCTGGATATCCATCCCCGTTTCGGCAACAACCGGCTCTTCTGCCAAGCACTGGGGTGGAAGACGACACAGCCTTTCTTCATGAGCCATGGACGGAATCTCGGCCTTCGCGTAAAGACCTCGATCGGCCGCGAGGAGCTTAAGGCCAAAGTGACCCAAGCGCTCGGGAATCCCCCTCTGGTGCTGTCTGGCGGGCCGACCACCTGCCGATCGATTGGTATCGTCACCGGAGGTGCGGGGGGAGAACTAAAACTGGCCGCCTCCGAAGGGATCGACACGTTGATCACCGGGGAAGGACCTCATTGGACCTTCGCCCTGGCCCAGGAGTTGGGCGTCAACGTCCTCTACGGAGGTCATTACGCCACCGAGACTTTCGGAGTCAAGGCACTCGCTTCGCACCTAAGCCGTCGGTGCGGAGTCCCCTGGGTCTTTCTTGATGATCCTTCAGGCTTGTAGTCTCCCAAAGATCTGGATGGCTGAGAGAATCAGGCCCCTTGGACGATGGGCCAAGGGAAGGACGTCTCGCACTTTACACGGCGGCCGGTGCTCTGAGACTCGTGGCAGGCGTTCATCACCTCCAGCACGTGGAGGCCATGCTCAGGGGTGATCAGGCTCGGTTGGCTCTTGAGGAGGCAGTCGCATACGTAGGCCGCCCCGCCCACCCACTCATACTGCCATCGGTCGGTGCAGTGGGTCTCCAATTCGTTCAACTCCACCGTGGCCACATCCACCCCGGCTGAGGACCAGTCCCAGCCTTGGAGATGCATGACCCCTCTGGTGCCCATGACATCGACGGTGTAGAGTTTACCTCGCTGCTGCGGGAGGTGCTCATGTTCGAAGTAGCCGAAACCTGTGCCCACGGTGGAAAGCACGCCCCCGGCGTGCCTCATAATCAACATGGTATTCTCGTCCGATTCGACCTTCACCACCCCCAGGTCATCCACCTTGCGGGTTTCATAAACCTTGTCTGTCATACCTACGACCTCTTTCACCGGGCCCAAGAGACCAGTCAGCGTGGTGACATTGTAAACGCCAAGATCATAGAGGCTGCCACCGCCCTGTTGATAGAACCAGGCGGACCAGGTAGGGCCGCCGTGCCCGTAGGTCCCACGCGCGGCGGTCACTTTACCGATCTTGCCACTGGCGATGGTCCGAGCCATATAGGCAAATTGCGGGCTGGTCACGCAGTTGGGTGCAGCCCAAAAGCCCACACCTTTCTTCTGGGCGAGCGAGATGAGTTCCTTGCCCTTGGAAACTTCGAGCGCCATGGGCTTCTCGCTCCAGACGTGCTTGCCAGCCTCCAAAGCCCGCTTGTTCACAGGGTAATGGGAGGGCATGGAGGTGGTGTTGATGAGAAAGTCGAACTCAACGCCGGCAAGCATGGCTTCGATGTTGGGGTAAACATTCGGAACGTGGAACTGCTCGGCGCGCTTCTTGGCTCGGTCGATAATCAGATCGCACACGCTGACAACCTCGATGTTCGGGTGTTTCGTCATCACCGGGAGGTAGGCGCCAGAGACGCTGCCGCAGCCGATGTGGCCCACCCGAATCTTGCCTTGTTTGATGCGGGGAAGTTCGGCCGAGGCAGCGTTGGGAATCAGGAGCGGGGAAGCCGCGAGAGCGGTACCCGCCAGAGCGGACTGCTTGAGAAAGTCGCGGCGGGTGCTTTCAGAGGATGGATTCATAACGAGTCGTCGTTGAGGTTTGGAGTGATCATCTGGGGTTAAGTCATTTCTTTCGTGGCGCAACCCACGATGCGATCAATCTCGGCGGCCAGTGCCGGATCCAGCGGAGGGACCTGGTGACGGGCCAACAAGTCCCGACAACGAGAGCGAACGTGGTCCCGGGTTGAAGGACGTCCACTCTCCGCCCAAGCAGCCCAACCCTGGCGCGTCCAGGCGGGACTGGACATCCAAAGTTCCTGTCTGAAGTGCTGAGCCGTGTGCTGCTCCGCCAGATAATTACCCCCGGGACCGACAGTGGCGATCACGTCGGTCGCCAACTTCTCTGAAGACACCTCGAAGCCTTTCCTGATACGCCGGGCAAAGGACATCAGCTCGTCGTCAAGGACGAGCCACTCGAGCGAAGCTCCATGGTCGGGGCCACAGATCCCGGCATGACCCACGAGGTCGGCCCCCGCCAACATCCCCAGCATAAAGGAGGCAGCTTTCTCCATCCCGGCCTGGGCATCCAGCTCCTTGGCGTCGGTGAGCCCGACATTGAGATAGACGGGCAAGCCGAGCGATCGGCCCAGCTGCGCCATGGCGATCGCCAGCAAACCCTGTTCAGGCGAGCCAAAGGAACAAATGCTCGTGCGCGGATCCAAGACGTGTGGAATCCCGCCGTAGAGCACAGGAGCGCCGGGTTTCAACGTCTGGACGATCGTGATACCTGCGAGAATTTCGGCGTGTTCCTGCACCAAGGTGCCTGCCAGAGTGGCCGGCGCGGTCCCAGAGGACATTCCCATGGGATTGATGCTGACCGGTTGACCAGCCCGCAGGAACTCGATCACAGCCTCCAGGCCATCGTGCGGCATTTGGAGCGGGCTGACCGGTTCCAGAAAGGTCTCCGTCATCGGCCGGTGGCGAAGCTGGTCACTGCCCCCAGCCACCGTTCGATAAACCTCCAGCACGTAGCGAGCGCTCCGCCCATTGTGGACCCAGCAACGGGTGGGCTTGGTGGAGCCTTTCACCAACTCCGCGGCAAGCAGCACATCGCTCAACCCTGGAGCCAAGTCCGGCGGCTGGGCCAGGGCACCGACAACGGTGATGTTCGGGAGAGCGTCCCCGAGCCGGATTCCGGCACGTGCATCGTCCAAGGTTGGGGAACGCAAATCACCCGTCTCAAAGTCAATCCAAGCACACTGCCCCGGGCTCGACATCTGGTTCAAGTCGCCATGGCCAAAACGGGCGGTCTTGGCAGGGTCGCGTCCGTGGAGAACGTAGGACTTTCCTGCCTGGCGCACGCACCTCGTCACGAACTCCTCCGACAGTCTGGCCCGCTGCTGTTCTAAATCCACAACGGCGCCACTTTCCCGGAGGAGGTTCAGCACGCCATCGTGATGGATGCGTACACCGGTATCCCAAAGCACCCGCATGGCAGCCTCCCCCACGGCCAACAGCTCGGTTTCAGAGAGGATTTGCGTTTGGGGGGCGGCCATAAGAAGTCTCAAGCCTTCTGAGAAAGGCTCTTCTCGGGGGTGGAATGCACCGGGCTAAAGAGAGCGTCCAGCACTGCCAGCTGGCAAATACGCGGCGAAATGGCATAGCTCCCACGGGCGGGTTCGACCGCTTGAGTGGACAGCACGAGATCCACCGCCTGGGCCAATTCGCTGGCGGGCTCGTTGGTGAGGCCGATCGTTGGCACACCCATGGCCCGAGCCTCCCGGACCACGCGCAAAGGAAACTGGGTCTCGCCGGAATGAGAAATGGCAAGCACCAGTAGCCCTCCAATGGGAGGCGTCAAGGCAAAGCCCGCCATTTGGTCATCCTGGACCAGCAGAGCCTGCTTACCGAGCGTGAAGAGGATGTCCGTGGCAATCATCGCGACCCCGAGAGAAGCCCCAACACCCGCCAGCACCACCCGGTTCGACTTGCTCAGCATCACGGCTGCCCGGGCAAGATTCTTCTCCGCAGCCCTCAGGCTGGCGGAGAGATCGGCGCCGTAGGTACCTTCCGTAGGGGGTGGCACTTTTGACTCACCATGGGTCAACTCCCGCAAGACGTAATACTTGAGGTCTTGAAAACCATCAAAGCCTGCGGCCCGACAAGCACGCATGACCGTGGCATCGCTGGTCCGGCACGCGGCGGCTGTCTCACGCAGGGATTTTTCGGCCACAAGGGGCAAACGGCGCAGCAGCCGCCTGGTAACAGCGGCTTCGCTGGGCCGCATCTTTTCGAGCCCAGCCTGCAGGGTATCTGAAACACTCACGCTACAAGACTACAAACACCTGTTGCAAACACAACAGAAAACTGATCTACTCACACCGCATGACACCACAATCGTCTCCAGTGCGGCTGGGGATTGCTGGCTGCGGAAACGTGGTTGGGGCTTACCTCTCCCTGGCTGACCGCCTGGAACGGACCGGGCAGGCCCAGGTGGTCGGCATTCATGGGGCAGAGAAACATCGGAAGCGAGCCAGGGAGGAATGGCGGATTCCGAGCTTTCACACGGATTATGCTGAAATGTTAGCGCGGCCGGACATGGATGCGGTGGTGATCCTCACTCCCATGCCTGTGCACGCCTCCATGGCCAGCGCCGCGCTGCGAGCAGGCAAGCATGTTCTCCTGGAGAAGCCTATGGCAACCGTGTGGGAAGATGCGAAAGCCCTTCTGCAACTCGCTCGATCAAGCGATCGGCACCTCGTCTGCGCTCCCTTTACAATCCTGAGCCCCACGTTCCAGATCCTCTCCCACCGGCTGAGAAGCGGAGACATCGGCAAGGTGGTATCGGCTCGCAGTCGCTACGGCTGGGCCGGGCCGGATTGGACCGACTGGTTCTACAAGCCAGGGGGCGGAGCACTCAGCGACCTGGGCGTCTACAATTTCACCACGCTCACGGGTTGGCTCGGCCCGGTCCGACGGGTCATGGCCATGACCGGAGCCGCCATCCCCGAGCGATCCGTCCGAGGGCAGACAGTGCGAGTGGAGGCGGATGACAATGCGCAAGTCCTGCTCGATTTCGGGGGGAGCAGGTTCGCCACGGTGACAGCGGGTTTCACTCTTCAGCAGTACCGGGGACCGGGGATAGAACTCTTCGGTACGGAAGGGACGATCAACTTGTTGGGTGACGATTGGGATCCGGACGGCTACGAAATCTGGCAGAACCGGGCCGGTTGCTGGCAACTCTTCAAAGAAACAAACCCAGAATGGCCCTGGACCGACGGCCTGAGCCATCTGGTCGAATGCATTCTCCAGGGCACCAAGCCTCTCGTAACTCCCGAGCATGCCTTGCACGTGCTGGAAGTGATCCTCAAGGCACTGGCTTCCGGGCGTGATGGCCGCGCCCAAGAGTTGGAAAGCACGTTCGATCCACCGGTCTTCGACGATCGCAGCGAGGCCGTGGCCGCCCACCGGATTCACGACCGAACGCGCGGCGAAGGGTGAGAGACCCGATAGAAAAGGCCTGAGTATCGAATCCTATGCCTCGCTGGCTTGTTTTCACCTTACTGACGATGCTGCTTTGGGGCGGCTGGGGTGTACTCTCGAAACCGCTCTCTTCGTCGCTCTCCCCGTGGCAGGTTCAATCGCTTTCTGTTGTGGGCCTGCTGCCAGTCGTGGTTTGGCTCGCGCGTTCCCCCAATCTTCGATCCGGTTCGAATCGATCGCGCGGATTCAAACTGGCCTTCGCTTCAGGGGTGTTGGGCAGTCTCGGGAACGTGGCCTACTATCAGGCCCTGGCGCTGGGAGGAAAAGCGGCAGCAGTAACGCCGATCACCGCGCTCTACCCCCTGGTCACCATCGCACTCGCCATCCTCCTTCTCCGCGAGCACGTGAATCGTGTCCAAGGATGCGGTGTGATCCTCTCCCTCGTAGCTCTATACCTATTCAATGTGGGTACCGACACAGGATGGCTCACTCCCTGGCTTGCGGTAGCCTCCATCCCAATCGGCATGTGGGGGGCTAGCGCGCTGCTCCAAAAGATGGCCACAAGCTCAGCATCGACCGAATGGGTCACCATTGGCTTTCTGCTCGGGGAGTATCCGGTAGCCTTAGTGACCCCGATTTTCCAACCGCTGGATCTGCACCTCCCGACCACGACCTGGACCCTGCTCTTTCTGCTGGGCCTCCTCTTCGGTCTGGGCAATCTGACTTTGATTTTGGCCTATGGCAAGGGGGGACGGGCTGCCGTCGTCACACCGCTGGCGAGTCTCTACTCGGTGGTGACCATTCCGCTTGCGGTCGTCTTCCTTCACGAAATGGTGGGCGCGCGGGAATGGATTGGAATCGCCCTGACGCTCGCGGCGGTGGTCGCCTTAGGGTGGGAGCCGGACCAATGAACTGGAACCTTCCCACCGGCGAATCATGCTTTCTGGGAATCAGGCCAGAAGCAGTCCCATCCCTCCAAACTCTATGGCTTTACCAACCCCTCGCGGACGGCAAACCGGATCAACTCGGATGCATTGGCGCATCCGACTTTCTTCTTCAGCCGGATCCGGCAGTTATCCACCGAGGAAGGCTGTATGTTCAGTATTCCTGCAATTTCCTGACTTCGTTTCCCCTGCGCCAGCCCCCGTAGGATCTGACGCTCGTTCTCCGTCAACTGCAGGTCGCATTTCGCCTGAGTGCCTTTTTCGAGTTCGCTCCTCAACTCAAGACTGACGCGGTTCGCAATCTGCGTGCCGAGGTAGATTTTGTTTTCCAGGATCACCTCGATGGCCTGCACCAACTCCTCCCCGGCAGCCGCCTTGGTCAAGTAACCCGACATGCCAGCCCGTAGGGCTTGATGGACCAGGGTGGTGTCTGCAGACAAGGCAAGGATCTTGATCGTAGGATAACTGGAAAGAATCACCTTGGAGATATCGATTCCATCCTCGCATCCCAGGTGAATATCCATGATCACCACTTCCGGATGCACAAGGCGCACCTGCTCGAGAGTCTCACACCCGTTGGCTGCTTCCCCCACAACCTTCAGTCCAGGGTGCCTCTGGATCAGGTACCGGAGTCCGGTCCTGACCATCTTGTGGTCCTCGACCAACAGTATACCGATCTCGCGAGTGTGCATTGTATCCACGCTTTCCATGAAGAAAGGCCACCGTTTCGAACACCGGACAGCGGCCATCAACCCGACTCAAGGCTGATGGCCGCCGCTTAACCCAATCAACCCTATGAATTCTCGAAATCGCTGTCCTTGGGTGCCGGGTGATCATGCCGCCCACTGGAGAAGGTCATTTCGGGGACATGCGGCTGCATCCCGCGCTTAAGCCCATGCCCGTTCCCACTCGAAGCCACCGCGACATGCGCCATCGACTGCTTGGCCAGCTTGCGCCCGCCGCCACCCCGTCCAGAGCTCCTGGCCCCAGCCGCTTTGCCCTGTCCATCCACCAACACCAGCAGACTGTTCACCACGTCCTTCATCGAGTCGGCCTGCGCGTTCAGTTCTTCCGCCGCACTGGCGCTCTCTTCGGCATTGGCTGCATTGGCCTGCGTCACCTTGTCCATCTCCGTCACCGCCTTGCCCACTTGCACGATCCCCTGGCTCTGCTCCCGCGACGCCGCCGCCACTTCGCCCGCCAGCTCGTCCACCTGGCGCGCTTTGGTGATGATCTCTTCCAGGCTCTTGGCCACCTTGGTGCTGATGTCTGCCCCATTCGCGCTCTTCTGCACCGCATCCTCAATCTTCACGGCCGTTTCCTTGGCCGCTTGCGCACAACGCTGGGCCAGGTTTCTCACCTCATCCGCCACCACCGCAAAGCCCATCCCAGCCTCCCCGGCGCGCGCGGCTTCCACCGCCGCGTTGAGAGCTAAGATGTTGGTCTGGAAGGCAATCTCAT
>CAYPNF010000073.1:0-35251 GCA_964411985.1 uncultured Verrucomicrobiota bacterium
GGAGGGAGGGGCAAGGTCACATCCCTTGTCCCTACCCCTATCCAAGACCTGGCGGGCTTCCGCTGGGCTTCTCGCCATCGTTAGCTGCGGCTCAACGGACGGGGTTTGACTGGCTGGGGAGTTGCAGTCAGAGTCCTCCTAGTTGGTTTGGAACCAACATCTGGTAAAGCTATGACTGTGAGAATGTTTCCTTGTTTGCTGGCGCTATGGGTCTCGGTAGTTGCAACCTCTGCACGGGCATCCCTGCTCTTCGAAACCAACGCCACCTGGAAGTATTTCAAAGGAACCTCCGAGGCATCATCCCCCGACCGCGCTGCCTGGCGGGCGGTAGCATTTGACGATTCCAAATGGCTGGTAGGGGACGGCCCCTTCTATTACGAAAACCAGCCTGGGAGTGGTTCTGCTTTCACCGGGAACACGGATCTTCCGGACATGCACGGCGGGTACACATGTGTGTTCTTGCGGAAGACCTTTGTCATTTCCAACGTGGCGGCCGTGAATCAGCTCACGTTGAAATCCCTTTGCGACGACGGTTTTATCGCCTGGATCAACGGCACTGAGGTTACGCGTTACAACATGGGTGGCGGGGACTACGCCTACTATGACTCCTCGTTGGGTGCTCTTGCCGAGCCTATTCCGTTAGAGACCACCGAATTGTCCAATCCCGGGGCGTACCTGGTGAGTGGTACCAACGTCATTACCGTTCAGGCTTTCAACTCCTCCTTGGCGAACAGCACGGATTTCATCATCAGCGTTTCGCTCTCCAGCGCTGTGGACCAGACGCCTCCGACCGTAGTGCGCCAGATCCCGGACCCCGGAGCGTTGGTTCGGGACTTGACCCAGATCGAGGTGCTTTTTAGCGAAGGGGTCCAGGGAGTCGATGCTGCCGACCTGCTCATCAACGGCAACCCAGCTTCGAAGCTGACGCGGGTTACCGCGGACGACTACGTTTTCGAGTTTGCGCAGCCAGCCACGGGTAAGGTGCAGGTGGCCTGGGTTTCCGCTCACGGGATCCAGGATCTCGCTCCTGCTCCGAACCCCTTCCAGGGCGAAAGTTGGCAATACACCTTGGACCCCAACGCGAAACCGCCAGGGGTGATCCTTTCCGAGTTCCTTGCGGATAACGAAGACGGATTGCACGACGAAGATGGGGACGAGCCAGATTGGATCGAACTGTACAACGGTGGAAGCAGTTCCGTTAGCTTGAAAGGCTGGGGGTTGACAGATCGCACGAACAGTCTGGTTGAATGGCGCTTCCCCAACGTGACGCTTCTTTCCAAGGGGTACCTGGTTGTTTATGCCTCTGGAAAGGATCGTACGAACGCCACCGCTCCTCTACACACGAACTTCAAGTTGAACAAGGGCGGAGGGTACCTTGCGCTCGTGGACCGCTCCAGCAACGTGGTGTCCGAGTTCGGTCCCTCCTACCCGGCTCAGTTCACGGATGTTTCCTACGGTCGTGAGCAGTCCAATCCGACCTTGGTCAGTTACTTTCCAAACCCTACTCCTGGCGCAGCCAATACGACGGGTGGCCCAGGATTTAGCCCAGCCGTCGATTTCTCGCGCAACGGGGGCACCTTCGCCGGGTCGTTCCAGTTGGTGCTGCTGAGTGCAGATCCCGCCGCGGCCATCCGCTACACTCTTGATGGGACCATTCCCACGAGCAGTTCGCCCCTTTATGGAGGTCCCATTCCGATATCCACCACGGCCCAAGTGAGGGCCAGGAGCTTCGTTTCCGGGTTACTTCCTGGCCCGGTTCACAGCGAAGCCTACCTGGCCTTGGATCCGGGCGTTCTTAATTTCACCTCCGATCTTCCTCTGGTGGTGCTGCACAACTTTGGTGGGGGAGCGGTTCCCTCCGGGGTGCGCCAGACCGCCAACATCACCGTGTTTGAGGCTGGAACTCATCGGAGTTCCCTGACCAATGCGCCTGAGCTGAGCACCAGGGCGGGGATCAGCATTCGTGGGTCCAGCACCATGTGGCAGAACAAGAAGAACTTCCGAATGGAGTTCTGGGACGATTATGATGCGGACAAGCAGCGGCCGATGTTGGGAATGCCGGCCGATTCGGACTGGATTCTCTACGCGTGTAACAACTTTGAGCCGGTACTGATTCATAATGCTTTCATGCACGATTTGAGCCGGTCGATTGGCCGTTACTCGCCTCGGACGCGTCTCGTCGAGGTGTACGTCAACACTTCAGGCGGGCCTATTACCAAGGCCAATTACAATGGGGTGTATGTCCTGCTGGAGAAGATCAAGATCAGCAACGATCGCGTGGACATTGACAAACTTCAACCGGAGCATGCCGCTGAGCCGTTGCTCAACGGTGGATACCTGTTGAGTGTGGATCGTGGCGCGCCCGGGGAAGGACAGATTTATACTGATGGCGCGGGCATTAACACTCTCGATCCGAAGTGGGAGGAACTGATGACCCCTCAGCGAAGTCCCCAGTATCAATTCATCAACAATTTCTTTAACGACCTCTCCTCGGTGCTCAATGGTGCCAACTTCAAGGATCCGGTGAATGGCTATGCCAAGTACATTGACGTCAGCGCCGCCATCGACCACCACATCCTGAACGTACTCCCGATGAATGTGGATGCGCTTCGCTTGAGTTCCTTCTTCTACAAACCGCGTGGAGGCAAACTTAGTTTTGGCCCGCTCTGGGATTTTGACCGGGCCTTGGGATCTACAGATGGACGCGACGCGAACCCGCGCACCTGGCGGTCGGCCTCTCCAGATTACGGTACGGACATGTTCAATTCCGATCCCATTTTTGCCAACCCCTGGTACAGCCGGATGTTCCAGGACATCGATTTCTGGCAGAAATGGATCGATCGCTGGCAGGAGTTGCGCCGTAGCGAGTTCGCGTTGACCAACCTCCACAATTTGGTCGATACCTTGGCAAATCAGGTTCGGGAAGCGCAAAAACGGGAGGTGGTCAAATGGCCGGGATTCACCACTCCTCGCGGGGGTAGCTATCAATGGGAAGTGACGAACATGAAGTCCTGGCTCTCGAACCGCGTCAGCTTCATTGATACCAACTTTCTGGCTGCGCCAGTGCTGGATCGCGCAGGCGGACCGGTGAGCCCTGGTGCCACGGTGTCCCTCACGGCTCCCAGCGGTGCGACTATCTACTACACATTGGACGGGACGGATCCCCGCGCCTCAGGGGGAGGCGTTGCCTCCAAGGCTCTTACCTATGCCAAGCCCATCGCTCTGTCCGGCAACTCACGAGTCGTCGCCCGTTCCTGGAATGCCAACCACAAGAATCTGACCGGTGCCAACAAGCCACCCCTCACCAGCCCATGGTCAGGCCCGGTCGCAGCTACTTATGTGATGGAATTGCCCTCTCTCGCGATCACGGAACTGCAGTACCATCCAGCTCCGCCCGCGCCTGGCGATACCAACGATCCCGGCAACTTTGAATTCCTTGAGTTGAAGAACACCGGTACCAAGCCGGTGGATCTGACCGGTTACCATTTCACGGGTGGGGTTGACTATACCTTCTCCGCCGCGAGTTCGGTCAAGAGCCTTGCGGCTGGACAGTCATTGCTGCTGGTCCGCAACCGGCAGGCCTTCACCGTGCGTTATCCCGGTGTTACCCAGGTTGCAGGGGAGTACCTGGGCAGCCTCAATAACGCTGGAGAAGGCATCACTCTACTCGGCCCCTTGCAAGAGCTTATCTTTCATGTCCATTACGACAACCAATGGTACCCCATTACCGATGGTCCTGGCTTTTCACTGGTGCTTGCTGACGAGTCTTCTTCCTCCAGTTCCTGGAGCGAAGCCACCGCGTGGCGCCCAAGCAGCGCGCTGGGCGGATCCCCTGGGGTCAACGATCCTGCTCCGCCAAGCCTACCTCGAGTGGTCATCAACGAGGCTCTGACCCATACCGATTTACCGAAGCTCGATACCCTGGAATTGCACAACCTGGAGTCCAAGCCCGCGCCAGTCGGTGGCTGGTTCCTGACCGATGATTTCAAGACTCCGATGAAATACCGCATTGCCAATGGCACGGAAGTTCCTGCCAGCGGTTTCCTGGTGATGGATTCCTCCCAATTCAATGGAGACCCCACCAACGGGTTCCTTCTCAGCTCGCTGGGCGATGAGCTTTATCTCTTCTCGGGTGACGGCACGAACCTCACCGGGTACGTGCACGGGTTCCAGTTCGGAGCGGCAGCGGAAGGGACAACCTTCGGTCGATACCTTTCGAGCGTAGGCAAAGAGTTCTTCGTCACCCAGGTAAGGGCGACTCTTGGGGAGACCAACGCGGGGCCGCTGGTAGGGCCGGTGGTTCTCAGCGAGGTCCTTTACAGCCCGGCACCGATCTACACCAACACGATCGCGCCTATCGAGTATGTGGAGCTGTACAACGCAAGTTCTCAAGTTGTGCCCCTCTATGATACCGCTGCCCCGACCAACACTTGGCGGCTGGATGGTGGCGTTCAGTTCGATTTTCCGAGCAACACCGTGCTTTCGGCAAAAACATGTCTACTGGTGGTGAACTTTGATCCTGACGATGCCGGGGCTCTGGCGGTTTTCCGAAGCACCTACGAAGTCAGTTCGAACGCAATGATTCTGGGTCCATGGAGAGGTTCGCTCGAAAACAAGGGCGAACCGGTCGGGCTTTACCGTCCAGATTCGCCACAGGGTCCCTTGGATCCTGAGCCCGGCACGGTACCCTACCTTCTGGTGGAGAAAGTCCGGTACGACAATACCCCTCCTTGGCCCACCAACGTGGATGGAACAGGGCTTTCGCTCCAGAGAGTCACTTTTTCGCTTTTTGCCGATGACCCTTCCAATTGGGTATCGGGTGCTCCGACCCCTGGAGTTGCAAAACCTTCGGTGGTTGTGGACAGCGATGGCGACGGAATGCCGGATGATTGGGAGGGTGATCACGGGTTGAATCCTGAGCGTCCCGGCGACGCAACCGAGGATGCAGATGGCGACCGAGCCAGCAATCTCGACGAATACCTGGCTGGCACCGATCCACGTGACTCAGCGAGTTACCTTGGTTTTACTCAGACCTATCTGATGCAGGGAGGTTTTCTCCTGAGGTTTACAGCGGTTCCCCGCCGGTCCTACACAGTGCAATACCGGACTTCGTTGGAGACCGGCACTTGGGTCCGTCTTCAGGATGTGGCGGCGCCCACCGTTGCCGGCCTCGTAGACGTGGTTGATCCTGACTTGCACCGTGAGAGCGTGCGTTTCTACCGGTTGGTGACCCCCGCGGTGCCGTGACCAGAGCCTGAGGCCCGTTTGAGTTGGATCCGAGGGAACAGTGCGGTCGCTGTTTTGTTGCATAACCAATTGTTTATAAATATTTTGTGTTATGTTGGTGCCCCATTGGGCCAGGCTCCGCCGGCTGGGAGTATGCCGTCTGGTGACAGGAAAGCTTGACGACTTGGGGCGGCGCGAACTAGTTTGAAACCGGATGGTGGCCGTAGCTCAGCCTGGTTAGAGCCCCAGATTGTGGATCTGGCTGTCGCGGGTTCAAATCCCGTCGGTCACCCCATCCTACGCCCTGCGTTCGCGAGTGCGAACTACGGGCTTCGGATGGCAGGCCACAACAGCGACGCAGGGCGTAGGATGCCCTCCGAAGCTGTCAGCGCAGGAGGGTAACGTTTCCATGTTTCACTACGTGTAGCTTCTGCACGATCACCGATGCCAGTCTGGCGCCAGGAAGCTGGTTGCCTCCGCGAAGGTCGCTTTGCGCCGAAAATCGGCCGGATTGTACGTGGGAATGGCGGGGTCCGCGTTGACCCATTGGGGGTGATGTCGGCCGAAGTAGCTTCCGTAGTATTGGTAATTGCTGTCCACCCACCGGCTCAAGATCATCAGCTCCATGGGCGTCAGCATTTTGGAGTGGTCGTCTTTGGCGTTCTTCGGGTGCCCGGCATCGGTCAACAGGGCGACCAGCTTGCTGGTGGGGCTGCCGAGGCTCTTAGGCGGCAGGTAGGCGCCATTGTGGTTGCCTCGGTCGCCTTGAAGGAAGGAAGTGAATTCCGAGATGATCGGGCCTGCCAACTCCTGCCGAGCAAGGTTCTCGTAAGAAGTGTTATAGTACTCGGTGATCTCACCGGTCAGCCTCAACCCGCCCGCGGGATCCTTTGCGCCGTGACACGATTCGCATTTCGCTTGGATGATCGGCTGGATGTCAGTGGGATAGTGGATTACCTGCCCGGCGAGGCCGGATCCGCCGTTTTCAGCCAAATCGCAGGGCTGCGGTTGAGGAATGCTGGGTGGTCGTTTCAGCGCGATGGTGGTGGCGGGAGACACCGCCTCGGCTGCGTGGTGCGATTGCCCATGGCAGCCGGTGCAAGAGCGCACTTCCCCGGGCGCATAATTGACATACGTCCGCTCCCTTTGGATTTCCCGGAAGTTCTCGTCCAGGGCCTGGAAGAAGATGCTGCGGTTGGCTGGTACCAGGAACTGGGCCGAGCCGTCCTTTTCGACGGGCACCACGCCCCATTGCACCCGTGGCCAGAGGGCGGCTTTCCAGCTTGAGCTGCTGAGCGACGGACTCCAGCGCCGACTGGTGGACCAGTAACGCGGCAGCGCCTCATTAATGCGGAGCCACTTGACCGTGCCTGGCTCCACGCCTTCCATACCCTGGTAGACATTGGCTAGGACGCAGAGGGCTTGGTTGTTTGCGGCGTACTGCGGTTCCCGGAACGACTGCACCTGGGGCGGCACCGGCCTTGCCACTATGGGCAGCGGATGCCAACAGGAGAGGTTGGCATCGGCGTGCACCGGGCGATGGCTGCCCGCGGTGTCTATCAGATACAGTGCGTAGGCATTGGGTACTTCCTTGTAGTGGTCTGCAGGGTTGACCTTGTAGGAGACCAGGAACTGGTGATCGTTGACCGGATACGGATGCGTGTACAGGTGCCCCTTCCGGCCTTCGGCATCGGCGGAGTACTTGCCGTCTTGGGTGAGAAAATGCCAGCCGGGTTCCGAACGACGCGGTATGAAAACCTGCGGGGTGACGTTGACTACCGGATACCGGGAATCTCCCCGGACGAAACCTGCCTCATCCGGGTCCGGCCCCCGGGTGCGAATGCCCATCCCGAAATCGACCAGCAGAACCGATCCGAAGCAGCCCCCTTGCGGAAAGTGGCACGTGCCGACGCACACAAAGCGATGGTCGCTGCCGGGGAGCGGCTGGGGATACATGTAGATGGTGGTGTCGTCATCCGCCAGTCCATAGAGTTCCTGCGGCTTGGTCCCGTCGGGGTTCATGGACCAGACGGTCTTCGAAACGCGCGCGCCCCGGTCGATGTACTCCCACCGATGATACATCACGCGGCCGTCTTTGAGGACCACTGGACAGAACTCGCTCACGGGACTTTTCGTCAACTGCTCGACCTGCGTGCCGTCGGGGTTCATCCGGTGCAGCCCGGGCGCCACCAAATGAGCGGAGCCGCCGCATAGCACGGTGTGCTCGCAGCGGGTCGACGAGAAGATGATCTTACCGTCCGGCAGATAGGCTGGATGGATGTCGTCCGTGTGCCAGCCCGGGGACCACCTTGCCACTTTTTCCGCCTCGTCCGGTGGTGCGTGGGAGACCTGGCGCAGTCCGGTGCCATCCGTGCCCACTTCCCAGATGCGGAAGGCGGAACTGGGGTTCTCTCGACAATCGAACAGGACTTTGCGGGCGTCAAACGATAGGCTGATTATGCCGATGAAGCTTTTACCTCCCGGCAGGTTGGCCGCCGTGACCACCGGCCGTTCCAACCGCGTGCGCAGGTTGTAGATGTAAATGCCGTTATCCGGGTGGAACCGGTCGGGACTCGTGCCGTTGTTGATGTCTGTATAGTAATGGTCAGAAGAATACGGCTTGCGCTTGACGAAGATGATTTCCTCAAAGCCCAACTCTTGGGAGGTCACTGGCTCCTGGGCCAACTCCGTCCCGTTCGCAGGACCCGCGACCACTTGGCCGTCAGCGGACGAGGTGTGGTTTGCGCACGCGATGCCTAAGAAGGTTGACAGCACCCATTGCATCGGCAGCAGTAGTTTGCTTCCAGTTCGGCTCATGGGAGCCATAATGCCATGGTCCCGTGATGGTTCAATCTCAATTGCATCCCGCCCCACGCAACTCACTGGTTGGCAGGCAAGATGGGAACGGTTGTGGTGGCTGTTTTGGAGTCGTCAGGCGTTGGTATGCTGGATAGACAGAGACTCGCCGGTTTTCAAAACCAATGGTTTGTCCAACAGGACTTCCAGTTTCGTGCCGTCGCGGCGTGTTGTGGCCGAGAGCGGTTGCGTACCGTGCCTCACTATCGCCGCGCCGGAATCAGTGGCTTTACCCAGATCAAACCCGAGGCGTGTTAATCGAAGTTCACCGTAAGCGATATGGATGTGGTGGGTTTGCCCGCCCGCCGTGCGCTGCTGCGAAAAGCTGCCCCAACCGGCCGCGGCGGTGAATGCGGCTTTGAAGTTCTCAGGCGTCAAACGGGGCGCGAAGGCCAGTCGACCTTGCGGCCCGTCATACGCGAAACCGCATGCAGCGAGGTAAACCCCGTGACTGGCCATGCTGCGAACGTAGTGATCGCCGCACTCCACTTCATTCCAGGGGTTGCGGCGTGAGGGGTGGTATCGATCATGCACGGCGCGTGTCACCGCGAGCCCTTCCGTGAGCATTCCTTCCCACAGCATATGGCCAGCAGCCTGGTATTCAAAGCCGTTCATGCACTCATTGAAGTAACCCGCCGCCCAATCCGGGCCCTTGCCCTTGGCTTGTCCATAATCCCAATCCGTGCGCGGGAACGAACACATCAGTAATCCAGCCTCGCCTGGCATCGCGTACCAGCGGCCCACCTTGTAGGCCTCACGGTACGGCCCCACATCTGGCGAAAAGTTGTACCGCCATAGCGATCGGAGGGCGGTGAGGGTCTCCTTCTCCGGGAACACACGCGGCAAGCCTACTTGAAAAGCCCAGCTTTGCCCCATCATCTGGTCAATCTCGCAGCCCGTGCCGGAATTGATTGCATCCAGGTGTTTGGGATCCACCTTGTTCACGAAGTACTCGCTCTCAAACAGCTGAGCCACGATGTTGCTCTGGCCGATGGCGAAGATTTTTCGGCATTTCGCCGCGAACTCCTCGTCGTTGGTTTCCTTGGCCATGGTTTCGGCCGCCAGGAGTGCAGCCAGATAAAGTCCGCTCAACCACGCCACCGGGCCGTACCAGTCTGTATCGAGCGTGTTATGCTGGTTACCCTCAATCAGGCCATCACCATTCTGGTCCTTGGCGATCAGCCATTCCGTGGCTGCCTTGATGCGAGGCCAGTTGCTCTTGAGGAAGGTGTTATCGGTGGAAACCTGATGCTCGCGCAACGCGCGCAAGATCGCACCCGCTTGGGCGTCCACCGCTGGGATGTTGTTGAACTCGCCGCGGAAATGGATGGCCCCATCCGGTTGTTGGGCCAGGCCGAAGTCGATCTTCTCGCGTAGAAGCCGTTCCAGATCGGGGAACAGACGGGCCACCGCGTGGGCGTATTGCCAAACGTGGCCGCACGATCCCTCACAGCAGCCGACTCCTTCCCAAGTGTAGAACCGTCCATCGCCAAAGCGGTAACAGGTGGACGTGGCTAAGATGGAAATGTTGAGGAACGTGCGGTCCAGAAACCAGTAGGGCAGGGTGGAATCGTACCAGGTATCGTGCCAAAGGCGCGTTTGTGAGCTCAGACGGATGAAGTTTTCCGTCACATACGCTGCCACCGCACGCGCGGACTGGAACTTGGAGCCATAGTATCGGCCGGGGGGCAGCCGGTTCATCTTGAGGCCCGGGAAGAACCAGGTGAGAACGAACACCGCCCTCGTGGACGCGCCCGGAGCAAGGGTGGCCTTCCGCCCCAGGGCCCCCGCCAACTTTTGGTGAAACGGTTTCTGGACGGTTTTGTTAGCGGGTGTTGCCGTGGGGAACAGACCTCCAGGCATCCCATCGGTTGGCAGCTGCGTGTTGGCGAAATCGCCGGGCTGTGTGCCCAGCAGAGCTAAACCCATCGTTCCGAAATCCTCCTCGTCTTTGAGGGGACCGGAGGATTCGCGACGACGGTCACTGAAGAGGATGTCGTCTACACCGATGTTTCCCCAACCTCCGGATTCTTCGTCCACGATCACCAGTTGGCCGGTTTTCCCCGCCCATGGGCGCACATCCCAGCTCATGGGTTGGAGCTGGTTCTGGCTGTTCCCGGTTGCGGATAGCACGACTTTCTGGTCGACCAGCAGGTTCATGCAGGTGCGGCCCTTGTGGCTGCCGCCGCCGATGAGGAAAGTGATGAAATGCCGCTCAATTGTGAAGGTGCGGCTTGTGAGTTTGCCGGTAGCGCGGTCCTTTTCTTCCGTGGAACTGCCTGGCGCGGTGGCGTGGCTGTTGACGAGCCGCTTCCCTCGGGCTCCGACCTCGCCCTGATACGGGGGCATTTTCGCCGCCTCCACCGGCCCATTGCCAAACGCCGTGCCGGTTGCCGCCCAATTCCCATAGGTTTCGTTCTCGAAGTTCTCGAACACAATGTCCGGCCTCTCGGTCGAAGCACCAGGTGGCACCTCCTCGGCGCTGCACTCCAGGAAGAGCCTGCCGGCTTCTCGTATGGCGCGGTTGCGGCGGATTCCGTCGCGGCGTTGGCCGCTGTAGAGACAGACAGCATTCTCGAGCCAACCCGCCAGTTCTACGTCCACCGACACATCGCCATTGTTTTTCAGCGTGAACTCGAACACCGTCGCCGGTAAGGAAGACTCGTCGGTGTTGAGGGGAATGAACGGCGAGTAGGCTTCCAGGCTCACACTGACCGGGCACTGGGGGTCCTTGTAGTTGATAAATGCAATGGGATACTCGCCCACGAACGACACCTCTTTCCAATGGGCCGCGTCCAGAACGCGGTCCTGGGCCTTGCCATCCATGGTCACGCGCAGGCCAAAACCCTGATCCACCGGGGACGTGGGCTTCATCGGCTTGGCGTAATGGTCTGCCCCGGTGCTCAGTTTGCGGTTGAAGATGTCCCAATGCCAAAGTTGACC
Organism: uncultured Verrucomicrobiota bacterium; assembly: GCA_964411985.1. Lineage (GTDB taxonomy): Bacteria > Verrucomicrobiota > Verrucomicrobiia > Limisphaerales > J093 > CAYPNF01. Next base: position 11,026 of record CAYPNF010000073.1, read on the forward strand.
GTCGCCGCCGAGGTAGAGTTGCCCGGCACAGAGGCCGCCGATCGGCATGCCGATGAGCTTGAGGTCTTCGCCGCGATACACCGTGCGTTCCCCGCGCGCGGTGAGGGACTTCACCCATTCCGGCGACAGCTTCTTGTCGGCCGGCACCAGTTTCTCGAAATCCGCACGAGTAAAGGGCCCCGCCATGGCATACTGCCATGGATGGAACGTCAGCGCCGTGGCTGCGCCCATGCCGACATACCGGAGGAAATCCCGACGCGGAAGATTCCCTGGGGAAGGCGGAAGGCTGTTCAAGGGTCTCGTTGGGAGATCACAACCGGCCGGGTTGCATTCGGGGGTGGAGTTCGTGTTCATAACGGTAGTGGCAGGGAAAACGTGGGGCGGAGTCTGCAAAGGGGGTGACCATTTCATCCCGGGTGATGGTTTCAGGTCCAAGTCGACCCGGCAGAGAGGATTGCCAGGGGTCCGGCGATCTCGCTTGGCTCCCGGATGTCATTCGACGGGTATCCTACCACCTCTTTCGGAACCAATGCAAGGCCGGCTGAGCGGCGCAAGACTTGGCGGACCGGTAAACGGATCGTGAAGGTCAATTCCGGCGGATGTTACCGGCGCCTGTGCCTGGTCCTGGAGATGGATTGCCTCGAGCGATCGGAGTTCCTGATTGGCCCGTAACGGCGCACCTCGGTTGACGTGAAGACCCAATCAACGCTTCCCCCCGAGGTAGCGTGCGATGAGCAGAATCCATATCACCCCTAGCAAGGGAGGCGCCATGGCTGCAAAAAGCAGCAAAGCTAGCAAAGGCAGCGCAGGCAGCAGGAGCCATTGCCAGTGGAGTTTCCACCCAAACCAAAGCCGCGCTCTCCAGCCAGCACCCGACTTCACCATCTGCCGCCCGGCCCGACGAAGAGTCCGCCGGATGTCAGGGTTGGTGGTGACCAATTGCCAGAGGCTGATTTTGTCGTTCAATTGTTTGCGAATACTCCTGAACTGATGAGGGCGGCTCTCCAAGGGTGTTGTTTGAAGCTCGACCAAGGACTTGGCGATGACGAGAAGCTGCTGGTCGTACACAACCTCAGACCGCGCTTGTGCCTGTTCAAGACTCTCCGCAGCCAACTTGGTCTCGCCTGCCAGAGCTTGCTCCACAGCCAGGAACAATCGCAAGCCCTCGACATCTTGATGCTGGGGTTCCCAACGATTCAGCGCATACTGCACCACCTTCTCGGAGTCCCGATAGCGTGCCGTATGCCTCATGGCGAGGCAAAGATTGAATAGCATCCAAGGTTCGAGATGGGTTCGTGATCGCCAGTCGTTCATCCATCTGGTCGTGGCACGCATCTGGCCCGCCCGAGTCATGGCGTAGCCAACCTGTCCCCAAGCTTGGTCGTCCTGGTAGAACAACTGTCGATGTCGCCACAGCAGAATGCGCAGTGCCAGGCGGTCTTGCAGTCTGCCTATTCCATGGGCGAGAACGGGGGCGGCGGCGAGACGTGCCTTCTTGGAACGTGTGCGGCCGAGCAGCCAAGCGGCGTGCAAACCTTGCTTTCGGTCCAGCATGGTCTGGAAGGCCAAGACGGCGGTCTGGGGGTTGCATTCCTCTGACCTGAGGGCTCGCTTGATGATTCTGAGCGCTTTTCTGCTCAGCCCCGCCTCGTTCATCGCCTGGATCACCGTTCTGATAGGCTGGGGATCTGGGTCAGGGTGGGTGGTCAGGGTTTGCAGCAGTTTCAGCGCGGGTAGGGAGTTTCCCTGGCGTAAGTGCAGCCTGCACTCGCAAGCGAGAGTGCCTGCCCCAGGTTGATGCGCCCGCATCAGCCGCAAAGTCTCCTCGGCAGCTTGCATCTTGCGGAACTCCAGCTGGATAGCGAACAGGCGTTCAGCGGCGTACCGGTCGGTGGGTGACAACCGGAGCACACCTCCGAACAGTTCCTCCGCTGCGTCGCGATCACCGTTTCGGAGGTGAATCTCCGCCAACTGTCGCTGGGCCCAAAGGTCATTGGGTTGAAGACTCAGAAGGTGTTCCAAGGCTTCCTGGGCATTCCCTTTGGCCTCCGGTTCGAGTAGCCAGAGGCAAAGTTGTTGCCAACCCCACACATATCCTGCGTTGTCGGCCAGGACCGTTCGCATCGCCCCCACAGCATCCTGAATCTTCCCGCTTTGCGCCTCGACCCACGCCAACCGGCCACGCAGGACGAACTGGTTGTCGGGACAGAGCTTCAGCCCCTCCGCTCCGGCTTCCACAGCAGCCTCGGAATGCCCGTGATCGGCCAAGAGTTCGATCTTGAGATCCCAGTTGTCGACAGAGTGCGGCTCGAGGCTTAGGGCGCGGTCGATGGCTGCCAACCGTTCGTTGAGCTCAGTTTCCCCGTTCAGAGTTCTCGCGAGCATGGCCCAGGCAACCGTGTCCCCGGGACGTTGCTCTGTGAGTTTACGAGCAAAGTTGACCGCGCGCTCCCTTTGGCCTCGTTGACTGGACCATTCATAGAGCCGAGCCCATCCCCAAGGGTAGTCGGGACACTGCTGCAAGGCCTGTTCCAACCGCGCCAGAGCCTCCTCCGGCTGGCCCAATCTCCAAAGGACGGCACCGAGTTTGCCTTGGATGGTCGGATCCCTCGGCACGTGGTGCAGGGCTCTTTCGTAGATCCTACGGGCATCCTCCAGCCGCCCCTGACGTTCCAGCGCTCCTCCCAGCACTGAGACCGAACGGTTCCAGGCAGGGTTAATGTCGAAGGCCTGCTGCGCGGCTGAGAGTTCTTTCTCCGGTTCGCATCGACCTTGGTGAATGGCTGCCAGTTCGAGCCACAAGCGGGGTAAGTGCGGAAAACGCTCAAGCGCCCTGGTGGCTAAGCTCAAGGCTTCGTCGAACCTCTGCAGGTGAGTGAATTGCCTCACGAGAGCGGACCATGAGTGCCATAGATCGGGTCGTTCGGCCAGGGCTTGACGCAACATGTCCAGCAACGTCTCGGCTGGCAGGAGCGGACTGGCTACTTCGGCGAAGGTTAGCAAGCCGTCGCCTCTCACCACTTGACGGATCAACTCGTGCTCCACGAACGATAACTCCTCCCGGCGTGCCTGGTCACTGGTCGCCAACGACAACAACCCCTCGATTGCTGTGTCATTATCCACATCCAGCTCGATAGCCCGGCGATACTGGGCCTTGGCTTCCCCCGGCCGGTTCATCAAGACCAGGATGCGAGCCACAAGCCCAGGGCTGCCCGAGTTCCTCGGTTCAATGCGGTAGGCATCCTGCGCTGCGGCCAGCGCTTCTTCCAGGCGATTTCGGTTCGCCAGCGCCCATGCGCGCTCGCGGTGCGTCCATGCGTCTCCGGGGCTCAGCCTCAAGAGCTCGTCTGCCACTAGGATGACCGAATCAGAATCGAATCCGCGGAGCCACTCGATGTGAGTGCGTCGCAGTCCGCAGTGCCGGGGGTAGGCCTTGCAGGCATGCGCTAGGTGGGCTAAGGCTGCGGCTCTGCCCTCCAGTGCAGCCAAATGTCGTGCCACGCCATTGTGGGCATCCAGGGCGAGGGGTTCGAGGGCCAGGATGTCTCTCGCGTGTTGGAGGCCTTTGGCGAGGTCTGAATCGATTTCGGCGATCTCGGCGGCGGCACGCAGCCGATCGTTTTCTCGGATTCGCCCGTGGAGAGAGTTCAGCAGAGCAGTAGCCTCCGTGCGGCGGCCAAGCCGTGCGTCCAGGAGCGCCGCTCGCAGGGAGAGATATCCGTCCTGAGGAAGTAGCTGCGAGGCTTCTCTCAGCACCTCCCGAGCCTGTTGAGGTTGCTCCAGTTCGCGTAGCGCCCAGGCTAGAGTGAACGCTGGTTGGGCCGAACGCTTGCCGAAACGCGCAAACCGTTCCCGAAGATGGGCCAACGCTGGCTCCGTTTGACGGATCTGTCGGCAGGCGGAGAACCAGGTAGCATAGGCCTCTTCCTGGAAATTCTCCAAGGTGGCGGAGAGGCGGTAGAGTTCAGTCGCCAGCGAATACCGCTCCTGATGCCAGGTCAGGTCGGCAAGAACGCTGGCAGCTCCGGCGTCCAGGGGCAAGGCACGCAGAGTTCTTCTCACCAAGCGTCCTGCCCGGCCATGTTGGCGTGCGTCCGCGCACAGGAGGCGGGCTAGGGAGCATAACAGCACTGGGTCGGCACGGTCGTGCGCGCACGCCTTTTGCAGGAACTCGATCCGCTCTTCGCGTGAGGCTAGACGCATCGCCGTAAGGCGCTGCAGGATTCGCGGTGTTGCATGCGGAAACAACTCCAGCAGGCGATCCAGGCAACGGCTTTCCTCGACGACATTGCTGTCATAAGCTGCCAGCCTATGAAAAAGCTCCCAGACAATCGGGTGATCAGGATCTTGAGCGGCCGCACGCTCCGCGGCCTTCTGGGCGGTCAACCGGTCATGGTTGGAGAGTGCGAGCTCGAAGGTGTGATTCTCGTCGTGGAGACTGCAGTCTGGCAACTCCAAGCCGTGAATGCGAGATTCTCCGGACATCGGTAAGAACACCAGGCCCTGGGGGCCGAAAGGTCGATACCGCTCGAAAAAGGGGTCGACCTCCCATTCCACGGCATAGGGTTGAGAAGGGTCACGTAGCACCAGGGTTCTGCGCGTTCGGTCAAACCCCATGACCACCTGCAAATGAGACGAGGTTGCGTCGACGGTTGAGACGGCGAACGGAATCCCCCTTTCCAACAGCTCGATTGCGGTTTCCCAGGTGACTCGGAAACCCCGAACGAACCAGCCATTGTGCTCTGACCAGTCGCGCTGCTTCCACAGGGGCGTTCCGTCGTAACATAGGGCTTCCACCAGCTGGAGGTGCTCGACAGGCAGTTGCCAGAAGCGTCCCAGAGCCGCCTGCGTCGCCGGCACGCAGGTCTTGAAATGCTGCCGCACAAATGGAACCTCCAGGCGAACACTCTCGCATCGAGGTGCCGGCTGATCGAGTCGTTGCGCAAAGGCATCATGGAAATTGTCCTTCGCCTGGCGGGCCAGGGCAGCCGCCTTTTCACGTCTTCCTAGGTAGTAGGCCGTCCGTGCTTCTTGACCTGCCACCCAGCGCTGCTGGCGAGCCTCAAGGCGTGGGCTGAGTGCAACGGAACGTTCAAGTGCGGTCACGGCTTCCGGCCAACGCCGGTTTTCGGACAGGAGACCGTAGAGTTGGACGGCGACGTGGGCGTTTTGCAGCACCTGGGATGCTTCTTGTAGAAGTCGGATAGCGTCCTCATCACGGTCCAGCAATTGGAGCAGGTGAGCCAGGGTTTGCACTCCGGCCCGATAGAACGGATGTGGATGAAGCGCAATCGCGGATCGGGCTGTCTCCAAGGCCGCCTCGACCTGATCCAACCTTTCCAGGAGATAGGCTCGCTGGAGTCGAACCCACGCATCCGCGGGTGCCAGGGCTTCCGCCTGCCTCAGTAGGTGTTCTGCCGCATCGAAATCCCGAAGATCGCTGGCAACCCGGCTTTTCAGGGCCAGTATGTCCGCCTGCCATTTCGGCAAGCCTCCTTGGGCGACCGGCCAACGGATGGAGTCGTGCCAGAACAGGAGAGGTCCCCGTCTGCTCAGATACAAGGCCGCATATTCAAAGTGGGCCAAGGGGTGCTTTGGATCGCTTCGCCAATTTCGGAGTGCAAGGCGCCTCGCCACGCGCCTTGCGCCCACCGCTGTTGCGATTCTCAGAGCGATAGTGCCTGGGACAACGCCGTCCCAATCCTGCAGGGGCGCAAATGACTCCGCAAGGCTCAGGGCCTCCAGGCACTGACCACGTTCATAGACCTCCCAGACAGAGTGTACCACTGAGTCTGGAGGAGTTCTCCAACCTCTACCGGCAGTCATCATCCCGGAGAGCAGTAGCCAGCCTTCGAATCAAATGCGAGTCAATTCAAGGAGTTGATCGCCTCCCAGGAACGACGCGCACCCCCGCGACACCCGCTGATCGATGGGCCGATAAGATTCGTGAGGCTGAGACACCCCGGTTAGAGTCTGCCCAGCCAAGCCACGAATAGAGGGAGCCACTGGCCTGTTCCATCGGCCTGTCGTCCGAGCCCAAAACCGTGGCCACCTTTGGGGAATAGGTGCATTTCCACGGGGACGTTGGCCGCGAAGAGCTTTTGCGCGTAGAGCGTGGATTCTTCCACCGGGCAAACATCATCATCGTACGCGTGTACCAGGAAGGCTGGAGGAGTCGTCTTGCCCACGAGGTCAAGCAGTCGATTCTTGGCGCGTTCCTCCGTCGTCAGTTTTCGATAGTAGAGGTTCCCTTCTACCCACTTCAGGTTCTCTGCTGAAGGATTGGTGACCCCGTAGATCAGACCCGAGAAGGATGGATTCTCTTCGGCGTCCTCACTTTTCCAGAGACTGGCTACGGTGGCCAAGTGACTTCCGGCCGAGAAGCCGAGCACGCCGACTTTGCGTGTCTCGAGCCCGTAGGAAGCTGCCTTTTGCCGCAGGAGTTGTAACGCCCTTCGAGCATCGGAAAGCGGCACCATGCCCGGCTCGGTTGAGGATTCCGGGTTGGGCAGGCGATACTTCAGTACCGCAGCGGTGATACCTTGGGATGATAGGGCTTTTGCTACGTCATGCCCCTCATGATAGATGGCCACCACCGTGTAGTTGCCCCCAGGAATGATGACCACGCCAACGCCCGTATTCTTTCCCGTAGCGGGATAGATGGTCAGGGTGGGTTCGGTGATGTTTTTGGCACACCGTGTGCCCCACTCGCTTTGCTCGCTCTCCACGAGGGTGTTCTGCTTGTAGTAGGACTTGGCTTGGCCTTCCCAAAGCTTCAGGGTCTCTTGAGCTTCGATGGTTGTGAGGCAAAACAGGCCAAGCACGAGGCCTGTCATGGAGCGATAACGTTTCATAGGGGTTTGTCCAGTGAGACTTTCATCTCTTCGAACTCAGCGGCGGCGTTGAGGAAATGCGCGGTCATCCAGAACACGGTCCAGTGCTCACTGTAGCCGCCCCGCATGCGGAAGACGTTCGTCAGGTCCCCAGACTGTCCGAAGTTGGTCTGCTGGACTTGTTCCCCCTGGCTGCCCTCGGGATCGATGAGCTGGCCGCAGCTGCGATACATCACCGCCGCCAGGCGTTTGAGATCGTCACGCCCCAGGTAGCCTCCCATTCGCCAGATCTCTGGCGTGAAGAGCACCGCGTAAACATCCAAGTGCTGGTTCTGGGCAGAGACAATGGTCCAGCCGCGGGTCTTGAGGCCGTGGTCTCGGAGCCGGCCTGCGGGCAGGTCAATGTCCCACAGCACGGTATAAGTCAGCGCCACGTCGAGAGCATGGGCGGCCCACTCGAGATAGCGCGTTTCACGGGTGAGTTCGTAAACTGCCAGGAATGCCTGAAAACCCGCGAGGGCACCTTCCTTATCCTCACAGCGGGCGTCCAGGGTACCGCCCCAGTACGGCTCCTCCATCGTGAGGTGGCGTTGAGCATAGTGTTCGGCTGCCTTGAGGGCCGCGCGGCGAAAGTCGGGGTTGTCGAATAGCCGAGAGGCTTTGCAGAGGGGAGAGACGAAGAACGCCTCGGCGGTCGAAACCGGCCGCCAGTCGTCCCGCAGAATACGGGCCGCGTGGAGCGTGCAGGCCTTCCGCAGAAACGCCTCCCAGGGAACGGTATCGATACCTCCATGCTTCCGGGCGGCGAGGATGGCTCGGGCGAAGCCCTCCATGGCTTGTCCTTGCGACACGGGATCCTGCTCGGACCATTGGCCGGATTCCGCGGTGTATTTGAGTAGGAAACCATGTTCATTGAAGGGGCCTTTCGCCAAAAGGTTCATGGAGCGGATCGCCCGGCCAACCGCTTGCGGATCGTGGAGTCGCGGCTCCAGCCGAATCAGTGCGTTACCCAGCGCCTCCGCTTGGCCGCACCAGCCCATGACATAGTGGGTCCCTTGGACGTAGTCGGGGTACATCTCAAACCCTGGGTCGGTCTCCCGATCGCGGAAACGCGAAAGGGCAAACCGGTATTTGTCCCGCACGATTTGGTCGAGAGTGGGCAGACCTTCGAGGCTGAACGGAGGATGCAGTTTCAGCGCCGTCCGGAGGGGGGTGCGGAACCCGGAACCTTGTTTGACCTGCGCGCACACCTGCAGGAAGAATGTCTTCTCCACCACCGCGCCCGGGCGCAAAGTCATCCAAGCGTCCGGATAGGGGAGGAACTTCTGTTGCGTCGCCTTCACGACGCTGTTCTGGCCGTTAGCAGCACAAGGGCCGGAAAGGAGTGCCAACTCTGTCGCGGAGTCCCTAGCCATGACTCCCAGAGACCACCATTGATCGGAGGGGTTTCCTCCGGCAACTCGCGAGGGAAGCGTGTGGAGTGCAGCGCTCCGGTACGAGGACTGGACGGGCCATTCCAAGCAGGCGAATGGGGCCGCGTAGCGATGTTCCTCAAACAGAGAGGTGTCTCCGACTGCTCCCGGGTGAACGGCCACCGCGCCATATTCCGTGCGAGCGCCGGATGGATTTCCGTAGTAAAGGATGCCCGGCAAGAGCGGTTTGGCGTTGGTGGCCCCCGGGACCTGCCAGCGCACAGATAGGGTTCCATGGGAGAGTTCCGATTTCCCATGCCAGGTGAATCTCCTTAGCCCACGAACCACTTCGCCCTCCGCGCGGTAGGAGTCGGAGAGTTCGAGACGGCCTTCGGGCAGATCCAGTTGCCCCGTCACCCTGGTCCAGTCCCCTTCCTGCCATACTTTCGAGGGCCGGGCATGCACCCAGTTCGTCGGCCACCCATTGGCCCAGTCCTTGGACACCGACCATAAGCCTTCTGGAGGGGATGTTAGGAGGATCGCATCACCCAGGCGAAGCTCGACCGGACATTCCGTTTTTGCATGGATTTGCAGCCGGGTTGCTTCTGCTTCGTCGGCAGGCAACCGACCTATCATAGCGAAGCCAAGGAGCAGGGAGAATCTTGCGCTCATGTTCATAAAGACAGCGTTCTGTCATGGACCCTCATTTATCAAAATAGGGAACGAGCTGAGGGGCTGAGATGTTTGGGTGGTTGCGCGCTCGATTCACGGTTTATGCAGTCGGTAGAACTTGCTGCCCTGCGGCGTGGAGTCCGTGAAGGTCAAGTTCTCGCCGTTGGTTTGGTAAGGCGGGCGAATCTCTGTCCACGGAGCGAGGCGCTCTGTTAGGTCCGCCGTTGCGTGGAGCAGCCAACCGTCTGCGGACGCCGGCCAAGAGACGGTGACGGTCGAATTGTCGAGGCGAATGCTTAATCGCGGCGCGTCGGGGGTGATGCGCCAAATAAGGTCGTTGTTGAACGAGCACACGTAAAGCGCTTTGTCTGGGCCGAAGGCCATTCCCATCGGGACACCAAAGCCGGTGCCCCATTTGGAGGCGGTTCCGGAGGTGTTCAGCGAGAGCAGATCGCCATTGGTATTGACGCAGAAGACGCCCGTGCCCCAGAACCCGCCGGGCCCGAGAGCCAGCGGGCTATCCGGGGCGGTTCTGGCAAAGGTGTTGGTGAGCAAACTCCCCGTCGCGCTGTAGAGCTGCAACGTCGGACTGCCGGTCGTACTCGCGACGATGCGGTGGAGCTCGTCCACGGTGAACTGCACTGTGTTCGCCAAAGAAAGGAGCACGGCTGGCGTGCCATTCGTCATGGCCCAGATCTTGCCGCCAACGTCATCGCTGAACAGCAGACGTCCATTAGCTACATCGTGAACGAATAGATTGGGGTTGAAGCCGAAGCCTGTTGGTCCGTAGATCGTCGTGATGCTGCCATCGGGCAGGATCTTCACGATCTTGCCGAAGGCGGAGTTGAGTTGTTCACCCGCCACCATCACCGCGCCAGGCGTGCCGGAGAACTGGCCGGTGACATCGTAGAACACTGCATCTGGGTCAGTGATTGCGGTATTGCCATACTCCACCACCGGGTCTCCTCCTGGTCCGATACGATGGATCTTCACGGCATCATCGAAATCGCCGCCAGAACCGGTGTTGTCGCGGCCCACAAAGAGGGTCCCATCCGGAGCGAACGACGGCCGCACTGGGTCGGTGACCCGGGCGTAAGTAGAGGTTAACGTTCCAGGGACCGTGGGTTGAGCGAAACGGTAGATGCGATCGCCGGTGAATTCACTCGCGTAGAGGGCCCCATCCGGACCGAACTGAAGGTCCGAAATGTTGGCAAAGCCGCTTCCGACACGATTGGTGACGGAACCCTCCAAATTGAGACGCAACAGATCGCCGGTGGCGGCGACCGCGTAGAGGTCAGTGCCCCAGATTCCGCCAGGCCCACGCGCCAGCGGTGAGCTGACTCGGACTGTGGCGAAACTGGCGTTGAGCAGAATACCATTTTGACTGAAAAGGCGCAGGATACCATCCGAGGAGGAGCTTGCCACGAGTCTTCCCGTGGCGTCTTCTGCGACGTAGGCTGCTCCCGCCTGGCTGAAGAGGTTTGTGGGCATTCCACCTGTCGTGACCATGACTCTGCCGCTGCTGTTTTCAGCTAGGAGCAGCCGCCCCGCCGAATCAAAAATGAAATGGGAGGGATTCAGAATGGCCTCAGCCGGACCAAAGAGGGTGGTGACCGTCCCGTCGGGGGTGATCTTCATAATCTTGCCCGTTGTGCCACCTGGATGGACGCCGCCCACCAAGACGGACCCCGGTGTTCCTGATACGATCCCGGCCACATCCACCACGACAGCATCCGGGTCACTGATGGCGAGATTGCCAAACTCCGTGACCGGCGACCCGCCTGGAGCGACTCGGTGTATCTTCACCGCGTCGCCACTCCCACCTCCGGAACCGCTGGCATCCCGGCCAACATACATCGTCCCATCCGCAGCGAAACTGATGCGGACCGGATCCGGAACAACTGCGTAGATGGACGTGGTGGCCTCCTTGAGAATCGGCTGAGACCAAGCGGCCCCACCGCCGTGGATTCCGATTGCCAGGGCGAGGACGATGCCATATCGCACCCGAGTGCGAGTGGTGAGTCTCCAATCTCGTCGAGCAGGCGAGGCTTTGGATCGCTGGTCTTGAGGTGCTGTCCAGTCCTTGGGTTTCGATTCGGAGTTCATGGTTTTGATCTGGATGGGCATTGCGGGGGACGGAGGCGGCCGCTGGGCTGGAATCATAAAGGTGGAGGGCTTGCTGGCAGGGCTCCTTTCCGGCCAGCACTCCAGTTCGTTGTCGAACTGCGGGTACCCACCGACCCACTGAAAAGAGCCGTTGGTCATGGCGGTCACGGCGGTGGAAGAATACTCACTTTTGCAGTATTGGGCAAGGAGCGATTCGTGTCGGCAGTGCTTCCGGCTTTCGCCGCGGAAGAGCCAAGAGAGCTCAGACGAGATGAAAGAACTGTAATATGGGCGTGGGATGGCTATTCATGTTCCTGGGGTCTGGTGTCCTTGGAACGGCACAGCATTCTGTGCCAGGCCAAGAATACGAAAACAGAAACAACTGAATCCTCTGCGCATGAATCCTCCAAAATTCCAATGGCGGGCCTTGGTCTCGGTATTGGTCACTCTCTTCTTTTTGATCCTTGTACTTTCCGGGGTCATGCTCTTCGTCTCTCCGCCGGGGCGGATCGCCAATTGGACTAACTGGACCCTGCTCGGCCTGCGCAAGAGCGAATGGGGTGGGCTTCACATTTGGTTTGGCATCCTTTTCCTGGTGGTGGCGGTCGTCCACTTGGTCCTCAACTGGCGGCCCCTCCTGAGCTACTTCAAGAGCAAACTGACCCATCAGGTGGCTTTCCGTTGGGAATGGGCCGCCGCCCTCCTGCTGTGCGCAGGGGTGTATGGGGGCATCCGCGCCGGGATTCCCCCTTTCTCCTCCCTCCTCGCCTTCAATGAACAGATCAAGGAAAGCTGGGATAAGCCGGCGGACCGCGCGCCGATTCCCCACGCGGAGTTGTTGGCGTTGGGGGAACTGGCCCAGCGGGCGAACGTGGATCTGACAACCGCCATCGGGCGGTTGGCGGCGGCGGGGATCACGAACGCCACCTCGGAAGTGATGGTGGGAAAGCTGGCCGAGCGGAATCAGATCTCGGGGCAGCGGGTTTACCAGATCATCGTAGCGGAACCAAAAGCACGAGGGGAACAGGCTAGCAGCCACTCTCCTTCCGCCGGTGGAAGAGGAGGTGGCCCGGGTCGCAAGACCCTCGCCGAGTACTGCAGTGAGCAAGGTTTGGCTTTGACCCAGGTGCTCGCAAAGCTGGAGGCAAAGAAGATCCACGCCAAGGAAACCATGACGCTACGCGACATTGCGATCGAGAATGGTTATGAACGGCCGTACGAGGTCTTGGACATCATCAACGCCAAATAGCACTGGCAAGGATGCAGGGGGGGGAGTCCACTCACTTGCCCGGGGGCGTCCAGCGAAACATCATCACATGGTTCAAGCCGGCATTTTCCAGGAACATGACGTACTCGCCGTTCTTACGGAGGGTGACGTTCAAGGCGTTGTCCGAGTCCACGCACCCGCCGCTGCCCTTGAAACCGTTGATGTTGGGACGGATCGTACCAACGTAAGAGCCATCTTCGGGTCTGTGGACACGAATGAGGCCGTAGCCGTATGCAACGAAGAGGTATTGGCCGCAGACTTGCATCGCCAGCGGCGAGCCGCCGCCATAGCCAGTGTCGGGAGTATATGACTTGTCGTTGAGCGGCAGGTGAACCGTCCAGCGCTGAGTCCTTCGAGTCGGGTCGGACCATTGGTCAAAACGGATCAGGAGGTTGCAGGCGTTTTCCTCGGTGCCGGGCGAACCTCCAGCGATCATGACATCCTCGCCGGGGATGTAGAATAATCGTCGAAGGCGGTCGCCAGGGAATTCCACTGGGTACTTGTACGTGACCTCGGACGCCCGGCGGTAGATCGGATTCCCCCGCGCGTCGATGCCTTCGCAAGGAAGATGGTAGATGGTCCCGTCCCCCGAACATTGCCAGATGCCGGCGGCGGCATCCAGGTGCATAAAACCCCAACGAGGCTTGCGCTCCACGGAAGCGAACTCTGCAGGGTCGGGGGTCCCGTCGCCGTTGCTGTCGGTCCAGATGAACGTTTCAGCGTCCTCGGGCCAACGTTTTCCGTTCCCTGGGCGTGAGGGGGAAGCGCCCGCCACATACCCGCACGGCTTGGCCACGAAGCCATGTTCGCTGAACTTGTAGATTTCCAAGTTGCCGGTGCCTTGTCCGCCGCAGTAGAGGAAGAGCTTGCCACCCAACCGCCGCGCACCGTTGATCAGGCGGTGACTTGGACCGTGTCCGTCGGTAACACGGAAATCCAGCGGATAGGTGAATCGATCTACGGTCAATCCGGCCAGCGACTGCTCACGGCCGGGCGGCTGGCTCCAGTCCATGTTGAACACGTTTTCCTTGGTATACACCACATTCTCGTCGGCCGGGTCGGTGCAGGCTGTGTCCAACCAATTGCCCAGCCCGAAGACCTCCCAGAGGCGTTGGCCGGACGGGGAATAGGCTTCGATCAGGGCGTTGTACCACGAGCCAAAGACACCGGCCACGTAGAGGTTGCCGGCGGCGTCAAATCCGAGGCCGCGGATCCAGTGGAGCTTCTGGGATCCGTACATTCCCGGCTTGCCCGAGAAGATGCCGCCCTCTGAGCCGAAGGTGCCCACCTTCTTGGGGTTCTCCGAGACATCGTAAATCCAGATCTGACTGTGCCGGTTCAACCCACCCACCAAGAGGCGCCCTTTGGAGTCCACCGCCAGAGCGCAGGGGTTCTCGAAGTCGGCGATCTCTGGTGCCCGCCCGCCGTCCTTGAAGAACGAGATGACCTTGAGGCCACCGGTATCGAACGACTTCTCACCGGGCTTGCCTTGGATGACCCAGACCCGCCCGTCGGCACCGACAGCGAGGGGTCCCGGACTGGGGGCCGCGATGGTACGGACCTCCTTCATGGTCGCCGTCGCCAAGACGCGAATCTTGTCGGCAGCGGAATCGCTCATGTAGAGTTCACCGTCAAAAAGGGCCAAGCCGTTAATCTTACCGGCGGTGATCGGGGTGCGGTTGTAGGACTCGTCGCCGAGGCGCGTGCGGAACAGGCCCACCCCGGTGCCGATGTAAACGTACGTGTCGTCCACCATGACCGCGGAGGCGCTGCTGCCGAACCCGCTGTCATAGTCGTACTTCGTGACAAACTTACCGTCCTTGTAAGACGCGACTCCGCCGTACCCTTCGGCCACGCCAGCCGAGAAGACGGTCCCATCCGGCGTCACCGCAATGGCGATCCCGGTGACCGGGACCGAGTGATGCCCCTGGTCCCTGCAGAACGAGTTGGCCAGCCAGGAATGGATGACTTTCCCCGGTAGGTCGCCGCCGGCCGCAGGTTTTACCGCGGTTGCCTGGGCTACTTTGGCCGCACTGAAGCGGCTTTCGGCGCAGAGCGCCACGCCAGCGAGGAGGAAGACGCTTTTTACTAGTTTGTTTTTCATTCGTTCGATCTGGGCGTCTCTGTGGATGGATAACTGTTGACCGCATCGTCCAGCGTTAGCACCCAGTCGACATCATCGGACAGTCCGAAGACTCCGCGTTGCCATCAGCCCCAGGTACCGCAGCAAGAGTCGGTTGACCTCCGCTTCGCTCGGACGCATCTCTTTCAACCGTTTTTGCAGAGTCGCTGTGACGCTCACACAACAAGCGTACATAATGGTGTTGCTCACGCAACAGGAAATGTCCACGCTCGTTTCATGAAACATCCTGAGGTATTTCGTTTGCAGAGGGCAAGGAATGCTAGTAGTTAACACTCAAGAAGCTTAGGAACCCGCTTTCGCATTGGGCGTAGGCGAACCGTATTGTGGTGAAGGTCAGGTGACTCGTAGCTTATGAAGACTAACCTTGTCTACATGGTACTGTTAATGGTCCTCGTTGGGGCCCGTGATCTCGTGGCAGGAGTGCAAGTGAAGAACCAGGATGGTACAACCGTAGCTATCGAGAACTGGTCCAAACCCGAGGCGCGTGCGATTTCATCGGGCGAAATCGACGTTCAGGTGATACGTCGGCAGTGTGACGTGCTCCAGACAGGGTTGTCTGGGGTGACGACCAAGCATGAGGTAGAGATGCTTTTTGAGCCAAAGACCAGGGAGTTGTGGCTGGGGAGGCCAGAAAGCAAGCACGCAATATTGCGAAGTCGCATTTTTGGAATTCGACCTGGTTTTGGAAAACTCGAGATCGCGAAATCATCGAGCGCAGCCGATCTCGAGGGGGGCGAAGAGGCGATTGCAGAGGAGTTCTTTAGCAAAGTGGCGCAAGAACCCGTCCTATCAGTGTGGCGCGACGAGAAGAGCATGAGCCGTTTGGACCTAGCGAGGGTATTTGGCCATGTGCTTGTCCCGAAAGGCACATCTCGTATTGTGGAGAATTCGGTGGACCTTGTGTCTGTATCATCGAGTTCGGATGCGATGGTTTTAAGCATGACGACATTAGCTGGTCATAAACTCAGTCTTACTTTGAACGAGAACCTCGACATTCTCGAAGCGAAGCAGGATGGACAGCCTGTCCTCGTTTTGTTTGATGGCCGTGGACCGTCTGCGAACGGGCACAAGTTCGACGGGTTGGGTTCAGCCAGCGTGTCGACGCAACGTGGTTCGATTCGAGCACTCGTTGGCTCGCGAGAGTATAGCCTTGTTGGAGCCAGTGGAGAGGAAATTGGTTCGAGCACAGTCATCGCTGCAGTCATGCCAGATACGGGCGAGCTTTGGATCGGACCGTCACCCTGTAAACTAGCGCGATTGGCAGGCGGCGTGGTGGGATTCCTTGTGGAGAACAAGAACGAATTGTGGATCATTCGTGATCAGGGCGTACGGATTCCGCCACCGCCGATGGGAGTGGCGGCGTTTGGCGATGCACTTCAACGGTTCAGCGCAGACTTCGAATCCCACCAACGGCAGTGGAGTCCTTACCTAAAGGTCAACCTCTCGCAGATCGTGCAGGCGAGCGGGCTGAGTTGTGAGGGATGGGAGTTCTGGATTAACATGAAAGACTTATCGTTTCGTGAGAATGGTTTGGTGCTGCTTTTGGGCACGAGTGATAGGCGCACGAAAGTCGAGCTCTCCCTGAGTGCGGACCTAAAACTTCAATCCAGCCGGGTCGTGAAGTCTGAGTGATGAGGGGTTGGCTTGACCATCCCCTGGAGTTTGGGCCTATCCAGGAACACTTCGTCGCACACTTGATCTCACACTTTGTCGATTTCGCGATGAACCCAAGACGGGGTCGAGTTCTATCCGAGGCAAGACAATCCGCGCAGCATCACGACTAGGTCATAGACCTTCAGCTTTTCGATTGCGAACATCTTTGCCTCCTCTGGTACGAAACCACTGAAGTGTGCGACAACGTGTGCGACAAAGTCGAGCTTGGAAAATGTCCAAACCCAGGGGATGTCACGATCGTCCCACAAGGGCTGAGGAAGAAACTGGGAGTGCTTACTTCTTCTTATAGACCTTCACGTAGTCGACCAGGAACACGTCCGGGTAGACGGTCTTCTGGATGTCCTTGGGCTCGGAGGGAATTTCCATGCTGAGGATGAGGTACTCGTCGATGTGGGAGATTCCCTGGGTGACTTCGTAGTATTTGTATCCATCTACGAAGAAGACGTACTTTTCCGGCGTCCATTCGAGCGCGAACAGGTGGAATCCCTCGCTGACTCCCTTCCGATAGCTTTGCATCCCGCGCGTGGTTTTCTGGTTGGGCCCATACGCCCAGTGCACGTTGTGGGAAACGATGTCGGTGCCGAGTTTCTTGAAGAACTCCATGATGTCGATTTCCGCGCCGTAGACGGCGGGGTCCTCGCCCTTGGAGATCTCCGTGGATTGAATCCAGAAAGCCGCCCAAATGCCAGGGGACTTCTGCAGCTGAGCCCGGCACTCGAAGTAACCATACTTGGTCATGAAACGGCCTTGGGTACCAACGGCTCCCAGGAGAATCTTACCGTCTTTCTGGAGAGCGCTGAGCCGCAAACACCCTTCTTTGACCTCAACGGCTTCGGGCGAGACGAACCCTAGCGCCCGGGGGCCGATACCACGCACTTCCCACTTCTTCGGGTCGAGCTTCTCCCCTTCAAACTGGTCCTCCCAGGCCAGCTCGTAACCGAGATCCTTGGGGGTATACTGGGTTGGAGACATAGGATCCTGGGGAGGGCGCTGTCCCCACACGGTCGCTGCGCAGAGCAGTGCCAGCAGCAACGGTTTTCCAAGAGCGGATCCGAGCAGGGGACGTCGGTTCCCCGAGAGGGCTTTGTTTCTGGAGAGAAGAGATGGGGTTGGCATGGCGCACGGAACTTCTGCGGAGTGGTTCACTTACGGCTTGGCTCGAAAACGGACATGCCTGGAGCCTGGAACGTTTCCTTCGTGTTGTCGAGCACGAGTGCCCAGTCCCCGTCGCCAGGAGGCGTGAAGGTGTGATGCTCCTTCTTTTTGAACTCGCCGACCAGGGTATTGACTCCCGCGTGGGGATCAAACCAGGTGGCACGCACGGAGGGGCCAGCCAGTTTGCCGAGGTCAACGGTCAAAGGACGTGGGTTTGGTAAGTAACTGATGGCGAATGAGCCGTCGGTAGCCAGGGCCGTGACTGCGTAGTCGTTGGTGGCGTAGGTGCCCCGGCCTTCCACTGCGACGAGGTTGTTGACGTCCGGGGTGAGTTTCCACCACGGGCGGGACTCGAACAGCCGGCGGAAATGCTGCAGACTGACTGCGCCCGGTTGTTTCAGAACTTCGCGCCAATTCGAGGGGAAGTTCCAGTTAGGCGATCCGTAGGCGTGGCCAAACCCGCCCGCGAGCAGGCACCAATACGCATTCTTGCGGGCTTGCAGCGGAGACCCCCATGCCTCGTGTTCGCCTTCATACGTGGATTCTCCCAGGAAGAAGGGGCGCACGGAAGTCTTCGCGTATTCGGCATGACTCACCTCGTAGACATCGGGTTGGTTCTTGTTCCAGGCCTTGTTGAATCCGCGGAAGTAGGTGTACACCATCGAAACGTCCAGCCAAGTTTCCTGCTTTGGCCAAACGTCCGTACTCGAATGCGAGGAAGCGGCGTGATAGGTGACCAGGTGATGGGGAGCCTTTTCCTTCAGGCCCAGGCCCAGCGCCCGGATCTCTTCCCGTGCTGGGTCGGGGTCATTATCGCCTCCCAGGATCCACATCACGTTGGAGAACTTGCCGTAGCGAGAGGCTAGCCACCGGCCCAACTCGCGCGATTTCTCGACGCCATTCGCGTTGAGCGGCTTGGGGTGGCCATCCTTCTCCTTGCCGGCCCACCCTTCGCCACAGCAACCGGACCAAGCGGGCGCGATGGCGAGGAGCATGCCCTGTCGCGCTGCTTCCGCGATGAAGCGGTCGACACTGAGAAAGAACGACTCATTTGGCTGGGCGAAATCCTGTTCAGGGGGCTTTCCCGCAAAAGGAAGTTCGCCTGCTCGGTTGGTCATGCCAAGAAAACCGGTGAGTTGGATTTGCACGACATTGAAACCTTGGGACCGCCGGACAGCCAGGTATTCGGTCGCCTCGGGCTCGGTCAGCTTGAAGAGGATCATCCAGGCCGTGTCGGCATGGTACAGGAAGGGCGTTCCTCGTCGATCCACCAGATGGCGGCGATCCTTGCTCAGCTGGAGGGGGAACTGGGTTTCAGCATGGGAAACACCCGTGAATAGAATTCCAAGGCTGAAGATGGAAAGAAGCAGCTGTCTCGGTAACATAGGGTGAGGCAGAGTCAAACGGGAGTCGCGAATCTGGGTTGGGTCAAGTGCGTTTGGGCCGTCAGCATGAGGTCGCGAACCGCGACGCCCTGGGGACAATGGGCCGTACACTCGGGACACTTTTCGCATCGCACCCTTTGGATGGAGTCCTCCAAATCGGCGTACGCCGCTCGGGCGCGAGGCAAATCGTCGTAGCCTCTGGCGTACATCATCATCCGCATCAACTCGGGAACCGGCAGGCCAGCCGGGCAGGTGACGCTGCAGCTGGGGCACAATCGGCAGAGGTTCGGACGGGCCTGAACAACCGCTGCGCCGAGAAGTTGCTGGTCCTCGGTGGTGAACTCTCCGGATGCGGCCCGCAGGCTGCCCTGGAGTTCCTCTTCGTTCTTGATGAGAAGCGGGACGGTGTCGACGAGCCGGTTTTGGAGGATCCAGCGCAGGGCGGCGGACATGACCTGGGTTCGGCCAGTGGGACTCTTCAGGGCTTCAGCCAGCGCGCTGCGGCCCTGCGGCGTTTCGCCCATCCCACCCATGAGCGATTTCATGGCGACAATTCCGACTCCCGCCTTCCGGAGGCGCGCCACGTCGGGCAGGGCCTCGGTCCACCCGCTTGAATCCCACGCGGCGAAGTTGCAGGTGACCATCAGGGCTTGGATGGTATCGGTGTGCTCCAAAAGGCGTGGCAGGATGGCGGCAAAGCCATGCGTGCTCAGGGCTCCCGCGCGAATCTTCCCGGAATGACGGGCGGTATCCAACGCTTCGAGCATCTCGTCTTTCAGCGTCTCAGGCTTGCTGACGGCCAACAGGTAGAACAGGTCGATCTGATCCGTGCCGAAAGCCAGGAGTTGCCGGTCTAGATCGGCCAGGAGTTGGTCTTTCGTGCGCGCGCTAGAACCTGAGGCCAGCACGATGCGGGAACGAACCGGGCGAAGCGCTTCGCCCACCGTTGGGAAGCGACTGATATCTCCGCGATTAGGGAAGCAATTGAAGTGGTTGATGCCGAGATCCGCTGCCTGGCGGACGAGCTTGGGGTCCTTGGCATCCTCACATCCGAACCCGAGCGGCGTGACCTTGAGACCCGATTTCCCCAACGGTATGCGCCGTTTCCAAGAGCGTAGTCTCGGGCTGCCACTGGCGGCGAGGCCTTGCCAACTCGCGAGTACGCCGGCCAAACAGAGTGAAGTTGTCAGCCATTCGCGCCGGGATTGGGACCGGCTCGGGAACGGATTCAAAGGGGCTTGCATGTTCATTCGACGCAAATCAGTCCATTGCATTCACGTCTGGAACAATAGCTCCTCACTCGGTGACGTTCTAGGACGCCACCATCCAATGTTTGGACGAAATTGGCCGGGTGAGGCGCCTATCCGGTTTGCATCGGGCTTGACTCTGAATCGCCGCAAGGTTGCCTCGAATGCTCCGAGAAC
The DNA here is from genome assembly GCA_964411985.1 of uncultured Verrucomicrobiota bacterium. Classification (GTDB taxonomy): domain Bacteria; phylum Verrucomicrobiota; class Verrucomicrobiia; order Limisphaerales; family J093; genus CAYPNF01. The sequence continues at coordinate 31,097 of CAYPNF010000073.1, forward strand.
ACTTTACCCAAAGAGCTCCAGCACCGGTTTGCCAAGCCCATCTCGGGTTACATAGAAGGGACGCTTTTCGATTTCGTAAGCCAGCTTGGGGGAAATGCCTAAAGCGTGATAGATGGAGGCGTGCAGATCCTCAATGCCGATCGGGTTCTCGATCGTCTTGACCGGCCGTTCGTCCGCCGTCTTCCCGTAAAGGAAACCGCGTTTGACACCACCGCCGAACATGAGCACGCATCCGGCATCCGTGAAATGTCGGTGCATGCCGTAATGCTTCAACTCCTGAATACGGTCGGGGACCTCGACTTGGTCTTGCACCTTTTTGTCGGGCTTGCCTTCGGTGATGAGGTCGCGGCTGAACTCACTGGCCAGCACGATGAGGGTGCGATTGAGCAGACCGCGTTCCTCCAGGTCGCGGACGAGTTGGGAGATCGGTGCATCGATCTGCTTCTTCATGTCCACCAACCGCGTGTGCCCGTTTTCGTGGGTGTCCCAGTTCAGAAAAGGAATATACTCCGTGGTGACCTCGATGTAACGGGCCCCGGCTTCTACCAGGCGGCGGGCCAGGAGACAGCCTAAGCCAAACCGACCGAGGGTGTTCTTTTCGTAAGACCCGTCCCGTGCCTCCGCTGCGCGCGACAAGGCGCCGGGATCAACGCCCTCGGGTAGGTATTTCTTCACGGATTCCACCGGCTCCAGCGAGAGGTCAAAGGCCTTGGCGGCAGGAGAATTCAGGAGCCGATGAGCGTTGTCCAGCGACCGCAGCAGGGAATCTTTTTGGTATTCACTTCCGTGTCTGCCAACGGCGCTGGTTTCGAGCATGCGCCGAAATAGTTTCTCGCGGGATTGGAAGCGGCTCGGGCTCATGCCTGCAGGGGGACGCACCGTGCTGGCGGCTTCATCGGGGAACGGAATGCCGAACGGTCCATACTCGCTGCCCAGAAACCCTGCCGTTGTGAAAGCTTTGAGCTCCTCTCCCTCGCCGAGATCGAAGCGTTGCCCGATATTGATGAAAGGGGGAATGACTGGGTTTAGCGGACCCAGCGTGCGGGCGATGACGGCGCCGAGGTGGGGCGCGGCCACGGTTTGCGGCGGTGCATATCCGGTGTGCCACTGAAACTGGTGTCTTGCGTGCAGGATGAAACCAAGGTCTCCAGCCTTGTAGCTCCGAATGAGGGTCCCACGATCCATGACTCGGGCGATCCGCTCCAAGCCTGCGGAGAACTTGATGGAATCAACCGCCGTATCGATGGAGGGGAAGGTGCTCAAGACGGCTTGGGACTCGATCCCAGGCTCGAAGGGGGTGTACTTCTTGGGGTCGAACGTCTCGGTGTGAGCCATGCCTCCCGCCATCCAGAGGACGATGACCGCGTCGGCAGTGGCTTTGGGAGCGGGGTCGGTGGCCGCCAGCAGGCGAGGATAACCGGCCGCCAGCGCGCCAAGCGTGGCAGCGCTCACCCGGGCGAGGAAGTCTCGGCGGTTCGATCGAGAAGGATGAAACATAACTCAGTAAATCAGTTGAAACTCGGGCTGCATGGAGAGGGCCCACATGAGATCCTCGAGCGCTTCGGGTCGAATGGGGGTCCCGAGCGTTTGTTCGGCGAGTCGAAGCTCTTGAGAGGTGGGGCGGCGCCCCAACCCGCCTTCATAAAGGCTGGAGATGAGCCGGCGAGGAGGCACCTTCGAATTGGAGGCCAGTTTGGTGACCCCTTGGTGAAGCCGCTGTGCCAAAGTGGATCCGTTGGTCAGTTCCAGCGCCTGCAGGGTGGTGGCAGTCGGAGAACGCGAGGTGAGAATCTGTTCCCGACTTGGGCGTCCCAGCGAGGCCATCAAGGGATCGTTGTTGAGCAGAGCCGCACGAACGCGCTGATGCTGCGCTGTCACGGACCAACTGGCGCGGAGCGCTGGGCGAAGGCTCCAAGGGGAGGCTTCCTCTGGCGCCGCGGTGAAGACCGCATGCCAATCGGTGAGGGTTGTAGATGCCGAAAGCCACTGATCGACCGCATTGGTGGACCAGATCCACGATGGGTCGGTGCCAAAGTCCATCTTGCCCCCCGACGCAGCATCGCGGATCCGCGCGCGGAGGATGAGCCCGGCCGGGTTCGGCGAAGAATCGTCTTTGGACGAACGATCATTCTCAGCCAGCACGGTCAGGACGTTGGTACCCACGATGAGGTGGTTGCGGATGTCGATCACCTTGGGCTTCTTCCAGTCGTCCCCCGATCCCACCTCATGCCCGTTGATCGCCACAGTGAATCGGTTATCCGCTGCAGTGGTGATCAGCGCAGTCTCCGGTTGCGAAAGGAGTACAAAGACCTTCCTGAAAGCAGCCTTCCGGGGAGGTACAGCGGTGGCGCCTCCTGGCTCACACCAGATCCATTCCGCGGCAGGAGGCGGATCAACAGAAGGAGAGCTACCTACCGAGAAATCGATCTGGGTGTTAGCCGGTAGCGCGCCCCAAGTGCCTGTCAGCGAGCTCAGGGTATCCAGGAATTGCTCCGCAGACAGACGTCGAACGGAAGGCCCTTTGAACACGAAGTGGCTCTGGATTTCCTCCGTTTGTCCTACAGAGGGCAGTTGGTATGCGCGAGAAGTGAGGATCAGGGAAAGGGTGTGCTTGGTATCGTAACCATGGTCAACGAGGTCGACCGCCAGCCAGTCGAGCAAGTCACGATTCCAAGGTTCGGTATCCATTTCGTCCACCGGTTCCACCAGGCCCCGGCCCATGAGGCGAGCCCACAGGCGGTTGACGTAGGTGCGGGTGAGCCGGCCATTGTTCGGTTGGGTGACGATCGATGCAAGGCTCGCCAGGCGTTCCTGGCGGTTCGTGCTGTCGAGCACCGAGCCGAGCTCCGGGAACAGGAACTTCCGTTCCGCTTTGATTCCCATCGGCTTGTCGCAACGCACCAATTCCAAGGGTTCTTCCGCATAGACGCTGGCGAGGCCGTAAGCGTCGGCGAGTTTCCAACTGCTGACGAAGCTATCATGGCAGGAGGCGCACTTAAGGTTGATGCCCAGGAAGACCTGCGAAAGGCTCTGGGCCGCCTGGACGGGTGGTTGCTGGCTGGCATTCACCGCTCCGCGCCAGACAATCCCTTTCGTGAAGCCCTCGGAGTGTTCATCGGGGTTGACCAAGGCCGCCACAAATCGGTCGAACGGCAGGTTCTCGGCCAGAGCTTGGTAAAGCCAGGGGGTGATCTGCTTGCGCCCGCCATCGATATACCCGGTGCCGCGATAGTCATTTCGCAGGGCATCGTTCCAGAAGGAGAGCCAATGTTCTGCGTACCGCTGGTGGTCGCCGAGCAGCCGCTTTATGAGTCTTTCGCGTTTGTCGGGCGCTCGGTCCTTCACGAAGGCCGACAACTCGCTGGGTGTGGGGGGGAGTCCGATGGTATCAAAGTAAACGCGCCGGGCGAAGACCGCATCGCCCACCAGCGCGGGCGGACGGAAAGCTTGCTGGGCGAAATAGGGTGCGAGCAGGCGGTCAATCGGGTTCTGCAATTCCTTGGTGGCAGAAGGCAGTTCCGGTCTGCGCGGCGCCACGGGAGCCTGATAGCCGCGTGCGAGCTTGATGTTGGTGTCCCAGACCATGCCCTGATCAATCCAGGCGCGAAGCAGGCCGATCTGCGCCGCTGTCCAGCGGGGGCCACTTTGCGGCATGATCCGGTCGGGGTCGGCCCCTGCCACCAATTTCACGATCAAGCTTTCCGCGCTGTGGCCTGGCTTCGCGGCCGGTCCCGATTCCCCGCCTTGAAGGAGCAGGTTGCGGTCGTCCAACCGGAGGCCTCCTTTCTTCTGTCCATGCGCGTGACAGGAAAGGCAGTTTGCCTCGAAAAGCGGTTTCACCTCTTTGGCGAAGTCCACGGGTCGTGCTGTAGCGGGAGGAAGATCCGGAGAAACGGGCTGAGCTGCGCGCCCTGCGAGCGGGGCGGTTGCCAGCAGAAGGGTCAATCCGGGGGCAAGCCAGAACGTCATGATCTACGTATTCTAGCCTGGTTCAACAAAAAGGGCAACTAAGGACGATAAGTAGAAAAAGAGATATCCAAGAGCTTTCGTCATTAGGAGTCTGAGGGCCCCGTTGCGTTCTGCGCCAGCTTCTGGAGTGGGGTGGAAGGTAGGGACATCGCGCTGCGATGTCCGGGGGTGCGGACGGCCCGGCGG
>CAYPNF010000074.1:0-34802 GCA_964411985.1 uncultured Verrucomicrobiota bacterium
AAAAGCCGCAAGGCAGCGGGAAGGCAATGCCGGGCATGACGTCTGCGCCAAGGAACGACAGGAGGGACTTTGAGCTCACCAACTGTCTCAACGAAACTGGCGCGGATTGCGGAACAATCAAAACGCGATGCGACCTTGGTGTTTACCACCCTGGCGCATTTGATGGACGAGGACTTCCTAACGGAAGCCTTTCAACAGCTACGCAAAGACGCGGCAGCAGGCATCGATGAGATGACTGTCACCGAATACGCCCTGAACCTTGGGGAGCGAATCGCCGACCTGCACCGACGGATGGTGGCTAGGGAATACCGAGCGCGACCGGCGCGGCGGGTGTGGATACCCAAAGGGGACGGAGGCCAGCGACCGCTGGCGATACTGGTGCTGGAAGATAAGATTGTGCAACGGGCGGTGGCGATGTTGCTGGAAGCCATCTACGAGCCGCACTTCTGCGAGTTCTCGTTTGGGTTTCGGAGGCAGCGCAGCGCCCATCAGGCACTGACCTATCTGCGGCAACACTGTCTTGAGCAAGACATCAACTGGATCATTGATGCCGACATTCAAAAGTTCTTTGATACGATTTCCTGGGAAGAGCTTCGAGCTATCCTCCAGAAACGAGTCAACGACGGCGCCATCCTGAGACTGATCGGGATGTGGCTGCACGTGGGCGTGGTGGAGGATGACCGGATCACCAACCAGGAAATGGGTACTCCGCAAGGGGCCCCAATCTCACCCATCTTGGCGAATATCTTTCTGCACACCGTGCTGGATGAATGGTTCCAAAACGACGTCCGACCGCGGATGAATGGGAACTGTTTTATCGCGAGGTTTGCAGATGATTTCGTGATGGGGTTCAACTTGAAAAGCGACGCGGAGCGGGTCTACAAGGTCCTGCCCCAGCGCTTCGAGCGGTTTGGGTTGCGCATCCACCCCGAGAAAAGCCGGATGGTGCAGTTCAGCCGACCGTATTGGAAGCAGGGAAAGGGACCCGGGAGCTTTGCGTTTCTGGGGTTCACGCACTACTGGGGCAAGACGCTCAGTGGGGGCTGGACCATCAAGCGAAAGACGCAAGGGAAGCGGCTGAGCCGTTTTCTGAGTGGGACAGGAGATTGGTGCAAAGATCACCTGCATGAGCCGTTGGGCAAACAGTACGGCATCTTGAGCGCCAAACTTCGTGGGCACTATCAGTACTACGGAGTGAGAGGCAACTTCAAGATGCTGGAAGTGGCCTATGAGAGCACGCGGGCGAAGTGGAAGAAATGGCTGAGCCGGAGGAACTCGAAGAACCGGATGAGCTGGGAGAAATACGCGGCGCATGTGGAAGAAATCTTCGACTTGCCGAAACCGCGCATCGTGCATGCGTTTTGAGAGGGCAGCAACAGTCATGTCGCCTTGTGGAGTAGTTAACTGCAAGGCTTTTGGCCCGCATGGGCCATTACTGACGAACCGTATGACTGAATTGGTCACGTACGGGTCCGTGGGGGGCGTCGGGCGTAAGCCCGGCCCCTACCCGGCGGATGAACTAGGTGGGAGAGGCGGGAAATTCTCTCTCGAGGTTTGGGCAACAGTGAAGGGTGCACAAATTCGTCCTGACGGCTCCGAGCCTATGCGGCAGTTTAGAATTCACGCCCTGGAGCCTTATCGGTATCCTCAGCCAGTTCAGGCAGGAGAACAGAATCCTGCGCAGTAGGCTGGGTGGCTCACCGAGGCGGGCGGTCGTTTGTTCATAAAATACGGCCTGTGGATCAGAGATCGACTCAGCAAGGTCACTTCCATTGCCAAACCCGAGTTCCCGTACGCCCACGCCATCCTTGCACACTGATTCTGGCTCGATCCGGATTGGGGTTCAGTTCGATTGCCAACCCCAAGAAAAAGCTCCCCCGCCCCGAACTTAGGTCCAGTCCACCGTCCGAATTGGAACTCAACCCATTGGTGACGAGCCGCTTGTGTTGAATGCCAAAGGCGTACGCTCCATCCCCAAAAAGCGCCACCAAACGCAGGCAAAACTTATATTCTATGAATCTATTCACCAAACACAACCACTCGAAAACTGATTCAAAACTAAATTAATTCTGTCGGACTTTTCTTGGGGTAGGCCGGAGCAAAAACCTCCTAGCGACCTATGATCTAATCATGAGTAATTTTATGACGCGTTCACAAACGGTCTCCCGGCGACTCCCTGGCGGGGGAGCCCAGGACTTTGCTTCTTCCCAGGCTTCGAGCCCTGAACCCGAAAAAGAGCCCCACTCACCCTCCCCATATGTCCTTATGAGGTCGATGAATGCTCTTGAGGCGACCCTCACGGTGAGAATCTGGCTCAGTGCACGCCTCGCCGCCAAAAAAGCAGATGTTTCGAGCGACACCATCCTTCGGCGGGGGATCCCCTGGCAGGAGGAGCCGGTCCCCGGACGAATCCGGTACAAAAATCTTCGCCTCGGTCCTGGCTCCAGCGCCGGGCGCCGGTACTTTGATGCTGACGTACCAACGGCTTCCCACCCTACGGCCAATGCGGCCCGAAGCGACCAAGCCAAAATCCTCCGACCCGTCTTCGGAGCCCAGCTTGCGGAGGCGGCATAGCGGCCAACAATAGGATGCTTCCCTTACCCAGGATGAAAACCATCTCCCCATTCACAATGAATCCCCCACAGACCAGCACGGCCGCGTGCACGGACGGGAACTGTAACCCGGGGACCAGGAACCTCAACGAAACCCATCTCCTGGGGGGATCTTTAGGAGGGGTGGCGGTCCTAAACTACAAGAACGCGGGTGGCAAAACGGACCCCCTACCCCGGAAAAACCAGCCCAAACACCAGGAAGAATTTTGACACTGTGGGGGGTAAGCCGCGCCCCCACGGTCCCAAGAACGCGGCCAAACGAAACAATAATCCAAAACAAGAAAGGATCGATACATATGAATGATAAAAAGACATCAGGCCCGGCCGACCCTGGCCACAATCCAAATCCGGCGGCGGCTTCAGCCGCCCCAAGTGCAACACCGGCACCGGCGACACCCGCCGACCTCTTTCGCGGTGTCCTCGAACCCGCCAAAAACGACGTCACACTGCTCTTGACGGTGCCGCTCCCCGCGGTGGATCCCTCGATGACATTGGGGGCGCTGACTCTCCATTACCTGCGCGATCTGGTCGAGCGCAAGGACGTCATCTACGCGGACGAAACGGTCAAAGGTTACATCTGGCGCGCGCTCACCATGGCCAAGTGCTGGCCGGGCTACACCGAGGTCAGCCTCGCCGACCTTGGGATAGAGCACATGGCCGAAATGGGCCGCCGGACCGCCGCGACCTTGTCGGACCCGCTGCTGGGGCAGTGCAACGCGGGCACCTACAACGCGACGGTAGGCACCGTTGCCAGAACTCTCTCCTTCGCCGCGGAGTCGCGGATCGCGCTGGTGACGATGGCCCAGGCCCGCATGCTGCGAGAGGCAATCGTCTACAAGCCCCTGGATAGCGAAGTGCCGATCATGCCCACCCACGAGCAGGAGGAGGGTATGATCGCCTATGCAGAGGGCCGTTGTTCGAGAACCCATCAGCGCCAATTTGATTCGCTCTTGACTTTTCACTTTTTGCGCAGTTTTGGCGTGCGAAAAGGAATGCTCAAAACGATCCGCTTCTGTGACTATGATCGGGATTCGGGCCACATCACTTTCCGTTTCAACAAGAAACGGAACGGGGCGCGGGTTGCACTCACCCTGGCGGTGCCGACCCGCCTGAGGACCTTGGTGGACGAGTACCTCGACACCTTTCGTCCGCCTCCGGAAGGCCACCTCTTTATATTCCGAAACATCAGCCAGATGCTCGCCAGCGCTGCGGCATCGGTAGGACTACCCGGCTTTTCCCCGCACGATTTTCGCCATCTTTTCATCACGCGGTGCATAGAACTGGGCGTCGATCCCGAAACGATCGCAATCCTTGTCGGTCACAGCGACTGCGGGGTGTGCATTCGGAAGACCTATTTCCATCGCTCTCCAAAGCGTTTGGATGCGACGGTTCATCGCCGCGATGGTTCCATCCCGGACGACCCCGATGAGGCCAGGCGCATCCGTGCTCTGCGCCACGAATGCGACCTGGCTCTGGACACAATTCTAGCCGGGCCGATTGCGCAGGCCAAGCAAGCAGCAGCGCACTTACGCCGGCTGGGACAGCTGGCCCGCGACGGCCACATCGAGGAATTCAACCGGCTGACTGCGCCTGCGGCGCTCCTGGACCCAAAGCCTGCTGATGGTGCGCCCATGCGGGTAAAATACCAACCAAAACACCTGCGTGACTTTGTCGCGTCCGCCATCCGAAATCTGCTCTGGCGCAAAGGCGTGAGTGTCCATGCGGCCACCAAGGATATCGGAATCGAGGCGACTTGTGTCTACGACATGCTCAATGGCAAACGGCAGCACGCCGACAAACTCCAGAAGTTGGCCACGTATTTTGGGGTGAAAGAATCGTATTTTACCGATCGAAATGAAGATCACTATGATCGGGACTTGGTGGTAGCGAATGTGGTTTATGCCGCGAACCGCTACTCCATCAAAGAACTCCCCTGCCCAGGGGACGTGGGACTGGTTGTTCAGGGCCGCAAACTGCCGTGTGGCCAGACGCTGCGTGAGCTGGCTACATTCTTGGGCATCGAATTGGAGATTCTGCTCACGACTGACATTTCCACGGCTGACGGTCTGCCGGAAGCAAACCAGAAGAGTCCCCTAACGCCAGCACCCCAAGCTGACGGGACTGCAGCGGGCCTTACGCTCGATGAAGCAAAAAAGCGCCTGAGCCACAACCTCGTGATTCTGGCCCTCCTAGCCGGAATCAAAGCAGCCAACATTGGCAAGTCGGTCGGGCTGCGAGACAACCAGCTCTACGACTATTTGAATTGCCGCCATTTGCCTCCAGTTCGAAAACAGGAACTGCTCGCGAACTACTTCCAAATTCCGGTGGTGGACCTTTTCGCCCCGGTCGCACGAATGAATCCGGCGTTGTTGGGTAACACTATCACCGCACTTCTTGCGGCAAAAGGCTACACGCCCAGCACGGCGGCATTCTATTTGACGATGTCGTCGGTTGACTTTCGGGCGGCGGCGGCAGGCACGAAACTGCCCAATCCGGTTCAGCTGCATCGGCTGGCGAATTTCCTTGGACTACGCCCGGCGGAGCTACTCGAACGGAGCGGAATCGTGTTGCCGCAGTCGTATCGGGGAGTGCAAGCGCGAGGCGAGTTCGCCGCGCAGGCAGCTGAAACCATCACCTCCCCTGCCCCTTCCGCGCACGCTGCGACTGCCCCTGAAATCAGCGTGCTGGCCAGCGGCAGCCAAGACAACACCTGTCCGCCAGAGGCCAATCCGACGCAAGGCGGGAATGTGATTCCCCTGCCACCCGAGGCGAAACCGGCCCAGCCGGAAGCGTCGAGCGAGGCAGCGTAGCGTCCATCATCGAACACGCTCCCCCAGCTGCCACCCTGGCAGCTGGGGGACACGCAGAGCAGAAAACCCAACAAGCAGACTATTGAACCTATGAATCAACAAAAACCTGATATCGAAGTGGTCGTGTGGCTCACGCTCAGCTTGGCGGCCCAGAAACTCTCGGTGTCCGAATGCACCATTTCCCGGCGAGCGATACGCTGGCAAGATAAGCCGGTCCGTTATCGCGTGCGGTACAAGCAGCTTTGCCTGGACGAGGGATCGGCGGCGGGGCGACGCTACTATGAGCCCGATTTGGAAGCGATGGTGGTGATGCCCTCACCCCTGATTCGACCCTACAGGCACAAAGCATTCCGGCCAGACTCGGGCGAATGCCTCGATCCCGCGGCCTAGGCGGCAGGAAGAGGTGAGTCGCGCAGGGGGATCTCACCCCTGCGCGCTCTCAGAACTGGACGTGAACCTCTCAGCTCATCCAGCTCCCATCATGGAACCTTTCAGTTGCGACTGGCTTGCTGGCTCCTCCCGTTGCCGGTTGACCTTTAAACCACCCGCCATGACACGGCCTCTTGGCTCCATCTCTTTATCGGAGACTTCTTCGCTACTACAGGCCATTCCGCCCCTTCGCACCGCATCCCTACTCCAGCTCTGGCAGGTCTTCTGCTTGAGCCGCTCGGTTGGCATCGGTGCGGAAGGTTCCCACGTTCCGCTCAACCGCTGCGTGACAGATTCATGCCACCTTAATGCCGGAGGCCACAGAGTTCGAAAACAGGCTCCGTCTCTGCTCTTCCTGGGGTAACGACTCCGCCCCAGTTTGGTCCTCTTCCTTACGCTTTCGACACATCATCAGTGGTTCACTTGCGTTCATCTCTCTGTCACCCATCTGATCCGGTTCTTCCCGGACCTTTTCCTTCTGTGCTCACGACCGTGGCTTTTGACCACCGCCGCCGAAGGTGATTTGAGACCTGCTCCTGTCAGCCGGTCTCGAGGGGCCAACTTTTTCCCTCATCGGTTGTGCAGTTACGCACAGGCGAGTTCATCCACTCCTTCCTGTGCTCGTGGCGCACAGTCGAAGCGTACCACGCGCGTTCACTTTGCTCACCCCACCAAGAGCAAGACCGAGCAAGCCATTGCTTGCATCGGCCCGTTCCGAAGTGGGCCATGGCGAGTTGGGCTAGTTCGTCAAGGTGAGGTGGTAGATGCTTTCTACGAGGCCTGCGATTGGCTCGCGAACTCCTCCTGTGCGTGCATCGCGTGGAACAGTTTCAGAGCACGCCTTACCATCTGGGCACATCCGTGTGAAGGAAATGCTCTACCACTGAGCTAAGCGCGCAATCCACTACTCATGAACGATTCACGAACACACCTGCCAAACACTGTGCTAACCGATAAGCCCTTGTAAAGGGTGCTATAGAAGGGCTGTTTAGCACAAACATTTAGCACAGTGTTTGAGACACTCCGCTCGTCGCATCCGGCATTGTACGAGCCCAAACCCATCAACGGGAGGCAGGTCACAGGGAGTTTTCCTGCGAGGCAGGACTGTTTGGTACCGCTACAGCTATCAGGGCCGCCAGTACCGCGTATCCCTGGACACCCAGGACGAGGGAGAGGCGCTGACCAGGGCGCTGAGGATTCGCAACAACCCCGTCCTGATGGACGCCAACCCCCTCCAGGACGAGATCGAAGACTGCCTCAGAGAAAAGCTGGAGGACCAGACCTACACCCGCAATTCCGCCGACACCCGGCACGCGGTGCTCAACGCCTGGGCCAACCAGCGGGGGCTCAAGGAGGTCAGGCAGATCACCCGGGATGAGATTGATCTGTGGCAGCGGTCGCTGCGCAAAGGCAAGCACCGCTTGAAGGAACTCACCATCGAGACCTATGGGATGATCTTGCGTGGGTTTTGCACCTGGCTGGTCAAAAAGAAAAAGCTGCGCGAGAGCCCGGCGGCGCACCTCAAGTCAAGAGTCTCCTCATCGGGCAAAAAGAGGCTGTTCTGCAAGCGCGACCAAGTCGACGCCCTGATCAACCAATGTCCCGACGTGGAACTGAAATTCATCTTCCTGGCTGGCTTCCACGCCGGGTTGCGCAAGGACGAGATCATCCAGGCACGCCCCAGCTGGTTTGATTTGGAGTTGCGGATCCTCCACATCACCGAATCCGACGAGTGGAAGCCAAAGGACAAGGACAAGCGAACCATTCCGCTTTCGGAGCGTTTCTGCAGGTTCCTGACCGATGAAATGTCCGTGAAAGGAAAACTGCCGGGGCCCTTTCTCATTCGGCCCAACAAACAGCAGGGCAAGGCACGGTATCGATATGACTTTCGCAAGCCTTTCGCGGAGTACGTGAAGAAGAAGGGACCCGCCTGGCTGACGCCGCACATCATGCGACACACTTTTGCCAGCTTGCTGGCCATCGCCGGCGTTTCCATATTCAAGATCGCCCAGTGGTTGGGCGATGACGTGCTGATCGTGGGGCGCCATTACGCTCATCTGATGCCGCAGGATTCTGACATCGAAAGGGCCTTTGGTGAGGGTAAACCTCAAGCGACTAAGCAGAGTGGAATTAATGACGCGCTGTAAAGTCGACCGGGAAGGACGTCTCGATAACTACGCTGTGACGACCATTGGTGCCCCTTCGGGTATGATCTCCAGAGAAATGCGATCCAGAGCCTTGTGCTCAGTCTCATATAATGCGTGCAACTCACCCAGGAGCGGCTTGCCGCCCCCAAGGATTTCGACCGGGACGAATACCTCAAAGGCAGCTTCACCGTCTTCAAGGGCAATGACGATTACGAAGTGGTCTTGGACTTCGACGTCTGGGCAACGGACTTGGTTCGTGGTCGGCGCTGGCATCCGAAGCAGGAATTCACCGAACTGCCCAACGGTTGTTCCCGGCTTCGTCTCCACCTGAATAGTATCCAGGGGATGGACCGTTTTGCCTTGAGTTGGGAAACTCACGCAGCGGTGGTCCGCCCCAGGGGGGTGGCTACTCCCATCTTCTGCACAGCAAGCGAGCTTGAAAGCCGATACATCGAGTTCGCGTAGACCTAGGGTCTCATTTAGGACAATTGAGCATGGTCGGACTGAGGCGGCACTCGCATCCCGAGACCAATGTTCGTTTTGCGCGATCCTCGGTCCACATCTCCAGAGTCGACAGTGGGTTGTTGGAGCGCCTTATAGGAGTCGGATTGAGAGTTCTTTGGTCGATATGCGCGCCCGGACGGAAAACGTGCACCCAATGACACCCAATGACCCGATGCCTTGCACTCCAAAGGGGTGCTTGCTAGGTTCATCGGGATGATCAATTCAGACTCCGACTCCGAGTATGCAGACATCTTGGTGGAGACGTACGAGAATCATGGTGAACCCTCGGCGACAAAAGTGAGGGTTCGCCCCGTCGACGGCCAAGACCTGCCGACGGGCTTACATGTCGAGTGCTCACGCAAGCTCCGCAAGGAATACCCAGTCGGCTCCATGTTCATCATACGGGCGAAGCTCACAAACAGGCTTGGCGGTGCCAAGTTCCTGTATACTAACCATTCTTGGCCATTCCAGGCAGTCAGCAACGCGGAAGCCAAACGCTTCATGGCGTCCCGGACTCGAAAGTAGCCGAGCTGTACGAAACTCTCCGTTTGGTGTCCAGGAAGAAGCATATCAGCAAGCACGGCAGAAGGAAATCGCATCTATGGACGAAGCTGAAGTTCAAAAGAATGGCAGGTCTTTCCTGGGAGTAATCAAGGTGGCCTGTGAATTTATGAAACTGGAATTCGAATGGGCACCTCGAGGCGAAGGATTTTTCTTTTCCATCGCAGGCACAGAGTATCTGCTCACCGTCGGAGGTCCAATCAAGAAGCCCATCTTCAGCGTGGAACGTCTTGACCAGGAAGAGACCTTCGTTGGGGCTGACGTCAACATCTACGATCTGGCCGAGAAGTTGTTTGCTGAGTTTCACCGTGCGTACACCAAGACGATTCTGGTCCGTGTTGGTCACGCCGGCATGTTCGACGAGGGCAGGAATTGAGGCGACACTCCCAACCAATCGGGCCCCAACACCGACCTATCACCGCCGAAGAGGGCGTCGGCTCGTTTGCACTAGTCCCCGGACCATGATCTCACTCTCCGGTGGTTGCAGCCCCTTTGAAAGCTGAACGGCCGGCCATCTTATTGCAAAGGTACGTCGGCGTGCGCCCCCTTTTGGACCCCGTGGAACCCTCTCAGGAGTTGTCCCTATCCAACCAGGCAGCCGACACCTGTCGCCGAGGCAAACTGTCGCCATCAAACGCCACCCAGACCATATCACTCGTCGGATCATCAGGGTAGCACCAAACGTCCTCACTAATTCCATAGACGATCGTCCCTTTCATGCCGACGAGTTTATGGTCACCCCGGTTAAAGAGTGGGGTCAAGTCCTCCGCAGGACCCCGGAAGACCACCCGCAGTCCCTTCCTGACTTCAGCCTGGATCATCGTTGGATACTGCTAGCTCTCCTTGCCGGGGAAAAGCAGGAAATGCCGAGTTGGCGACTGCCCGCCCCCCCCAAGCGCACCTGGTTGCAATCGCCCATAGTGGACCTTGCCTATGCCACGTCAGATAGCTTCAGGATGTGCTTGGCACAGAAGGAGGGGAACTGATCTAGCCCCCCGTTCCCCACGCAGTAGGCATTTCACGTGGGTCTGGCGAAGTAGACACTCGCCCAGCGGAAAATCCTGCAAGTAGTGAATTCCGGAGGAAGAGTCCGGAATTGTTGTGGTAACCGCGCCTCCGCTGGAATGGGGAGGAAAACCCCGTTTTCAGTTCGCAACCGCCATTCCAGAAAGACGAACTCGTCAGTGGCTCCAGGTTCAGGACGGATCACGGCGTGTAGGTTAACAGGGTAATTCCTTTTGGCACTGTAGCCCTGTTTCGCAACGCCACAGATGTAGATGGCGCGGTAGGACCCTCTCGGGAATTCGTCTAGATTCAGCGTGCCTTGGTTAGCCAACTCTCGGTTTTGAGGTTTGCTGAGGACCTTGGAGTAATGACCACGAATGCAATTGGTACAGTGGTACTTAGGGTTGAAGCTAGTCACGTATTTTGCCCAAAGCCACATGAAGGAGCCTGGACGGAGGTTGTGATGCAGAATCACTGGCGACTTGCTCATAGAAGGTTGAGTATCAGTGAGCGAGCGCGGGTTCAAGCTTGGATTGCTGGCGACAAACGGAGAAGATCTCCGAAACTCGAATTCTTAATTGCGTGAGATTGACCGAGTACAAAGCCCACGTTGAGAGCCTTCCTTACGGGAAGCGGTTGCCGAACGCCGTCTACTTGCACCTCGGAAGCGACACCGACTGGCGGCTCCCCCCGTTGGATCTGGTTTGCAGATACGTCGAGACGCATCACTTGGCAGATCGTTACAACGTGGTGAAGTTTCGCACCGATGCGCCGCGCTTCTCCCTGCTCCATTACCCGGACTTCTTCGACATTCCTCACCCCGAACTCCGCGAGTCATTGACAGTAGATCTGGTCACGGGGAAGGCTCGGGCCACCAGTTACGATGACAGCTTCAACCCGCCGATCTTGCACCGCAAGGAAGCACTGCTCCCGGCGCGTCATCCGCGGCGCTCGGAGTTCGAGAGCCTAACGGCGGAGGAGGAGGCTGAGGATCTGTATGAACACCCCACTCTCATCGGTTTCAAGTTGAACTGGGAACAAATACTTGAGGAAAGAGGACTTTATTACGAGGGACACCACGTACGTCGGCGCGATGAAGCCGTCGTTAGGTCCGCTAAGGAGCCTAAGCCAACTATCGCCCGGCACAAGACCGCCCTAGTCCGGTCCGACCTCTCTAAGCCGGTGAAATCTCTGATAGAACATGGGATACTCGATCTGAAGAAAACGTTCTTCGACTATGGGTGTGGGCTTGGAAGCGACGTAGTAGGACTTCGGTCACTCGGCTACCAAACAGCAGGATGGGATCCGGCGTTTTGTCCCTCCGAACCACGATTCGAGGCGGACGTAGTGAACTTGGGTTACGTGTTAAACGTCATCGAGGATCCTGCGGAACGTGTAGCCGCTTTGGCAGGAGCCTTCCGACTCGCCAAACGGGTGTTGGTGGTGGCAGCGCTCATAAACGAAACGGTCGATGTTAGTTCCGCGGCCGCCTTCAACGACGGCGTTCTTACGAACCGGGGCACGTTCCAGAAGTTCTTCGAACAACATGAGTTGCAGCAGTACATCGAGGATGTTCTCGAGACACCCGCCGCCCCTGTAGCCCTCGGGATCTTCTTCGTGTTCCGGGACCCAGCGGAACATGAGGACTTCCTGCGGTCCAGAACTCGCCGGGCGGTCGATTGGTCGGCCATTCATGCCCGGCTGGTGCTGCCTCCTCCCCGGACCCCACGGGCGCCGGGAAAGCCTCGCGCCGCGAGGGTGCCACGGCTGGATAGGTATGAAGTCAACCGTGAATCGCTCGAGCCGTTTTGGGCGAAGACTCTCGAGTTAGGGCGGATGCCTTTGCCCGAGGAGTACCCCGCATCGCCCACCCTGGTGGAGTCCTTCGGGTCAGTAAAGAAGGCGTTTACGCTTTGTCTGCGCAAGCTGGGATCGGTGGAATACAACCGGGCGCGCGCCCTGCGGCGAAACGACTTGCTCGTCTACCTTGCTCTAGCAAACCTGCGGAAGCGGATTCCGTTCATGAAGCTGTCGCTATCGCTGCGCACAGACATCAAGACATTCTTCGGCGACTATGGCGCAGGCCTCCAAGCTGGATTCGAGTTGTTGCGCGCCGCCGCAGATCCTGGGGAGATCGAGCTGGCGTGCGAGGAACTGGCCATCGGATGGCAGGATGCGCAAGCGTTATACGTCCATCGCACGTTGCTCGACCAACTGCCTCCGGTGCTTCGGGCGTATGTGGGATGCGCCACAGCGTTGTTTGGTGATGTGGAACAGGCGGATATCATAAAGATGCATAAAGCTTCGGGTAAGGTGACGTTCCTCGTGTACGAAGACTTTGAGCATCAGCCCCTTCCTCAGTTGAAGCACCGGATCAAAGTGAACCTCCGCACACGATGGGTAGAAGCCTTCGACCACACCAGCTCGGGCCAACTCCTGTACTTCAAGGAGAGGTTTCTAGATCCAAAGCATCCAAACCGCTCAGAGATGGAAGCATGTAGTGAGCAACTCCGGAAACTGGGAATACTCGAGATCGTAGGGCTCGGCCCTTCGAAAAATGAGCTGGCTAGGCTGCTTGAAAAGCATGGGTTGACAGCGAATCCAGAGCAAGGGCTGCCCTCGCCTTCCTAAGCGGCGCCCTAGCGCATCTATCGGAAGCGGGCGCGGTTCGACCCACACCCATGACCACGCTCTTTCCTCCACACAACACTCAGCCCATCGATCCCGTTGCTCCACAGAACATCCCGACCATCACTCCACGGATTATTTCGCAACGTTACAGGATTGTCAGCTGCCCCAGGCCGCTTCTGTTGCATCTCGGATTCCAGGAACTTGGCTGCGTTGTCCAAATCCTCACGAATGGATGCGTATCCCCCGTTCCGTCGAAAGGATCTACCCTTTCGAAGTTCATAGAGTCTGAGTTGACGGCTTCAAATGCTCGCTTCAAGTCTGACGCTGAAGAGTCTAGCGAAGTCTTCGAACCGACGCGACGAGCATTGTGGTAGCCATTTCGATATCAGTGGAGGTAGTTTGCCTCCCGAACGAGAATCGGATTGTGCTGACAGCCTCGCTTGCGGAGAGACCAACAGCCGTTAGAACGTGGGAGGGGGCAACAGTGCCGGCCGTGCAGGCGGAACCGAGACTAGCAGCGATGAGCGGGGCGTTTGCGAGGATCTCGTCTGCGCGGAAGCCAGGGAATTGGATGCTGCTACACCCAGGGAGACGCTTGCTTAAATCACCGTTGATCGAAACGGCCGGAAGACTATGTCTGAGCGAATGCTCAAACAGGTTCCGGAGCGCTGCTATCTGGAGAGCGTCAGCCTGTTGCCGGAGTTGTGCAATAGCGCAGGCTTGGGCAAAACCAATGATTGCCGGTACATTGAGCGTTCCCGGTCGAAGCCCGTGCTCTTGGCCACCGCCACTCATGACCGGGGCGATGTGAGAGCTTGCCGCGCCACCTCGCATATAGAGTGCGGCTGCACCTTTTGGACCGTAAAGCTTGTGTGCGCTCAAGGAGAGAAAATCGATGTCAGCTTCTCTAACGGAAAATGGAATCTTGCCGACGGCTTGCACCGCGTCGGTATGGAAGAGGGCGCCGGCGGAATGCGCGAGGCGGGCTAGATCGCACACCGGTTGGATGGTGCCTATCTCATTATTTGCGGCCTGAACGGAAACCATGAGGGTCTCGTCATCGATTAGCCGAGCAGCTTCAGTTACGGACACTATTCCGCGCGAGTCGACCGGGAGATACGAGATGGTGAATCCGGTTCGCTCAAGTGCTCTCAAGGGCTCGAGCACAGATTTGTGTTCGATGGACGACGTGATAATCTTCCGGCGGCCGGTGTGCAGTAGCGGTTGGAGACCAAGGAAGACAAGATTGTTGCTTTCGGTGGCGCTGCCGGTGAAAACGATATCTTCGGGGTTTGCGTGGAGAAGGCTTGCTACCTGCTTTCGGGCTTTGCTAACCGCTTGCCCCACTTGCTTGCCGAGGCAATGGGAGCTCGATGGGTTCCAAAAGTCTTTGGAGAAAAATGGGAGCATCGCCTCGACTACCTCCGGGGCGCATGGAGTGGTGGCCAGGTAGTCCAGGTAGATCGGCGGTAGCGGCTCTGGTGGAGGGGGGTGTATCACTTATGATCGAAGCTCAAAGCGGAGTTCTGCGCTGTATTGCCGATACTCTGCGTCGAGGACGTATAGCTGGTCCCAAACCAATTGGCGTAGTTCCTTGGCGGGGTTGAGGCAGTACTTGCAGAAGTCCTGGTCGGAGACTCGTCCGTCGGGGAAAAGGATCTTCATCATCCCGCTGGCGATTGAGCGAACGGCCTCCTCATTCCTGATGTAGGGTCGCTCGCCTGTCAGACGGACACGACGGAAGCATTGCTGGTCGGCGGAGAGGTCGTTCCGAAGCTCGATCAGGGCGTCGCCGAAGAAGTCCGACTTTAGCCCGACGGTGGAGGCCAAGCAGTCGTTGCTCAACTTGGGAAGGCGCCAGCCAGGAATGATCCCTTTGAGGCGGTCGATGAAAGCCGTCTCTTGGAGGAAACCGGGCAGCTCTCTTATCACGGGCTCCGTCGAGGGTCTCTGCTGGTCGTCGAGAGCGATGTTGGCAAGTATGACCAGACCGCAATCGCTAGCGGTGCGATGGAGCCCCCCCCGGGTTAACTCACCGTTTGCGAGGTAGCCTTGAAGGCCAGCTACGATGCCGTCCGGGTCGGTGAAGCGCATCTTGTGTATCTCGTCAAGTACGACCACCGAGAATCTAGCGAGGAGGCCCCACTGTCCGCTTGCATTGTTTACGAAGAGCACGGCTGGGGAGATATCGCTAGTCAGGAGGCGGACCCGTGGGCTAATGTTCTCAAAAACGTAGCTCTTGCCTGTTCCTTTGGGGGCAAGTTCAGCGAGGGTCATATTCTTCTGAACCAGTGGCAGTAGGCGGGCGAGCATCAAGAGCTGCGCGTCGAGAGAATATGCTGCGGGGTTGTATCCCATAGAGATGAGCATGAGGCTCCGCCATTCCTCGACTGAAAAAGCGGCGCGTGCTTTCTTGTAGAGATCTAGGTTTACAGCAGCCTGCATGGGCTTAAAGCGCGCGAGCGAGACACCCTCATCAGTGTTCATGAGTTCGGTGACGCCCCACATGCCTTCCTTCAGAAGCGCTGGATAAGAGCTGACGATTTCGTCTGGAATGAAGGCGTCGTTAATTCCGAGGAGGCTCAGTTTGGCGACACGCTCCTGCTTGCTTCGCTTTAGCGTGATTTCTACCTGAACTGGCGTGAGGACCTTAACGACCTCGCCCCGGAGAAGTCTGTCCTTGATGACGTTCTGATCGTCCGCGCCAGGGATATTCCGCCCGGCCCACTCCTGGACTTTGGCCACGTCTTCTGGGGTGATTGGCCCTTGGCCAGGTACAATTGACTCGAGGAGCCATTCCCCGACGTAAGCCGGAACGCCCCGTTTCTTGAGCTGGCTCATCGGCAGACGGCGCTTGTCAATTGCCATCCGGCCGAACACCTGTTGAACTTTATCCGCGAACGCAGGGCTCACGTCGCCTGCATTTGTACTTTGCTGGTCCATGGTCTAGAGAAGCTCGTCGAGGATGTCAGTTCTGGATTGGAAGCCGTAAACCTTAAGGTCGATCGTGGGGTTCATGACGAATTGATCTCCGTTTGGCTTCTGGAGGGAGAGCTGGGAGGCGGCTCTCCGAGATTCTGCCTCCGAGGGCCAAGGCGTGAGCGGTGCATCGAGGGTGAGAGAACTCCAGGGGCTGACGGCTCGGTCAAGCGCCAGTTGCACTTGACGGGTTGGGCTGAGTCTGAGCGTCAGGACTAGAGCTCTGAGGGTCATATTGCTCGGATTCTGGATGACAATGTGAACGGCTCCTTGGGTGGACTCCTGTCCTTCGCCAGTGATCGTACAAACGACCCTGGGAGGGTCTGTGTCCTTAGCGAACTCAATCCAAGGGATTATCACTTCCTCGGGAAACGCTCCACCGTGTGGGAAGAGCTCAGTTCCAGACTTACCGTCCTCCGTGAAGAAGGATTCTTCGCCGAGCACGATTGCGGCGTCCTCGGGTATGTGAAATCTGTCGCTGTTCAAGATGGCGACTGCACCATTGTCTTGGAAGCAGAGACCATTAGGTGGAAACTCGGCGGCTGAGCTGCCGAGTGCCGCCCTTTGATGGGGGCGCATGCCCGATGGCGCTCGGGTAGTGCGTTCACTGGCATTGAGTAGCCTGCCGTGGTCGGTAGTGACGATGAGGCGCACCTTCTTATCATCGGGTATAGCGAGAACAGCGTTGACGAGCCGGTCGGCGACTGACTCGAGCCGGTCGGCGACGACCTTCTTGAGCGTCTGGCGGTCGTAACCCTTGGAGTGATACGTTTCGTCGGGTTCCATTATGCACCAGATGAGCAAGTCTCCCGGTTGGACGCTCTGGAGAAGGGATTCCGGTGCCTTCTTCTCTGGAAGTAGCTTTACATGGGGCGGATCCTGGTTTGGATCGCTCGCAGCGATCCTAGGCGTGTAGCCTCTTTTGAGAGCCCGTTTGCAGATCTCAGTAATCGTGGGTACCGGGGAGAAGCAGAGATCGTTTTGGAGTATTGTGAGGCGATTAGTCCTCGCTGCGATGTGTTTCAGCAAGATGAAGCTGTCGGGCACATTCAGACCGTCCAAAATAGCGTAAAGCGTTACTTCGGTACCTTTACGCTCACGCAGTTGCCCAGCTCTCTGAAAACTTATGAGGGGTTGTTGGCCCAAGACGAGATGGGGATACCGGTCTAGGAATGTGACTGCAAATGCATGGGCGAGCTCAGATGTTCTTGGAATATCGGCCTGTGATCCCACAAGGATTGCCCACTCGCGGTAAGGGAGATAACTCTCTAGGAACCAGCTAAAAACGTGCTGCACGTCCTCGGGAACTGGCGGGGGCGGCAGCGGGCGGAGCAGCATGCGAAGGGATCCCGTCTTTGGGTCGGGAAGGAAAGCGCGAAGTCGACGAAGGTGCGTTTCTGTCAGCAGCTGCGGATTGTGGCTAAAGTAATCAAAAGCGAGACCAGCAGCCAGTGACAGGAGCTCCGGCGGGACAGATTCTCTGGCTAGTACTTCAAAGAATTCACCTTGCGTGTTGATGGTCTCTAGACGCCATTCCTCGAGCGCCTCACCCCTTAGACCGGCGGGCACGCTCAGTGGGAATGGCTTCGAGGGCTGGAGTAGATACGGGCGCTTGATGCACAACCACCTCCTCAGCAGCGACTGAGCCTGCTCCGTAGAGACGACTTCATAGACAGGCTTCAGCGTCTGGTCCGCATCTTGGTGCCATAGTTCGGCCCTCGCTCGGAGCAGGGGTGCGAGGCACTCATCCGGCTTTATGGAATATAACCAGACTAGCCACCGGGCAGCGTGGTGTAAACTAGTGGGTTGGTGCCAGATGTCCTCCGGAGCAAGGGCTTCAAGAACTCTGGTGAGAGAAAGTGGCCTGGGCAGCCTAAGTAGGACTTCGCGGTGTTTTGCGAGAATAGTGGCGGCGCAATCAGGGGTGATGGTATTGCAGCAGTTGGCGAGCTCGTCGGTCAGCGAAGCGCAGATTGTGAAAGGAATGCCACGTTCGTTCCAGAAGGTTTCCGCCCAAGCGCAGAGGGATTTCCCCTTAACGAGCAGCGGGGTGCGGGACAGAGAGAGACGTAGGAAGTCCCTTTCCGTCTCGACAGGTATGAACCCGCTTGGTGGTTCAGCGTCCTTTCTTGGGTCGAGGTAGTGCATCTGCAGCGCGGATTAGACAAGTTGCTGTAGCTGGGCGATCGTGTCCCGGCGTTTTTGAGGATCGGTGATTCTTTGGAAGTGGACAACGACCTGGTGAACTTCATCACCGTCCACTCCTGCCTGTATGGTGGCTTTAAGGGCCTGCAGGACCGCCGCTTTCTCAGGCGCCAGGAAGGGCGGCGGCGAGCTGAGTTCAGACAGAAGGTGCGGCATGTTTTCCTTCTTACAGGGTTGGGTGCGAGCAGTGAGCCATTCGTCCGCGCTCTGGCGCAATTTGGCTGCACGACTGGTGAGTTTCTCAAGACTCTGTTGGACAAGTGTCCTATGGGCATCAGAAAGCGCCCACTCCGAGTCAGAGAGCGCTTTCTGTAACGCGTTTTGTGCCTCGTCCAACTGCTTTGGCGTCTCCACTTTTTCCGGGTGTATACTGTCCAGTCTCAAAAAGAAGATCTCAAGTTGATCCGCGCGCTTTGCACAGGCGTCGAGTTGCTCTAACTCGGGTGCTTCGGAAAACAGGAAACGCCTCTGGTTGATGCGGTCAGCAACTGGCTTCACATCCCGCTGAGAGCGTGCTGAATCGAGGGTCTGTTTGAGCTTGGAACTGAATTCCTCAGCGTCTTTTATGGCTGCATGTACTTTTTGAAGCGTCACCTTGCGTTGATCCTCGCTTTCAGGGAGGGCGAGCTGCACCGCTTCAAGTTCGGCTGACGTACGTCGGAGTTCCTGAAGGCAGGCGTTTGTCGAGAGCTTGAGGGATTGAAGTTTGGTGGCGTCTTCGCGCTTTGCGTTGGCGAGGTCTCGGTCCTGAACCGCTCTTTTGGCTGCCATGCGAAGGGCCTCGACTAAGGCGGCCTTACGGCTCTTACTCGACTCTAAGGACACTTCGATGGATTCTGTAAGCTGGAGCCTGCTTTGAAGTTCCTCGACGGTGCCCGACCTGCTCAGACGCTCGATACTGGTCAACTTCTCCGCGTCGGCTTTAGCCAGAGCCTCCGTCTCCGCCTTTTGTTGGGCTTTTGTCGTTAGTTTGTGCCGGACCGCCTCGAGCCTAGACTCTTGGCTGATGGCGAGGAAAGGATGGGGATGCTCTGATTCCTTGAGTGCAAGGGGCCAAGTGACCTCAGAGTTTGCCTTACTTTCGAGAGTGGAAAGCCACTTAGTTGCCTCGACGCTCCGATGCTCGGAGCTCTGCTGTATGGCAGCGCGCGCTTGGTCCAGAGCTGCGAACTGGGCTGGGGAAAGGAGATCGGTGTTCTTCGCAGCCAGCTCCGATAAGCTGTTTAGGCAGGATGACACGACTTTGGGGTTCTCGAGCGAAATGTTGGCAACTGCCTGGAGTCGGTCGAAAATCGACTGCAGCTTCTGCAGGCGCTCTACGAGGAGTCCCAGGGTCTCGCTTTCCGGCGTGCCCTCGAAAGACGACGATCGGGCTGTTAGTTCGGCAACAGCGGTTTGAATAGCCTTGCTAGAGGTGAGGAGGGGGAGCCGTTGGGGTAGATGCCGGACATACTGGACAAGGCCGTCTTCGTCGGAGAGGTACTTAGCTAATTTCGCATCGCGGAGTCGGGTGTTGTTTTCAAGGTGGAACTCGAGTGACTTCAAGAGCTCTATGTCACGTCGGAGTGCGACGAGGCTTGTGCTGGGTGTGAGGGCTTGCAGAGTGGCTAAATTAACCTCGTCCTTATGTGCTTTCTCAACAATCTCCTTTTGCGCTGACAGGTCGTCGAGTGCCGCTTCGATCTTCGCTAAGAGCGGAGGATGCGCCGTAAGCATAGTCCGTGGTTTGCTGAGCTCCTCCTCATTGCGGGCATAGTCCTCGAGTTTTGTGAGCTTTCGGTACCTTTCGCAGTGATTGTCCACAGCCAGAGCCAAACGACGCTGGAGGTCTTTCTGCAGATCGGTTTGGGAAGATTGGATAGGCACGACCCCTGTGGTAGCGGGAAGTGCGGCGACATCCTTCCAGGCCGAAAGCATTTCAGTGATGGACTTTGCGGCGTCGGCTCTTGCCTTCAGACGCGTGGCTGCCTGGTCGTATGCCTTGGCGGCAGCCAGGGCGTCCTGTAAGTCCCGCAGCGAGGCTTTTGCACGAGGCGTGTTGTCTCGCTCAGCGTTTCCTGGGTCGGCTACATAGTTTGCCAATTGGGCAACATCCTTCTCTGCCTCCGAAATCGAGTATGGAGTTTGCTCGAATATGGCGACGCGGTGCAGGATTGCAGCAACTACTTGGTCTTCTTTGCTCCGGTCTTTGCGCTTTATGGCGATCTTGCTGCTGGTTAGGAAGGCGATAAAGTCTTCTGGAGTCTTAGCACGTTTAATCTGCTCAACGAAGATGTCGCTTGGGCGAAGTTCACCTCCCGCGGAGACCTGGATATCATGCCTGTAGAAGCCAAGCCAAGCCGTGACGAGGAGAGTGAGGGTATTGGGGTCGTAGCCAAAGGGTAGTTGGCAAAGTTCTTCAAGAGCTTTACTGATGTAGAAGGAACTCTCCCCGGCGGTGATCTTGGATTCGAGGAACTCCCAGGCCTTGGCAGTGCGGGTGGTAAGGGGTCTCTGGATGTGACGGCTGGGGTTCAGAACGCACCAGGACGTGGGATTGCCCGAAATGAGATACTTAGTGACGAGCTGAGGGGCAATCACATCATTTTCAAACTCCTCCATGTCAACCGCGTTTTGGAGAAGAAGCTTGCCCACGATAAGCACGGCCTTACGGAGCTTGTTATGGCTTTGCTTGTACTGGTCGAAGAAGTGGGGAGGAGCCGAGGGGTATGCAAGTTTCATTACCGCCGGCGAAAGACTGGAGACTTTGCTGACTTCTGGCCCGGCGTTCAGCGCTACATGCATCGGAGAAGGCGTGAGAAGCTTCCGAGGGCTTTGGCGGAGCGAAGAGATCTCGTCCGTTATCGTTTTCTTTGTCTGTGCCTTGATCGAGGCCATGACTGCGGAGCCAAATTCATGCTCCTGCGCCACCGTAAAGTCCTTGATTACGAGTTGGTCAGAGAGCTTCTCGTAGAGGACTGGGCTCGGTTTGCTCGGAAGAACTAGGATGATTGGTTTAGGTGGAACGCCGGCGACCTCATTGAGGACGGCCTGCGCGGTCTCCTGTAGGGACTTTAGGTCGGCGTCGGTTCTTGCGCAGAGCCAAAAGATAGCACCACGCAGAGAGGTATCTCGTCTTGCGTCACACACTTTATCGGCTTTGCAGAACTCTTTCGGGAGGAGTACTTGGGTTGAACCCCAGTCGCTCCCTGCACCCCACGGGACATTGTTTTCCAGGTCTGGTAGTCCCCACTCCGCGCCGTGATTGTGATTCAAGCTCTTAACCTCCTGCCAAGTTAGTTGTCGGCCTCGTTTCTGTTGGCGAATGAACTCCAAAGCCTTGGTGTTGCCGCCACCGGGGGGAAAGAAGGAATATTTCGATGTCGAGTCATCATAGCTAATCACGTGCGCATCTGCCATCCCTTTCAGCGCTTTCTCAGTAACCTCTAGGTTCACAGACGAGAAGTCGCTGAGCGCCTGGACTTGTTTCACGTGTCTGGTCGGCAGTTTCGCGACTGTCCACAGGAGAAGCGACCGGAGAACTGCCTGTTGTTCATTGGAGAGATCACCACCTCCCGTGCTGAGGGCCTGTTTATATTGTTTCCATTCTTCGTCGGCGAGCTCGCCGGCGGAGAAGAACTCGACAATGCTCCTGGCTGGAATCCAATTTGGGGAGTGGTCCACGATGGCGGGATTCGGAGCGCTTTTATGAACCTGTTCCATGACGTAGCCAAGCACGGTCCTGGCGCTCCCAGCCTCTTGAAACTCGATGTTGCACAGGAGAGCGGTCGTCATTGGATGTAGCGGAAAGCAGCCGCGGCTGACGACTTCCTCGAACAACTCAACGTTCCACCGAAGCTCCAACTCATACCGTTTCTGGAAGAGCATGTGGCCACGGTTGCTAGCTTCGGAGAAGGCTGGCCAGGCGTTGCCCTGGTCGAGTGCGCGATTGAGTGTGGTTTCCTCCTGGACAAGAAAGGAGTCTAAGATCGTCTCCATCGTGTTGAAGAGGGGGAAACGATGGTTTCTCGGTATTCGGTCCAGTTCTGTCAGAAGGACCTCCTTTGATTGGGATTCTGCCATGTCCTGGACCCAACTGACGGGGTCGTACTGTGCGAACGCGGTAAAGACAACTTTCTGGAGATTGTTCGCGACGCCATCGAGCAGATCCTGCAGTGGAGAACCAGGTGTGCTGCGTTTGCTGTAGCTGCGCACAAATGCGCTGAATTCATCAAAAAGGATGAGGACTCCGACAAATTCTTTTTCCGGACCGCAGTAGTTCTTGACTAGCCATTCGAGTACGGAGGCCAGGCTGACGTGGGCCTCCCAATTGGGTATGACTCGGTGGAGGAAGCGAACTGCCTCTCGACAGATATCATGGACACTCTGGTCATGCGACTTGATGCGTTCGAGTAGCGATGCGTGGTCAATGTCCCGTTCCTCCAAGTGCTTGTCTAGACGCTTGATGTCGTCTTTTCCCAAGTTGGTGAAGAACTCTTCGGCGTCGGAAAACCAGAATGGAAGGGTAATGTTCTTCTTCCCCAATGCCGCGGAGAGGCTATTCTTGACCTCCGTAAGGAACGCCTGCTGAAGGTCCATGAACTTCGTGCCGTTCAGGCAGAGGACTAAGTGCCGGTTTCGCTCCGTCTTAAAATCGCGAAAGGAGGTTGCCTCCGGGCTCGGACCACCGTATGCTTTTTGGATGCTAGCAAGGAGAAAAGTCACCTCTTGTGACTTCGCGTCCTGGCCGAAATAGTTGGCTGCTGCGAGTGCGAGGTGACTCTTTCCGTGACCAAACGTTGCAATGACCAAATAGCGGTTTTCGGGAGGGCGCACAACAAAGGCGTCTCGGATCATTTTCAAGATGTCGATAGGCGACTTGCTTGTACCCGCTGATTGCTTCGTAAAGATGTAGCTTTTGACGAGCTGAATATTCTCCTGGGAGTCGCTTTGGTACCAGCCGAGCTGGACATCGTTGCGGAAGGCCGTGTCGCGGCTGCATTGGACTACATCATGAATCGTGGTCATATTCCTGAGGGACTGCGGTGGGTCAGTTGCACGAGCCTCTTCGAGGCGGTCCATTCCTGCTGTAGATCGCCTTCCGGAAGCAGTGCACTGTTTGGGAGTACTGCCGGGAGTACGAGGATGAGGGAATTCCTTTTGTAGGGGAAATCGAGGAGAAGACGGCTCCACAGAAGCATTCTGTGCTCGTGGGGGAGCCGAGCAAGGGGAACATCGAAGTTGGCAACCAAGACGCAGTCTCGCTCCGCGCTGGTTCTGGCCAGGAGATCGAGGTACATGATGAGCTTATCGATCGTCAACGTCAGATAGCACGCGTCCTCGGGGAGTGACTTGAGGATGTAATGTGCTAAGTCGAGGTAGCAAACATCAAGTTGGGTAGCGAGTGTCTCTTCTTTTCCGAGAAATGCTTGAGGGAGAAGGAGGGCGCCGACCTTGGAACGAAGGCCGCCATGGCGGAGCAGGTCCACTAGTTGCCTTGCGTCAATCATAAACCTTCTGAAGGAGGTCCTCGGCAGAGGACCAGAGTTTCTCAACTTGATAGGGAAACGACCGCTGCTGAACGCGCACAAGGTTGAAGCTTTGTAATTCGCTTAGCGCCTGTTTGATAACTGCACTGCCGGTAAGGAATATGGGGGTTAGGCCATCGGTGACGCTTGAGAGATGCGCACTGACCGCGTTTGGGAATTGGGCATCCCAGTATCTGGCGAGCAGGTAAGCAAAGGTACTATGGCTTGGGAAGGTTGGTTCGTTGACGAGGTATGTACCTTGTGCTTGCTGCGCGAGGATACCGAGTCCTCCCATGCTCCGATCATCGCAATAGGTGCCGACAAGGGCAGTTGAGCAGTCGGAGGCGCTTCGGTCGTTGAACTTGACGTGGGGATCCTTTGCATAGAGGTCCAAAATGGCGCGACGTACAGTGCTATTGTCCAATTCGGACTCGGGGCGGAACAGGGTTGATGTGACGTGGGGCCAGAAGGCTGGCGCGAGTGTTTGAGGGCTGGCTAATTGATAATGGAGCATCCAGAGAGTCTGTCGACTTTCGAGGTTGGGATCGTGCTGTGCGACGGCCTTGCCAAGCTGCGTCAGGCGATTATCGTCGTCCGTTAGCCTTGTGCCATAGGCGTAACGCAGCATTGCGTTGATTTGTTCGGGGCCTAGTGGCGAACCGATACGAAGGATGTCTTTTGTACAGCTGCCGTGTTGGGTGGCCGCGCGAAGGATGTGCGACAAACCGGGCCTGATTAGGCTGAAGGTGCGGTGGAATGTTGGGCCGAGGCGCTTGTCCATATCGTGACTAGAAGGCGCACATAGCGCAGCCCGTTGTTGACTCAGCGGCGAAAACAGCATGCAGGGGTGTGTTGGGCCTAAAAGAGGCGCGTTCCTTCTGTTTCCTTTCGTACTCTTCTTTAATCTCTTTGATACGTTCCGGGCGAGCCAGATCTTCGAGGCTTTCACCATCAACCCAAGTGTAGTGCTGCTGTGTCACGGGATCATACTTTTCATATTTTTTTGCGAGTTCAAATAGGTCGGGATGATGTTCCAGCAAGCCAACCCACTCACGCCGTTGCTGGTAGAAACAGAAATAACAACCCGAGCGGGAACGCCACTCGTAGTATTGAGGTAAGCCGAGCTTGCTACGTTCAAGGATTCTGACAACGTCGGCATGACGAATACCATCTTCAACAAAAGGGAACCGTGCCGTAATGTTCGGTTTAGTCGAAATATACCCTTTACGGTGAGGTTCGTCTGCCCGGATGCCGACGTAGCTAATTACCTGGTCGGTGCCCACATATTCTTCGAAGGGCTTAATCTTGAGCAGTTCCGTACACCAGCGAGCTTGGGGAGAAGGAAGGTACCCATTCCTCCTATCAAGGAGGTCGTCAAAGTTGTAGCCCTCAGCCTTCAGATAAACTATCGGCGTATTCAGATGAACTCTGAGTTGACGGAGGTAAGCGTATGTCTCCGGTAGCTCCTTGTCGGTATCACAAAAGACGTACTCCATTTCAGGAACCTTGTCCTTCATATAGAGGGCGAGTGCAGTGCTATCTTTACCTCCGGAGAGCGAAAGTATGTGCCGCGTTGATTTCTGGCGTGGCACAGTAACGTTTGACATCTCGGCTGTAGTCATTGAGGAGGCCTTTCTTTTGTTTCTTGGAGCCGGTGAATCACAGCCCTTAGTGCCGCATGTACTATCTGAGGCGTGGTAGTCCTAATGGCTGGGGCTAGGAATTGTTCAAACTGCTCTTGCACTGTTTGCGCTTGTCGCCGTTGCTCAGGAGAGAGTTGCGAGATAAGTGTCCGGTAAGCCTGACGTTCATAGAGGGTCTCGGCCTCGGAAAAGAGCAAGCCAACCGATCGCGCGTGCCCAGCAAAGGCATCAACGTCCAAATCGGTCCAGGTGCTGAGTGGAGCATTTGCGACCAGCTCAATCACAGATGCTATGCCCGATTCATCTTTGGACGACTGTCTGACACGGTTCAGGAATGACAGCAATTCAGGATGATTCGCGTACGGCTCAAGTCGAACAGCCGCCTCCCTAAGGGCCTGCCAAGGTTGGGGATAGCCTGCCAGACCGCAGGCTTCGATCAGCTGGTCTTGAGCTTGGCGTAGAGTTGCAGGTGCGACACTCCGAAGCTTCTGTAGCGTCTGGTTAAGTTTATCAAAAAGGCTATCAATCTGATAAACCGGGAGCGTCCCAGCTGGGATAGGGCCGAGGCCGAGAGCCTTAGGAAGATCGACAAAAAGGAAGAGTTCCGGAGATTTAGCATTGTCGAAGGCAAGCCGGAAGGACTTTACGTCTTGCGCCAACCGATTTGTGTGCCAAGCAAGTTCCGGAAGCGAGCGCACCATGCCAAAGATGGCACGCACAACTGGGACGGTCGCAGGTTTGCTGCCCAGACCTCGTGCTAGGCGCGCCACCACCTCCGCCCGAGCTCCCTGAACACGCGTGCCAGCAATAGCAAAAAGTTCTGGGCGTCGCAAAATGGTCTCGAATTCTCCTATACTGGGGGAAGGGATAAAGGTTCCCTCGCGATACAAAGTAACTTCATCGGAGTGGACGAGCATGAAGGCACACAGCAAAATCGGCTGGAGACCTTCCATGACGCCATAGGGTGGTTCGGCCAGGGATTGGAAGACTTGACTCAGCGGCAGGGGATCGGGTCGCGGCTGAAAGATGAGTGCGGAGAGATGTTCCCATGCTGGAGAGAGGCGGGTGGAATGCTTCTTGGATGGTGCGATGAAATGCCACTCCCCAGCTGGGGTCGGAGCGTGAATGCCAGTGGCTGCTAGGGCAGATTCATACATGCTGCGCTCGGGCGGAAAGCCGGTGATGCCGAGCCCGGGCTGCGCCCCACAAGTCAGCATGGCTTCCACCAAATTACGGCGCGCGGCAGCGGCCTGCGAGGACAGGCAGCGGCGGACAATCAATTCATTGCGGATGCAAGGGGCGGAGTGGAAAAGCCGGTCGCAGACATGGGAGAGGAGATGTGACACCTGAACCGGTTGAGAGACAGGCCACTGCACCCCCTGGTAGAACCAGAGACAAGAGCTGCCGAAGGGATCTTCGCGTGGATCAAGGAGCCGATGCACATTTGCCTGCAAGAGCTGCTCGGCATCGGCAAGGCGGACAGAGAGTTCGCGGCGTGCGGCCCGGTCGTCCCGTAATTCAGCAGTGTTCTCCCACACCCAACGGAGCGCCGCTAGCTCGGAAGCAGCGGCGCGAATTTCTCCAATGTCCTGAGGAATGGCGATGAGAAGGTTGTCCTGTCCTGTCTTAAGAGATAATGAGAATTCGCGATACTCCTGGATCTGGGATCCGGACGCTGATAGACACACCACAGCCTTCCCATCCGAAGAGGCTTTGAGATTGAGACTCTGACTAAGCGTCTCTACGTCGTCCACATACGTAACATAGAAAAGGCGCATCGCGCCTGTTTCATAACTGTGACGACGGGCGACGAGAGGACGAGACTCCAAATAGCGCCCTAAGATTGTCGAGAGGCTCAAGGTGGCACGGGTTTTGCGTTCGCCCTCAGCAACCTTTTCGTCGAGGTCAACGTCGCTCCCCTCCCAAATGCGCAGGGTGTCATTGAATTTTCGATAAGTAAGGATGGACTTGTCCTTAAGCCAGTTGAGGCCAGCAAGGGTGTCGGGCGAGCCCACGAGGGTGTCCGTAATGCTGAAGTGAATTACCGGCTTGCGTGCGTGAAGAGGGCTAAATTCGCCGAGCGCATTCAGGATTCCAATGTTCTTGACCAGACTGATGTGCGAAGATTGCAGGTTTTCCTTCCGGTCCAAGACGTCTGCCGCCTCCATCCATCGCCGGGCCTGTGGCTGGCGGAAGAGCCCCAAACCGAAGTTCTGGGTGAAGTAGTCGAAAAGGTGTTCGAGGCGAACGAAATGGGGATGCCTTACATCCAGCGGGGTAGATTGGAGGAACGACTGGAATCCATACGGCTCGAGACTGCTGAGGTAGGAGAAGAGGCTACGCTCATTCTGGGCGAAGCGCCGAAAGACAAAGGGCAAGGCGACCAAGGTGGTAGGGTGGAGAGGATACGCAGCCAAAGCAGCGGCCTCAAATTCCTGACGGCGCATGCCAGGAGGAATGATGCCGCATTCGGCGGCAAGGCGAGCCGTCGCGGCGACCGGTTCACGCAACGAGGCACTCGCGGTAGGGTTTTTCCAGCGAATGGCCGATGCAATCATGCGAATGACTTGATCGGCAGGCTCAAGGAAGGCAACATCCTCATAGCGACCCTGAATCTTGGCCCATTCTTTGCGTGAAGCCATGTCGAGGTGCTGGCCGTAGTCCTCGAACGATTGGTGCAAAAAGCCGATGAGCAGGATGGGGTTATCACCGCTGCGGGAGGCGAACTCGGCAAGCTGCTGTAATACGAAGACGTCGGCCTTATGAGGGCTCCGCGCGGCAAACTCGAACAATTTACCCAACTCATCGAGGAGGAGAAGGACTCCAGAATATCCGGACCGCACTGCGGTGGAGTTCACATCAGCGAGAGCGGTCACAACGGCCGCGCTGTCTAGAAAGTTCTGCCGCTCCGCCCGGCGCAGGAGGTGATGGAGATGCCTGGCGAGGGTCTGGAACTGCCGTTCCCGGCTTGCGGAAACTGCATGGGAAATCCCCTGGAGCAAGCAGACGGAGCTCGAGTTTCGGCGGCCGGTGATAAGCACTGGAAAGAAACCCTTGCGAGCAAACGTCAGGGGTTTACCTCCAAGCAGCCGCTGGGCAAGCTGCGGGTCCACCTGCCGCAACTGCTGCCGAGCAGCATGCGTGGAATCGCCATTCAAGCAGAAGAGCCGTGTGAGATAAACAGCAAAGGCTGATTTACCGACCCCGTAAGGGCCAGTGATGGTCCAAGCGCGATAAGAAGAGTTTTCTCGGAGGCCTTCTACGATTCGGCTGAGAGCTTGGCGCGCACTGGGGGTAACGATGTAATCACCATTGCGCTGATCGCCGGAGTAGTCCTTTTCAAGGTTAACTGACCTCAAGAAACGCGCACCAACCTGAATGAAATCCGACAAGGGTTGTGAGGGAGCGGGCTTCATCAGGTTCTTGGTTGGTAGTAACTCTGCAAGACGTGCATGGGGTCAAACTTACTACGACGATAGATCTGTTTCAGGCCGGCGGTCTCATCGAGGGTAATGGCTCCCCTGGTGAGTTCTTCGGTGGACTCAACATAATCCACGAGGCTGTTTTCATCCAACTTGAACGCCTGGCCGGGGCTTTGGATGCCGTAGAGACATTCCTGAACACTAATCGTGTTGCGATCCGCCTTCGTACGATTGAAGAATTGGTCTAAGGCAAAAACGAAGACCGAGGGTGGCAGCGTGGGCTTGGGACCGATCGCAAATCGGAAGAACTCGCCATCAGGGGAAGTCTGGATCAGGCCGAGTTCCTGAAGCGGGCAATCAAACGTCTCCTCGGCTACCTCGGCGCGAGCTCCATTACGCACCGGCAGGTAGGTGCGGAGGAGACAATCGATGTCCCGATTCAGTGAGGACTCGTTCGCACGGACGGAATGTTTGTCCGCGTAGGCTTTAACAAAGTCAACGAGCTCACGTTTGGAGAAATCAGGACGGTGAAAATGGCCGAAGGCGAGCTGCCAACTGGTTCCGATGCCAGGATTAGAAACAAGCAACCAGTGGATCAGCCATAAGGTAGCGTCGTCTTCAAAAAAGGGATCCCAAGGGCCACAGTCCTCCGTCAGCAAGAGGCGTTTGGCCAAGAGTGACGGGGAAAAGGTACGGCTCTTGTCACCAGCAACGCCTGGTTGCTCAACCAGGAGTTGAGTAGCTAGGCACCAGTGTCGGATGCTCTCCACCATGTTCTTGCCAACTCCCAACCGAACAATAGCGTCAATTGCAGAGAAAATCGTGGGATCGTCAGCTGCTGACTTCACACCTTTTTCGAGCCAGCCATAACGGAAAGCAAACGTTTGATGACCTGAAAAGCGGTACTTCATTTATATCGTTGCATCTTAGTCCTCCCGCTCTCCAGCGGGTGCGAACGAGATTTCGGAATGGTTCCTATGCTGTTGGTACATCGATTTTGATCGATTGACTTTCTGTTCCGCCACTAGTTCTTGAGCAAGCATTCTGGCGGTTGACAGATCCTCTCGCACCCGCCGGATACTTCCCCGGTCTGAGAATCACCAGCCCGGTTCTCTTCCTTTGAAGCCACCCGGCTGCAAGCCATGCCAGTTGGGTCCGAGAAACAGTTGTGTTCTGGGGTTCTCGTCCGCGCATTTGGAACTCCATCCAAGAGCGACTGCGCTCACCGTCGGGAGCTAGCACCTCTTCCTGCCTCACGCACATACGTCCCAGATCCATGTTTCCCTTCCCACAAATTCAAAGCGGCTTCAGAGACTTTTCTATGTAGCATTTGCGTTGGAAGCAACACATTTCTTATGACTCACGAATAATCTGGAGGAATCCCCTCTAGACTGGAACTTCGGAGAGCATATTGCATCCTGAGACCGTCCAGAATGGAGCGAAAGTGCAGCATAGGCGAGTTTCCCTTTTAGGAAGCTAGACGAGGTGTAATTACCCCAAGGCTAGCGGGGCCAAGGAACCAATAAAAGTGAGGCGGACCTCTATACCTGAGAAGCGACCTCCATCGCCTGGAATTTATGCAAGGTATGCTCGATGATTTGTGCTAACCCGAGTGCCATTGTCTTCGGATCCGCATCCACGCTGCGAATCATGAGCTGGCTGTAACTGTTCCTGTAGATGGAGAGATGCCTGGAACAAGGGACTTCCTTCGAAGCGTCTGCCAAGATGCGATCAACAGCAGTGTTATACTTCCCGGACGAACAGACCTTCTGATTCCCTGCCATGAGGAATTGAACCTGTGAATGATCACTGCCACCATGGTAGGCGCCAGCCCCAAGTTCATAAAAGCACCAACTGGCGGCCCAAAACCCTTTTGGAGTTCGCAACTTTGGCAGGATACGCACACGCCAGTGAGGCATGT
Source organism: uncultured Verrucomicrobiota bacterium (assembly GCA_964411985.1). Classification (GTDB taxonomy): domain Bacteria; phylum Verrucomicrobiota; class Verrucomicrobiia; order Limisphaerales; family J093; genus CAYPNF01. The sequence goes on from CAYPNF010000074.1 coordinate 30,377, forward strand.
GGGGGATGTAGTCTGGTTCTCCCTCCCCGTCTTTCCAGAGGGGTTTGAGCTCCAAGGTCAGTTCAGAGGGTAGCACTTTATAGAGTTCTTCGTAGGCGACTTGGACAATTTTGAAATACTTGTCGTGGATCATATCAGTGTATAGAGTTCTGTAATCGGCTTTAAATTAATCGGCTTGAGTAGTTTCGTGCCCGTCGCCCCATGACACACTGGGAGCACTATCTGGACTGGAATGGAGGATAGCATCAGGGGTATGACAAAGGCCGTCACCACTCTCAATCTCATGTAAGGTATTTTCCAGCAAAGGAATAGATTGTGATGATCCTCCTCTTTTTCACCAACTGACAAGGACAAAACCCCAAAATGGCAATCATCAGATACGCAGGCCGATACGTTTCGCTGCCTGGGATTCAGTTCACCGCCGAGCCGACTAGGTCAGCGAGTCGGACGATAGTCCGCTACGAACGAAGCTGTGAGCAGCGAAAGGAAGCGAGGATACTGAGCTTCAAGGAAACGCTTCCAGGATTCGCAAAACCGCTCTTTCGTCAGGTGAAGCGGCAGACGCCGGCACTCATCCCAAGACACGAGGGTGTGTACGCCGATGCGCACGTCCTTGCGACCCTTTGCCCCATTCCGACGGTCTGCAGTATTGAAAAGATCACGCTGCTTTCCTGCCTCCTTGTAGATCGCCTCGCGCAGCGGTTCGTACGCATGTTTGGCCTCATTTAATCCCAGAATCAGGCTTATCCCCATAGGTTCGGCATTCTGAAACGGGTTCGTAAATGGCAGATTCAGAAAGTTGATGCAGACCAGTTGCCCCTCGAAAGCAGGGTTCATCCCTCCATTCCAAATCGGCGGAATGGACTTCCAAGCCACGGGTACGAAGGGCTGGAAGACCCGGTAGGGGCCAGGGAAACGGGACGGCCGGAAACATCCGCCCTCAAACGAAGCCTGGACGGTTTCTCCAATAAAGCCCTCGAGATCTTCCTCGATCCTCCGTTGCCATGTCTTAACTGTGGACAAAAGCAGGTTGAGCTGTCCGGGGTGGGCATCCCAGAGTTTCTGGCAACGGTGGCTCGTGCGCGGAGGTAAGACCGTGACGGTACTCTTCAAGTAGCTCAAGCGGTCCAAGAGCAAGCCTCGGTAGTGCGAGAGCATGGTGACCATTTCCTGTCGCTGGTCAGGGGCTTTGAATCCAGCGGTCAACTCACCCAGGAACGGCAACCACGCCGCCAGGGGCAGGGTCTGGAACTTGGCATCGGATGGCTCATCGCCAGAGAGGCTCATATAAAGAAGGCCTTTCCGGTATCCCGGATACCAACTCTCGACGTGGGACCGGTACTTCTGGAGTTGCTCCCGGCTTTCCCTGGCCTCGAGCTTGTTCTCGATGGCGACCACCAACCTGGCTTCCCGGGAGACAATAAGGAGGTCGATGCCGTCGCGTTCGCGGATGACTTCGCAATGCCCAAGGGTCTTAGGATCGGTTCGAACGGTGCTCGGCGTCAACCCAGCAAGCCGAAGGAGTTCCATGAGGGGGCGCGTGCCCAATTGGTGGTTGGACCTGGGGTTCAAAAGCCAACTCCAGAAATCAGAGTGCTTTATCTCCCTCAACTGCAATATCTTAAATATGTTTAACCGACGCTCTTTCGACCCAAGATCAGGGCGGACAAAATCCACGTAGTGTCGCAGAATCAAGCTGACCCGGTCCGGGGTACCGTGGATGGGTGTCCCACCAAGATCGCGGAGGAGGGTCTCAATGACCGCCGCGATATCGGCATAGGAAAGAGCGATATAGTGTGGGTCGCTTGCGGTTGTTTCCCCAGGAGACAGGAAAACGAAGTGGCGCCTGAAGTCAGGATACGAGGTGGCGATCAACTCCCGATAGCGCCGGAGTTGATCGCCATGTTCCCCAGCGTGGGTCTTGTTCTCAACCACCCAGCACTCCTTATTGGCGGAGTCGATCACCAAGACATCGATTCGCTTCCACTCGCGCAGGACCTCCACTGTCGGAGGGGTACGCCTCGTACGGCGAGTGGATTTCTTATCGACCAGATCGCGGAAGAACTGAAAGGGACGTTGACCCAGACCATGGGACTCTGCTGGGTCCAGTAACCAGGACAGGAGATTGGAGTGTCGGACCTCGTAGTCGGCGACGTTGAGTGCCTCGAAAAGGTTCAGCGCGTTCAGGTCATCATCAAGGGCGCAAAGATCTGGATGGCGCTCCAGGAAGGGGCGCAAAGTGTCCTGGGTGTCTGCTTCCTTGTTTCCCCGTTTGCCTTTCGGGCGTGAATGAAACAAAGCGTCATAGCAGACCGGATTGTTGCGATAGAACTGCACCGCTGAGCGAGTTGCAGGAGTGGAATCCTCGCTGATCCTTCGCAACGGGCGGTCTGTGCGGGCTGGGGCTGAATCCTTCTCGTATGCCGGTGGGTTTTCCGTCATGATGTTGCGCATGGTCACTTTCTACAACAAACTTGGAGCACGAGGTAGGGCAACCATTGGGGACAATCCTTGCCCCTGAAATGAGGAACGAGATGAAGCATCCTGAATCGAGTCATCTGGGGAAAGTCCCAGCATCAGCCCCGGCGCCAGAAATCGGTATGCGAGCATCGTTACTAGCGGATCTGAAAAAACTCAACCAACGGGCATTTCACCGGGGTGAGTGGGGCAAGGACCTTATGCGCAGACTACATCGACTGCTGCGATCCAAACGATCCGAGCCAGAGACGCGCGCGTTGGAATCACTGCGCCGATGGTTGCTAGTGCCGTTGACGCTTTGGCCGGTGTTCCTGGAGGGCTTGGGGCGGCATATTGTGGACCTCTTGGAACGAGGACATCCCCTGGATCCCTCCAGTTGGCTGTTGATAGAACTGTTGGGCTCCCCACCGAGCGATGCTGCACAGTCCGTGACGGACTCCCACGAACATCAGATCCAGGCCGGTCGTTACGAATCGCTCATTCATGCCGACCACAAGTTTGCTTACTTGGAACAGGAACTCGTGGACAGGGAGGAATTCCGCAAGGACTGGAGCCGGCTGAAGGAGTGCTTTGACGTTAGGAAGTATCAGGATCGCAAGGGCATGTTGCGCCGCCGCATGCTCCCAGAGCGTAACTACCGATCCGAGGCAACGTTCGCCTGGGATACGGAGTCGGATCAATTTGCCGAGGTGTTCGATGTCTTCTGCTGGCGATGGAATCTTTACGGCATGCAGAAGGACAAGCCACTGCTGATGAAACTCACCGTCAATCTAACCCCTTTTGGCACCATGATCTTCATCCCAGGCTATTGGAGCTTTGATGCCAAGCGCGACATCAAATGGAAGTCAGTAACGAGCCTCCACCGGTCACGGGGAATCCAGAGGCAGGGCCCCAAGCTCAGTCAGAATAAGGTGAGTGCCAGGGAGGAGGCGGTCCGAGTCAGAGGACTCTGGGAGGAAGCCACGACCAAGGGCAAACGAGGGGAGGCGCGTGAGCAGTGGGTCCTGGGCAGGATGAACTGGGATCCACGCACCGACTCGAGCAAGCTGAAGAGGATGTTAAGGTTAGCAACCCCGGAGGTTCGTCCTGCTGTTGATCGCGTCCAGAGTCAGCGGCCTATCCAAGGAGGAAGAAGACCATCATGAAGCAGTTAAAATTCACACCAGAGGAGAAATCGCGCGCAGAGTTAGCGGCACAGGCGTTGCTGCGGACGTTGGAGGAGGCCCATTTCCAAATGGAGTACGACTTCCGCCTTGGAAGCAGCGGCGGTGTGGAAACGCTTGATATCAGATCAGCAACGACTGGAAGACTGGAATGGATGGTAACGCCATTCCTGATCGATGATGGTCCACGTCAGTTTCGACGTGCATGGAAAGTGGTACAACTCCTTTGGGTACGCAAGGGTGGCCCTGGATATGTAACGTACCCAAAAGACTCACTTGAAGATGCGCTCGGCGCAATTGCACAAGCCATTGCGGAGGGTCGTTTCCGCACGCATCTTAAGGCGTTAAATGAACAGGTTCAGCCACAAAGGTTTTACTCCTGAGGCCTTTCAGACTTAGCGGCTGGGACCGCAAACCTCACGACAGCCCCCCCCGCCACGAAGGCGAGGCGAGCTCCAACTGCTTAATTCCCGGAGTTGCTCCCCCGAAAGAGTCCGGCTTGATCCATTCCCCAGTCGTGCCCCGGCGCGATACGTTTGAACCCGGAATACATCATGCACCTGAGTTGCAAGCCCGTGGACTGCTCCTCCCACCAATGCTCGCACTCCAATGCCTGCCGACGGCGGACGGTTTTTGGCAAAACGGCATCCCAACCCCAACCTCACCGACGCCTGTTCCCCGACTTCGACTTCCCTGAAGGAGGCCAAGGGCGATACAGGATCTTCTCCTCGGAATCGGTGGAGACGATGGTACCGGGGCGCAGAACCTGGTATACGTTGGGACTC
>CAYPNF010000075.1:0-34347 GCA_964411985.1 uncultured Verrucomicrobiota bacterium
CCCGTCACCACCAGATAGTAGCAGATCATCGCCCCCAGCGGGTAACCAGCAATCTGTTCTTTGCCAGGGTTGCTGGAGTAGACGGTCTTCCAAAGGTAGAGGGTGGCGGCCAACGGGATGAGCCCAAACGTGGCGCGGAAAAGAAAATTGACCCGGTAGACCAGGGTGTTCTGAATTCCAATCCCGATAACGTGGGAGTATTTGCGCACAAATCAACGTTCCATCCTGCCGAAACGCGGGCGCCAATTGGAAAGCAACAACCCGGCGGAGAACACAATCCCAGCAAGGCCAAGCACTGCCACTTGGAGAGAAACCCCACCCCAGGAAATCCCGGACTTGGTGGCGGCCTGGACCGACGCGTAGACGAGCATTCCCCCTAACACGCCATACCCGAGGTGATCGAGCACAGGTTGTAGCAGGGAGAATGGCCTCCTCATGTCCCGAAGCCGAGATTCATATTCTGCCTGCCACAAGCGGCGTTTCTCCTCCCGAGACAAAGCCGAAGGGCTCCCCTGCTCCGTCTCGATTCGTCTCCAGAGATCCGATTCGAAGTCGGGGGAAAGTCGCGGCACCGCCAGCCCGGACGCCAGCTGAAGATCCAACTGCATGGCCTGCCGTAGGTAGTCTGCACAGCTAGGGCAGGAAAGCACGTGCGCCTGCAAATCCTGATCGTCCGACGGGGAGGTCAGCCCATCGACCTGGTCCAGTATCTTCTGTTCGTATTCCTGGCAATTCATAACCGATCCTTTCTCATCTTGCCTGTTAATCTTCTAGGACACAAGGGGCGCAATCGATCTCCGTGAGACCAGTCGCATCAGTTCTCGTCGAGCCCGGAAAATCAGGGTCTTCACCGTGCCTAGCGGAATCCCTAAGAGTTCCGCAACGTCCTCATAGCGTTTCTGCTCCATATAGAACAAGTGGATCACCTGCCGATACTTCTCCGGCAACTGCTCCAGGAGAGCCGGAACATCGAGACCTGCGCCACTCGTTTCTTCCGGCGGTGCGGCGAGTTCAAAGGTGGAACCTGACTCTTCCGCGTGCTCCGCCATACCCTCCAGCGAAACCGTCGGTCTCCGGCTGCGCCGTTTGAGTTCGCTTAGGCAGGTATTCCGCGTAATCGTGTAGACCCAGGTGGAAACAGAGGCGGAGGCGTTGTAGCCCGGCAGGCCCTTCCAGATGCGTACGAGCACGTCCTGGGCCATATCTTCGGCGGCGGCTGACTCCTTTAAGTAGCTGATAGCCAAGCGAAAGACCTTCTCTCGATAGCGTTCGACGATCAACACAAACGCTTCCCGAAAGCGGTCTTCGCGTAGCAACAGTTGAATGTCATCGTCCATGGAACCGAGTCAACGTTCCCTTTTTACTCTCCAATGCGGAAATAAGTTTCAGCAACTTCGCTCATAGCTCATAGCGAAGCGGGGAGAAAGAAAAATCCTGAAACAATGCTCAGTCTGATAGAGTCGGAATTGATAACGACCGCTTCAGAGTTTGGCGTGGTCAGAATAGCAACCTATTTGATATAAGTAATATGATGAGTCCAGCAATCTTCGGTATCTTGATTCCGCTCGCGGGCATTATCATGGGTATCAGCGCAGGCATGCTCGGCATGTATCTGAGCTATCGAAAACGCAAAGAAATCTTTGCGCTCTACCACCAGGAAAGGATGGCCGCCATTGAGAAAGGGGTGGATGTCCCACCGTTGCCGGAGTCCTTCTTTTCCGATTCACCTCAACCAGCCTCCAGTTCTCCTCGCAGATCGCTCCTGAAGGGGTTGATCTGGTTCTTGATTGGGGTCGCCTTGATCGTAGCGCTGCTCGGCGCAGACGAGCGAGACGTAGCGCTGTTCGGTCTGATTCCAGCGGGAATCGGGTTGGCGTATCTTATCTATTTCTTCGCGGAAGGCAGGAAGTATCCCCGCGTTACGGCTGAGAAACCTGAAACCAAGTGACCCCATTCTGGGTACTTCTACAGGAACTTTCTATCATGAACACGCTGATCACCTCACTGCTGGCTGGGTGCGCCCTGGCCGCCTGTGCTTCAATCTCGGCCGCCGAACCAGAGACCACCATCCACAAGTCGTTCAAAGTCAACGAAGGAGGCAAGCTCCGGATGGAGGTCATCGGCTCCATTGAAGTGGTCACCGGGGACAATTCAACCGTTGATGTCGTGATCGAACGGAAGGTAAACCCGAAGTTCCTATCGGATACCGCCAAGATTTTGGAAAGGCATGAGGTCACGTTCACCCAGAATGGTGATGATATTCACGTTAGAGCCGAGTTCAAACAGGACCGCAAGTGGTTCTCTGGGCAATGGCGTTTGCAGGCGAAACAGATCGTCACCATCCCCAAACGCTTTCATCTCGACCTGAAGACGGCGGGCGGAAGTATTCGCATGCCTGACCAGGTCGGCGAAGTGCGAATTGAGACGGCGGGAGGCAGTCTTCACTCCGGCAACATCGAGGGGACCCTCCACGGTCGGACCGCTGGGGGATCCATCGAGGCCAAAGGATGCACGGGGAAAGCAGATGTGGAAACCGCCGGTGGGAGTATCCGGGTCGATAGCGGGCAGGACATCAGGGCCAGCACCTCAGGTGGATCCATCCGAATTGGACGGGCCTCCGGTGGCGTAATCGCCACGACCGCAGGTGGAAGCATCCACGTCGATGACGCCGCAGGATCCGTGACCGCGAAGACCTCGGGAGGTTCGATCCGGATCGGGAAGGCAGGCGGAAAGCTCCACGCCGAGACGGCTGGAGGAGGCATTGATATCGAGCAAGCCGGGGGCACCATCACGGCGTTGACCTCCGCCGGTTCGGTCAAGGCCCGATTCACCAAGGATCTGGAGGAGAATTCGCGAATTGAAACGTCAGGAGGTAACGTGACCATCACGGTGCCTTCCACCTTCAATGCCGAACTGGATGCCGAAGCGTCCGGGGGGAGGGTGAGTACCGACCTGCCAGTGACGGTGTCGGGTCACCAAGGCCATGGCAGTCTCAAAGGAAAAATTGGGAGTGGCGGAAAGACCCTAAAGCTGCGGACGAGCGCCGGTGGCATCCAGTTGCGCAAACTGGAGGCAGAAGCTCCAACGGCCAAATAGGGATCACCCGCAGCTATGCGGCTCTCTTAACCGTGTCCATGCAGTTGAACAGGAGGCAGCAGAGAGAGCAGAGCCGTCAGACGGAGTCAGAATCGCTCCTCGCGGTCCGTTCAAGCGTTCACTGGACGGTGAAAGTGATACGTCCGTCTCGATCGTCAGACCGCTCAAGCCCGATCTCTGCTGTCTCCGCTGACTCCTGTTCTTCATCGAATTGTTAGGGCTTAAGACGGCGGCGATAGGAGGCGAAGCCGATGAGGCCAAGACCGACCGCCGCCGTGATCTCCGCTGGCTCAGGCACCGGGCTCACCTGCCAGCCAATATCCGTCAAACCAGCGTAGTCTAGCTCCGTGAAGTATTTTCGTGTTCCCACCGTAAGGTCGGGATCCATGGAGGCCTCCTGCGAATTGCCCGGCGTGCCGACGTAACTCAGGGTGCCGTTGTTCCAATGACCGAGGTCACTGGAGAGGCTCAGTGGATTATTGAGGGCAAGCGAGGCTGGCCCTTGAAAGCTGGAACCAGACCTGTTGTTGTTCCAGGAATCTGAAGTGCCGTAGCCCAGCACATGAGCCAGTTCATGGACCGCGACTGAGTAAAAGTCGCTCTGGCCGGCAAAGCTCTCCGCTGTGGATGGGTCGCTGTCGAAATACCACGAGATACCAGCGCCAAAGGTAATGGACCCTCCCCAGGGAGCGAAATCGGTAGCGGGGGTTCCCGAAGCATTTCGCGTGGAGCCGGGCGACCCGCGGCGATCCACCGTCGCTATCCAATCGGAGGTCCCACTTGCCGACCAACCCCCTGCCCCCCCTTGGCCGAGAATGCCGCTGCCCAGGGATTGGCCCCCGGCGTAGATGAGAATTGTATTTGCAGGGATACCAAGGTTGTCCACGGTGGTGGTTCCAACTGCCCCTGGATTGCTGAAACTAGCAGACCAAGTGTTCCCGGTAGAGGGCGAGACAGCGGAAAGCGCATCCCCCAGCCGATTTGCCAGGGCCTGTCCAGCAGCGGCAAGGAGGTCTTTTCGTGTTTGAGAGGCGAAGAAACCACCAGTGTCATAGCTGTAGTCAAACTGGAACGTCACCTGACTGTGGGCCGATGGCACAATGAAACTGGTTACGGACACAACGGTCAGCAGAGCGTGACGGGGATTCCGTTTTTCACTTCGTTTCATAGATAAGCCCGCTATTCAGGATTTGGGAACGACCTATGCACCCCCGAGAGCCATAGTAAGGCTCCAGGGTTCCGACACGTATATCGGAAGCTAAAGGGTAGAACTTAAGGATACCCCTGGATGAAGGAATCCGGTAGTCGCTCTCGGCAGAGGGCGAGGGGCTCTTGGAGAGAGGATAGCGCGCTCTTCCGAGCGCGACTACGGATTACAGAAGTGTAGGCAGTTGGCGAAGTGAATCAGACCAACTCCGTCTTTCCTGGCATTGCCACGGAAGGAACCGGAAGGTCGCCAAACTTGTAATCCTTAGGCGTCAGGTCCAGCTGGGATTCATTCAAAGCCCAATCGAACCGAACCGGCTGCCCTGAGTAGGCACTCATCCGTCCGATGATAGCGGTGAGGGTCGCTTCCGCCACTTGTTTGCCTTCGTTGAGCGGAGTTCCAGCCCGTATGCTTTGGATCAGGTCAGCATGCTCCTGCTCGTAGGGGTTGGGGTTAGCTCCTTCCCACTTGAAGGGGGAAACACCGTCGATCCGACCTGACGAAGCCCTGCCCTTGGTGCCGACCACCAACTCCGACACAAGTGGTTGGGTGTTGTCGATCTGGCGAGCCATACTCACCACGATAGCTCCGTTGGCATACTTGTACCTCACCGCGAAGTGGTCGTAAATATTCCCAAACTGAGGTTCGACGCGCCACTGGCGTCCCCCCATCCCCAGCGCCTCCACCGGAGGAGCGCCGATCGCCCAGTTGACGACATCAAGGTTATGGACGTGCTGTTCCACAATGTGATCCCCGGACAGCCAAGTGTAGAAATACCAGTTCCGGAGCTGGTTCTCCATCTCGGTCCAGTCCTTTTGCCGTTCGTGATAAAAGCCGTAATGGCGCACGCACCCACCGTTCCAATAGCATTCCGCAGCAAGAATCTCCCCAATCTCACCCGCGTTCACACGCTTCATGATCTCCGTGTAGGAATTCTGATGCCGACGCTGAGTCCCCGCAACAATCCCCAGCCCCTTCCCCTTCGCCTTGGCCGACGACTCGAGGATCGAGCGGATCCCCACCGGATCCACCGCAACGGGTTTTTCCATGAAAACGTGCTTGCCGGCTTCGATCGCCGCGCGCAGGTGGGGAGGACGGAAATGAGGAGGGCCGGCCAGAATCACCAAATCGACGTCCGCCGCCAGCACCTTCTTGTAGGCGTCAAAGCCCCAGAAACAAGTGTCTTTCGTCGCTTTAACTCGATCCGCATCCCGCCACTCCCTGGAACAACTCCACTCGCGCGGCTGGGAATTGTCCTTCAACCTAGCGTAAGCTCGGTCGACCTGGTCCTTGAATACATCTCCCAAAGCGGTGATTTCCACTCCTGGGCTAGACAGAACACAGTTCATGGCAGCACCCGTGCCGCGAACACCACACCCGATCAAGCCGACCCGGATTCGATCGGATCCCGCCGCGTGGACTCCGTGAAGGGCCGATCCGAGGGCAGTCATCGCCACCGTGGCGGTGGAGGAGGTTTTGAGGAACGTACGCCGGTTGATGAGGGAGTCTGGAAAATGCATAGAAACTGGGCCGGGTTCGCGATCAGGCACAATGGATTCTGGTTTCCACGGCAAAGAAGCAAGCCAGAGCCGCCTCTGTCCGGGGATGCTATCTGCCCGTATTGAACACAGCGCACCGTCCGCCGGCAAGCACGGATCGATGTACTTACAGAGCCATAGGGCACACGGCGACGGCGCTCTCGAAGGTTCTGGACCTTACGCTCGGCCTTAAAAGCGGTGCTTCACTGCGCTCCTTACCGTACTCCAAAAGCTGCTGCAGAGCGCCAGGTCTGCGAGATTCCGCCAGGTTTTGGAGTGTGTGCGCCCCAAGGTGCCGCTTTCCCCAGGATGACCAGAACGAGGGAAAAAGGGACGGTTTGCCCGGTGCTCACCACCCTGAATAAATGAAGCTTGAAATGAGCTGGCGTTTCGAGCGAAATAGGAACCTTGTTGAATTGCTTATGACGCTCGGTGACATACTCCAGCCGGAGCACATCGTGCCTGAACTCAGGGCCACAAATCGTTGGGAAGTCATAGACGAGTTGATTGACCGACTGGTTCAGGCCGGAAAGATCAAGCCCGAACATCGGGAGGCGATCACGGCAGTGGTTCGCAAGCGTGAGACTTCCATGAGTACGGGCATCGGCTTCGGGATCGGCATACCGCATGCCTCAACCGATCTCATTCAGAACGTGACCGGTGCCTTTGGCCGCTCGCGAGCCGGGGTCAATTTCGACGCCTTGGACAACCAGCCGGTCACCTTGGTCATGCTTTTCCTCGTTCCCCAAGGTCAGTTTCAGAAACACCTTCACACGTTGGCTGATATAGCTAAACTATTGCACAAGAAGGAGTTTAGACAATCACTAGAGGAAGCCCCTGACGCCGCGACGATGTACCGCATCATTTGCGGCAATGCGCCCGGCAAATAGCCTAACCGGCACGGGGGGAAGAAGATTGGCGCCGCCATTTTCCTTGGGTGGTGGTTTGGGGTCTTCCCAGAGCGATCCACTCGGCTGCCTCCGAGTTTCTTCGAAAGGCATTCTTTAGATCTATGTTGCACCTCGATATTCAATCACGCCTGCGAGCGGTTGTTGCCACCATCCTGCCTGACGCCAACCTGGCCTCCATCCAGGTGAAGCCCTGTCCGGACGCCAAGTTCGGTGATTATCAATCCAACGCCCTCATGGCGTTGGCAAAGGAGCGCCGCATGAATCCGCGCCAACTCGCAACGGAGGTGGCGGCGAAGCTGGATTTGGGTTCGCTCTGCGAAAGGGTGGAAGTGGCAGGGGCCGGATTTCTGAATTTCACAATCCGGCCGGATCGCATCAGCAGCCTCCTGGGAGCCGCGGTGCGCGGTGAACACCTCTTCTATCAGAAGACAGGAACCCCTCGAATGGTCGTCGTGGATTTCAGCTCCCCGAACGTGGCCAAGCCGATGCATGTTGGGCACATTCGTTCCACCATTCTCGGCGATTGCCTCGCGCGAACCTTGCGTCTCCTGGGACACCGCGTGGTCACCGATAATCACATCGGCGACTGGGGGACTCAATTTGGAAAACTCCTGTTAGGATGGAAGAGGCATCTGGACGCAAAGGCACTGGAACGAGACCCGATCGGAGAATTGGAGCGTCTGTACAAGCTCATCAACAGCGCCAGTGAACAGGATGCGTCCCTTCTCGAGGAGGCTCGTCAAGAGTTGGTCTATCTGCAATCCGGGGACGAAGAGAATCTTCAAATCTGGAAGAAGATGATTGCGCTTTCCCAGACGCAATTCGACACGATCTACCGTCGCCTGGGTGTCGCTTTCGACCATTGTTACGGAGAGAGCTTTTACAACAACGCCCTTGGCAACGTGGTTCAGTCGCTCAAAGACGTGCAGGTAGCACGCGAAAGTGAGGGAGCGTTAGTCGTCTTCTTTGAAGACAACGCCGAACTCAAAGATCATCCTGCAATCATCCTGAAACGGGACGGTGCTGCCAACTACGCCACCACGGATTTGGCCACCTTGGCTTTCCGGCTCGCCACGTGGAGACCGGACGAGATCATTTACGTCACGGACGGACGCCAGCAACTTCACTTCAAACAGGTCTTTACCATCTTCCGGAGGTGGCATCCAGAGGTCAGTACCGAGCTCTCCCATGTGTGGTTCGGGGCCATCCTGGGAGATGATGGCAAGCCATTCAAAACACGCTCCGGAGAGACGGTCAAACTGGCTGATTTATTGGACGAGGCTGAGGAGCGAGCGTTCAAGCTGGTAACCGAGAAGAATCCGGAGTTCGCAGAATCAGAGCGTAAGGAAATTGCCAGGATCATCGGCGTTGGCGCAGTCAAGTACTCGGACCTCTTGCCAAACCGCCAGAGTGACTATGTGTTCAGCTGGGACAAGATGCTGGCCCTGAATGGAAACACCGCACCTTATCTCCAGTACGCGGTCACTCGCATCCAGAGTATCTTCCGAAAACTGGAGGAGACTGCCCCCGAAGCCGTCCATTGGCTGGAGCGATCGAAGCAAGGAGTAGCGCTGAGCACCGTCGAGGAGTTGCGCCTAGCCAAGAACCTGATGGCCTTTGGGCTCGTGCTGGAGGCAGTGGAGGCGGATCACCGACCCAACTACCTCTGCAACTACCTTTACGAACTGGCCGGCCACTTCACCTCTTTCTATGAGAACTGCCCCGTGCTGAAATCCGAGGAACCTGACAGGTCCAACCGATTGGCATTGTGCCACTTAACTGGAAACGTGCTTCGCTGCGGCCTGGAAGTCCTGGGGATCGAGACCCCGAATCGCATGTGAACCCGTTGGCATAGGTTATGCTATTTTTCGGGGTGGACAGCATGCGCTATAGGTAGGTTGCAAAGTTGGGGTAGTGTTAGTCGAGCGGGCTGGTGGATATGGGGTATCCTCCAGCCCGTTCGCTTTTTCCTTCTCATCCCAGCCTTTTTTGCGTGCCCACCCCCAGCGACTCCGTTAGGGTATTGGCATGCTGAAAGCTGGAATCGTGGGACTACCGAACGTCGGCAAATCCACCCTCTTCAACGCTCTAACGCGCTCACACAAAGCCCCGGCGGAGAATTATCCCTTTTGCACGATCGAGCCCAATCTGGGCGTGGTCATGGTTCCCGACCCCCGGCTGGACTCCTTGGTATCCGTCGTGAAGGCACCACAAAGAATCCCGGCCACCGTCGAGTTCATCGACATCGCGGGCCTGGTTCGAGGTGCCTCCAAGGGCGAAGGACTCGGGAATAAGTTCCTCAGCCACATTCGCGAGGTGGATGCCATCGTGCATGTCGTCCGTTGCTTCGAAGATGAGGACATTCATCATGTGACCGGGAGTGTGGATCCCGTCCGCGACATCGAGATCATCAATACCGAGCTTCAACTTGCGGACATGGAAGCGCTTCACAAACGTCAGGAGAAAAACTCGCGCGACGTCAAGCGGGGGGACAAACACGCCCTGATGGAAGCCGCGCTGATGGAGCGATTGCTAGCGCACCTCAACACCGGCAAACCAGCTAATACCCTGCAACTTTTTCCAGAAGAACGAGCCACCGTGAAGCAATTCTTCTTGTTGACCGACAAGCCGGTCTTGTTCGCCGCCAACGTGAAGGAGAACCAACTCGCGTCCGCCGGCACAGATCCCGCAGTCAAGGCCGTCGCCGACTACGCCCGGACCCACCTGCAATGCGAGACCGTCGTGATTTGCGCCCAGCTGGAGGCTGACCTGGCGGATCTTTCCGACTCGGAGGCAAACCAGTATCTGGAGGAACTGGGCATCAAGGAGTCAGGGTTCGGCACTCTGATCCGCACCACGTACCATCTGCTGGGCCTGCGGACCTTCTTCACTTTCAACGAAAACGAAGCCCGGGCCTGGACCGTGCGCGCTGGAGACACCGCCACCAAGGCAGCTGGTACGATTCACACGGACATCGAGAAAGGCTTCATTAAGGCTGAGGCCGTTTCCTGCGCCGACCTGGTCTTATGCGGGTCGGTTGGGCAGGCCCGGGAAACCGGGCGCTACCGAATTGAGGGGCGCGACTACGTGGTCCGGGATGGGGACGTGCTCCTCTTCAAGTTCCATCTTTGACCCGGGCCCTTCCTAAACCCCGGCTGCGCCGCGCTGGATCGAAAAACCGTAGGGGAACGATGGCACGGAATCTCATCCGAATCGATCGTGACAAGCTCCGCGCAGAGCTTCGCAAGCTCGGAAACGACTACGTTTTCTTTATGTTGGACGAGGCCATCGAGCTTTTGCCCCCGGCCAAGCTCCACAAGATCGCGAAGAAATACCTCGATCTAAACCGGCTGCGCCCGGACGGCGAGCAGACGACCAGACCGAGCTTGCTCAAGGAGGTAAAGCTCTTTGAGAAGGCCAGTCTGTCCGGCGACTATTACGAGTCATTCGGCGTCAATTCCCAAAACTATACGCAACGGTCCGCTGGGACGAGTTCGTGGATTGCCGAATTCCGTCGGCTCCTGGATCGCTGTGTGATGAACGCAAGGCAGAGTAGTCCGGCGGAGGTGCGTGAGGCCATGGACATCCTCTTCGGCCTGCTGAACCACATCGATAAGGGCCACGACGACGTCATTTTCTTTGCGGACGAGGGGGGATCCTGGCAGGTCGGAGTGGACTGGGCCAAGGCGTTGCCGGTTTGGTTTAAGGTGCTATCGGCCACGGCGGAGCCGGAGGAGTATGCCAAGCGGATCATAACTTTGCTCGCTTGCCACTATTCCTACGGCCGCGACAAGATGCTTGCGATCGCTCGCCGAACAGCAACGGCGCACCAGCGCAAGGCCCTCGCAGAGCATGGGTCGAGGACCGCGAACGCGCCCCCGGGCGGTCCGACAGGCAACGGAACAGATCCGAGAAACTGAGCGGGAACTTACGATCACGCAAGTGACACCCATCCCGGGACAAGGCAGAAAGGCTGCATTCGGCTACCAGCTACACGTTCTCTTGAACGGAAAGGGTGAATGGAATCCAACCCTTGTGGATATTACCAAATCGGGTTGGTCTGGAAGTCAGCAGCGAAGCCGCTGAAAACCCCGAAACACTCGGATACTCAACACCACCCCTCGGAAGCAGTTTACTTTTTCAAACAGAGCCACTGTCCTTCGCCGTTCCTGATCGGACTCTTCGCCCTTGGCTCCACAATATATGAGCGCGCTCATTAAACATGTTGACACCGGATGGAGGGGTGCTTATATTGTGAGCGTGTTCATAATAGCACATCGGAACTTCTGGTTATGCGAGTGACGGCTCAAGTGCAGGCGGCTACGCGTGAGAAGATCCGTGAAGTCGCGCGGCAGCTCTTCGCTTCGCAGGGTTTCCACGCGACCACCACCCGAAATATAGCCCGGGCGGCCGGGCTCGCGACGGGAACGATGTTCAACTATTTCAGCTCCAAGGAAGCCATCGTGGGAAGCCTGGTGGCCGAGGCGTTGGCGGAGGTTCGAACGAATTTCGACCCCAGCAACAGCAGTTCCTCGTTCGAGGAGGCCCTCTTTGCATTCGTGGCCGCCGGCCTGCGAAAACTCAAACCACTTAGAAAACATCTCCCGGCCCTTTTGGGGACAATGCTCAGCCCGGCATGCATCAAAGCGGACGAAGACATCAGCTTCCTGCGCGCCTCCCACCTGGAGGTGGTTGCGGAGTTGGCGAATCGGTATGGCGTCGGCGAAATGCCGGCCATGGCGGAGCAAATGTATTGGTCGCTTTACACGGGATTGCTTCTGTTTTGGGCCAGCGACACTTCTCCTCAGCAGGAAGACACTCTTGCCCTCCTGGATGGTTCGCTGGAGATGTTCGCAAGCTGGCTTTTATCCAAGCCAGGACAGAAACAGAAAGAATAAGAGATCGAATTATGCCTACCCTTGCTGAATTGATCAAAGCGTTGCCCGAAGATGCAATGCGGGAAGTAGAATCGAACGGCCTTTCCCAATCTTTGGCTGCGGCCTCACTCAGGCCCGTACCGGTTGGCCGACTGCGGCGAGTGGGGCTGCTGGGAACACTCCAGGCGAAGATCGCGGCCGCTTATCTTTTCTATTGGATTCGCGGCTTTTTTTGCTCGGCCGAGGAAAAGGAGCGTCTCCTGGCGGAGACCCATTGGCGGACGGCTGTGCGCTTGCTGGACTCGATGGGCTACCTACGCGGTGCCGTGATGAAAATGGGACAAACCCTTGCCAACTTCCCCGACATCGCACCGAAGGAATTTGTGGAGACGCTTGAACGCCTTCAGTACGACGCCCCTCCGATGCATTGGGCCCTGTTGCGCGAAATGGTGCACAATGAATTGGGCAACGACCCTGAGAATGTGTTTGCGTCCTTTGAAAAGAAGGCCTTCGCGGCTGCTTCATTAGGGCAGGTGCACCGGGCCGTCCTGCGGTCGGGCAAAAGTGTGGCGGTGAAGATCCAGTATCCTGGCATTGCGCGGACCATCACTGAGGACTTCAAGAATCTGCTTCTTTTCCTCTCTCCCGGCCGACTGCAGAACGACTGGGTTTACATCAAAGATCAGATGGAAGATTTGCGGCTTCGACTGGAAACCGAGGTGGAATACCGGAAAGAGGCTGCAACCCAGGAAAAAGCTCGCATGCTGTTTCGCGACCAGGACGGAATTGTTGTCCCCCAGGCTTATCCAGAGCTGAGCACGGACCGGGTGCTGACCATGGATTATCTTGAAGGGATCCACCTGGAGGAGTTCCTGCGATCCAATCCGTCGCAGGAACAGCGCAATGAGGTGGGCAGGAAGATCACGCGAGCGTGGTATCGATTGTTCGCTGCCGGGAGGCTGTTGTACGCTGATCTTCATCCAGGCAATATCCTGGTTCTCCCCGATGGCCGAATCGGGCTGATTGATTTCGGATTCGTCGTTCCGCTCGAAGGGGAGTTGTGGGCCACCATAAGTCGGATGGATAGGTGCTTTGTGACAGGGGGTCGGGCGGTTCTGGAGGCGGCGGCGAAGGAGTGGCAGTACATAACGGATGATCCTGCCGAGGCCGAGCGATTGCAGCTGTCGGTTGAATTCATCGAGTGGACCGGTCGCAGCCGGTTGTTTGATGGAGACTTTGATTTTGGCGACGAGGCCGACTTCCGCCAGGGAATTGACTTGGCGGCAAAGTACATGCGCAGGCGTTACAGCCGGTCCCACCCAACCTCGGTGGCGGTTACCCGCCATCATTTCGGTGTTCGTGCGGTGCTGTTTCGGCTCAAGGCGAAGTTCAACCTGCAGGCCATCGCTAAAGAGGAAATGAAGGCAACCGGATGGGAACATAATCTCGCGTAAACTCCATCACTGCATTCATCTTGCATTTCGACAAAGACGCGATGATTACCACATTATTGAAATAATGCGCACAACTGCCAAACTGCCCTTGCCCTGCGAAGTGGCCCCTTGGCAGCGTCCTGACCTTCTCCCGCCGAATCCACTCGGCGCTGAATGGGGTGCTCTCCGTGAAGGGAAAGTCGAGCCTATGTCGGTGGAAACCATGGTGGCTGACTTCCGGAAGGGTCCTGGGGCCGAGCGGTGGAACGGGAAGACCGAGCGATGCCTCGTGGGCTTCGTCGCGGAGCCAGGGAGAGAACGGATTCTTCCGGTGGCCGAATCAAGCACATTCCGCCCGGTCATCCTCGAAGTTGACGAGCAGACCCTGACCTTGGCCCGCTCAAAGCACGGCTGGGCATTTCTGCTTCTCGCGGCGGCTTGCATCGCTCTTGTCGCGTTCGAAATCGGCCAGGTGGCGATCCTCCCGGGCCTTTTCGCCGCTCAATGCGGGGCCGTCTATCTCGAAGCCCGAGTTGCGCTCCGGCAATTGAGAACCGCCCCGGAAGCCTACCTGGACAATCTGGCCGTTCATCTCCGGCATGCCTATTGGCAAGAGATCGACGGCATCCGAGGCATGGCGCGCAGCTTTGTAATGGCCGGAGCATGGACTTTGCTGGCCATAGTCCAGTTCGTTGTCTCGATTGTAGGTAGCGGGGAACGGCCCGACATCGCCGCCGCAGGCTTGGTCAAATCCTTGGTGCCTGCAGAACCATGGCGACTGCTCACCGGTCCAATGCTCCATGGTTCAATAATGCACCTGCTTATGAATGTATCGGCCATGATCGCTTTGGGGCCTGTCTTGGAACGGAGTGCTCATCGAAAACTACTGGCACCGGTCTGGCTGGCCGGAGCCCTTGCCGGAAGCCTGCTCAGTTGGGCTGCTTTACCGGCGAATTCGGTGGGGGCTTCCGGCGGTTTGATGGGCATATTTGGATTCCTCCTGGTGATGTCCTGGCGCCGCAGGAATCTGCTCCCTTCGGATTTTCTGAACGGGCTGTTGCGCAATCTTCTCGCCACGGCGGCGTTCGGAGCCTTGGCTTGGGCTGTTATCGACAACGCCGCTCACTTGGGTGGGTTCTTGGCCGGTGGCTCCATTGGATTGCTCGTCTTCCGACAATCAGCGGGAGAACTTCCGCTGCGGGACTCCCACTGTCTGCGAGCGCTTGGCTCGGTTTCAGAAGCTGTCTTCGTAGGATTAGTGCTTTACACCGGCTTTAGATTGCTGACCCTGCGCTGATCGCCGACACAAGCGTGTTGGGCGTGTCGTCAAAAGTGAGAACCTTATATGCACCTCAAACATCATTCCACGCGATGAAATCAAAGATTGTTTTTGGGATCGGGGTCTTCCTATTGCTTGGAGGGCTGCTTGCGTCCGAATTGGGGCTTCACTTTCTGACCAAGCGCATTCCAATAGTTTCTCCCTCCTACCGAGGGTGGCATGAACCAGACTTTTACCAGCTCAGCCGAGCGGATTCCAACGCTGGACACAGGTGGTTAGTGTTCCTGAAATTGACCGGCATTGTTAGTCTAGTTGGATTCACTTTTGTTTATCTCGAACTGAGAAAGGGCATGGTTCCGACGCAGCGTGGGCCAGCTACGGTGGAAGGCCTAACACACTCGGTCGAACCAACCCGCCACGCTCCTGAAGATTCGGAACGTGATTGAGGATTTGAAGGTCCTTCGCACCGTCCGCACGTCGTTTCCGATCCGGGTGGCTCAACTCCATTGTTCGACTGGATCAAACTATGAACATACGTGAAGAGCTTCAACGCCACTTAATTGAGACCAACCAGGTCATGCAGACACGCCGTTACAATTGGGTATGGGCCACCGCTCTGGCTTTGTCTCTTGTTTCCGTGTTCCATGTTTTTGAGCCGGAGTTTTGGCAAATGCGCCGTTTGCGGAGCCACATTGAGGACATCAGCCCGCAGTGGGATGCTTTCAAACATGCGCATCCCGGGTTTGAAGCGGTAGAACTTTTCCCGGAATTCGACGAGGGCTATGGTGTGAGGTTCGCAGCAAAAGGTCAGGTTCCATGGAGTGTGGATGTGAACCAGCTTGCCGAATTCATGCGGAGCACCAAGCAGCCCTTTGCGATCGATGTTTTGCAAGTTAGTAAAGACTTCTCGAACGCATCACCCACCCCCGGCTACAAGAAAATGTCTGTTGTATTGATAGATGGGAGGCGCATGGAGATTCTGGCGCCTACGGAGCCGTATCACGGTTCGGACGATACTTCTGCACGATCCAAGGCCGAGCCAGCCAGTCCAGCGAACGGGAGCCAGCCGATTCGCTCAGAGACGAATGCCACGTCCTCGTCGGCTGGCTCCCGTCGCTAACCGTTGCGTTCGACCGCATCACACGCTATGAAGGAGACGAACACCATGACTGGCCCCATCCCAAAATGCGCCGCCTGCGGAAGTAGTCGCGTGGCTTCGGGCAAGTTGGATGGAGACGAAGGCGATGGAATACTTTTCACGTTTTCTGAATCCAACGGGCGCGCTTGGTTCACGCTATCTCACGTGCCTCTCGGAGTATTCGTTCGTCAGGAGGGTGTGAGAATTTGTGTTGATTGTGGAAAAGTGAGCGCGTTGCTTACTGTGGACGCAGAAGAGGCTAAGAAGGTCCTGGAAAAGTGGGGGACTGATTCCTTGAAATCTCGCTTGGCCATTGGGCCATCGGCACCATGAGGGTTCCGGGCCTCAGACATTCCGCCGAGCAGGTGGGCGGGCTCGTTTTCTTCGGGCACATGTTGAACAAGATGCGCTTGCGCGCCCAAGGCAAGCTGCCGCCCGATTGCAGAACCGCCGACACACATCAGCGCGTGTGCCGCTTCCTGCGCGGCGAATGTGCGGCGCTCCTTGAATGCGTGCTGGCGGGCACGACGGACCAGGAAGCATTGGAGTGGTGTTTCACGCACGGACGCCGACCGAACGACCAGCAGACTGACCTGGGTTTGCTCGCTATCCATCAGTCTGCAGGCGGAGCGCCGTAGACTTTCGCCGCCAATTCGGGGCCGAGATGAAGATCCGCAAAGCGTCGGCGAAGCTCGGCTTCGCTGGCCGCGGGATGCCGCGTTCGCAGCCCTGCCAACGAGAGCTGGCGAACGGTAGCGCTCATTTGGTCCGCGAGCTGCAGCCGCCGCCAAGCTGGCACTCGCCGCAGCAGCCCAATCAGAACCCGCTCGGCCTCCGGACTCGTATCACGCGACTGCGTTTTCATCACCACCAACCTACCACCCGGCCGCACCCGTGTCGAGCACCAGGCAGCGGAGAGGCCAGGCGCGACTCCGAGCCGCAAGCAGTGGCGTCGACGAAGCTCGGATCATTCTCACCGCGCTTCCTACGCTGCTCTGGGGCGAGCACTGTCGTCTGTTGGCCGTGCGTGTCTTGTCGGGTGCCCTGGCCAAAGCCGAATAAGGTGAACAGTGCGGCTGCGCCACCCGGGTTAGCGTGCCTGCGGAGTCTGGGAAGCTTGAACAGCTGCATCCCGAAGTGCGCGCACCTCGCCCAGTGTGCGCCGATACGAGGACGCCTTTTCCGCATTGCCAGCCTTCTCCTCAAAGCGGATCAGATTTGCGAGGATCTGCATCTTCAGCACGTAGTCAGGCTCCTTGTTCCCCGCTTCCTGTTGCTCCCACTTGGTCAGGGCCAGATGCCAGAGGTTTCGAATCCGATCGGGGTCTTTCCCGTTCGCCTCATAAGCCCTGCCGAGCTCCAAGAGGATCTCTGGGCTATCCGGATTATTCCGCCATCCTTCGCGCAAGAACGACTCAGCCTCGGCCGGACGGCCCATGTGTTGTCGAAGCCAGTAACCGGCGACCGAATACGTCTCCACCCGGTGAGGGTCGAGCGTAGCAGAAAAGCGCAGCCAGGGAAGGACTTCGCTGGACTCGGCAGCGCTCTTGGGGTGGATATGGCGCGAGGGATAGAAATTGCGCCCTAGTCGATCAATCCAGTCCTTTGGGGGACCCATGAATCCGTAGTCGGGCTTGGCCTCGCCGGCGACCTGAGGGGTCTCATGTTCGTGTTGATGATCCGTGGAGTTGGCGCCTTCTGCTGAGTGATCTACCTCGTCCGACTGCTGGGCGATGTGCTTCTCTTCATGCATTTGAGCCTGATCGAAGATCGTCGGGTAGTAGCCAGCATGAAGATACATGTCGGCCTTGGTGAACAACTGCGCCGAAATGAGCACCCGAAACTCCCCGAGGGTGGCATCCCAAAAGGAGTCACCTCGACCGTCTTTGCGGAGAGCCTCCAACTTCGGCTGCACCCACGTGGCCAGGCTCACACAGCAGGTGAGCGCCAAGAGCAGCGATAGGAGGGGTGCAGACATGGTGTCAATTCAGTGCCTTACGGCGAAAGCTGATCCACGCACCCAGGAGCAGGACGGCGGTATAGGCCCAGGCATAGAGAGTCGCCGCCAGCATGGCCGTCCAAGGGGCCGGATCCCATTGATGGATCATCAGATCACGGAAATCAAAGAACTCGAAGTGCGGGATCGCAAAATAGA
Source organism: uncultured Verrucomicrobiota bacterium (assembly GCA_964411985.1). GTDB lineage: Bacteria > Verrucomicrobiota > Verrucomicrobiia > Limisphaerales > J093 > CAYPNF01. Next base: position 17,635 of record CAYPNF010000075.1, read on the forward strand.
CCGCGTAAAGTACTGATTGGCCAGGCTCGGCCAGCCCGAGGGCCACCTTGTTCAGATGCCGCCCCACCAGGAGCAATCCGATGCTCGCGACCAGGCAAATGGTGTTGTTGGCCGAGCTGGCGCTGAAGACAACCGACCCCCAGAGCGCCATAGCGGCAAGGATTCCAAGCATGGACCAATGCATCCAAATGGCCTGGTAAAAGACCCAGGAAGGCCAGGTGTGTTCCCGGGACGCACTCACGGCCCCGTAGAAGGCATAGAAACAAACCAGCATGATGGCACACGCCACCCAACAGCCCACGAATTTTCCCAACAGCACCTGGGCGCGTGTCACTGGCTTGGCCAACAGCGGGAAGATCGTACGGTTCTCCCGCTCCATGGGGATCTGCCGAGCGGAAGTGGTGATCACCATCACCAGCGAGGAGATCCAAATCAGGAGCAAGCAGACTTCTTTGATATAGCGAACGATCTGAGCGTCCGTGACGAAACTCATGGAACCCAGCAACAGCGTGATCAAAGCCGTGAGGACGAAGAGGACGTAGAAGTCCTTGCGCCGGTACATCTCCTTCACCGCGACGCCTGCGATAGCCAGTATTGCATTCATCACATGACAACTTGCTCAGGCCCCGTGCGCGGGCTGATGTCCCACCAGCTTGAGAAAGACCTGCTCCAGGTTCATGCCGTGCTGGGCGGTCAAATCCTGTACCCTCCCCACCGCTCTTAGCTCGCCCTGGCACAGAATCGCCACCCGGTCGCATACCGTCTCCACTTCGCCCAGCTCATGGGAAGAGAAGAAGACTGTTTTCCCCTGCGACTTCAGAATCTGGATGATCTCCCGTACTTTCATACGCCCGATGGGATCCAGCCCGCTGGTGGGCTCGTCCAGGATCAGCAAGTCGGGATTATTAATCAATGCCTGCGCCAAACCTGCTCGCTGCTGCATCCCCTTGGAGTAGGACTTAATGGGCCGCTTGCGCGCGTGGTCCAGTTCTACGAGCTTGACGAGCGAGTCGATGCGACCCTCCACTTCCTGGCGCGGAATACGAAAGATCTTCGCATAAAACCTCAAGAGTTCCTCAACACTCAGAAACTTGTAGTAATAGGTCTGCTCCGGAAGATAACCAATCCTCTGCCGTGAGATGGGCTCCCGGACGTCCACACCAAAGATCGAAGCTGAACCGCTGGTCGCAGGAACGAAACCAAGAAGGACGTTCATGGTCGTGGTCTTCCCCGCACCGTTGGGCCCCAGGAATCCGAAGACTTCCCCCGGCTGCACCTCCAGGCTCAGTCCATTCAGCGCGACCTTCGTCCCGCGACCCAGCTCCCGGTCGCGATACTCCACCCGCAGGTTCTCTGTTTTCAGGATGGCGCTCATACCACTTCAGTGATCATCCTCAACCCGAAGGGAAAGTCAATTTTCAGTGTTCAGCTCCCGGCATCCATGTTTAACTCTTTGCCGCCCAGCTTATGAGTAAAACAAACGTCGTGATTCTCGGTGCGGGGTTTATCGCAGAAATCCACGCAGAATGCTACCATCGATTTGTGCCGGATGCCCAGGTGGTCGGTGTCTACGCGCGCAATCCCGACAAGGCCGCCCAGTTTGCCCGGAAACATGGCATCCCTCAGTGGTCCGAGGATGTGGACCAGATCCTGCGAAGTGTCGAGTGTGATATTGTCGATATCTGCCTACCGAACTTCCTCCATGCCGAGGTAGTTCGCAAAGCGGCTTTGGCGGGCAGGCACATCATCATCGAGAAACCTCTCTGCTTAACGCTTGAGGAAGCCGATGAGGTCATCGCGTTGTGCGCGGCGAAGGGCCGGAAGCTGATGTACGCTGAGGAGCTTTGTTTTGCCCCGAAATACGAGCGTGCCCGTGCGTTGGCCCAGGAAGGAGCCTTCGGCACCCTCTACATGCTCAAGCAATCCGAAAAGCACTCCGGACCTCACACGGATTGGTTCTACGATATCGACCAAAGCGGTGGGGGGGTCTTGATGGACATGGGCTGCCACGCGTTGGCCTGGTTCCGTTGGATGTTGGGACGCAAACGCGCGATCCGTGTTCAGGCCCACCTGCAAACCGGGCTGCTCCATGGCCACCGCACCCGGGGGGAGGAAAACTCCGTGGTCATCGTGGAGTTCGAAGGTGGGACCATTGGCGTAGCGGAAAACAGCTGGGCCAAGCCCGGTGGGATGGACGACTGTGCCGAGGTGTATGGAACGGGCGGGCAGTGTTACGCGGATCTCTTTCAGGGCAATGCAGCCCTCACCTTCAGTGAAAAGGGATACGGCTATGCGATGGAGAAGGCGGGAAGCACCCGCGGTTGGACCTTTACAGTCTTCGAGGAGGCTTTCAACCAAGGATATCCCCAAGAACTCAAGCACTTCGTTGAGTGTGTTCGGGAAGACAAGCAACCTCTCGTGACCGGCGAAGACGGAAAGGCCGTCCTGGAGATGATCTACGCCGCCTATGCCTCCGCCGGTCAGCGCAGGACAATCGATCTACCCTTCTTCGCTAATGTGAAGCGGCCCATTGACTTGTGGTTGCAGTCAGCGAAACCAAACCAACCCTGATAGGAGGCATTCTCTTGAGTCAACACGCATCGGTTCTGGTCACAGGCGGCGGCGGCTTCATCGGCTCCTACCTTGTAGAGCGCCTGCTTGCCGAAGGGGCAAAGGTCACGGTCATCGATGATTTCTCGTCAGGGAACCCAGCCAACCTCAGGAAGGTCCTCCACCACCCGGATTTGGCCCTCTTTCGATCCAAGGTTTCAGAATGCCCCGATCTCTTGGGCCTCGTCGGAGGCTGCGACTATGTCTTTCACCTCGCCGCAGCGGTGGGGGTCGAAATGGTGGTGAAATCCCCCATCCATACGATGGAAACGAATCTCACCGAAACGGCTGCGATCCTTGAAGCAACCAGCAACCACGGAGTGCCGACGCTGATTACTTCGACTTCGGAAGTCTACGGCAAGAGCCAGAAGGCGGTTTTCTGCGAGGAAGACGATCTCCTGATTGGACCACCCAACTTAAGTCGCTGGAGCTACGCGTGTTCCAAGCTGGCTGATGAATTCCTTGCGTTCGCCCACTCTAAAGAACGGAATTTGGGGATCACGGTTGCCCGCATCTTCAATACGGTGGGTCCGCGCCAAACTGGACAATACGGCATGGTCCTGCCCCGCTTCATCGCTGCGGCCATCGCCGATCAGCCATTGCGAGTTTACGGAGACGGCACCCAGACGCGATGCTTTTGCTACGTGGAAGACACCGTGGAAGCGCTGTTGCGCTTAAGTGCTGCCCCAGCCGCGTTAGGGCAAGTGGTTAACGTAGGCAGCTCTGAGGAAATCTCCATCGAGGGACTTGCAGAGCGAGTCATCTCCCTCCTTGAATCCAAGTCGGCCATCGAGAAGGTGGAATACGGCAAAGCCTACGCGCCCGGTTTTGAGGATATGCAACGTCGCAAACCGGATACGTCCAAGCTCTTGCGCCTGACCGGATTTCAACCAAGAACCTCCTTGGACCAGATTATCCGCAGAACTGCCGGGCTGTAGGCATTGGCGGCCGGGGACCGCTTGGCGTGATGATCCAGGCCGATCTGGCCTCTCTACGGCAAAAAGAGAAAGGCACCCTCTTCCGAAGGTGCCTCTCGGCGTAAAGTTCAATAACCTAGTAAGGTTACTTCTGCGGGATCAACACGATGTTATCGTCGTCACCCGAGGTGCGCAGCTGCTGGCGCATGCCAGGGCCGGTGACCTGTTGGACGGAACCATCGGAGAGAGTGATATTACCTGCACCGCCGTGCATGGCATTGTGCCAGCCCGCTCCAGTGCCACCGGTGTTCGGCTGCTCATTGGCTTTGCTGCCACCGAGACGGCCACCGAAACCCTTACCCCAGTCAACTACCTTGGGAACAGAACCGTTGGTGAGGTTACGGTCACCCACGAGAACCATCTGCGGTTTGCCTTCGTCAGCGTTGACGCCGATAAAGTAGCTGATCCAGCTATTACCCGTGGCGGCAGTGAGCTTGTTGACGGCGGTGGTGAAGTTGGTTGCAGGGCTGGTGTGATCAGGATCGCTCGGGCAGAGGACTACCTTGGGGGTCGACAACTCGTTCGACATGACCTGGAAGTGACGATAGGTCGTCTTGTAATCGGGAACGAGCGCGCTAGTTCCGAGCCACTCGGAGGAACCACCGTCGTTCGTGGAAACTGCCATCGGGAAACGGTCACCGTTGTCAGTGGCGAACAGGCGGAAGGAGACACCCACCTGGCGAAGATTGTTGGCGCAGTTGATTCTCTGTGCCTTGGCTTTGGCCTTGGCGAGAGCCGGCAGGAGCATTCCTGCCAGAATTGCGATGATGGCGATTACGACTAACAGCTCGATAAGAGTGAAAGCCCCATTCTTGTTTTTCCGGAACAGTCGGCTCATATAATCGGTTCTACGTTGTTTTGGGTTACGTTGCGTCGCACTTTAGTTGTTCCATTCGGCGTGTCAACGAATTTTCACTATCAACAATAGCACACTCGGTGCCAAGGCTTGAGGGAGATAGTAACCCAGTAATTTACCACTATCTAGCCCAAAAACCCGAAAAATATCACGCACCCTGCGTGAAAATCACGCATCGCGGGTTTCTGGTAGAAATCCAGGTCGTTTGCGTGCTTGCTCCTTCCCCCAGAGTGCGGTACCAAATCCGGTCTCGCTGCGGGGATCGAGTGGAGTCCACTCCCCGTCTGAATTGAGAGCAGCGATGGTTCACTGGATACAAGTTACCATGTCATCCAAACCCACAAGACCAAGTAAACCAAAGGTTTACAACCTACTAGAGGTGCTTAACTCCACCTACCCCGATGCCCACTGCGAACTGGTCTATTCCGACTCCCTCCAATTGCTTATCGCCACCATCCTGTCGGCACAGTGCACCGACAAACAGGTCAACAGAGTCACCCCTCAGCTCTTCGCCAAGTACCCTTCAGCGGAGTCCTATGCTCAGGCCCCAACCTCGGAACTAGAGAAAGAAATCCACTCCTTAGGCTTCTTTCGGAACAAGGCGAAAAGCATTCAGGCTTGCTGCCGCGCCCTGGTGGAGCAGCATGGCGGGATCGTTCCTGGGGAAATGGACAAACTCACCGCATTAGCCGGCGTGGGAAGAAAGACGGCCAATGTTGTTCTGGGCAACGCCTTTGGCATCAACGATGGAATCGTGGTGGACACGCATGTGGCTCGCTTGGCTCGGAGACTGGGCCTGGCAACGGAAACCACCCCGGAGAAGATCGAGCAGGAGCTGATGCGGTTGGTGCCTCGAGACCAGTGGACCCTCTTCAGCCACTGGCTTATATGGCATGGACGCCGCCGTTGTTCTGCGCGGACCCCGGATTGCGACGGGTGTGAGGTGAAAGAATTATGCGCAAAGAACTTATCATAAGTCACTTGCATGACTCTTGACGAACAATCCACCCCTGATACTGACCTCACGCCGTGGTTGGTGGTGGATTCAGGGCGATGCGAACCTGCGTGGAACATGGCCCTGGATGAAGCCATGCTTTGCCAGGCAAACGTTCTGGCAAGGCCCATGTTGCGCTTTTACGGATGGTTGGAGCCGGCTGCAACGTTTGGGTACTTCCAGCGATACGCCGACCTCGCGGAGCTGACACCTCTCCGCCCTCTCCTCCGGCGCCCCACCGGCGGGGGGCTGGTCCCACACGACCGCGATTGGACGTACAGTCTGGCCTTCCCCGTGACTCATCCTTGGTATCGCCTCGCAGCGACGGAAAGCTACCGTAGGGTTCACGAGTGGATCCGGAGATCGTTCGCCCGGCTTGGCTTACAGACCTCTTTGGCGGCGGAGAAAGTGGTGACGGCACCAGGCAAGTGCTTTGCCGGAGCGGAGAGGCACGACCTCCTATTGGCTGGAGCCAAGATTGCCGGAGCTGCGCAACGGCGCAATCGGCTCGGCTTGCTCATTCAGGGGTCCGTGCAACCGCCGCAGTCATGGAGCGAACGGCAGGAATGGCAGGAGAGCATGTGCCTCACGGCCACCGAGGCGTGGGGAGTCTCATGGGAGCGTGGTGAAGTCCCCAACAGCCATCGGGAGCTAGCCGCCTCACTGACCCAACAAAAGTACACTCCAGCTGCGTACCACCGCCAACGCTAACGGTTAGCCCGTGTTGGCAAGAATAGATCGAGCCCACTCCTGAACCCCCTCCGCAAGCTCTTTCGGCTCCAGTACGCGCACCCGCCCACCCCATCCCATGATCCAGCGCTGGATTTCGACCAGGCTGGACAAACGCAGTCGAATTTCCACGCCCCCGTTGTCCAGTTCTCGCAGTTCCTGGGATGGATGCCACCGTTTCTCGCGAATGTAGTCTGCAACCGAAGGGTCACAGGCCAAGACGACTGTGCACTGACCGGCCCCGGAGTGGACACCAAAGCTACCGGCCAGACGTTCCTCGAGGGAGAAGCTCTTCGGACGTTGGAAGACCTTGCCGGTAAAGGCCACCGAAACGATGCGCGCAGGCGCGAAAGTTCGCAGGTCACGACGGAGGTAGTCATAGGCGAACAGGAACCACTCACCGTTGATATTCGCAAGGTGGTAGGGATCGACCACACGCTCCTCGCCGTGCTTCTGTCCTGGTTTGCGGTATACCAAACGGAGCTGTTTCGACCCCGCCGCCGCCTTCGCGAGCTTATCGAAGATCTCCAAATCCACCAAGGACTCGACACTGGTACGGAACGAAATGGTATGATCCCAGTCGGAGAGGCTCAAAGAGATGGTATCGGGCATCGCGGATGCCAACTTCTGCAGGGCGCTCAGGAGCGGTTTCTCGAAGCTGGTTCCCCGATACTGTTGAACGGCCTTCTCCGCGACAACCAGAGAGAAAAGCTCCCCCTCCGTAATCTGGAGGGTAGGAAAGGAACTCACCTCTTCGGTGTAGTAGTAGCCGAATCGCTGCGGATCATATTCCAGCGGCAACCCCAGCCGATCCCGCATGAAATCCAAATCTCGATGGATGGACTTGGAACTAACCTCCAACTCACGGGCTAGTTTGGAACCGTTGGGAAAGCGACCTGCCCGGATGGCCTGGTGGATGCGGAGCATCCTCTCCAAGGGGGGCCTGGAACCGAGCCGACCCCGCACCGAAGGCTGCGAACGTTTCTCGCTTCTTTTGCGGCCCATCGCGCACGCCCCGGTTGGCATGGACGGGGACCTTCGCCCCTCCGTGCTGGTTTGCGCAAGCTGCTAGAGCAACTTGGCGAGTAACTCGTCGTTGGTCTTGTGCTTCCTGAGCGCCGATTGGAGGGTCTCCATCGCTTCCACCGGGTTCAAATCCACCATCATACGGCGAAGTTTGCGCACGGCCTCGATTTGGTTCTTCGGGAAGAGCTTCTCTTCCTTTCGGGTGCCGCTCTTGGGAATATCAATGGCGGGAAAGAGGCGGCGGTCGGAAAGCTTGCGATCCAGGATCAGCTCCATGTTGCCTGTGCCCTTGAATTCCTGGAAAATCAACTCGTCCATGCGCGAGCCTGTGTCCACCAGCGCGGTGGCAAGAATCGTCAGAGATCCGCCTTCCTCGATCTTCCGGGCTGCAGCGAACATCTTCCGCGGAATCTCCAGAGCGCGGGCATCGACGCCCCCGGTCATCGTACGGCCGCTGCCACCGTGCACGCTATTGTAGGCTCGCGCCACGCGGGTGATGGAATCGAGGAGCACCATGACATCACGACCGCTCTCGACCATCCGGCGGCATCGCTCAATCATGAAACGAGAGAGGCGCACATGCGTCTCCAGATCCTGATCGTTGGAAGACGCCACCACCTCCGCTTTGACCGAGCGTTGGAAATCCGTCACCTCCTCGGGGCGCTCGTCAATCAGCAGCACGAGCACATGCACCTCAGGATGGTTCGTGGTCACCGCGTTGGCGACCTGTTTCAGGATCGTGGTCTTGCCCGTACGGGGGGGAGCCACGATCAAGCCGCGCGTTCCTTTGCCAAGGGGGGTGACAATGTCAATAATGCGCGTCTCGAGCAAATCCGGAGCGGTCTCCAGGTTAAACTTCTCCGTGGGATCGATCGTGGTCAGGTTCTCGAACCGCATCGATTTGGTATAATCGGCAAAAAGCATGCCGTTGACCTCGAGCACCTCCCGCAGTTGCGGACTGCTGCCGCGATGAGGGGCCTGCAGCGAGCCCTTCACCAGGCAACCCTCCCGAAGGAACGCCTTCTTGATCGAATCAGGCGTCACGAAGATGTCCGTCGGTTTGGGATGAAAATGCTGCTCCGGAGTTCGCAGAAATCCGAAACCCTTTTCGGAGATTTCAAGATAACCGGAACCGACTTCGGGCACTTGGGCCGCGTTTGTATGATTTGGCTTCACGAATGAGAAACGTCTTTGCGCCCCATGGCAGCACAGAAAAGCTGCCGTGACGAACGCGTTAATCGGGAGAACTGCCGATCCGAAGAGGTCGTTAAACCCGATTTGAGGATCGTTCAGTTGAACCTAAGACAACTGCCTTGTAAGCGCAAAGCGTTCCCGGTGCAACAGTTTTTTTAAACAAACGGGCATCCGGAGGAGCGCGTGACCGATACAAACACGCGCTCCAAACCCGGTTTGACCAGCCCGGATGTCCAAAGGCAGCAGGAAATCAACCTCCCACCTCAGCCTTGGCTTCGGCGGCAAGCGGAGTGCTGAGGTAACGCTCGCCGGTCGAGCAGGCAATCGTCACGATGCATTTTCCCCGGTTCTCCGGGCGTTTGGCGACCTCGAGGGCTGCCCACACATTGGCGCCGGTGGAAATCCCCACAAGAAGGCCCTCTTCCTTTGCCAACCGCCGAGCCATAGCGAAAGCGTCATCATTGCTCACCTGCACTACCTCCGAAACCTGCGGCTTTCCGTCCGCATCTTTCAGGTGCAGGTTCGCGGGCACAAATCCGGCCCCAGTCCCTTGAATCTTGTGAGGACCAGGCTTAACTGGTTGTCCACTCATTGTTTGCGTAATCACAGGGGAGTCCTTGGGCTCCACCGCGATGGCTTTGAACCCTGGTCGTTTCGCTGAAAGAACCTCGGTACAGCCTGTCAGGGTCCCCCCCGTGCCAACAGCGGCTACGAGAATATCCACCTTACCATCGGTATCATCCCAGATTTCCAAGGCTGTCGTCTTCCTGTGAGCTTCGGGGTTCGCAGGGTTCTCAAACTGTTGAGGTATCCAGGAGTTGGGGGTTTCCTTGGCCAGTTGCTCGGCACGGGCAATGGCTCCACGCATTCCCTCCGAACCAGGCGTAAGTACCAACTTCGCACCCAACATCGCCAAGAGGGTCCTTCGCTCCAAAGACATGGTTTCGGGCATGGTCAGGATCAACTTGTATCCTTTTGCGGCCGCCACAAACGCCAGCGCAATGCCCGTATTCCCACTGGTGGGTTCGATAATGACCGTCTCCTTGGTGAGCACCCCTTTGCGCTCGGCGTCCTCGATCATGGATCTGCCGATACGGTCTTTCACACTACCCAGAGGATTGAAGAACTCACATTTTAGCAGCACCGTAGCCTCCACGCCGCTCGCGACGCGGTTCAGCTTCACCAACGGAGTGTGACCAACAGTCTCAATGATATTCTGATAAATACGGCCCATACAGATTCGAATGGTTAGTTGTCAAATCAGTTTACTCAACTGAATAATATTGTCGCACCTCCGCCCCGCCGCAAGTGGTTTGTTAGGGTAGAGAAGGGAAGACGGAAAAGCGCCCCGGTCCCAGCTTAAAGCAGGACCCGAGGCGCGAAGAGAAGACGATTGACCGAGACCGGAGACCGAATCAAGCAGCAGCTTTGGCTGCCTTAGGCGTTTTCACGCTTTTGGCCACCTTCTTGCGCTTGATGTAGCTATCGCGACGACTACGCTTCTCCGTCTTATTGTACTGTTTGCCCATAAGAATCTTTACATTGCCAAAACAATCCGATTGTTTAGCGGGAGTATGAAGTTGTGTTCCATGCGGTTCAACTACTATTTGTGCGGTCTCGTGGTCCTGCTCGTGGTCGGCGGTTGTGCTACCACCGAGGAACGGGACAAGAAGAAGGAGGCCAGCACCCTGCGATTGCACTTGGAGGCCGACCCAGATGATGGCAAAAACACCACCATGGTCCCGATCTACCGCAGCACCCCAGTTGCGGTCTCGATCCAGAAAACTCCTTTCCTCGATGAAGGAAACCTCATTAACGCAGCGGTGGTGGATGTCATAGGGGGATTTGCTATCCAGGTCCAATTTGACTTCCGCGGCAAATTGTCGCTTGAATCCACCACGGCAGGCAACCGGGGGCGAAAAGTCGCTGTTTTCTCGCAGTTTACGGAAGGTCGATGGCTGGCGGCGCCAATGATCAACAAGCGCATTGACGACGGGGTGTTCACCTTCACTCCAGACGCTACTCGCGAGGAGGCGGAACGCATCGTCAACGGCCTGAACAACATCGCCGTCACTTTGGGCAACCGGCAAAAGGACCCAAAGAAGAAAAAATAGTCCTTTCCCCACAGCACCGATCAGGGTGATCTGCGAGCACAGTCTGACTCCTCCACTCGAAATGCGCTGTCACATGTGCCTCTCTGGGTGGGTTATCAGCCTCGCGGTGGCAGCGGGGATCAACGCCCAAAGCTTCCGATTCCCGACAGCCAATCGCTCCTTACTGGAACCGAGCCGAGCCTCCGCGTATTTCACTCCCACCCCAGGAAAGACTTGGAAAGCTGGAACCTTTGGATTCGTCCGGTCCGACGGTCATCAACTTCATGAGGGGATTGATATCCGCTGCCTGCGGTATGACGCCCGGGGAGAGCCAGCGGATGAGGTTCTTGCCTCGGCTCCGGGGACCGTTTCCTACCTGAATCTGAGACCCGAGCTCTCGACCTATGGGATTTATGTTGTCCTCCGCCACCAAGTCGAAGGCTTGGAAGTGTACAGCCTGTACGCCCATCTTAGCCAGGTCAGCGCCGGTTTGTCTGAGGGGTCGGTGGTTCGCTCGGGAGAACGCCTTGGCATCATGGGGCGCACCAGCAACACCTCGCAACGCATCTCCAAGGACCGCGCCCACCTTCATTTCGAAATCGCTTTCCTGTTGAACGACCGTTTCGCCGAATGGCAACGCCGAACCCAGCCGGGTGAAAGAAACGACCATGGAAAGTGGAACGGTCGTAACCTGGTAGGACTTGATCCGGCAGCCATCCTCAAGGGAAGCGAGACCTCGGGAGGGCACTTCAGTCTCCTGCAGCATATCCGGACTCAGCGGGAACTCTGCCGGGTATTGGTGATCGGAAAAGTCCCGCAGTGGGTTCGCCGATACCCCGCTCTCACCGAGAAAGATTCGCGCGGGGACGCCAAGGGGATCGGGGGATACGAATTGGTTTTGAATGCGTACGGCCTTCCCTTTCGCGTCATCCCGAGGTCGACCGCCGAACTTTCCGGTCGACGCTCGAAAGAAGTCCTCTCTGTCAACCAGCCCGAGGTCGAAGCTCATCCGGGTCAGCACCTGTTGTCCAAACGCAAGGGTCAATGGGAACTCAGCCATCAAGGGGCTAAGCTGATGGACCTGATCTGCTACTGAACTGCGTGCGAAAGGGTACTTTGGGATTGCACCGGAGCGGCGAATTCGGCATGCTCTGACCTACTATTATGAATTATCGAATCTCCAAGCACGCCTCGAGTTTGAGTCCGTCCCTGACACTCGCCATCGACGCCAAGGCCAAGCAAATGAAAGCGGAAGGTCTCGACGTGGTTGGGTTTGGGGCAGGAGAACCGGACTTCGACACCCCTCAGCACATCAAGGACGCCGCCATCAAGGCGTTGACGGACGGGTTCACCAAGTACACGCCCTCCAGTGGCATTCCGGAGTTGCGTCAGGCGATTGCGGACAAATTCAAGAGGGAGAACGGCCTCACTTACAAGCCCTCCCAGATCATCGTTTCTTGCGGCGGCAAGCATAGCTGCTACAATACGATCCTAGCCACCTGCCAGGAGGGCGATGAAGTGATCATTCCAGCCCCGTACTGGCTTAGCTACCCGGAGATGGTGAAACTCGCGGGCGCATCACCGGTGATCCTCCCCACTTCCGATCAGACTGAATTCAAGGTCACGGCCGAGCAGTTGCGGGCAGCCATCACCCCACGAACGAAGCTGTTCATTCTGAACTCTCCCAGCAACCCAACCGGCTCCGTCTACACCGCCGCAGAGATTCGTGCCCTGGGAGAGGTGTGTGTGCAGAAAGGGGTGCTCATCATGAGTGACGAGATCTATGAAAAGCTGGTCTATGATGGAATGGAACATGCCAGTGTGGCCGCCTTTTCGCCTGAACTTTGCGAACACACAATTCTAGTGCACGGATTTGCCAAGGCTTACTCCATGACCGGATGGCGTCTTGGCTTCCTCGCGGCCCCCGAGCCTATCGCCAAAGCTATCGATGCGATCCAAAGCCACAGCACCAGCAACCCCACTTCCTTTGCCCAAAAGGGCGCGGTGGCAGCCCTCAACGGCCCGCAGGATCACCTGAAGGTCTGGCTCGCCGAGTATTCGAAGCGGCGCAGCTATGCCCACCAGCGCCTCAATTCCATCCCTGGCATCAGCTGCGTCAACGCCAAGGGAGCTTTCTACCTCTTCCCGAATATCTCCAAGCTGGGCCTGAAGTCGGCAGACTTCTGCGCCCAGTTGCTCGAACGGGAGAAGGTGGCAGCCGTTCCCGGTATCGCATTCGGAGCGGACGACTACATGCGGATCAGTTACGCAACCAGCATGGCCAACATTGAGAAAGGCCTGGACCGCATCGAAAAATTCGCCCGAACCCTGGCGAAGTAGTCCTGATCTGCAAACGCCCCTCGAACGCCCGGCCCGCCGCCGGGCGTTCTGGTTTGCCGTGTCCACCAGCGCCGAGTCAAGCCCCCCTAAAAGCGAAACACGGCCGCCATCAAAGTGAATGACAGCGCCACAGCCGTACTCAGAGCCTTCTGCACCATCGGAACCTGAATAATCAGGATCACGGCCAGAAACCCAAACCTGGACAGGTGGTAATAGGTTTCGTCACTCATCCCGATCGCGTTCTTGATTAGGTGGGATCCATCGAGTGGCGGGATCGGGATGAGATTGAAGAAACAGAGGAGGAGGCTGATAATCGTCATCTGCGCCATCACGGGCACCATCTTATCCAGGTGAGCCAGTTGGAAACCTTTGGCCAGGGCCAGAAGCCCGATGGCCAGAATGAAGTTCATGGCAGGTCCAGCCATGGAAATCAGGGTGTCATGGAACCGTGGGCGACTAAGATTGTGCGGGTTCACCGGGACTGGTTTTCCCCAGCCGATGATGAAATCCGCCAGGCCGGAACCACCGGCTCTCAGCGCAATCACCAGCAGCGGGAGCAGGACCGTTCCCAAGGGGTCCATATGCACGATTGGGTTCAGAGAAACCCTGCCTTCTAACTTCGCCGTGTCGTCTCCACACTTCCAAGCCACCCACGCGTGGGCAAACTCGTGAAAAGTGAGGAGGATCAGCAGGCAGAGGTAACTCAGCAAGCCCGTAATAATCTCATGCATCGCCATTGGCGCGAGAAGCTAACAAAGCGCCAGAGAACTCCAAGGGAAAAGGATGGGCGGCCAGGTTGGACCCTTCTCCACGCGTTGAGCCAAAGCGCGACTATTTCAGGGTGGCAGCATTGGCGCTCCTCGCCCCCGGAAGCCGGATCCGGAAGGTAGTCCCCTTCCCGAGCTCGCTTTGAACCCCCACCTCGCCTCCGTGAAGCTGAACGATGTGTTTCACGATCGCCAACCCCAGCCCCGTACCTCCCTGCTCCCGGGATCGAGCCTTGTCCACCCGGTAAAACCTCTCGAAGACTCGTCCCAAGGATCCAACCGGAATCCCAGGACCGTCATCCCGAACACTGATTTCGATCGAGGATTCCGCGCTGGCAGTAGAGGCGAGGACCACCTCACCGTCTCTGTGCCCATACTTGATGGCATTATCCAGGAGGTTGCTGAACACCTGTTGGAGCCGGTCCGCGTCCACTCTTGCCGTCAGATCTTCGGGAATCTGGTTCAAGACTCGGATGCCTCTTGCCGTGGCGCGACTGGAAAGATCCTCCACCACCCGCTGGGCGACCCGGTGCAAGGACACGTCCTGCAGATTCAAGGCAACCTGGCCCGACTCGAGCTGGGAGAGGGTCAGCAGATCCTCGATGAGAAAAGTCAACCGGTCAGCATGCTTGTCGATAATGTGAAGGAATTTTTCTGCCACCGCAGGATCGTCTTTGGCGCCGTCGAGCAGAGTTTCCACGTAACCCTTGATCATCGAGAGTGGCGTTCGAAGCTCATGGCTCACGTTGGCCACAAAATCACGGCGCGTGTTTTCCAACTGTCGGAGACGGGTCAGGTCGTGAAACACCAGAATCACCCCCTGGGATTGTCCCTCTCCGTTGAGGATATTCGCGGCGTTCACCCGCAGGCAACGGCCCTGCAATCCAGGCAACTCCAGATCCGACTCCACCATTTCGTTCCCCAACCCGGTCTGCTGCGCCAATTCCTGCAGGGACCCGAGTCGGAAGGCTTCCAAGACCGTCCGACCCCGAATGTCGGCTTGAAGGTCGAAAAGCTTCTCCAGACTGCGGTTCACCAGTTGAATATGCCCGTGTGGGTCCAGAATGAGCACCCCTTCCCCCATGCTGTTGAACAAGGCAGCCCTTTGTGCCAGAGAATCCCCCAGGGCTTTGGTTTGCAGCTCCTGGAGTAAGTGGTTTTCGCTTTTCGCTCGGGACAGCGAACGGCGGAGCTCCGCCACCTCCAAGCGAGTCCTCCGCCAGAAAATCGCCGCCACCGCAGCCATGGCAGAGGCACCCAGGAGGAAAGAAAGCAAGGATGACATCAGGCCTCAACGAACCGGTAGCCCACCCCACGCACCGTGTCCAGAAAGCGAGAAGCCCGACCCAGCTTCTCCCGCAGACGCCGCATATGAGTGTCCACAGTACGCGTGTCGATCAGACTATCATAATTCCAAACATCCCTCAACAACTGCTCTCTGGACTGGACCCTTCCCCGCCTCTGGGCCAGCACAATCAGCAGTTTGAATTCGGTTGCAGTCAGGTCGATAGGACGGCCTTGGACCGCCACACTGTGCCGGGGGACGTCAATCACCAGATCCCCGATGGTGAAGTGGTCCGACTTGTCCTCCTCGGAGTCCCGGCGTTTCAAGAGGTTTCTGACGCGCAGCACCAACTCACGAGGGCTGAACGGCTTGGTAACGTAGTCATCGGCCCCCAACTCCAGCCCCAGCACACGGTCGAACTCGCTTGCCTTGGCGGTCACCATGATAATGGGAATAGCTGAAGTGGCGGAATCACGCCGGAGAATCTTGCAAACCTCCGTCCCGTCAACCTCGGGGAGCATCAAGTCCAGAAGAATCAGGTCAGGGATCACGGACCTGGCCTTTCGAAGCGCTTCCTCGCCGTCAGCGGCGGTTATCACTTCCAATCCGGCACCCTTCAGGTTGAATTCAATCAACTCCAGCGCATCCGGCTCGTCATCCACCACCAGAATCTTAGATTTCACGCGGGACCGATTTACCATGGCCTCATGATGGAGAAGTGACGAACAAGTTACAAGTAGGTTACACTGCAGAAGGCCCTGACAGGGCGGTGGAGTACAGTCCATAGTAAACATTGTGCATGAATAGGTTACATCACTCACAATCCCGAACTCATCCGGTCGAAACCGCCTTTGCCGTGATGAACGGCGCGGGCGGCGGCCATGGGAAATGAGCACGATTTCGCGAAAAAGAATCGCTGTGGCCAATTTCGCACTTGTCAAAGATGGCAGGGTTGGTAGTTTTGCCGACCTTTGTTATGAAAGCTGCTATTCATCCGAAGTATCAGGATGCCGAAGTGCGTTGCGCGTGCGGAAACTCGTTTAAGACCCGATCCACGAGGTCGGTGATCATTCTCGGGATTTGCAACGCGTGTCATCCCTTCTACACTGGCCAGCAGAAGTTCGTCGACACTGCAGGCCGAGTAGATAAGTTCCAACAACGGATGGTAAAGACCCAAGCCGCCCAAGCTGCTCAGGCCGTTGTGAATAAGAAGAAAAAGAAGTAGATTTCTGCGATCATCCGCCCGTTTGGTTGCCCCGACCAGCGGGCGTGCTTTTTTTTCGTGGTATGGATCTCAACCCATACATCGACAAGTTCATCTCGCGTTTTGAAGAGGTGGAACAGGCGCTGAGCGATCCGAGAGCCTTCGACAACAACGCGAAGGCCCAGGAACTCGCCCGCGAATACGCACGTCTGAAAGAGCTTGTCGGACACGGTATGGCCTACCGAAAGGCCACCCAGGACTTCAAAGCCAACCAAGAGCTCGCACGGACTGAATCGGATCCCGAACTCCTCGCCATGGCGCAGGAGGATTTGGCTCGGCTGGAGAAAGAGGTGACCCTCCTCTCCAAGAAGGTCCAAGAAGGCATCCTGCCGCCAGACCCTGCTGATTCTCGAAACACAATCGTGGAAATTCGTGCTGGCGCAGGGGGAACGGAATCGAGCCTCTTCGCGGCGGATCTCTACCGGATGTACACCCGCTACTCCGAATCGCGCGGGTGGAAGGTGGAGACTTTGGACTCGAGCCCATCGGATCTCGGGGGATTCAAGGAGATCATCTTCAGCGTCATTGGGCCGGATGTCTACAAGCGCCTCAAGTACGAAAGCGGTGTGCACCGGGTC
>CAYPNF010000076.1:0-34145 GCA_964411985.1 uncultured Verrucomicrobiota bacterium
AATGAATTACGAGCTCTGGCCCATATGGTTGAGACACACCAACTTACTAAGGACACGGACCGTCTCTTCCGCAGCGTAAGTGACACCGCTTCTTCCCCCAAGTTCACCATGACTCCCTTTCAGCTTTCCCGGTACTTGGACTATTGTGCGGAGTTGCTTAGCCTGATCGGCAAGGTCGCCGCCCTGCACGTCCAGCGCTTTGATGATTCGGAGGCGTTGGGGGCAGTGGACGATATTGAGGATCTGACCACGGGGTTGTCGCGAAAAGTCTGGCAGAAGATCGCTCTGATCAGCCGATCGGATTCCCTAGACGTTGCGGGGTAAAGAAGCAGGTCGGGTGGGGAGATTTTCCCAGTCGGCCCGTCCAGTTCCGGTGGGTTCATGGGGAAGGTTCCCCATTTCAGCGAGAAGGCAGACTCACCTTCGGGGTCATCAGAGATATAACCTGTTGTGGATGAGTTTGATAAGTAATTGTCGACCCTTTGGCCTATTCCATGCTATGTAATGTACTTAGCTGATGATGGGTCAGGGAAAATTTCCTGATCGAAAAAGATGAACGTTTGCTGTAAGAAAGTCGTTATGAAAAGATCCTCGGTGATAGCCTTACTGGGTCTATTCCTAGTAGGCGGAGCCGCTTTCGGAGCTGAAACCATCCCTAAGGCGGGGGATGGGGCGGAGGCGGGTCAAAATGGGATCACCCCGCCTGCGGTCAACCCGCCGGTGACACCAGTCCCCTTGGATGAGGTTCAGACGCCGCCTGAGAGGACTACCGATCTCTACCAGCAATGGAAGGAGCGTTGGGAGCAGTCGCATGGCAAGAACAGGCCAGAGAGGACTCGACCGGAGTTGCCCCAGGAAGTTAAAAAACTCATAGAGGACCTCAAGACGCAGAAAGATACTTTTTGGGCCGAGCAGAAGGCGATCATGGAGAAGCTCAAAGCCGCTACCGAGGCAGACCGCGAGGCCCTGAAGAGTGCCATGGCCCAGAATCGGGAAAACTACCGGGAGCAGATCAAAGAAACGGCGAAAGAGCTTCAGGAGCGCCTTAAGGAGATTCGGACCGAGTTCAAGAATCGGGAGCGCGATCGGGTCGTGGATTCAGCCAAAGAAGATGGCAAGAAGGGGCGTTAGGGCTCGAGGTCAGCAGGGGGACGGTTCAGGCGGGTTTCTTTGCTGGACGTGGGGGAACCAGACAACTCAGGTTCGGGTTGTCTGGTTTTTCCTTTTTCTTTCCTGTTCACTCGCTCCCTATGGGGGTACCCATGCTTCCCCTGGTGGGACGGCCCCGGCTTCCGCCGCTGCTGAACCAGACCCGCTTGCGGGGCTGATCTGGGAGTCCGCTTTCAATGTTCGCTTGGCGCCGGGGTACAAGGACAACATCTCTCTCTCTGGCACAAACCCCGAGGCGAGTCCGTTCTGGCTCACCGGATTTGATATTTCGGTTTTTCGACTTCCGTTGGACGGAACCACGTTCAGCTTCCTGTTTTCCGCTGATGATATTCGATATTTGGACGCGACGACGTTCGAGAAGGAGCAATCCTGTTTTGCCACTGCCGAGATCAAGCGGGAGGTTTCCGATGACTGGCGGGTTTCCCTCGGATTGCTCTACAATTACATCGATTCACCCTTTGACGCCTCCTCCACCGAATCCGACCTGGCGATTGTGGAGGCGGTGGGGCACGGATTCCGGATACGTCCCGCGGTCGACCGGCGTATTGGGCCTGGGATGCGATTGGAGTTGGGCGGGGAGTTCACTCGCCAACTCTACGAAGAACCACTCGACCCCTATTGGGAGCTTGGGCCGCGCCTGGCGCTACTCAAGGAGTTCGCGAGCGCGTCCGAAGTGTCATTGGAGTACCAAGTGATGGCTCGCTCCTACGACACCCGGCTGAGCTTGGAGGCGGATGGTAGCGAGATCGAAGGGGAGGGGCGCCGCTTCCTGACCCATCGGGTTGCCGGGTATTGGACTCAGTATCTGGATTCCGCCCGCGTTTGGAGGTCGCAACTGCGTTTCGGCGTGGATCTCAATACCGATAACGGCGGTGGATACTTCGACTACAATCGTCCGTTTTTGTCCGAGCAACTTCGTTACCATACAAAGGGGTGGGATATTCGGTTGAAAGGAGGGTTTGGATTTTACGATTACCTGGTGCAACGATCTGAAGATCCGGGAACCCCACTGCGCCGCAAACTTGGAGTTACCGCCAGCCTGAACCTGGAGCGGCAGCTTTGGCGTAAGCTTCGTTGGTTCTTTGTCTACGAATATGAGCAGTCGCTCTCCACTCAGAGTATTGACGAATACCGGGTCAACAGCGTCTACTCGGGCATTGACTGGGAACTCTGACATCCATCAACCGGCATGAGGCGCGAACCCCAATCCGCCGGTACGGTTTTCCCTGCCCGGTTTCCCCCCTGGTTACCGGCGGTCGTGGTGATCTTCACCATTTTGGTTTTCCTGGGAGCCCTCCTGGCGGTGAACCTGCGGTTGCGCGAGCGACTACGTCACCAGATCGCTGGACGCGATGCAGAGGTGCTCAGCCAACTCGCGTTCCTGCAGGCATCCAGCGGAGGATTTCGCGAGCTGGACGTAACGATCGGTCAGGATGCGGACCCTGACCTTGCGACCGTCAATGCCTTACTCATGGCCGAGGAACTGAGCGATACGATCGCCAAGTTTCAGGGTATTGCTGCGGTGCGGCTCTACAGCCCCCAGGGGAAGTGTGTGTTGAGCCTCCCCCCAGCCTTGGGGGAGGCTGAGCTGCCTTCCGAGGCGATCGCTACTGTCCTTCAAGGAAGGCCGTTCAGTCATTTCTGGCCTCAACTGAGATTGGCTGCGTCAACGCTGGCGGGGGACAAAGGCCAGTCCAGCATCCAGGCTTCGGGCCCCTTCCTTGAGGTGGTCCTTCCTCTGGCAGGGGACCGGCAGCGGTTGGTGGGGATTGTCCAGTTGTATTTGCCGGGTGACGGCATTGCTCGCGAGTATGAGGCCCTCGATCGCCGTTTGCTGACCGACGGTCTGATCCTTTTCCTGGTCGCCGGGATCCTCGTCATGCTCAGCCTCTCGCTGGTTTTCCGCAGGCTTTTCCGAACGCATGCGCTCTTGGAAGAGCGCTCTGCCAGTTTGCTCCGGGCGAACACCGAGCTAGCCATGGCTGCCAGGACTTCCGCCGTCGGAGCCGTGGCCGCACATCTCCTGCATGGATTGAAGAGTCCCCTGAGCGGGTTACAGCACTTCGTTGCCTCAAGGACCGGGGAAGGGCAGGACCAGGACTGGCAGGAGGCGGCGGACGTCACGAAACGGATGCAGCAGATGGTGCAGGAGGTGGTGCGCGTTCTCAGCGAGGACCAACGCGGCGAATGCTATGAGATCACGTATGACGAGTTGGTGGAAATCCTTCTCGCCAAGAGCAAGCCTCTGGCCACTAGCAGCGGTGTCACTCTTCGTGTGGAAGGGGGCGTCGCAGGAGCGGTGAGCAATCGTGAAGCCAATCTGATGACTTTGATTCTGGAGAATCTACTTTCCAATGCCATCCAGGTCACTCCGCGGGGCGGGGTGGTTCGGCTGCGATTGTCGAAGAGCGAGAGAGGGGTCGAGTTTCGAGTGGCCGATCAAGGTCCTGGATTTCCCCCGGAGCTTAGGCCCCGGCTTTTTAGCCCTGTCCCTTCTGGCAAGGCTGGGGGTTCGGGCATTGGGTTGGCCATTAGCAGGCAGTTGGCCAGTCATCTCGGAGCCACGCTAGAGCTGGCCCAGGATGGTTCCTCCGGATGCGAGTTTGTGCTCAGGCCTGGTGCAGAATCTTGATTCGCTTCTTTCGCCGACGCATCGGGGCTGACTCCTGGAGACCGGGCTGGCATAGCTGGCGAAGTTCCTGTTTGTATCTTGCATGATTATAGGGTATATTCGCATCACTAAATCGATCAGGATGAACTTGCTATGATGAATCGTCGTAAAGCTGTACAAACGCTGATGGTGGGTAGTGTGCCTCTCCTTGCTGGAGCCCTGGAAATGAGGGGGCTTGCCCAGCAGGCTCCCCCAGCGCCTCCCTCACCCGCTCCTAGCGGCCCCTTCAAACTACTTCCCTTACCCTACGCCACCGATGCCCTGGAGCCCTTCATCGATGCCAAGACCATGGAGATCCACCACGGCAAGCATCACTCTGCCTACGTTCAGAACCTGAACAAGGCCGTGGCGGCAGATCCCGTGCTGAGCGCGAAGCCGATCGAGGAAATCCTGCGGGGCCTGAACTCGGTGTCGGAAAATGTGAGGACGGCGGTTCGAAATCATGGAGGCGGGCATGCCAACCACACCCTCTTCTGGCAACTACTCCGGAAGAACAACGGCGCGGCGCCCAAGGGAGAATTGGCGAAAGCGATTGATACCGCGTTTAGCAGCTATTCGGGATTCCAGACGGAGTACACCAAAGCGGCGATGGGAATCTTTGGCAGCGGTTGGGCCTGGCTAACTCTGGACGCTGGCAAACTTCGGATTGAGACGACTCCAAACCAGGACACGCCGCTCTCGCAAGGCAGGCAGGTATTGCTGGGGATCGACGTCTGGGAGCACGCTTACTATCTTAAGTACCAGAATCGTCGGGCTGATTACGTGGCCGCCTTCTATCAGATTATCAATTGGGATTACGTGTCAGAACGGTTTGCAGCCGCGCACGCCTAAGCCGCGGGGCGGCGCCCGGTCAAACCATCTAGCCGGGCCGATTCGGCTTGAAGCCAGGGGCCACTCAGCGCTTTGATTTGGCGATGGACACCGCGGTATGGCGAAATGCTGTTGAGGTCTGTGCTGATCCGAAGCGTGTTCAGCACTTCCTACGACTTCTCGAAGGCTCCGGAGCGGGGGAGAGTCTGAATCGTGCCACTGCCGAGCAGGCTAGGATGGCATGCGCACTCCTCTCCGGCTCGCAAGCCTTGAGCGAGATCTTGGTCGCGCATCCGCAGTGGATCGAGCGGCTTCTGGATCCTCATTGGGTTTCGTCACCGCGCTCTCCCCAAGCCTACCGCAAAGAAGTGAGCGCGTCGCTTCAGCCTTGTCTGCATCAGCACGATTTCGCTGGGGCTTTTCGTCACCTGCGGCTCTTCAAGCAGCGTGAGATTCTGAGAATCGCCGCGCGGGATCTGGCGCGCCTAAGCGAATTGTCGGAGGTCACGGCTGAGCTGTCTGGATTGGCGGACAGTTGTTTGGAGGGAGTTTTCCAGGTCTGCTGGCACCAGCTTACGAGCCGTTCGGGTGTGCCCTACCATCAGGATCCCGAGGGGAATTGGCAGCCCACCGCTTTCTGTGTTCTGGGTATGGGCAAGTTGGGGGGACAAGAGCTCAACTACAGTTCTGACGTGGACGTTTTGTTCGTCTACACTGAGGAGGGCACGGTAGCGAAGAAGCGTCCCCGAAAAGGAGTCTCTGGAGCGAAGGGCGTTCCCAGCCATCATTTCTTTAAACGCCTCTCCGAATCATTTATCGCTGAGGTAAGCAGGCTCGCACCCGAGGGGACCCTGTATCGGATCGATCTGAGGCTGCGTCCGGAGGGTAACGCCGGGCCGTTGGCTCGCTCTCTGCCCAGTTACGAGAACTACTACGCACAGTGGGGGCAGACGTGGGAGCGAATGATGCTCATCAAAGCGCGTTGCGTTGCCGGGGATGCCTCGCTGGCAGGCGAATTCCTGGAGAGCGTTCATTCCTTCCGCTATCCCCGGTCGCTCAGCGACCAGGCTTTGGGGGAGATGGCGGCGATGAAGCAGCGCATCGAGAACGAGATCATCCGGGCGGGGGAGATTGATCGGAACGTCAAACTGGGGCGGGGCGGCATACGGGAGGTGGAATTTGTGACCCAGACCCTGCAGATTCTGAACGCGGGCAAGGCACCTTTCCTGTCGGATTCGCAGACCGTCTCGACCTTGGAGAGGTTGGTGCGGTATGAACTGCTCGAGCCTTCCGTGGCTCGCCAACTCACCAGAGCTTATGGGTTCTTGAGGGAAGTGGAGCATCGGCTGCAGATGGAGAATAACCTCCAGACGCACACGATTCCTCTCAATCCCGAGGCCCAAGAGCGGTTGGCCCGGCTGATGGGATTCCCTGGTTGCAAGGAGTTCGACAAACAGTTAACCGCGCACCGGCGGGCGGTGAGGAAGGTCTACGAGTCGATTCTGCAAATCAAGTCCACCTCCTCTGCCTCCGGCCTGCCTCCGAGCTTCGATGGCTGCGAGGCTGCCTGGAAAGAGCTTCTGGAGCGACATTCATTTCGAGATCCAGCACAGGGACTGCGCATGGCCTCGGTCTTCATCGATGGCCCTGGCTTCGGCCACGTTGCCCCGAAGACCGTTCAGTTCTCCCGTGAGCTGTTTTCCCGTTTGCTGTCGATGTGCCCACGCATCGATCAACCTCTGCCGCCCGCCTCGGAGAGCCCGGATGGAGATCCAGAATCGAGACTCCTTTCCGATCCTGATCGGGTGCTGACGAGGATGGATAGTTTCATCGCCGCTTACGGGGCGCGGGGGATGATGTTTGAGACTTGGGCCACGAATCCATCGCTCTTTGACCTATTGGTACTGCTGTTTGACCGGTCCGAATTCCTGGCGGAGACGGCGATCCGCACTCCCGATTTGGTGGATGAACTGGAGCAGAGTGGTCGTTTGCGCCGCCCCAAACAGGCTGAAGAGACCCTTCGTGACCTGCGGCACGGACTCGCCGATGCGGACCAGAAGCTATGGATTCGGCAATACCACCAGGCGGAGTTCATGCGGATCGGGCTTCGTGAGATTCTCGGTTTGGCCGACTTCGAACAAAATCTGGTGGAGTTGTCGGCTTTGGCGGAAGCCTGCCTTCAATATGCTTTGGAGGTGGTGTTGAAGAAACACAAGCTCGAGGGGGCTCCCATGACGATTGTCGGGCTTGGAAAGCTGGGTGGTTCCGAGCTGAATTACGGTTCGGACCTCGATATTGTCTTCGTGACCGACACCAAGGTGAAGAACCTGCCCCGCCTGCAGCAGGTGGCGGTGGATGTTCTGGATCTGCTGTCTGATTCCACGGAATCAGGAACCGTGTTTGCAACCGATGCCAGGTTGCGTCCGAACGGGGAAAAGGGACTCCTCGTCAACACCCTCAAGGCTTACGAAGACTACTACGCGAACCGAGCCCAACTGTGGGAACTTCAGTCGCTCTCACGCTCTCGACCCGTCGCGGGTGACTCCCAGGTTGGCGCGGCTTTTATGGACTTGGTGGTACGCCTCACTGCGGTAGGCACGCCTCTCGCCGCCAAGGCCCTTCAGCGGCCTGATTGGATGGCTGAGATCGCCAGGATGCGGCTGAGGATTGAGAAGGAGCGAACCCCGGCCGGACAACAGCCTATTGCGATCAAGACTGGCACGGGAGGGCTCATGGATGCTGAGTTCGTCGCCCAGGCGCTATGTTTGGCCAACGGTTGGCAGGAACCGAACACCCTGAAGGCGCTATGCCGAGCTCGTGACCAAGGCGTCCTCGCTGCCAAAGAGGCCGATGTTTTGATAGAGAACTACCGCAAGCTACGCCGGATAGAAGGAGTTCTGCGCCGCTGGAGTTACATGGGGGAGACTACCTTACCCGAGGACCCGGCTCCCCTGTACCGGGTTGCGCGCCGTTGTGGCTTCAACAGTGCGGAAAGCTTTATGTCAGCTGTGAACCGTTATCGGGAGAACCTGCGCAAGGTCTACGTGAGCGTGTTTAGAGCCTAATCAACCAAGTGACATGGTATGCAGCCGCCAAGAGAAGCGCTCGCTAATTCAGAGCGTTGACTGTCCCGTTCTTGATGAGCTTTGCTTTATTCGCCCTGAGATACTCCTGAACTTCTTCCACTCTACCCAGTTTGACCGGCACGCCCTTTTGTTTCAGCCCCGCATACAAACGATAGTGAGTCAACGTCTTACCCATCTCCACGATCTCCATGTGACGGTCGTTGATCTGCCAAAGCTGTCCCTTAGCAAGTGGCTGCAGCGCTGTCTTTTTCGATGGTTTGGTCGACGTTTTCATATCTCGGTCGGCTCTTTTGACGTTCTGGCAGCTCGATTAGTTCAAATTTGCGTAAAATTGACCTCGGCGATCTTTTGACGCAGTCTACACGTATGGCAAACACCTTTGGCCATCTTTTCAGGATTACCACGTGGGGCGAATCCCACGGAGGCGGGGTCGGCGTCGTCATCGACGGCTGCCCACCCAACATACGCCTATCTGAGGCAGATATCCAGCCCGAATTAGATCGGCGTCGACCTGGGCAGTCCTCCATTGTAACCCCGAGGAAGGAATCGGACAAGGTCCGAATCCTCTCTGGAACGTTCGAGGGCAAGACTTTAGGCACGCCGATTCTGATGGTTGTGGACAATGAAGATGCGCGTCCGGAATCTTACAGCGAAATGGCGACCAAGTTCCGGCCCTCCCATGCGGACTTCACCTACCAGGCCAAGTATGGGTTTCGCAATTGGCAGGGGGGCGGTCGCAGCAGCGCTCGCGAAACAATAGGGCGGGTCGCGGCTGGAGCTTTGGCTCGCAAATACTTACGCGATTGTTTTGGGGTGGAAATCCTCGCTTTTGTCACCCAGGTTCAGAATATCTGTGCGAACCTGGACCGAGAGGCAGTGACGTTGGCTCAGGTGGAGTCCAATGCGGTCCGATGCCCTGAACCGAACGCCGCCGCGCGGATGTTCCGGCTCATTGAGCGGACCCGAAAAGCGGGAAACACGGTAGGGGGAATCGTGGAGTGTGTGGCCCGGGGAGTCCCCGCCGGATGGGGGGAACCCGTCTTTGACAAACTGAGTGCCGACCTTGCCAAAGCGATGATGAGTTTGCCGGCCTCAAGAGGTTTCGAATTGGGCTCCGGCTTTGACAGCGTTCGCTTGACTGGCTTGGAGCATAACGACCTTTTCCGTCGCCGGGGTGGCCGGGTTCGCACAACTAGCAACCGTTCTGGGGGCATCCAGGGGGGGATTTCGAATGGTGAAACCATCTACTTCCGAACCGCCTTCAAGCCCGTGGCCACGGTGATGCAGGAGCAGCTTACGGTCGATGTGGACGGACGAAACACGACCCTCCGCGGCCGAGGACGGCACGACCCCTGTGTGTTGCCACGAGCGGTACCTGTCGTGGAGGCCATGACCGCTTTGGTACTCATGGACCACGCCCTGCGGTTCCGTGCTCAGTGCGGTGGACCGTCCGTTCTGTAGTTTAGGGGAACGCAAGGAGCGCCATCACTTGCGGCCCCAGAAAGATCCAGGTGGCCGCAGCTAAGGCGATATAGGGGCCGTAGGGAATCTTCGTGGAACTCCGTCCCGCCAGAATGAGAGAGACCCCCACCACCGATCCCAACAGCGCGCTCCACATGAGGGAGAAAAGAACGCCCTGCCAGCCGAGGAAAGCGCCAATGGCCCCCATGAACTTGACGTCTCCCAGACCCATGGCTTCGCGCGGCACCACGATCTCTCCCGTGAGGGCTTCGAAGCCCGGTGTTTCTTCAGTCTTGAATTGTTCCTCACCGATGAACAACTGCTCCTGGTCCAGTTTCACCTTCACATCCCAATAGCAGCGATCTGTCATTTCCAGCTTGCTGGCGTGAAGGATCACCGCGTCGCTCGGGCGATAGAAAATGTCCTCGTAGGGAATCATCTGGTCGGGCATCACGAGGTGGGTATCGCTGAACACCACGCGGGAATTCGACTCGAACTTGAACCGCTGCCTACCGAACATCAGCTTTCCGGCGCGAACGATCAGGTAGATGATTCCACTGCCAGCTGCGATTCCGATCATGGAGTGCTGAAGGGAGGTTGCCGAGGAACTGACGTGGTGCAGGCTTGGCACCACCAGGGAAATCACAAAGCCCACCGCCATCCCGCCGATGGTGATCTCGTCGGGGATGATGAAATGCTCGATGTCAATGAAGGAGGCCGCCACCAACCCCGCCAGGATGACGCAATAGGCGAGTGCAGCCCAGGGACTTTCCTTGCCCCAACGGAGCCAACTTCCCAGGAACAGCAGACCGGTAAGCAGTTCTACCAGGAAATATCGGGGGGAGATCGGCGCACGACAGGAGGCACACTTACCCCGGAGCCAGAGCCAGGTCGCGAGCGGGATGTTCAAGAACCAGGGGATTTGGCCGCCACAATGAGGGCAGTGGGAAGGTGGGGAAACGACACTCTCCCCTCTGGGCATTCGGTAAATGCAAACGTTCAGGAAACTCCCGACCATGCAGCCAAGGACAAACAGCACGACGGACCAGAGATGAAAGGGGACTGCAGCCCAGGTTTTTGGATCAAACATAGATGCACTCCTTCAGGGCCTGTCGCATCAGTTCCACGGGGGCGGCCCTGCCTGTCCAGAGTTCCAGCGCCCGAGCGCCTTGGTGGAGCAGCATCCCCAAACCATTGGCGCAGCGACAACCCGCTTCCGATGCCGCCTTGAGAAAAGCTGTCTGTGCGGGACGATAGATCATGTCGTAGGCGGCACTCGCCTGCCGCAAGTCGAACTGAGATGGGTCATAGGGCAGGGGGTCCCCGGCTCGCAACCCCGCGGAGGTTGCGTTCAGGACCAGGTCGATGCTTGAAGTCGGATACCCCACCGTGATTTTCCCAGGGCCACCCAGCTTCGCAATCTCCGCGCCCAGGGCCGTTGCTTTGTCCGTGTTGCGGTTTACCAGGTACAGGTCACTCACCCCTTCCTTGGCCAGCTTCAGCGCTGCCGTTCTTCCCGCTCCCCCCGCACCCAGTATCAACACTCTGGCGCCGAGCGATCCCTGACCGAGGTCCTCCGACAGAGAGCGGCTTAGGCCCTCGGCATCCGTGTTGAAACCTGCCGCCCGGATTGGACCCCTGCTTGGCTCCTCCATTTGTCCTACCCCCATCCAGGACCCATCAGGAGCCTGGGTCTCAAACCGGATGGTGTTGACGGCTCCCCATTCTTTGGCCGAGCTATCCAGCACGTCCACCATCTCTGTAGCCAGGAGTTTATGCGGAACGGTCAAGTTCAGTCCGATGAACCCCATTCGCCGACAGCCCTCGATGGCAGCTCGCAGATTTCCAGGGTCTACCTCAAAGGCCAGGTATCGCCAGTTGAGTCCGAACTGGCGCAAGGCCGCATTCTGCATGGCAGGGGAGGCCGAGTGTCGGACTGGGCTTCCGAACACGGCACAGTAGCGGGTCGAGGCATCTATAACATCCATGGAACGGCCAGGCACGGGTCGTTCATAGAGGGAAACGTGGAGGATGCCAAGCTTGGATTCTGATCCTGGTGGTGACTCTAACCCTTGACAACCAACCGTTGTGGGGGAGTGTGGTGGGGCGGGTGGTGCCTCTGGATGGGCATGGCCCGACTGGTCTGTCTTAGTGGCAATGATGTCCAACTTTCAGCTATCGGTTTTGTTCTTCCTCCAATTGGCTTTCATTCTCGGCGTATGCCGGTTGGCCGGATGGGGAGCGCGATGGATCCGCCAACCGCAGGTGGTGGGCGAGATGATTGCGGGAGTTTTGATCGGACCTTCGCTTTTAGGCCTTTTCTTTCCGGACATGCAGAAGGCGCTCTTTCCGCCCCAGTCCATGACCATTCTGTTCGCCATCAGCCAGGTGGGGCTGTCCCTCTACATGTTTTTGGTAGGATTGGAGTTTAACGTTGGGCTGTTCCAGCAACGGCTTGGGGGCGCGGCCTCGGTTTCGGTGTCTGGCATGGTGGCCCCTTTCCTCCTAGGAGGCACGCTGGGTTACCTGTTGGCAGGTACCCCAGGGCTGTTTGGGAGCTCCATTCACCCTTTCGAGGCGGCCCTATTCATGGGGGCGGCGATGTCGATTACCGCTTTTCCCATGTTGGCACGCATCATTTACGAGCGCGGCCTTGCCGGAACCAGCTTGGGCACGCTGGCGCTGGCCGCTGGCGCCATTGACGACGCGAGCGCCTGGTGTGTGCTGGCCATCGTTTTGGCTAGCATGAGCCATAGCTGGTGGATTGCCGCCAAAGCCATCGGGGGCGGGGTGATTTACGCGGCGGTCGTCTTGATTTGGGGCGCTCGGCTGCTAGCACCTTTGGTCAGGAAGACCGAGGAGGAAGGTCGGCTTACCCATGGAATGCTGACGGTGGTGCTCGCGCTGGTGATGCTCGTGTCCTGGTACACTGACGCCATCGGGATTTACGCGGTCTTTGGTGCATTCATCCTGGGGGTAGGTATGCCTCGGGGCTTGCTCACGCGCGAGCTGCAGCGGTTGCTGGAGCCGCTGGTCGTCGTGTTTCTCTTGCCGCTCTTCTTTACGTATTCGGGCTTGAATACCCGGTTGGACCTGGTGAATCGCGTCGAACTTCTGTGGATTACCGGGTTGGTGTTGGTGGCCGCATGTCTGGGAAAGGGTGGGGCCTGCTATGCGGCTGCACGGTGGAGTGGGGAAGATCACCGCAGTTCCCTGGCCATCGGGGCCCTGATGAATGCCCGCGGTTTGATGGAGTTGATCATCCTCAACATCGGCCTCCAGCATGGCGTCATCCAGGCGCCACTCTTCTCTATCATGGTGGTGATGGCCATCGTCACTACGTTGATGGCCTCTCCGCTTTTTGAGTGGGTCTACGGTGCCCGTGCCCGTGCCCGTGGGGAGTTGGGTCAGGCTCCGGGAGATACCCCTGGACTTGCTTGATCCGGCGAGCGGCCTTGGGGCGGCCTCGAGGCCTCTACCATTGGACAGCCACTGAGGTCTTTTTCCCGAAGCGGTTGGTGTAGAAAACCTGCCTGTGCAGCAGCCCGTATTCGTGCACCAGTCGGGTGATCTTCACGTCAAAGCAGCAGTACTCAGCGATTTCCATCAACTTGCCCTCCCGGTACCATTTGATCGCCTGCAGCCCTTCGCTCGTCTTCTCTACTCCCAAACTTGCCGTTGCAATGGCGTCCAAAGAGAGCCGGTGCTGCAGTGTCTTCTGAAGTTCCACCAGCATGTCCAGCGTGGGTACTTGATCCGGATCGAAGAAAGGATTGTACCCGATGAGCACTTCGTAGTCGAATCGCAGGATGTTAAACCCCACCACCAGGTCGGCCCGGCGGAGTTCCTCGATCAGGTCGTTGACTTGTTTCTCCGGATAGATCCGGTACTCGCTACGCTGGGTGCTGTAGGTGACCCCCACGCTCATCCCCATGTTTCGAATCTTCCCCCAACCTCCGACTTCGTCGGCGGACTTTTGCGTTTCAAGATCGAAATAGACGATGTTTTTCATGGCGAGCGCAATCAGGACCCTGCGAAGCATGCGAAGGCTTTGAACCGAAAAGAAGAAAAAACAACTCGCCGGCCTGGAACCTTGAAATGCTCTTCCGTGCATCCTAAGCGTTTGACTACGAACTACCTTTGAAATCTCGTTGACGTGACCTGGGATCAAGGTAAACTGAACTACTCTAATTCGTTCTGACGATTAGCGAAACCGAAACCTAGATACTCGAATACGACATATGCCAGTGAAAGTTGCAATTAACGGATTTGGCCGGATCGGCCGTTTGGTCTTCCGGGCGATGGTGGAACAGGGTCTGGTTGGCAAAGAAGTGGAAGTGGTCGCCGTTGGCGATATCGTTCCCGCCGACAACTTGGCCTATTTGCTCAAGTACGACTCCACCCAGGGCCGTTTCAACGGCACCGTGACTTCCAGGAAGTCCGCCCCGGACAAAGTCGAAGACGATGTGCTCGTGGTGAACGGCAAGGATGTCTTCGTTGTCAGCGCCAAGGATCCTGCTGATCTTCCTTGGAAGGCACTCGGGGTCGACGTGGTGATCGAGTCAACGGGTTTGTTCACCGATGCGACCAAGGCCAAGGGCCATATCACTGCCGGCGCAAAGAAAGTCATTATTTCCGCTCCTGCCAAGAACGAGGACATCACGGTGGTGATGGGTGTGAATCATGAGAAGTATGATGCTTCCAAGCACAACATCATTTCCAACGCGTCCTGCACCACCAACTGCCTCGCGCCCGTGGTGCACGTCCTTCTGAAGGAAGGTTTCGGCATCGATGAAGGCTTGATGACCACCATTCATGCCTATACCGCCACCCAGAAGACTGTGGACGGCCCGAGCAAAAAGGATTGGAAAGGTGGCCGCACCGCAGCGATCAATATCATTCCCTCCACCACCGGTGCTGCGAAGGCCGTCGCCCTCGTGTGCCCCGAAGTGAAGGGCAAGCTCACCGGCATGGCTTTCCGCGTCCCCACGCCTACCGTCTCCGTGGTAGACCTCACCGTGAAAACCGTGAAAGAGACCAGCTACGTTGAGATCGCCGCCGCGATGAAGAAGGCCAGCGAGACCTACTTGAAGGGCATCCTCGGCTACACCGAAGACGAAGTGGTCAGCACCGATTTCACGCACTGCCAGCTTTCCTCGATCTTTGACGCGGGCTCTGGCATCGAGCTTAACAAGAAGTTCTTCAAGCTCGTGAGCTGGTACGACAACGAATGGGGTTATAGCTGCCGGGTGGGCGAGTTGCTCAAGTATATGATCGGCAAAGGTCTGTAATTTCGGTACTGTATTTTTCGCCAGCGGCCTGCGAAAGCAGGCCGCTTTCTTTTTTACCCCGCTGGCGCCGTCAGAGTTGACTTTTCTGGATGTGACTCAGGTCAGCCCGGGATCCTTGTCTTTGTTCGATTCTGATTGCGGCGCCGATGGGCTGCGGGTACGAGAAAAGGGTTATGCGTATCATTGGTGGATTGGCGGCCGGTCGAATCTTAAAGGTACCTGCGGGGTTTGCGGTGCGGCCTACGCCCGATCTAGTCAAGCAAGCGGTCTTTAATAGCCTTGGCACCCGCGTGGAGGACGCACGCGTCCTGGAACTCTTCGGCGGTTCAGGCGCCCTGGGGCTCGAGAGCCTGAGTCGGGGTGCGAGCCAGGTGGTGGTGATCGAAAAGGCTGCTAAACACGTCGCTTACATTAAGCAGAACCTGGCGTCCGTGGGACTGCCCGCGCTCAAGTTCGAAGTTCGAACGCAGGATGTCTTCGCCGCTGTTCCTCAGTTAGTGGCTCAGGGTGTTCTTTTTGACCTGATTCTCGCCGATCCGCCCTTTGGAGAGAAAAACCTGAACCGTCGCTCCACCTCCATGTCACAGAAACTTCTGGACGATCCTGATCTCCCGAAGCTGTTGTCGGAGAAGGGTATCTTCGTTCTGGGCCATACCAAGCGGGACACGCTGACGCTGCCTTCGGTCTGGATCGAGCAAAAGCTGATTCGCCATGGAGACTCCATGATGCGGTTTCTCGCGGTGTCAGAAGCGCCGAAGTGATGGAGATGGGGGCCTTACTCCCCCAGGTGGGCGCTCAAGAGGGCTGACAGGCGTGTCGGGGAGACGATCGTGACGGTCTTCCCTTTTACCTGAAGGTAGCCTTGCTCCCGGAACTTCGCCAAGGTGCGGGACAGGGTCTCACTCACCGTGCCCAATTCGGCCGCCAACACCCGCTTGGTCATGGGAAGGACGACGTGCATCGGCTGATTGGACAGCCGGTCAGGGCAACGTTTCACCAGCCAGTTGGCCAGCCGGGTTTCGACATCCTTCAAGGTCAGGTCATCCAGAAGTCCCACCAACACGCGCAGATGCTGACTCATGGATCCGAGCATGCGTAGGGCTAGCTCTGGATGCTTCCTCAATAGGCTGATGAACTCAATCTTCTGCACCAACAGGACTTGGGTGGATTCTAAGGCCCTTGCATCGGCGGGGTATCCTGTCTCCGTTGCAAGCGTTCCTTCGGCAAAGGAATCTCCGGCTCGGAACACATGGATGACTTGCTCTTTGCCTGCCGAGTTCACTCGGTGCACGTTCACCGCCCCCTTTTGCACGACATAGAACCCCCGGCTGACATCGCGTTCGTGAAACAGGTATTCCCCTTTCTGCAGCTGCTTGGGGATCGCAATCGTGGCGATGTTCCGGAGGTCGGAGGGGGAAAGCCCGGCAAAAAGCTGGCAAGCCCTTAAGGAGTTGGTCATCCCCGCAATCTTGAGGTCGTTGATTTGCTCCGAGGCCATGGTGTGTTCCTATTTCCAGAACGTAACCCGCCAGGCGCCTGCTGCGGAGGTTTCCACTCTGGAACAGAAGCCTTCGCTCTTTAGTCTCTCGATCAGGGGGGAAGGCAGGAATGGAGCGACGACCTCCAGCCCTTCTCCTGGAAGAAGCGAGTCTGCCGCACTCAGGACGGCCTCACACGGTTCCAACCCCTGGGCAAGCAGCGGTCGAACATCCACCCGCCGCCACTGGCCGGGCCGTTGCGGAACGGAAGGGGAACGCGGTGCCTTAACCATGGGAGCAATCTAACCGGCCGTTGTGCCTGGGACAAGCGAAAGGAGTGGAAAGCCGGATTGCGTTTGCTCTTTCCTTGCTTGTCTCTCTTTGGCACAGTGGCGGTAGCGTTTTCAAAATCGAAAGTCATCGGCAGACAAATAGCGGTCTACTTACTTATGGGCGCACAATGGAAACAAGCTGGTCGTGAGGCCAACGCGCAGAAGCGCGGGCAGGTTGTAGTCAAACTCGTCCGGGAGATCGTGGTTTCCGCCAAACTGGGTGTCCCCGACCCCGAGATGAACGCTCGGCTGGCCGCGGCGGTGGAAAAGGCGCGAAAGAACTCGGTGACAAGAGACACGATAGAACGCGCCATCAAGAAAGGGGCGGGGCTAACGGACGAGAAGGTGGTCTACGAGACCGTTATTTACGAAGGATTTGCTCCTCACAAGGTGCCGATCATTGTTGAATGTTTGACCGATAACCGGAACCGAACGGCGCCGGAGATCCGCAATCTCTTCAAAGCCGGCTCCCTGGGGCAGCCTGGGAGCGTGGCTTTTTTCTTCAACCACATGGGAGTGGTGGAAGCGACCCACGCGGATCCGAACCGGGACGCTGATGCGGATGCCATCGAGGGGGGAGCGCAGGATCTCGAGCCCTTGGAAGGAGAGGAAGTGCCTGAGGGCCGTAAAGGGGTACGTTTTCTGACGGAGATTCGCGATTTGGACGCTGTCTCCAAGGCTTTGAAAGCAGCTGGATGGCAGATCATCGCTTCGGAAATTCGCTACCTCGCGAAGTCCTTCCCTGAATTGAGCGAGTCGGCCCGTAAGGAAGTGGTCGAATTTCTCACTGCCCTGGACGACCACGATGACGTTCATCGGGTTTACGCGGCGATGAAGTAACGAACCGCCGGGCGTTGTTCCCAAACGTCGTGCCTACTTGCGATTCTGTGGCGAGTGGGACAGGAGCCAGTCGTGCGGTCATCATCTGTAGGCCGGTTGCAGGAGAAGTGCGGTTTCCAGAACAAGGGAATATCACATCAGCTTGAGTTTCGGCAAATCCTGCGAATCGACCAACCCGACTGGCTCCCGCTTCGCATTCACTACGATGAGGTCGTCGATGTTGCGTTCGTTGAAGATCTTGAGCGCTTCTGCCGCCAGGGCTTCTTCCCTCACACAGATGGGGTCGCGAGTCATTACCAAGTCCATTCGGCGGGTCAGGACGTCGTCGTCTTCGGCCATGCGCCGCCGCAGGTCACCATCCGTGAACACCCCTACCAAGCGTCCCTTTTTGCTGACCACGCTGACGCTGCCGGACTTGGCCTGGGTCATGACGAGAAGCGCGGCCTTGACGGTCGTGGATTCCAACACGACCGGGTTCCGGGTGCTGGTCCTCATGATGTCCTTGACCTTCATTAGCAGGGCCCGGCCGATGGCTCCGGCAGGGTGGTGTTTTGCGAAATCCTGCTGACGAAACCCTCGTGCCTCGAGCACCGCCATGGCCAGGGCATCCCCCATGACGAGCATGGCAGTGGTGCTGGTGGTGGGTGCGAGGTTGAAAGGACAGGCTTCTCTTGGTACTTTCAGGCGGAGGACAACGTCACTGTGTTTGCCAAGTGTCGATTTTGGTATGCCCGTCATAGACACAACCTTCACCGCAAAACGTTTGATCGCGGGCAGGAGGCTGATGAGTTCCTCTGACTCACCGGAGTAGCTCAGGGCCAGGACGACGTCGCCATCCTGAAGGATTCCCAAGTCGCCATGGAGCGCGTCGACGCTGTTGAGGACCACGCTGGTGGAGCCGGTGCTAGTGAGGGTAGCCGCAATCTTCCGGCCGATGTTGCCGGATTTGCCGATGCCAACCACGACCACTTTACCCCGTTTCTGCAAGGTCTCGCAGAGAACCTGTACGGCCCGGTCGAAGGCTTCATCCAGCTGCCCTCGAACGGCCTCCAGTCCTTGAATTTCGGTGGTGAAAACCTGCCTCGCCCGGGCGAGGTGGCTTGCTGGGCATGATACATCTTGAACAGTCATCGCGCACCCGAGCATAAGGAGTCCCGCGGAGGAGACAACTCCGGAAAGGGAACCTCAGGCCAGAGCAGATCAGCACTGCCTTCTCTGAGTAAAAGGAGCCTATTGGGTCGTGATTCGGTAAAAGCGCGCAGGGCGAGATGAGGCTTGGCTGTCAATGAACTGGCCGAGGTCTTCCTTCAGCGTGACCTGCCCGGCGACGGTCCAGTTCTGGAGATCTTCGGACACCTCCACAACATAGGTTCTGCCGCGCTCGCCCAGGAACAACATGCCAGCTTGCTTGGACTTGGTGCGCGCGATATGCAGCACCCGGGCTTCCTTTTGTGCTTTCGGGAGTTTGGTCGGCTGAATGGGCAGAACGATCACGGTTGCCGGTTCGCTGAACACGGCACCGACGCTATTCGCGACGCGCACCGCATATTCCCCTGACTGAGCCTCTTGTGCATTGAGAACGGTGAGCGTGTCAGCGATGGATCCAGGGATTGGGGAACCGTTGTAGAGCCATTGGTATTCCATCGGATCCGGGCTTCGGGCACCGACGGAAAGGGTGAAACTGTTGCTCAGAGTCAGGATCTGAATCTGAGGTTGTTGGAAGATGACCGGGAGTGGCCTGACGGTCAGGAGGGCGGGCGGAGGGGTTACAGCTCCATCCTGGTTGATGACCGTTACGGTGTACTGGCCCGCATTTTCCGGCTGGACGTTATTGAATACCAACCAGGCATTGGTCGGGCCGCGGAGGAGTTGGTTGGCTCTGCGCCACTCAAAACGGACCGGTCCGGAAGAGGGATCTGTTTGTACAAACAGGGTGGCCGTGCTCCCCTCGTTGACCGTGAGGCTGGTGGGAGCCTGTGTAATCAACGGCGGCTGCCGGAGGGTAATGGTGGCCGTAGTGCTGGTGGAGCAACCCCAGATGTTACTGGCAACCACAGTATACGCACCGGCAGTCTGCTGCGCTGCCGTGAAGGTCCAACGGTTGGTATCGAGGTTGGGGCCTAGCCAGTCCCCGTTCCGGTACCAGTACCAGTCGATGCCATTCCCAGGGTCGGTGGCCACGCTGAAGGCCCACTTCTCTCCGAGCGCCAGGCGGGCGCTTTGCGGCTGGACGGTGAACTTGGGAACGAAGCCTAAGGTGAGGGTTGCGACGCCGCTTGTGACCTGGCCATCTACGTTGCTCACTTGCACGTAATAGTCGGCTTGGTCCGAGTAGGTGGTAGGGGCAATCCGGCATTCAGCAGCGTTGGCTCCGGCCACGGGGCGGCCGTTCTTGTACCACTGATAGGTCAGTGGCGTCCGCCCGGTGACCGCGACGGATAGTGAGGCCGGGTCGCCGTTCTTTACCGTGAGGTTCGTGGGTTGGCGGATAATGGCCGGGGGCTGAGCCGTGGAAAGAACGGCACCCGCGCTGGTGACCTGTCCTACCGAATTGCTCACTAGGACCGAATAGGTTCCCTCGTCGGTGCTAGCGAACGCAGGGATGACGAGGGTCGTTTTATCGATACCCCAACCGAAGGTGGCTTTGTCTTTCCGCCAGTAGTAGGTGAGAGGCCCCGTTCCGGAGGCTTGGCAGATAAGTGTGGCCGAGGATCCCAATGGGATAGCTTTTCCTTGTGGTTGGGTCAGGATCGTGGGCCCGCTGAGCATCGTCAGGATGGCGGGATTGCTGGTGGTAACGCCTCCGTCGTTCGTGATTCGTACCGTATAGGAGCCAGCATCCCCGGCTACGAGCCGGGTCAGCGTCAGAGTGGCCTTGGTCTCATTCGCGATGGGAACCAAGTTCTTGTACCATTGATAGCGCAGGGGGTTTTTGCCGGTGGCAAGGACCGAGAACGTGAAACTGGCCCCTGCTGCTGCGGTTCCTCCTGCTGGCTGCCGAGTGATGAGAGGGGGATCGGTAATCGATACCAGGACTTTGGTGGAGATGGCGGATCCTGCGCGGTTAGTGACATGAAGCTCATAGTATCCCGAATCCACGCCTTCGGTGACGTTCAGGAGCGAGAGCGTGGTGTTGGTCTGGCCTGGAATCGCATGGAGTTCACTGTTGATATCGCGGTACCATTGATAGTTGAGGGGGGCGGTCCCGGCGACCATGGCGCTGAGCGTCACATCGTCATGTTTTATTCCGCGCACGTCGGAAGGTTGAGTGAGGAAGGTAGGGGCCAGAGAATCTGATTCGACGGTCAGGTTGGCGCTCCCGCTCCGTACTGAGCCATACGCGTTGCGGATTTCAACTTGATAGGCTCCGGCTTGGCTCAGTTGGGTACTCTGGATCACTAACTCAGGACCCGTGGCTCCGTTCACGGGCGTACTTCCATTGAAATACCATTGGTAGGCAAGGGGTCCTGTTCCAGTGGCTACTGCCGCGAAGCGAGCGTAGGCCCCCAGATTGACCGCGAGGTCCTTCGGCTCCTCCAGAACGACCGGCGGGGCCGAAACGACCAAGTTGGCGGGTCGGCTCTCAACCAGGCCATCCTGGTTCGAGACCTCTACCGAATAGGTGGCTGCGTCAGAAGCTCCTACGGCACTGATTACGAGTTCGCTTTGTTTCTGGCCCGCCATGGGGATCCGGTTCTTTTTCCATTGGTAGACCAGTTCGGGTCTTCCTGCTGCCTGTACCGAGAAACGAGCTGCGACGCCCGCTTTGAGCTCCAGCGAAACCGGTTGAGCGAGAATGCTTGGGGCGAACTTCACCGTCACGCTGGCTGGCCGGCTGCTTGCGCTACCAGCTTCGTTGTGGACAGCTACTTCGTAGGAACCTTCGTCACTAAGTTGGGCGTTGCGAATTAGCAGAGTAGGGCCGGTTGCGTTCGCCACGGCAACCCCGTTGAAGCTCCATAGATACTGCAAATTGCCTCCTCCAGTCGCCTCACACGTCAGCACCGCGGATCCGCCTTTCTCCACGATTGCGTTGTCGGGGGGGCGGATGATCATCGGCGGCGAGATCAAGGTGACGGTGACCGGGGCTGTGGTATTCGTTCCATACTTGTTCCATACCACTACTTGATAACGAGCCCCGTTGCTGGCGGCATTACTATCGACCTTGAACAAGGAGCCAGTTTGCCCTTCCACAACAGAACCATCGCGCAACCATTGATATTGGAGCGGTTGGGCACCTGCCGCCAGGACGGAGAGGGTGACTGTGGTTTCTGGGGCAGCAAACGTGGGGTGAGGGGGCTCAAGAATGATGGGGGGCTCAACAACCTGGACGGTGGTGAGCCGACTGTCCGCGCTTCCCGCGACATTGCTCACCACCACCTGGTAGATCCCGTCATCCGAACCCTGAGCAGAAGAAATGTTCAAGCTTAGCCCCGTCGCGCCTGCCAACAAAGCCCCATCCCTGAACCACTGCGCGCTCACCGAGACTTCAGACTTCACCTGTGCCTCGAGGGTGCAGCGGGAGCCGGGGGTCACGGCGGCGTCTTTTGGTTGGAGAGTAAACACGGGCGCCTCCACAATGCGCAGTTCCGCTGGCAGACTCCGGGTGCTTCCGTCCTCATTGGTTATTGTGACCCAGTAAAAGCCTTCCTTCGATTCGTCAACGCTTTCCAACCGCAGCTCGGGCCCCGTGCTGAGGACCGCATCGCTCTCTTTCCGAGTCCATGCATAGCCGAGAGGCCCTTTCCCGATAGCCTTCACGGTGAAGACTGCGGTCATGTTGGCTCCCAGGATTTGGGGGGACGGCTGCTGAGTGATCACCGGCGGATCAATGAAGGTCAGGGTGGCGTGGCGACTCGTGATTGAACCCGCTTCATTGCTGGCGACGACCCAGTAATCGCCTGCTGCGGTCGCGTTGGTGACAGTCATGCTCCAGGAAGCTGCTTTGATCCCATGAAGGGGAATCTGATCCTTGTACCATTCATACGTGACCGCTGTGCTGCTGACCACCTCGACGCTCCACACCACCTCTTGGAGATTGGTGGCGATGACGTCTTCAGGCTGCTGCGTAACCCGGGGAGCGAAGGGTGCCGTGACCCGGATGGGGGCACTTTGGGTCTTTCCATCACGGTTGGCAGCGACGAAGTGGTAAGTGGCAGACTCCAATTCCAAGGGAGCGACAAGGATAAGGGTTGCCTGGGTTTCGTTGGGCAGAACGGCACCATTGCGGTACCACTGATAGGAAAGGGGTGAGGTACCTTCCACAACGGGAGCCAGGGTTACCGAGGAGGGGGGAAGGACTTTGACCGAAGTTGGCTGCTGGAGAATGACAGGTGGGGCCGTCACGTTCAAACGGGCCGGCTGGCTGTTGGTTTGCCCGTAGGCATTGGACGCCGAGAACCAATAATCCCCAGCGTCGGTTGCCTTGAGACTGGGGAAAACAAGGGTCTTTCCCGTTGCCCCAACGAGGGGCTCCTGGCCCCGGAACCACTGATACCGGATTATCTCGGTCCCCCGCACCATGGCTTCCATCGACAGGGTGGTGTAATGGGCGGCGGTTCGGTTTGGGAGCTGATCTAGAATCACTGGCGGCGTGTTGACCGTTACCTTCGCGCCAAGGCTGACCACCTTCCCATCAGCATTCTGGATTTCGACGAAATAGATTCCAGCGTCCTGCGGGGTCACACGGGCGATTTCGAAGCTCGAATTCGTAGCTCCTTGGAGCGACGTTCCCGGACTTCGTTTCCACTGATACCGAAGTTCAGGGGCTCCTTCTGCCTTCACCTCAAGCCTGGCCGGATTGCCTTCGAGAACGGTGATACTAGAGGGTTGGCGGATGATGACTGGCGGTTGAAGCACCGTCAGCCTGGCGGGCAAACTGACGGCGGTGCCGTAGTCATTCTCGACTCGGACTCGATACTCGCCAGCGATGCTCTGGGAGGCTTCGGTAAGGACGAGCGTCGATGAATTGCAGTTGGGAAGATCCAATCCTCCCTGGGACCATGTGTAACGGAGAGGGCTGGTGCCACGACAGATCACGGTGAAGCTGGCGGTCTGCCCGGGCAAAATGGTAACAGGCACTGGCTGCTTCATGATTTCAGGTCGGATCAGGACCGAGACCATGGCGGGGTTGCTTATGACCTTTCCGTCCGCGTTGGCGATGGCGACCGTATAGGTGCCATCGTCCTGGTAACTGGCTGCGCTGATCTCGTAACTACTGGCCGTTGCGCCTGCGATTGTCTGGCCATTCCGTGACCACTGATACCGCAGTTCCGCGGCACCCTCGACACCGACGTTGAGAGTACCCGATTCACCTTCACGGAGTAGGACCGGTTGCGGCTGCTGGGTGATGACCGGCGGATCGGTGACGATGAGGCGGGCTGGCTCGCTAGTGACGAGGCCTGCGGGATTCATGATGTCAACCAGATAAACCCCTGCTTGCTGAGGTTGCACGTTTCTGAGCCTGCACGTGCTGTAGACCTGGTTGCTGAGCGGCTCTCCATTGAAACGCCACTGGTACGTGATGGGAGCGCTGCCATCTGCTACCGTCTTGAAGATGGGAGTACTGCCTCGGGGAGCTACAATATCCTGGGGTTGGGTCAGAATGACCAAAGGCACATTGACGGTGACAAGAACCTGGGTGCTAGTGGTGTAGCCGAAAGGATTGCTTGCGACCACGAAGTAATAACCTGCTTGGCTTGGTTGGAGGTTCGGCAGGGCAAGGGAGGAGTTCTTGGCCCCGGAGATAGGCTGATCGTTCAGGTACCATTGGTATTCCAGTGGTTCATGGCCGACAGCCTCTACGGTCAAGACCGCGCTTGAACCCCGGATGGTGTTGATCTTGGAAGGCTGCTTCAGGATGCGGGGCGGCGCAATCACCCCCAGGCCGGCCGGCTCACTCGAGATGCCACCGGTCGGAGTGGTTACAAATACCGTGTAGATGCCTTCATTGGTTTGGTCTATGTTCGGGAGAACTAACGTAGCTGTGGTGGCTCCCGGCAGATCCTGACCGTTCCAACGCCACTGGTAGGTGGCACTCTCCGCCGAGCTTACACGGACGCGAAAGGTCACTGTGCTGCCTGGCTCGGCATATTGGGAGAGCGGTTGTTCGAGAATTTCAGGGGTGTCGCCGACGTTTACGATGGCTCGCTCGCTCTGAACTCCGCCAGCGGCGTTGATTACCAAGACCGAATAGGCCCCTCCGTGGTTGTGTACGGCACTGGGTATGACCAGCTCCGGCGCCGTTGCGTGCGGCAGATCGAGACCGTTGTGTTGCCATTGGTACTCCGGCTCGGGAATCCCCACTGCGGTCACGCTCATGCGCAGCTCGCCACCATAGGGAAGGTTCGTGCTCTGAGGTTCGGTCAGGATGATGGGAGCCACGTCGCTGGGACCGTCGCTGAAATTGGCAACGATGTTGAGGTCTCTCTGGGCTGATCGCACAAGCGGATTGGCGGCCGAGGAGAGGTCGCCT
Source organism: uncultured Verrucomicrobiota bacterium (assembly GCA_964411985.1). Classification (GTDB taxonomy): domain Bacteria; phylum Verrucomicrobiota; class Verrucomicrobiia; order Limisphaerales; family J093; genus CAYPNF01. The sequence continues at coordinate 24,614 of CAYPNF010000076.1, forward strand.
GACCAACCCACCCACCGGGCGCCATTCGAGGCCCTGGCCGTGAGGCCCAGGGAGGTCTCTCGCGGAACCGTGATTCCTGAAGCAGGCATAGTTACTCCGTTACACTCCACGGATCCGCTTCCGTTCATAGTGACGCGGATCTTCACCTGCGCGGGAGGCGAGATAGCCGCGATGAGCCCTGAGCGCTCGCGGATGACTCTTGCGTTGTCCGCAGTGGAGGCGTCGCCCAGAGGGACACCTTTGTAGGCTAGGTGTGGATTCGAGAAGTAACCGAGGCGTGCCCCTGGTGCATAGGCCATGATGGTCCGGTAGAGTGTTCCCTCCGCGGTGAGGCGATAGCCGTGTCCATAGCTGATGGCTCCGCCCCCGGCGTTTTCAACATCATGGCTGCAGCCGAAATTATGGCCCAATTCGTGTATGAACACAAAGTAGCCGACCGCATAGCGAATCTGAACCACGCTGAATGGCCAGTCCGTGCTGCTTGAGAGAAGATAAGCGATTCCCGCGATGTTGGGATCGGGTGAGTCATTGAAAAGGCACACTAGGTCCGCTCCGTATTTGGACTTCAGGTTAAAGACATCGTCCATATAGCCATCGTTCGCGGTCGCAAGCCGGGTGAGATCGGTTTGCATGCCGGGACCCTCGCTGTAGGCGGTCTCTTCCGCGCGGATCAGGTTGACCGTGGCTTGGACTCCACTATCCGCGAGGGCCTGGTTCGCTTCGGCAATCGCCAGGTCGATCCGGGTGCGGATTCCTTCCTCGCCTCCAGCGCGGTTCTTGGCAGCTACGGTCCAAAGGACCAGGATGTCGACGGATGCCGGCGTCGTGTCCTGGGCGATGGCACTGTGCAGGGAGACGAAGGGAGCCCCCGGTGGTCGGACGGAGCATGTCTCCTGAATCGGAGGCTGTTCCAGAGCGGATGTTGACACCCGCTCGCCCGCCCAGGTGAGTTGAAAACGCTTACCATTCTTGAGGGTGATCAAGCCGGTTCGCCGCCCCTGGTTCTGGGTGAGCAGTACAGATCCTTGGGACACCCCGCTCTCGTATACCTCACCCTTTGCGTTGGCGGGGGTGCCATCCGTCGAGGGTTTCCATCCGGGATGCAAAACGGTGTACAGCCTGCCTTCGATCAGGATCGGGAAGGACTCTCTTGGGCTGGCCTGCAGCGTCGGCATTTGAGACATCGAAACCCAGAGAAATGCCAGAAGAAGAGCAAACATCCGTTTCATATTGTCCATCCGTTGACTTGCTTCTCGGTCGCCATCTGTCTCACTGATGTCCAGGCTGTCCTGTTCCTGGATGGGTGACGTGCACCTGTACGCCGCCTATTTCTTTCCTGCCCAAGAGGTTGAAGGCTTCCTGCTCTTCATTCCCTTTTGCCGCTCCGCAATCCTGCATCAATTTCAGCATCGGCCATGCCTGATTTTGGGCGTGCCTTATAAGGAGATACTTGGACACCGATGTTGGACACTGGCATTCAACTGGACACTTCTCGCGGATCCGATGACGATTCCGGAACTGGCATCATGAAAGACCTTTTCTTCACATCGCTTCTTTCCTTGTCCGTTTGGCTTCCGCTGGCTGCTAGCACCGGGTCTTCTGAGCACCTGCGCCAGAGCTTCCGAGAGCCTCCGAAGCAGAACCGAATTCTCAAGATCATCCACAATTGGCCAGACGCACCGGAGCAACAGGATGCCGTGACCCGCCGGCTCGAGGAGGAAGGGTTTGGAGGGGTGGTTTGTAACGTGTCTTTCGATAGGTACCTGGAGGATCCAGCGAAGTGGAAGGCTTTTGAGAGGGCTGCGCGACAAGCCCATGACAAGGGATGGTCGATGTGGCTCTACGATGAGAGCGGCTACCCCTCGGCTACGGCTGGAGGACAAACGCTCAAGGGACGCCCAGAATGGGAGGCGGAGGGGATCCTGGTCGCCGACGGTCGCTTTCCAGCTGGGCCGGTGAAGCTCCAGCTGCCTCCGGGAGATCCAGTGCTGGCCGTTGCAGTCCGCATCGGGGATGGCGGTACCGCTCCCCCTGCAGTCCAAGACCTCCGAGGCTATGTCACCAACGACAATCTGGTTTGGCACGCACCTGAGGGACGCTGGCACGTGATCCTGGCTACCCGTTCGAGACTCTTTGATGGGACCCATGCAGCCATGGGGCTCGCCGACAAGAGACCCTACCCTAATCTGCTTCTGGCCGAGCCCACCAGACGGTTTCTTGAGTTGACCCACGATGCCTACGCTCGTCGCTTGGGCGATCGCTTGCCCGCCTGGTTTTCTACCACCTTCACCGATGAACCGAGCTTGATGAGCCTGTTCCTCAGGCGTATGCCCTATTCTGTGCTTCCATGGTCCAGCAATCTACAAACGGAGTTTCTTCGGCGACGGGGCTATCCCTTTGATATGTCGATGCTGGCAGCTCTGGTCACTTCCATGGGATCGGGAACCGAGAAAGTCCGTGCTGATTTCTGGAGAACGGTGGGGGAGTTGGTTGCTGAGAACTATTTTGGCCAGATCCAGACTTGGTGTCGCAACCACGGCCTGCTCAGCGGAGGTCACCTTTTAGCCGAGGAGGGGTTGTCGGTTCATGTACCGCTCTATGGTGACTTCTTTGGTTGCCTGCGAAAACTGGACGCACCCGGAATTGACTGCCTCACCAGTGTGCCAGGTGAAGTCCCATGGCACATTGCCAAGCTGGCGGGAAGTGCGGCCGAGTTGGAGAATCGGTCGGTGGTGATGTGCGAGACCTCGGATCACGGCCAGGTCTATCGCGGGGAAGGGGACCACCGTCCGGTGCGCCAGGTCACAGAGGACGAGATTCGAGGCACCTGCAATCGACTCATGGTGAACGGCGTCAATTTGATTACCAGCTACTACTCCTTTCGTGGCTTGGATACGGACAGCCTCCGCCGTCTGAATGAGTGGGTAGGACGATGCAGCGCCATGCTGACGGGCGGCAAGCTGGTTTCGGACATTGCGGTGGTGCTTCCCACCGAGAGCCTTTGGGCCCACTTCGTGCCCTCCAGGGTCTGGGCGTCGGAAGCCGCAGAGGCTGCCGAGATTGAAAACAGCTGTCGACTGGCCGCCGACTCGTTGCGTGCTGCTGGACGAGACTTCACTTTCATCGACAGCCGATGTCTGGCGGAAGCAACCATCGGCCGGGGGATTCTAAAAAGCGGTCGTTCTGAATGGCGAATGGTGTTGCTGCCTATGGTCGACAGTCTGCCTCTTCGTGCCTGGCAAAACCTCGAGAGATTTGTCCGAGCCGGAGGCGTCGTCGTAGGGCTGCGTGCGCGGCCCAGGAATTCGGAGCTTGAGTTTCCTTCCCCTGAGGTCGAGCGGATCGGTGCTTTTCTCTTCGGACCGGAGTCGGCACTCCCTGTCGTGAAGGAAGCGCAGAGGGGTGGTGGTGGTATCTTCCTGCCAGAAGGGACTGAAGTGCTCCTCGAGAGTTACATCGCGTCGGTGTTGCCAAGAGACTCTTGGGTCTCGGGAGAAGCTGGGCTATTGCAGATGGCTCATCGTCGCACGGCACAGAAGGACATTTACTTCGTTGTGAATGACAGCCCGGATCCTTGGTCGGGGCGAGTGTCGACTTCCGGTCGTGGTACCGGCGAGCGTTGGAATCCAGCGACCGGAGCGATGGAAGGTTTTTTGGGTGCGAAAGAGCCGATGGCCCTTCCCGGCTATGGTGCGACCTTCCTGGTGTACGACAGGTGCGAACTGGCCCGGCGTCTCCCGCTGGCGCGCAGGACGGCTCCCTACCTCAGCGTAGTCCCTCTGGCTTGCTCGGAACCCAATCGGTCCGAAGGGGAGTTTGTGCGTGGATCCTTACAGAAGCGTGCTATGGCAGGGCTCCTACCGACCGAGGGAGGCTGGTGGAGCGCAGACGCGATGTTGACGAAGAGCGGAGTGGACACGTTCCAATTCGTTGGGTTTCCAGTCTTGGGACGCGGGCTTCCAGCGGAAGCTCAATGTGTCGTGGTGGACACATGGGTGCCTGAGGGACAGGAGACTCCTGTGCAACTGCTGTTCATTCTGCGGGAACGAGGAGGTGCTGATTACCTTGCCAACACGAGTTGTATGCTAGCAAAGCCAGGGTATCGCAGGAATTGCGTTCCGCTTAGCCGATTTCAAGTGGCTGGCTGGTCGAAGGACACGAATGGCAAGTTGGATCTCAACTCTGTCCAGGAACTGCGCGTCGGCTGGGGTGGCTACTTCGGGAAGGAAGGGGAGACAGTCAGTTTCGTCGTCGCATCCCCTAATACAGGCGCAGTGGTCATCCCTGCGACGGCTGGCAAATCTGCTGCGTCGAGGCTCGAACCTTCAGCCCGCTGATTCTCCGGTTTTCCAGCCCGACGTTGGGCCTTGGATAGACTCTTTGTGGGAGCAGGGCGCTTTCCCTACCACCATTCCACCGTGACTTCTTTGCGGAAAGACCGCAGCAAACCTGAGAGTTGTTCCAGCAAGTTGTGTCGGATCGATATGTTCCTAGGGAGCAGGGGGTTCTGGTAATAGGGATTGATCGCTTTCCCTGCGAGAAAGAGAATCGTGTCCGCGTTGAGCATTTCACGTGAAAGCAGGTTGGCTCCGTTCCGGTCACGGGGCACCCGGGAGGCATCCCCCTGACTTTCCTGCAGAAGTTGCAGCGTTTTCGCGAGAGTCAGAATGCCTTCCGTCACCAAGTCCACTCCTTGGAGCATACTTATGGGGGGGATATCATCGCGTCTTGTACTCATATCCATGGTGATCTTCTCGCCCACGTTCGCCGCAACAATGTTCGCGGTGGTGCCACCGCATACCGCCCGGCGGCCATCGAACTCCAGCATTCGGTCCACGAACTCCTCGTCTCGTTTCTCGTCAGAAGGGGGGCCCGTCAGGACCACGAGCCGTTTGGGGCGGCGGGCCAGGATGGCGACCAAGGTGGCGTCGTCGCCTGCTTCGCCTCCATAGAGGGAGTGTGTTTTCGCCATGAGGCGGTTGGCGATCAGTCCAGCTGAACCGGGGAAGTGTCGCACCAGGCTTTCTAGATGTGAGCCCACTTGATCCCAGCCCCAGTTGGTGTTCATGATCGCCCCTGGACCCGCGTACAACATGCCGTCACTGATGGCGCCCAGGAAATCGCCTCGTTCGAGTTTCCCGGTGGAGAACCTGAGCCTTTTTCCCAGGATCTCCTCCTCACGCTGCTCCAGCCTTTGGAGCCGCCCCCGGCTGAGAAAGAAAACTGGGGGACTGTCAAAATTGATGATGCGAAACTCGCCGCTGTCCTGATCGATCTCAAGGAGAACGAAGGTCGCATATGCGATTTTGCGAATGCGACAGATAGGGAGGGTTCGAATGATGGTCTCGATGACATCCTTCAGGCTCGCTCGCTCCCGGAGCATCGTTACCAGGATTTCCGCAGTGAGGCGGGCCAGAATGCTTGCCTTAACACCGCTGCCCAGGCCGTCCGAGAGCACGATGATCGTTTTCTCTGGTGTGCGGTGGATCTTCACTTGGTCGCCGCAGAGCCCTTCTCCGTGCCGGGTCAGGCTGGCTGGAGCAATGTCGTAATAGACCTGTTGGTTAAACATGTTCCTTGCGAAGCATTTCCAACAGGTGAATCAGGCTGACGCGGGTCTCTGCCGTGGTTTCTCCAAGTAGACCCGCAATTTCCTGGGCCACGTTCATCTGCTTGTCGACGACCAGGTTGACTCTCTCGATCGCCTCCTGCTTCAGCTTGCTCATCTCGTTGCGCTTGATCCAGTCGGCGGTCATGTCCACCAGGATTCCCGCCACCAAGCCTTCGTCCGGTATGGGGAATATGACCTTTCGGACATAGAGCTCGTACTTGGGGTAGGCTTGCTCCAAGCCAACGAGTTCCGTTTGCTCCTGCAAAGCTCGTTGGAAATCTGAGATGTCACCCAGGATTTCCGCGGCGGGATGGCCAATCAACTCCTCGGAGCTGTGACGCAGCATTCTGCAAAGAGCCGGATTGACGGTTTTTACGGTCAGAGAACCGTCCAGAACCAGCAGACCGTTGGGATCGTAGTCCCAGAGCAGTTTCCAAAGCGTACTCATAGGCAATAGGAGAGTTGGGGCAACCCGCGGTCCCTCAGGACTCATCGAGGCATGCCCATCGCCAGCAGACCATCGGCCTGCCTTAGATACCAGTAAAGCTCGAAATTCCCAGGAAGGCATGCTTTTTCCTGCCTGCAAGACCCCATCGACCCGGATTGAGAGAAGCCATTCAGCGAGATTCCACCTTGGTTAGCGATTGGGGATGGGTCCTATACGAGGAGGCTCTGACCCAGGAGAAGCAGTCTTCGCCTGAGGCTGCAGTGACACTGCTGTAAAAGACTTAAGAAGAAAAGTTTTCATGAAAACGATAAGATAAGATGATGTGTATTCCTTGGTTCCGGGGAGGATGTCTCTTCGCAGTGTGTTATGGAAGATATTCTATATAAATATTTTATGCATGTTTTCGTTGGAGGATATAACAGGTCTCTTGGTGCTGAGTCGCCAACGGTATTCCGGCGGTGGTGAGGAAACGGGAGGGGATTGAAAGAATCTTTCTAAAGAAAACGAGACAGACATCCGATAGTACCCGCTGTGACGTGAAGCTGCCGTCCAATCACTGAGGATAGGAAAAAATGGGACTCTCTTTGTCAACGTTGCCCGCGAAGAAGCGGAACCAGGTAATGGCAATCGACCTGGGCTCGAGGACGACCAAAGGCGTCGTGCTGCAGAGAAAAGGAAATGGCTTCGAGCTATTGAACTTCTGTCTGCTGGACGCTCCCGTGTCATCAACCGGAGTTGGGATGGCCGTGGTGACGGAGCATCTGAAGAAGGTGGCTGCGGAGTTGGGGAATCGCACCAAGCAGGTGGTGTTGGCCTTGGGAGTGGACGAGGCGATCCTCCGCCAAGCGGAGATGCCCATGGTGCCCGTGTCGGACATGCGCCAGATGTTGCGACTGAGTGCTCGCGCTTACCTTCAACAGGACCTCCCCGATCACCTTTTCGACTGTTTCATTCTCCCGCCTCCCCCGGGGACCTCCCCGGAGCCGATGAAAGCCGGTCAGAAGTGTCGGACTCTGGTCGGGGCTGCCAAGAAGCCCGTGGTTCGGGATTTGCAGGCGGTTGCCAAAGCTGCAGGACTCTTGCCTGAGATGATCATCCCTGGGGTGATCAGCCCAGCCAATGCATTCGAGATGGCTCAACCCGAAACATTTGAAAAAGAAGTAGTTGCATTAGTGGATATCGGTTTTCGTCACAGCACCATTTGCGTGCTTCAAAACGGCCAGTTGCTGCTGAACCGGGTGCTGGCGATGGGGGGTGAGCGTTTGACGAGTGGTTTGGCGGAAGCGATGGGTTGGTCTTTGGAGGAGGCTGAGAAGAACAAGTTGGAGATGGGTGAGGAGGTACAAGCTCAGTTGTACCGGCTTCTGGAGCCTCTCGGAGCAGAAATCCATGCATCGATCGACTTCTACGTAAGCAAACACGACCGGCCTGTGAACCAAGTTTTCGTTTCTGGTGGATCGGCCCGGTCCGACTTCATCGTGAGCACGCTCAAGACAGAGCTGATGGTGGATACCAAGAGTTGGAATCCGTTGGACTCAATGACTTTGACACTTCCGCCCGCCAAGTTAGCGGAAGTGGAGCAAGTGGCCTCGCAGCTGACGGTGGCCGTTGGCGCGGCACTTTCCGCATTTTAAGCCGATATGATTCGGATCAATTTATTAGCCGAAGAGCAGGCCGCACTCGAGATGAAGAGGCGCGACCCCGTGAAGCGCGCCATTTGGGTGTGTGCCTTCGTGGTTTGCCTGGTGCTTGTTTGGATACTCAGCCTCCAGGCGAAGATCATGCAGGCCAAATCTGCCTTGGAGACCGCTCAAACGCAGTGGCAGCGGATGGAAAAGCAGGATTCTCTCATCAAGACAAATTTGACCGCAAGTGCCGAGATGGAGCGGAAGTTGAAGGCGCTGAATCAGCTGGCGACCAATCGATTTACTTGGACCAAAGTGCTTAACGCACTCCAGTTCAGCATGGTCGATAACATCCAGGTCACCGAGGTGAACATGGATCAGTCCTATTATCTCGCTCCGCCTAAAAAGGACGCCGAAGGCAAGAAGATCATCGCACCTGCCACCTCGACAGAGAGAATCAGCATGGTGATCAAGGGTGACGACTTTGCGGCTGACAGCGAGGGCAACCATACTCGTTTCATGGAGGCAATCGCCCGCAACCCCTACTTTCAGCAGAATCTCAAGAAGCCGGATCCGTTCAAGGCGGTTGAACGTTCGCGCAGCGCCAGCACCCAGGCGGGTTCAAGGAAGACTGGAACTTTCTCCTTCCAATGCCAGTTTCCCGAAAAGGTGAGGTGATATGAACAGACTGAGCAAAGAGAAACGAGACCACTTGATCCTGGCTGTGATGGCGACGGTCCTTGTGATCGCGGGACTCTGGTATCTGGTCATCGAATCTCAAAAGGCGGCGCTGAACACCCATTTGAAGAAGCTCGAGGACATGAACCGGAAGATCGAGACCGCTCAACAGTTGGCGAAGAAGGCTGCGAAAATTGAGACCGACTTCAAAGCGGTGAAGGAACGCCTCGATCAGCTGGAAGCAGACATGCTGCCGTTGGGGAACGAGTATACCACTCTCTTTAACCTTCTCAAAACCGCAGTGGCGTCAAGCAAGGTTGAGTTTTCGGGGGACTTGGCCCAACCCTTGATCGGGGAGACGACGCTTCTGCCGGGTTTCCCTTATAAGTCTGCCTCGTTTGACACCGTCTTTTTCGCGTACTACCACGATTTCGGGCGTTTCCTCGTGGATTTCGAGTCAAAATACCCCCATGTCAGGGTGGAATTAGTGTCCGTTCGTCTGCCCGACTCCGCCCGCAAGAATGAACCAGAGAAGCTACGGTTTGAGACCAAGATCATAGCATTGGTCCGAGCCGGCACCACGAAACAGTGATCATGACAGCTTTCCTGAGCCGACAATTGGAAATCGCCTGGAGATGGGGCGCTGTGGCATCGGTGGCCTTGGCGATCCTGGCAGCGCCTGGCTGCGGACCGGACCCCGCATCCCAGAAAGACGAGTCGGCCAAGGCCAAAGCAACGAACGCGGTTGCGGTGGCAAAGTCCGCAGGAGGCGGCGAGTCCTTGACTAACTTGGTTTCGGCACCTGAGTTTGTGGACGATCCCAAGCAGGGCAAGGATCCCTTCTTTCCCAATTCCAGTCGCCGGGAGCCTCGCCTTGCGGTCACGAACAATTCGGTTACACCGCCGGTTTCGACCGCTCAGGCCGTGTTTGCCCAACTCTCTTTGAAGGCCATCGTCGGACCGCCTTCGCGGCGGCTGGCAACCATTAATCGAACCACGATGGAGGCTGGAGAAGAAGTGGACGTTAGGCATGCTGGCGGGAAAACTCGAGTCAAATGCCTTGAAGTCCGATCCAACTCTGTCCTGATTGAAATCAACGGTGAGCGTCATGAGTTGACCTTCCGAGGAGGTAGCCAATGAGAGGATGTGTCCAACAACCTGTAGTTTTTC
>CAYPNF010000077.1:0-33566 GCA_964411985.1 uncultured Verrucomicrobiota bacterium
TACTCCAGCAACCCTGGCAAAGAACAGATTGCTGGTTACACGCTGGGGGCGATGATCTCCTACTATCTGGTGGTGACGGTGGTGGATGCCTTGACTGCTGTGACGGAGGACGATTGGCAGATTGCGGCGGAGATTCGCGAGGGCACGATCAGCCAGTTCTTCCTGAAACCGATCGACTATCTGACTTACCGGCTTTGCCTCTTTCTTGCAGGCCGTTTGGTCTACACCGCCGTGTCGATTCTGCCGGTCGGCATCTTTTTGCTCTGCCAATGGGAGCACCTGGTGGCACCCTCATCTTGGCTCGTCGCCGTATGCTTTGTTGTGTCGGTGGGGATGACCGCCCTGCTTCAGTTCCTGCTCTCCTACACGATGGCTTTACTCGCGTTTTGGCTGATGGAAGTTTCGTCCGTGATCTTCATCCTCTACGCGTTTGAATACTTGGCCGGAGGCCATCTCTTCCCGCTCGACATTCTGCCTCCCGCCCTCAGCCAGGCTCTCCACTTCACCCCCTTTCCCTACCAGCTCTACTTTCCGGTGAGCATCTTTCTGGGGCGCATCTCCGGTTCCGCCCTCTGGCAGGGCTTGGTGATCCAACTCTTCTGGGTGATCGCCTCGTATGCGCTCGCTCGGTGGGTCTGGAGGCGTGGCAGCCGACGATACTCCGCATTTGGCGGATGAAGACACCATGGATGATCCCTCTCCATCTACCCTCCCCCAAAGCGGTTCCCTGCTGAGACGCTACTTTGGCATCTATGTCGCGTTGTGGAAGAATTCCGTCGTGCGCGAGCTTGGTTTCAAATCCAACTTCATCCTCTGGATCATTGTGGAGATGCTCTGGTTTGCGCTCCAGCTTAGTTTCATGACCGTGCTCTACGATCATACCGAGCGCATTGCCACCTGGACCAAGTGGGAGGTGGTCATGCTGCTGGGGGCAAGCCACTTCATCCAACAGATCTTCACCGCGCTTTTCCTCCTCAATTGTTCGAATCTTTCGGAACACGTTCGAACTGGGCGGCTTGATTTCCTGCTGCTGCTTCCCGCCAACACCCGGTTTCTGGTATCATTCCGGCAGGTCGATTTAGGAGCCTTTGTGAATGCGGCTTCGGCGGTGGCGGTTATGTTCTATGCGGCACACCAGATGGCTCTGGTTCCTACCCCTTGGCAGATTGTCAGCTTCCTTCTGCTCTGCGTTGTGGGGGTCCTCGTCCACTACTCCTTGATGTTCCTCCTGGCGACAGTGTGTTTCTTCACGGTTCGAGCCCAGGGCATCGTGTGGGGTTACTACAATCTCTTTAACATCGCGCGATTACCGGATGGCGCCTTCCGGCCTGGCCCCTTCAAGGCGGTCTTCACTTTCGTCCTTCCGGTGCTGCTGGTTTCCAATGTGCCCGTGAAATTGTTGGTGGGCAAACTCGATTCTCCGGGGGAAATCCTCCTGCTGGGGGTGATGGCTGCGCTCTGCTTCGCGGTGTCCGAATTGGTTTGGCGGTATTCCATCCGCCACTACACCAGCGCCAGTGCGTGAGTGGAGGCGCCCGAAATCAGATCGGGCCGGGATCTCCATCTCCCCGCTTCTCAAAGGCACTTTCGTAGAGATCCACAAAATCGGTGAAAGTCAAAGCGCGCGGGTTGTGGCTGGCAGTCCATTGCTTTCCCGCCTCTTGGGCCAAAGTCGGGATCATCGATCGGTCGACCCCGCATTCGGCCAGGGACCGCGGATAACCAGCCGCGTTGAGTAGAGAGTCCAGTCGTGCTAGGAGAGCGTCATGCGCAAGCTCCAGTCCGTCGCGTGGGTGGGCGATTTCCGCGGCGGACGCCAACTCGGCGTAGAGTTGAAGCGTGTAGAGATCCCCACCATTGAAGCGGACGACTGCGGGAAGCATCAGCCCAACCGCTAACCCGTGAACAATGCCATAATGAGCGGTGAGGGGATTGGCGGTGGCATGAGCCGCCCCCAGCATGCTGCTCTCAATCGCCAACCCTGCTAGGGAAGCTCCCAAGAGCACCCTTCCCCGGGCATGCAAGTCATCCGGCCGGTGCAGGATTCTGGGGAGACCCGGCAGCAGCATCCGGAACGCTTCCCGTGCATACATCAGGGACATACCGTTTCGTTTTCGGGTCACCGCCGCCTCGACAGCATGTGCGATGGCGTCGATACCCGTGTAAGCTGTGACCTGTCGCGGTTGGGTGGTGGTCAGGCAGGGATCCAGAATGGCGACTTTGGGGGCCGCCTTGAAGTCCAGGCAAGCCATTTTCTGGTGCGTCATGGCGTCGGCAATGAGTGCGGCGCTTTGACACTCACTCCCAGTCCCCGCCGTGGTGGGGATCGCAATCATGGGTAGCATAGGCAGCTTCGCTTTGCCGACGCCCCAGTAGTCGCGGATGGAGCCTCCGTTGGTGAGCAAGAGATTGCACCCTTTGGCCGCGTCGAGACAACTCCCCCCGCCAACCCCGATGAAAAAGTCAATGACCCCGGCTCGAGCCGCCTGAAGGCTCGCTTCGACGTCGCGCGTGGTGGGATTTTCGTGTACCTGGTCGAAAACCACTGCCGTCAATCCGGCTTTGGTCAAGGAGTCGATGACGAGATCCGCATGGCCAGCCGCGCGAACGCCCGGATCGGTGATGATCAAGGGATTCTTGGCGCCTAGTTCCAACGCGATTTCGCCCACCCGATCCACGCTGCCTGGACCGAAGACGATCCGCGTTCTCGGTTGATGGTCAAACCCCGTCATAGCAGACCTACCTTCACCGGCTGCACTCTGCCGTTGGCCAGGACGGCACATCGGGGCCTAGCGCCCCTGCTTCTTCAGCGCAGCCTTCGTTTCACTCTGAATCCTCTCCAGGTCAGGCTTGAGGCTCTTCTTTGTATCGCCCGTCATACGGTCGATGAACAGGATCCCGCGCAGGTGATCCACCTCATGCTGCACGGCTCGAGCCAGGAGGCCACCGCAGCGGAACCGGATTTCTTCGCCCTCCTCGTTCAGGGCCTTCACGTCCACAGATCCTGGACGGGTGATATCCGCATAGACCTCGGGAAAACTCAGGCACCCCTCCGGGCCCGTCTCGGGCTCCCCACAAGGAGTCACCTCAGGGTTGATCAGGACCAACGGCATGAACTGGTTCACGTCCGCCGGTTTCCCTGCCAGTTCCAGCGTGGAGGGACGTTCCTCTACCCCCCCGACATCAATGACCGTCAGTTGCAGCGGTTCGCCAACCTGTTGTGCTGCCAACCCCACCCCGTGCGCCTCGCGCATGGTGTCGAACATGTCCTCAACGAGCTTGCGGATCGCTGGGGTGATTTTCTCGATGAGCGCCCCGCGCTGCCGTAGTACGGGGTCGCCATATTTCACAATCTCCAAGACCATGCGTGGATTCCCTGGAATCTTCGGGGAAGCTAATCGTTAGGCCAATTACGCATCAGACCGGCCAACTGCTCGACCGTCGGGCTTTCGCCGCTTCGCACGTAGAAACCGCTTGTGGAGACGCCGGTGAGCACGCAGCACTGATCGTCCAGACCCAAGAGTTTACCCAGGCAGAAGCCTGAGTTGAAATGGTCTCCCGCTCCCGTGGTGATCTTGGGTTTGGGTGTATGCGGGCCTTTCACGGCCGCTACCCCCTCCTTGGTCACGCTCAACGCATAGGCCACGGGGTGAATCACGAGAGTGTACACCGGCACTTGTTTGCGGATTTCCACTCCCATCTTGGAGAGGCCTTCCGGGGTGCGCTCTTCTTCCTTGATCCCAAGAACCTTGGCGATCTCGTAGGCCTCCTTCTCGTTGAGGCCAAGAATGACATCGAAATACTTCTCAAACGCGGTGATCAGCCCCAAGGCCCGCTTAATGTCCTCCGGAAGGCGCTTTTCCGGGTCAGCCAAGTCAAAGAAAATCTTGCGGCGCGGGGATCCGTTTAGCTTGACGCAGAGGTCGCTGAGGAGAACGGCCCACAGATCACTCATGAAGGGGATCATGGTCCAATTCACAAATCCGATGAAATCGGCTTTGGTGAATTTCGCCTCGAACTGGTCGCGGCTCCAGCGACTTTGAATGTTCTCCCAGGTGACTTCTTTGAGGGATTCGTGCTTGCCCACCATGATCTTGCCATCCTCAAACTCGAGCGCATCGGTGAATCCTGGCTGGGCGATCGAGTGAATCTCCGCGCGCTTGGCGAACGAGGCGAACACCGGATGGAGGTTGGGGTAACCCAGGTTGCCAATGTAAGTTACCTGTAGGCCGAACGAAGCCAGCGCGTTCGCCATGATCGGACCGTTTCCTCCGAGCTTCCGCATCGCGCACACCAATTCCACGTTGGTGCTCCGGCCCGCCGCTCCCGCTAATCGTTCGGCAAAGTTCGCGATGGTGGGTACCCGGGTAAACTGGGTTGCACTCTCCCGCTTGTCCACGACATGCAGGATCTCATCGACAAACCCATCGACACCGACGAACGCGGACATCGTGGGAACCTTGCTGGCAGCGGCCAAAAGTTGCTGCGCACACTTCTCGCGAAGCTCAGGAGTATTGGTCATGACAAAACACGCGATTCTTTACGGTCTATACAAACCTCCTGAGCGACTGGCCTCAGGCCAGTTGGGATGCCATGCATTAGTCCGGCTTACCCGGGTGCACTACCCACGATCAGGAGCTGGACTCCATAAGAAGTGATTCTGGCCAGCGAATCAAGTGCTATGATCAGACCTTGGGCTCCCAACCCTGGCGATATTCCCGCAGAATCAGCGGGCTGGCTTCCGGAGCATTTACAAACTTCAGGCTGCCCGAGTCCCAGACCAATCGCTTGGGTATGCGGGCCGCCACACAGCCCGTCAGGGCGATCTCTGCCAGAATCGAGGCGGTGTCAAAGGCCGATAACGCTGGCACTCCTCCCCGACAGGCATCCGTCCACTCCCGATAATGGCCGGGGGAACGCTGTGAAGTGATCGGCACAGCCCGAACTGCCTCATGGATCGACGGATGGAAGAGGCTTCGATCTCCCGCGAGACGAACGTAGAATTCCCCACCGTAGTCGTTGGGAGAGTAGAGGATACCTTTGTCCCCGATCAGGAGACTGCCGCCCCCGGAGAGACGTCCCATCGTTTCCAACACGGCTCCCGTGGCGCTCAGTGGTGGCTTCAGTCCCCCTTCGTACCACCACAGTCTCACCTCAGGAAGATTCCCGCGCGCCGCAAAGTCGAATCGGATTCGCGCGGAGGTTGGATAGGTTTCAGGGTTGGCTCCGGAGACCGCCTCTGCCTGGACACTTTGCGGCGGACTCAGGTTGAGCGCCCGAACCGGCATGTTCAAGATGTGGCAACCCATGTCTCCCAAGGCCCCGGTACCAAAATCCTGCCAACCCCTCCATCGGAAGGGATGGTAGGCCCCTGACTTGTACGCTCGGAGCGGTGCCGGCCCGATCCATAGGTCCCAATCCAAGCTTGGCGGGATGGCATCCTGACCACTCGGACGCCTCACCCCCTGAGGCCAGGACGGGCGGTCAGTCCACGCATGGATTTGGCGGACCGGTCCCAGTAACCCAGCCTGTACCACTTCGACGGCACGCCAAAGCCCGGGCTCCGAACTGCCCTGGTTCCCCATCTGCGTCGCAACTCCTTTGTCCCGAGCTAGATCTCTCATGGCTCGAACCTCCGAAATCGAATGGGCCAGCGGTTTCTGAACATAGACGTGCTTGCCCAGACTCATTGCGGAGATCGCGGCGGGGGCATGGATATGGTCAGGTGTCGAAATGATCACCGCATCGATGGATCCCTCCATCGTTTCCAGCATCTTTCGGAAATCTCGGAAAACCTTGGCCTTGGGGTATTTGCGGGACTGACCGAGCAGGCTTGACTGATCCACGTCGCAGAGCCCCACAATGTTTTCTCCCAGGCGCGCCACGGCATCCGTGTCACTCGTTCCCTTGCCTCCCACACCCACCACCGCCACGTTCAGCCCTTTTGCCGCCTCTCCTCCAAGAGAAATCCAGGGGAAGCGGATCGAGCCCGCCCAAAAGGCACCGAGGGTTGCCAGAAAGTTTCGGCGAGGAACTATAGAACTGCGCTGTCTGGGCTGTGGTGACACGTGCGTTTCTAGAGGTTAGACCAACACGAGCAAGGACCTCACGATCCAAACAAAAAAACAAGGCCGGGGTTTGAGCCCGGCCTTATTTGCGCTTTTCAGCGTTGTTTGCCAGAGGTGCGGCGCCGCAGACATACGCCCGACACACGGAAAACTGCATTTCTACACCGAACTGACAAGGTGAGAATACTCGAAATCGGATTTGTCACCAGTCACCAGTTCTGGTGACACCGTGCGGTACGCTGTCCCCAACCAGTTCAGGCAGGAACAACTCTGTAGCCGCGTTCGGAAGAACGCGCAGATTTCGCCTTCTTCCGAAGGCGAATACGGGAGAAGAGGGGAAGGGAACGATTCCAGCGCCGCCTTCCGGCGACGGCTACGGAGTTGTTGTAGCCGCGTTCGTGAGAACGCGCTGACTTTAGACGCCCCATCCGTTTTGCCCATTGACTTGCCGACTTCCCTGAACTGCAATCAACTTCACCATGCACACCACCACACCTTCCGGCTCTTCACCGCTGAATCGACGTAACTTCGTCTGGACCGTTGGGGCTTGCGCAGCACTGGCGGGTGTCGCTGGGGTATCATCTCTTTCCGGAGCCGGGTCCACGGCATCCGCTGCGAACCCTTTCCCACGCTGGCGAGGTTTTAACCTGACCGATTTCAATTCGCCGAATCCCTCTTCGTCCCGTCGTGGCACCACCGACGACGACCTGCAATGGATTGTCGATTGGGGTTTTGACTTTATCCGTTTGCCCATGGCCTATCCGCGCTACGTGGATTTTGACCGTTCCCGCCACATTACTCCTGAGGAAGTCTGCAAGATCAACGAGAAGGAAGTGGACGGCATCGAATCGTTCGTGCGCAAGGCGCAAGCCAAGGGACTACACGTCAGCATCAATCTGCATCGTGCGCCCGGCTACTGTATCAATGCCGGCTTCAACGAGCCCTATAACCTCTGGAAATCTGAGGAAGCACAACAAGCCTTCAATTTCCATTGGGGCATGTGGGCGAAGCGTTTCAAGGACGTGTCAGCCGCAAAGGTGAGCTTCGATCTGCTGAACGAGCCCTCCATGATCGAGGACATGAACGATCAGCACGCCCCGAAGACGGTCATTCCAGGCGACCTCTATCGCAAGGTCGCCAAGGGTGCGACCGACGCCATCCGCGCCGCCAATCCAAAGCATCTAGTCATCGCCGACGGAAACCGGGTGGGCAACCAGGTCACTCCGGAACTCAAAGACCTGAACATCGCCCAGAGTTGCCGCGGGTACTATCCAGGAGCGATCTCCCACTACAAAGCCCCTTGGGCGAACAAGGATCCCGAGAAATGCGCCACTCCCTTGTGGCCCGGCACGATGAACGGTGAGGAGTTCAACCGGGCGCGACTGGAAACCTATTACAAACCCTGGATCGAATTGGCCAAGAGCGGCGTGGGAGTCCACTGCGGCGAATGCGGTTGCTGGAACAAGACCCCGCACGCAGTATTCCTCGCCTGGTTCACCGACGTCTTGGACATCCTGACCAGTAACAAAATCGGGTACGCTTTGTGGAACTTTCGGGGAGATTTCGGGATCCTGGATTCGCGGCGGGAAGACATCCAATACGAGGATTGGCACGGTCACAAGCTGGATGCCAAACTGCTTGCGTTGGTGAAGAGGTATTAGCCTGGAAAGGGCGGGTGATTTCTCACAGAAGGTAACGGAGGCAACGGAGAGGGGGAAAAGAAGGAAAAAACAAGGCCGGGGTTTGAGCCCGGCCTTATTTGCGCTTTTCAGCGTTGTTCGCCAGAGGTGCGGCGCCGCAGACATACGCCCGACACACGGAAACTGCATTTCTGCACCGAACTGACGAGATTATCCTAGCCGAAACTGGATTTGTCACCAGTCACCAGTTCTGGTGACAGAGGATGCAAGAAGGGGTGGCGAGCGCAGATCCGATCTTGTTGACAATTCTCCATAAAACCAAGACTATCAACGTCATGAGGGAATCCTGTTTTGGCACATCAAAGTTGGCCTCTCTCGGTTTGGCTTTGTTCCAGGTCGTGGTCTCGGCTCAGCCTGACAACGATGCTTTCTCTCATCGTTTGACCCTGACCGACGAAGCAATCTGGGAGGGCACCACCCTGGAAGCTTGGATGCTGAACGCGGGCATGGAAAATGGGGAGCCGAATCATGGATTGCCCACGACAGTTGCCAGCAAGTCAGTGTGGTGGACCGGGAAGAGTCCAGGGGGCACCTTCGTCAAATGGTATCCCACGCCCAGCAATGAAATCGAAGGTGGGTTGGCTTTCTACACCGGCGATAGCATCGGCGCACTTCGGCGCGTGCCGGAGGTGGCTCCCGGCTTGGTTTCGGTGGAGGCAGGCGCGCAATATCAAATCGCGCTTTGGGGTTCGCAGTTGCCCTCGACTACCGGGGTGAGTAGCTATCGGGTGGTGGCCTGTGGCTCGATGGACGATCGGTTTCCCTCAGTTGGCACTTGGGTCAGCGAAGCAAATGTCCTCCGGGGTGTCCTCTATGGGGCTACCCGCGAACCTGACGGCGAACCCATCCATGGCGGCACGGGCATTGGACCGTCGGTATGGATGAACTACGCGCCGGGCGCTTCAGGGACCGCCACGCTCACGCTGGATCCCTTCGATCCTGGAGTGGTGGCTGCGGTTTATGAAGGCGATTTTCTGGGGCAACTCGTTTCGGTAGGGGTTCGTTGCGGAGATAATCGGATTGTCTGGGACACCAAAGCCGCAGCACGGTACCGGATCGCGATCGCTGGCACCTCCTCGGAGGCCAAAGGGGCGTTTGAGATGAGAACCTCCCTTTCTCGAATGGGGATTGAATCACCCGCGAATGGGAGCACATTGCAAGGTCCTGCCGCTTTCCCGGTGGTTCTTTCAGGCACTGTTCCCGACGGTCCCGCCACGCTCTACGCAGTCTCAGAATCAGGCAAAGTCTACTCATGGGCCGCGTCCTCCCCCAACGCGCTCGTCATGACCAATCCTCCTCGCGGGCCCCTTACCCTTTTGGCCATCGTCCTGCATGAGGGCTCCGAGTACTCCAGCTCTCCCGTCTACGTAGAGGTCCACGTCCCTGGCGACGACTTTATGGACGCGATCGCGCTGTCGGGGGATCAGGCGGAGTCCACTGTTGACCTCGAGAATGCCGGCGTCGAATCAGGGGAGCCGGGCATAGTCGGGTCACTGGTTGCTTCAGGCTGGTGGAAGTGGACCGTGTCCCGGACGGGCAGAGTGCTGCTTAGACTCGATGAACGGGTAACCACCGAGGTCTATCAGGGAACCACGCTAGGCAAACTGGTGCGGACGAGCCTCCAGCCAGCCAGTATCCGGCCTGACGATTGGATCTACGGCTGGTTCGAATTCACGGCCCCGGCTGGGACCGAGCTTGCGATTCGGGCTTGGGAACCCGAAGGGCGGGTCCGCGATGCAACGTTGGTCATTGCCGCGGCATCGGACCAGACAAACGATGATCCCTCGCGTCCGACACGGCTGAACGGTGATTCGGGCCAGGTGATGGGGAACAACTTCTTTTTTGCGGGCACAACCCCCAATAGCTTTGTGTCGGCCTGGTATGTGTGGCGCGCGCCCAGAGACGGCGTGCTTGAGGTGAACTTTCAACCCGGCTTGGGGGCTCCCGGAACATCCTATCTTCAGCCATACCGAGGAATGCCCGTCGGAAACAACTACATCAGGATGGACGTGTGGCATAGGGGCTTCTTGGTGGAAGAGGGTCAGGAATATTGGATGTCCGTCGTTGGGGCTGCATCCTCTCCGAACGGAAACTACACGATCACCTATGCCCTGTTGCCCAGACCTGCAAACGACGATTACGCGAATCGGACAGTATTGGAAGGCGAGAAGCCGGTGATCCTGGGGAGTTTGCGCGGGGCCACCAAGGGCGCGGGAGAGGACGAGCCTGGCATTTGGTATTCCTGGAAGGCTCCTCGATCTGGCACCGCCACCGTCCAACTTGCTGGGAAGCGTGTTATTGTTTTTGGGTCGGAACAGTGGCAAGACGGCCCGAGTTTCTTCCCTTATGGAGATCCTTCTTGGTTAGAACGGATCGCGGCTTGGTCGGGTTGGGCTGCGTGTTTCCAGGCTGAAGCGGGCAAGACCTACGATCTGTTGGTCCTGGGACCTGACTATGGCCAGTCGGGCACACGGGACGTGAAAGGGAGGCTGATCTTAAGCAATGTCCGCCTGTCAGCGGAGGTGTATGAGGATCGCACGGTCATGCAGGTTGTTGGCTTCGATCCCTTGGTTGACGGCTCCATGTCCACGGCTGGTTACTTCTATAGGGAGATTGCCGGGAACCCAGGGACACTCTATGACGGGCACTTCCTTGGGTTGGACACGAATTTCACCGAAAGGACCTTCTCCTATTCTGGGGTGGGCAAGTACTCCCTCTATGCCGCTCTGACCAATTCGGAGGGCGAGATACGGGTGACTTTGCCTGTCCCTGTGGCAATTGCTGGCAACGATAGCGCCACGAACGCTGTTGTGCTCCAGGGGTGGGTGGTCCACGCCTCGGACAGCACAGACGGAGCCACAATTTCCCCGTACCCCGAAGATCCGATTTGGGTGTCTCGTTACGCGCAACATGAACCGCTTGCTCCAGATTACGGCTCCCGTTGGTTCACGTGGCGTGCTCCCGACGACGGTCAGGTGACAATCAAGGGACCTGAATTGACGGGGTTTGGCCCCAGTCCCCCTCAAGCTTCTCAGGTTCCTGGGGGAAGCGGGGTTTTTCCCGTCCTTCGTGGACAGATGTACTATATCGTGGTCGTCGGCTACTCAAGCGAACAGGGCGGGTGGGGGAATGTTTTCGGAATTGACATTGCCTTTCAGTCCTCTGCTCTGCCTGAGGGGCCTCTTGTCCTTGAGCCAATCGCGCCAGGTACGGTGATCAAATTGGGTGAAAAGGTGCAGCTCACCGCTCGAATTCTCGCCGACATCGGACAACAGGGTGGAGTCGAATATTGGTCGAATGGTCGGGAACTTCTGGGCTGGAGCGACCAGAAACCGTTCACAGTTGTATGGCAACCGGCCTACCCGGGGACTTACGCGATCTCCGCCTTAGTCCGATTTCCCCCTCCTCCCGCAGGCTACGGCTACCAGGGGAGCATTCAGACGCTCTCCCAAACCGTCACGGTCCTCCCCCTCAATGATGCCTTCGCGGGTAGGACATCCCTCTCGGGCACTCGGGTTAAGCTGCCAGTGAAAATGGTTCTCTCGAGCCTGGATGTGGGCGAACCTACGATCGGTGGTGACAGGCCCGCGAAGGGATCTCTCTGGTGGAGTTGGCGGGCTCCCAAGTCGGGGACCGTGGTCCTGAAGACAGACGCTTGGGATTTCTTGGATGTCAGGGTTGCTGCCTTCACTGGTGATCGTTTGGACCGGTTAGCATTTGCGTCGTCTGTCGGTTCCGAAACAACGTTTTTTGCCACGGCTGGCGAGGATTACTCTATCGTGCTAGCATGGCCGCTCGACTCGACTGCTACCTATGCGAGTGAGTTCACTCCCTTCAACCTCATTCTGACTCTTCAGGCGTCTCTACCCAACGATGATCTGGCAAGTCGCCAGGCATTGGTGGGTAGCCATGGGTTTGCCCGTGGGGACAACTTAGCTTGCACGCGTGAGTACGGCGAACCCTCCCACGCGGGGAGGATGGGAGGGAGATCTCTCTGGTACGGTTGGGTGGCTCCTGCGCATGGGGAAGTGACGTTTGCCCTCAGCGGATCCCTCGCGCCGAGCTTGTTGGCCGTATATCAAGGAACGAGCGTCGCCGACCTGCGCCCTGTTGCCGCCCAATCTGGCAATGGGACCAATGGCTTGGCATTCGTCGCAGATCAAGGCCAGGAATACCTGATAGCCGTCGATGGTGGCCTGGGTGCGGGGGGGGATTTTCAGTTGCAGTTCGACCAGGGGGCCATAGCGTCCCCGGTGCGTCTTGTAGCAGACATGGGTGCCGACGGCATGGTTCACATTCAGGCTGACGGTCTTTGGGGGTGGTCCGCTGGCTTGGAGGTTTCGGAAGACCTGAAAGTATGGGTGCGCCTCCAGCAATTCAATGGCCTCCAGTCTGCGACACACGAATTCCTCGATTTGATCCCTGCTGAACCAAGAGTCAGGTTCTATCGCGTGACAATCCCCCAATAGTTGACCAATTCTATCGATAGAAGGCTGCGAGCGAGACGGCGCGCTTGAGGGTGCGACCCGACGGTCAGGAAAGCTTCCAACCCGTCGTCGCGTCGAGCAGAATGACATCGAGATGCTTGCCGTCACGCAGCGGGCGAAAATCCTTGTCAGTTGTGAGCAACGTCGCGCCGGCCACACGGACCGCCGCACCGATCCAAAGGTCATTCTTGCCGTGAAAAATCGACCAGCCGTTTGATTTTGCGAGTGAACTCAGGTCAGCGTACGCGTCGATGACGCGAGAATCGGAAATGTCCACCAAGACAAGTTCCTTTCTCAGTTCCTTGAGTTTGCTCCGCTTCTGGTCCCCCCATTTCTGTGTCCGCGCAAACGCTTCGATTTCGCCAAGGCTTACTTCACAAATCAGCGGGCGAAAACTCGCAGTTTGAAGCTGGAACTGAGTATTGACGACCGTTGCCACCTTGCTGCCTCGAACCCAATGCAGGAGGATACCGGTGTCGAGCAAATAGGCTGGTGTGTTCGGCATCAACTGAGTTCGGCCACCGCCGCTGTAAAGTCCTCCTCAGACTCTTCCCCGGAAACGAGGCCAAAAATGGAAGCATACGGCTTTTGCCCTGGTCGGACTGTTACCGCCATTCTCTTATAGTCGTGTCGAGCCTCCGCCAGTGGAACTGCCGAAAAGGCTGCATCACCGGCACTGGCATCTCGGATCGCGTCCGTGTCCACGCGGAGCAACGTTCCTGACGGACGAAACTCGGCCAAGCCTTCGATGACCACCTGTTTGTCCAGAAAGCTCGCTAGGTCAACAAAACCCTCGGTAGTCCATACGGCTGTGACCCGTGTGCCATCTTCGAGCTCAAGCCCCATCACTCGTTTGCTGACGCCAAGCAGATCTAGCCGTCCACAAAGGCGGACCCTGCGCATCGGCGGCGTCTGCTGGAATAAACTCTCTGCGGCCGTGCTCAACTGGTCATCGATGCTCTCCGCCTCGGGGACTCTGGCGTCCGGCAGAACGATGGAAGTGAGTCCATGGCGGAGCAGATGCCGATAGCTCGCAAGACGCCGAAGCAACGCATGATCAAAACGCTCACTGTTCCTCGCCATCTTCCGCACATCGTGCAACGATGCAGCCAGCAAGTCGAACGCTGTTTGTTCCGGTCGTGGACCTGTATCCCAGAGCTGACCTTGCTCAAACAACTCCTCTGCCACGCTGCCAAACTCAGGAACTTCAAAGCGCAGAATTGTCGAGCCATTCGGCCCGGCCGCGTGTCCGAGGAAGTGAACATCCGCTGCGCGCTGCAGACATGCTGGAATTCGCCCACGCGCGTGGCTGGAATGTAGAAACCCCATCCTTACCGAATCCAGCAACGTGTCGTGCACTTTGCCAAGCACGGGTCCAATCAGCTGCGGGCGCGGCTTCGCGCCCAGCCCTTCAGGGCCACGCAACTCAAATACTCTTTCGATCAGCTTCACAGTTCACCTCGGGGTCGATCGTTGGATCAACGCCGAAAAATGTGCCACGAACACTCCTCAATGTAAACGCAGTTCGCGCATTTCGATGGTCACCCGCTTCATGATCCTTCGCCCACGAGATGAACTCTTAACTCCCCTTTGCCGAACAGGTTCTGACCTTCGAAGTTGACGTTTTGCATGCATACTTGGAATGGTGCCGCCTTTTTGCGCGGGGATCCGCCAAGCCCCCTTCCTCAGCTGGTCAATTGTCATTGGCTCTTGGCTGGATTCTTCCTTACCATGGCGAAATCAGCGGCTGGGATCGATCCTATCCGCCTGTCTTCTATGAGAATGAGTTTAAGAACATGGTGTTACCTTGCTTGGGTGGGCTTGTCCGTTTCCCCCATCCCTGTCTCCGCTGCTGGACCGCCCGCGGGCTGGCCCTCGGCCAATGATGTGGTTTGGACCAGTCCCAGCACCAACGCCTCTGGGTCCATGCCCATCGGCAACGGGGACGTCGGGGTGAACGCCTGGGTAGAGGAGAACGGAGATCTATTGTGGTACGTTGCCAAGACCGACGCGTGGGAGGAACAGGGTCGGCTGCTGAAACTGGGAAAAGTGCGACTGAAGCTGGATCCCGTTCCGTTCGCGAAGAGCGCCCCTTTTGTGCAACGCCTCGATTTGCAGCGGGGAATGATTCGGATCGGGAACGGGCTCAGCGGTTCGGAAGCCGTTTCCATGGACCTGTGGGTGGATGCCCATCAGCCGGTCGTTTGGCTGGAAGTGCGATCAGGGCGGCCTCTCAGCAGTCAGCTGAAGGTTGAAAACTGGCGAACCTCCCACCGCATTCTCAAACCCGAGGAGGCGCACGGGGTGGATCAGTTTTCCAAGGATGAACTCCCTTTTGCGACCCCAGACCTTGTCTTCTTGGATCGGCCCGACGAGGTGCTTTGGTGTCATGCGAACCAGAGATCGATTTGGAGATCCACTCTCGAGCATCAGGATCTCGGCGGCATCGTGGACAAACTCAAAGATCCGCTGTTGGGCCGCGTCTTTGGCGCCTGTGTCCGTGGCGAGGATGTGGAGCGGAGCGGAGACCCGTGGACCCTGAAAAGTCGGCGTCCGATGCGAACTCATCGTTACGCGGTGGTGTGTCGCACGCTTTGGTCTTCGGAGGCGGCCTTAGATGGTGGCACGGTAGGAATGTGGAAAAAGGAGGTGAGAGAGAAAGCCGATCAAGCCTGGGCAGGTTCGATGGTTGCCGCCCGCAAGAGACACGAGGCTTGGTGGGAGGCTTTCTGGGCGAGGAGTTGGATTGTCGTAAAGGGTGGGGGAGCAGGGGGCGGTGGAGGCTCTGCCGCCGAGGCGAAGTTGGTGACCCAGTCCTACGCGCTCCAGCGTTTCATCAGTGCCTGCGCTGGGCGCGGGGCTTTTCCGATCAAGTTCAATGGCTCCCTGTTTACGGTGGAAGCCGAGGGCAAATATGATGCGGATTTCCGGATGTGGGGTGGGGGATACTGGTTTCAGAACACTCGACTCCCGTACTGGCCGATGTTGGCCACGGGCGATTTTGAGCAGATGCTCCCACTTTTTCGGATGTACCTGGACGCATTGCCTCTGGCCCGGCTTCGCACCGAGGTGTACTACCATCATTCAGGAGCGTTTTTTCCAGAGACCATGCACTTCTGGGGAACATACCAGAATGGTGACATGGGGTACGGCTGGGAACGGGAAGGTCAACCGCTTGGCCGGGCTTTGAACGAGTACATCCGTTACTACTGGTCCGGAGGATTGGAGCTTCTGGCGATGATGGAAGACTTTTATGCATTCACGCTCGATCACGATTTTCTCCAGTCCACATTTCTACCATTGGCCGATGGGATTCTTGAGTTCTACCAACTCCACTATCCCCGCGAGCCCAACGGTCGGATCCTGTTCGCGCCATCCCAGGCTTTGGAAACGTGGTGGGCCTGCGAGAACCCGATGCCGGAGGTAGCCGGATTACGGTGTGTGCTGGAGCGGGCGCTTCGTCTGCCCCCGGACCTTGTCGGCGGGGCTCGTTTGGCCCGTTGGGGGGAGTTGTTGCAGGCCATCCCTCCCATCCCGAGGCGGGGCGACGGCAACCAGGAGAAGTTGCTGCCAGCCGAGAGTTTTCGGAATCAGAAGAATATGGAAAACCCAGAGCTGTATGCCATTTTCCCGTACCGGATCTTCGGTGTCGGTAAACCTGAACTGGAATTGGCACGTCACACCTTTGCCACTCGCCAGTTCAAGGGGCACGTCGGATGGCAGCAAGACGACACCCAGGCCGCGTTCCTGGGCTTGGCTGAAATCGCCCACCACGGTCTCATCCAGCGATTCTCGAGTCGGGACAAGGCCAGCCGCTTTCCGGCCTTCTGGGGGCCGAATTTCGATTGGGTTCCGGATCAGGATCACGGAGGAAATGGCTTGATGACGCTACAGTCCATGCTTCTCCAACATGAACGAAGCCGGATCTTTCTGCTTCCGGCCTGGCCGTCCGAATGGGACGTCAGCTTTCGACTTCGTGCCCCGCAACGCACGGTCGTGACGGGGCGATCGGTTGGGGGAAGGCTGGTGGACACAAAGGTGCAACCTGCTGCGCGGGCTCAGGACATGGAGGTTTCCAGTTCACCGCAAGCGGAAAAGCCGCAAAGGCGGTAACGAGCCTTTGTCACATTAGACCTTTGGTAGGCAATGCCTTGCCTACATGGCATTCTGATGGTCTGCTAGCCGGCTTCTATCGAAAGAAGCTTCCGAAATCGGCCGCGACCTCATGAGTTCTGGTGTAACAAAACTCAAAAAACCAACAGTACAGCATTACTTTCTCTTGAGTTTGAGCAGGATTCTTACAAGAGTCAGATCAGAATAGCTCAGATGAAGGCACCAAACTGCAATTTTTCGGTGGCGGCCACGGCGGAAACAGCTGGTGCCGGGGGGGCGTCCGGATGCCGGACCTACAAGATGAATCCCGAAGTAACTACCTGTGAGAGAGAGTCTAACAATGGGCTCGAGATTGTGCGTGTTCGCCATGGGGGGAGCACCGAAGCTTTCTTGACTTTGCCTTCGCAACAGGGAGAAGAGCCGACAAGCCTGCTTCAGAGGCTCTATGGTTATCTCGAAAACAGTCCCGGCTTGAAGGTGGTTCGGCAGGACCTGTTTGGGGTGGTGGAGCCGGAAAAAGAAGATCAGACCAGCAAACTCTACCGCTTGGACGGTTCCGAGTGGCCGAGCAAGTGGGTGCGGCAGGGCAACGGGGCGGGCAGCCCTGTCTCGGGCCTCCAAGTCCATGCGCTTTCTGGTGTTTCCATGCAGCCCATTCGCCTCCATGGACGCACCGTGGGGACGATCTACGAGGACGACTGGGGCCGGTATTGTGTGGTGGGAGGGCTTCGACCTGAGTCTGCCGCTTATTCGCGGGCAGCCCAGACGAGGCAGACTTTTGACCGGATGGAGGAGGCCTTGGAGGTCGCCGGCATGAGCTTCGCCAATGTGTACCGGACTTGGTTTTATCTCGATCACATTCTTGACTGGTATGGAGAGTTCAACGGAGTCCGAAACCGCTTCTTCAAAGAACGAGGTGTGTACGATCGCTTGGTCCCGGCCAGCACCGGCGTGGGTGGGAGCAACTCTGCGGGAACCGCTGTCGTGGCTGATCTGTTGGCGGTGGAGCCGAAGAAGGGCGGGGTGACCTTGGCTGCTATTCCCTCTCCGCTGCAGTGTCCCGCCTTGGAGTACGGCAGTTCTTTTAGCCGCGCCGTGGAGCTCGCGGTTCCCGGCGAACGCAGGCTCTTGATCTCCGGCACTGCCAGCATCGCGCCCGAAGGCATGACCCTGCATGTGGGTGATGTCGGCGCTCAGCTTTCGCTGACGATGGAGGTGGTGGACGCGATCCTGAAATCGCGCGCGATGACCTGGGGTGACGTGACGCGCGGGATTGCCTATTTCCAGAACGGGGCTGACATTCCGCGCTTCGCAGGCTACTGCCGGTCCAAGGGCCTTCCTACGTTCCCTGTCATCTCGGTGAAGAACGACATCTGCCGGGATGATCTGCTGTTCGAGTTGGAAGTGGACGCGATCAAGGTGGGTGAAACGAGTCCCCCTTCGCTCGGCTGATACTTGCCATTGCACCGGTTGAGGGCGTATCTTGTCTCGGACGCGAGGCCCCGGCTTTTCCGGGGGTACCCGCCTCGACGGTGGAAGCCTTTTTGACAGGAATACTTCTATGAGCGTACGCGTTCGATTTGCACCAAGTCCAACCGGTTACCTGCACATTGGCGGCGCGAGGACGGCCCTCTTCAACTGGCTCTATGCGCGCCACACCGGTGGCAAGTTCATCCTCCGAATTGAGGATACCGATGCGGCCCGAAACAGTCTGGAGGCGGTGGAGGTCATCCTGAGCGGCTTGCGATGGCTTGGCTTGGCCTGGGACGAAGGACCGTTGACCGCCGATGCGACCGGGCCCTGCAAGGGGGACCGGGGACCTTACTTCCAATCTCAGCGCAAGGAGAACTACCAGCGCCGTGTGGAGGCTCTGCTGACTCACGGATTGGCTTACGAGAAGGAAGGCGCAATCCGGTTCAAGATGACCCGCGAACCGGTCATCATCCAGGACCTGGTGGTGGGAACGGTGCGCCGGGAGCTGACCGATCGCGAGGCTGAGGATCCGGATTTTGTCATTGTACGCTCCGACGGGGAGCCGGTCTTCCATTTTGTGAACGTGGTGGACGACCTGGAAATGGGGATCACTCACGTGATTCGGGGAGAGGACCATCTTTCTAACACCGCCAAACACATCGCGCTCTTCCGCGCTTTTGGCGTGGAACCTCCCAAGTACGCGCATATCCCGCTCATTCTCAACCCGGATGGAAGCAAGATGAGCAAGCGAGATACCGGGGCCTCTCTGAGTTCCTATGTGACGGATGGCTATGCTTCCGAAGCCGTTCTGAACTATCTTTGCCTGCTCGGTTGGTCCCCCAAGAACGATCGCGAGATCATGACCACAGCCGAGATTGTTGAAGCCTTCGATCTGCCGAATATTCTGCGGCATAATGCGCGGTTTGACATGACCAAGCTCCAGTGGATGAACGCGGAGTACTTGCGGAACATGCCAGCCGACCGGTTCTACGAGCTCTCGGTCCATAGTTTCTTGAAGGCGGGCATCGATACCAATGCGTTTCCGTTAACCTACGTGAAAGCCGCGTTGGATACTTGCCGAGGGAAACTGAAAGTCTTCGCTGATCTTCCGGAGTACGCGGGCTTCTATTTCCGCGAGCAGGTGGACTATGATCCGGAGGGGGTGCGTAAGGATTTTACGGCGGAGAACAAGCCGCGAGTCCAGGCGTTGAGAGATCGGTTCGCCGCCCTGGAGCCTTTTACCGCTCCGGCTTTGGAGGGAGCGCTGAAAGCTCTGGCTAGCGAAATGGGCATTAAGGTGGGAGCTATCGTGCATCCCGTCAGAATCGCCTGCACTGGCAAATCGATCGGTCCCAGCCTCTATCATTTGCTCGAAGTGCTGGGTCGGGAAAAAGTCATCCAGCGCTTGGATGTTGCTTTGAGCCGGATGTGATGCTGCGTTAACCGTAGTGGCGGGAAGAAGGACAGCTCAACCTCTCGCTCTGGCGAAGCGTTTGGAGTCCGGTGAGGAGCGCAGCGATGTACCGCTTTTGAGGTCCACTTTTTCGAAGAATCTGCTTGAGCTGGGACCCAAAAGACCCGATATAGAAGGCAGGCAGATACGATGCGGGTCGGTAGAGGATCCGCAGCTCTTTGAGAGACAATTTTGTAGGGAATTTACCCTGCCATGCTCGTGCTTAGAAGCTAAGTCCTTGAACCGTATGCTAAGTCACCATGGAGTCTGTTTCGAGGTGGTCGCCGACAGGCCTTAACTGGAAGTCGAAAGCCAACCGTAGGATTCCACCTGTTTCTAAGTAGTTCAAAGGAACTGTTTATACACGGCAATCGGCGGGGTCTTTTTTTGCCCTGATAGGCAATGGCGGGAGAATATTGTTTAAGAAAAGCAAACTTCGTGCCGATTTACATCTTGAGCTCCGTTGATCGGGAGCTAGAATACAAGCCATGGCACACGGCCTTCATCTTTCGCAGAAGCTAGCGCTTCAGCAGGTCCTCGCGCCGCAGTTGCAGCAATCCCTCGCTCTCCTGCAAGCGCCCATGCTGGAGTTGAAGGCCATGGTCGAGCAGGAACTTCAGCAAAACCCGGTCCTCGATGAACTTTCTTCGATCGAGGTGACCCAGGCGGAGCGGCGGGAGTCGGAAGGGGCTGGCACCGACCATTCTGACCCCACGGAACCTCCTGCTGATGTCACGTTCGATCCCGCCACCGAAAAGCCCTCCAGCGCGCCAGTCGATGATTTTCAGGCGGAGTTCGAGCGGTTGGCCCAGATGGACCAGGAGTGGCGTGACTATTTTTCGCAGAGCAACCTCCCCATGCGGCAGCGCGAGGACGAGGAAGAGCGGCGGCAGTACCTCTTCGATTCCCTTGTGGCTGGCACTTCCTTGCAGGAGAATCTTCTCGAGCAAGTTCGCACCTCGGAATTGTCGGAACCGCAGCGCCAGGTCGCGGAGATGATCATCGGGAACGTCGACGACAACGGCTACCTCCAGTCGAGCGTCGATGAGTTGTCCATCGCTACCAACATTGCGGCGCCTCAGATCATTGAGGTTCTCCGGGTTGTTCAGGGTTTCCATCCGCCGGGGGTAGCTGCGCGCAATCTCCGGGAATGCCTTTTGCTTCAACTGGAACGCGCTGGCCGAAAAGACTCCCTTGAGTATCGAATCATCGATCAGTGCATGGAGGCCCTGGGCAAACGCAAACTACCGGAGATCGCCCGGACCCTTGGTTGCGACGTGGACGACGTGCAGAAGGCCGTGCTGCGCATCAGCCATCTTGACCCGCGCCCCGGCCGCGATTTTGCATCCGAGAGCCCTCACTACGTGTTACCGGAAGTTTTTGTAACGAAGTCAGGCGATGAGTACGTGGTCACCACGAACAATGATGCCGTGCCCCATTTGAGGATCAGCAACACGTACAAGGACATCATGACCCAGCAGGGGAGTACGCCCGAAGTTCGTGAGTATATACGCGAGAAGATTCGTGCCGGGAAATTCCTCATAAAGAGCTTGCATCAGCGGCAAACCACAATTCTCAGCATCGCCAAGGAGATCGTGAGTCGGCAGCGGGAGTTCATGGAAAAGGGAGTCTCGCACCTGAAACCCATGACCATGGCGCAAATCGCCGAAGTGGTGGGGGTTCACGAGACTACTGTGAGCCGCGCTGTTTCCTCGAAGTTTATCGATACCCCCCAAGGGGTCTTCGAGATGAAGTACTTCTTCACTTCAGGCCTTCCTACGACCAGCGGTGTTGGGGTCTCCAACGCGAGTGTCAAGGACATGATCGGATCGATGGTGTCCAACGAAGACTCCGGCAAGCCTTTGTCCGATGAGGAGTTGGTGAAACGTCTCGCGGAAAAGGGAGTGGTGATCGCGAGGCGCACCGTCGCCAAGTATCGCTCCGAGCTGAATATTCTTCCCTCGCACCTCCGGAAGAAGTACTAATTCCGGCCTCCTATTTGGTCTGTTACTTCCTCATTACAATAAGGATGTAGATAGTCTGTTGCCCGATCCAGAAGGCTTGTGTAGGATGCGTCTTCCGATTTGGTTCGGCATTTGGATATAGAGATGAACGACGAGAAAGCAACAACGGCGACCGAGAACGTGGACAACCCTTCGCAGGTGAAGGCCCTTGAGTCTGCCTCGCCTTCCTCCCAGGAAGCCACCCCGGAAACAGCCCAGGCAACGGTCATTGAGGAAAGGCCTGCCCCTGCGCCTCAGCTTACCACCGAGCAGATGGCCGAGCTCGAATCCAAGGCCGCCAAGGCCCAGGAGAATTGGGATCGGTACCTCCGCGTCGCCGCCGACCTCGAGAATTACAAGAAACGGGCCGCCCGAGAGAAACAGGATGCCGCGCGTTATGCCAACGAGTCTATTCTCTCCAGGTTGGTGCCGGTGCTGGATACTTTCGACATGGCCTTGTCCGCCGCCGCCAGCAACCAAGGGGCGACCCTCGACTCTCTGAAAACCGGTATCGCCATGATCCGGGGGCAGCTGAAGTCCGCTCTCGACGACGCTGGCTTGGAGGAAGTGGATGCCACCGGCAAGGCATTTGATCCTAATTGGCACGAAGCCGTCTCCCAGCAGGAGTGTGTTGACGTTCCAGAAGGTCAGGTGGTACAGCAGCTGCGGAAGGGCTACAAATACCGCGAGCGGCTCTTGCGGCCGGCCAGCGTGGTTGTGGCCAAGGCTCCTGCGGCCCCTGCATCCTAAACTCCGAGGCATTTTCCAAACCGCCGTATTGCCATGGCCAAGCGCGATTACTACGAAGTCCTCGGAGTGGATAAGTCTGCTTCCGAGGAGGAACTTAAAAAAGCCTACCGGAAGATGGCCGTGAAATACCACCCGGACAAGAATCCCGGGGACAAGACGGCCGAGGAGAAGTTTAAGGAACTGGGCGAGGCTTACGAAGTGCTGAGCGACCGGCAGAAGAAGGCTGCCTACGATCAGTACGGTCACGCCGCTTTTGATCCACGTACCCGTGCTGGGGCAGGGGGAGGCTACGGCGGCGGTGGCGGTTTCCACGATCCTTTCGAGGTCTTTCGCGAGGTTTTTGGCGGTGGTGGCGCAGGGAGTATCTTCGAGGAGTTCTTCGGAGAGGCCCGACGCGATCCCACTGGGCCCCAAAGGGGTGCCGATTTGCGGTACGATCTGGAGGTCAGTTTTGAGGATGCTGCGCTTGGATGCGAGAAGGAGGTTTCGCTGTCCAAACAGGAAACCTGTGACCACTGTCGTGGCAGCGGGGCCGAGACTGGATCAGGCGTTCGCTCCTGTCCCACTTGCGGGGGGCGTGGGCAGGTGGTGACCTCGCGGGGGATTTTCAGTATTGCGCAGACCTGCCCCAGGTGCGAAGGCGCGGGACGGGTCGTGGAGAAACCCTGCCGTGAGTGCAGGGGCAGTGGCCGCCGGGAGAAGGTCTCCAAGGTGAAGATCAAGATGCCTCCCGGCGTCGATACTGGCACCAGGTTGCGCTCGACCGGGAATGGAGAATCAGGCGTCCGAGGCGGGCCTTCGGGGGATTTGTACGTGGTCATCCACGTGAAACCCCACGAGATGTTCCAGAGGGAGGGAACCGACCTCATGTGCGAGGTCCCGGTCAGTTTCGTGCAGGCCGCGCTCGGAACCGAACTCGAGGTGCCCACGCTCAGCGGCGCCGCTCATATCCGGATCCCCGCGGGTACGCAGAGCGGGACGATTTTCCGGTTGAAGGGGAGAGGGATCAAGAGCCTCCAGGGGCAAGGCGTGGGCGATTTGCACGTGCGCGTGTTGGTGGAGGTCCCCGACAAACTCAACGCCGCGCAGCGTGCCAAGCTGGAGGAGTTCGCCGCTCTCTGCGATGCGAACGTGAATCCCCGCAGTAAGAGTTTTTTTGAGCGTGCGCGCGATTTGTTCCGCTGACCACGGCTGAATGCACCGGTTCTTCCTGTCTCCAGAAGAGTGCGCTGGCCGAACCCTGGTCCTGCGTGGGCCCGAGGCCTATCATGCCATCCGCGTGTTGCGCATGCATCAGGGCGAACAGGCCACCCTCATGGACGGACAAGGCCACGAGTTGCTTTCTGAGGTGGTGGAAGTGGCCCGCGATCATGTTGTTTTTCGGGTCCTGCAGAAGCAGGAGTTCCCGGTTTTGCCCTATCGATTCACACTCGTGCAGGCCTTGACCAAGGCCAAGAGCATGGACTGGATCGTGCAGAAAGCCGTGGAATTGGGTGTTTCTTGCCTGGCCCCGGTTCAAGCGTCCCGAAGCGTTGTCCAGGTCGAGAGCGACGATGCCGGGCGCAAAGTCGAGAAATGGAAGACGACGATTGTTGAGGCCGTGAAACAATGCGGGAGTCCCTGGCTACCCAAGGTGGATCCGCCGATGACCGTGCAAGCCCGATTGCAGCAAGATTTGGGGTGTGAATTGGTCCTCCTTGCCTCGCTCCAACCCGGTAGCCGGCATCCGAGAGAGTACTTCAACACTTTCGTCGCGGCGAACAAACGCCCCCCTAGTTCAGTTGCCGTCTGGGTGGGGCCCGAGGGCGATTTCACCCCTGCCGAGTTGTCTCTCATCCAGAGTGCGGGTGGCCTGCCAATTACCTTGGGCCCCACGGTCCTGCGCAGCGAAACCGCCGCGCTCTACTGCCTGTCCGTCCTATCCTACGAACTCCAGGCGCTCCACCGCTCCACCACGTAGTCGCCGTCGGAAGACGGCGAGTGACTCGGCTCAGGTAGACGGGCTCTCCGCGGTCGCCAATCCTCGCCCCCAAGTACCGCAGACAGCCTTGTCAATGA
Organism: uncultured Verrucomicrobiota bacterium; assembly: GCA_964411985.1. Classification (GTDB taxonomy): domain Bacteria; phylum Verrucomicrobiota; class Verrucomicrobiia; order Limisphaerales; family J093; genus CAYPNF01. The sequence continues at coordinate 24,106 of CAYPNF010000077.1, forward strand.
GTGTCAACCGAAGGAGCGCGAGTTTCCACGGGTCGCATGCTGCTGCGTTCTGAACGTTTCCGTCTCATGAGGGCGAAACTATTTCTGAAAATATTTTTGGCAGGGGAGCCCTTAGGCTAAAAATGAAATTTCTCACCGCTCCTCTTTCAAGGCCCTTTGCGTGCTGCTGGGGGCCTCCTGGTAGGGTTAGAAATGTTGCTGAATGGGGGAGGAGCCTTGAGGTGATTACTTGGTGTTGTAGGGGTGTTTAGGGCTGTCAAGTGTCCCCCTACAAGAGGTTGTTTAGCAGTGCCTTACATCACATTCCAGCGGACGCGATCTGCTACCCTCTCTCCCATGTTACTCCTCTCTTTTCAGGAACGCTTTGCCCGCACTTTCATCCCCGAACCCTTTCGGCAGCTGGCCCGCCAAACCCGTTGGTCCCGACGCCAAGGCAAGATCGATTCCTTTGAATTCCTCACCTCTCTGGTCTTTGGCCAAATGGCCGCGTCGCGTTCGACGCTTAGCTCCCAAGCCCAGAGCCTGAGCGGGCCCGTCACTCGTCAAGGCATCGATCAACGCTACAATCCTCAAGCCGTTGAGTATCTCAAAGCCTCTTTTGCCCACGTGATGGCGCAGACCTTGGACTGGTCTCCGGCGCACCCGCAAGCCGAGGCCTTGCGGGCGCACTTTGGGGCACTCTATTTGCTGGACAGCACTTGCTTTGATTGTCCAGAGAGCCTCCAAGATCTCTTCCCTGCCTGCGGGGGTGACGGCTCGGCAGCCAACCTCAAGGTGCTGCTGCGCTACGAACTGATCACGGGCCGCTTGGAGCCTCTGCAGGTCCTGGCAGGCAAACGCTCCGATCAGGGGCAAGCCCTGGGCGCGGCCCAGCGTCTGCTGGAGGGCCAACTGCAACTGCAGGACAAGGGATTCTACGATGCCAAGGCCTGGCAGGCTGCCCAGCAACGGGGAGCTTATCTGCTGATGCCTCTGCCCCATTCCCTCACCCTCTGGCTCGCTGAGCCTGCCGACCCCAAGGAGACCCAACTGGATTTGGCCGCCGCTTTGGCGTCGAGTGTCGAAGACCAAGTCTCCTGGCCCGCTCTCTATCTGGGAAGGAAAGGTCATCGCGCCGGGCCGCTGCGGTTGGTGGCTTTTCGGCTCAGTCCCGGGAGTGCCGAGCGCCACCGGCGGGGCCTGCGTGAATCCATGCGCACTCAGGGCCGGACTCCCTCGGCCCAAGCCTTGCAGCTGGCCGGCTGGCTTTTGCTGGTGACCAACGCGCCCGCGCAAAAGCTCCCTTCTTCGATGATGAGTTACCTCTACCGCCTGCGTTGGCAGGTCGAACTCATCTTCCGCCAAACCAAGACCGTCCTGCGCCTTAATAAGTCCGAATCCAACGCCCCAGACCGTGTTCAATGCGAAGTCTGGGCGCGTCTGATCTGCGCGGTCCTGCTCTTTTTGTGGCATGCGCACGCCAGCGCCCAATGTTGGCGCCTTCATGGCTGTGAGGTGAGCTTCGAAAAGCTCATTCGCCTCATGCAGCATTGGGGACTCACCCTGGCCTGGGGGAGGCCTCCCGGCTCGTGGAACTCTTGCGCACCCTCTGGAAACACATCCTCTGCAACGCCCGCAAGGGCGGTCAGAAATCCCGGCCCACCACCTGGGAGAATCTTTTCGATCTTTGGTTGAATTCCAAAACCATCCCAGCATGAGCGCACCCAGCCTTCGCGCTGCATTAGAGCGCCCAATCTAACCAAAGTTGATGCTCTCCACTTCTTCCCTACCCTCTCTTACCTCGCCTTCGGTTGACACTCATTGACAGCCTTGTCTGCCGTATCGTCGACTGCCCAGTCGGCTAACCCTCCGCCTTTGCCCACGAAGCGGGTTAGGCAACCCGCGAAACAGCAGGTTGGGCAACCTGCGCCACGGGTATGCCGCGGGCAGCCTTTCCTGCCGTCTCGCCTGCCTGCGCCAAGTCTTCGGCGGGCAGGTCTCCCGCTTTTACAGCAGTCAGGGATTTGCCGGTGGAGGAACGTACGTCTGGCCTTTCTATCCGGTGTAAGAGCGGTGAGGAGCGCCAGCGATGTACCGCTTTTGGAACCTGTTCGGGTGGATCAAACCATCCGGAAGGGGGAGGACGAATGCCTCCTTCTTCCTGTCAGCCTCTCGACAATCGAGCGATTGGGTGGCAGGGTGTTTGCGTGAGTTTCGAGAAATTAGAGCGTTTACGATCGATTTTGGCAGGGTACGGGTCCTGCCTGGTGGCCTATTCGGGTGGCGTGGATTCAGTGTTCCTGGCAGCGGTGGCGTCCCAGGTTCTTCCGGGCAAGATGCTGGCAGCCATTGCCGACACCCCCAGTCTTCCTCGGCGTGAGTTGGAGGAGGCTTTGGAGTTGGGGCGCCAGCATGGTTTTCCAGTTCGGGTGGTGCGTACGGCGGAGTTCAACAATTCCAGCTATCTCGCTAACCCGATGAATCGCTGCTACTACTGCAAACATGAGCTGTTTGCCGAGTTGGCACCCTTGGCGCGCGCGGAGGGGTTTGCGGTAATCGCCTATGGCGAAAACGCGAGCGACACCGGAGATCATCGTCCGGGAGCGCAGGCGGCTGCGGAGTTTCAGGTGCGGGCTCCCCTGAAAGAGGCAGAGATTACCAAGGAGGAGATCCGCAGGCTTTCTGCTGAACTTGGTTTGCCGACGGCCGATAAAGCACAAATGGCTTGCCTGAGTTCTAGGATTCCCTATGGCGAAGCCGTAACTCCTGCCAAGCTGGCGATGATTGAAAAAGCAGAAGATCTTCTTCGTGATCAAGGGTTTGTGGATGTTCGTGTGCGGCACCACGCTCTGCCTTCCTCGAGCGTCCATCCGGAAAAGCACTTGGCTCGCATTGAATTGGGGGTGGGTGAACTCTCGAAGCTCTGGGTGGATGGGACGCATCAAAAGATCGCGGAAGGGCTAAAGCAATTGGGCTACGCTCACGTGACCTTGGACTTGGAGGGCTACCGTCGCGGCAGCATGAATGAGGGGATGGCGTGGAACCGGTTGCCACCCATCCAGGAGATACGACGCTAGTCTGGAAAACGCGGCTTTTCTGGGACGAGGCTGACGCTGGGAAGCAACTTTTCATCCCTGAAGGTGTTTGATATCGTGGGTTTTCAGTATGCCTCAGTTTACTTACAGAGCTCGACGGCGAAGCGGTGAGGTCGTCCAAGGTGTCTTGGACGTCAGCGACCGGGCGGCCGCTCTGGTTCAGATCGAGAAGTTGGGTCTATTCCCGGTGGCCGTGGAAGCTGCCAAGGGAGCAGGGGGGGCAGGGGGACCCAAGGCGGATCGTAACGCTGCTAAGCAACGTGCCACAGGAGGCATGTTGCCGCCCGCGCTGCGCGAACTCCTCAACCGGAAACGCAAACCGAAGTTGCAGGAATTGGCGACCTTTACGCAGCAACTGTCCAATCTCCTGAAGTCCGGGATGCCGCTAACCGTGGCTCTGAACAGCATGGGTCATCTTGACTCGAAGGGCATCTCCTCCGAGGTGAGCAAGCAGCTCAAGCAGGATGTGATGGAGGGAAAGAGCCTCTCCGACGCGATGTCGAAGCAGTCTTTGGTGTTTTCGGATCTGTTCGTCAACATGGTGCGCGCGGGAGAGCAGAGCGGCGCGTTGGTGGAGGTGCTTCAGCGGTTGGGCTCGCATTATTCTCGGTTTGCTGAGGTGCAACAGCGGTTCACGTCGGCTTTGATCTACCCGGCGGTGGTCACCACGGTGGGCATCGTGATCATGATCTTCTTCATGACCTTCATGTTGCCGCGTTTCCTGTCCATTTTTCAGGGGATGAACGTGCAACTTCCCGCCGCCACGCGTTTTCTCATCGGCCTCAGCAACTTCTTTTCGGGTTACTGGTGGCTGATTCCTACCGTGGCCGTTGCGTTGAGTATTCTCTATAATCGCTACAAGTCCACCGAGGCGGGGCTGAGGAATATCGACCGTTTTCGAATGAACGTTCCGATCTTTGGCAAAGTGATCAAGCTCAACCTTTTTGGTCAATTCGCCCGGACCCTTGGGACCCTCCTGCACAATGGGGTGCCGGTCCTGACGGCGTTGAAGATCACCGAACAGGTCATCCCGAACGTCGTGGTCAAGGAAGCGATCGCCCGCACCCGTGAAGAGGTGACCGACGGCAAGACCATAGCCCAGCCCATGGCGCGCAGTAAGATCTTCCCCCAGCTCATGATTGACCTCCTCAAGATTGGGGAGGAGACCGGGGATGTTCCCGGAGCGCTGAACAACGTGGCCGAGGCCTATGAGAACGAACTCACGATCGCCTTGCGCGTGATGACGAACCTGATCGAACCCGCCATGATCATCGTGATGGCGATCGGGGTCGGATTCCTCTTGTTCAGTGTCTTGTCGGCCTTATTCGCCATCACCGCCAACTTGCAGTGAGATCATGCAGATCAGCTCCTCGAGCATGGCATCGAGCTTGTCTCAGTGCCTGGGGGAGTCGTCGGGCCAGCCGCAGGCACAAGCCCGCCCCTCGTCGCAGTGCTGGCTTCACCTTGGTGGAGATGATGATTGTGGTGGCCATGATTGCGATCTTCATGACGATTGGCATGCCTTCCATCTACCATGCCCTTCACCGCAACCCCATGCAGCAGGCCACGTTTGACCTGGAGGAGGCGTTTCGCAATGCCCGGATGCAGGCGATCATGAAGGGAGTGCCCGCCGAGGTGGTCCTGATTCCGGGTGATCGCAGTGTTTCGGTCCGGTTGGCCCCAGGGGCTGAATTGCCTCGGCTTCACAGCCGCACGGATGATCCAACCGCTGATGGAGCCGCGGCGATGGAAGCTGGCGAACCCGCCCCCACGACTTCCTCGATCCCCAACTTCTCGGCGCAATGGGCGGAGAGCGTGGCGTTTAAGAAGCTGCTGGTGAACCTGAGGGATTACCAGGAGTTGGACGAGGCTCGCATTCGGTTCTATCCGAACGGCACGTCGGACGCGTTGATCGCCACCTTGGTTTCCGAGGCGAATGAAGAGCGCACCGTTACGCTGGAGATCACTACGGGTCGATCGAACGTGGAGGTGGTCCGATGAGAATAAGAAGGGTTATGGGAGGCCCTGGGCGAGGGAGTATCGCGTTTACCTTGCTGGAGGTGATGATCGCGGTCGGGATCTTCTTCATGGCCATCTTCGCGATTCTGGCGCTGGTTTCCCAGAATCTCGGTATCGCACGGAGCTTGTCTCGGGGGGACGTCGATTTTGGCACCGTAGCATGGGAACTCGCCCGCACGAACAAGCTTGAGGAAGGCTACTACAACGGTGACTTCGGGGAGTTTTATCCCGGGGCCACCTGGAGCGCGGATGTTTTTCTTTATTCCAGCAACGGCTTGTTTCAGGCGGACATCAACATCGAATGGCCGCAAAACGGTTTGGTGCGCGAGCGGAAGACCAGCATTCTGCTCTATCGCCCCGGTTCCACGGTGCGCCCGGGAGGGGTTCGATGAAGACCAGAGTCTCAGAGCCATCTTGTGGAGAGCGACGGCGCATTGCCTTTACCATCATCGAGCTCATGCTCGCCATCGCGATCTTCTCGATGGTGCTTACGGCGATTTACGCGTGTTGGTCGTCCATCTTGCGGGCATCCCGCGCGGGTAACAATGCGGCTGAACAGAGCCAACGCAGCCGCATCGCCTCCACGACGATCCAGCAGGCCTTGATTTCGGCGGTGATGTTTTCGTCCAATCGCCGCTACTATTCCTTTGAAGTGGACAACAGCGGCGACTTCAGTGCGCTGAGCTTCGTGGCGCGTCTTCCGGAGTCTTTTCCCGGCGGTGGTTACTTTGGTGACCAACCCGTGAGGCGATTGAGCTTTACCGTGGAGCAGGCGCGGGACGGCGAGAACGCGCTGATCTTGCGTCAATCGCCTCTCCTCCAGACCAACACGCTGGAGGAGGAGGATCTTTATTCCATCCTCCTAGCTCGCCAAGTCCGGCTGTTTGGCGTGGAGTTTTGGGACAACCGGAAGAACGATTGGATCGCGGAGTGGAAGCTGACCAACCAACTCCCTAAGCTTGTCAGGCTCACGATGGCTTTTGGATTGAGTCAAGACAAACCTCTTCGTCCAGAAGATGTTACGATGAGAGTGATCCTGCTTCCCAGTGTCATTGTCCAGGAAGACTTCCAGGTTGCGCGCGTTGGAGGCGCCCCTGGGCCGGGCGTGCCGCCTGGGCCGGGTGGGCAGCCCGGGCCTGGAGGTCAACCTCCCCCCGGGGGTGGGGATGGCGGTACACGGGATCCTGGAAGTGCGGGCCGGAGGGGCCGAGGAAACCAGTGATGATTCGACACCGCCAAACCGATTCGGTCTCTGCGGACCAGGCGGAGAACCGTCCCCAAGAGCGAGGTTTTGCCCTCGTGATGGTGATGATCGTCATCGCTGTTCTGATGGCCCTGGCTGCGGGATTTGCGCTTTCTATGAAGGTCGAGTGCCGACTCGTCGGCAACGCCAACAATGAGTCGGAATTGGAATGGCTGGGCCGGTCTGGGGTGGAACTCGCTCGGTATGTCCTCGGCAACTCGATGGGCCAGCCGTATGCCTCCCTAAACCAGATTTGGGCCGGCGGACCTGGCAGTGGCAGGGAAACCAACGGCGCCTTGGCGGGCATCTCTCTGGTCAATAATGAGCTTGGGTCGGGCATCTTTTCCATCAAGATTGTGGACCAGGAACGGAAGTTCAATATCAACGCGGTGGACCAGGAAGTCATGAACCGGGCGCTGGGCATTATGGGAGTCAACGCGGCGGATTCCCCGGTGATTGTGGACTCTCTCCTCGACTGGAGGGACAGGGATGAGGACCCCCATTTGAGTGGCACCGAGAGCGATGTGTATCTCACTTATACACCTCCCTATACCTGCAAAAATGGGCCGATTGACGACATCTCCGAATTGTTGTTCATCCGCGGCATTACCGCGGATCTTTACTGGGGACCGAACTCCACGAACCATCAATCGGTGGTCGCTGACCCTAGGTCCCGTCGGATCACGGGTACCCCTTCGGCGATTCTGTCAATGGGGCTGGTGGATCTCTTCACGGCAGTTGCCAACCGGCAGATCAACATCAACACCGCCTCCATCCATACCCTCCAATTGCTTCCTGGAATCGACGAGAACATCGCGGGCAATATCATTCGCGCGAGGTCGGGGCCTGACGGCGCAGAAGGGACGGAGGACGATACTCCGTTTCAAAACATCGGAGGACTGAATCCTTCCATGGTACCAGGCATCAACCCCCAGTTGGCTGGTCAATACTCTCGGTTTGCTTCGGTGGTCAGCAGCACCTTTGAGGTCACAGTGGATGCCCAGGTGGGGCAGACCAGACGGCAGTTTCTGGCCCTCCTGAAACGGGTCAGCCCGCAGGACATTCAGGTCTTGTCGTTCAGCTGGAAATAGCGAACTAGCGAGTGTAGTCTGGAGGATTCCAAACCTATGGGAACCATCGTTTTTGTCACGGGTACGGACACGGGGGTGGGAAAGAGCCTTATTACCGCGCTGATGGTTCACCTCGCGCGGAGCTCGGGGCTTTCTGCGATGGCAATGAAACCCTTTGCCACCGGGGATCTGAGTGATGCCAAGCTGCTCCAAATGGCCCAGGAAGGAGCCCTGACACTCGAGGAGATCACCCCGTATTTCTTCAAAAAACCGGTCGCTCCCCTGGTGGCCTGCCAACTGGAAGGCAGGCGAATCTCCAAGACGGCTGTTCTTCGAAAAATTCGGGCAATCCAAGCGAAATGCGAGGTGCTCTTTGTGGAAGGGTGCGGTGGAATACTCGTGCCCTTAGGCAAGGAGTTCAGCATTCTGGACCTGATCGAAGAGCTGGAATGCCATCTATTAGTAGTTGCAGCAGACCGACTTGGGACGATCAATCATACCCTTTTAACCGTGAATGCGCTGCAATCGCGCGGCCTTCGTCCCTTGGGCGTTCTCTTATCCGACGTGGGCGAGGGAGACTCGTCCACAGGCGAGAACGGAGTCGTCTTGAGCGGGCTGTTGGGTGGGATTCCGGTTTTCGAGCTGCCTTTCTTTGGGAAAAAAGCGGGCAAAAAGCCCCATTTTTCAATGGTTTGTAAAAGATGTGCAAAATTTCTGAAAAAACCTCTTGTGCTGTGCGGCGTCTCTGGTAGTTTCACAAGCGTTCGACCGAGCGGCGGTGAGAAACGATCGGTAGCCGAAAAAAAGTTTGAAAAAGCTGTTGACGGTTGCGAGATCGAGAGTAGAGTGACCCCGCTCTAAATACGGACGACTGAGATGCCGAATGGGGCAGAACGGTTTCGGCGCTCGGGTTTTTTGTCCCCCTGATGGGGAAAGTTTTTGAGGCGGAAACGCCTAATGCTCTTTGAAAATTGAATTGTGCGATAAGTAATGAGCCCCTTCAAGGGCGTGGGATAAAACCCGCTCTCTTGGGGAATTAATCAGATAGACCATCAAGCGCTTAAGCTTGGTAGGAATTAAACTAACGTTTTATTACGGAGAGTTTGATTCTGGCTCAGAACGAACGCTGGCGGCGTGGATAAGACATGCAAGTCGAACGCCCTTTATAGGGTAGCAATATTCTGTAGAGGGAGTGGCGTAAGGGTGCGTAACACGTGGGTAATTTGCCGCGAAGTTGGGAATAACTCGCTGAAAGGCGAGCTAATGCCGAATGTGGTGTTTGAGGGACATCCCTTGACCACTAAAGTTGGGGACCGAAAGGCCTGACGCTTCGCGATAAGCCCGCGGCCTATCAGCTAGTTGGTGAGGTAACGGCCCACCAAGGCTAAGACGGGTAGCTGGTCTGAGAGGACGACCAGCCACACTGGAACTGAGACACGGTCCAGACACCTACGGGTGGCAGCAGTCGAGAATTTTTCTCAATGGGGGAAACCCTGATGGAGCGACGCCGCGTGGGGGATGAAGGGCTTCGGCCTGTAAACCCCTGTCATTTGCGATCAAACCTCATTCATGAACAGTGGGTGAGCTGATAGTAGCGAAAGAGGAAGGGACGGCTAACTCTGTGCCAGCAGCCGCGGTAATACAGAGGTCCCAAGCGTTGTTCGGATTCACTGGGCGTAAAGGGTGCGTAGGTGGTAGGGTAAGTTCGGTGTGAAATCTCTGGGCCCAACCCAGAAACTGCATTGAATACTATCCTGCTAGAGGTTTGGAAGGGGGACTGGAATTCTCGGTGTAGCAGTGAAATGCGTAGATATCGGGAGGAATACCAGTGGCGAAGGCGAGTCCCTGGACAACACCTGACACTGAGGCACGAAAGCTAGGGGAGCAAACAGGATTAGATACCCTGGTAGTCCTAGCCCTAAACGGTGCACATTTGCTGTGAGAGGAATCGACCCCTCTCGTGGCGGAGCTAACGCGTTAAATGTGCCGCCTGGGAAGTACGGTCGCAAGATTAAAACTCAAAGAAATTGACGGGGGCCCGCACAAGCGGTGGAG
>CAYPNF010000078.1:0-32860 GCA_964411985.1 uncultured Verrucomicrobiota bacterium
GTGCGGGGTTTCTGGCCGGGGCGGCGAAATGCCCCGACGGGCCCGCCGCAACGCGCTGACTGGCTGCTTGGGCTTGCGCTGAAATGCGGCGAGGTCCACCTCGGGGTGATGGCGCGGCTGGATGGCGTGCATGTGGCCAGCTACGGCGCTCCTCAGCCTACGTCCGTTCGCGTGGAACCGATCAAGGGGAAGGCCATCCTTGTCTCCGGACACGATCTCAAGGATCTGGAGGAACTTTTGAAGCAGACCGAAGGCAAAGGGATCCACGTCTACACTCACGGCGAAATGCTGCCGGCACATGGATATCCGAAGCTGAAGGCCTACAAGCATCTCGTAGGCAATTATGGAGGGGCCTGGCAGGACCAAAAGGACGAGTTTACCGCGTTCCCGGGTGCAATCCTGATGACCACGAATTGCATCCAGAAGCCTGACGATCGGTACATCGACAGGATATTCACTTCGGGTCTGGTGGCCTGGCCTGGGGTCAAGCATGTGTCCAATGGGGATTACGGTCCCGTCATCGAAGCGGCTTTGGCCGCGCCTGGTTTTGCCGCCGATGGTCCGGACAAGCAGATCCTCGTGGGCTTCGGGCATGACGCCGTGTTGGGGGTGGCAGGGCCGGTGATCGAGGCGGTGAAGAGTGGCGCGATCAAGCGTTTCTTTCTGATCGGTGGGTGCGATGGCGCCCGGTCAGGTCGGGACTACTATACTGAATTTGCCGAGGCAGTACCCAAAGATTGCGTGATTCTGACCCTCGCGTGTGGCAAGTATCGGTTCAACAAGTTGGAATTTGGCACGATCGGCGGGATCCCGCGTCTGCTTGACATGGGGCAATGCAATGATGCGTACTCAGCGATCAAAGTGGCGGGTGCGCTTGCCGGCGCGTTCAATTGCGGCGTTAACGACCTTCCGCTCTCGATGATTCTCTCCTGGTACGAACAGAAAGCCGTCTGCATCCTGCTCACGCTGCTTCACCTGGGTATCCGCAATATCCGGCTTGGACCCACACTGCCGGCATTCGTGACCCCCGCAGTGCTGAAGATCCTGGTGGAGAAGTTCAATTTGATGCCGATTACGACGGTGGAGAAAGACATGCAAGCCATCATGGGCGCCGCCGCTTAAGCTAGTATTCCAGGAGGCGTGGTGCCCGAAGGCGTTCGCCATAGTTCCATACGAAACCCTCCTTCAAGCGCTGGGTTTCGTTGAAGCGCTCGCCCGACCTCCCGACCAGCGCCACTGCAGAGAGATTGTCGATCGCTACCGCCGAGTTAGGTGCTTTCTGCCCAAGCTCTTAAAGGCAGTGTGCTTCGATGAAACTCCGGTGGGAAAACCGTCTGGCGCCATCCTCGCAACGGATGTGGGTAGGCGTTGAGCAACTGGACTCGCGCGGCGGGATGCCGACCGGCGGAACTGACAGCCGTGGATGTTGCGCCTCTCACCTTGTTCAACGGCTCACCGGATCGTCTTCCAGGCGGAAGCGATAGAAACGGTTGGGCGTCTCGGAGATAGGCCTAATATCATTGGCGGAATGGATCTCCCCATCACCGATGATGGTTTGGAGTCGGGACCACGCTGTGCCGGCGACCGACTCCGACCATTCCACGACGTAGAGGAATCCAGGGCGCGTGTAGAAGGCGACGGAAAAGACATCCACCTGGCCGCCTTTTTGGTAGCGATCTAGTGCGATGGGCTCCGCGACCACGCCATCATTATCCACGATCACCAACTGGGCCTCGGTGACCAGACCTTCAGGTTGTCCGGGCGACGAAGGCAGCGAGAGTTGAAGATAGCGGTCGCCCTGGCGAGCGAGATCGTCGCGGATATCCACGGTGAAGGCGGCTAAGCCAGAGCTGTCAAAGGAGAGGTTGCCGGTACGCAGCGTCGCGTCGCCTGGTGCGGCTGTCCCAGCCTCGACCGAGTAATCCGTCGAACCCTGCAGGGGACTGGCGGCGAGCTGTTTCACCCAGATGGTGGCAGTGCCAGCACTTTCGTTCACATGGTATTGTGCCTTGAGAAAGGAGTAATAGGAGCGGGTAAAGGTGGAGCGCAGGGTAATCACAAGCCGGGAATTCCGGCCGATCTCCACGCCCGCCGGTGGATCTCCAAGTTGGAGGGTCAGGTTTCTCTCGTCTGCGGCCGCGGGATTGCCCAGGAGGAGAATTCTTAGGAAGGTGTTTGTGGCACCTGCCGGGAAAAAAACAGCGGGCACGAAACCGCCAAAGTCAACGCCTTGCACTGCCGTGGATGGTCCGATGGTGACGGGTATTTGCGTGTCTGCGTTGAGCGGTGCGCTGCTGGTGAGTTCGATGGCGACCACCGTGGGATTCGTGGTGTCCAGCAGCGTTCGCTGGGGGGTGGTGAATTCCACTGCGGCATTGGCGCAGAGGCCCGTCGCCAGAATTCCAAGTGCTCCAGCGACGCACCCAGTCTTGAAAGGTTCCAGTCGATTCGACTTCATATGCCGAAAACGTATGTCAGGATGCAGCGCTGTCAAACAGGTCTGGGTCACTTTGGCCAGAAAATCCCGCAGATCTTCATCGCGGAGCCGCACTTGGGGTGCTGTGCTTCCTAATGAAGCACCTGGGATAGTCTTCTTCAAAACAGTCTCGATCAATGGTTGTAAGTGCCTTTGGGCGAATGGATTCGCCGGTATGAGTGCCGCCCAGTTTCTACTCGAGCAGCTTCGAGTCGTCCGGGCTTGAGTGTCTGCGGAACGGCCTGCTCGCTCGCCGCCGTCGCTCGGGCAGCCCCTCTCAAAGACAACGGCGCTCAAAATGCCCCAACGGGGTGCTATAGAAGGAAACCCCGATGCACGGTTCAACCTCGTGGCGATGTGTTATGCGGTTCAGGGAGGTGCAGTCGAGGCGTTTAAGTGGTTTGGTCTGCCAGCAGCAGGCGGTCACACGCCAGCAGCACAAAATCGCGGTTGGAAGGCCCGCGCCACCTCCCCAATGGCGATCGGTTAGATCGGCCAGCCCCTGGACCTGTGGACCGCATCATGATCCCTTGCAGGGCTCGCCAAAATGCTGTGGCATCTCAACCCCGGCTCAGGCGCAAAAAGGTGGCCAGGGTTCTTTCATTTCTCAAGCGAGCAAAGGAGACCTGAGAGAGTGGAACTCCTGGAACAAGGATTCCACGGTTTCGGGTGGGCATGACTCCGGGTCACGGGCGGTCGCCAGGATCAGGACGCTGCCATCTTTGCGCCGCGTCGCGTAGAGGAAGGCCTTGTCGTAGACCCACCGCAGCCGGTCCGTGGGTAGGCGGTTGAGTTGGAGAACCATGAAGGTGTCAGCTACGCAGCGGACCGCGTTCTCGAGGGCGGCCTGCGGAAAAACGGGTGAGAAACCTTGGGCGAATCCTGAGTGGTCGGCGTGCCGGACTCCGCAGGCGAGAATACCCGGGAGCCGGGCGGTTTCATGTAGCCAGAGATGGATAGCTTCCTTCATCGCTTCTCCTCGTGCCGTTCGGTTGAGTTCTGGCTTAGTGCGGCACGGCTGGTGCGCACAAAGAGGGCGTGGTGGGCGTGCACACGGGCGATGACCCGTCCTGCAGCGCTGCTCAGTTCCAACCGATCAAAATGGCCTAGGGGAAGCCCTTGTCCGATCTGCCGGGATTTTTGCGAAAGAAACTCCAGAAAATTGATGCGAGGATTCGTATTCTTGCACTTCCACTCGTACAAAACATCGCCCTGTGGAGAGCAGATCAGCATCTCCTCGACGACTGGCCGAAAAGGCTCGAGGCCAACCATTCCCGGGTCAAAAACGGAGATGCTTGGAAAGGTGAGCGATTCCTCTGGTGGAGGAGTTTCCTCCGTTTGAACCGGGGCGGTTTCCTCGGGTTGTAGCCCGGCAGCTTCATCGCGCTTTCTGGCGGCCTCCATCAGGAGGAACTCCCAGGAACCCTGAATCGTCTGCTGGGACGGGGGAGTGAACGGTTTGACAGAGAACTCGCCGCCCGTCTGGGCCATCAACAGGTTGAAAGCGTTTTCGCCCGTTCGATCGCCCGCCTGGGCATGAATGATTTGCCCTTCGTGGATGTACACTTCGCCTTGGCCCGTCCTGCCGGAAACCTCCAGCACGGAAGAGTTGCGGGCCAGGCACTCCAGTTGCAGGACATCCGCCAGGCCGACGCGCCGTAGCACTCCGCGGAACCCCTCCTCTGGCCGGATTCTGACCATTTCGTTCAAATTGGCATAAACGGTCTGCCACCCCCCTTCCTGGCGTGGCTTTTCCAGATAGAGTTCCGCCCCGTTGCCAAGGCAAGCAGCACGAAACTCTCCCGAGGTGTCCCCAGTCAGTACCACTTTGAGCAGGTTCCGGTATTTTCGCTGAAGGAGCTTGAGGAACTGCAAGCCATCGACGATCGGCATGTGCAGGTCAATCACCAGCAGGTCGATTTTCTCTGAGTTGAGGAGGGACAGTGCCTTCGCGGTGTCGGGTGCGGTGAAGATGGTCCAGGCAGAACCAGCGTACTCTCCCATCAAACGCTGCATCATCTCCAGAAACTGGAGATCATCATCCACAAAGAGGACTTTGGCTGGTGTGTGTGCCATTTGCAGTTAGTACCGGTTTCTTGGCTTAACTAAAGCTGTTGTTCTCGTCAGGCAGGCAAACGCTTTCCCAGGACTCAAGACGTTCCAGCAGTCCGAGTTCACGGAGATACTCTTCGTCGAGACTGTCTCTGATGCTCGAGGGCCTTTGGGTGTCGCTCTGGTGGGCGAAGGAGTTGGCTACATGGACTGCTGTCAGGGCACTGAACCGACGATTCAATAGGCACACGGGTGAATGATGCCATGCCACTGCTTCCACAACCCCCAAGGGTAGAGCCCAGACCCCCAGGAGCGCCGCCCCCACATCCGCGTGAGTGGCCTTCCAGAGCGTCCGCTCCGCCTGCCATAAAGAACATTTATCCGTCTTGGCTTTCTTCAAGGCTTCCGAAAACTCCCCCGGATAGTTCGCGGCCATGAGTAGCTTGCCGAGATCGTGCAACAGGCCCCCGGTGAACGCCTCGGCTGCAAGGTCGGGATCTGCGTCCTCAGCGTCCGCTACCTTCCTCGCGTATTGGCCCGTCACCAGGGAGTGGCGCCAGAGTTCGTCGATGCTGAAGGAAGCGGCATCGATTCCCTCGAAGTGCGAGAAGGTGTGCGCCAGCAGAATCAGAGATTTTGTGGTCTCCACTCCCAGGTACATGACCGCATCAGCGGGATCCGTGACTTGCAGACTCAGACCGAACACGGCGGAGTTGGCCATTTGCAGCAGCTTCGCGGTCATGGCGACGTCTTTCGCCACCATTTCCCCGACACTGCCTACGGATGCGCTGGAGGACTGCAGTTCCCTGACTACCTGGAAGTAGAGGGCCGGCGGGCTGGGGATACGACGGATTCCAGCCACGAGTTTTTGGACATTTGCGTCTGGCAGCCAGGTTTGAAGGGCGGTGGCGCGGGCCACTGCGGTCTGCAACGTTCGAAGATCGATGGGGTGGTTGAGGACCTGGTGAGCCCGCCCCAGGCACCTCGTGGCCAGATCCGAGCGGGAGAGGTCCGCACAGACGATTCTCAAGGTTTCCGGATGCTTCTCCCTGAGTTGGTCGAGAAAACGAGTCTCTGCCTCGTCTTCGTCCACGAGGCTGGTGATGACGGCCTCGACGTTTCCTTGCCCGACGAGGTTCTCGGCCTGCGCAACCGAGCCGACAAAGACAAACTCAGAACCCTGAAGGATCCGCTCACTCCGGCTTCCTCGGGCAAGTTCCTCCGCTAGTTCATGACCGATCACCAGGATTCGCTTGTTCATAGTCAGCTCGTTAGTGACTGTTTGAGGAGATCAGCAGTGGGTCGTCAGTTGGGCGATAACCTAAGCTTGAATTTGGGAGGTTGATTGCCAACTTCTTTCAAGGATTGTGCACAGGCCTCTTGAACCCAGATGTCTGGATCGCGGACCCCTTTCATGAGCATTGGGCCGGTGCGCGAATCCCAATTCCGGCCTAAGGCTTCGGCTGCGGCCAACCGCAGGTCTCGGTCCCAATCCCCGAGGGCCTCCAGCAGTACTGAAATGGCTGCCTGGTGGCGGAAATTGACGGAGTTGGCGAGGGCGCTGAACTGGAAGCGGTCTGCAGCTAGATCGGTGATGCGACCCAGAATGTCCGCAGCAGCCTGGCGCACCCAGTAGCTTCGATGCGTCAGTGCTTTCTTCAGCTCGGGTACCACACCTAGAGCGGCTTCCGTTCTTTCCCAGGTCGGAGAGACTCTCCGGAGTGCAAGCTCGCAAGATTGTCTCACGGCATTGTCCTCGTCCGCCAGCCCGAGGATCAACGCTCCCGTCGCACTCTCGCTGCCGCGGACCTCCAATACCTTGGCCGCTGCCGCGCGCACCTCGCGGTCGGAGTCGGAGAGCAAACTTGCCAGGGTTTCGACTGCCCTGGGATCTTGGAATGTGGCGAGTGACTCCGCCACTGCCTTGCGAACCTCCCAGTGGGAGTCTTTCAGGGCGGGCAGCAGGAACTCAACCGCCCTAGCATGTCCCAGCTTCGCCAAGGCTCCCGCAGCCGCCACCCGCACCTGAGAGCTACGGTCCTTCAATGCCATCGTGATGGGATCCAGCAACCGGGTATCATGTTGTTGTCCGATGGCCTCCACGGCAGCAGCGCGCACGGTGGGGTCTTTGTCTCGGAGGACGCCGACTAGGGTATGCGTCACTCGGGCATCTCCCGTTTCCGCCAGCGCTCGTACCGCGTTTCGCCGACTTCCGCAACTTCCATCGTGGAGTGCCGCCAAGAGGGGATCGATCGCTGGAGCCCCTCGTTGTGCAGCGGCTGAGAAATCGCCGAGGGCAACCTCACGCCATGCCAGATCGCTCTGATCCTTCGGGTGCCATCCCAGAGTGTCGAGACCTTTCGCAGCTTGCCAACGGACCGCGGCGCAAGGATCCCGAAGGGCCTGGGCTAGAATGGGGACGCCTTGAGGATCCCCGATATGTGTGATGGCAACTGCTGCGGCTTCACGCAGATCAGCAACCACGGATCTTAAGACTCTCTGGAGATCTGGTAAAGCCTGCACCACCTTCAGCTTCCCTAACGCTTGGACTGCGGCTTTGGCGACCTGCGAGTCAGGGTCGTCAATCAAAGGCAATAGCCTCTCGACAGCCTGAGTCCCTCCTTCAGCCGCAATACGTTCGATTGCCTGCCGCCGGACTTCAGGTTTTTTCGATGTCAGTTGTTGGCGCGTCCACCACTGCATGCCTGTCCTCTGTTAGTCGGCATTCTGCGCGTGGAACTTAAGCGCACTCTAGGAGGCACTGGGCGTGGTGGCGGTAAGCCGAACCAGCGTTGGGCAACTCAGTATCAGAGCCAATGTCGGAGTTTGGCGTGAGACGTGCTTCTGGGTTCGGCATGCTCAACGGACGAGCGGCAGGCCAAGCAGGAATCCATGGGAAGTCCTATAACGGCAAAGCGGCGAAGTAGTAGTTTTTCTGGCGTGATAGCCTTGATTTCAGCGCCGCGAAGGAAGTCGTTCATCCTGCCATTTCAGTTTAGGCCCCTGTGTGCCGATGTCATCAGGAGAGTAAATGATAGTAAGTCGGATTGCCGTTGTCCTGAAATGAGCCGGTGCTGTCCGGAAGTTGGATCGAAAGTCTAGAAGCAAGGATTGCGACATGTTTGACAAGTTCAAAACCTGGTTGCGAGTAAAACCGCAAAAGGAGCAGCCGTCGGTCACGACATTCTATGCTCCGCCTAACTCCGCGGCATCGCCGCGTCCGGTAGGTTCTTCTGGATCACCGAGCAAGCCAGTGGAGACCGTTGCCGAGAGTGCGCATCCGAAGGCCGCGAGCCTTCCCCACCCTGCATCCTACCCTACTCACTTTCCGTCTCGACCGACCTCCACTCCCGCAACCGTTAACCTCCAGCAGTCCTCCCCTCCGGGCTTAACCGGGCCACGGGCAGTTCCCGTGTCCCCTCATCCGCCTGCTGAGGCCTCACCCCCCGCCCGATTGCAGACCTCACCGCCCGCTGCGGCGCAAACACCTCCTGTAAGCAAGCCCCCTGCTACGGGCCATACGGGTGAGGTTCTCATGGTGCCATGGTCTTCAGTCAGTTCCAAGTGGCCACAAGAAGTCCGGCAGTGCATCGAGCTCACGGGCGTTGTGCCCAAGGCGCTGAATCTCCCCATCCAAAGGGTGGAAACCCTCCTGAAAAAGGGAAGAGTCGTCTTTCCTTGGTGCGAGTTACGCCAGTGGATCGACCCAGCCTCGCCGGCGCTCCATCCGGCTTTCCCTGACGACACTCCGATCGAGATTCCCGCTTCGCTCGTGGCGCCTCTCTTCTTTGCCCGGATGCGGCCCGTGGAGAAGGCCAGGGAAGGGGCAACGGTCCATGATATTCCTGACCTTTTCAGCAAGCGTTCAGAGCCGGCTGCCGCCGCTGCCGCTCCTGTTCAAGCGGAGCGCATCGATCGGGGTGCGGAAGCAGGAGTACTTCCGCGGGACGTGGCTCCTACCCCCGCTCAGGTGGAATTGCCAAGAGCCGAGGTTCCGGTGGAGGTTCCCGCAACCCTGGAAGCACCGACTCCTCCGGCGGTCGAGTCTGGTCCCTCCTCGCAGTTGTCAGGAGAGCCGGTGACTATTCCCTGGAAAGACCTGGTTTCGAAACTTCCAGAGGAACTTCGTGAGATTTTTGCCCGGCAGCCAATCAGCCCCAAGGCCATCGCCTTTCCGCTTTCGATGGTGGAGTCGGGCCTGAAACGCGGCAAGGTGCGGTTTTCCTGGACTCAGATCTGCGGCTGGTTATCCCCGCAAATGCCTTCCTTTGCTCGTGTTTTGGCTCCCGAAACGATGGTGGATATTCCTCTGCCCCTGATCGCGCCACTCTTCCTGGCCAAGTCAAAAGACACCCTTGCAGCCCAGCCCCTCACACCGAGGGAGGAGATCCCAGATCTCTTCCCGGTACCGGGCAGCCGCCTGGGAGCCCAGACAGCCAAGGAATTCGCCCCGCCGGCCCCTGCAAAGGAGGTGGTGGCGGCAGTTCCTCAGGTGCAACTGGCGCCGGAATCCCCATCCGGCACTCCATCAGATCTTCCGCGGCTATCCATGGAGCGGCAACCTGAGGTCCCTGAGCCGATTCGCACGCCCGTGGTTTCAGCTGACACCCGGCCCCCCTCATCTGCTCCTCCTGCGGACCATTTGCGTTTTGCCTGGCAGGACATTTGGTCCAAATGGCCGGAGACGATCAAGGTCAGGATGGACTCGATTGGCGCCAACGTGATTGCGGTGGATGTGCCCGTGGCTGCGATCGAAGCCGGGCTTCGACGGGGAAAGATCGAAGTAAAATGGGCGGATTTTCGGTCCTGGCTGATTCCTCTCTCCTCTGGTCTGGAGGAGGCTCTGCCGGTGGACTTGAACCTCGAGATTCCCCTGTCGCTTGCAGCTCCTCGTTTCCTGAGTTTGCGTCAGTCCGGCAGCACGCCAAAGCGAGAGATCGTGGTTCCCGATGACATTCCTTCACCGTTTGCCTCAGTCAAGGCACCCGTGGTGGCGTCGCCTCCCCCCCCGGCGGCTGAGCCTGCAAAGGCACCGGAGCCTTCCGCACCCGCAAAAGCCGAGCCACGGTCTGAACCAGCCATCGAGCTAATTCCTTTTGCCGCCGCGCCCGCATCCGTCGTTCACG
Source organism: uncultured Verrucomicrobiota bacterium (assembly GCA_964411985.1). Taxonomy (GTDB): domain Bacteria; phylum Verrucomicrobiota; class Verrucomicrobiia; order Limisphaerales; family J093; genus CAYPNF01. The sequence goes on from CAYPNF010000078.1 coordinate 9,655, forward strand.
AGGTGGCTGAGCCTGTGGCTGTGCCGTCCGGTGGCGCCCTCTTCCAACTGCAACTTCCTGCCGCGATGATGGTGGCGAGCCTCGCACCGGCCGCGATCCAGGCGGGGCCGGATGTTCTCGTGCCGCTCGATGAGCTCTCCCAGTCTTGGACTCCCTCGGTCCGCAACAGCCTTCGCCAGACAGACGGACTGGCGCACCATGTTCGGATTCCTGTAGGGAGAGTGGAAGATGGGCTCCGAAAGGGCCGCCTGCAGGTAGCCTTGAGCGAGCTCCGCCAATGGGTTGTGCCGCCTTTAGCGGATTTGCCTGGAACGTCAGGGACGGACCCAAGTCTGGAGCTTTCCCTTACTGCCCTGGCTCAAGCCTATTTGCGACTGCGCTCTAGTGGCATTGAGGAGAAGGCTCACGATTCCATCGGGGTTACAACGGAACAGACACTCCCATGGAGCGAGACCCGGGCGTCTGCGCCCGCAGTCATGGGGCCCTTGGAGTTTGTGGAACTTCTGGCGGGATTCAGAGGGGTATCCGGCACGGTTCTGGCGAGTTCGGATGGCCTGCTCGTGGGAAGTCGAGTACCGGAGGGCTTTGACCCTGAGGCTATGGCCGCCGTATTGCCGCGCTTGTATTCGCATACCCTCGACATGGGTCGTCCCTTTGAGATCGCCGACACCGGGGAAGTGGAGTTGGGTTTCCGCAATTTGAGAGTGCACATCTTCTGTCGGGATGGTTTCTATGCGGGACTCTTCGGACAAAACAACCAACTCCAATCGTTGTCTGAAATCCGCCACCTAGTGGAGAAGACCCAGCTACGATAAAACCGACCAGAGACACGAGGAGAAGAACCCACTCATCCGCCTGCCAGCACCCAGTAATGCACTAAGACTTATGCCGATTATTGTACACGCGACCAAAGAAATCCAGATCAAGGTGGTTTTCTATGGACCGGCGAAAAGCGGTAAGACAACGAATCTGGAGCAGATTCATGCTCACGTCCACACGAATGCGGGGGAGGATAAGAGCAAGCTGTTAACGCTGGCCACTGGTTCAGACCGTACTTTGTTCTTCGATTTCCTGCCGATCCAGGCTCCCATGATCCGGGGGTATAAGACGAAGTTCCAACTCTATACCGTACCGGGCCAAGTCATCTACAACGTCACCCGGCAGTTGGTTCTTCGCGGGGTAGACGGTATCGTTTTCGTGGCAGATTCGCAGTATGAAATGATGCCGGAAAACCTGGAGAGTTTTCAGGACATGGAGAACAATCTCAAGGCGCTCAAGCTGAATCTGAGCAACATTCCGTACGTGCTGCAATACAACAAGCAGGACCTACCCAACGCGGCTCCGAAGGAATACCTCGATTTTTTGCTGAATGAGCGCGAATTGCGCGTACCCTCGATTCCGGCGGCGGCATCCCAATGCCAAGGAGTATTTGAGAGCTTGAATATGATTTGCCGGATGCTGATCATGAAGTACGTGCTTGAGGAAGAAAAGAAAGCGGACTCCTATGCTAGAGTTTCCACAGCTGGTTGAGGAGGACTTCGAGAAGCTCCGGGCGACCCTGACGGATCTGTTGACCAAATCCGGCGCGATGGCTGCCTTGTTGGTCGAGAAGGCCGGCTATCTGATTGTTGCGGCGGGAGAATTGAAGGAGTGCGACCCGTCGCAACTTGCGACCCTGTCGGCGAACGCCTACGCCGCGACTCAGTTTATCGCAAACTTGATTGGTGACAACAGTTTCAGCTGCATGTTCCAGCAGGGGGAGAACATGAGCGTTCTCTGGAAGCAAATCGATGAGACTTGCCTCGTGGTCGTGGTTTTCCCTGCCAAGGTGAGCGTTGGGTTTGTCCGTTACTGTGCCAACTCCTCTACCAAGCTGATGGAGGAGCAGTTAAGTGTTGCCCGCCTGCGGGCACCCTCGCGCGGTCTGGACCTTTGCAACCTCAATCCGCGTGACGTCTCCGAGGTCTTCCGGATGAAAGACCCTGGCCCCTAGCGTTGGGAAATCATCCCGCGCGGCCTCGTTAGAAAAAGGGGTTGTGTTCTCTTTCCTCCGCTACGGTGGTAAGGGGCCCATGGCCCGGGCAAAGTAGAGTGTCGCCAGGCAGAGAGAGAAGCTGTTCACGAATTCGTTGTGCCGCCAAGGCATAGGAACCGGCTGCACCGCCCATGGACCCAGCGAATAAGGCGTCGCCCACAATCGCCACGTGGGGAGCATCCTCGGGCCAATTTCCGACTACATACGTTGTGCCGTCCTCCGCGTGTCCTGGCGTCTCGCGATTCGAGATTCGCAGGTTTCCCAGGTGTACGAAGTCATGAGTACGATTCCGGTGTTCGGGTGATGCGGCCTTGTCCCCGGTATGGATCCGGATTTTGGGGAATGCCTGGCGAAGGTGGGGTAGGGCTGCCACGTGGTCCGAATGGGAATGGGTGATAAAGAGATGTTTGAGCTGCAGTTGGTATTCCCGGACCAGATCGATAACCGGGTTTGCTTCAAAACCGGTGTCAAAAAGGGCCGCCTCCAGGGTCACTTCATCCCAGATCAGATAGCAATTCACTGACATTCCGTTCGACACCGTGGAGATGGGCCGCAACTCGCGCCAGATCCCCAGATCGGGCGTTCTTGGCGCCCAGCCTTGGAGGATCGTCCCAAGCTTCGCGGGGTTGAGACCTACCATAGCACAAAGCGCTTGCCAATCCGCGTGGCTTGGCATGCTGCCCGTTTCCTCCAGCAGCGCGAGGTCGGCGGTCGTGATCTTGGCCATCGACGCGGCCTTTTCTGCAGCGACCTCAAGGTGAAGTCTGCCTTTGCGCAGGATATCGCCAACATGGTCTTCGAGAGTCATCCTCGGGAATCTCCTTCCGAAAGTGATTTCCCGCAAGCGTTTTGCTGGAGGGGGATCCGGATATTTGCTCGGAAAACCCCATGTTGTACATCAACGCGGATGTTGTTGGGGGAGGAGAGGGACCCGTGATTCTGATACGAATTTTTTTGACACGGATGGCGTTTCGTTTAGCCTTGGGAACACAAGCATATGAGATTCGGCATCAACACATTCCTATTCACCTCTCCCTTTAACAACGAAAGCACGCAGCTCTTCAAGACCTTTAAGAAATGGGGTTTTGAAACCGTGGAGCTTGCCATTGAGGACCCCTCCCACATCGATCCCGCGCATGTGAAGGCGGAGTTGGACAAGAACGGTTTGGTTTGTGGCACAGCGTGCGCCTGTCTTGGGCCGGATCGCGATCTGCGCGGCACTCCTGAACAGCAGAAGACAGCCCTGGACTATATGATGAAGGTCATTGACCAGATGGTGGTCTTGGAATGTCCTCGATTGATCGGACCAGTTTACAGCGCAGTAGGCCGTGCGGATGCGGTTCCTGCAGCGGCGTACAAAAAGCAGTGGAAGACCGTGGTGAAGAACCTCAAGACGCTCTGCAAGTACGCAGAGAAGAGGGGCAAGGTCATTTGCATGGAACCGTTGAATCGGTTCGAGACCGATTTCATCAATACGGTTGATCAGGCCCTGCAAATGGTAAAGGATGTCGGGAGTCCTGCATTGAAGCTGCACTTGGATACCTTCCACATGAACATCGAGGAGAAGTGCCAGGCGACCGCTATCAAGAAGGCGGGGAAACTTCTGGGGCATTTCCACGCTTGCGGCAGCGATCGCGGTACTCCAGGCAATGATCACATCGATTGGGCGCCCATCGCCAAGGCCTTGAAGGCGGTGAAATACGATGGGGACGTGGTGATTGAGTCCTTCACCCAGGATGTCAAGGTGATCGCCCGTGCGGCGGCCATTTGGCGCCAAATCGAGCCTAGTCGCGAAGAGATTGCGACCAAAGGTCTGAAGTTCCTGAAGAAGACTCTGTGATAAGTCTTTAGGCTGCAGAGTAATGCGATCCTAATTTTCCGAGCAGCCTGCTTGGTTGTCACCGGGCAGGCTGGTTTTCTTGAATCCACCAGTTCTTACCTTCGTCTAGTGCTTGGTTGCATCAAACCATGAAATCTACAAGACTGTTCCGCCGCATCGTAGCCTCCGCGTTCGTCACCTCAATCACCGGTCTCCTGAGTCTAGCCCAGGCAGCCGTGCCCGAAGAGGGCTTCAAATCACTCTTCAACGGAAAAGACCTGTCTGGATGGGACGGCAACAAGAAGTACTGGTCGGTGAAAGAGGGGGCGATTGTTGGGATGACCACTCCGGAGAATCCAACCCCTGGAAACACCTTTCTCATTTGGCGGGATGGTCTGGTGGATGATTTCGAACTTCGTTTCTCGTACAAATTCACTGTTAATAACGGCAAAGTCTCTGGGAACTCCGGTGTTCAATATCGCAGCAAGGACTTTGGTGACTACGTAGTCGGCGGGTACCAGGCGGATTTCGAGGCTGGTGACACCTACTCTGGGATTCTATATGAGGAGCGCATGAGCCGTGGCATCATGGCAGAGCGAGGGCAGAAGGTGGTATGGGGGGAAGATGGAAAGAAGCAGGTTACAGGCACAGTGGGAGACTCCAAGGCGATACAGGCCGCCATCCATAAGGAAGGGTGGAATGAGTACGTGGTGATTGCCAAGGGTTACCAGCTGATCCACAAGATTAACGGACATGTTACAGTAGAGGTAACCGACAACGATCCTGCCAAGCGGGTCCGGTCCGGAGTGCTGGCCTTTCAGGTGCATGCGGGTCCTCCGATGACAGTCGAGTTCAAAGATATTCGGCTTAAGCGGCTTCCTCTGGGGGATCTGAAAAAAGTGGTCCTCAACGCGGGACATCCGAGCCACGGTCCCGGCGAACATGAACACAATGCCGGCATTCAGCTGCTCCACAAGTGCCTGCTGAACACGCCTGGCGTGCTGCCTGTGTTCTATCTGAACGGATGGCCAAAGGACGTCACGGCTTATGATAATGCGGACGCGGTGTTGGTGTATTGTGACGGAGGTGGAGGACATCCTTTCGTTCAGGCGAATCATCTTAAGGTCGTGCAAGAGCGCGTGAATCAGGGTATGGCGGTGGGGTGTCTCCATTACGGAGTCGAGGTTCCAAAGGAAAACGGCGGGCCGGAGTTCCTGAAGTGGATTGGTGGCTACTTCGAGACCCATTGGTCGGTGAATCCCCATTGGATGGCTGAATTCAAGGAGTTTCCCAAGCACCCCGTGGCTAATGGCGTGAATCCTTTCAAGATGCAGGACGAATGGTATTTCCACATGCGTTTCCCCGAAAACCTTACCGGAGTTACCCCGATCCTTAGCGCGGTTGCTCCGGCAAGCACGATGGAACGGGAAGATGGTCCTCACAGTGGAAATCCGTCTGTCCGTGATTCGGTGAAGAAGGGCGAGGCTCAACATCTCATGTGGGTGTTTCAGCGGCCGGATGGGGGCCGGGGTTTCGGATTTACCGGCGGCCATTTCCACAAGAACTGGGGGAACAACGACTTCCGCCGGGTGGTTCTGAACGCGATCCTCTGGATGGTAAAAGTAGACGTTCCAGCAGGCGGAGTGCAGTCCGCAGTCAGCGAAGAGGATCTTAAGGCGAACCTCGACCCCAAGGGACGTTAAGATTTCTAGGGCGTTCTATGAAACTTGTGAACGGTCTGCTGGCCATCTTGGTTGCGGCCAGCGTTTTGCCCATGTCGGCGGGCTCGAGGCAACTGGTTCTCATCGCTGGCAATCCCAGTCACGGTCCGGGGGATCATGAGCACCGCGCTGGATGTCTCCTGCTGCAGAAGTGCCTGCAGGGTGTTCCTGGGCTTCAGGTAACCGTGGTCAGCAACGCCTGGCCGAGCGACCTAAAGGTCTTTGAGAACGCGGATGCCGTAGCCATCTATTCCGACGGCGGAGGTGGCCATCCGTTCGTTCAAGCCGATCGGTTGAGGACATTGGATGCCCTGGCGAGAAAGGGCGTCGGCATCGGCTGCATCCACTATGCCGTGGAGGTTCCCAAGGAGAAAGGCGGGAGGGAGTTCCAGGAATGGATCGGCGGGCACTACGAGCACCTTTTTTCGTGCAACCCGATGTGGAGTCCCGAGTTCAAGACATTCCCTGATCATCCGATAACCCGCGGAGTTCAGCCGTTCTCGATTCTTGACGAATGGTACATGCACATGAGGTTCCGTCCAGAAATGCAGGGGGTAACGCCCCTCTTGGTTGCGACTCCCTCGGATAAGGTTCGGAAGGGACCGTACGTTTACCCTCAGGGCCCGTACGATCACATCGTCGCAAGGAGTGGTCAACCGGAGGTCTTGATGTGGTGTACGGAGCGAAAAGACGGTGGCCGAGGCTTTGGCTTCACCGGTGGTCATTACACCAAGAACTGGGGCAACGAGAGTTTTCGAAAGGTGGTCCTCAACGCGCTTCTCTGGATCAGCAAAGTGGAAGTCCCAAAGAATGGGGTGGAGTCCTCGGTCGCGCCGCCAGAGTTGGCGGCCAATCTGGACATGAAGAAGAAGTAGAGCGGGCCCTTGGCCGAACTACCAAGCCGCGTAGCATCCTTGGTCATCCCACTTGTTGCTGCCCCGATAGCGCTTCATCTGCTTAATGGGTTTCCAACTCACTGAGCCGTCCACCAACCCCACATTCCCACCCACGGCTCCGATTGCCTCCGAGGAGGCACCGTCGGCACTCTCGTTGCCGAAGTCCAGACTCTTGAGGATCGGCCCCCCACTGCCGTGCGGGGCAAAAGTTTTCTTGTAGCCCGGCGACCAGTCGTTGATGTCGGTGAGCAGGACCAGCATGCCGCTTTCGCTGAGAGTCTGCGGGGAAATCCAAGTGTTGGTCTCACCTGGCAGCGGGTCCCAAGGTGTCTTGGAATGCCCCCCAAGGTAGTTGTAACCAATGATATAACCGTAATCGGGCTCCCCCCATCCCTCCTGTTGATTGAAGGGTTTACCCAGATTCGGGCAGTCCAGGATCTTCCAACTTCCGCCATAGGTGATAATGCTCCTTCGGGTGTTCGTCGATACGACCGGAATATGCTCATCCGGCGGGACTGGAAAGTCCGACGCACCGCTTGGCAATCGGTCCCTGAAGTCCCCCGCATAGAGATGCGTGGCGAGCAAGAACTGGCGCATCGCATTCTTACAGTTGGCGCGCCTGGCCTTCTCCTTGGCACCCACCAGCGCGGGGAGCAACATGCCTGCAAGGATGCTGATGATCGCGATGACTACCAGAAGTTCGATCAGCGTGAAAGCTCTCCGGACGGGCGCATGTTCGTGGAAGCCAATCATGGACTTCCTTCCGTTCTCTGGACGCTTTGGTAGAACTTCTTTTCCACCGAAGGATTGAATGGCACCGTTACCCGCAACACTCCGTTTGTCAGGACTGCAGGTTCGGAGACCTTTACCCAGTCCGTTAGCGGCAGCAAAAGGTTCTCGCTTTCATAGAGCTCGATCCGGCCCGACACCTCTGCATCCATGGGCGTACCATTAGCATTTTCCATGCTCAGTTGGAGTTGTCCGGATTCTATTCGGACTGATGGCTGAAATCTAACATCGGGAGGAGCCGGAAGTCGCGCATCGAGACTTACCGCTTCCTTAGTGCTGCGGAGATAGATCCGTCCGTTGCTCAGGGATGGCGCATTCCAGCATTTGCCATTAATCGCCTGGAATCGTTTGGTTTCCCGATAGGCGGATGGGTCAGGTTGTACTTGGACTAGCTCCCCATCGTCGCTCAGCACCAACAGCTTCCCATCTACCAGGAGTAGCCCCCCGGGGCCAAATCCGCTCTTGGACCATCTTTCTTCCCCCGTCATGAGATCGATGCATTTCAGGGGGGCATATCCGAATTCGCCATGACCGTGGATGGCGTACAAATAGCCATCATGGTGGACCGGGGTGGTCCAATGGTTCTGCAACTCTTCTCCTGGCTTCTGCCAGAGTTCTTCTACCTGAAGGGTCGTTCCCGGTTTGGTTACGCGGATGGCGGCTGCGCCAATGTTGTAGCCCGCGGAACAATAGACGATGTCCCCTGCGACCACTGGGGAGGCTGCAGTGGAAGTCTGGTAGGGAAAAGCATATCGCCAAAGCACCTTACCCGTCTCAGGGACGACGGATACCAAGCCCGACTGAGCGAAGAAGATGACCTGCCGTACGTTCCCGATCGTGGCCGCAACGGGCGTGGCATGGGTCATCCGATCACTCTGGCCTCCCCACACGAGCGCTCCAGTGTCCGCCTTGAAGGCCAAAAGGCACTTTCCGGTGCCGTTTCCGTTGACAAAGACCATTTCGCCTTCCACCAGGGGAGAAGCGGCGCTTTGCCACGCAATGACTTGGCCGCCATAAAGTTTGGGAAGATCCTTGTCCCAGACAACTTGCCCGTTGGCGGCGTTCAGACAGTAAAGGTGCAGGTAGCTGGAGAGGACATAGACCTTTCCGCCGAAGAAGACCGGGGTGGATCGCGGACCATCTCCTCCCTTGTTGGTGGAAGTCCCGGTATCTCCCCCTGAGTCGTACTTGGAGCTGTCCACGGCTGTGGCCCAGAGTTCCCGCCCGTCCACGGTGGAGAAAGCAACACAGACCTCACGAGCTACGGCGTTGATGGTTCGCTTCACCTGGGTGAAAGCCTGATCCTCGTGGATGCTCATGGAACTGAACCCACCGGTGGCTGGTGTTCTCCACAGAACACGCAAACCGCTTGCAGGCCAATCCTGGAGGATATGCTCCGCAGAGATCCCGTTTCCCTGTGGGCCACGGTATCCCTGCCAGTTCTCTCCTACCAAACCCTGCTCCAGACTCAGAGATATGCCCAGGATGAGGCCGATGGACCCCAGCGGAATCCGATCCAGATACCTACTGCTGCTTTTACCAGTCATAGTATAGCTAATTGTCACAGGAGTATAGACTAAGAACGGGTCTTGCGCCATGGCACCTTTGGACGCACAGGGACCTGTTTTCTACGAACCGCTTGCCTGCACTGCCGAGGATCCGGGGAAGAACCTGACTGGCAGACTCAAGCGATTTGGGGCAGACTAGTGGAATGGATCTCAAACGAGGCGAGGGTTGGGTGCGCCGTCAAGCGAAAGCTCTGGTTCTGGCGGTACTCCTGGCCTGTTTTGGACAAGCGACCTGTGCGGTTTTTTACCTGTCACCGAGCGGGTCTGATGACAACCTTGGTTCAGAGGGACAGCCTTTCGGCACCATTGAGCGTGCCGCTCGGGAGGTGAGGAAGTTGCGGGCTGCTTCTCCTGGAGAAGCGATTACGGTCAATCTTCGGGGCGGACGCTACGAATTGAATCAACCTTGGGTGATCCAACCGCAAGACTCGGGAACGCCGGAAGCCCCGGTAGTGTGGCAAGGAGCCCGGGGAGAGACTCCGCTGATTTCGGGAGGCAAGCTCATTCGGGGATGGCAAAAGCGGGACCGGTTGTGGGTTGCACACGTGCCTTGGGGCCGACCCGACGGCGCGCTGTTCTACCAACTCTTCGTCAAGGGGCAGCGAAGAGTGCGCGCGCGGACTCCGAACGAGGGAGAGTACTTCTACACGCGGAGCCTGCGGTTGACGCGAGCGACGATTCCTGCCGCGTACGGAATGTCCTATTCGGAGATGGATATTCGGCCTGAGATGAGGACCGACGACGTAGCCATTGTGCTTTTCCATAATTGGCTGAATTCCTTCAATCGCATCGATATGCTCGATCCGGAGTCTCGTCGGGTCCGGTTCCTTCAGTTGGCCGGGGTTTTCTTCCCTGGACCGCAGACGCGTTACTACGTGGAGAACACGCTGGTAGCACTCGACTCACCCGGAGAATGGTACTTCGATAAGGCAAAGTCAGAGTTGTACTACTTTCCCATGCCGAACGAGGATTTGGTGTCAGCCGAAGTGATCGCTCCTTTCTTGCCGTCTCCGATGATTCGTTTTGACGGCGACCCCAAGGCTGGTCACGCAGTGGAGCATCTCACCTTCCGAAGGCTCCACTTCCAGCACGCGGACGCTGACCTGAGCATGTCCTACCGACGCTCAGGGCAGGGGGCGATGGAGCAGCGCGGGGCTTTGACCGCGGTGGGTTTGCGGCATTCCGTCTTTGAGGAATGCGATTTCTCTCAACTGGGTGAACACGGAATCAGCCTGCTGGCTGGCTGCACGAGTAACCTGATCCGGCAGTGCCATTTTCAGGATCTTGGCGGCGGGGGCGTCTATCTCTCTGGCGACGGGAATATCGGCAATGATGAGCGATTGCTTACCTCCCACAACCTCGTTGAGAACAACTTCATCCACGATGGAGGTCTCATCTTTCGGGGGGCTTGCGGGGTATTCTTGGGCGGGAGTGCGACTCATAATCGGATTCTCCACAACGAGATCTGTGACTTCAGTTGGACTGGGATCCACTTAGGCTGGAGTTGGACGGGCCTTAAGCCGTCGAACACTCACCACAATGAGGTTGCGTGGAATCACATTCACCATCTTGGCAATGGTGTCCTTAGCGACCTGGCAGGGATCTATACACTCGGTGTTTCACCCGGAACTACCGTCCATCATAATCTGATCCACGATATCACCCGATTCGAGCGAGTTACGGAGGGTTACGGAGGGTGGGGGATCTACCTGGACGCGGGCAGTTCTGAGATTCAAGTGGAGTACAATGTCGTCCATGACACGCGTGACGGAGGATTGCATCTTCACTGCGATGCATTTCCCCATGGGAACGTGGTAGCGAACAACATCTTCGCCTATTCTTCCGCGGCTCAAGTCGTTCGAAACAACGACAAGGAGCCCGAAGGGATTCACGTGATATTTGAGCGAAACATCGTCATGAACCGACACCCGATCCTCATGCGTGGCAATTGGGGACCTTCAGCGAGGGTGCAGGTGGATCGCAACTGTTATTGGAGTGAAGAGACCCGATCGCCTAAGTTCATGGAGGGCGACTTGTCTGGGTGGCAAAAGGCCGGACGTGACTCGAACGGTCTCGTCGCAGATCCGCGATTTCAGGATGCGCGTCGTCGTGATTTTCGGCTTCGAAGCGGCTCACCTGCCTTCGCAATGGGGATCGAGTCGGTGGATCTTCGCGCTGTCGGGCTTACTGGCTCGAGCGCATGGCGAAGCCTCCCCACCCAGGCACAACACCGAAAGCTGGAGCTGGCCAAAGGCGTCCCCGATCTTGGTTTCTCAGAAGATTTTGAGGACTACGAGCCAGGGATGGAACCGGTTGGGGCTGCCGCCCGCGACCACGGAACGAGCGCGTTGATTAGCACGAACGGGCCTCATTCAGGTCGGCAATGCCTCCAGTTGGTCGATTCCTCCGACGGAGCCTCCTGGAAACCGCATTGGTCAGTCATGAAGGAGCTTGGCAATGGCCAGATCCGGTTTTCCTGCTGGATCAAGGGTGATGCAGAACATCCTGTTCGTTTTGAGCTTGAGGGCAGGGATTGGCGCAGCTTCAAGGCAGGTGACCGTTACTGGACCGGACCGCTGCTGAGTTTCCGTGACGATGGTCTGGTTCAGGTGGGATCCTTGTCAGGGTGGACCACCATCGGCAAATACCCGTTGGGAGTGTGGACGCGGGTGGACTTGGATCTTTCCCCGGGAGGAACAGGGTCGAAAGGTTTTGGAATCCGAGTCTCGACTGACAAGGGAGAACAATTCTCCCAGCGCGGCCTGGGTTACGTGCACAAAGCCTTGGGCTCCTGCAACTGGTTTGGGGTATCGGGGATGGAGTCTAAAGAAGGCAAATTCCAACTCGACGACGTGCGCCTCGAACCTGTCAGCGTTCGCTGAAAGGGTCGACCAAGTCAGTGGCCGGTGCGACAAGGGCGACTCGGCTCCTGATGCTAACGGACCTGGATTAGATCGAGATCGCGGTATCGCTGTCAGCGAAGTGGAGATGCTCCAGGATTTGGGCCACGCACTCTGCCACCGTGCTCTGGTCCGTCTTTAACTCCAAATCGGGCTCGAGCGGAGGTTCGTAGGGCGCCGAGACCCCGGTGAATTCCTTGATCTCGCTGGCTCTGGCTTTCGCATAGAGCCCCTTGGGGTCTCTTTGTTCACAGAGGGCAACGGGAGCATTGACAAACACCTCGACGAATTGGCCTTCTGGAAGCGCCTTCCGGGCCAATGCCCGATCGTCGCGGTACGGCGAGATGAAGGCCGTGATGCAGATGATTCCTGCATCCACCAGGAGTTTAGCGACCTCCCCAACGCGCCGAATGTTCTCACGGCGATGCTGGGGGGAGAACGCAAGGTCCGAGCAGAGTCCATGCCGCACGTTGTCCCCGTCCAGCACATAGGCTTGCTTGCCCATGTTGAAGAGTTCCCTCTCCAGTTCGGTCGCGATGGTTGATTTACCCGAGCCGCTCAATCCTGTCAGCCAGACGACGCAACCCTGATGGCCGTTTCTTCGCGCCCGGTGCACCGCCGTGACTTTGCCATGACTCCAGTAGAGGTTTTCGGACTTTTGGGACGCATCCGAGGTGCGCCGAGGGTAATTGTTCTCAACAATGATCCCGCCTCCTGCGACGTCGAAACCGTCCACCACCACGAACCGTCCCGTGGGCACGAGTTCGCTGATGGCATCGAACGCCAGAGGCTTGCGGGTCTTGAGAAATAGTTCACCTACTTCGTGGCGCCTGACCTGTGATTCCTCCTCTGGGCGCTCAATCGAGTCGAGCGTGGAGGCGTCGATCACTCGAGCGATTTCGTCGATCTCACACTCCACCTCCTGCGTGGCGAGTTTGATCTTGTACTTTCGGCCCTTTCGGAAGGCTTCCCGGCCCAGCCAGAAGATACGGGCTTTGAATCGATTCAATTCGTAGGGAAGGGCGCTTTCCAGACAGGCCACAGAACCACGCTCGACGAAGATCTGCTCGGTCAAGGTAATGCCAATGCTTTCCCCTGCGGTGGCACTGTTTCGGGAGAGTGTGTTCCAACTTTCAATCGTCTTGACCGTGCTTGTCTTGTTACCGGGGCAGAACATTAGCCGATCCCCCACGCGCAACGATCCAGTCTCCACTCGGCCCGCCAGAATTCGACGTTCATCAAAACGATAGACATCCTGGATGGGAAATCGCAGAGGTTGGTTTGCTGGCGGAGGGGCCACCTCGAATTGGTCGAGTGCCTCGATCACCGTCGGCCCTTTGTACCAGGGCATGTTCGAACTGGTCGAGGCGATGTTGTCCCCATTCTTGGCAGCAATGGGAATAAAAAGCTTAGGCTCAAGTTCAATGGACTTTAGCCACGCTCGGTACTCCTGCTCCAGTTGCTGGAAACGTTGCTGGCTGTGAGCCACCAAGTCCATCTTGTTGACCAGTACGGCAACCTGTCGGATTCCCAATAGGCTCAGAAGGTAACCGTGTCGGCGAGAGTTTTCCTGCACCCCCTCATGCGCGTCGATCAGCAGTAGCGCGGCCTGGGCATTGGCAGCCCCCGTGACCATGTTCTTCAGGAACTCCTTGTGCCCGGGAGCATCGATGATCACGTACTGCCTTTTGGCTGTGTGAAACCAGATTTGCGCCGTATCGATGGTGATGTTCTGATCGCGCTCGGACTGCAAGGCATCCATCAAGTTGGCCCACTCGAACGGAACACCTCGGCGTTCCGCAATGCGCTGGAGTTGCTGGAGTTTGCCCTCCGGCAGCGATCCAGTGTCATGAAAAAGTCGGCCGACGAAGGTCGACTTGCCGTGGTCGACGTGGCCAACGATGACAATCTTGAGTTGTTCCAATTGCGAGGTCATGGGATGGGGGAATCGTGAAGGTGTGCTTCTTTGCGGTCACGGGCGACTTACATGTAGCCGTCCCGTCGCAACTTTTCGAAAGCGTCTTCGCTCTCTTGGTCTTGCGCGCGGCCAGCTCTCTCCGGTGTCTTGGTGATGCGAAGCTCCTCGATAATCTCCCGCACGGTCCGGGCTTTTGACTTAATCGGGAAAGTGCACGGAGCACAGCCGATAGAGCGGTAGCGCTCACCTTTTTCGTTCGCGAAATAAAGGGGTATAATGGGAATGTTCTCCCGCTCGATATACTCCCAGATGTTGAGCTCGGTCCAGTGGAGCAGAGGGTGAATGCGGATATGAGTCCCAGCCTGATAATCCGTCTTGAACTGATCCCAGAGTTCGGGAGGCTGATCGGCGACGTTCCATTCCATGTTCTTGTCGCGTGGGCTGAAGTACCGTTCCTTGGCCCTGGTGGGTTCCTCATCGCGGCGTACCCCTACGATCACTCCGGTGAAATTGTGTTTTTCCAGCACGGCCTTTAGCGCGTCCTTTTTCAGCGTGCCACAGCATTCCACCCGGGTGGCTTTGCCATTGGGAAAGGTTTGTCCCTGACTCAAGACCGCTTCGTTCTTGCCAACGACCAGGTCCAGTTTCCATTCGCGCACCAGACGGTCGCGATATTCGATCATGCTGGAGATCTTGTACGTGGTGTCCACGTGCACCAGAGGAAAGGGGACGTGTCCAAAGAAAGCCTTCCGCGCCAGCCACAAGAGCACACTGGAATCCTTGCCGATGCTCCAAAGCATCGCCAGGTTTTCGAACTTGTTGAAGGCTTCGCGCAGGATGTAGATGGATTGGTTTTCCAGAGCGGAGAGAGAGTCCATGGTGTTTACAGCAAGTCGTCAGGAGTCCTTAGAATGGTTCTGCTTCTTCATGAAAGTGTGAATGCCGCACTCGGTCTTCTGGAATCCCGTCCAGCGCCCCGCGCGTTCATCGGCGGAGTCAGCGGAAAGGTGGGTGCAGGGCTGGCAACCGATGCTGCGGTAGCCACGGTCGTGAAGTGGATTGTAGGGAATGCCATGCTGGCGCAGGTAAACCCAAACCGCATCCCGTGACCAGTTTGCCATTGGGTTCATTTTGAGCAACGAGCGCCCACTGGCGGGATCCGCCACGTAGAGCTCCAGAATCCCTGTGGTTGCCCGCGTGTCGCTCTGTTGGCGGCGCAGCCCGGTAATCCAGCAATCGAGCGTCGTTAAACGGGCCTGGAGGGGGACCACTTTTCGCAGCGTGCAGCACAAATCTGGGTTGTGTTTCCAAAGCTCAGGGCCGACGGATTGGGCCTGCTGCTCAAGGGAGAGCTCCGGAGTTAAGCGCTCGATTTCCCGTCCCAGAAACGCCTCCAGTTTCCGATGCAGATCCTCTGTTTCGGGAAACAGAAGGCCGGTATCGATCGTGAAGATCGGGAAGCCGAGCTGCTGCTGGCTGGCGATGTGCATCATCACCAGGCCGGCCCCCTGGAAGCTCGTGCCTATTCCGGCCCGGGGCCCCAACTCCTTCCACGCCCAGTGCAGAATCGCGTCCGTCGACCAGGATTCAAACTCCTGGTTGAGCGAGGCGACTTGTTCAGGACTGAGCATACTCATCGAAGCGCATGAAAGGACCAATCTCCGAAGCGCTCGCATGGCTGCCGCTCCTGCTTGAAGCGTTGGAAGACCGGCCTAAGCTCCTGCTCCAGATCGGCCTCGCGCACGCCATCGCGGTAGAGACGGTTCATGCGGGTGCTGGATTCGTTGCCACCAACGTAGATTTGGTATTTGCCTGGTGCCTTCCCGACGAATCCCAGCTCGGCCATGTAGGGACGCACGCATCCGTTGGGGCAGCCCGTCATCCGAATGACGATTTCCTCGCCAGGCAATCCGGTTTCCGCAAGAAGCTGGTCTAACCGGCTCAGGAGCGAGGGAAGAAAACGCTCCGACTCGGCCAAGGCCAGCCCGCACGTGGGCAGGGAAACGCAAGCCATCGAGGCGCGGTGGAGCGCGGTTGCCTGGTTTTGAATGTCTACACCATGCTTCGCCAAAACGGTCGAAATGGCGGCACGATCCGACTCGTGAATGCCCGCGAGAAGCAGGTTCTGCGAGGGAGTCAATCGAACTTCGGGCCGGAAAGTGGCCACCACGGATCGAAGTGCTGTCTTCAGACGGGTAGTGCCGACATCGGCCAACCGGCCCGCTTGGATGTACAAGCCTAGGAACCACTTGCCATCCGATTGCTGATGCCAGCCAAACAGGTCTCCCTGTTGCTTGAACTCGAAGGGCTTGGCGGCTTTCAACGGAAACCCAAGTCTCTTCTCCAACTCGCCACGGAACCAATCGACACCGCGCTCGGCGATGACATACTTCAGCCGCGCATGCTTGCGGTTGGAGCGATCCCCAAAGTCACGGTGAACCGTGAGCACTGCTTTTGCCACCTCGACAACCTGGTCTGGGGTTAGGAAGCCGACCACATCTGCCACGCGCGGATAGGTTTCCGCGTTGCCGTGGCTCATTCCCATCCCACCCCCTGCGGTCAGATTGTAGCCCTCTAGGCGGCCCTCGTGGACAATGGCGATCAACCCCATACAGTGGGTGAAAACGTCAACATCATTCAGCGGCGGAATCGCCATCCCGATTTTGAACTTGCGCGGCAGATAGGTCTTCCCGTAGAGCGGGTCCACAAACTCCTTGTTCTTCGGGTCTGCCAGGTCGAGTTGGACCCCGTCGACCCAGATTGCGTGGTATGCCTCGGTCGATGGCAGTAAGGAGTCCGAAAGCCGTTTGGCATCCTGAAGCACGAGGTCTGCGGCAGGGCTTACGGATGGAGTGGAAGGCGCCATGACGTTGCGACTCACGTCGCCGCACGCAGCCAGCGTGGTGCAGAGGGAATCATGAATCCCTTTCATCAGAGGGCCCAAGCCGGACTTCACGACTCCATGAAACTGAAAACTCTGCCTGGACGTCACTCGCAGTGTTTGGTTTCCGTACGACTCTGAGAGGCGGTCGAAGGCCAAATAGAGGTCCGGGTGGACCAGACCTCCCGGCAAACGACCTCGGACCATGAAGATGTATTTCTTCCCTGTCTTTCGCAAATCCCGGTCGTCCTGTTGGTATATGCCATGAAACTTGATAAACTGGGAATCGTCCTCGGAAAACCGATCGGCCCCCGGGTCGGCCAGCGTGGCGGCGATCGTTCCTGCCAGCGTAGGGATGGCCTCCTTGATCAGCTCATTGTGGGAGCGCGTCTTGGCTGGTTCAGTGTTTATCATAAGTTACAAACTAATAATAGTAATGTTATCAACAACTGCCGTTTTGTCAAAAGCTTTTCATGCGCTTTCTTCTTCTTGCCCCGCTTGCTTTCGCGCCCACTCTCGACCATCTTGGTGCAAACGCATAAGTACCCAACATTCCAGCCGATCGGCAACCCACTATAGCATGCAAAACCTCCTTGGCAGTCTAGTTTTCTCTCTCGCGATCTATCTTACTGCGGCTCAAGCCTCTGAAGCTGTCACTCCCGGAAAGTGGGAGCCCATTTTCAACGGAAAGAACCTCGACGGCTGGACCCCGAAGATTCGCGGCTATGCTCTTGGGGACAACTTTGGCGATACTTTTCGGGTGGAAGATGGGGTGATGAAGGTGGTCTACGACAAGTACGACAAGTTTAACGATCGGTTTGGCCATATATTCTACCGAGAGCGCCTTACCAACTACGTTCTTCGGGTTGAATACCGCTTCGTGGGTGATCAAACCCCTGGTGGGGCAGGTTGGGCCTTTCGCAACAGCGGTATCATGCTCCATTGCCAAGCTCCAGAAACCATGGCCAAGGACCAGGATTTCCCAGTCTCGGTGGAGGTGCAGTTGCTGGGGGGGGATGGCAAGACACCGCGCACGACGGGGAACGTCTGCTCGCCCGGCACACACATCGTCATGGGGGGGAAGTTGGTCACCTCCCACTGCAATTCCTCAAAATCGAAAACCTATCATGGTGACCAGTGGGTTGCGTTTGAGGTGGAGGTCCAGGGCGGTAAGGTGATCCGTCACAAGTATGAAGGCGAAACCGTTCTAGAGTATAGCCAGCCCCAACTCGATGAAACCGATGCCTCTGCGCGGCGCCTTCTCGAGCAAGGAGAACCCAAGATGGTGGAATCAGGGTATATATCGCTCCAGTCGGAAAGCCATTCGGTGCAGTTCAGAAAAGTGGAACTGATGCGGCTGCCATAGCTGGACCACGCTTAGGGGTGGGGATCGGAAGACGCTGACCGTTCCCCGAAAGGTCTCTACGGCAGCTCTTCCACCGTAATCTCTTTGTAGGAGACCTCTGCCACCGCGCCTCCGTGGATTTGTAGCCCAATGTGACCGAACTGAGGGATATCCTGGTCCGTCTCTTGGTAATCAATCGTTTCCTGTCCGTTGATGGAAGCCCGGATGCGCCGTCCCTCACAGCGGATGACGTACTCGTTCCAATCGCCAGGCTTCAGGACCTTCTTGACCTTCTCGATATCTGACTTGGTGAGGACTTTGTTGCGCCGGGATTCATCGTAGAGACAACCCCACCATTCAGGATCACCCATGTCCAGCTGGTAACCGCACATTTCGTTGGGGGGATTCTTCACTCGCTGGCTGCGCACTTGCACCCCTGCGTTGATGAAGCCGCTTGTGCCCACGAGTTTGAACTTCAATCTCAGCACGAAATTCGTGTAAGGCCGGGTGGTGGCGAGAAACTCGTTCTGGGGAACATTCGCCTTCAGCGAGCCTCCCACAAACGCCCCGTTCTCCACCCTCCAGGTTTTGTTCGTGTCTCCCTCCCAGCCGCGGAAGGTGGATCCATCGAAAACCGAAACGGCGTCGCCCAGAGCGAAGGGTACGCTGGCCAGAACCACGATGAAGATGGCTCGAAGCCAGGAGATCGGTACTATTATGGCGGACATGGGTTGCAGTATGCGCCTTGAACCCCAAACTGTCGATGCCGGAATGGACTGAGAGAGGGCGGTCCCGCAAGCGACTCAACGGGCGAGACTGACCTGCAGGACACCTCTCTCTTTCGCTAACTGAGCCTCCACGAGCTTCAAAAGCGGATCCAGCTTGGCTTGTGCCGCTACCAATATGAGTTCTTTCTCATTCATGACCACCACCGTGACCCGCAATTGGTCCTCGAACAGGCCAGCGGGCTTTGCGTAGAGAAGCACAGCCTCCCGACGGTCAAGGACCGTCACCATTTTTTCCCAGCCTTTTTCCGTCATGAGCCGATCGGCCTTTGCCAGGACGTTTCGTGGGTTGCCTGGTCCACGCCTCCCTCCGAATTCCGAGACTGAGACCTCAGCGGATCGCGCGGCAGCCAAACCTGCACGCGCTTCCGGAGGGAGGTCGACGAACCACGAACCGCACCGAGTTAAGCCCAAGGCAACGGAACCAACCGCGAAACTGATCTGAGTATCCGGTTGTGCCTCCGCGTTTTCGAGAAGGACAGCGCGGAGCGCTCGGGTGTCGTTGCTGGCCTGGAAGCATCCGGTGAGCACGAGCGGTAGGCAGCCGAGCGCCACCACGAGCCAGAAGAGACGGAGATGGGTCCGGGGGGCACTAGGGGAGGACCCGAGGCGATCCAGGCCGGAAGGTTCTTGGCTTGGAGTAGCCATGGGGAGGTACAAGGCGGTTTTCATCGCAATTGGGATCGCTGGCAGTTTCGCTCGCGGCCGAGGTGACGGCGTGCTCTGAGGCACGCCACCTTCGCGGTTGGACTAGGATTTCTTGAGAGACTCGCCCACTTTCTTCAGCGGTTCGATGTTCAGGCGCTGGCCTAGCTCAGCGAGTTTCTCCGGTTTGATATCTCCGACCACGTTCACAAGCACCGCTTCTTTGTTATGGTCCAGCACCGTGACTACGATTCCCTCGATGGCTTCCTCTCCACGGGTGCGGACGTAGACCCCGACATCCTCGTCCTTCTGTTGGACGGTCACGATGCGTTCCCAGCCTTTAGCTTCAAGTTCGCTGCGGAGCGCCTTGATCCTCTCCACAACTTCGGCCCGATTCTTGTCATCCATCCCGAGGACGTTCACGCGGATGTTCTGGATGCCCTTGATCATCTCCGCCACCTCGGGTTCTGTGCCCTTGGCGACCTTGACGATCATGTTGATAAGATTCGCCTTGAGCGTGACTTCCACGAATTCACCCCCCTCGCCGGGTGGGGGGATTTTTCCAAAGTCAACGTAGCCTGCTGTTTGGGTTTCAGCCCAGGCGGGGAGAGTGAGGAGGGTCAACATGCAGGCGAGTCCGGTGGCGCGGCGAATCATGTTTTGCATAGAGGATACAAGTTTTTCTTAGGTTTGTGCCGGTGGTTCGGTTGGCCGCCGGCTCCCAATAGAACCCAATCAGCCGGCCCCGAGTTTCAGAAATGTTCGTCCCGGTGGGAGCGGAAGCAAAGAGGGTCGGCCGACTAAGGGACAGGAAGCACTCTGAGGAAGATTCGACCGTACTGAGGAGGGGATTGGCTTGGGGAGTAGGTACGCCGTCTCAGACCAGCCAGGCCGTGTGGATGGCGGCGAACAGACTTAAATTAGCCTTCCCACTTTCCAGATCGTCGGCCTCATCCTCCTCCACCGCTTGCCAGTACGTATGCCCTTCTTCGTCCGAAGAAGTTTGCCTCAGATAAACAAAGGCGGCGTTGTCGGTGAGTTCCCAGCAGGCTGCGGGTGCTGCGACGGCCCAGTGACCGGACTCCGGATTCTGACGTAGGTCCCAAGTGCTGAGTCGGTCTAGAAAGTCCGCGGGCAGGCCGAGGCTGATGAGCTGTTTCAGGAGGCAGTTGTGTTCCTGAACGTCAGCCACGGCGTCTTCCGGGGCTGGGTTGAGGAGAAGCTGCGCAAGTTCATTCATCGTTTGGACGCGCTGGTTGCGGAGGACGGTGGCGCGGGCGATGGGGCCTGAGAGCCAGGCCAGAGCAGGCGGCAGCTGCTCCATGATGAAAGTGGTGCCGGTGGAAAGCAGGATCTGGTCCTGTTGTTCCTCGGCTAAGGAGGCCCAGTCAGCCACCTTGGCGATCAAGTAGGCCTTCAGGATATGCCAGAATTCCGAGAACAACAATTGGCGTTCTCGCAACTGAGTGTGGACCAGCGGCAGTTCTTTCTTCAGGTGGGGGAAGGCTCGCCAGGTGTTATTGATCTGCGAATCACGAAAGAGATAGGTAGCCGGCAGAGCGAGCATGTCCTCCGCAGTTTGGGGACTGATGAGCAGCCGGGAAGTCCCCGTTGCCATCTCAAACAACGCCACCCCGGCGGAGAAGATGTCCGAAGCCACACTTGGAGGAACACCCGCCTGAAGGTTTGAGGCATCGATCACCACCTCCGCATGATCGGGGGTTGCGGCGTAGACGAATTTCTTGAGGTCGTGGCGCTGTCGGGCCGAGAAAAAGGCTCCAAGGTCGACCAACCGCACCTTGCCGTCATCCAATCGGATCACGTTGTCGGGTTTGAAATCCACCAGGACGATTCCGTGGCGGTGAAACAAATCAACAATGGCAAAAACCTCTTGCGTGGCTCGCCGGAGTTCATCTAGCGAGGCGGGATCGTGGCCCACGCGGAGCAGTTCCTCGGACCAGATCCGCAGATTCTGCCCCTGCAGGTACTCCATGGCGATGAAGGCAAACTTGCGGTCGTAGTCAATGTTGCCTCCATAGTAGGAAGGAACATGCCCACGCAGGTGCTCTATGGTCTGAATCTCCTCGAAGGAGGCTAGCTCCGCTTGGAAGTTCACATACGGCCCATACCCGATCTCGTCTGCTTTGCCGCAACGAAGGTCGAAAAGCTTGACCACCACGCCAATTTGGTTGGTGAGATAGAGGGCCGTCTCGGGGTTTTGGGCGATGGCGTGACTCAACCGGACCGTTCCAAGGCCTGCCAGGTTGATCGTAAGACCTGCATGCGCCCCTTCGCTCATTTGTGGCGTACTCATACCCGGGAGTGCTATGCCGACAATGATGAACCCTGAGAGGCTTTGTGCAAAGCAAAATGACAGCCGGGCTGTAACCGCTATGGGGCTTGGCGCAGGAAGGCCAACACCTCTTCGGCATGTTTCGCGGTCTTGACCTTTGTCCAGATGTGCTGGATTCGGCCATCGGGACCCAGGAGGAAGGTGATGCGATGCATGCCCATGTACTTTTTCCCCATGAAACTTTTCATACCCCAAGCCCCATAGGTGGTCGCAACCGTGCGGTCCACATCCGCCAGGAGTGGGAAGGGCAGTTCGAAGCGTTTTGCGAAGCGCTCGTGAGAGGTAGCTGAGTCGGTGCTGACCCCCAGTACTACCACGCCTAGCTGCTGCAACTCCTGCCACCGGTTGCGAAATCCGCACGCCTCCACCGTACATCCGGGAGTGTTGTCCTTTGGATAGAAATAGAGGATCACTCTTTTTCCCCGGAAATCCCCAAGCGAGACGGTATTTCCGTTTTGGGTGGAAACGGCGAAGTCAGGGGCTGCGTCCCCAACCTTAAGCCCGACTTCCGTTTCTTTTGTCATGATAAGAATGTAATGAAAGAGTCCTATAACGCAAATCACTCGCGCTCATTGGAGCATCCTGCTATCCTTCTGGGCTGAACGAATGGAACCTGGGACGTCCATATTGCACGTGTTGGGCACTCCGCTGGTGGTGACGACCTATGCGGACTTGATCCAGTATTGCTGCTGGCGATCCAGCCAACCCGGCTGCGTGGCGCTGGAATTCACGAATACCCACATTGTGACGTCACGACGCCACGACCCTTGGTTCCGGGACCTGACTCAGGCGTACGACTGGTTCATTCCCGACGCCACCCCCCTGGTCTGGTGTTTGCGAGGGCAGGGGGCCTCCATTCCCGAGCGCATTTACGGTCCCACTTTCATGCGTGAGTTCTTTCAACGTGCTCAGGGAACTCAGACTCATTACTTCCTGGGGGGATCCGCCGAATGCGGAAACCGGCTCCAAGAGCGCTTAGGCCAACTCAACCCGCAGGCAAGGTTTGTTGGAAGGTATCACGGCCGTTGCCTTCCCGATGGACGGTTGGAGGGAGACGACGACGAGCGGGTGATGGCCGAATTGAAGAGGCTAGCTCCGGATTTCATCTGGGTGGGACTGGGGACTCCCAAGCAGGACGCATGGATTACGCGCCACAAGCAGCACCTAACGCGGGGAATCCTCCTTTCCGTTGGGTTTGCCTTTGATGTGAACGCTGGCACGAAGCGGGATGCTCCTATGTGGATGCAGCGGTGTGGTTTGACTTGGCTGTTTCGGATGGCCTCCGAACCCGGACGTCTGGTTTCCCGGTACGCCAAGTACAACAGCCTTTTCCTCGGGTATTTGGCTTGGGATGGGTTGCGCAGGAAGCGTTCAGAGCGGTGATTCCCGGGAGGTCCGGTCTAGGGTGAGAGGTGGCATCTGCGGAGATCCTCAGGGCGAGGTTCCTCGACTGGGTCTTCCTACAGTGCTTAGCACGAATAGATTGGGCGTTTTGAGCCAGCAGTTCTCATTTTGGGCGGCGGCGCGGCTTCTGGTTTGGGTTGAATGTGA
>CAYPNF010000079.1:0-16796 GCA_964411985.1 uncultured Verrucomicrobiota bacterium
CGGTTCGGAGGGAGGGGCAAGGTCACATCCCTTGTCCCTACCCCTATCCAGGGGAAGGGGGCTTTGTGCTATCTGAGCTACCTGTGCATCCTGATTATCCTGTCCAGCCTCCCCTCCCAGACCCTTCAGAATCTACTCGTTGGACACGCAGTCTGCTTGGGTGGAAAGGAATTCCCAGCCGACCCGTTCTTGCGGGAGTCGGAGGCCTTGAGTTAACAGCGGTTCCACCTCAGGCCGGAGTTCCTGCAGCCAAGCCAGATCCTGGCTTAACGGCGGTTCGACGTTTCCTTCCTCAACGGCCGCGGGAGCGCTGACCGGCGAACTGAGCCCAAGTCGGAGCAACTGGCGGTAGCTCCACATGTGGGGCTGAATCCGGCAAAGTCCCCGGGCGGTGGCCCGTTCGGAGGCTACTCTGGGGATACGCAATCCCTGGGGATCGAGATCGCCGAAGTAGTGGACTGGGCGGGGGCCTCCGAGTTCGCGAAAGAGGATCTCCAGACTGGTCACGCTTTCCATGAATCGGTTGCCACCGCCGTAGACGACCGCACTGAAGAGGGATCGGTCATGGTTCCAGCGGCAGTAGGAATGCCAGGTGGCGGCGTTTTCCAATACGATGACTGGTTGGTTTGGGGAAGGGCCACGCTCCCAGCCCAGGGGTTCGACAGCTGGGTAACACCGCAGGCTTTTCAGGGTAAGCCGGTCTGCCTCGAACAACGTGGAACCTCGGAGCAGATCCAACCGCTTCTCGTCACCGAAGATGTCCAAGGAACGTTCCTTGATGGGAACCTCCGGGCGATGGGCGCCGCCGTGTTCGAAGAAGGCTTGCAGTTTCAGGAGGTCCTCCGCGGGAACGCCCACTCGGGCCGAAGCGAGGAAAGTCAATTCGGAAACCCACTCGATTCCGTTCAGCGCGCCGCGGTCGTCGGGCAACTCCGCCGGGTGCGGCAATTCCCAGGCATGAAACCAATCGCGTTCGCGCTCCAGGGGAAGGGTGATTCGCCGCAGTCCTTCGCCCTGCTTCGTGCGGGTAAGCTTCAGCCATCCTTGGGCTTCCAACGTGAGCGCCAGTCGCATCGCTTCCGCCCGGTCTTCCGCCGAGAGAATCCCGGCTTCTTCGAGGAGATCTTCCCAGTCCGCCGACCAGGCTCGCTGGCTGACGGGTTGACGTTGGCGGGCTCGCTGCAGACGCGCAAAAACGGCTTGGCCCAGGTCCGTCTGCAGGAGATCCTTCATCGCACGTGAAGCTCTAACCTTCCAGTTCGGCCAGGGTCTCACTGGCTCGCGCCGGGTGTGCCCAGTTCTCGATGACCAACCGCCCGTCAGGATCGCTGCGCTTCTCAATCGTGACAAACAGGACCGTATCGGCCGCGCGCAGGGCAGCGGTGGCATCCTTGTCCGGCATGGCCAGTACGAGTTGCAGGCCCAGTGCCTTGGACGTTTGCATGCAGTTCTCCACTCCTTCACCAGAGAGTTTGGAAAAGGCTTCGTCCATCGCCACCAAGCCAATCGTGTCACGACGACTGATGCTTCCGGGTTCTGCACGGTGGAAGACCCGCAGGAAAGCGGCCAGCATGGCCAGGAAGAATGGTGACTGATTCTCACCACCGCTCAGTTTTCCCGCGTGGCGGGTGAGAGGCACCCAGCCCGAATCTTCCGGCAAACCGGTATCCTTGCACTCCATGTCGAACTTGAAATACTCCCGGTAATCGAGGCGCTGCCGGATGGGATCGGCGGGATCCTTGGCTTCCACAGCCGCCATAAGGAGCTGCCGGGCCTGGTCCACTTCCGGATCTCGGATCGCGGCCATAAGCGGGTCGGATGGCTCGAGCCCCGTGCGGAGCAGTTTCCAAAGAAGATCGAAATCGCCGTCCTTGCGCTGCTGACGCGAGAGCCGATACCGATTCCGGCCGATCGGATGGGGAATGGTGGCGTTGAGCTGGTTCATTTCCGCTACGACAGCATCCGTCCGCTTCTTCAACTCGCCGAGCACATGCTGTTTCAGACGATCCTCCCACTCTCGCCTGGTCTCATCGGACTTGCGCCGATACTCGCCGACTTTCTGGTCTTCGAGGATTCGGAGTTCGGCGTCGTACTCAGCGTTATCGTCGTGCTGCTCCAGGTGCTCGAAGCGCGCGAACTCACTGTGGGCGAGCCGCAACAGTTGGCGGTAGTGGAATTTCTGCTGACGTTCCGATTCGGCGCGTTTCTCGGCAGAGGCCCGCCGTTCCTGGGCTTGCTCGATGCGGCGATCCCAGGCCGGATCCAGGCTTTCGACCTGTCGGACGCACTCCGCGATGGTCTCCCGGGACAAGCCCGTCCCGTGGCGGATCATCGCTTCCTCCCTCCCGACCCGCGCTTCGTTCTCAGTCGACTGAGCTTTCGCGGCTTTCTCTTCCTGCTCGAGGATCGCTCGCGCTGTGGCTCCCCGGGACAGCAACGCCTCCTGCTGGATGCACTGCACCTCTTGTTCCTTCAGTTGCTGCAACTCACGGACCCGTTCTTCCAGGTCAGGACGCATCAAGATCCGCAATTCGGCCTGGATGCCCGCCAGCTCCGACTTGAACGTTCCGAGTCGCTCCAGCAGGGAGTCTGCGCCGGGCAAGTTCAGTGATCCCAACTGGAGTTCCTCTCCCGATTCCAGCCAGCGCGTGAACCGTTCAGAAACATCCCGCACCTGGCTGAGCTCCACCGATTTGGTGGCCAGGAGCACATTCTTCCGTTTCCGCATCGCTTCCAGGCCTCTGACGCCAATGACCGGTTCCAGTTCGGTCGTTTTGCCCAACTTCACCGTCACCGGGCGGTTCCACAACGTGGCGTCATCGGTGATGGCGCGCGACTTGCCGGCAAACTGATCGGTCGATTCCACCCCAATTAAGTTACCCAAGAGGTGATTCAGGAATTCCCGGGCCGTGCCATTCACCGTGGTGATCTTCTCCGCGAGGGAGTTGGGCAGCACCCGAGCCTCGAGTTTGGCGGCCTCGTCCGGATCGATCAGCGGTTCGCGCCGGGTCTCACGGTCAAACTGTTGAACCATCTTCTGCGCCAACCGATGCCTTTCGGGGTCCAGGATGATCGCAAACCGGTTGTTTCGGAGGAAGAGCTCCAGGGCCGGGCGCCACCTTTCCTCCTCGGCCTTGACTTCGACCAAGCGGCAGAGTTGCTCAGGACCGAAGCTACCAGGCACAGCGGGCAGCTTCTGCTGAAGGTGCTCCAGGAGCGGGAATTGTCCGGGCGTCTGCCCCCGGTCCAGGCGGTCGACATCCCGTCTGAGCGCGTTGACCTCGGCGGTGAGCGCGCGCACCTGGCCTCCGAACTCCGCTTGGATTCCTGCGGCTGCGACGCGTAGCTGGTTGAAATGAGCCGCGAGAGCGGGCAGGGCAGCCAGGCCAGTCTGGGCTTCGCTTGAATGCAAAGCGGTCAGCAGGTCCGGCCTCGGCTCGAGCTTGTCGCGAAGCCGGTCGGTTGGGAGTTGCCGGCCTATCTGGAGCCACCGGTGCCAGGCCTCGCCGTGATCGTGAAGTTGGTTCAGGGTGTCGAGGCGCTGTTGGGTGAGGTTTCTGATCTCCTGGTTCAGGGTGGTTTCCCGGGCACGCAAGGTCGCCAAACGCATGGCATCAGGGTCGCCTCCCGTGCTCTGCAGGGCCTGGCGCACTGCCGCCAGCCTGACTCGCACCTCCATCAACTGGCGCTGTTCATCCTCTGCCTGGGAACGCAGGGAGACCAGCAGGGCCTCCGCTCGCTCGCGTTGGTCCGACGCCCGGTTGAGCGCCATTTGCTTCTCCACAATCCGCATCAGGCGAGCTTCGCGATCCGAGTCCATCTGCAATCGATGGTGTTCCGCGATGACTTTCAAGTCGGCGAGTTGCTTCTCGTACTTCTCGAGTTTCCGGGAGTAGTCGCGGTGCACTTCCAGGCTGCGACGCACCTCGTCCACTTCCAGCGGCGCCTCCGCCAGCAGACGCTCCCGAATGAATCGGTCGAAACTGGCGATCCGCTGAAAGGCGAGCGCCTCCGGCAGGGTGCGCACGAGCAGTTTCAGGTTCAGGTTGAGATTGCCCGGGGTCGCCAGGTTCTCGAGGTAGGATTCCTCTCGATCCCAGTAATCTGCTCCCTCCCGCTTGAGCCAGGCGCGGAACTGCGCCTCACCGACGAACTCCCCCGCTTCGTTGCAGGCGGCCGAAAGGTCGAGTCGGTCCGGATAACAGAAGAAGAGGATCGAGGGGCGACTCGTGGGACTTTCGAACTCAATGCGCTGTCCCCAGGTCTGCCGGCGCTTGCCATCGGGCCAGGTGAATTCCAGCCCTGCGAAGGTAACTGCCTGGTCACGGGAGAATTGTTCCGCCGCCTCGGTGCTGGTGTTGGTGTCGCAGAGGCAGTACCCGCGCAAATCCCGCTTGCTGGCATCGCCCGTGGCGGCGCGGTTGAACCTGGCTTTGCTCCCCAACAGAACCCGCTGGATCAGGTCCAGCAAAGCGGACTTGCCAGTGCCGTATTCGCCGGTGATGAGCAGGTTGCCCTGGACGTCGATGACCTGGTTGAAGCCATACCAGTTCACCGCGATGAGGCGTGTCAGTTGAATCGGACGTTTGAGAGGGTGGGTGGGCACGTTAGGAATCCTCGTTCTGTCCGGAGGTTTCAGGAGAGGCAGTCTGGAAGCGCTCGGCCTGGGTGGCCCAGGCCTCGAGCGAGGCAAAAGGCATCACGTAGAGAATGGTCGGTAGGACCTGCACTTCCGAGCGGCTGCGCATCAGGTCGTCCACGGCGTACCGGACGAGGTTGCGCCTTTGCAGCGTGCGCAACACGCGGTCATAGAGCCCCGGTTGGGGTTCTTTGAGGAGGTTGGGCCAATAGGACTTCAACTTCGCGTAGAAGTCATCCAGGGAGAGAATCACCGCACCGGCTTTGCCTGCCTGACGGTGCTCGTCATACACCTTCCACAGGGCCAGCACGAAGAGAGACTCGGTTTGGTCGAATCGTCGGAGTAAAGTGCAGGTGTCAAGGGGACGCGCCTGAAGGAGCAACCGGTCATCGTCGTTCACCAACTCCATTTCCAGGAGACGCAGCGTGGCGGCCAGGGAATCATACAAGACGCCACTTGCGCGCTGGTAGAGATCGCGGGCCTTGGACTCGAACCCGAGGATGGAACCGCGGTCCAGGAGTTCGGCCAGGGCCTCTTTGAACGTCCTGAGGTCGGGCTCAGAAAGACCCTGGGCGGGAGTGGGTAGCTGGATTGGGTGTTCCATCAGTGGATCCGGTGGATGATGAACCGCTCAAAATGAAAGCCGCAATGGGTATCCACCAACGTCTTTTCGGGGTGCCACGGGCATTGGCGGGCGTTGGGCAGGACTCGCCATTGCAGCCCGGCGTACCGGGAGTGGACTACCACGGAAAGGAGGTCAAACAAGTCATCTTCGTTGTGGATCTTCAGCTCGTGGCTGGAGCGGCGCAGGCCTGGCTCGGGCAGCTGTCTTCGGACGAAACGTGCCGCGCGGATGGGGCTCAGGGATTCATTGTAGCGTTTCCGCAGCTGCTCGATGGCCTCGCCGTCGTCGGCTTGGAGCGCCCGCAGCCGTCCTGGCATGCGCACTTCCGAACGCCTTTGAACCGGAAACCGGAGCGATTCGTTTCCATGGTAGGCTTCCACCTCCGGCACGCGCGGCAGCGGCAGACCCAGGTCGGGGAGGCGTCCGAGACTGGCCCCTGCGCCAGAGCCGTCGATCAGCTCAAAGACGCGCTTCATCAGGTCGACGTTTTGTCCGCTGCGATCATTGAGGTAACTGAACCGTTCGATCGAGACTTTATGGAAATGAGAGACTCGTCCGTCGATCTGCCGGGCCATGGCACCGATGCTTCCGAGGGTTAGGTCGAGATGGTCCAGGAGCGTGTTCACCTTCTCCCGGGCCTCGGCTTCCTCCACCTTGTGTCGCTGTGCCAAGCCCTGGGCCAGGTGTTGCTTTACCGAGTAATCCCAGCGCAGGCTTTCTACCACTTTCTGGGCTTCACCCAGCCGGTGAAGGAGCCCTTTGGCAAAAAGCTCATCGTAGCAGACCTGGTGTCCTCCGGCCCCAAAGTCGTCGAAGAAGATCCGCAGATTCTCGCTGCCGGAAGCGGCTTTGCCTTGCTTTTCGATGAACCCGCGCAGGATCAAGTAAACATGGCTCAGCTGATGCGTGGCCGTCTCCGCGCGGCGAACGAGGTCGCCCAGCCTTGCGTACATCTCGTCCGCTGGCCGGCGCGCGGGATCGAAATGGTCGGGAACCAGAAACTCATCGCATACGGCTCGGAGGGTGTCGGCAAACGAATGGACCTCCGCGCGACCCACGGAGGACATTTTCCGGAAGGCGTCGAGCAGCCAGCGAATGGTCGGTTCCACCAGGATACGACGGTCGTCGATGCCTAGATCGCGTTCGCTGAGCCAGCCTGCGGCCAGCAGTCGGTTGAAGACATAGTTCACATAAGCTCGCACGTCGGTGAGGGCCGATTCGCTCTCCTGGGACCAGTCGATCTCGCGATGCGTGGACAGGCTTTCGGAAATGAGTTGGAGCGTCTCCTGTCGGTCGAGCTCGCCTGCACTGGCCGCGCTCTCGCGCTCCAATCGGTCGATGCAGTCGATAAAAACCGAAGCGGTCGCCTGGCGGGCCAAGGGGCTGAAAAACGTCGTCGAAAGCACCTCCAGCAGGGCTGAAGAGAGCCGCCGTTCACTGGTTTCTGACGCTCGATCTGGCATTTCGCGAGGTTTGTTGAACCCGGCCCGCGCTTCGCAACAGCTGGTTCTTTCCGATGCTCTGTTCCATACCAGTGCCCAAGCTGGGTTTCGAGGAAAATGTGCAGGCTCGGGAAGCCCTCCCCGTCGGCCACAGGAAGGGGAGCCGAAAAGGTTTTCGAGATTGTGTCGCCCTCGGACGCAACCTGGGGATGCGTGATGCTTAGGCGAATTGTTACCGGAAGTTCAGCCCGGAGTTGGTGAGGAGAGCATGGGGATAAGTCTGCGCTGCCTAACCGCTATCACCTCGGGTTGGCGCACCAAAAGACTGAACCTGCGGCTTGACCGATGAAGAATGAGGGCGAAGAGCTAGCCGACTCCAAGTCGCGCAGCGCTTGCCTGTGCGTTCAGACGCACAGGCCCCTTCTGGTGGATAATAATGTAACCTCGTGCGATGGCCCTGCATGCACTTCCTCAAACGCCAGCCGGCGTCGTCGGGCTCCTCCGGGCGACTGCTACCCTTTTTGGGGCATTCCTGCTCGCCGCCGCTTCAGCCTATGGCGCCGATTGGCCAAATTATCGCGGGCCGAACCACGACAGCACGTCGTCCGAACGTATTCTCAAGACATGGCCGGCGCTGGGCCCCCGCCAACTTTGGAAGAAGCCCTTGCCGGATGGCTTCGGTTCGTTCGCCGTGAGCGGAAGCCAGGTTTACACCGGGGTCAAGCGCAAGATTGACGGGACCGACATGGAGGTGTTTCTTGCGCTCGATGCGGACACCGGCGCGGAACTCTGGTCCAGACCGGTCGGCCCGTCTCCCCCGGGGCGTGGGTCCGGGAACGGCGACGGACCGCGCTCGACGCCGGCGGTGGACGGTGAGTTTGTGTACGTGCTCAACGCCTACGTTTCGATGTTCTGCTTGCGGGCCAGCGACGGCAGCGTGGTCTGGGAGCGGGACCTACTCGAGGAATTTGGCGGAAACCTGCCGGATTATGAGGCGGCCGCTTCGCCGCTGGTGGTGGGCAACCTGGTGCTGGTGAATGGTCCCGCGGGCGGCCCGGGACAGAAGTTCTTCGGCTTAGCGAAGAGCGATGGCCAAACGGTCTGGGAACGCCCGAGTCTCAAACTCACCCACTCGACCCCCGTCCTCACCACGCTCCACGGGGTGCGACAAGCCGTCTTCTTCACCGCCGGTGGTGCGGTGGCGATGATCCCGGAATCCGGTGAGG
The DNA here is from genome assembly GCA_964411985.1 of uncultured Verrucomicrobiota bacterium. Taxonomy (GTDB): domain Bacteria; phylum Verrucomicrobiota; class Verrucomicrobiia; order Limisphaerales; family J093; genus CAYPNF01. Next base: position 7,933 of record CAYPNF010000079.1, read on the forward strand.
AGTTGTGGCGCTACATCTACAGTGTCGGCGTGCCGACGGCCATCGGGCCGGTGATCGCGGAGGACACCCTCTACCACTCAGCCGGGTACAGTACAGGCGCGCGCACCGCCCTTATCACCAAGTCGGGGACGGTCTTCCGCGCCACGGAACTCTGGCGCAAGCGCGATGAACTCATCAATTACTGGAGCACCCCGGTGTACCACCAAGGGCATTTGTACGGGCTCTACGGACACGACTACGGCGTGTCGGCTCCTTTGAAATGCGTCGAGCTGGCCACGGGTACCGAGAAGTGGTCGCAACCAAACTTCGGTCCCGGCCAAGTGCTGCTGGTGGACGGGACGATCCTGCTCCTGACGGCGGACGGCAAACTGATCCTGGTGGTTCCCACACCGGAGCGCTACCAGGAACTGGCGCGTTTCAAGGCGCTCAGCGGCACATGCTGGAACGCGCCGGCCATCAGCCAGGGTCGGATCTACGCCCGCAGCATCAAGGAAGGGGTTTGCCTCGATGTCGGGGTGCCTCCTCCTCCGCCCTTGCGCCTCCTGGCTCCGGCACCCCAACCCGACGGCGGCCTGCAGTTTCGCCTCGAAAACCGCGATGGTTCGGCGCTCATGCCGGACCGATTGGATCGACTGGAAGTCCTGGGCTCGACCTCGCTGGCCGACTGGACGGCGGTTTCGAATGCGGTTGTTTCCCCCGACGCTACGGTTCGCGTGCCGCCTGCGGATGGCGCGGAGCCGTCGCGGGCGTTCTACCGGATCCGAGAGACGCAGTGAGGTTTCCGACGCCCCAAACGCCCCGGGCAGAAGCCAGGCTCCGGAGTTTTCGCTCGATTTTTGAGCCCACTCCCCCTATCAAACCGCCCAGTGTCACTGACCGCCGTGCTGATCGTGCTTGCGCTTCTGAGTTCCGCCATCGCCTTTTGGCAGTGGTTGGAGGCGCGCTCGTTTCCTCTGCACCGTCGTGACCCCCTTCGCGGCGAAGCTCCTGGACTGACGCTCTTGAAGCCGCTCAAGGGAGCCGACGACGGCACCCCTGCTTGCCTGCGAAGTTGGTTGACGCAAGACTATCGTGGTTCTGTGCAGACTCTCTTCGCAGTTGGCTCCCCGGAGGATCCGGTGGTTCCGGTGGTGGAGTCCCTGCTGCGTGAGTTTGCGTCGGCGGATGCGAGGTTGGTGGTTTGTCCGCAGATGCTCGGGCCCAATTCCAAAGTTTCCAAGTTGGCCCAACTCGAACCCCATGCCAGACACGACATCCTGGTGGTGAGCGACGCGGACGTTCTGGTTCCTTCCGATTTTCTGAGCCACCTGGTGATGCCCTTTCACCGCTCTAGCACCGGCCTGGTCAATCCTTTCTACCGCCTCGAGAATCCCACCACGGTCGCCATGCACTGGGAGGCCATCGCCGTGAACGCGGACTTCTGGAGCAGCGTGCTTCAGTCCCGTCGTCTGGCCCCGATGCGCTTCGCGCTTGGCGCGGTGATGGCGGTTCGCCGACGTTGCGTCGAGGCGATGGGCGGATTCAAGTCTTTGGCGGACTGCCTGGCCGACGATTACGTACTGGGGAGCCAGGTTGTGGCCCAAGGGTACCAAATCGAGTTCTGCCCCCTGGTGGCAGCCTGCATGGAACCGGTTCAGGGCTGGGGCTCGGTGTGGCGGCATCAGCTTCGCTGGGCGCGCACGATTCGGGTTTGCCAGCCAGGACCCTATTTTCTGAGCCTCGTCAGCAATGTGGGATTCTGGTCCGTTCTTCTGGGTCTGGTTTCCCGACAACCGGGGCCGACTCTCCTTGCGGGTGCCTGTCTCGCGTTTCGCTGTGTGACGGCGGCGGATAATTACCGGAGGCTCACCGACGGCAGGTCACTCTGGCCACGGATCTGGCTGGTTCCGGTGAAGGACCTGCTGCAAGCCGTTCTCTGGGCGGGCTCCTTCCTTGGAAGCCGGATCGTTTGGCGGGGACAAACGTTTGAGGTCTCCGCGCGAGGGCGCTTGACCCCGCTTGCTCCCTAGGTTCTTGAAGTGGATCCTTCTAGGAATCGTTGGATCCACCGTTCCCAGGCTTGCGCTCCCATTTCCGAGCGGCCCTCTCAGGCAGGCTGGTATCGACCTTGGCGTAGTAACTTCCATCGCCCAGCAAGCCTTCAACTTCCCTCTGGAGAGCTAGGGAGGGTGCCACCCGAAAACGGTCGTGAGCTTCGATGAACACGATTTCGCCTCCCGGCATTTCGATGCAGAGAAACAGGGGACAACGCCCCGGATGGGAAGTGGCGATCCGGTGCGCGGACTCAAGCAAGGAGTCGTTCAGATGGCGGGAGTGCATCCGCAGATGCACCTGCCGTGTGTACTTGGCGGGCGCCTCTTCCAGTTTCAAGATCTCTTGTGGGAAGAGTTTCGGTTTGTCCTCACCCGTTGAGATCTCCGCAATGACGAGGATAGCCGCATTAAGAACGAGGAGATCTTTGTATTTGTCGTATGCCTCATTCATACAGAGGATCTGCACGGAACCGGTCAGGTCCTCCAAGGTCACCATCGCATACGACTTTCCGCTCTTCTTGGAGACGCCAGCCTGGACGGCCGACACCATTCCTCCAACCCGGGTCATGGATCGGTTGGCCAGGGTGCCCAATTCAGCTACGGTCACCAGGCTGTAGCGTTTCAACAACGGTGCCAAGGGTGTGAGCGGGTGTCCGGTCACGTAGAAACCCAGCAGTTCTTTTTCCGCTGCCAGCAGTTCCGCTTGTGGCCATTCGGGAAGCCGTTCCGCCGCCTCACGTTTCGTGGGTTTGGTTTCCAGCATGCCAAACAAGGAGGTTTGACCGGCAGCCTTGTCCGCCGCCGTCCGGGCCGCGCGGGACAGGGTGCGTTCGATGGCAGCGAACATGGAGGCCCGGGTGTCGCCGAACCCGTCGCACGCGCCGCTCTTGATGAAGGCTTCCAGCGCTTTCCGGTTGACGGTCCGTGTGTCCACCCGCTCGCAAAGGTCTTCGAGGCTGGTGAACTTACCCCCCTTACGCCGGGCCTGTAGAATGCTCTCCACCGCCACCTCTCCGACCCCCTTGATCGCTGCCATGCCGAAACGGATCACCTGACCGCCGCGGGCCGGTGCGAAGGCCACCTCGCTTTCGTTCACATCCGGAGCGAGCACTTCGATCCCAAGAATCCGGGCCTCTTCGATGTACTCGCTGAGCTTGTCGGTGTCGGCCATGTCGTTGGTCATCATGGCGCAGAGGAACTCCACCGGGTGGTTTGCCTTCAGATAGGCCGTCTGATAGGCCACGATGGCATAGGCCGCCGCGTGGGATTTGTTGAAGCCGTATCCCGCGAATTTTTCCAACAAATCGAAGATCTGGTTGGCTTTGTCCTCGGGGATGCCGTTGACCTTCTCACAGCCCTTGACGAAGATCTCGCGCTGCTTGGCCATTTCCTCAACCTTCTTTTTGCCCATGGCGCGGCGGAGGAGGTCGGCGCTTCCCAGGGTGAAACCAGCCAGCACCTGCGTGGCCTGCATGACCTGTTCCTGGTAGACCATGATCCCGTAGGTCTCCCGGCAGATCGGCTCCAGCAACGGATGCTCATATTCGATCTTCACTTCTCCGTGACGTCGACGGATGAATTCCGGAATCAGGTCCATCGGGCCGGGTCGGTACAGGGCGATCAACGCCGTGATATGTTCCACGGAGCTGATCTGGAACTTGCGGCACAAATCCCGCATGCCGCCAGATTCCAATTGGAACACACCCAAGGTGGTTGCTTTGTTGAGCAGGTCGTACGTCTTCGCATCATCCAGCGGCAGCGCGTCAACCGGAATCTCAATTCCCTTGGTCACCTTGACCATGTCGCAGGTGTTGCGGATCACCGTGAGGGTCTTGAGTCCCAGAAAATCCATCTTCAGCAGCCCCAGGTCTCCCACCGGCCCCATGGCGTACTGGGTGACGATGGTCCCATCCTCGTCCTGCTTGAGCGGCAGCACATTGACGAGGGGTTGCCCGCCGATCAACACGCCGGCCGCATGCACGGAGGCGTTCCGCGTCAGATCTTCCAGGATGAAGGCTGTATCCAGCAGTTCGCGCGTCACTTCCTCCGTCTCGTAGGCCTGCTTCAGTTCCGGGGACTGTTTCAACGCTTTCTCGAGCGTCATTTTGAGGTCGTTAGGAACCATCTTCGCCAGACGATCGCAATCACCGAAGCCCAACCCCATGGAACGGCCCACATCCCGGATCACCGATTTGGCGCCCATCGTGCCAAACGTGATGATCTGAGCCACGGAATCGCGGCCGTACTTCTGCCGCACGTATTCGATCACTTCCGCCCGGCGATCGTCCGCGAAGTCAATATCGATGTCCGGCGGGTTGACGCGTTCTGGATTGAGAAACCGTTCGAAGAGCAACCCGTACCGGATGGGGTCCACGTTCGAGATCTCCAAAAGGTAAGTGACAATCGACCCTGCGGCGGAACCACGAGCCACGCACGTGATTCCACGGCTGCGACCGTGTCGGACAAAGTCGCCGACAATTAGAAAGTAACTGACGAACTTGGTCTTCTCGATGGTATGAAGTTCCAGTTCGAGTCGATCCAAGACGGTCTTGACCGCCTTCGCGACGGCTGGCTCGGCGAGTGATGGGGGAGTGTTTCCCTCCGATCCCGGGGTGGGTTGGTAGGTGGGAAGCTGGCGAGGGTCGTCCAGTCGGTCGGCGTGGAATTCATGGCCTTCCAGGTGAGTGTGCAGCCCGTAGCGTTTGCGCAACCCTTCCGCCAACAATTCGCGTAGATAACCCTCTCTCGTTACGCCTTCTCGCGGCTGGAAGGTGGGGTAGCGCAACTCCCCAAACTTGATTTCCAGGCTGCACTTCTCGTTGACCTCCAAGGTATTGGTCACCGCCTCCGGCACCTCCTGGAAAAGCGCCTTCATCTCCTCCGCGCTGCGTAGGTAGAATTGCTCGGGCTGGTACCGCATCCGTCGCTGATCTTCCAGGGTCGTCTGCGTCCCGATGCAGATCAGGCAGTCATGCGCCCGCCAATGGGCTCTTTCCACGTAGTGAACATCGTTCGTCGCCACCGTCTTCAGGCCAAATTCCTTGGCCCAGGGAATCAAATGCCGGTTCACCACCGCTTGCTCGGCGATACCGTGGTTTTGCAGCTCCAGATAGAAATTCTCCGGCCCCAGCACTTGCTTGTACCAATCGATCGCGTTTCGGGCATCCTTAGGCCGTTCCTGGGTGATCAGGCTTGGGATCTCGCCTGCCAGACATCCCGAGAGCGCAACCAGTCCTTCACGGTGTTTGGAAAGAGATTCCTTGTCGATCCGCGGCTTGTAGTAGTACCCCTCCAAGTGCGCCAAGGTTACCAACTGGATCAGGTTCTTGTACCCAGCCTCGTCTTTCGCCAGCAAGACCAAGTGGTGGTAGACGTCTCGCCCCCCATTGGACGACTTCTTCTCGAATCGGCTTCCCGGCGCTACGTACACCTCGCAACCGAGAATCGGTTTGATGCCTGCCTTTCGCGCGGCCTGGTAGAACTCAATGCAACCGTACATCACCCCGTGATCGGTCACCGCCATCGCCGGAAACTTCAGTTCATGGGCCTTTTGCATGAGCCGGTCCAGACGACAAGCCCCGTCGAGCAACGAATACTCCGTGTGGAGATGTAGATGTACAAAGTCGGCGTGCGACATGGCGAAAACTCTAGAGGTGGCCTTGCGACTTGGCCATCTTTTATGATCGCCGAATCAGGACTTCGTCAAAGCGCGGAAGTTGTTTTCCCTTAGGCTTCTGCGAAGGGTGGAATGGGGGACGGTGGAAGGTGGAACGGAAACACCTCAACCTCGAGCGTTCGATCCTCCGCGCGTGAGTGATCATGCAACCGCGTATCCTGATCCTGTGCGGCTTGACGCACACTTCCCGAGCGCGCAGGGGAATGATACAAATGGTGCATGGACTTCCCCAGGCAGAACCATCTAGCACCGGCGCCACAGGCTTTAGGATAGCCAAAGAGTGACGTCGGGGCAGCGCGGTTCGAGGAGGGTGAGGTGTTCGTACACCTGTGGGGCAGAGGACGGAGACTGCGATGTCGGGGCGTTGCTCCTGTTATGCACGCTCAAAACTCATGTTGGCGAAGGTGGGTCGGCGCTTTCCGGTGCCATGTTCCCGGCCTCCTCGTCGCGGCCATGGTCGGTGTGGACCTGGACCTGCCATGCAGCGCTTCCGTGGATCGTGAGTCCGGCGATGGGGTCTATCTTGGAGAGATGGCCGTGCTGTCCGGTCTAAACAACGCGGCCAGCAACTCGCTGCCCTGGATGCCGAACCAGACCCTGCGTGGGTTGCTGGGAACGCGCGTTAGGTTCCAGGTCCAGGCAGTGAACCAACCGGTGGCGTTCGAAGCCTCCGGGCTGCCGCCAGGGCTCACGATGGATCTTCGGAGCGGACTGATTAGCGGCCGTTTTCTCCAGGCAGGTGACTTTCCGGTCTCGGTGCTCCTGAGCAACCAGTTTGGGGTCAGCAGAGGGTCCCTGACCGTTGGGGTATCATGCGTGGTTGCTTGGGATCTCAACACTGCTGCGCAACTGGACGTTCCGGACGGGTTGGGCAACGTTTGGAAACTAGCTGCCGGGCGTGGACACAGTGTTGCCCTGCGAACCGACGGCACCGTGATGGCATGGGGACTCAGCACTGCGGGACAAACCAATTATTCCTCGAAATGGAGCAACATCATCGACATCGCCGCCGGGGGAGACAGCAGCTGCGCGCTGCACTCGACGACCTCCCAATGGGTCACAACATGGGGGAGTCTCCGTCAACCCGCCATCGAAGCGAACAAGGCTGTGGCCTTGGCAATCAGCAGTGGCTCGAACCTGCGTCCATTTGGCCTCACGCTCCTAGAAGACGGGACGGTCCGCGGGTTTGGATCCAGTGTGTTTGGAACCAACATTCCGAGCAGCCTGAGCAATGCCATCCAGATCGCCGCAGGCCAGCTTCAAGCCCTGGCGTTGAGTTCTGATGGCACCGTTGCTGTTTGGGGGCAACCGGGATCTCCGCAAACAGTCACCCCGGTGGGGCTCAGCAACGTTTTAGCCGTTTCCGCCGGTGCGTTACACAGCCTGGCCCTCAAGTCAGACGGTACCGTCGTCGAATGGGGCACAAATGGATATGATCAAGCGAATGTGCCTGCAGGATTGAGCAATGTGACATCCGTGGCTGCTGGGTTTGGTTACAGTCTAGCGCTCAAATCGGACGGCTCGGTTGTTGCCTGGGCTGGACGAGGCATGCGGCTGACGAACTTTCCTCCTGTGCTCACCAACGTGGTTTCCATTGCCGCTGGAGAGAGACACATTCTGGCTCTGATCGGAACGCCAGAAGGGATGGCTCCGCCCAGGATTGTTGCCCCCCGGTTTCTGATGGGTGCCGTGGACCGCGATTTTCTGTACAAGATCGTTGCCCAGAATGGGGCGACCGGCTTTGACTCAAGAGGACTCCCACCCGGCCTGACTTTGGATCCAACGACCGGAATTCTCCGAGGCCAACCGAGGGAAGCTGGGCGGTATCAGGTCGAACTGGAGGTGCGGAATGCTCTGGGATCTGACCGCTGGATGGTGACTCTCCTTGTCAACGCCCCCTGTCCGGGCGTCGAGAGCGATGAGTTGGCCCAAGCTGCTGCCGGGTGCAGTTTCAGCTACACCGTGAAAACCGTGAATCGACCGGAACGGGTGGAGGCCTCAGGACTGCCGCAAGGGATTACCATCGACCCCGCCACTGGGGTGATTGCCGGCGTGCCGTTGGAACTTGGGGATTTCCCGGTGCGTTTATGGGTGAGCAATCGCTTCGGGACAGCCTCTGGGAACCTGACCCTTCGGGTTTCCACGATCGCTTTGTGGGGAGGGTTCCCTACATTGAATTTGAGGAATCCCTGGGCGAACCTGCCTGCGGGTCTGACCAATGTCGTGGCGGCTTCGACTGCGTATACTCATTCCCTGGCACTGTGCCGCGATGGCAGGGTTCAGGCTTGGGGTTCAGGCGACACCTGGGAGCAGAGTGTTCCTGCTGGTTTGACGAATGCAGTTGCGATCGCCTCCAGTGATGATTCGTCCCTTGCCGTTAGCGCGGACGGAACTGTGGCGGCTTGGGGAAAGCCGCAGCATGGCGAGACGAACGTGCCGCCGGGGCTAGCGAACGTGGTGGCGGTGGCTGGCGGCGCTTATCACTACCTGGCACTCCGTAAGGAGGGGACCGTGTCGGCCTGGGGCAGAGACTATGAGGGGCAATGCCACGTACCTCCAGGCCTGGCGAATATAGTGGCCGTCGCAGCAGGTACCTACCATAGCCTGGCCTTGCGGGCGGACGGAACCGTGGTGGCCTGGGGATACAACCGTTCCGGGCAAGCGAGTGTGCCGGAAGGATTGACCAACGCGGTGGCGATCGGGGCGGGCGCCGAGCAGAGTGCGGCCCTGCTTGCCGATGGAACCGTCGTCGTCTGGGGGTACCCTCGCGACGGGAGTTACGGGAGTTCCCTCACGAATCTGGCGTCGGGCGTGACCAACGTGGCAACCTTTACCATGGGCGGGTATCAGTTTCTGGGGCTACTGGCCGATGGGGCCGTAGTGGGGTATGGCGCGAGCGCCTACGGATTGGCCGAGGTGCCCCGAGGAATCAGCAACGTGCTGGATGTGGTGACTGGAGGGGTTTCATGCATAGCGGTGACTGGTTTTCCACCGGGTGTGGCGGCTCCAGAACTCCTCGAGCCGTGGTGGCTGCTGGGTACCGCAGGGAAGCCCTTCTTCCACAAGAGGTTCGGTCGCAATGGCGTCCACGCACACCAAGCCACAGGAATTCCACCGGGACTGAGCCGCGGCCCGCGACGCGCCTCTGGTCAATG
>CAYPNF010000079.1:16806-32343 GCA_964411985.1 uncultured Verrucomicrobiota bacterium
TTCCCCAGGAGGTAGGAACCTACCCTGTCGAATTCGTCGTCCGGAATGACCTGGGGACTGATTCGTTCACGGTTAGGATGGCGATTAACCCGCCTGCTCTGGAAGTGCCGACGGGTGGAATCCTGCCTGCTGCGTTGGGCGAAGCATTCCAGTACACGGTCGGCACCGGGTTCGGAGGAGGTCAGCTTCAGGTTCCGGATCTTCCATCGGGGTTCACTCTGGATCCCCGGGCCGGCACTATCTCCGGCGTGCCGTTGAGTTTGGGCGATTTCCCGATCACTTTGGTTGCCAGTAACGACTATGGCGTGAGCACCGCGTCGGTAACCCTTCGTGTGTCCTCCGTGGCAGAATGGGGTGTGGAGGTCGGCGCCAGCCATCTCCAGAGATCCGTCGTGCCGCCCGACTTGGGAGACATCATCGATGTGGCTGCTGGGCAGGAACACTGCTTGGCACTGCGCCCAAATGGAACGGTTGTTGCATGGGGTGGTAACTCCTACCACCAGACAGAGGTTCCTCCGGGCTTGAGCAACGTCATCGCAGTTGTCGGAGGTAGTTGGCATAGTCTGGCACTCCGATCCGACGGAACCGCCGTGGGCTGGGGCTACGATGCAGATGGCCAGGCAACCGTGCCTCCGGGGCTCAGCAACATTGTTGCCCTTTCTGCAGGGGAATCTCATAGCGTCGCCCTGCTCGCCGATGGCAGGTTGGCTGTCTGGGGAGCCTTCGGAACCGGTGGAACGAACACTCAGTGTGACCTCAGAAACGTGGTGGCAGTGGCTGCGGGGCAAAGGTCCACGCTCGCGCTTCGCGCCGATGGCACGGTTGTGAGATGGGATGGGCTTGCCTGGATAACCACCCGGTGGAACAACGTGATGTCGATAGCGGCCTGCGGCGGTGTGAACCTGGTTCTGCACTCAGACCGCACTGTGCAAGTCGAAGGAGGTTACTGGGATCCTGATCGCCTAGGGTTTCGATCCTTGGCGGCGCCTGCTGGGATCTCGAACATCGTACGCATTGCGGCAGGTCCCTCCTATTGCCTGGCACTGCGGGAAGATGGTGTGCTGTATGCTTGGGGAGCCTTGGAGCGGCACTCTACTTATGCCCTGGCCGAGGTGCCGGTTGGCTTGCGGAATGTCGCAGGAATTGCCGCAGGCGGGTCTTGCATCTGCGCTCTGGTGGGGCTTCCCGACGGCTTGGCGGCCCCTCAGCCCGTCGGTGCCCGCCTCCTGATGGCTTCGGCAGACAGTCATTTCGAACATCAATTCCTCACGCGCAACGGCACTGAGGTCTTCGCCGTCACCGGCATGCCCCCGGGATTGGAACTGGATGCCCGAAACGGGATCCTACGCGGATGGCCTGATGAGCCGGGAAGCTATGCTCTTACCCTAACCGCCAGCAACTCCGTTGGACAGAGCCAATGGCCCGTGTCCCTTGTGGTGCAACAACCGGTCCTGCAGGTCGTTCTTCGCGATGTTGTGCCGGCCACCCTGGGCGCCGTTTTTCGGTATTCTCCGGAGATTCAGGGCGTGCCAACCTGGATCGAGGCTTCGCGATTGCCAGTCGGCCTCAGCATGGATCCGCTGACAGGCCAGATCGACGGCGTGCCTCGAACCGCCGGAGACTTCCTGGTCACCATCACTGCGACCAATCGCTTTGGTGCTGCCTCGGGTCAGTTGACGTTCCGAATATCGCCTGTGGCGCTTTGGAGCACTCCGTCGGTTTCCGTCGACAACCCGATTCTGAAACTGGCCCCAAATCTAGCCGACACCGTCGGCATTTCCATAGGCGCCGAACATGCACTTGCGCTGCGCTCCGATGGTACCGTCGTTGCCTGGGGTTCCAGGGGCAGTCGGCAGACGGCGGTGCCTCAGCGTTTGTCCAACGTCGTAGAGGTCGCGGCCGGCGATCACCACAGCTTGGCCTTGCGTGCGGATGGAACGGTGGTGGCTTGGGGCGAGGGCTACCAGGGAGAGACCAAGGTGCCCTCAGACTTGAGCAATGCGGTTGCGGTGGTCGCGGGCGCCTACCATAGCCTGGCGCTGCGAACCGATGGCAGCTTGACGGCCTGGGGCGATAGCCGGTATGGACAGACTCGTATCCCCGAGGGTTTGAGCAACGTTCTGGCCATTGCTGCAGGAGGACTGCACAACCTGGCGCTGCGATCGGACGGCACCGTGGTGGACTGGGGAACTCGCCTTGACAGGGGTGTTAATTGTCCGACGGAGGCCCCCTTCGGGCTTACGGGCATCGTGGCGGTAGCGGCGGGTCTTTTCCACGGCGTGGCCTTGCGCTCCGACGGGACTGTAGCCGCTTGGGGCAGTAATGAACCGGGCCAGACGGGTGTGCCCGCAGGGTTGAGTAATGTTCTGGCGATTGCTGCGGGGGACTTTCACACCCTAGCACTCCGCACCGACGGCACAATCGTGACTTGGGGTTCGTCGTCCGGTGTGCCAACCACAGTTCCTGAGAACCTGAGTCATGTGTCCGCCATCGCTGCCGGAGGCAGTGGAAGCATGGCTCTTGCCAGCCTCCCGGATGGAGTCGCGGCACCGCGTCTGATCGGGCCGCGGTTCCTTATGGCCGTCGCCGGGCAAGATTTTCAGCATCGAATCATGGCCCTAAACGGTGCCACTGACTTCCGTGCCGAGGGTCTGCCGCCAGGTTTGTCCCTGGACCAGCACACCGGAATCATCCTTGGCCGCACGGCGGATGCCGGGACCTACCCTGTTTTTGTGACGGCAGCCAATGTCATTGGCACCCATCACTTGACCGTCCAACTTATCATCAACTCCCCCTCGATACCCGCCCTTTCCACACGGACCCCTTACCCGGGAATCGTGGACCTGGAGTGGAATGCGGACCTTTCATGGTTCCTCGAGTACAGAGCGGATCTCGGTGACCCTGGTTGGACCTCAATCCAGGACGGCATCACCACGGATCAAGCCAAAGCTCGCTATCGTGATGAATCCGGATCTGGACAGCGCTTTTTCCGGCTTCGGAGACGAGAGTAGCCAATCCCTGTACTGGCTTCGTTTTGTAGACAGCTGCCTGGGCTGGGAGAATCCGACTTTCCTGCCAGAGCATCTCGAAGCGTGACGCTCCGCTGTCGGCCCTGTCGAACTGGAAAACCACAACTATTCTCGTCAGGAGGTCTGCATGCGCGTGTACAGCTACGCTGCCTTGGATATCCGGGGCAAGGAGTTCGAAGGTCAGATCGAGAGCCTTTCTCAATCTCAGGTCATCCGCCGGTTGCGGGAGATGGGCCTGTTTCCCACCCTGGTCAAAGAGCGGGTCGCATCGACGAAACCCGGAAAGACCGTTGTCCCCCAGGCAGCCCGTCGCGTCGCGTCGGCCAAGGGCGTGCTCTTCGGGACCGGCATTAAGGCGGCCCAGGTGGCTGCCTTTACGCGGCAGCTCTCCACGCTGATCGAAGCGGGGATCCCCTTGGTGAAAGGGCTCATAGCTATCGAACGGCAGGAGAGGAATCGCCATTTGCGGGTCATCCAGCACCGGTTGATCGAGGCGATCGAAGGTGGATCCTTGTTCTCGGAAGCCCTGGCGGCCCACCCGCGCGTCTTCAGCAAGCTCTACGTGAACATGGTGGTGGCGGGCGAAACCGGCGGCATGCTCGATCAGACCCTGGCCCGCCTGGCTGACCTGATGGAGCGCACGGAGCGCCTCAAGTCCAAGGTCAAGGCTTCCATGTTCTATCCTACGGCTGTGATCACGGTGGCCATCGGTATCCTGAGTCTCCTGATTCTCTTCGTGGTACCCCGTTTTCAAACCGTGTTCGCTGACCTGACCGGTGGAAAGGGGATGCCCTGGTTCACGCAGTTTGTGATCGATGTCGCCCAGGGAGCCAGGAAACACGCCCTGCTCATTCTGCTGGCCTGCGGCGCGGTGGTCGCTCTCGGGAAGATTATCCAGAGAACCCGCCTGGGACGGCGTGTCACCGATCGAGTCCAGCTTTGGTTGCCCATCGTCGGTGATCTATGTTCTAAGGTGGCCGTCTCCCGCGCGTGCCGCACGCTAGGAACCTTGCTCCAGAATGGGGTCCCCATCCTCCAAACGATCGCCATCGCTCGGGAAACCGCTACCAACTCCCTCTACGCCGGCACCCTGGATCGCCTCCACCAACAGGTGAAGGAGGGGGAGAACGTCACCCCCACTCTCGAGACCTCCGGGCTCTTCCCCTCCACCGTGATCAGCATGATCGATGTTGGGGAACAGACTGGGGCGCTTCCGACTATGATGTTGAAAGTGGCCGATACTTACGATGAGGCTGTCGACCATGCGATGAACGGCCTCATGTCACTCCTCGAACCCATTCTGATCGTGTTCCTGGCTGTGATCGTCGGCAGCATCGTCATCGCCCTGTTTCTCCCGATCTTATCCCTGATGGACACTGGCTTTGGGGCGGACAAAGGGGAAGGGGAATTCTGAGAGTCTGCCCGAAGAAGCCCCAGGGAGCAAACGGTTCCCGCAACCCTATGTGATTGATTGTTGATTCAATCCAAGCTAGGCTCAGGAAGTCGTAAGCATGCGAACCGATCCGCCTCAAGCTGCCTGTGCTGAGAACCGAATCCCAGAGCGGTTTCGCTCCGATCTCCTGCCTGTCGCAAAGCGCGTGTTCTGGTGGGGGGAACCCGAGGAGTGGTTGGACGACCCGATGCGTTTTGTGGCCCAGGTGATGACTTACGGGGATTGGGATGATACCTCCCTGGTGGTCCGCCTGCTGGGCGAATCCATCTTCCAACAAGTCCTGACGGATCCTCCTGCTGGGGTGTTCGATGCGAAATCCTGGAGCTACTGGCACCATCGGTATCGTCGGGAGGTGCCCCCGCTGCCGATTCGCAAACTGTAATATGCTTCAACCTCGCCTTGAAATACTGCCGGCTGCCCAGCGAGCCTTGTGGCCCAGGCTCGTTCAAGTGCCACGGCACTTTGTGCTCTACGGCGGCACAGCATTGGCGCTGAGGTTGGGGCACCGCGCTTCGTTGGATTTCGATTTTTTCACGAGCGAGTCGGTTAGACCGAACGAATTGCTTACGCAGTTGGAATTCCTTAAGGATGCGAAGGTGCTGCAGACTGCCAGTCATACTCTGACCGTGGCCGTGGATTGTGGTTCTCCCGTAAAGGTGTCCTTCTTCGGAGGCCTCCGGCTTGGACGAGTGGGGGAGCCTGACCGCACGCCGGACGGTGTGCTCAGTGTTGCCTCGCTACTGGATCTCGCCGGTACCAAAGCAGCGGTGATTTACCAAAGGGCGGAGTCAAAGGACTACCTTGACCTGTTGGCCATTCTGGACAGCGGGATCAGTCTCTCTCTGGCGATGGCAGCGGCGAGAGCCATCTATGGAGAGCAGTACAACCCCATGCTCACGGTGAAGTCGTTGAGCTATTTTGGTGATGGTGATTTGTCAAAGTTGACCGAGACGCAGAAGGCTCAGTTAGCTCGGCTGGCATCGAGTCAAGGGCTCGACCTCCCAGCACTTCCACGGCGGTCGGAGACACTGTCGCCTCGTGAATCGCTATGAACGCCGCAATCTCCCAACGGGGGATTACCCAGTGGCAAACACAATGGGGTCAGGTCCATATAGTTGACACAAGTGGAAAGCGAGGTGAGGATCGGAAAATATGGCTAGGCCGTTACGAGTTCTGATTGCTGAGGGATGGTACCACGTGATGAGCGGGGAAACCGGAGGGCGGAGCTGTCTTCTTGAGGCGGTGGCGCGGGGGGCGCGGAGGTTCCATCGAGGGCTTTCACACCGCTCCGCGCAAGCTGTGTGTAATCAAGTGGCTAAGATCCTATATGTTGCAAATATAGATCTGACCCCATTGCCTTTATGAATAAAAGGCTTTTGCTGCTGGGCAGGTGGTGTTGCATACCGCTAGCCGTTTGCGTGGCGGCGACTGTCTGTTACCGAAGCGGGCCGCTCCCGGTGTTTAATGGGATTGTTCGCGCGCGGCAACCACTCGACTCTTATCTCGAAGGACGCGGGCCGGCTACCCGAGTTGTCTCAGCCAGTGAAGCCTCTAGAATCGCCAGGCAGTTTGGCATGGACATGTCTTCTGTTCAGGCATTGTGTGGGAAATACCCGACAATCCTATTCGTTCCCTACGATGCCTCGACTACCTGCCTACTCTTCTTTGACGGAGAGAAACGAGCCGTCGCGTATGTTTTGGGAAGCCAGTAGAGAGTGTGAGGTTAGGTGTTACGAACTTAATTGAGGTAGTAAGAACGCTTGATTTGGCGTCGTAAGGATTTTGGGCGTTTGGCCGCACTGTCGTCGTATTGTGTTGCCGAACAGCCACGCACGGATCGTAGGGCTGTGACGCCACGGAGCAGTTCTGGGAACCGAACACCCGCCCTCCTAAGTCCGCCCGAGGTGGTATCGTAAAGGACGGTTTCTTAGAGGGAGACCCCACTGGGATCGTTCTGGAGCAGGGGCGCGAGGGATGCCAGGCGTGCGGCCCGGATCTGTTCACGAGACCACCGTGGTTGCTGGGAGGGGGCTGTCATAGTCTTTTCGCCTGTCGGGCTGGAGGAGCACGCGGTTGATTTGCTTGAGGCCCAGGTGATGACTTATAGGGATTGGGATGACACCTCCCTGGTGGTCCGCCTGGTGGGCGAATCCATCTTCCAACAGGTCCCCTGACGCGGGGACACTTCAGGCTTGTGCGCCCGGCAACCGGGGTTAGAATCGCAAGCAGTACTGCATTGAGCCAAATCTTGTCGCCAGCATATGATTGAGAATCCTGCCATCTATTTTCGAACCTGGGGCATCGACAACATCGCCTATGGCCCCGTGGAGCTGCCCACCCTGGTGGATTGGATCCGGCAAGGGCGGGTTCTGAAGGATTCGTGGGTGTATCGTGAAGACACGGCGGAGTGGGTTCGAGCCTCGCAGATGACCGAGCTGAAGATCCTCTTCAAGTCCAAGGCGCCTGCGTCCGCGCCGGGAGCGCCGGAACACGGTATTACTCCCACCGCCCTGCGTCGGATCAAGCTCTTCGCAGACATGGACGAACGCCAGATCGCTTCCTTCGTTCAGTATATGGAGGTCCTCAATCTCCCGGCCAACACTTACGTATTTCGCAAGGGAGAACCCGGGGACTCGATGTTTCTGGTGCTGCACGGGGAGGTTCGTGCGCGGGTCACGGTGGGGGGCGATGAATCCACTTTGGCCACCCTGGGGGTGGGCGATTGCTTCGGGGAATTGGCTGTTTTGGATGAAAGCCCCAGGTCAGCCGACGTGGTTTCCAACGCCGAAAGCGTCCTTCTCAAGATCTCTGGGAGTTCGCTCAAGCGCCTGTTTCAGGAGGCCCCGGCCCTGGCCGCCCCTTTCCTGCTGGTCTTGAACAGAACCATCACCTCGCGGGTGCGCAGCCTGACGAAACGGTACGAGGACTCGATTCTCTTTGCCCGCAGTTCCAGCCGTAAGCAGGGCTGACAGGCCGATGGACGCTTGGTACCCAGCTGCGTCGCCTACTTGGGACCGAATGCAACCCAAGCCGCGATCAGGACGATATGGAACACTTGGTCGGTCCAGAGTCCAATGGTGAACACTTGAGGTGAGCGGTCGCATTTCTTCACCACTCTCATCCACCAATCGACGGGGGATCGGATGTCGATCAGGACGTGAACGAGTCCCAGGACCAGACCGCCGAGCCAGCCCAATGCCCAGCCCAAGAGCAGGCCGTGGATGAGGCCATGCACCCAGCCGGCTGGATGGCGGATGTTCGATTTGTTGAGAGCCATCCAGTCGTTCTGCAGCAGCCAATCCGCCACCAGGTGCGCGACCAAACCACGTTCGAAAGGAGTCAACATCGCTTTTGTTCAGGCTAGAAATGCACGAAACGCCGTGCGTGCCGCGAGCGGGCTTGTTCTTCTTCGCGATGTCGAGCGTTCAAGATGGCCTGGGCCGTCTGTGCGGCGACTCCCCGGACCAAGTTCATGGCATTCAGATCGAATTGCTCGACGCCTTTGCCGCCCAGCACGATGAGTCCCAAGGTCTCTTGTCCCACGGAGATCGGGACCCATAATAGAGAGGCGGTCTCGAAACCCAGCCGGGGGCAGGAAGCCAACGTGGCGTCTTGAGGGAAATTGGCGGTGATGCGGCCCTGAGTGTCCTTCATGGCGACCCCCAAAAAGCCGTTGCCGTCCCCGATGTCCTCCTGTTGAGGAGGGCTGAGTTGCAGATGGGAGACAGCGCGCACCTCCAATCGCCGGGAGAATTGAGATTGAAGCACCAACAAACCCCAGTCGGCGAGAATGGCGCCCGAGAGCTGCTTCAGGACCACCGCCAGCAGTTCCTCGAGTCCTTTGGATTCCCCGATGGCTTTGCCAATCTCGTCGTACACCACCAGGTGGGAGCTCAACCGCCGAATGCGCTCGCTGGAAGTGCGGATCATGGCGAACAACACACTCATCCCTGCCTGGGACCCCGATTGGTGCAGCTGGTCGAAAGCCGCTTTCGAAAGGCGAAGGGTGCGGGTGGTGTTGGAGGCGACGGCTGACGCCGACCGCGGCTTCTGGTCAAACAAGGACATCTCGCCGAAGTAATCACCGGCCTCCAGCACGGCCAGCGTCTTCCGGTGCGATCCTCCCGACTCCGTCGCAACCTCGATGCGAACGGCTCCGCTGAGGATGAAATACATGCAGTCGCCAGCGTCCCCCTCGACGAACACCGCCTCTCCATCGCGAAATTCCTTCTCTTCCAAGGCTGCAGCGAGGCGGGAGAGCGCTTCCTCTCCGATCCCCTGCAGGACCCCGATCCCGGTCAGTTGCTCAGAATTCATCGTTCCCCCTTTCTCATTCCAGACCTGCCAGGTGCTTGAGCTCCTGGGGATGGTTTGCTTTGCTGATGGCGTCTTCCGGCCCAATGACTCCCGCCAGGTAAAGGTCGGCCAACGACTTCTCCATCGTACACATTCCGTCGCGCGATCCCGTTTGGATGGCTGAGTAGATTTGGTGGGTTTTCCCTTCCCGGATGATGGCGGCGATGGCCGGTGTGACCACCATGGTTTCTCTGGCGGCCACGCGTCCTACGCCGTCGGCACGAGGGATCAGGATTTGGGAAATCACGCCCTTGAGGCACGAGGCAAGCATGACCCGGATTTGTTCCTGCTGATAGGGCGGGAACACGTCAATGATGCGGTCTACGGTCTGTGCGGCGTCCTGGGTGTGCAAGGTGGATAGCACCAGGTGGCCGGTTTCCGCCAGGGTCAGCGCGGCGGCGATGGTCTCGAGATCCCTCATTTCTCCCACCAGGATGACGTTGGGGTCCTCCCGCAGGACACTTTTGAGCGCGCGCGTAAAGGAGTGAGTGTCGGCTCCGAGCTCACGCTGATTAATGGTGCAGCGGCAGTGAGGATGCACAAACTCGATCGGATCCTCAATGGTCACGATGTGCCCCTCTTTCTCCTGGTTGATCAGGTTCAGGACGGCGGCCAGGGTGGTGGACTTACCCGAACCCGTGGGGCCAGTCACGAGCACCAAGCCCCTCGGCAGTAAAGCCAGTTGGCGGACGGTCTCCGTGAGGCCCAGGTCATCGAAGCCTGGGATGGTCTCTCCGATAGTTCGGAAGACGCCCGCTACCGAACCTCGTTGCCGGAAAATATTGACGCGAAAGCGGGAGACACCCGGAATGCCGATCGAGAAGTCCAGTTCACTCTCCTCCTCAAACTTCGCTTTCTGATCATCCGTGAGGACGCTGTAGACCAGAGCCTTCACCTCATCGGCTCCCAGTTCGGTCTCGTAACCACTGGGGATAAGGCGCCCCGAGATGCGGACCATGGGCGGACGGCCAACGGTCAAATGCAGGTCAGAAGCCCCGTATTGCACGGCGTACTGCAGCAGTTCAGCTAGGTCCATATGGGTTCTCCGTTCGTCAGTTTATTGCTCTCTAGTATCGCTCACGAACCGGTTTGCGCAAGCACCGGCCGTTGGGTCCCAGGCCTCACGACAGTCCTGAGGTTCCTGAGTAAATACCTTTCAAGTTCATCCTCAACTCGTCCGGTTTGGGCGAAAAACGCAGCGCATCGGCTTCGCTCACTTTGCCGGCTGACACCAGGTCTACGAGGGCTTGGTTGAAAGTCTGCATCCCTTCCGCTCGCGAGCCCTGGATGGCCGCCGGAATCTTCGTCGTCTCGCCTTCCAGGATCAGTTTCTTCACCCGCGGAGAGTTCAGCAGGATCTCCAGCGCCGCGGTGCGACCTCCGTCTGCCTTGGAGACCAGTTTCTGGCAAATGATCGCCTTGAGCCCGAGAGAGAGTTGCATCCGGATCTGGTGGGTCCGGTCAGTCGGGAAGAGGTTCAGAATCCGTTCGATCGATTCCGGGGCGTCCTGGGTATGCAAGGTGCCGAACACCAAATGCCCCGTTTCCGCCGCCGTTAGCGCGACGGCTGCCGACTCCATGTCGCGCATTTCTCCAATGAGAATAACATCGGGATCCTGGCGAAGCACGTGTTTGAGGGCTGCCGCAAAACCCGAGGAGTCCACGTTGATTTCCCTCTGATTAACCAACGACAGCTTGTTTGGATGGACGAATTCAATCGGGTCTTCCAGGGTCATGATATGACAAGCCTGGGTGGCGTTGATATGGTCGATCAGAGCGGCGAGCGTGGTGGACTTCCCACTGCCGGTCGCTCCTGTTACCAACACCAAACCCTCATTGGCCGAGGCAATCGACTTGAGCACTTCGGGCAGTTCCAGGTCAGCCAGGCTCAGGATCCTGGTGCCAATCGTGCGCAATACGATCCCGGGCAGGTTTCGTTGGAAAAAGAGGTTGGCACGAAAGCGACCCAGGGACGGCACGAATACAGCCGCGTCACAATCCCTCTTTGCGAGGAACTCATTCAACTTCTCCTCACTGCCCAGGATCTCCCGGGCCAGGCCCAGCACCTCCTCTTCGGAGAGGGCCGGAACTTCAAACCGGCCCAGATCGCCGTGAATGCGTGCCATGGGGGCTTCCCCGCTCTGGATGTGGAGGTCGGAACCCTGATTCGCCACCAGGACGGAGAGCAGTTCTGCGAGTTTCATGAGAGAGTGGTTGTGTTGATCCAAACCTTGAGCTCCGGGGTGACGGAAGTAAACCGGATTCTCGCGCAGGGGGAGGCTCCCCCGGTGTATTCCAGGACCTTGGCGTAGATCTCCCCCGCTGGGTTCCCCAGGGCCGAGGCGGACACCGAGATCTTCAAGTTGGTGAGCGGAGACAGCGCCAGTGAGGTCTGGATGCTGGCTTCGGCATCGGAGGCCTGGGTGAGATGCCCTTCGTGCACCGTCCGCCCCACAAACTTCTCTTCCAGGACCGTGAATTGGATCGCCAAGGGCTGCGACAGAGAGCGAAGCTCGGCCGATGAATAGGTTAGCTCCAGGTTGAACGGTTCCCCAATGCCTGCAACTTCATACAAATGAAGACTGTGACTGGCCCCCTTCGGTTCCACCTGGAATTCAGCCCGGATCTGCAGCGGTGAACCGACCTTTTCCCGCGTGTTTTCGGAGATCAGCACTTGGCCGCCCGTCGTGAAGGACTCAATTCTTCCCGCCAGGTTCACGTTGGAGCCCACGGCCGCATACTTGGTCCGCCGCAGGGAACCAATGTTCCCCACAATGACCCGTCCGGTGTGGATGCCAATCCCCATCTCGAGTGGGGCGATGCCTTTCTCCGCGAGGCGACGGTTCAGGTCCGTCATCGCCAGTTGCATCGCCAGCCCGCAAGCCACGGCTTTGGCGGCGTGGTCCTCACAACTTACGGGTGCGCCAAAGATGACCAGGATGGCATCGCCGATGATCTCATCGATGGTGCCCTGGTAACGGGTAATGACTTCCACCATGTCTTCCAAGTAGAGATTGAGACATGCGATGACCTCCTGAGGGGACACCCGTGCCGCCATGGCCGTGAAGCCCCGCAGATCGGACATCAGAATGGTAACCTCCCTTTCGCCGCCGCCTAACTCCAGGGCCTCCGGGGTGCGCAGGAGGCTTTCCGCCACTTCCTCCGACACATAGCGTCCAAACGCCCGCCGTACCAGCTCGTGCGCCCGCCCCAATTCCGCGTTCTTTCCCGCCAGGCTCCGACGCAGTTGGTCCACCGTGAGGTGCGTGTTCACCCGCGCCAACAGTTCGTGCGCGTTGAACGGTTTCGCTACGTAGTCGACTGCGCCCAGTTCAAATCCCTGGACCAAATCAGCGGTCTCGGTTTTGGCCGTCAGAAAGATCACGGGTATGTCCCGCCAGGCCTCGGTGCTCTTGATCCGGCGGCACGTCTCGAAGCCGTCCATCTCCGGCATCATGACGTCCAACAAGATCAGGTCGGGACGGATTCGCCCCAGGACTTCAAGCGCCTGTTTCCCGTTGGTGGCCACGCTGAGCTGGTACCCTTTCCCCTTCAGGATGGCGGCCACCGTCTGAATGTTGGCCGAGGTATCGTCCACCACAAGGATGCGTTCACTCATAGTCAGGGTGCGGCTTCTAGCTGTTGGAGGCCTTCAAGGTTTGTTCCAGCGCGGCCTGCGCTTCGGCGAAGGCGAAATCAGTCACCTGCTGCTCGAAGGATGCGAAGGATTGGGTGGAGAACACGGAGCGCAGGATTTCCCGGTTGGTTTCCAGGTAATCTCCGGCTGCCGGGTCAAACTCGCTCAAATACCTTAGCATTTCCTCGATGACCGCCTTGAGTTTGGCGGGGTCTACCGGACTCGGGGCGGGTGAGTCTGCCTGAGCCGCTGGCACCGCTTCCTTGTGCATCAAAGGGGAAAGCTGTTTCACGAAGGATGCAAGTTCGTTCTCCAAGTGCCTACGCAGGGTCTCGGTCTGCTCTGCGTCCTCCCTTTTCGCGATCGCTTTCTCCAGCGCCCCGGCGCTCATCTGGACGGCGCCCGCGCCCAGGTTGCCCGCTACGCCCTTCACCGTGTGAGCGAGCCGCTCCGCCGTGGCGGAATCTCCCGCAGCCAGCAGTTCAGCAATCCGGGCTGGCGCATCGGCCTGTTGTTCGACGAACTGCCGGAGCAGTTTTAAGTAGAGCTTTCGGTTGCCTGCAACCCGCGTAAGGCCATCCTGGAGGTTGAGGCCGATCACGCTCCCCAGGGTATCCAGACTCGTTTCTGCTTCGCTAGGGGTCACCACCGCGATGTCTTGGGGTGGCGAAACCTCGGCAACGGGTTTGCAGAAACGCCCCACGGTTTCGAACAGGGTGAGTGGGTCAATCGGTTTAGAGATATGGTCATTCATTCCCGCCGCCAGACAGCGCTGCCGCTCCTCGATGGTGGCGTGCGCGGTCATTGCGACGATCGGCAGCCGGTTCCAGCGTTCCTCGGACCGGATTCTGGCGGTGGCCTGATAGCCATCCATCTCCGGCATCTGCAGGTCCATGAGCACCAGGTCGAAAGGGGGCGGTTGTGGGCCGTTTGACAGGATGTCCACCGCTTTCCGCCCGTTGTTGGCCACTTGCACGGCTGCGCCTGTGCTTTCCAGCAACTCAACGGCGATTTGTTGATTAATTTCATTGTCCTCGACCAGAAGGAGGCGCACACCGCGCAGCCTGGTTGCCTGCGCCACAGTCGAGTTGGTTAAGGTGGTGTCGGAACCTTCCTCCTCCGCAAAAACGTTCACGAGGGTATCCACCAGCATCGACTTGGTGACCGGCTTGACCAGGAAGCCATCGAGCTCCAGCCGCTCCGCTTCCTCGCGCACCTCCTCGCGTCCGAAGGCTGTGACCAGCACGATGGCTGGCTGGTGATGCAGCGTTTCATCGCTCTTGATGTGGCGGCTGGCCACCAGGCCGTCCATGCCAGGCATCCGCCAATCCATGAACACGATGTCGTAGGGTTCCGTGGCGTCCTGACGTTTCACCGCAGCAATGGCCTCCGCACCGGATCCAACCACATCGACGCGGGTTGCCAACGGGATGAGAGGTTCCTGGAGAATCTCGCGGGCAGTGGGGTTGTCATCCACCACCAACACCCTTAGGCTAGCGAGTCGTTGGGGAACCACTCTGCCTGAGGTAGTGCCCGTTCCAATGGCAAGCCAGGCCGTGAAGTAGAAGGTGCTTCCGATACCCGCCTGACTCTCCAGCCAGATGCGCCCTCCCATCAGTTCCACCAACCGCATGGAAATCGTAAGGCCCAGGCCGGTGCCGCCGTGCTTGCGGGTGGTGGACATGTCCGCCTGGGTGAACGGCTGGAACAGCTTGGCGGATTGCTCCGGCGTCATGCCGATTCCCGTATCCCGCACGCTGAATTTGAGTTGTACCTTGTCACCGGTGCGCTCAAGCAACTCGATCCCGACTCGTATCTCTCCATGCTCCGTGAACTTGACGGCGTTGTTGACCAGATTCGTCAGGATTTGGCCCAAACGCAGTGGGTCCCCACGCAAACGCTCGGGAATGTCGGCGGCTGCGTGTGCCAGGAACTCCAGCCCTTTCTCGTGCGCTTTTTGAGCCGTCAGGGTTGTCACCGAACTGATCACCTCATCGAGGCCGAAATCCGTGTGCTCGATGTCGAGCTTCCCTGCTTCGATCTTGGAGAAATCGAGAATGTCGTTGATGATGGCGAGCAAGGAGGTGCCAGCATTGTGAACCTTGCTGATGTAATCGCGCTGTTTGGCGTTGAGGGGAGTCTTGAGGGCAAGGTGGGATAGCCCGATGATGGCGTTCATCGGCGTGCGGATCTCATGGCTCATGTTTGCCAGGAACATGGACTTCATCTGGGTGGCTTCCTCGGCCTTTTGCTTGGCTCCCACAATCTCCATTTCAAGCAACTTGAAATCGGTGATGTCCTGGGTGACGCCATACATGTCCTTGGGTTTGCCGTCCTCGCCTTTCACAACATGGCCCAATGCGTGGATCCACACGACGCGCCCATCCACCGGCCGCTTGTAGGCATAGATGGCGTCATAGACCGGTATCTTCCCGGTCACGGCGGCCTCGAAGTTTTCCGCCGTGGTCTTGGCCGCTTCCTCATCCCCCAGCCGCACGTGTTCAGCCCAGTGGGCCAGAGTGTAGCGATGGTCGGGTGCCGGGAGGTCGCCAAAAATGCGCACTGCGCGCTCGGAGGAGTTGTACCACCCCGAGCCGTCCAGCGGAATGTGCCAGTAGCCGGCTTTGGTCAGGTCCAGGGCGCCGTCGGAAAGGAAATTGATGTGCTCGAGCCTTTCCCGCTGGGCCGTCAGCTCATTCTGCTGGGCAAGTAGTTCCTCCTGGGACTGCGTGAGCTCCTCGGTTTGCTCCTCCAATTGACGCGCCTGCTCCTGCGTTTGGGCCAGCAGTGCCTGGGTGCTGAGATTGCGCTGCAAGACCTCCAGGCTCATCGCCACCGTGGGTAGCACTTCTTCAAGCAACTTGTGCTCGCGTGGCTCGAAATCTCGGAAGGAGGCGTATTCCAGCACTCCCAGCACTTTGCCGTGAGAAAGCAGCGGCAACGCCATGGCCCGATCCGGCGCGCCGTCCCCCAAACCTGAGGTGATACGCAGGTAGTCAGGGGGAAGGCTCGTCAAGGTGACCGTTCTGCGATCCTGAGCGCATTGGCCAACCAACCCCTGT
>CAYPNF010000080.1:0-31935 GCA_964411985.1 uncultured Verrucomicrobiota bacterium
CGAGTATGTCCAGGATCGTACGCACATGGCGCTCGACACGTTGGACCAGATCCTTTTGGTCGGACCGCTTGCCACCGGCCCGCAGATGCTGTTCGTACTCCAGTTTGAGATTCCCCAGGCCGACGCATACCTTCATCTTGCCCCCTTCCAGGCAGCGAATCATCAGAAGGTCCTCGGGGTCGGGGACGAACTGACGCTCGGGCATGCTCTTTTGCAGGATCTCAAGCACCAGCTGGCTAAAGCGAACATCTTTCATATTGTCCGGGGAATGGGGTCTTTCCTGAGGTAGTGTCACTCACGTCACTTGGCTCCCCAGCAGAGTCGAGATCACCAGACCCGTTCCATCCACGGGGAAAGAGGGATCCGCCCGCAGTTCAACCAGGACCTCATCGGTCTTGACGAGTCGGAATTGAAGCGAGCCTTTCAAAGGAGCTTCCACAGGATAGACTTTCTTGTGATGCGAAGCCGCTGCGGCCATCCCTGCAGAGAGCCAGTGGTAGAAGGCGATCATTTTGCCGTGTGTCCAACAACTGTGTGCCGGGGCGGTAACACAGAAACTCAAAGTCTCAAGAGCCTGATCATCCCATTTGCGCACCCGCCGGCGGATCACCTCCTCCTGATCATCGTCCAGGAGCCGCCCAAAGGCGTCAATCGCCCGGGGGTTCCCCGAGTTGTCGCAACAAAACCCTCTGACAATTCTCCAAAGTGATTCGTCGATCACGATGCTTGGAGTAGCTATCAGCGCGGGTCCTCTGGGTCAAGGGAATCCAAGGGGTTTTCCCCGAACAACCTCCGCAGACTATCGGGAGGCCATCGGGCGGAGGATGGCGCTGACCTGCCCCTGCGTTCAAACGGGACGAGCAGGGGCCAAACGAAGGTCGGGCCGATTCCCATAGGGTATCCCCACAGATGTCCAATCCCCTCCCCTATACTCCCGGGCATGAGATTAGCCAGAATGTTAGCGTCCATGCGTCCAGAGCAGGAAATCATTGCGTCCTTCGGCCAGGCAAGGCTTCTGCGCAACCGGGATGGGAAGGTCGAGCTCAGGGGCGGCACTGAGGACGACCATCAGCAAGCCAAGGAATGGATTTCGATGTTTTGGCATGAGGCGAGTCCGCAGCGGCTGAACACCTCGCCTCGAGGGACCTAGCTGATGTCACAGAATGTTGGAAAGCATGGTCGGCCTTCCAGGCTCCAGCTTCTCGCCAAGCTCGGACACAGGCGCAGGCGGATGGCCGCTTCCGGAATCTTCATTGATAAAAGTGATGAAGCAGCCGGCCTTTTCAATTACCTCCGGGGCGTCGTGGTGTGCTAGGCTGAAAATCATGAAAACCGCACTTCACTGGCTACCCAGGATCCTTGGCATTGCCGCGATTCTTTTTGTGAGCATGTTCGCGTTGGACTCCTTTGGCCCAGGGCTGCCGCTCTCGAAGCAGATAGGCAACTTCCTGATTCATCTCATCCCTTCTTACGTATTGTTGCTGGCTCTGGTAATAGCCTGGAAATGGGAGTTGGTGGGGGGATCGTTGTTCGTGTTGCTGGGTTTGGGATTGGCCCCGTTCATTTTCAGACACAACTACCAGATGAATCACTCCGTGTGGGTGACGCTGTTTGTGCTACTGATCATCAACGCTCCCTTCGTTTTGGTTGGAGGACTTTTCATCTTCAACCACTTCCGTGGGCATGGGCACTCGGCCTAGCGAGGGGGGAGCCGCTCGGGAAAGGGATGGTGGACACGGCCGGGATCGTGGGAAAAGAGAGGCACCTGGTTCCAGGCGCCTCCTTGATCCCCTATGCCCTAAAGGAAGCGATTTCTCAGGGGAACTCACCGTCGAACCCACCGGAAAGCTCCGCCTATCCATTCGGCAGCGCCGGTAGCGCGGGAGAATCCGGCGCCAAGGGAGCAGTTCCGAAAGGAGGCGGGTCCGAGACTCGTCCGAAACCGAGATCGCCACTGGCGTTGAATCGTGGATTCTGATGTACTGTCCCGCATCATGAACGGATACCTCATCGGCGCCCTGGTGGTACTCACGTGCCTCAATCTGGGCCTGGTCATCATTCTCGTACTTCGACGGCGTGTCCCCATTGATCCAGAGACTCTCCGGCCACAGTTCGATTCGATTCTCGTGGAAACCCGCCGTATCGAGCAGGCACTTCGGGATGAGCTTGCGCGCCAGCGGGAAGAGGAAGGCCGCACGGGTGCCTTGCTGCGCGAGGAAATCGGCAACCGGATTGGCGATGGCTTGGAGAGCCTCCTGAAGCGACAGGGAGAAGCCCAACGATCAGCCGAGGAAAAGGCGGACGCTTTTCGGACTACATTGGAGACCCGCCTTCGCGATTTCGGGGAAGTCACCGATTCGCGACTTTCTACCCTCCGCCGTGATCTTAACGACAGCGCGGTGCTCGCCCGCACGGACATGCGTCAAGGGTTTGTAGATTTTCAGGCCACCGTCCGAACCTCGTTGGGTGATGCCGCCACGATTCAAGGAACCCAGTTGAGCGAATTCGCCCAGAAACTCGACAAAGTCAACGAGACCCTCACCCTGCAACTGGATAAGGTCCGCCAGACTGTCGAGACCAAGCTTGCCGAACTTCAAGCCCGCAACGAACTGAAGTTGGAGGAGATGCGCACCACTGTGGGGGAGAAGCTCGAGGGAACGCTGGAACGTCGGCTGGGAGAGTCATTCAAGCTCGTCAGCGAACGACTGGAGCAGGTTCACAAGGGCCTCGGCGAGATGCAATCCATGGCCAGCAGCGTCGGAGACCTCAAGCGTGTACTCACCAATGTAAAGACGCGCGGCACCTGGGGAGAAATCCAACTTGGGTCGCTCTTGGGACAGATCCTAACGCCAGATCAATATGCTGCCAACGTGACTCCCAGGCCAGATTCATCGGAGCACGTTGAGTTCGCTCTGCGTCTGCCAGGTCAGGGCGAGGGCGATGAGCCGGTCTGGCTCCCCATTGACGCCAAGTTCCCGCAAGAGGATTACCAACGCCTGCTGGAGGCGTCTGATCGGGCGGATGCTGATGGCGTGGCGGAGGCAGGCAAAGCCCTCGAGGTGCGAATTAGGGGTCAGGCTCGCGACATCCGCGACAAGTATATCGCACCGCCCCACACCACCGACTTTGCGATCCTCTTTCTGCCTTCCGAGGGGCTCTATGCCGAGGCGCTACGCCGACCCGGGTTAGCCGAGGGCGTCCAGCATGATTTCAGGGTGGTTGTTGCTGGACCCACGACGCTTGCAGCCCTTTTGAACAGTCTTCAGATGGGATTCCGAACCCTCGCCATCCAGGAACGCTCCAGTGAGGTGTGGAAAGTGCTCGGCGCGGTGAAGACCGAATTCGGCCGGTTTGGCGAGACCCTGGCCATGGTGAAGAAGAAGATCGACGAAGCCAGCAACCACATTGAGAAGACGGAGGTTCGCACCCGGGCCATCAGTCGCAAACTACGCGACGTCGAAGCTTTGCCAGTCGAGGAGGCTGCTCAGCTGCTTCCTTCGGCGATGCTCGAAGAGGATTCCGGGGAAAGATCGAACGCTGATGCCCCATGAGGGCTGAAGGTGCGCTCGCCTTTGGCAACATTCAATAACGCGACAAGCAGAAAAGCGGCAAGACTGGCTTACTTTCGCAGGCCCAGTAGCTCGAGGATGTCACTTTCCGGCGGAGGGCTGGGAAGCAGGCTCCTTGAGGCGGTCCCGATCTTTGTCTTTTCGAAGATTCTGCTTGGCTTTCCATCAGCACACCAGGACCCCTCCCGATCGGTGGCGTCGATAGTATCGACGAATCGGTGGGCCTGATTCGAGGAACAGGGATCCAGGGAAGAATCGCCGTTTGTGGATCACATGGCTTTTCGATTTGTGGCTGTGGGTATGGCGGCGATGCCTGAAGCCCCTCGCATAATCCGACACGTCCAGATCATCGCCCTCCCCGCTCTCTTGCATCTTCGCCGTAAGCCAGACCCAGACGCAAACCGCGAAAGCCATGGCCGGGATGAAGACCTCCTCCGGGAACGAATCCCCGGCACTTTCATGCCAGAAGGGGTACGTCTCGGTATTGCTCGCCACAACCAACCCCAGCGCTACCAATCCGAGGGCCCCAGTGATTCCGATGAGTGTTTTCATATCCATGTCCGTTTCTCAACACGCTCCGGTGAAGACAAAGCTCACTCTACTGTCCTCTCGGGGTTGGGCCCGCACGGCAACCAACTCCTCGAAGGCGCTCTGCGAGCCTGCATCCCGATACTCACGCAATAGATCCGCGTCCTGCATTGTACTTGTGAATTGCCGCTGGTAGCGAAAAGCGAAAAAACAATTTCAGAGATGTTCTGAAGCTACGCTGAAAGAACTAACCCCTGGTACTCGCAACGATTTGGGCAAGTGCAGGTTTCAGATCCTCGACCGTATTCTCGATGGCAGCCACACGGCCGTCAGGATCAATCAGGAAAAGCCTTTGACCTCCGTACCCCAGCGCGTCTTCGGTCCATACGTATGGGCCAAGGTCGAAGCAAGGCCACTCAACCCCAAGGCAAGTTGCCAGGGTTTGGACGTCTTCGGGATGAAGCAAACGATAAAAGCTTAAGCAGGCCAGACGCTTATTTTTGGCGATCTCGGCCTTCAGGGAAGTGTACTCGTCCCAACGCTCAGACGCCGCGGACGTCTTATAGAACCCAAAATCCAGAACCACGTATCGTCCGCGAAAGTCCTTGAGGCTGGCTTCCGCACCTTTCGGCGAACGGAATGTGAATTGCGGAGCCACATCGCCGACTTTCAGGAAGGTTGGCGGGTGGACTGAAAAAGTCCCCAAATCAACTGGACTGTTCTCCTGCCCTGGTTTTGCGGGCACAACGTCCAAAGTCGCCAAAACATACGCCCCGCCCTCGCCGTTGCGCTCCGGTAATTCAATCCATAGTTGGCTTCTTCCTTCGGGGACAGATGCGATGGCAAAGCTGCCATCGGACCGCGCTGCAACCATGAGTGAGGGACATGACATGACCGTCCAGCCAACATCGTTGCCGGGTATGTTATCCCCCGTGTACCAGTTAAGGATTTCCGATGCCGTCTTGAGCTGCTTGGGAGGACGGGGATAGGGTAGCTCAGGCGCGAGGCCTGCGTGAGGAAACTCGAGAGCTAGTTTGCCCTCAAGTTGCGGGGGGACCTTCAGTCGAAAGACTGCAGGACGGCCCCTTGAGGACAGATCAACCCTGGTTGTCTCGCCGGACTTGACCCTCACAAAGGCAAGCGCTGGACTGCTGGAATTGCGAGGAGAAGGACAAACCCAAGCGATCCCTAATTCGTCCGGGGGAACCTGTTCAAACCTGAATTTGCCCTTTGCGTCGGTTGTGACTGAGTAGTCCAACATCGGGCCTCCAGGAAGTGGGGCGGACCTAAACCCGTAAAGCTCAATCTTTTCCGGACGCCAAGGTCTCCCTCCAGGCTGGATTGTTCCCTCCAGCGTCCCCCACCCTTTCAGAGTAATGTCCGGTTGCAGAGTCAGCTCACGCGTGTTGACGTGCGCGTAGCCGCGTTCATCAATCACATAAACCTGAGCGGGATCTGTCAGGCCCACTGGCGACTCGTAGTAACCTTGGGAATCCGACCTCCAAGCGACCGTCCCTTCGACAAGCTTCCCGTTCCTGATCTGCCCCTGGTTCCTCCAGCTTTGAAGCAGTAGGGCTGTGTCCGAGAGCAGAGGCCCTCTCACGTTCGGCGGGAGATTTCCCCAACTTTCAAGCAGTAGGGGTGCGTCCGGACAAGTCTTTCCGCCGGCATCAAGAACTCTCCCCCGCAGGTTCTTGCCAGGAATCAGTTTGAAGTCCAGTTTCAGGCTCGAGTTAGTCAGTTCAAACGCCGGGGAGGCTGCCGGGACATACCCAAGCGCTTCGACCCCAAACTGGCCAGTCGGGGGGAGACCCTGGAAGGAGGATACCTCGTCTTTGAGCATGAACGAGTACCTTCCTTCAACCGTGGTTGCAGCCATTGCGCGCCAGGTGGTTTTTGGACTTCCGGGGGTATCTTTCATACGCCCTCCCAGAACGATTCGAGACGCGACTATCGGCAAGCCGGTGCCTTCGTCCACAACCTGCCCGTAAACAGTGAGAATCGGGTAGAGTCGAACCTCTAACGGCTTGGCCGCCGATCGCACCTCCAGGAACAGGGGTCGGAACCCTTGTGCACTAACATGCAGATACCACCGGTTGGAAACTGGAACATTCACCGTGAAACCACCCTGCTTGTCGGAGAAGCACCTGTTGTCGGTCAGGTCGTTTCCCCCACTTACCATGGACCTATCGTCGATGAGAACTCCCGCAAGCGTGTTTCCTTGAGGGTCAGTTACCCGGCCATGGAGGGTCACGGTACGTGGAGCTTGTTGTGCAGAGCTACCAAATCCCTCTTCATTGGTGTCGGCAGGTTCCCTTATTGATTTGCGCGCATCGCTCAACCCCACCACGGCCAATCCGGCCACTAAAACGATTGCCAATACCGACCACCGCCCCGCCCTCCTGAACCCGGCAATCATCCGGATTCGCTCCTTGAGTTGATGCTTATCTTCGGAGATCCCCACCAGCCCAGGCACCGCCGCTGGACCTGCCAACCGCTCCAACAGTTTCAGAATCGTCTCACCGTAAGGACGATTTTCCTCAGCGGCCATCCGCGACAACGCGAGGGCGTCGCAGGCCAACTCCCGGTCCGCGCGCATCCGACTAAAACCATACCATACCAAGGGGTTGAACCAGTGGATGATTTGGAGCAAAGTCATCAACCAGTTGATGGCCATGTCCCAGCGCTTGATGTGCGCGAGCTCGTGCATGAAGACATAGCGAAGCTCCTGATGCGAAAACCCGCTCGCCATACTCGTGGGAAGGAGCAGGCAAGGACGCACAAAACCGTAAAGTGCTGGACTTTGAACCATGCACGTACCAACAAGGATCGGGCCTTGGCGCAACCCCATGCGTTCGCGGCATTGATCCAGCAGACGGAGCAAATCCGGGGAATCCAGCTGAGGTTCTCCCCGAAGCAGACGGGCAAATCTCACGTTCTGCCATACCGTTCTGAGCGCCAGAAACGCGCCCCCCAAGACCCAGATAGCGGTAAGGGTCTGAGATAGCGATGGGAGCGTCCAAATGCTGTGGGCTGGGGCCACCGGGATCGAGGACGGACCTTGATCCATAATGCGCACTGGAGTGCTTAGGCTTCGATCCGCCGGAGAGGGCGTCGTTGGCTCGAGCTCAGGGATTGCAGGCAATTCAGATTCGCTCCGCGCCATGGGCGCAGTCGTAGGAGCTTTCACTGGCTCCGGGCGCGCCGCCACAACCTTAACCTCCGTTGGTGGCTGGTTGAACAGGTTGAAGACACTCCAACTGCTCTCCCAGGATACTGGCAGAGCCAGTCGAACCAAAACCAAGAGCCAGAGGCTGTACCGCCAGGACGGAGTCAGCCTCTTGCGAAACAGCCACTGCACCGCGAGCACCAGGAGGATCAACACCGCCCCCTGCCATGTGCTGCGCCACAACCAATCCAACATGGGTTCCCCACCCGGTACGACCTTTTGCATGCTACTTCTCCTTGGCGTTCAATATGTCTTTGAGTTCCCTGATTTCCTTGGCTGAAAGTTTGGATTCCTTGACCAGATGCACGAGCATCGAGGCGGGCTCCCCGCCAAAAACCCGATCCATAAAGCTGCGGCTCTCCTTCTTGACGCAGGCTTCCATTGTGACCTTGGCGGTGTATATGTGCCGTTTGCCGTCGAAGTTGGCCTCCAGCACTCCTTTCTTCACCAGGCGATCCACCAGAGTGCGAATTGTGCGCGAGGCCCAGTCATGCTTCTGAGAAAGTTCCTCCACCACCTGAGCGGAAGTCACCGGTTGTTGCTTCCAAACCAGGTTCATGACCTCCCACTCCGCGTCCGAAATATGTGCAATGTTTTTCATACCTTGCTACGACTGTAGTTGTAGACTGCTACGCGTGTAGTACAATGGCAAGCACTTTCTTTTGTTTTCTTCCCTCCTCCGCGCGGAGCGCGAGGTAAACTGGATCCTGACCCTACTCCACGGGGACCAGGGTGAACTCGTTCAACTCGATCGTGGTCGAAGGAGAGTCGGCGGGAATGCGGACTGGAACCTCAAGTTCCGCGTAGGTCTTGGGGGGACCGTTTTCCCCATCCTTTTCCGCGCACCAGACGAACAGGACGTATTCGCCCGGAGGAACTTCGTCGGCGACAAAGGCTCCGTCGGCGGTCTCCGTAAGAGGGTACATGCGGGCCTTCAGCAGTGCCTCCATGAGGCCTGGTTGTTTCTGCCACTCACGGGCCGCCTCGGGGTCTCTTCGCACTGGAGCAGGCGGGAATGGCACCTGGGCCCCCACCCACCCGCTCACTTGCCAGGCAGGGTCCCGCTTCAGATTGGGCGGCCATCGAAGACGCGCGCTAACTCGATGAGTTCGCCCACCCACAGTGACTCTGACCGTCCGGTCCGGCACGATCTCCACGTCCGCAAGAGGAGCAAAGAACAAGGGCATTTGGGTGCTGAGATCCTCTGCCGCTTTCGCTAGTCTATGCCGGCCCACGGGTAATTGAGGAAACACGAAATGGCCTTCCGTATCGGTTCTGGCGCGATAGGAATCCATGCCCTGCTCAAAACGCTTCAAGTCACCCTCGATACTCTGGATCACCAAATCACGCCCCACAACCGGCTGTCCTTCGACCAGGTAGGTGCCTTCCAACCGTCCCCAGGGTTGAAGTTGGATCGTCGGGTCCGCCGCCAGACTCTGCGCCGGTCTGCTGGCGTAACCCCGCGAGCTAGCGACAACGACATTGGTGATGTCCTCGTCGAGGGGAAGCCGGAAACATCCCTGTGTATCCGTCGATACTAACCCAGGGCCTGCCCTCTGCCCATTCAGGCTCACGCCGCCAGGCACCAACTGGATCCGCGAAGCCGCGGTAACCAAGCCGACCTCCGCCCCGACGGCGGGTTTGCCATCGGGAGCAAGCACCGTGATTGTCTTCAGCTCGGCTGGTCTCAAGGTCACATTCAGGTGGACCTCCCCTTCGTCTGCCGCTACACGCCGAGTGATCTGCGGCGCATATCCCTCAGCCTGGAACTTGAACACAAAAAGGGCACCAGGTTCTCCAGAAAGAGCCTGTTCTTCAAAGACGTGATGGAAAGCGCCACCCTCAAAATCCAGCACAAAACGACTCAGGCTATTCCAAAAGATCCTCGAGCGGATGCCTTCGGAGGTCTGCATCGGCGTGCCGGTGAGAATCCGGAACTTGGGCAAGGGTTGGCCGCTTACAGCATCCTGCACTGTTCCCGTAATGGTCAAAGCCGGGGGAAGTGTCACTAGGCACTCTCGCCCGTCAGGGCGCACTTTCACCCCAAAGATCCGCATATACCCCTCCGCACCGATGTTGAAGCGCAGTTCCTGGTCGGGAGCACTCTTCCAGGATAGCCTGCCCTCGGCATCTGTTCTTCCCTGGAAATAGATATCCACAGGCACTGGGCCGCCCGTAGCCCTCTGATCCGAGCTATGATTATCGAGGACCACATACGCATTGGTCAGCCCTTGCCCTGCCCTATTCACCACCTTGAGCAGGAGGGTTTGTTGCGTCGCAAGTACCACCTCGCATGGTGGTGAATCCTCGGAGACATCCACCAGAATTGAGGCTGGAGCAAAGCCTGCAGCCTCAGCGCTTACAATGTTCTTTCCCAAGCTCCGTCCGACGACCGAAAAACTGCCGTCAGACTCGCTCGTTGCCAGTCGCTCGTCACCGTTCCCCCCGTAAGCGACCCGCACCTGGGCTCCTTCCACCGGTTGGCCATGAGGACCCACCACTCGGCCACGCACAGCCACCGCACGGCCCATCCGGAAGACGTAATTACCTTCCAGCAATTGCTCTTTCGCCTCCGGTTCCCTCCCCACCGTAACCGAGTTGCCCATGGGATGCTCGGGATGGGTTGCGTGCCCGAAGATCGTATCAATGGCTTCCTTGCCGACCCGACGGAGGTTCCACCGTCCCTCGGAATCGGTCTGGGTAGTTACAAAGAAGCCGGAATCGAAATTGTCGGACTGGGGCCGTGCCTCTGAATTAGGGTCTGTTTGGTTGTTGAACCCAACCTCAGCACCCGCAACAGGGTGCCCGTCTGCATCGATGACTCGACCACCAATCGGAACCGCAGGCGCCAAACGCAGGGTATACTCGGCTGGAATGCCTTCGCCCCTTCCCATATCCCAGGCTAGGCGAGTCTCGGCATAACCGTCTGCCTCGCTGACGATTGTGATCGAAGTCAGCTTGGCACGGGTTAGAGGGACAAGGCACACACCCAACCGGGATGACTCAAGGTTGGTGTTCAAAGAGAACCGTTTCCCTTCATAGCCCCAGCAACGCAGCCGCACATTCGCCATCGGTTTACCGGATTCTTTGGCCACAATGTGTATCACCAGTTGGTTCGTGCCGAAGTCCATCGATGCGGCAGTTAGATTGGTTCCCTGCCATGAAACGATCGGCTGCGGTATCGCCTCCTTCGATGCCGATACTGCTCTCTGTCCGGGAATACCTGGAGTCGTCGCCGTAAAGGGGCGATAGGCAAGGAAGGCAATGATCGTGACCAGGATCCCGACCGTCCCGAAGAGGGCAAGCGAGGGCTTGAGGGTGGCAAAGGGCGTGAGGAGGGTTGAGAGCCATCCACCGGTGGCCGCCGCAAAGGCCACATGGCTGATTTTCGCCGCCAACCCGGCCGGAGCAGCACCCACCGCGCGCAAAGCCAAAACGGCGCTCAGGGCAGCTGCGGTTGAAGTCACGCCCCGCCGGGCCAACCCAGCCCGGAGCTTCTCGAGGGCACGGTTCACCCGCATCCGAGCGGCATTTTCGTTGACCCCCAAGCGGGTACCGACCTCCGAGAGGGGGCAGCCTTCGAAGAAGCGCATCAGGACCACGTCCCGGTCCGCCCCGCTTAGTTCGTGCATGACATCGTCTAGAACTACGCGCAGGTCCTCCCAAGCGGGATCCGAAGTTGAGGATTCGTGCAACTGGTTCATGACGTAGGCCTCCTGTTCCCGGACAGTGCGCCGAAGCTCTGAACGCCGCAGCTTAGCCGCCCGGTAGCGAGTACTGGTGTAGAGCCAACCGGAAAGAGAGCTATGGTGAATCAGAAGTGGGGCTTTGCGCGCAAGGTCCGTAAACACCGCCTGGGTAACCTCCTGCGCCAACGATTCATCCCCGTAGACCTGCCGGAGGGCAGCAGAATAGACCAGGTTGATGTGCCCTTGGACCAATTCGGCGAAGGCTGCCTCAGAACCATCCGCCCAGTAGCGGCGCAGTAACTCAGTACTCTCGGTCATCATTTCACCCACGTAACACCCGCCAGATTATGATACCGCACATGAAATCCTCTCAATCTCAAATCGTACCAAGCGTGCTCTGCCTTCCCACCCTCATCCGCCTGGCAGACCGCCTCCAGCTGCGGAGCCTCAATCACAAAGCGCCGGCGCGCCAGAGGGAGCGCTGGGGACGTGGCGGGAACCATCTGAACGACATACCGGCTTATAACCCCACTTCAGAAGAGCACCAGGATTCTCATTCCTCTCGCCACTGGGCATGGGTCGCCCTAGGATACCGCCATGATGCCTCCTTGCCCTGCTGAGTCTCCAAACTTGCTAAGGCGCCTCCTTGTCACGGCTGGCTGTTTTGCCGCGGTCTCTGGGGTGATCACCGAGGCAGCGACCCTACGCTTCGACACTCGAGTAGGAAAAACCTATAGCCTCGAAACCAGCACCGACCTCCAGCATTGGACGGCACTCGACAAGCCTTTCGTCGGTGATGGAAACCAAGCGAGCTTGCCTATCCCGATGGCGAGCACGAGCGGGTTCTTTCGCTTGGTCCTGCCCTCGCCGTATGACTTTGACCAAATCTCGATCCATACTGCTGCAGAACTGGGGGACCTCAGGGCAACGTTTGGAGTGGACAACTGGCGAACAACGACAAAAGAGGTCCTGAAACGAACCTGTGCTGACGCGGCGTGGCTCGTCGAGAACGATACTGATCCGAACTTCTTCTACTTCTGGTTCGGGGGTGAGATGTCCGATTTCACGCAGATGCTCTTTCGCCTCAGCTCGGCGGTTCACGAAACGGTTCATCACATGGGCTTTAACCGGATCACGTTTCAAAACGGCCAGTTTGTCTATAGCCTCGCCCTGGGAGCTGATCGTTTCTATTCCGTGCCTGCCATGGGTCTGTTCCCGCGTTCCGAGATCCTGCCCTCTCTGCCGCAAGAACTCCAAACCAGTGGATACGCCAGCACCTACTTGACCGGACAAAGCGGCAGCCAGGACATCGTAAACCTCCTCGATGAACTCAATGCCTATACCTTCAGCGCCATCGTGGACCGCACCGTGGTGAATCAGATGACAGGTTTGGCCAGCGTTTCCTCCCGAGACGGTGTACTCACTTTCATGCTGTACACGGAAGCTTATCTGCAAGTCTGCCGTGAAAACCATCCCGGCGACTATGCGAAGCTCCTTGACTCCACGATACCCGATTTGATCATCACCCTTTGGGACCGAGCCGAAAGGGCCCTGAAGTTGTCGCAAGGCGATCCGAGGTTGGGGCAGCAAGACACCATTATCCGACCGCACGTCTATGCCCCCGAAAGAATGCAGGAAATCGAGCGCTTGCGAATCCGGGTACTTCCGCGAATCCTCCTGGGAAGCGGTAGTTGAAGGGAAGTTCGTCACCTTTGCGTGGCTGAACCCGGGCACACCTGGGTATCCCCTCGGGCCCTACGACCATGGAGCGGATCATCCGGGATGAAGTAGCAGGGAGTGGTCAGGAGCCCTCTTCCACTGCGATCTCTACGTCACGGAACCTTCGTCGCGGATCCGGTTGAGCCAGGTTTCAAAGTCGTCATGGGACATCGCCAGCAGGCTTTCAGTGAGATCGTTGTCATTCGCGATGGCCAGCAAGTTGTTCAACGCCAAGTAGCTCACCAGGGCTTGCCTGAACGCGTGGTGGCAAGGAAAAAGCACACTGCTCACCTTCGGGTTGTACTCGTAGGGGAGCTTCTGCATCCGCTGAGGCTTGGGCAGGTCATCGGGCAGATCCTGCTTTGCTGCCAGATAGAGCGTATGAAGGGCCGTAAGGCAGGAGTGCAGCTTCTCGCCAACATACTCCAATGGAGGCCCCTCACGCGTTTCGATCTTCGTGTAGGCACCGTCGTTTGGTCCAGTTAGTCCCTCAGGCAAGTCCATATTCGGTTCTTTCGGGAGGAGAGTAGTCCAACAACATTCATAGTCCAGAAGGATCCCGTCACCCGACACCTCATCTGCGCGGCCCTGAATAGAGCCGCGCTGGTTTTACAACCACCCGCGTACCCTCCAAAATGGCGTAATGGCGCAGATGGGTATCCAGGCAGAGGTTGAATGGCGCTTCACTTTCCATCGCGGTATCCTCCCACCCCGCCTCGTCTTTCCATCGCGGAGCCTCCCAGGGTGTGTGCCCGAAGATCTGGTTCAGGCCTGGGATTGGTTCGAACTCGCGCGTGTCGCACCACAAGGGGCCTCCATAGCGGACATGGCCTCCTCTGGCTGCCCCAGGCGCATAGAGCCAGTTGTTTTCGGTCGCATAATAGGGGCTTCGTGTCCTGGTTGGTTTTGGCTCCTGATCTTCCTTAAGCGCCAATTGCCACCCACCTCGGCACTCGACGAGGGGCCGTGTCAGGCCAGCGTGCGTAAAAAGGGTGTTACTCTCCTGGTCGTAGTTCCATTTTTGGAACGAATTCATCAAGAATGGAACAAGAAGGCCCTCCAACGGGAAAGGTAGTGACAAGTTTTCGGCGCGAGCTACAGGTGAAAGCTTGAATGAAGAAAAGTAAGACGCATTCTGGCCGGGCGATGGTGATCACGAGGCTTATCAAGTCAGAACTGGAGAAGCACTCGGGTCGATCCCTGACCTACCAGGAGATGGGAGTCATCTGCCAGGAATCGGCCAGCACCATCTTTGACCGGCTCCAGCGCCCGGAGCAGCCGCAAGTCGACGGCTTCCTGTGCCTGTTGGAGGGCCTGGCGGAACCGGTCCGCAACCAGATGCTCCGAGATCATCTGCGATCCTTACCCTGCTTTGCCGATCCGCGCCTGAGCCATGACCGAGCTCAAATCGCCCATCTCCGAGCCGTTCTGGAGAAACCCCGGGGAACCACCCTGATCCTGGGGGCCAATGATGAAGCGCGCACGATCGTCGTCACGGCACTCGCCAGCGAAAGCAAGGGCGCCATGCAGGGACTCGATCTCCACCCTCCGGAGTGGTTCGTGGAGGCCAGAGGGATAAGGTACCCGGAGCAGGGGTTGCTGCCAGTTTCGCCACGAGGTGCTCTCGATCCCGTGCAGGAGCAGCAGCAGTTCTTCGGGGCGCAGGCTCACGCTCTTGCCCTCCGCGAGGGGCGCGGCAAACGTTCCCCTTTCCAACCTCTTGCATAGCAGCCAAAGCCCAGAGCCATCATGCGTCAGGATCTTGAGCCGGTTGCGCCGTTTATTCAGGAAAACAAACCAATGGCCGTTGGTGGGCTCCTGGTGCAGCGCCGATTGCACCCACGCATAGAGGCCGTTGAAACCCAAGCGCATGTCCAGCGCTTCCACGGCCACGAAGATCCGGGTTGCTGGAGAGAGGCTCAGCATAGCGCTTTCAAGGCTTGGACCACCGCACCCATCCAGTTGGGTGACGCCGCAGCGCTGAAACGCACGGACCCTCCCCGGGGCAGGGTCACCTCCACCGCCCACGCAGAAGCCCCCGAAAGCAGCGTGGCAACCTGAACCTCCTGAAATCCGGGCAGACTCTCCACACGAGGGGGTAACTTGGCTCGTCGACGCCCTCCTTGCCCATAGATCCAATAGTGAAGCCGGCCAGGCGTTATCCCCGCCTGCCGCGCAAAACGCACACGCGTCAGGCCGCTGGCACGGTATCGCGCCACGAACTGGGCAATCTCTTCAGAACCATACTTGCGATCTCCATTGAGGTGGTCTTTCATCCCCCAAGCTTACCAGCCTTCTCCACCCTGCATAGGAGGTGCTCCCCTTAGCTTACGTTCCACCGACTTGGTCCAGTGGAATTCGATGGGAGAGGTTTATCCAACCGACATCGACCGGGCGGAGGTATTCGATGTGTCGCCTGAGCCCGGTGTGGTCCGCGCTTACCGCGTTCGGCTCGTACTCGATGTGGGGCGGGACTCTCTCGAACGAACGTCCGCAAGGTGACGTTTTCCACCTGACCATCCTATTGTACGCCAGCGTCTTGGATTACGGTGCATCCCGGCTGCTTTTGGAACCTCCCAGCCCTGAGAACTTTCCCTGAACCAGGTTCAGGAGTTCAAAGCGCGGAATCTCCTTTGGGCGAATTCGGCCCCTCTCCTCCTGCTCCCTTCTTGAGAAGATTCTCAAGAAATCCACCTCCCCCCGGTAACAACCGCGAACGAATTCCGTATATCAGTTATGAAAGCACCCATTATGTGCGCCAAATCCCGAATCAACTGGTATATGCCAAATCCCCTAAGAACTAGGGCTTCCCACTTCCCCTGGGTCATCCTCACCGTCTGCCTGACCTTGACCCACCTCGTCCAGGCCGAGGATCCTGAGATTAAGACCCAACCGACCAACCAAGTCGTCAGTTTGGGGGGCACCGCCCAATTCCGCGTCGCCGCCCTCACAACCGAATATCCGCTGACCTACCAATGGCAACACACCGCCCTCAACCTTGCCGAGGGCTTCACCAATCTTCCCAGTGCCACAGGTACCTTGCTCCGCTTTTCCACCGTTGCCGACGTACAGGCAGGTGATTACCGGGTCGTCGTTACCAACGCCATTGGCAATTCGGTCACGAGCCAAGTGGCCACGCTGACGGTTGATCCCACGTTCATCAAGATCACAAAAGGTCCGCTCGTCGAGGACGCCTTTGCTTCCTTCCATAGCGGGCGTTGGGGGGACATTGATGGTGACGGGTTGCTGGACGTCATGGTGTCAGGCGGAGACGCGGGCAATGTACTAAATGCCCAAGTCTATCGGAATCATGGTGATTGTACATTCACTCGCACGAGCGCGTTACCTCCAGAGGTTTTGTGGGCGGACTTCGACAACGATGGAGACCTAGACGCGGTGAACGGGCTCGGCTTCAGTTCGTTGGCCGCCTATGTTAACGACGGGCAAGGAAACTTCAACGCACTCTCTGGTTCACGCCTGCTGGGCACACAGAAGTGGCCGGGTGGGAATGTTCTCTGTTTGGCAGATTACGATGCCGACGGCTTCGTGGACGTCATGGTACAGGGGACTACTGCGGACTGGAATCAGAACAAACGCGACTTCCTGCTCCGTAACCTGGGCAATTGGACCTTCGAGGTTGTTACCAACACCGCTTGGTCTACAATCGGCAGCGTTGAGGAGGTTGGCGCCTGGGTGGATCTCAACCAGGATGGGTGGGCGGACCTGGTGGCTATTGGGCAGCCCAGCCGCCTCCTGATGAACCGCGGAGGTGGCGTGTTTACGAAGATATTGGACGATCCCTTGGTCTTGAAGAGCGACGCCTACCAAGGTGGGGTAGTGCCGGTCGATTTTGATAACGACGGGGATTTTGATCTCCTCGTCGGTCGCTTGGGCAATCCGTGCGAGATGTATCAAAACGACGGCACCGGGAGATTTACCCAGATCGAGCTGCCTCCCATCACCGACGTCCAGGGACATGGCTTAGATGGCTATAGCTGGGGCGACTTCGACAACGACGGCGACCTGGATCTTTGGATCGGATACTTTGGCCGGCAATGCCGTCTTTTTGAGAACCAAGGGGACGGTACTTTCGCGGAGATCTTCCCTGGAAGCCCAGTCATCGAGGTGGCACATACCTGCGTTAGTTCTTGGGTGGACGTGGACAACGACGGATTCCTTGACCTCTTCGTGGCAAACGGCGCTACCTATGGACCGGAGAAGAATTTCCTCTACCGCAACAACCTTGGGAACAAAGACCATCCCAACCATTGGCTTAAGGTCAAGCTGGTAGGGACGATCTCGAATCGCGATGGCATAGGCGCCACAGTTCGCACGTTCTCAACCATCGGGGGTAAATCTGTCAAACAAACCCGGCTGGTTGGCTCCACCATGATTTCCACCGATTTGAGTATCCATTTCGGCCTCGGGAACGCCACCAAAGTTGATATGGTGCGGATCGAGTGGCCCTCGGGTGTTGTCCAGGAGTTGAAGGATGTCGCGGTGGATCAACAGCCTTACCTGACCGTGGTCGAGATGCAGAATGCCGTTTCCCAACCTGAAATCCTTTCCTCTCGCCGCGCATCCGACGGCACCTTCCAGGCCACCGTGAAGAACGCTAGCTCGGCAAAGTTGCTGCACGTCTTGGAAGCCTCCACCGATCTGGCTAAGTGGACCAAGCTCCAGGTGCGGACGAACCTGGTGGGAACGATGGAGTTCACCGACTCCAGCACTACCAATGCCGCAGCAAGGTTCTACCGCGTCGCCGTGCCCTGAAACGAAACGATCTTTGAAGCCGAGGCGTAGCGGGACCCGGCCGGCTCCTGGGAGTACACACTCAGGAGCCGGCTGTGGCGCCCCGAGAC
Organism: uncultured Verrucomicrobiota bacterium; assembly: GCA_964411985.1. Lineage (GTDB taxonomy): Bacteria > Verrucomicrobiota > Verrucomicrobiia > Limisphaerales > J093 > CAYPNF01. The sequence continues at coordinate 17,597 of CAYPNF010000080.1, forward strand.
TCAACCATGAAGTTCAGGAAGCACCATGAAGAGAATCTTCCTTCATGTTTCTTCCTGAACTTCATGGTTGATAGATTCGTCCCTGCAGCGGTTTTAACTGTCCTAATCCTAAGGAGTATGCTAGAACCTCCGCCTGTGATCCCGGCGGAGTCCAACCATGGCAGTTCTCCAGAGCAACGCGCTGGATTTGCCACCACGCATTGGAGCGTCGTGCTCTCCGCCCGTAGCGGTCACATCCCAACTCTCGACGCCGAGCAAGCCCTGGCCCAGCTCTGCCAAACTTACTGGCTGCCCATCTATACCTTCCTGCGACGCCGCGGATCTGGCCCTGAAGATGCCGAGGATCTTACTCAGGGCTTCTTCGCCCGCCTCCTGGCTAAGGACTATTTCTCACACGCCGATCCCGCCCGAGGCCGGTTTCGGAGTTTCCTACTCACCTCCCTGGAACACTTCCTGAGTGATGCCCGCGACCGACACGATGCGGCCAAGCGGGGCGGCGGTTTGTCCACCCTTAGGCTCGATACCCGAAAGGCGGAGCAAGCTCTGGAGGAGCAGGCGATCGACACCCTGACCCCGGAACGCCTCTACGAGCAGCGCTGGGCTTATGCTGTGGTGGAGACCGTGCTCGAACGCCTGGGCCAGGAATTCGCCCGCACGGCCCGGGCCGAATTCTTCGCCGAACTCCGGGGCTACATCTGGGGGGAACAGGCCACGACCCCTTATCGTGATATCGCCTCCCGCTTTGGGATCACGGAAGGCGCCGTGCGGGTCACCCTCTACCGTCTGCGCAAGCGCTTTCGCGAGCTTCTGCGGTTGGAAGTCGCTCAAACTGTCAGCAAGCCGGAGGAGGTCGAAGATGAGATCCGTCATCTGGCCGCCATGTTGCTGGGCTAAGACAACGCTGTCGATATACCTATGAGGATCTGCCCCCAATGCGGAGGCCGTCTCCCGGAGGGAAAGCTCGCCGGGGTCTGTCCCCGGTACATGTTACTGGGCACCCTCACCGAAGAGCCCGATCTGGACGCGAATGGCTTGACCGGGCTGGGAGAGGCTGGCGCGTTTCCAGTCCTGCCGGCGCTCGAGGTCGTCCCCCCTCCCCGCTTTGGTGAGTACGAGCTCTTGGAGGAGATCGCCCACGGGGGAATGGGAGTCGTCTATCGCGCCCGACAAGTGAAGCTGGACCGGATCGTGGCCATCAAAATGATCCTGCTGGGCCAGCGGGCGAGCGCTGAGTTACAGCAGCGTTTTCAGCGCGAAGCTCAGGCGGCGGCTCATCTCCATCATCCGGGGATTGTCGCCATTCACGAGGTGGGGGAGGTGGAAGGGCAGCCCTTCTTCTCGATGGACTTCATCGAGGGGAAAAACCTGGCCCAGATCCTGGAGGGTAAACCGTTGGCCGCCCGCCAGGCAGCGACTTACACCAAGTCCATTGCCGAGGCGGTCCACTTTGCCCATCAACAGGGGGTCATTCACCGGGATCTCAAGCCCTCCAATGTCCTGGTCGACTTCGCTGAAAACCGGGTGCACCTGACCGACTTTGGTCTCGCCCGGCGGTTGGAACAAGACTCCGACCTAACTCTGACCGGCCAGGTGTTGGGTTCCCCCAACCACATGGCCCCGGAGTTGGCCACGGGGCAACATCAGCGTGTGGGTCCCCGCAGCGACCTCTACTCGCTGGGCGCCATCCTGTATGAGCTTTTAACCGGCCGCCCCCCGTTCCTGGCGGAATCGGTGCAGGAAACCCTGCTCAAGATCCGGGACGCTGAGCCTGTGGCTCCGCGCGTGTTGAACAACCGAGTTCCGCGCGACCTGGAAACCATCTGCCTGAAGTGCCTTCAAAAGGAGCCGGACCAGCGCTACGCCACTGCCCGGGAGCTAGCCGAAGAATTGGACCGGTTCCTGCGCGGAGAACCAATCCGGGCTCGGCCGATCAGCCTGGTCGCGCGGACTGGGCGCTGGTGTAAGCGGCGACCGCAGATCGCAGGACTCTCTTTAGCGCTGCTGGTGCTCGGTTTGGCGGGCTTCATCGCGGTACTGACGCAGTGGAGGCGGGCGGAGACCCTGAGGCAAGCAGAGTCGCTTCAACGCGTGCGCGCGGATAGGACCGTTCACCAACTCCGACTGCATCAGGCCGCAGAGTACCTGGCTAATGGACGCGCGGCCGAGGGCGTCGCTCTGCTCGCGTCGCATCTGCGCCGTGCGCCAGGCGACGTCGCAGTGGCCGAATGGGTGGCGACCGAGCTGACCTACCGGAGTTTCGCACTCCCGCTCGTGCCCGCGCTCCGTCACGACCGGGAGTGCACGTTTGCGGAATTCAGCCCGGACGGGCGCTTCCTCCTCACGGTTGCCCGGGATAACGCGGCGCGGGTCTGGGTGGCGGCCACGGGAGAGTTGCTTTCGGCCTGCATGTCACACGATCCGTCCGTCGTGCGGGGCGACCTCACTTCCACCAGCAGCAAGCCACTCGAAGCCTGCTTCAGCCCGGACGGAGCCTTCGTCGTCACCGCTTCGGTGGATGGAACGGCCAGGGTTTGGGATAGCCGTACGGGGACCCCCAGAACGCCGCCCTTGGCCCATCCGGACTGGGTGAGCTCAGCCCGGTTCAGCCCCGACGGCCAGAGAGTGGCCACCACCTGCCGGGATGGGATCGTCCGTCTGTGGGACGCGGCTCAAGGTACCCAGGTCGGCCCGGTTTTTCGACACGCTAAGTGGGTGAACACGGTCGAGTTCAGTGCGGACGGCGCGCGGATCGTCACGGCGGGCGACGACGGCGTCGCTCTGGTTTGGGACGTTCGAACGGGCGTTGCAGTCGGCAAGCCCTTGCAGCATTCCCGCGACGTCAAGACCGCGGTATTCTCGGGCGATGGTGATAGAATCGTGACGGCTTCAGCGGATGGGACGGCGAGAATCTGGCAGGCGGCCACTGGAGATCCGATCGGTGCGGTGCTTCAGCACAGCGCAATCGTGGTCATGGCTCGGTTCAGTCCCGACGGACGCTGGGTGACGACCGGATCCTTCGATCGGACAGCGCGCTTGTGGGATACGTCCACCGGCGCACCGGCCAGTGATCCTCTGCGACACCGGGGCGTGGTGCGGTGGGTGGACTTCAGTCCTGAAGGCCAGAGGCTCTTGACCGCTTCCGAAGACCGAACCGTGCGGGTTTGGTCCGTGGCCACCGGCGAGCTTTTGTTCGAGCCGATCCATCACCGGGGCACGGTGTGGGCGGCACGGTTCAGTCCCGAAGGCCGCCGTTTGGTGTCTGCCTCTGCCGATGGCACTGCCCAGGTTTGGGATGCGTTGCCGGGAGCGGCCGTGCAGACAAGTCTGCCGGTGCTAAGCCGAGGTCAAAAGGTTTCGTGGAGCCCCGACGGTAGGCGTATCTTGACGGTGGCACGTAGTGCAAGGCTTTGGAATGCCCAGACTGGGAACTCCGTCGTCGCCTCCTTTCCTGAGTCCGACGCCCGCGATGCCCAGTTCAGCCCCAGCGGCGACTTGGTTGGCGTGGCTGCTGGATCTGGAGTCGCCCGGATCCGGGATGGTCGCACGGGGGAGGCGGTCAGCCCGCCGTTACGGCACCAAGGCCCCGTGAACAGCGTCGAGTTCAGCCCCGACGAGTCGATCGTAGCCACTGCCTCGGAGGACGGTACCGCCTGCCTCTGGGATTTCCGATCGGGGAGCCTATCGGTTGCCCCCCTCCGGCATCCGGCTGCCGTGCGGCGAGCCCGGTTCGCGCCGGAAGGCCGGCGACTGGCTACCGCCTCTGCGGATCATGGCGCGCGCATTTGGGATTCAGCCACCGGCAACCTGCTTCTCCCTCCGCTGGACCATCGTGCCGAGGTGCTGGATGTCGTATTCAGCCCTGATAGCCGTCGTTTGCTGACGGTCTCGGCAGACTCGAGGGCTCAGGTCTGGGAGGTGCAGAAGGGGCAGATGTCTGGCCCTCCACTGCAACACGAGGGGTTCGTTACCCAGGCGATGTTCACCCCCGATTCGCGGTGGGTACTGACCGCCTCTCAAGACTGGAAAGTCCGTCTCTGGGATCCGGAGTCGGGAAAGCTGGCTGCGGAGCCCTTGCAGCACGATAGCGTAGTCGTCTCCCTCAGCCTGCGTGGGGAGGGAAGGGCCCTCTTGACCGCCACGCGCAGCGGCCGCCTGGCGCTGTGGCACGATTATCGGGAACACCCACTCGGTACTTTGCTGGACGTAGGCACAGCGCTGTGGCAGGCGGTGTGGAGTCCCGATGGTCTTTCCGTGGTGGCGGTTGGGGATGGAGGCATCGCTCGGGTCTTGCGGTTCCCGCCCCGCATCCCCTCGGCACCCGAATGGTTGCCCACCCTGGCCGAAGCCGTAGTCGGTCGGACCGAGTCGTCGGAAAGGGACTTGGGCTTCGTAGCCCCGGAAGCCTTGCTGGATCTCCGGCACCGACTCAACGCGCTGCCCTCGGGGGTCGTTCCGAACGGTTGGGCGCAATGGCTGCTCGCCGACAAGACCAGACGTGTCATTGATCCCGATTACCAACAACTGGGTCTTGAAGGGTATATCGCGAGGATCATCGACAGCGCGTACGGCACCAGCCGGGACCGCCTGAGCTCAGTGCGCGAGGCCCTTTGTCGGGCACCCGGCCACGGAGGCTTGACTGCGCACTACGCTAGAACGCTTCTGGACACCGGTGCGGCGTCCACGCCTGCGGGACTTCGGGAGGCAGAGTGGCATAGTCAGAGGGCCATTCAACTCTCTCCGGAAGATCCGGAAGTATGGCTGGCAAAGGCCGCACTAAGCGAACGCGCGGGCAACACAAATGCCGCGATCTTGGCTATGCAGCAAGTGAGCCGACTTGGCCACAACTCGCCCGGCTTCCTCCTCGCGGTGGCTTCCTTGCAGGAACGTGCGGGCCGTCCTGACGATGCCGACGAGTCGTTCCGCGGGGCCATCGCGGTGGCGTGGGCCCGGGGCGACTGGAACTCCGGCAACTGCCGGAGCCTTAGTCGCCAGCGTGCGGAGTTTCTCCTCCGCCAAGGTCGCCGCGCCGAGGCCAGGCACGAAGAACTCAACGCCCTTGGCATTCCGCAGCGCGATGCCAACGCCGTGGATCGGTTGGTCAGCCTGGACGCGTTCTACAACGCCGGCCTGGACGATGGCCTGGACCACCTTGATCCCTGGTCCCCAAATCTGGCGACCCTCGGCAAAGGACGACAGCTTCTGGGTGACACCGAATTCGACATTCGCGGGATAGTGGCCTTGCGGCGAGAGGCCGCAACAAACTTCTATCCGGACCGCGTTGAAGGAGTTCCGATTGATCGGGTTTGCCAGCGGCTTCACTTCTTGCACGCGGCCGATGGACAAGCTGCCGATGGAACGGTTGTGGCGACCTATCGGGTCCATCTCCAGAGCGGGGAAACCCTCGAGCTTCCCGTGGTCTATGGCAAAGACGTAGGCTGCTGGGACGATGAAACTCCGCAGGAATCCCTCACTCCGCGGGTGGCCTGGCAAGGCCGGTGTCCGGCCCGAACACGTTTGAGACTCTTCCACACAACCTGGAGTCTGCCCAAACCCGGGCGAGCAGTCGTCAGCCTCGACTTCGTCTCCCGCACGACGACCACCGCCGCCCCGTTCCTGGTGGCGGTGACCGTGGAATGAAATGTGGGAAGGGGGAAAAACTGCGTCTTGAGCACTTTCCAGTAACAACCCGGAGTGAAATCCGTATAAACATTGTGAAAGCATCGATTATGGGCCAAAAACACCTCAGAATCCCGACAAGCCCTTGCCTGACCTTTCTTTTTTGGGGCTTCAAGCGAGGCCAAAATGCTAACCCGATGCGTGACGCTGGATCTCCCATTTCCGCTTCTTTTCAACTCGTCCATTCCTTTGCTGGTCGACCCGTTGCTATCATTGAAGTTTTAACTGCATTCTGGTTTAATTCCCTCTCATGTGTTTTGGCACATTCTATTCCCCACTAGCCCAGAGCCTTCATCAGCATGGAGACACTGCGCTGCACGTTGCTGCCCAAACAGGGAAGCTGCGGGTTATGCCAGGTGGCGTTACTGCTAAAGAGTTGGCGGAATTTCGGAATGCCGACGGCATACCAGCACTCCACTTCGCGGCTTACCACGGCCATCTCGACCAAATCAAGGGAGGCGTGTCGGCTGAGGAATTATCCAATTGCAGAACTACGACTGGCGAAAGTGCCTTATACGTAGCCGCCTGGCAAGGTCATCTCTACCAGATCCAAGGCGGCGTCACCGCCAGACAACTAGCAGAGGCCAAAGACGCCGACCGCATGACTGGGCTCCATTATGCGGCAGTGAACCGGGAGCTAAGCGAAATAGTTGGCGGGCTCACAGCAGAGGACCTCATAAACGCCAAGACCCACGGCGGTGTGAGCGCGCTCAGTGGTGCAGTCAGGCATAAGGGCCTTGGCAACATCAGTGGTGGACTGACCGCCGAGCAGCTGGCGTCAGTCAAAGAGAACTTTAGCGGAACAGCCCTGCATTCAGCAGCAAGGTTCGGAGGTCTCCGCCACATCACCGCAGAAATGCGACAGGAGACCCTACTCATCCAAGACCAGGAAGGAATGACTCCGCTGGCCAGAGCGGCGCAGAATCTCAACTTGCACCAGATCAGCCCGAAGGTCTTCGCGAGTGGGTTCAAAGAAGCCCAAACCGCACTAGACAGTGCGGGACTCAGAGGTGCCCCAGAACAAGCAGCCCGAGAGTGGCTCCGAGAGGTGGCAAAAGAAGCCATTGTCAACGATCGAATCAAACTGACCCCCGCTGAGTTGGGTGGGATGGAGCGCTATCTGGGTGTGATCTTCAAGTTGTGATTGGCCGCCACGGAAAGGTTTTTAGAAGGTTTTGTTCAAATGGCCCCAGATTTCGGATGATACATAGGGGAAATCATTAGAATGTGGGGCGGGCATGTAACAACCCGAAACGGATTCCGTATATCTCTTATGAATGCACCGATTATGCTCAGGCCCGAAGCAGGTCAGAATCCTTGCCGTCCTGTTCCTCTCGCACTCAGGACTATGCATAAAGTAGTCACTCTTTTCGATCGCCAAGGATGGGGCTTGGCTATCGGTTCTGCAACGGTTGGAAAACAAAGGAAGTCCGCCGTGGTTCGCTACCGGTTCGCCCACTCTCTCCTTGAGTTGAGCCAGCGGTTGAGCGAAGAGTCCGTGTGGAAATCAGGCCGGCGCTGGCTGGGAATCGTTCCAGCGTTACTTCTGGCTTTCGGAGTCTGCCTTGCAGCCACTCCCCGCCAAGCTCCGCTACTAGCCACCTTTCTCCTCACCAACTCAGTGACGACCGGCGTGGCTTTCTCTCCGGATGGAGAGTCCTTGGCAGCCGGATCCACCACGGGTGAGCTGAGAGTGTGGAGTGTCGCCGACGGGCGCGAGCTTCTCGCTTGGTCGGTTGGCTCCGGCATTTGGTCCGTGGCCTACTCTCCGGATGGTCGGAGGCTTCTGACTAGCGGGGAACTAAGGGTGATGCTTTGGGACTCCCAGACCGGTACGTTGGTTCAAACCTACCCACCCTCGGGGAGTTCGGACTGGTTGGATCAGGGGGCGTTTCGGAGATCATTCGAGGGGCATGGTGGTCGGGTGGAAGTTGCCGCTTTTTCGCCTGATGGCCGGCGAATGCTGACTGGGGGAAACGATGGAACTGTGCGTCTTTGGGATGCAGCCTCGGGCGCACCCCTAGGGTTACCGGCGCGGCGGGAGGGTCCGCAGATCCATGCGGCCGCCTTCTCCCCCGATGGCCTGAGCCTGGTGACCGGCGATTACGCGGGAACACTCACTTTCTATTCCGCGACTGAGGGACGAGAACTGCGGACCATTCGCGGTCATACCAACGCCATTGAGTACCTCGCCTACTTTCCTGACGGCAAGCGGGTGGTGACTGCCAGCTACGACCAGACAGCGAGAATCTGGGACGTGGCCCGGGGCACCGAGATCCGGGCGTTTCGCGGGCATCAGGGGCGGCTCGTGATGTCGGTGGCGGTATCGCCTGATGGCCAGCGAGTGGCCACTGGAGGTTCAGAAGGTGTGGCCAAGGTATGGGAGGCAGATTCGGGCCAGGAATTGCTCTTGCTTCAGGGGCACAAGCAGATCGTTGAATGCATAGCCTACTCGCCGGATGGGCGGCGGGTGGCAACCACGAGTTGGGATGGAACGGTCAAACTCTGGGACGTAACGCTCACCTCTGGGGCCCCAGTCTCGGAGGGGGGCGAGGACTTGCGCTTGGAAAGCGGCTATTTTCCAGTGCCGATGGCCGTCCGCAACGATCCTCTGGGCCGGGAGGTCCGCTCGCTACGGCTGGTGGGGAAGGTGCCGTCCCAAGGAGACGGGACAGGCGAGGTCTGGCTTGATACTCGCTCTGCTGAGCTGAACGAGTTCGGAGACGTCCTTCGCCGGGTGGGAAGCGAGCCGCAGCCAGTCAAGGTCAGTTTGCGGTATGTTGCCACCGGGTTGGGTGAAACCAAGAATGGCATGGATTTCCTCCGTGAGTCCCGGACATCGAAAGGCCTTAGGCTCTATGACCTGGTATTCACGGGCGGCACATTGGGCGGGGGACTACAGCTGGTCTTGGGCACGTCCACCTACGGCCCGCATCGACTGCTGGTGCATGGAGTCACGCCGCCCTCGAGCGGGGGCTTCGCCCGAGGCGGCGGGTGGGCTGTTCCCTTGGATGGACTGCCTGGAATCACCTCGACTTTGCCTGACGCCCCTCTGCCGCCGGAGTTCGATTTATCTGGTTACTACACGGACCTCGGCGGACGGGTGCACAGGATTGAACTGAGAGGCGGTATCGGCGCCAAGGGGGCATTGTCCTTGGATCCGAACCAGATCACTCTCGATATGTTTGGTGAGTTCGCGATGACTACGTTGATGGGTTTTCAGCGTCACGATATGACCCTCCAGTCAGCCGAGGGACCAGACACACGCGATCAAGGACGGACACGTTGCTGGGTCGTCTCCCAGGTTTCGCGTAACACACACCGAATCGGGGGGGTCCTGGGGCGGAGTGAACCGGGTCCGCACCGAAACTTGTGATTCAAGGACGACCAGGTGTCGTTTGTCGTGCCCGTGCATCTCTCCGCGCGTCGCCGTGCGGAAGCGAAGCTTGCGGAGGAATCCGCCCTCTCTGCGGGCGAACGGCAAGCCTTAGCCGACCTTCGGAAACTGATTGGTTACAATTTTCAGCTTCGTGTCGAGGGCAGCCGTGCTCTTGCCTTGACCTTCACTCAGAACGCTCAGTTCGACCTGGTTCAGGGAATCCTACCGCGCCTGCCGAATCTCGAGACAGTCGAGTTTGTCGAGTGCCGGTTGCCTGCTGCTGGATTTGCGGATTTGGCCCGGCTGCCAAAGCTGGTTGCTGTGTCCTTTCGTAGGTTGGAAACCAGCCCGAGCGACTTCGCACATCTGGCGGACCTGAACCAGATACAAGCGCTCGATTTCCGCAGTTGCCAGGGAATCACCGATGAAAGCCTGACGCACCTCTCGAGGTTGGTCGGGTTGAAGAGACTGGGCTTCCACCATGAGGAACTCCTGAGCGGATTACCCAGACGCGGGGCTTGCATTACTGACGCGGGCGTTGCCTGTCTGAGCAAACTCAGTCAGCTGGAAGCTCTCGACCTAGTCGGACACGAGGTCAGTGACCGGAGCCTGCCCACGTTGCTTGGCCTGGTCCGATTGCGGGAACTTTCACTGAGCGGACTAGGTTTGACCGAGGATGGCTTTCGCAAATTAGCTGAGTTGCCCAACCTGTGGAGTCTCTACCTTTTCAAAACTGGGCTCAGCACGAACGCGGCGGAGGAGATCCGAGCCAAGCTGCCAAAACTCCAGCTGGAAGTGTGGGGGGGCGACGGCCAGTGATCAGCCGCCCTCGCGTGACGACCCCTTACAGTCGTCGCCACGGTCAGAAGCTCTTACCTCGGGGGACTTGGAATCTCTACGCTCGCCCCCTCCGCCCGGAAGAACGCATCCGTCGGTGATGAGCATCGCCAGAGCGAATCCGTGCCCGAAATGAAGAACATCGACGATGTCCAAGGCCGGTGGAGTTTGCCGTCAGAACCTGCTGGTTCCCGGCGGACAGCTTCAATTTGTGTCATTAGTTTTGTCTCCTTGCTGACCGCTTGCTCTAGCCAGCGATCATCTCAAGCGGGTGCTGTGGTTCTGAAGCCAGACGATGTCGGCATTATTGGGTGATGGGATGTCATAGCCAACAGGCTGCCCTGCTTTGATGGGCTTCTTGGTCCGAGAGTCCAACCACCGGTGGATCTCGGAGTGCCCATCGGCGAACGAGAATCCGCAGGCTCCATTGTGATAAAAAGCCGGAAAGTTCTGGAAACGGGCATCAATGCCTTTTGCCCCCATGTTTACAGCGAAATAGGCATCGTCGACGCTGTCCTCTCGCTCATCGAGCACAACGAAGATCCCCACTGGATCCCTGAAGTCGCTCAGTTTGAGATAGTCCTGGTAACGCGAGTCATTCCACGAGCCCGGGTTCTTGTAGGTGTCGCCCACGTACGTATTCATGGAGACGCTGCGAACACGGTCGTGAGGCCGACCTCCGATTCGGACGAAGCTCTTGTCAGCCGGGCATCGGTAGTGGGCCACGGCCCCCGAGTAGGAGCCCAATCGCGACAGCCGGATGAGCGCCACATTCGTGTTATCCCTATTAGAGGGGTCAAAATCCAGCCAGCCATCGCACCAACCCGAGCCTTGCTGACCCGTGACAGGGTCAACCCCAAAGATGTTGTTTGGTGCTAGTCTGCCCTGATGATCGTCCGCGTACAGGAGCCAGGAGACTTGGAGTTGGCGGAGGTTGTTCATGCAGAAGATACCTTGTGCCTTGGTCTTTGTCTTCCCTAGAGCGGGCAGTAGCATGGCCGCGAGAATTGCAATAATCGCGATGACAACCAGCAGTTCGATCAGCGTAAACGCGTGACCAGAAGACCGATGGGTACAGATTGTGGAACTTAGCCGAGGGAATCCTCCGGAGGATCCACCCTTGCGGCGCCAGAATACACGCCGGCGGTTCAGTGTCTTACCGCGTTCGTCCAAGCCCCGACGCTGGATGAGCAGGAAACCACTTGGCAACCAAGACGAACTCCGGTCAAAGCCACAGAACTTGTACCTTCCTATCCTAGGTTCCGTTTTCATAGGTCATTCTCTCATGGGTTGTTGCCTTCTATCCTGTGTTGGCGCCGAGCCGCACCCGCCGTCGCTGCAATCTCCGGTTCTAGCGGCAGGGGGCGCCACAGAGGGGAATCGAACGAGATTTGAGAATTGTGTCTTCATCATTGTAGAGTGTTTTGGTCGTCTGTGAATTCTGGCAGTCCAAGCAGCTCTGCGTGGCGCTTCTACGGTTTCGTCAAGCGGCACAATCCTCCGCCGACCCCTTGCGGCAGCGTGACTCGGTTTGTGGTTTCCGTGCTCGGAACGGCCTGCCAATCCATTGTCTCCAAGCTGAGGTTGTGCTGCAGCTGGCATCCCGCAGCCGCTTGCCAGGACAACAAGAGGAGACTGCCTGAGCCCTTCGGTTGCTGGAACTGGATGCGCCGGTCGAGGAGATCGGTGAAATCCACTGCCTCGACGGTGGTAACGAAGTGGGCCTCCCAGCCGACGAGGAAGGCGAGGTGGCTGCGAATGCACAGGGAGGACGGGCTGAGCAGGGATGCCTCCAGAGAGTCGGGACCGAGACGCCGCACCTCGATGCGAACCACTCCGTCGTCCTCCGAGCCTGTATGAGAGGCCTCAGGACAGTGAACGACGGAGTTCTCGTCGTTAGGGCCGCGATGGAGATGGAGACTACCAATTGGCACATCCTCGTAGTTCCATAGTTCCGGCACGGTGCTCGTGTTACAGGCGACACTCAGCCAGTCAATGGCCCAGGAGCCCGAGGAACTGGGTACATGCCAAACCCAGATCTGCGAGCTTGAAGGTGGTGGTTGAAGTGCCGAGGCCGGCAACGCCCTGCCAAACAACCTGAATTCCTGGCTTCCGGTAGGCCACCACCCATAGCTCCAAGCGCCATTGGGGTTCTGGCTGGTGGAGGACTCCTTAGCGGCATCGAAGATCGGCTGCGATTGAATCGGCAGGACGCTGACGAGCCGCGCAGGAGTGACTAAGACCGGACAGAGCGGGTCACGCCGTGTGGACTTTGGGGCGGTGGCGATCAACCAATCGATTTGGTCTTCTCTCTTCATAACTTCATTGGCTGAGCGCCACTTCCTGTTGCACACCGTCATTACTGCGCGCAGGGCGTGCGATTCTCGCCTCCGCCCTGCGCGCAGCGTTGTTGACCGGTTCCTGCGGTCTACTCCACCACTTCTGCTTTAAAGAATCGGGCCGATCCCAGAGGCGGCAACTCGAACGCCTGTCCACTCCCTGTCCAGTCCCCAGCTTCCACCCAGTTGACCAGGTCCTCGGAAGCGTAGATTCTGATGTGCTGTCCAAGGTCGGCCCTCACTGACAACAGAAACGCGCCGTCGCTGGCCCGCAGGGCTCCAGCCAGCACCGGTCGTCGCGGTTCGGTGATGGTGAGGATCTGGTTGGCTGCTACATTGGTGAACTCCTGCACCGTGCCCGAGGGCCATTCGATGCGGAGGGTGGTGACATTGGTACCGTCACCCAACCCGAACTGGGCGTAGAGGTTGTTACCGTTATAGAAGTCGCCGGCCGTGATGTCACGTCGTTGCCAGCGGACCTTACCGGCGTACTTCGCCTGCGCTCGAACCTTGGCGCCGATGCCTTGGAGGTTGGAGGTCGTGCCCTTCAACCGCACTTGAAGCCAGTGATTGCTGTTGGGATTATTGTGATAGAGTTGGTTCGCCGTCCGAAGGCTCGAACTATCATCCCCGTTGCCTACGTAGAGATCCAGAAACCCGTCACGATCGTAGTCGAACCACATCCCCTCGTAGGAGCTGGCGCCTGCCAGCGGTCGATCGTTCACAATGCTACCCGACGTGACTTGCGTGAACGAACCATCGCCGTTGTTGTGAAAGAGCTTGTTCCCAGCCGCAGCGCCCGAGACGAAGAGGTCGAGAAAACCGTCGTTGTCATAGTCGGCCCAACTGGCGGAATTGTGGGTGCCGGTGAGCTTCGATGCCGAGGAGTTCAGCTCGAATTGGCCACCGCCCAAATTGCGATACAACGCGCATGTCCCGTTAAACCGGGCCACAAAGAGGTCCAGCCGCCCATCGTTATCGTAGTCGCCCCAAGCTCCAGAGAGAGAGGGTGCCGATGTCTTGGTCACCAGGTTGGTCACGGGCAGAAAACGGCCCGTACCATCGTTGCGGAACATAAGACTGCGGTTCGCTTGAAAACTCCCCATGTAGACGTCCAGCCAACCGTCGTCGTCAAAGTCAGCCCAGCTCGCTCCCCCGAAGGAGCTGGCGTTCGCCAACGTTCCAATGTCGATGGCAGCCATCAAACTGAAGGACCGGTTTCCGTCGTTGCGGTAAAGGCGGTTCTTCGAGTTCCCAAAATTGGTAAAGTAGAGGTCTAACAGACCATCCCGGTTGTAGTCCACCATAGAGGTGGACCAGGAGTTCATGGCCGACTTCCCGAAGGAATAAGAACTCCAGTTGCCCAGGCCGTCGTCGAAAAAGTACTTTAGCCCGTCGGTTTCGTTCCCCACAGCCATGTCGAGCCGACCGTCGTTGTCCAAGTCCCCCCACGGGTTGATCCCATCGGTTGGTTTCATGAACGGCAATGTGGGGACTCGCGCGAAAGTACCATCCCCCAAGTTGCGGTACACCGCGCTGGTGCCCACTTTCCAGCGAGATACAGAAAGGTCGGGGTAACCGTCGCCGTCATAATCTCCCCAAGAGAGATAGCCGGAGCTTCCAATGTCGGTCACCAGCGGACCTTCCGTAATCTTCGTGAACTGGGTGTCCAGGTAAAGGGAAGTGAAATTTGTCACCGTACTATTCTCTGAGGTGACGACTACGCTGTAGCGACCCTGCTGGGCAGCCGTGAGGTTCGTCAGCACCAAGGTACTGTTGGTCTGGCCCGGAAGATCGAGTCCCTCAAAGCGCCACTGACGTGCGCCGGTCAAAGACGAGGAGGTCCGGAGCGTCACCGCGCCGTTTAAGCTGGCCGAGGGTCGATTGGGGGTGATCAGCACTGGTTCCGTTACCGTCATCATCTGGTCCAGTGCCACGTCGAGCAGTTCTTGGACATTCCCCGAGGGCCACTCGATGCGGAGCGTCGTGACATTCGTGGCGTCGCCGAGACCAAAGTGGGCGAGTAGGCCGTTATCGATGCCAACGGAAGTAGAGGAGATTTCCCGCATTTGCCAGAAGGCTTGGCCGTCGATGGTGGCCTGGACGCG
>CAYPNF010000081.1:0-31522 GCA_964411985.1 uncultured Verrucomicrobiota bacterium
GCGTGGCGACGTACTTCAGGCCCCCAGCACCTCGCTCAAAATGAGAATTGCTGGATACATCCAGCAACAAGATGAAATACCTTCCCGCATTGATTCGTGCCGAGAGCGATCATCGCCGATAGCAGCGCCCTAATCGCCTCGGTGCGTTACGACGACCTTGGCAGTGCCAACCCCTTCCGATCCATTATCGAGGCCGCCGGGATTTCCCCCTTTGCCAACTATAGACCCCGAGGGGCTTGACGCACTCCACTTCGTAAAACATAGTATTACGTATGGTTAAGAGCATCTGTAAGGTCGGCAACTCGCACGGCATCATTTTTGACGCTGCCTTGATGGAGTTGGCCCACCTCAAAGCTGGCGACCAAGTCAACGTGGAGGTTCACCCCGGAGGCACTATCACTCTGACCCCCCTGCGGCCACGTCCCTCGCGCGAGGAGGTTTCCCAAGTCGTGAAGTCCACGATGAAGGATTATGCCCGCACCATGAAGAGGCTCGCGTGAACCCCTCCGCGGAGAGCTGTTTTCACCTTACGGTGGAGATTGTGGTCGAGATCCACGCTGAGGCCGTGGCGAGATTTGGAGGGGTTGGCGGGGTGCGGGAGAGTGCCTTGCTCGAATCCGCGGTCGCTGCGCCACAAGCAACCTTCGGGGGTAGTTCCCCTTACCAGGATTTGCCGGAGGTGGCTGCGGCCTATTTGTATTATCTGTGCAGGAACCACCCTTTCACCGATGGGAACAAACGCGCTGCCCTGGGCGCATGCATTGTGTTCTTGCGGCTCAACGGGATTGAACCCAGAGCCGATGGTCCGGAATGGGAGGATCTTGTCATGGGGATAGCTGCAGGTAGCCTGGACCGTGATGAAGCAACGGTTCGCCTTCGCCAACTCTTGCCTAAAGGAAAACAGGCAGGAGGCAGGAAGGCTGGGAGAGGTTGATCGACATACGTTGGCCTCGTTGTATCCTCTTGCTTATGCGGCACCGAATCCTGTTCCTGGCAGTAGTCCTATGCACTCCGCTCTTAGCCGCCACGTACGAAGTGGCCCAGCAGCATCCCCAGGCGGTGGATCAGGGCCCGGGGACCTCCGAACAGCCATGGAAGACTCTAGCCGAAGCCGCGCGGAGAGTAGGTCCGGGCGATGTGGTGGTGATTCGAGCCGGGGTGTACCGGGAGAGGGTGGTCGTGAAAGCCAGCGGCACACCTGAGAATCACATTCGATTCGCGGCGGCACCGGGGGAGCAGGTGGTTTTGACCGGGGCGGACCCGCTTACAGGGTGGCAGCGCGCAGACCCAGACCAGCCGATCTACCGTGTGCCTTGGCCACACCGCTTTATCACTTGGAACAAGAGCATGACTCATCCCGATGATGAATATCACCGGGTCATAGGTCGCTGCGAACAGGTGATGGTGAATGGCTACCTTCTCCGCCAGGTGCTTGACCCCAAACAGCTTGCCCCGGGGACCTTCCTGGTGGACACCGCCCAAAAGGCCCTGCTGGTGTGGGACACTGCCAACCGTGATCTGACCAAGCTTTCCGCCGAAGCCTCCGTGCGGCAGGAGATCCTGCGCGTGGAGGGTGAGTATGTTCAGTTGCGGGGGTTGATCTTTCGGTACGCGGCCAACATGGCTCAACACGGGGCGGTGGTGCTGGCGGGAAGGCACAACCAGATGGAGGACTGTGTGGTGGAGTCGATGAACTCCAGCGGTGCCACCTTTCAAGGGCCCGAGGCGGTCGTGCGCCACTGCGTTTTCCGTGACAATGGGCAGTTGGGTTTTGGCGCCAGCCGGGCTCACGGCCTGCTCTTTAGCGAATGCCTGGTGGAAAACAATAACGTCAAGGGCTTCGATCGCGGTTGGGAAGCAGGTGGTAATAAACTGGCCCTCTGTCGGGACGCGGTTCTGGAGCGAAGCCGGTTCGTGCGCAACCGTGGCAACGGGATTTGGTTCGACATTGGCAACACGAATTGCACGGTGCGCCAGTGTCTGATTGCGGACAATGAGGACGCCGGCATTTTCTACGAGATCTCTTTCAGCCTGCACGCGCACGATAACGTTCTTGTGCGAAACGGTTTGGCCACGACGCCGGGTGCGTGGGGTGCCCAGGCGGGCATTTCGCTCTCCAGCAGCCCGGGTTGTGTGATCGAGAGAAACCTCATCGCAGCGAATCGTGAGGGCTTTAACTTTCGCGAGCAGCTGCGCACAACCCCCACGATTGAGGACCGCGCCGAGCGCCCGGTCTGGAATCACGACCAGATCATCCGCCAGAACCTCCTGGTCTACAATCGCGACGCCCAAGTATGGGGCTGGTTCGATGTGAAGGATGGCCGGCACTGGCCGCGAACCAACGCACCGGTGCGTGAGGCGACTTCGCCCAGGGGTGCACCGGCTGCGGACATCGCTGCCCCTTACGTGGCCAAATCTGACGACGGCCAACCGCAGGGCTTGTCCTTGGATTCCCTTCGGTTGCGATTCGAGAAGAACTTCTATTTCGCCGGTTCAGGACAGGGTTGGTTCCGTTGGGGCCCCACCTGGGCTCGCCACGCCACATACGCAAACCTCAGCGAATTCCAGTCCGGCCTGGGCATCGACGCCGGGGGGCGCTGTTTTGACCCGGATTTCTCAAATCTCGGCCGGTTGGACTTCCGGGTCGGTGCCGACACGATGGCTTCACTCAAGGACTCTTATCCACGCGGCCCAGTCCCCGGGGTGACGCTCGGAACCAAATAGTGCTGCGCGGCTGCGCCGAACCCATGAATGGGTCGCCGGTGACGCACTGGCCCTGGAGCGGTTCGGGAAGGTCGACAAACATCGGCTTCGTTGCCTTCGCCCTCGCCCGATCCAGCGCTCATCGGGTTGATTTCTCTTCGTGCGTTCTCTGCATCGTGGGTGCATGATCCTTCCCATGGACACCGCTTGGAATCGCCTCATCTCGGCTTTCGGGTTGGCGCTGGCTGTCGCCTGTTCCGCCGCCCCGCAGAAGCATGGCAAAGTGGAACTGTTGCGCGACCACTGGGGCATCCCTCACGTGTTTGCCGAAACCGACGCCGGGGCGATGTATGGACTGGGCTATGCGACAGCTCAGGAGCGCGGGTTTCAGATGACCTACGGTTTGCGGGTGATGCAGGGGCGGCTTGCCGAAGTGATTGGTGCCCGGCAAAAAGGGGGCAGGAAAGAGACAGCGCTGGAGAATGACCGCAAAATGCGAACGTTCGGTTGGGCAAGGGCCGCCTCTCGCATAGCTTCGAATCTCGATTCTGACACTCGGGCGCTCTTGGAGGCCTATTGCGAGGGGGTGAACGAGAGTTTTGCCGCGCAGCAGGCGTCTGGAAAGCTACATCCCCTCTTTCGACAACTTGAAGTGACCCCGGAACCATGGACCCCTGCCGATTGTCTTTTGAGTTGGTGGCACGTGGCCCAGTTCTTTGCCGGCGACGGCACCCGTGACTTGATGGTATGGCGCAACAGAACCCAGCCGCAGCCGGGCCAACCCCCGCCGCCCCAACCTAGCACGCGTTGGTCGGACGATTCCGCGGCGGTCGTTCAGCGAGGGGACGTTAGTGAGGCGTGGCTTAGGGAGGTGGAGCAATACTGTTCAGCCCATGGCTGGGGCGGAGGGGCACAGGTTCCCACCAACGAGACCCCTAAGTTCAGTCACGCCTGGGTCGTGGGAGGCAAGAAGACCACGACCGGGTCCGCCGTGCTGGTGAGTGATCCGCAAACCCCGGTGCGCAACCCCTCTCTTTGGATGGAATTCCACGTGAAAGGCAAAAGTTTCGATGCGCGAGGGGTGGGCATGCCGGGGAGTCCAGGACTGCTGATCGGGTTCAACAAGCGCGTGGCGTGGGGCTTGACGGCGTTGGGCGCGGACCAGGCCGATCTCTTCCGTCTGGAAACTTCCGCCGAGCATCCGGATGCGTATCGCTGGAATGGGCAGTGGCGAAAAATGGAGGTGCGTACGGAAAAGATCGCCGTGAAAGGCGGTTCTTCCACCACCTTGACCATCCGGGAAACGCATCTGGGTCCGGTGGTTTCGGAGTTCAGCTTCCGGCAACCCGGAGACCCAGAGGTGGCTCTGAAGAGGGTGCCGCTCTGTGAGACCAATCGTGACACCCTGCAAGGGGTATTTGCGATGATGCGGGCCAAGGATGCCAAATCGTTTCAGCAGGCATTGGCGGGTTGGCATTTCCCTTCAGCCAACTGCGTCTATGGTGACGCGGAGGGTCACGTTGGTTTTGCGGTTCTGGGTGCCATTCCGGTGCGTTCGCGTGCATCCGGAGATGGGCGCGGAGATGAGGCCCTGCCTGGAACAGGCGACGGCGATGATTGGCAGGGATATGTTCCGGCGGGCCTGCTCCCCCAGGTTCAGGACCCGGGACAAGGTCTTTTGCTGAGTGCCAACCACCGGCCGATCGGTTCCTTCTATCAGGTGCCTTTGGGTACCAGCACCGGCTCGATGGGGGACACGATTCGCTCCTGGCGGCTTCGCGAGCGGCTTGCGGCCAAGGATCGTTTCAGCCCCGCGGATGTGTTGGACGTGCACTATGACACCGTCAACCCGGCCCGCAGGGAGATCGTGCGCCTGGGGCTGCACTTGCGCGATCACCAACCCGGATCCTTGTCCGATGCGTCCGGGAAAGCCCTGGCGGCCTTGGAGAAATGGTTGGCAGCGGGGGCGAGCAGCGACCTCAAGTCGGAGCAGGCCGAACTGGCCACCCGTCTGAGCACCTTCTTTCGATTCGTGGTGACTCCCTTGGCCCGGAAGTACGGCGGGGGCGAGTCAGGTTTAGCCCGGTTTCTCAAGGACGCCTCCGCGCGCATGGGAAAGGATCCGAAGGCTCAGTTTGACGCGGACGAGTGCGAGTTCATCGACAAGGTTCTCTCAGAAGCTTGGAATGCCGGAGGGGTACCGGGAAGGAATGGCGCCAACTCGCGCGCGCAGGGAACGCGAAGCGGTTCCCAGACTCCTTCGATGGGTTGGTTCGACAGCCTGGACGGCTATGGTTCGCTCGATCCTGCCCAGGATGCCAAGCAACCTGGCATTACGTGCTTGGACGGGCAAACCATTCATTGCCAGTCAGCGCAATCGTACACCCAGTGGGTCCCCTTGCACGATGTAGACCAATCGCAGACGATTTGCCCCACGGGCCACAGTGACCGACCTGACAGCCGGTATCGCAAAAGCACGATGGAGCTTTGGGGTGGTGCAAAACTGCATCCAGCACCCTTGAGCCGTGAGGCAGTGGAACGAGTTGCCAGCGAGCGCACGACCCTTCAGCCCTGAAAACCGCTCGATGGAAGATTCTTCGAACCACTGGCCCGCCAGAGTCGCTGTGCCGCGCCGTGAGTTTCTCATGGCGCTGGGTGCTGGGTTGGCTTCGCCGATTTGCGCTGCAGCAGGCGAGACTCACCCGTCAGGTCGTGAGACTCCCCGGCAATCGGCAAATTTGCCCGGTTCAGGCGTGGGTCTCCAAAGACATGCCTGGTCACAACCGGTGTTCGGCACGGAAGGGAAGTTCATCGTGCTGCACGAAGACCCTGCGCTGGTCGCACGGGTCAAGGCGGTGGTATCCAGGGAGCTTCAAGAGGTCGAGAAGGTGCTGAGCTTGTACCGTCCGGACAGCCATCTCTGCCGCCTGAACAGGGAAGGTGAACTTGCCGAGCCTCATCCCTTTATGCTGGAGGTTTTGCTGAAGGCACAGCGCCTCTCCGAGCTCACCGGTGGGGCCTTCGACGTGACCGTTCAACCGCTGTGGGACCTGTACGCCACGGCCAAGGCGGCTGGCAGGATCCCAGGACCCGATGAAATCGAGCAAACTCGGCAGAGAGTGAACTGGCGGAAGTTAACGGTCAGCAGGAACCGGATTCGACTTGGTGAGAAAGGGATGGCGGTGACTTTGAATGCTCTGGGACAGGGCTTCGCAGCAGACCGCGTTCTTGCGGTGTTGCGGGGGCATTCAATCCAGCATGCGCTGGTGAACACAGGCGAGGTGGGCGCGATGGGTCGCAAGGAGGGCGGGGAGTGTTGGAAACTGGGCATTCAGCACCCGCGAGTCCAAGAAGCTTACGTGGGTTTGGCAAAACTCGAAGACTGCTGCATGGCAACCTCAGGCGATTACGCCACTCGGTTTAGTGAGGAGCAGAACCATATCTTTGATCCGGGCACCGGCAGATCGCCTCGTGAATTGTCCAGTGCGACCGTGGTGGCACGCACCGGACTCGATGCAGACGCCCTTGCCACTGCGATCCTGGTGGTGGGGCGGGAGAAAGGGCTCCAGTTGCTGGCATCGCTTCCAGGGGCGGAGGGATTCCTGGTCTGCAAAGATGGACAAACGAGTTACACGCCTGGCTTTCCCCTGGGATGATCGAATGATAATCAGCGTGATAAGAAATATGCAGGATACAGGCGCAGTCTCGAAATGGAGGCCCCCCTTCTGCTGTATGGCTGGACTGGGGATGCTCTGGCTCCTTTGCGTTGGCTCTATGGCAGGGGCCTGCGCCGGTGCGCCGGAGTCCCCCCCGCAGGCAACAGGCAACGCAAAGCGGGAGGATCCGCGACCCGCTTCCACTTCCGTAGCGGCGAAACATCCTCGGTCCCGCGCTGAAGTCGAAGCGCTCATCAGCAAGGCCGGAACCACGACCCCGGATTGGTGGAACACGGTCCAAGTGAAACATCCTCCGACCCTGGATCTCACCTGGGCCGACCCTGGCAAGGAATGGGATGCGCAAAAAAATCTCGGCCAATACATCTGGGATGTGATCAACCCCAACCCTTCGCGATGGCGTGAGGGTGTGCGGCTTCTTCATCACGTCCTTACGGTCAACAAAGACGACCGGGCGAAAGTGGAGAAGACCGCCGAGGCCCTGGCCCGCATGTACCAGAATCTGCTGCAAGACTGGGCGCGTGCCGCCTTCTGGTGGCGGAAAACCGCGCAATGGGGTGGCTACGATGAGTCGGCTTTTTCTCTGGAGTTAGGCGAATGCTATTGGCGGCTGGGTAGCCGGGAGATGTGTGTGGCGTTGATCTCGAGGTTGGAGTCCGATGATACCCGGAACGGGAGCCTGATCAAACTCTGGGCTGACTTGGGCGAGTTCGACCGGGCTTTGAAGCTTGCGGAAAGCAAGGCGGCCTCGGGTGAGAAGGACTCCGCCTACCTTGTCGCCGGCGACGTCTGCCGCCTGGCTGGCAAATATGAGCAGGCTTTGGCCTATTACCGCAAGGCTGCTGCCGCTTCGGAGGGTACGCGCGACATGAAGCGCAACAAGGAACGCGCCCTGGCAAGCATGGAGGCCATTCAGTTGTTCGACACCTTGGACTTAGCGCGGGTGACGGATGGAACTTACCAGAGCAGTTCCATCGCGTATAACGGGCCGGTGAAGGTGGAAGTCACGGTGAAGAGCGGACGCATTGAGTCGGTGAAAGTGGTGGAGCATACGGAGAAGCAGTTCTATTCCGCCATCACCGATACCACCGCGCGGATCATCGACAAGCAAGGCGTTCGCGGCGTTGACATGACCAGTGGAGCCACCGTTACCGCTGAGGCGATTGTCAATGCAGCGGCCAAAGCCCTGGCCAGTGGCATGAAGTGAGAGGCTTGCTTGCGCTGGAAAGAAACGAACACCTTCGCCCGCGCCCTGGCTGGTCCGGGAGGTGCCTGGCAGGCAGTGTGGCTTCGTCGATGGATCCAAGTGGTAAGCCTGTTGGTCTTTCTGGTCATTCTATTCTACGTTTGCTGGCCTTACGGTTCCAACGACTACGCCAAGACCTTCCAATCCAAGGAACGCGTGCCCGCGGAGACATTCCTGCTGCTGGATCCACTGCTTGCGATCTCGACGGCTCTGGCCGGAAAGATGTGGATTCCCGCACTGCTCTGGACGGGTGGGGTGCTGTTGATCTCACTCGCGTTTCCTCGCGGATTTTGTGGCTACCTCTGCCCCCTAGGCACGGTGATTGACCTCTTTGATGCAACTTTGGGTCGAAGTTGCTCGATCCTCCATCTAAAGCGACGCGGGTGGTGGGTACACCTGAAGTACTATCTGTTGGCTGGAACCTTGGTTGCCGCGTTGTGTGGGGTGTTGTTTTCAGGATTTGTGGCTGCCATCCCGGTGGTTACCCGAGGATTTCAATTCCTCTTTGGACCGCTCCAACTGGGTTTGCTGAAAGGTTGGCATCTGGTACCATCCCTGCAAGTGGGCCATGGGATCTCCCTCATGCTGTTTTTCGGGGTGCTGGGACTTGGCGTGCTGCAGCCGCGCTTTTGGTGCCGCTTCGTGTGCCCCACCGGAGCCTTGTTTTCCCTTGCCCATGTTTTGCGGTTGCGGGAGCGGAAAGTGACTGATGCGTGCATTGAATGCGGCCAATGTGTGAAGGTCTGCCCATTTGATGCCATCCAAGCGGACTTCACCACGCGTCTGGCGGATTGCACCGTATGCGAGACCTGTGCGGGAGTGTGCCCGACCGAAGCCATTCAATTCACTGGAAGGTGGAAGGAAGTCGCCCTCAAAGCAACATGGGGAGAACCGCTGCCGGGGACCGTGAAGCTCTCTCGTCGTGGTTTTCTCGTTGGATCGGCTAGTGGCCTTGCCGCGGCCACGGGTGTGAGGGAAGTGTTGGGGGCTAAATCGATGTCGCCTGGCTTCTGGCCGGTGCGTCCGCCCGGGAGTGTGCCGGAAGAGGTCTTTCTCCAACTTTGCATCCGATGCGGACTCTGTTTCCAGGCCTGTCCGAATAGCGTTCTTCAGCCCCTAGGATTTGCCCAGGGCCTGGAAGGCTTATGGAGCCCGCAAGTGGTCGCGCGGTGGTCGGGTTGCGAGCCAAGCTGTAACAACTGCGGGCAGGTCTGCCCCACGGGTGCCATCCGTCCACTGCCCATCGAAGAGAAACGGGCTGCGCGAATGGGTTTGGCTCAGGTAAATCAAAGCACATGCCTCCCTTATGTGCAGCGTGAGTCCTGCCAGTTGTGTGTCGATGAATGCAACGCAGCTGGCTACCGGGCGATCGAGTTTCGAGCTATTGGGACCCAGTTGGACGACCACGGCGACCCGGTGGAAGGGAGTGGGTTCCTGGCGCCGTTGGTTCTCGCTGAGAAATGTGTCGGCTGCGGGCTTTGTGAAACGCGATGCTACAAAACAAACGTGCAGCAGAAGCGGTTGCTCGCCGACACCGCCATCCGCGTGGTCGCCGGCCCCGGTAAGGAAGACCGGCTTCTCCGAGGGTCCTATCGTGCCTTACAGGAAGGGCAAGTACCCTCGACACCCTCTGGCACGGGACTCGATTCAGCCACCACGAATGACGTTTACTTGCCCGATTTTCTCCGATAGCACCTGCGCCCCTCCAGCCATGAATGTCCGTGGAACATCAAGGTGCGCGCGCGTCCGTGCGCCAGTGAACTGGTGAGGTGTGCGGGGAACGTGTGCAAAAGATCGGTTGGCCTGCCGTCGGGTTTCTGCTAAGCCAAGACCCATGGTGATGACGCGACGCCGGTTTTCACTCGAATCGCTTGCCCTTTGGGTTCTGGTTGCGGAACTTTGCGTGGGCGGCAGGATTGCGGTTGCGGCACCACCGATCAAAGCCTTCCCCACGGCCGAGGGCTTTGGCGCCGGGGCGGTGGGTGGCCGAGGTGGAAGGGTCATCGAGGTGACGAATCTTGAGAACTCCGGGGAGGGAAGCCTGCGCGCGGCCCTGGAGGCGTCGGGTCCGCGGATTTGCGTTTTTCGGGTTAGCGGAATCATCACCTTGAAGAGCGCGATCCAAGTACGCACACCCTATCTCACCATAGCGGGGCAGACCTCGCCGGGTGGCGTCGAGATCCGAGGCGATGGCCAGCCGGAAGGGGACTGGGGCGTTTGGTTCGTCAACGGCGCACATGATATCATCGTGCGGCACTTGCGCGTGCGGATGGGTGGCAACCTGAAGCATGACGCGGGCAACAATCTGCTCTTCTACGGAACCGCTGAGCCTGGGGTCCACGACGTGATCGTCGATCATTGCTCGGTGTCGTGGGGTTCGGACACGCAACTCGATTGGTATGGGTCCTACCTGGACCGGGCTACATTTCAATGGAACCTGATCGGCGAGTGTTTCATGGGACAGCATATTGGGGGGACCAAGGCACCGAAGAACCTCACCCTTCACCATAACCTCTACCTCAATGAACTCGCTGGTGATGCCATTCCACAGTAGCACCGCCAGCATGCGCGGTCGGGTCATCCGCATCACGGACCAAGGGATCCACCTTCGGCCTCCATGCGCTGACATGAAAACGACCGCCGCCGGCCCTGGGATCAGGAGGATCCTGGGCTGGGTTGTTAGCGCGCTGGTGCTGGTTTGGACCCTGATGGGAGGCGGGACTGCGCGTGCCGCTTTGCCTGCCACTCATACCTGGCAACGTTGGGAGAAGGCTCTGAGCAGCACCCGGCCCTACGCCAATCCCTATGCCGACGTGACCCTCCGAGTTACCTACACCGGCCCCGGCGGGCGGACTGTGCGTACCTACGGTTTCTGGGACGGCGGAGACACTTTCCGAATCCGCTGCGCTTTTTCGGCATCAGGGGCTTGGCGGTGGGAGACCGAATGCTCTGATCCCCTCAATGAGGGTTTGCACCACCAGCAGGGCAGCGTGGAGGTTTTGCCCTACGCCGGTGGGAACACCCTCTATCAGCATGGCTTTCTCAAGGTGAGCGAGAATCGGCGGCATTTGGCGTTTGACGACGGCACTCCCTTCCTCTGGATCGGCGATACCGCCTGGGCTGCGCCGCACAAATCCAGTCTGGAAGAATGGGAGGAGTACCTGGCTACGCGCGCCTCCCAACACTTCACCCTCCTCCAGATTGGGTGTGCACCTCAGTGGGCTGGCGAGCGCAACCGAGAGGGGCAAAGGCCCTTTTCGGACAAGACGCTGGCGCAGTGGGAACCCACCTATTGGCAATCCTTCGAGCGTAAAGTGCAGCTTGCCAACGAAAAAGGGTTTGTCGTTCTGCTGGTGGGGCTGATGGAGCCGGTCGCGCGTTATCCCGAATCAGGCAAGGCCTGCTTATTTGCCCGGAACATTATCGCCCGGTTGTTTGGCAATGCGGTGATCTTCTCCCCCAGCTTCGACAGTGAGTTCATGCCTCTGGCCAACGAGGTGGGGCGCGCCGCCCGTGACGCCACGTCGCTTCATCTAATCACCCAACATCCCGGCACGCCTTGGAACCAGCCCGTTCCGACCATTTCGGACAAGTATTACGACGAGTTCTATCTTGACATTGCCGCCGTTCAGACCGGTCACAACGGTGGTCACCTTGACTGGTGCGCCCGAAACGCCATCGATTGGAACCTGCATCTTTACCGCCATCAGCCCCCCAAGCCCGTCATCAACATCGAAGCCATGTACGATGCTCAGGGTGCCAACGGCTGGCGCGCCCTGGATGCCCGCTCCCTTGGCTGGCGCAGCTGGCTCTCGGGTGCGATGGGCTATACCTATGGCGCCGGGGACATGCCCCCCAAGGTCCCGCAGGGCAGCGGAGGTATTTGGTTTTGGGTGACGGAACCGGAGAAGTACGACTATTGGAAAAAGGCTCTCCGGTGGGAGAGCGCTCTGCAGATGGGGTATCTCCATGACTTCCTCGCCGCCATCCCCTGGTGGAGCCTTGAACCCGCCCACGGGCTGATCCGCAACCAGCCAGAGGGCGTGACACGCCGCAGGGTGCTAGCCAGAAGCCCAGCAGGCGATCTTGCGGTGGCTTACCTACCCGACAACGATGCTATTCAGATCGAGTCCTCCTCGTTTTCTGCCTCTCTCCAAGCTCGCTGGTTCGATCCGGTGTCTGGGCATTCGACCACGGTCGCGGGTCTTATTGAGAACAAGGGCGAGATTCGCCTCTCACCGCCGGGTAAAGGGGACTGGGTACTTCTCTTGCAGAAGGCGAACAGGTGAATCTCAGACCCTCACATTCTTGCCCTGCGCTCATTACTTTGGGTACGCTCTGCCCATGAAAGAGCGGCGACTCAAACAGGCGGATAATTCTCCGTTCCGCAAGCACTGGGCTTTGAAGCGGGGGATCGTATTTCTCAATCACGGTTCCTTTGGCGCTTGCCCTAAACCGATTCTGGCTTTGCAGGCGCGGTTGCGTTCCCAGATGGAGGCCGAGCCGGTGCAGTATTTGTGGCGTCGATACGAGGAACGGCTGGAGCCCTCGCGGCAAACTCTGGCAGGGTTTCTTGGGGCGCAATCCAAAGATCTGGTGTTTGTCACCAACGCGACGACGGGAGTCAATGCGGTGGTGCGCTCACTGCGATGGCGGGCCGGAGACGAGATCCTGACGACCAACCTGGACTACAATGCCTGCCGCAACGTGTTGGTGGAGAGTGCCCAGCGAGCGGGCGCCCAAGTGGTGATCGCGCGCATTCCTTTCCCGCTCAAGAAGGAAGAGGAAGTGGTGGAAGCGGTGCTGCGCTCGGTCACTCCGCGCACCCGTTTGGCGATGATGGACCACGTAACCAGTGACACGGCTCTCGTCCTTCCCATACAGCGCCTGATCCGCGAGTTGGAAGCTCGGGGCGTCCCCACCCTTGTGGATGGGGCCCATGCTCCGGGGATGGTTCCCCTGAACTTATCGAAACTCGGTGCGGCCTATTACACTGGAAATCTGCACAAGTGGGTTTGCGCACCCAAAGGGGCGGCCTTTCTGTGGGTGCGTGAGGATCTGCAGGACACGGTTCAGCCAGCGGTTATTAGTCATGGGAACAACCGGCCGCGTTCAGGATTCACGACTTTTCAAGATCGCTTCGACTGGGTGGGTACCCTGGATCCTTCTCCCTGGTTTTGCGTCGGAGAGGCGATTCGATGGATGGGAACCCTTCTGCCGGGGGGGTGGGAGGAGTTGCGCGAGCGCAACCACGCATTGGCGGTTTCGGCGCGTCGGTTGCTTTGTGAGAGGCTTGGGGTAAAACCACCATGTCCGGAGCGGATGCTGGGCTCCATGGCCACCATCCCGTTGCCGGAAGGTTTTCAGGGGCGTCCGCGGGGAGGAAAGATCGACGCGGAGCAGATGGCGCTCTACGACCGGTATGGGATCGAGGTGCCGTTCAGCCGGTTTGGAGAACCGGAGCGGCGTTGGTTCCGGGTGTCGGCCCAGGTGTACAATACTGAATCTGACTACGCTTACTTGGCGAAGGTGCTGGAGAAAGCGGGGGAGGTAGGCGATGGCGCGCCGCGCCGTCGCGGGTCACTATGATGGGGGAAGGCACCCTCCCCGCTCCGGCAGAGTAGGGTTCTCCGCAGCCCTCCGTCTCCGTTGCCTCATCCATCCGGCGCAATGGGATGCCGCAGCCCTGTCCGATGGTGCTCGGAAAGAAAAACGAGGCAGGGTTTGCACCCTGCCTCGTCGCGTTTTAAGGCCTCGAAGGCTGAAGAGTGGATTACTGCTTGAGCCGATAGAACTTAGCACCCACCGCCGGGGTCACCGAGTAGGGGCTTGTCGCGCCCGCTACGTCTGACCAGGTACCGTTGACGGTATCAGCCGACTGAAGCGTTCCGCTAGCGGACCACTCCACTTTCACTGTGGAGTTGTCGAGCTTGATCTTCATTGTGGCAGGTTCCTGGGTTTGCGTGACCGAGTAAAGGGCGAAGTTGTCGATACCGAAGTACCAACTGGCGGTGCCCGCTTGCGCGAAGCGGAAGCGAACCTTGGCCTGGTTATCGGCCTTGTCGATGCGGAAGAACTCGACTCGTTTGGACTCGACCTGATCGTCGTTTACGCGGCCGCTGATGTAGGGTGCAAGGTCGGCCGTGATGGGCGCACCGATGAAGGCACCGTAGGTTCCACCCTTTTCCTCGCCGGAGTCGGGGTCAATGTATTTGGCCGCGTCGGCAGTGTGGGGTTCGTTCATGGTGGCGACTGCGTCGATCTTGCCATCGGTGCCGAGAATGATATCCGCGGCATCGATCATGTAGAGGATGGGCAGCCAGTTGACCCCGCTATCGATCGAGTACTCGACCGAAGCGATGTCATCCTGGTTTTGCGTCCGGGCACTGTGGAAGTACAGGTAGATGTCGTTCTTCCCAGTGAGGCTGTAGTCCTTCGTGAACAGATACTGGATCTGGCTGCCGCCACGGGTATCTGATTCGGCATAGATGAAGTTGCCCTCCACCAGATTGGTTACTTCTTTGCCGTTCACATATTGGCTGGGTGCTGTGTTGAGACGGTCGAGTTTATCAGCTATGTCAATCATCCGTTGGCGGTTGATCACCACCCAGTCTA
This sequence comes from uncultured Verrucomicrobiota bacterium, assembly GCA_964411985.1. GTDB lineage: Bacteria > Verrucomicrobiota > Verrucomicrobiia > Limisphaerales > J093 > CAYPNF01. The sequence goes on from CAYPNF010000081.1 coordinate 14,239, forward strand.
GATAAGCGTCAGAACTCAAGTTAAGGAAGTCGGGCTCAACTCCAGCGCCATCGGTGAAGTTTTTCACCGTCCACCCGGTCGGCAGTTTGCCTTCTTCGATGGCGTCGAAGTTCTCGCTGAAGAGCGGGGTGCCAACCGTGATGTTCAGGTAATCAGCCACCGTGAAGCTATATTCTTTGGTGGTGGTGACAGCCGGGGAACCGTTGTCCTTGAACACGAGTTTGATGGCGTGAGTGGACTTGGGTGCAAGCAGCCCGGGCGGATCATACACGACCACGTTGGTCTTTCCGTCAGACTCCAAGGTGTGCGCCACTTTTGCGCCATCGAAGCTCAGCTCGACCGACGTTTTATCCAGGGCGGTTCCGGCGTCTTCGATCTTCAGGCGCACGACCACGGCGGGCGCGACCTGAGTGCCTCCCATAGCCGGAATGTATTCTGTGACGGTTGGGCCTGCGGGATCGGGAACGTTGGCGACGTTGATGCCCGCCAAGCCAGCCGAGTAGATCTGGGTGACTTCGCCAGCAGAGATGACTCGGCGCCAGATGGCTACGTCGTCAATTTGCCCGTCCTCCACGGTGCCGTCGGTGTAGGTACCGGTACCGTCATTGCCTATGTTCGTGGGCAGACCGGAGTCAAGCGTGTCGAGGGCGGGTGTGATGGTCCGTGCATCGACCTTAGAGCCGTCCACGTAGGTGGTGGCGTTCCCAGCTCGGTCAAAAGTGACCACAATGTGATGCCAATTCTTGTCGCTGAAGATACCTCCAGCGCTGTCAAAATCGCGACGGGTGCCATCCCTGAAATTCCATTGAATTCGGCCGTCGCTATCGGTGGCGATCACCCAGCCGGTGTTACCTCCGCTACCCCAGTTCTTGTTGCTGAGGAAGGAAGGGTCACCTGAAAAGGTGACGAGCTTGGTCCAGAACGAGACTGAGAAGCTCACGTCTCCGAGGAAGTTCAACTGTTCAGGTGCCCCGAGAGTGACGTAGTTAAAGTCACTATCGGCAGGTTTCGCAGTAAAGGCGAGTGCGCCTGCGCCCACTTTGCCCGCTGCAAAGGTGGGGGCTCCGACCTTGTCGGCAGTGGGTCCGCCGGCGACGGTGTTGGCATAGGAGTTGTCAAATGGCAGGTGAACTACCAAGTCCTTGGTGATCGTGCCTGCCGCGAGCGGCAAGGAAAGAGCCGCGAGAAGCGCAGCGCCTACTTCAGCTTTGAGCATTTTGTTTTTTCGTTTCATGTGTCTGTTGTGGTTCTTCTTTTTGGGTGTGAGAGCCAGGTTTGCTACTTGGTTGACTGGTAGATCTGCCGCGTGGCGGTGGCGGTATCGTCACCAGAGGTGGCGGCGGACTGCATTTGAACATTGACGCTGGTCAACGCGGCGGCGGCCGCTTGGCGCTGAGGTGCCGACAGATCCGTTCGGGCCGAGATCTCCTGCAGTTTTACAAAAGCCTGGGGGTACGCTTTTTCGTTAAGGGCCTTGATCGTTTCGGCCACCAGCGTTTTGGTCGGTGCTGGAGCTTTCTGAAAAGCCTGATTCAAGGAGGCTGGTACCTGATCCAGTGCTACCTCCTTGGGAGGTTCGCTGCGGCTGCAACTGGTACAAAGCAGGAAGGAAAGCGAGAGCAGGAAGGAAACGAGACGCGAGTGAATCATATTTGGAGTCTAAAGTGGGTGTGAGAGTGAGAAACGGCTGTGTGTGGTTACTTTGGCATCTGAAGGGGAGTTTCTCCGGTATAGCAGCGGTAATCCACTCCCTTGTTGTAGCCCAAATACTTGATGGAAGAGACATTTCCGGCGACCCAGAGAGTGTTGCAGGCGCGGTTGTGTCGGTACCATTCCCATTCCATCTTCACCCCGGGGTAGAGGCCGGCCAGATCAAATCTCCATTGCGTGAGGATCTCCTTCTTCCCCGGAAATAGCCCGATGCTATCTTCGTCCCCTTCCATCTTTTGCTCGGCCGAGTCCTGGGCAAAGATGGTGGAGGAAGGGTTCTTCAAGGCGGAAAACCTCTGCACTCCGGTTCCGGTGGACTGGTACGGCTCCACAATGTAGCGGTTGATTCCGTAAGTGGAATTGAGCCAGTAATCGTGCGGGTATTTGAGCCCGTTCTCCCGCCATTCATCCACCACCTTCGCCGAGGGGCATCGGAAGATCTGCTTGGTTCCTCCAAAATAGCTGATGTAGGCCAGGCCCCAGTAGGCCAAGCCGTCGCTGGGAACCAAGAGAACCTCTGTCTGAGGGTTCTTAGTCCACTGGCCTCCGTTGGGGACAGAGCCGCCCACGTTATGCAGTACCCCATTAAACTCGTCCGAGTACATGGTGAGGCCAATGCTGATCTGGCGCAGATTGCTCAAGCATTTGGCCTGGCGGCCTTTCTCTTTGGCCTTGGACAAGGCTGGCAGGAGCATGCCGGCCAGAATCGCGATGATGGCAATCACCACGAGCAGTTCAATGAGGGTAAAGGCACGGTTCACCTTGCGCCGTGGGCACGACGGATAGGCGTTCATAGTGTCTTTCATATACATTTGATCTGCGACCCCTGTTGCTCAAACACGACCCTACTATGATTTTTCGTCATAGTATCTAGCAATATCGCCCATCTGCGACCAACCTGCAACCAGGAAAACGGTCTTGGCCGATACGGCTTCGGATCTTGCTGAACGAGAGTCTTGCACACGGGCCGCCAAGCTGACGCAGAAGGGTGTCGGGCAAATGACGGAAAGGTTACACTCCAGTGAAAGTCGTCCTGGAACGACGTCTCTCTGGCAGAAACCCACCGACGCCGAAACGGCGTTATTCCCAGAATCGGGATCCCACATGGTGAAAAACACTAACCGCCAACTCTTTCTGGCTCTACGCCTCCGATAGCCAGTTAGGATACTATTATTACATCGCGCGTCTGCGCCGATCCTCCGGACTTTCCATCGCGGAGCAGCCGCGATGAGGGACGGATTGAGGAAAAGACGAGGCGAGCGAGCTTGTTTTCTTGGTCTATCAGCAAGTTAATCCGGAAAACGACTCAGCCCAATTGTTGGGCCAGTGAACGGAGGATTCCCTCCGGCTCCGCGACCCCCAAGGAGGCGATGGCATCAGCGCGCTCCTGTGTGTCAGCGACCGCATAGATGCGAAGTTCGTCGGCATTTCCCGAGGGACGAACATGAGCGACGTCCCCGTTTTGGAAACTGAGGCGGACGCCATCTACGAAGTTCGCCCGTTGCACTCGGGCAAAGCCGTCTGCCGTTTGGAAGAAACCGGCCAGGAGGGTGGGGAGGCCTTGGAGTTTCGTCCGAGTAGTCGGGTCCAATTCGAGCAGAGATCCTTGGCTATCCAGTACCTCCAAGAGGTCGGCCCTGGTCCAGCGCACCTCCTTGATGCGGGGATCGCCAGGGGAAAGCGCCTCCACAATCTTCAGGCTCGTCGCACGGGGGAAGCGCCGCAGCAGGGCAGCCCGGCTGTAACGATGCGGAAGTTGGCCAAAGAGGTGGGTCATGGAACAGCCAGAAAGCCTCATTTGGTGCAGGATCGCCAGAATGGGGAGCAGCGCATCGCGAGTGGGGAGGGCGCGGAGGTAACGTCCATCCTTCCTGGCATCACTGCCGAGCAGGAAACCACCGTTCGCTTCCCAGCCGCAAACGGCTTTGCGGCCTTGGGCCAGGGCGGATTCCATCCCGGCGATCACAAAGGGGGAACCGATCCGCGTCTTAGGCTGGAGGACCGAAGCAAGGGAGCCGCGGTCGATTGCATCATTACAGCTGATGGGGACCACGACCGCATCGGCGCCAAGATAGTGCGCTACCAGCATCCCTACCAGATCGCCTCCGAAGAATCGGAGCCTTAGAGAAGCGGCGTCTGGGGCGGTTGACGATTCCACGCCCAGTAGCAGGGGGCGGTCGCTGTCGCCGTCGGTCGACACTACGGCGTCGATGGGGCCGTGGCGCTGCTGAATAGGGGCTGCGGACCGTTCGATCTCGGCGAGTAAGTCGGCATCGATCGCTTCGGTGTCGATGGGTACGAAAGTCTCACTCCGTCCGAAGGGGAAGACTTGAGCTCCGAGCCGCTCGAGCAGGGTGACTAGGAAATCGCGTCCGACGGCAGAGTGCTGGTAAACAGCGAGCTTGAGTCCGCTCAGGGCTTGGGGAGGAAAGAAGTCGAGGTAGCGATTCAGATAGGCTGACACGCCTCGAGGATCGGGCGCAGGCAGGGCCTGGGACCCAGCCTTGAGCATGCCGTGGGGGTCGAACAGCGACGACTCGAAAGCCTGCGAGTAAATGCGTTGCCGTACGAGCTCGCTGCGGGCGTTGATGGGGGCCTCGTCGGATTTGAGCAGTTCGCCTTTGGCGCTGTTGGTCTTGTAGCCGTTTCGGTCAAAGGGAATGTGACTTCCGGTCACCATGATACTCCCGCAACGATTCTGAAGCGCGTAGGAAGTGAGGGCCGGGGTGGGGATGGGGCCCAGGTATACCGGTCGCAGGCCCGCATCAAGGATCGCCTGGTGAACCGCCTGGGCAATCTCCCCTCGTCCTCCCTGCGCAGGGGAGAGGCGGGTTGAACTCGGACGGAGGTCGGTGGCGTAATAGAATTCGGAACCTGCGGCGAGGCCACCCTGTGCTGGGGGGAGGCCGAGAAGATGCTCCAGCTCGGCGAGGGCGTTGATGTAGATCTCCAACTGGGTGAGGTGAACGACCTCACCGCGGCGCCCGCTGGTGCCGAACTTGAGGGGAACAGGTTCGTAGTCCAGAGAATCTCGCAGCGTGATAGGGGACATAGGAAGCTCTGGAAAGGGGGAAGTCGCAGATACAGAAAGGCTTAAGAAGCCAAGAGGACGCTCCGGGAAGGGTCGCGGAGTTCGATCCCCTCCAGGCGCCTAGGCTTCTGCCTACACTGCCTTCTCGCCGCGCTCTTCCGTTCGAATGCGGATCGCCTCCTCGACGTCCGAGACGAAGATCTTCCCATCGCCGATCTTGCCGGTCTTGGCCGACTTCACGATGGCATCGAGAATCGAGGGGGTATCCTTATCTTCCGCGACGATCTCGATCTTAATCTTGGGGACAAAATCAACGACGTATTCGCTGCCGCGATAAATCTCAGTATGCCCTTTTTGGCGCCCGCAGCCTTTTACTTCCGAGACGGTCATTCCCTGGATCCCCATTTCGTGGAGGGCCTGCTTCACGTCCGTGAGCTTGAAGGGCTTGATGATAGCTTCGATTTTTTTCATGTGACAAAGCCGGGTTGACTGGGCCCTCTCCGGCATAAGCCAATCGGGTCCCAGGGTTCAGAGCGGCCTGCTTCGCGCCCGGCTGCTAGTCGTTATAGGCGCTTTCCCCGTGCTGCGACAAGTCCAGACCCAAGGTTTCGTCTTCTTCGCTCACCCTCAGGCCGATCGTGGCATCGATGACTTTCAGCAGGACCCACGTCACGATGCCGGACAGGGCCACGGTGGCACCGATGCCCAGCAGCTGATTGACAAACTGACTTGCCCCGCCGGTCAGGGGGACGATCTTGCCTGCGATTTGGAACGTGGAGGCGAGGGCCGGATTGGCGGAGGGCGAGGCGAGCCAGCCTAGGAGGATCATGCCGGTGATGCTTCCGAGTCCATGGACTCCAAAGACGTCGAGCGAATCGTCGTAGCCGAACCGAGCTTTGAGCTTTGTCACTCCCAAGTAGCAGATCCATCCAGCCGCCAGGCCGATGAGGAGAGCCCCCTGAACGGTAACGAATCCGGAAGCCGGGGTGATCGTAGCCAGTCCAGCCACCATGCCGGAAGCGGCGCCGAGGACGCTGGGTTTGCCCTTGCTCCACCATTCTGCCGCAGCCCAGCTCAACGCGGCAGCAGCAGCGGAGAAGTGGGTTGCGGCGAAGGTTCCACTCGCCAGAGCTCCCGCATTCAGAGCACTTCCGGCGTTGAAGCCAAACCACCCAACCCAGAGCAGCCCGGTGCCGATCAAACTCAGGACGACGTTATGGGGTGGCATGGGTTCCCGGGGGAAGCCCAGGCGCTTGCCCAGCATGAGGGCGCAGACCAGGGCCGACACTCCTGAGCTGATGTGGACCACCGTTCCACCGGCGAAATCGAGTACCGGAATGCGACCGCCCAAAGCCCAGTTGAAAAGTCCGCCCTTCCCCCAAACCATGTGGCACAGGGGGAAATAGACCAACGTGAGCCAGAGAGTCACGAACAGGAGATAAGCCGAAAAACGGATGCGTTCGGCGACGGCTCCACTGATGAGGGCGGGGGTGATAATCGCGAACATCATTTGGAACAGCATGAAGCTGCTCTGAGGGATGGTAGGTGCATAATCGGGGTTGGGAGCACTGCCCACCCCCTTCAGAAAGAGATACTGCAAAGGGTTGCCGTAGAAAGCGTTCCCTTCTCCAAAGCAGAGACTATATCCGAAGACGAACCAGATTACCGACACCAGTGCCATCAGGATCAGACTATGCATCATGGTGCCCAGGACGTTCTTGCTTCGGACCAGCCCTCCATAGAAGAGGATGAGCCCGGGGGCCGTCATCATGAGGACGAGGGCTGAACTGACGAGGATCCAGGCGTTGTCCCCGTTGTCGATGGGATTGGGGACTGGCTTGGCCGCAGAAGCCTGCTCCAGTTGGGCGAGCCGCTGATCGAGCGATTGGATTGTGGAAGAGTCTGCAGAAAAAGCATTTACAAGACTCACTATGCAAAGGAGCAACGAGCACAAAAGAACAGTCTTTTTCATGACGAAACGAACCATCGGTTTTGCTGGAGTTCCGGTGGAGCCATGTTTCGAAAGTGGCAGCCTGCAGGCAGTGGTCGCGACTGCCCGTGTCGGAATGAAACCAGGTTTGGGGACTTCCAGCAGGTATTATGCCCGGAGTGAGGCTCTCCGCAGGTTGCTGGCAAAAGTGCGAGGGTGGGCTCATCACCCTGCTTGGCTGCGGCTTGGAAGCGGGTTGACTGGTCGATTACTTACACTGGGTGTGCTTAGAAACGACCATGGTGGCTAAAAATCACCAAACTTTTCGCCGAAGCGAGCCAAGGTGGAGATTCAACTTTTCCTGGCTGCGGGCCAGGCCCTAAACTACGCGGCTGATGAACGAAATTCGAAGAATTGCGGCGTTGGCCGGAGATGGAATTGGCCCGGAAGTCATGCGTGAAGCCATTAAAGTTTTGCGCGCGTTAGAAAAGCGTTTTGGACTCCACCTTCAGATTACCGAGGCTCCGGTGGGATGGGCGGGGATGGATGCTGCGGGGAAGGTGCTGCCCGACGCGACCCTGGCCTTGTGTCATGATTCGGAAGCCATCCTTTTCGGCTCAGTGGGTTTGCCGGAGCGGGATCCGACCCTGCCGAAGGAAGAACGACCGGAGCGGGCGGCTTTGCTGCGCCTGCGCAAGGAGTTCGGGCTCTACGCCAACCTGCGGCCGGTGCGCCTGCCCAAGGAACTTTCCCACGCCTGTCCTCTGCGTCCCGAACGTCAGGGGGAAGGAATCGATCTCCTGGTAGTGCGCGAGTTGACTGGCGGCCTCTACTTTGGCGATCCGAAGCGGACAGAAGTACTGACGGGACACACCTTTGAGATGAGGGGAAGTGAGGATCAGCATCGGCGGGCGATCGATACCATGGTCTACACTACGGCGGAGGTGGAGCGGATCGCGCATGTGGCGTTTCAAGCCGCGCGCGAGCGCAGGAAGAAACTGGCGAGCGTGGACAAATCCAATGTGCTGGAGAACGGGGTGCTTTGGCGGGAAGTGGTGACTGCAGTGAGCAGGCAGTATCCGGACGTGGAGTTGGAGCACATTCTGGTGGACAACGCTGCGATGCAGCTGATTCTGCGTCCCACGCGCTTCGATGTGCTGCTGTGCGAGAACATGTTCGGGGATATCCTCAGCGACGAGGCGGCGGCCTTGGCGGGGTCCTTGGGCATGCTTCCCAGTGCCAGCCTGGGTAAGCGGACCGGCAAAACCACTTTTGGGCTGTTTGAGCCGGCCGGAGGGACTGCCCCGGACATTGCCGGCAAGAACCTGGCCAATCCGATCGCGCAGATCGGCTCTGCCGCGATGATGTTGCACTATAGCTTTGGGCTGAGTGACGTTGCGGCCGCCGTCGAACAGGCCATAGCCAAGGTGATTCGTGCCGGCTACCGAACTGGCGATATCTACAGTCCAGACGACGCGGGGGCCAGGAAAGTGGGGACGCGGGAGATGGGGGATGCCATCGCTGCCGCAGTGGTTGCGCCGTAAACGCTGAAGCGGACAAAAACCAGAAGCCTCGTTGCCTGGCTACGACCGAGTCAAGGTCTTCGCTTAACGGGCGGCCGGCCCTAAGCCGTAACAATTCAATGAAGAACAGGAGTCAGCGGAGACAGCAGAGATCGGGCTTGAGCGGTCTGACGATCGAGATGGACGTATCACTTTCACCGTCCAGTGAACGCTTGAACGGACCGCGAGGAGCGATTCTGACTCCGTCTGACGGCTCTGCTCTCTCTGCTGCCTCCTGTTCAACTGCATGGACACGGCTAAGGATGGGCTGGCCGGCCCAGAAGAACTTCCGCAGGTATGCCAAGTCCAGCGACGAGCGCGCGAATCATTCTCAGGCTCAGGGACCGCCGGCCTGATAACACTTCCGAGACTCGGCTTCGGCTGCCAAGAACTTTTTTGCGCCAAGCACCGAATGGCTTTATGATGGCGGCATGCCGTCTCTAAAATCTGCCGCCATCGGTATATGCGCCCTGCTGGGAATGATCGGGGTTTCAGCCGCAGTCACCCCCGCAGGACAGCGTTTCCTGCAGGAAGTATCCGCTCGATATGGACCTGCGGAGGGTGTTCCTGCTGGAAAAGTTCAGCTTCTGGACCTGAACATGCAGGGCCCAGTGCGGGCCTTTGTTGGCGGGCAATGGATTGAGCATAGGCAGGAAAAGTGGGTTCCACTTCCTGATGGGTCGCCCAAAGCGGAGGGTGAGTTCACCTTGGCGGGGCCGGGAGGAAAGTCTCTGACGGTTCCGCTTCCCTGGCGCGAGGTGCGGCAGATCCTACGCCAGAAGGAAAGAACTTGGATCGCCACGGAGGCCGATCCCTTTGAGTTGGTGGAGGGCCGCGCCGTTTCCCTGGGATGGCCCAGTCGCTTTCGCGTGCGGCAGATGGCGGTCTCGGCGGGAGGAGTTCTGCATGTTGCCAGCAGTGGTGGGCTCTATCGAAAAGAGGAGCGGGGATGGGTGCCGGTGGTCATTTCCGACGGAAAGGGGAGGGCGTGGGGCGTGGAAGAGGTGTTAGGTGCGGCGTTCGATGCCCAGGACCGCCTTTGGGTGGTGATGAAGGCCGGCGTGGCCTGCAAAGGGGCGGAGGCATGGAAGTTTTTTGAGGGCAAGGATGGTCTACCCTGGAACGACTTTACTGGGGTCAGCCGTGGGGCAGGGGACTCGGTCTGGTTTGGCACCCACTTGGGGGCGATTCGTCTGGAGGGCGGCGCGTGGCACTACCGACAGGGGCCACTCTGGCTGCCGCACGACGATGTGAGTCAGGTGGCGGTGGATTCGACGGGCAACGCCTGGTTTGCCACCGCTGGCGGGATCGGGCGCATTGAACAGAAACCGATGACCCTGGCCCAGAAGGCGGCCTTTTATGAGGACGAGATTGCGCGGTATATCAAGCGAACCCCCTTCGGATACGTGGCAGAGGCCTCTCTTCGGACTCCGGGAGACCGGGCCAGCGCCCTGTCAGGGGACAGTGACAACGATGGCTTGTGGACGGCGATGTATGGTGCGGGGGAGTGTTTTGCAGTAGCAGCGACAAAGGATCCTGGCGCACGGGAGAGAGCCAAGCAGGCCTTTGAGGCCTTGCGTTTTCTGCAGAAGGTGACCCAGGGGGGCCCTCACTCCCCGCCCAAGGGCTACGTGGCACGCACGATCCGCTCTATCGAGGATCCCGACCCCAATGTGGGAAGACTCGAACAGGATCGGGAGACGCAAAAGGGGGATCGGCTCTGGAAAGCCTACGAACCCCGCTGGCCCAAGAGCGCGGACGGCAAGTGGTACTGGAAAAGTGATACCAGCAGCGACGAGCTTGATGGGCACTTCTTCTTCTACGGTTTGTACTACGACCTGGCGGCGGAGAACGATGCGGAGAAGGCCCGCGTGCGGGAAGTCGTCAAAGACCTTACTGATCATTTCCTGGAACATGGGTTCTGCCTTGTGGATCACGACGGGAAGCCAACGCGGTGGGGTGTTTTCGGTCCCGAGTCCCTCAACCGGAATCCTCTCTGGTGGCAGGAGCGCGGGATCAATTCCCTCAGCATGCTCAGCTACCTCGCGGTGGCGTCGCATGTCACCGGAGATCCGAAGTATGAGGCTGCTTCGCGGGAACTGATCGAGCGGCACGGCTACCTGCAGAACGCGATGTTTCCCAAGGTCCAGGCCGGGCCGGGATCGGGAAACCAATCCGACGACGAGATGGCTTTTATGTGTTATCACAGCCTGCTGCGTTACTCCAAGGATGAGGAAGTGAAACGGCAGATCCGGTTCAGTTTCTATTGCACCTGGATGAATGAATCACCGGAAATGAACCCGTTCTTCAATTTCGCGTATGCTGGTTTGAACCTGGAGGCGGTTACGGCCAACGCGTTTGGTCAGTTTTCCATTCCGCCCTGGAGCGGTTGGCAGGAGGAGGCGATGACAACTCTCTATGGCTTTCCGCTCGACCGCCGGGATTGGGCTCATCGCAACAGTCACCGGCTCGACTTGCAGCTCGTGGGGCCCCATCAACGCTCGGACCTGTATGAAGCAGACCGTGGCGGTCGCGGCCAGCGCGTCAGCGGCAAGGTGCTTCCGGTGGAGAACCGCTATTTTGGCCATTGGAACACGGATCCCTGGCGGCTGGACTACGGTGGTGGTGGCAGTGAACTGGGAGCGGGAACGGTCTTCCTCTTGCCCTATTACATGGGGCTTTACTATGGCTTCATTGAAAGGCCGTAGGCATGGCGCTCAAGCGTGCGCATCCGCGCTAGTTTGGAGGGGGAGTGATGGCCTGAGCCGCGTCCGGCTCCGGGATCAGCCTCAGCGAAGCCAGCCATTGCAGGGCCCCGCTTTGCCATGCGTCCCACATCGGCCCTTTGTATCCATTGAGCCCGTGATCTCCTGAGGGAAGCTCCAGGTAGCGCGAGGGGACCTTTTGGGCTTGCAGGGCTTCGTAGAAGGAACGGCTTTGGCCGGGCGATACAACCTTGTCATCGAGCGCATGCGCCAGAAACACCGGCGGGGTCTGGGCTGTGACCTGCTTCTCATTGGAGAACAACTCGACCGTCTCCGCGGAGGGAGAGGACCCCATCAGATTCTGCCTCGAGCCACCATGGCCCTTCTCGCCCATCGTGATGACGGGGTAAACCAGCAGGGCGAAGTCGGGCCGACAGCCCACTCGGGCGATGGGATCGGCCGCGGTCGCGCTGCCTGGATCGAAATGTGTCGCTGCGGTCGCAGCCAAATGGCCGCCAGCGGAAAAGCCGATGATGCCGATGCGTTGGGGATCGCAACCCCATTCCTTCCCCTTGGCGCGCACCATGCGGATCGCCCGTTGCGCATCGAGCAGCGGCACGAAGGCTCGTCCCCGCGGAAGCCGATACTCCAGCACGATCCCCGTGATGCCATGCTTGTTGAGCCACTGGGCGATGCCGCTCCCCTCCGCTCCCATCACCAGACCACCGTATCCGCCGCCAGGACAGATCACCACTGCTGCGCCATTCGGGTGCAGGGGACGATAAACCGTGATGCTGGCCTCGGTCTTCTCGAAAAGTCCATCTCCCACGGGTGCCTGATCTGGCCAAAGAACGACCTTTTCTGGCGGCGAAGCCTCGGCCGTTGCTCCTGAGGGGCCGCCGGGCTGGAGCCAGGGAGCCAGTGCCTCGCCCCAAATCTGGTATCCCTTGTCGGTCGGGTGGCAGAAATCCCCCATGATTTCGGTCGAAATGGTGCCATCGGGTTGGAGCAGTTTGGGACCCAGGTCAAGGAAGGTGATGCCAGGTAGTTGACCCAATTCAACCAGCAATCGGTTCATCTCCGCGATCTGGGCGCGGCGCGGATGATCTGGCTTCTGTTCCCTTGGGAATACCCCCATGAGGACAATCCGTGCTTTGGGTACCTTCGCTCGGAGACGTCGCACGATGGCCCGGACTCCCTCCGCGATTTCCGCCGGTGTGTTCTGACGGGCGTTGGCTGTCTCGCTTGTGTTGTTCGTGCCGATATGAAGAACGATCACGCGAGGGTGCAAGCCGTCCAGCTCGCCGTGGTCCAGGCGCCAGAGAACGTTCTGAATGCGATCCCAGCCGAAGCCCAGATTCAGAGTTCGGTATTTGCCGAAAGTGGACTGCCAGCTCCCGGGGCCATTGGCTGCTCCTGCTCTGGGTTCACCACCCCAGAAGTGGGTTATGGAGTCTCCAATGAGAACGACTTCTGGATTCAGCGCGTCTTTGATGCGCAGGACCTCCGCATGACGGGCGTGCCAATCGTAACTGTCATTCTCGAGTTTAGGCACGGGAATGAGGGCTGAATTGGTGGGAATCCCGACCGCAAGGGGCTGGTCGTTCATCAGTTGAGCCAGGGTTGGTTCGACCGCCTGCGCCCAGGCTTCGGCACCGGCGGGACCAGGGTGAAGCAAGTCCCACATCAGGTCCGTGTTGATGGACCCATCCGGTTGCAGAAAAACGTGGTTCACATCCAGCCAGAAGACCTGCTTGCCGTCGGCCAACCGGGCGGTGAGTTCCCCAGCACGGAAGCAGGTTTCGATGCACTGTGCCGATGAGTTGAACGCCGGCGGACTTACACCCTTTTCGCCATCGCCTCCGCGTGGGAAGATGCGCAGAACCAAGATCTTCGTGGTGGGATGCCGTTGTCGGATCAGTTCCACGATCGCCTTGGTGCCGGCGAAGATCTCCTCCGCCGTGTGGACTCTTGAAAAGTGACGATCGTCGCTGTTGTTGGTGCCGATCAGGAGCATGACCACTTTGGGAGAGGAGGCGAAGTCAAGTTCCCCGTCTTGTAGATTCCAAAGGATCTGCTCGGTGCGGTAGCCGTTATGTCCCAGATTGATGGCGCGGCGCGGCGCGTAGTGTCGTTCCCAGACCTCTTTGAGCGGTTCATATTTGCCATCCAGTTCACCTATGGAATGGGTGATGGAATCGCCAATCAGCACCAAGTCATAGTGAGCGGCTTTGACCGCGGCGACCTTCTCTGTATGGCGCTGGCTGGGGGACGGCGTCGGAAAGTCGGCATCGCCCGGCTTGGGTGGCTCCTTGGAGACGGTGGAGTTCGGAGCCTGGGCGTTTTGCGCGAGGGGTGTTGCCCGGCAGGCAACCAGGAGCACAAAGAGCAGAACTAGGCTAAGGGTGCGTGTCATGGATGTCAGAAACCAAATCAGTCTATTTCCTAACGCGATCCGTGGTCAACGCCGCAACAACTTCTTCGGGACGCATTGTGAAGAGAGGTAAACTCCGGGTTTGGACGGGCGCCGTGCCGGCTACGCCGCTGGGAGAGGCCGTGGAACAAGTACGACATCCACACGTAATCCGGCACACTTTCAGTACGTAGCGCCTGACATCGAGATCTTGACGCCTTGAGCGCGAACGCCGCGTGCTTGGCTGGCTGCACCGGCGGACAGCGGGGGTTTCTCGCTCCATGGATTCCGGTGGCTTTTAGCGGCCGAACGGCGTAAAACTCGTGCCGTTGACCGATCGTGCGCATGGCTTATGAATGCTAAACTCTCCCTCCTCGCCCTCGTGATGGGTGCGGCAATGACTTTGTCCGCAGCGGAACCTTTCACGGACAAGATTCCGGTGGTGGTCAAGGATCTCCAAGACTCTCAGCAGCCGGATCGGTTGCGGATGAGTGGTTGGATTGGTAACCGGTTCGTGGGCAACGAGAAGAACCGTCTGGCACGAATCGACACCAACCGTTTGCTGGAAGGCTATCGAAAACGGCCTGGCCGACAAACCTGGGACGGCGAACATGTCGGCAAGTGGCTGCACGCAGCCACTTTGGCATGGGCTTATTCGGGGGATCCCACGCTGCGACGCAAGCTCGACACCACGGTGACCGAGTTATGCAAGTGCCAGTTGGAGGACGGCTACCTGGGTACCTATTTGGACAAGGATCGATGGGTCGAATGGGATGTTTGGGCACACAAGTATAACCTCCTCGGGCTCATCACTTACATGCGCTATACCGGCAACCAGGACCCTCTGCCGACCTGCCTGAAGATGGCGGATCTGCTATGCCGGACCTTTGGAGAACAACCCGGACAGCGGAATATCCTCAAGGCAGGGCACCATGTGGGAATGGCCCCCACGAGCGTTCTGGAACCGATGGTTTGGCTCTACCGTGCCACAGGGGAGCCTCGTTACCTGGAGTTCTGCAACTATCTGCTGCGTTCCTGGGAGCAGCCTGATGGACCGAAGATCTTTTCCACCCTCCTTCGCCAAAAGCGGGTGGACAAGGTGGGAAATGGCAAGGCGTACGAGATGCTTTCCTGTTTGAACGGAGCGCTGGAGTACTACCGGACGGTCGGTGACTCCCGGGTTTTGCAGGCCTGCCTTTACGCCTGGCAGGACATCGTGGACAACCGCCTGTACATCACCGGCGCCGCGAGCCACGGCGAACTCTTCCACGATGATTTCGACCTGCCCAATACGGGGAATGTGGGAGAAACCTGCGTCACGGTGACGTGGCTCCAGTTCAACGCGCATCTGCTTCGCCTGACGGGTGAGGCTCGTTTCGCCGAGCAGCTGGAGCGAGTGATTCTGAATCAGCTGATGGGGGCGCAGCGGCCCGATTGTGCCGCCTGGGGCTACTACGTGCAGATGGAAGGCAAGAAGCCCTATAGCGACACCCTGGATGGCCATTGCTGTCTTTCCAGCGGTCCTCGGGGTCTGGCTTTGGTTCCGACCTTTGCGGTGACAACGGACCGGTCGGGAGTTGTCATGAACCTCTACGATGCGGGCAACGCGGACCTCCGCTTGCACGATGGAACCTCGGTTTTTCTGAAAACCAAGACGCTCTATCCTACCGCGGGTTCGGTGGAGGTGATGGTCGGGCTGGAAAAGAAGAAGGCTTTTGCTTTCAAGTTCCGGGTTCCGGCCTGGACGCGCGAGTTCAGCGTGCGTGTGGATGGCAA
Source organism: uncultured Verrucomicrobiota bacterium (assembly GCA_964411985.1). Classification (GTDB taxonomy): domain Bacteria; phylum Verrucomicrobiota; class Verrucomicrobiia; order Limisphaerales; family J093; genus CAYPNF01. The sequence goes on from CAYPNF010000081.1 coordinate 29,366, forward strand.
GCTGACGGAAGCGATTCTCTCTCCCGACGGCTATGGCACCCTGGAGCGGGTGTGGAAGAACGGGGAGGTGGTTCGGATTCAATTCGGCATGGAGCCCAGGTTAGTGTTGGGCGATCACCTCAATGCCGGGAAAGCCGCAGTCATGTATGGGCCGCTGGTGTTGGCGATGGATCAGGCCCTGGTCAGCGCGGAAGGGCTTCCTTGGACGCTGGCCAGCCTCCCGGGAGCGACGCTTGAGTCGCTGGGGTTGAAGGCGGAACCGGCTCAAGGGCCCTACTTGACCTGGGAGGGGGCCGAGCTGTTTCGGGTCAAGGCAGTGACGGGCAGGAGCACCAAGACTCTGCCGGCGGGGAGTCCGATGGATGTGCGGTTGGTCCCCTTCGCCGATGCAGGAGGTGCTGGGTCCGCCTACAAAGTGTGGATCCCCATTCGCGGCGCCACGCGATCCAACAATCTGCTCGTAGAAGGGGTGGAATCACGTTCGCGCGCCGGCAACCTGGAAGGGTCGATTGCGGACGATGACGTTCGGACGGTGGTGGGTACCTTTGATGGCAAACCTGCTGCGGAAGATTGGTATGCGATTACCTCGCCCGTTGCGGTGCTGGCTTCCAAGATCCTTTTCGCCCACGGGAAGACGTTTCATGACGGAGGCTGGTTTGATGCGAGCGACAGGAGACCGCAGGTTCAGGTGCAACTGGTTCATGAGGGTCGCTGGGAAACGGTGGGAGAGTTGAGGGCTTACCCTGCGACTACCGATACCGAGCCGGCAGGTTTGAAGGCGGGAGAGGTATTCGAATTCAGTCTGCCGGAGCCCAAGCCGATCTATGGGGTGAGGGTCATCGGCAAACCAGCTTCCGGAGACAAACCTGATCAAGCGTTCTCGTCCTGTGCGGAACTTCAGGTGCTGGGCCGCGAGTAGGTCCGGAACCTGGCGGTTTGCGAAATAGGCGCTTGGAGGAGAAGACGGGAATGGGGTGCGGCTTCAGCCTCCGGGGGAAGCGCCGTCGCCGCTGCGCTTTGCTGAACCCCTGCCGGCAAGTGGCTCGATAATCGGTATTGACCTATGGGCCAGATCCCTGAAGACTTTCATCAAGAAACTGATGATCGTCATAAGTAATTACCATCATGAACACGACGCACACGGGTGTCCCTGAAACCATCGCCCATCCGCCCATTCCCCAGGAGGCGTTCGATTGGTATGATGAATACGCGCACGGCATCATCGATAGGCGGGCCTTCATGAGCCGGCTCTCCACGCTCGCGGCGGCCGGGTTCTCCATGAACCTTCTCCTCGCCACGTTGATGCCGAATTATGCCAACGCCGAGCAGGTTTCCTTCAACGATCCCGAGATCAAGGCCCGTTACGCGGTATTTCCGTCGCCCAACGGACATGGGGAAGGCCGCGGCTACCTCGTCCATCCGACCGCCGTGAAGGGCAAGGCACCTGCGGTGTTGGTGGTGCATGAGAACCGTGGGTTGAATCCCTACGTCGCGGATGTCGCCCGGCGCGTCGCCAAGGCGGGCTTCGTCGCCTTCGCGCCTGACGCGTTGCATCCGAAAGGCGGTTATCCTGGCAACGACGACGAGGGCCGATCGCTGCAGAGCTCCCTGGACCGCGTTAAGGTTGAGCAGGACTTCGTCGCCGCGGCGAGGTTTCTCAAGACCCACGAACTGAGCAACGGCATGCTGGGGGCGGTCGGTTTCTGCTTCGGCGGCTACATCGTGAACATGCTGGCCGCGGTCATTCCTGACACTCTCAACGCGGGGGTCCCCTTCTACGGGACGCCGGCCGCGCCGGAAGTCCGCAAGCACATCAAGGCACCGCTGCTGGTGCAGCTGGCGGAGCTGGACAAGCGCGTCAACGATACCTGGCCGGAATACGAGGCCGACTTGAAGGCCGCCAAGGTGAATTACACCATGCACATGTACCCGAAGTGCAATCACGGCTTCCACAACGACTCCACCGGCCGCTACGACGAGAAAAACGCGCAGCTTGCCTGGGAGCGCACGGTGGCGTTCTTCAAGCAACACCTGGCGCCCGCGTAGCGCAGGCGGTCCACATTCCCCGGCAGCTCGACTTCCAGCAAAGGCTTCGGATTCCGCTGCAACTCAGACACTGGGGAGGGGGCCTTTGGAATGGCCCCAGGAGGGGCGGTT
>CAYPNF010000082.1:0-30456 GCA_964411985.1 uncultured Verrucomicrobiota bacterium
CGGCCCGCCTTCTTCCGTCCCCATACGTAGGCAAACTGGTTATTCCGTGGGCCGAAGTCCGGGTGCTCTGGATCGATCAGTTTGTCGAGGTGGGCGACGTGCTTGGTCTTGAACTCGGCCACCGTCATCTTCTTCTTGCGGATCAATTCGACATCCGCGCCCATGTCGGCGAAGGCTTTCATGTCCTTCAGGGCGTAGATGGATTTCAGGCCCTCCACCACCCGGTTCTCTTCGCCGGGAACCGCTGAGAACAGCTTGCCGCCGTTGACGATCTCGTCGATGGCCTGGTCGAAGGGGATGGATACCCATTTGCCTTCGCCACGCTTGCCCGCCCGCTTGAGGACCCGCCGGACCCGGTGAGGATCGTAGGCGCCGGTGTGCCCGGCCTGGCCCTTGGGGCAGAGCCCCGCGTCCTGCTTGGCGGCCTTTTCCAGGGGCGTACCCATGGGCAGATGCGGATGGAGGCAAAAGGGGTTGTAGGGACTGCCGTCGATCTTCACTGCCACGCCGTCCAGGACCTTGACCTTGAGGCCGCAACCGGTGTTGCAGTTCAGGCAGGTCGTGTACAGCGTGTTCTCAGCCTTCATCAACTCATAGGTTTCGGCGGCGCTGAGGGCACCCTGCTCTGACCGGTTTATCAGGGCACGGGCGAAAGCCGTCTGGGAGGCCGCGAGGGCTCCGCCCCCAGCGGCGCTGGTCTTGAGGAAGTCGCGGCGGGAGGTGCCCCGGCCTTTCGTGCTCTCAGCCATAAATCACCTCCAGATTCTGGTCGGCTATGTAGAAGACGCGGGGCTTGGTCCCCTTCTTGGTCTTCAGCGTCTGGACCTTGTTGGCCTTGATGACCTTCGCAATCTCGCTGTCCGGATCGTCCAGATCACCGAAATAGGTGGCCCGGCCCACGCAGGTCGTCACGCACTGGGGCAGCATCCCGTTCTCCAGGCGGTGGAAGCAGAAGTGGCACTTGCGAGCGTTGCCGATGGGGCTCTTCTCGTCCTTGCGGTTGACCTTCTTGCCATACTCGAAGCTGGCGGCGGTCTCATAGGCTGGATGAACCTCGTTCTTGGCTCCGTTGTAGTACTTGCCCTCGTCCATGGTCCGGGCGCTGTAGGGGCAGGCCGGGATGCACTGGGCGCAGCCGATGCACTCGTCGTAGTTGATCTTCACGAGCCCAGCCCCTGTTCCCTGGGTCTCCTTCCAGGTGGCCTTCCCATTGGTGGGGCACACCGGCACGCAAGGCGGCTTGTCGCAGTGCATGCACGGCCGCGGCAGGAACACCCGGATCGGATTGGGATACTTCCCCCGCTCGTAGGTGTAGACGGGTCGATAGACCAGGCCGGGGGGCAGCTTGTTCTCCGACATGCAGGCCACCGTGCAGCCGTGGCAACCGACGCACTTGCGGAGGTCGATGAGCATGCCCAGACGGCGCTTCCCTGGAGTTTTGGGGAGGACACGCTCCAGGTCCTCCTGCATGGTCACGAGGATGTCCTTCATCGATCACTCCTTCCTCTGGAGAGGGCGATGCCCTCCGCGTTTCGGGTCACACCTTTCGGGTCGGTTTGGTTGGACGTTTCTTCTGAGAGGCGGGTTTCCCCTTGTCCGAAACACCTTCGACAGGGCTGTTCCCGCAGCTTCCCGGTGTGGTGCAGTGTTTCAGCTTGGCCACCGTGGGCCGACGCTCGTACTCGGCCATGCTGGCGACGGTGAGACGCCCCAGCTCCCCTTCGATTTCCGCCCGGTGCCGCTCCCAGAACGGATGGGCCGGGCAGGGATCCTCTGCGTGGCAACCATCGAGGCCAAGCAGGCAGGCACTCCGCCATTCCGGCCCCTCAACAGCGTCCGCGACTTCGAGCAGGCTGATGGCGGAAGCTGGGCGGCTGAGACGAAAGCCACCCTGGTATCCCCGCTTCGCCTCGATCATTCCCTCCCGGGCAAGAGTGTTCAGGACCTTGCTGAGGTAAGGCAGTGGAATCCCGGTGCAGTCCGAGACCTGACGGGCCATCAGAAATTCAGTGCCGCCATCCGCCAGGCATCCAAGCGCCCGTACGGCATAGCCCGTGGTCTGGGTCAGCGAAAGCATGACGACCGCTCCGACATAAACCAGGGTAGCAAATCAGATATTGGCATCAAGAAAATACTGGATCTCTATATCTGATTAGTCCAGTCAACCTTTGACCCGCAGGTACAAACCCAAATTTTGCTGACACCTGGGAATCCATTCCCCCTTGAAAAGAAGAACCACAACCTTGCAGAAATCTGTTGATTCTAAGGTCGTGACCATCAGGTGACGCATGTTCGATCCGCCACCCACGCCATCCGCAAGGTGCACGTGGAAGTCACCTGCGAGCGTTCCAAGTCCTGCGCCAAGCCCACCCGGAAGTGATCCGACGGTGATGCTTCACCCCAGGCGGGTGGCGCCTCGGCGTTTGTGCAACAGCTCCTGCTCGGGCGGTAGCAAAAGCCAGTCCGCCGCCAGTCGTTCTTCCGTGCAAATCCGAGCCATTTTCTCTCCGGATCATCCGTGATTTCCTCGTGCAACCCAAGGCCAATACCGCCTCAGGAGTTTAGGGGCGGGAAAGATGGGGGTTTGTTAGCACGACCTGACCATGGACCCAAATTGGCGCTCACGGCCAGATTTTGAAACCTCCAGAACTGTCTGGTGCTTCTATGGGGCAGCTAGCCCATCCCAAGCTTGGCTATCCATTCCCGTCCCTCTAACCTTGCTAACCGCGCCCAAAGGGATACCTCTTCGGCATGCAATCGGGCCACCGGTCCCACCACGCACACCGCTCCCTCCATAGGGCCTTCCGGGGCCTCTGGGTGGTAAAGCCCGAGTATTTGGCCCGGAAAGGGGGAGAAGTCCTTTCCGCTCACGATCAGCCAAAACGGATTCTCTGGGGTGCCGTCATCCGTGTGCATTGGCTCCGCCTGCACCATATATACGTTCTCTGTATAAAGCTTGTGCGGAGTTTCAGTCCATCTCCGGGTAAGGCCCGCAAGGGCTTCGCGTTGCTGGCCAACCTCTTCAGGAAAGGGGCGGCGGTACTCAACTTCCCACGATGCGAGGATCGATTCCTCCAAATCACGAAGAAGCGTCTCTCGTAGTGGATGCAGCCATGGTAAGTCGAGGAGCCGGTGTGGAATGTGCAGCCAATGACGCCATTCGGTTTCCAGGTCCTCTGGCTTCGGACTTGGGATTGTCGAGGTTTCAGTTGGAATATCGGCCTGTTGAAGCTTCTGGAGATAACTTTGCAGGGGACATGCTCGTCTCGTTTTGCTCATGGGATTTCCTGCGGAAGCAAGAGTCAGCGATTATCGGTTGCGTACTTCCTGGAGCACGTTTTCAAGCTTGGTTTCGACGATTTCTGCATGAGAAGGATCAACGTTTTCGACGAGTGCAAAAAGAGTGGTGGGAGATACCGCCGAAACCCCACATCCTCCGGAAATTTCGCGCACTACCACGTTGCAGGGAAGAAGCACTGCGATGTCTGGTTCCTGGGCTAACACATCGAATGCTACAGAAGCTAGACAGGCCCCAAGGATTACGCGAGAGGGACTGTCTTTTCCCAGCTTCTGCTTGAAAATCGCCTGCGTGTCCATCTCAACGGGGATGCCGAATCCATGGGTAGACAAAGCCTTTCGATCCTATCTAAGGCTTCCGGGAACGCAACGCCCATCAGCTCCTGCTTGAGTGCATAGGGTTTCATGATCTCCTCCTGTTAGTGGTCAGATTTCATATTGGTCTGCCCCCTGGGTTTCTAATACCGGCGCGCTCAATCCTGAGGCCATGGGCGGACAGGGCGGAAGGAAGGCGGTCACGAGAATCCTCAGGCCTTCCGCCAGGGAATCTTCTTGGAGGCACAGTCCCTGATCCATGAGCTGGACCACACATGGGTCCACCACGCGGTAGTAGCGGCTGGTGCCCGACCGCCGCACGCCCACGATGCCCCGGGCCGATAACCCACGGAGCTGGCTGGACACGGCCTGGAGGTTCATGCCCAGGGCTGCGGCCAGATCCGTCACACACAATTCCCCGGCCCGGACGAGGACGTGGAGGAGCTTTAGCCGCGAATCGTTGGCTAGGTCCTTGAACATCTCACTCAAGGCCAGAGCCTGGGCCGAATTCATGGGTGGACGCTCCGCGATGCTCTGTTTGGGAGGGCAGTAGGAGGGGGTGGGACGCTTGGTGGGCATAGGGGCCTCAAAAAATCATTAATCAACTATATTTTTTAATAATTTAATTTGGATTAAACATTCGGCTGTGGATCTCGACGCCACACCTTTAGTCCTTCAACAATCTCAATCCATTAAAAATCACCAACAACGAAGCTCCCATATCCGCCGCGATGGCGGACCACAGGGAGGCGTGACCTGCCAGGGTCAGCACGACGAAGACCCCCTTTACGGCCAATGCGAATGTGATGTTCTGGCGGATCACGGCAAGAGTGCGTCGGGAGTGGTTAACGAGCCAAGGGAGACGTGTGAGGTCGTCATTCATGAGGGCGATATCGGCGGTCTCGATGGCGGCGTCGCTGCCCATGGCGCCCATGGCGATGCCCAGAGTTGCCCGCGCCATGGCAGGCGCGTCGTTCACCCCGTCGCCGACCATGGCCACCTGGCCGTAATGGGCGACGAGCCCTTCCATGGCGGCCACCTTGGCCTCGGGCAAGAGTTCCGCCTGGACCTCATCGACGCCTGCGTGCTCGGCTACGATCTTCGCCGTCCCAGCGTTGTCACCCGTCAGCATCACCAAGCGCTCCAGCCCGGCTTGCCGTAGCTGGCGAAGCGTCTCGGGTGCATGAAGCCGCACGGGGTCGGTCAGGCCGATGAAGCCCATCACCTCGCGTTCACTGCCCACCACCACCACGGTTCGCCCATTGAGGGTCTGACCTTCCAGAAGGGCGTGGATTTCCGGGGTCTCTAGACCACGCTCTTCCAAGAAGCGGTGGGAGCCCAGCCAATAGCCCCGCCCCTCTACAAGGGCTGTCGCGCCCTTCCCCTGGAAAGATTGGAAGTCCTGGGCCGGGGGGAAGACGGTCCCCTCCTCCTCAGCGCGAGTGATGATGGCTCGGGCCAGCGGATGGCTGCTTTGCGACTCCATGGCCGCCGCAATGCGAAGCACTTGATTCCTGCCATAGGAGTTGAGGGGGACCACATCCATCACGCGAGGCTGGCCCTCGGTGAGCGTGCCGGTCTTGTCGAAAGCCATGGCCTTCAAATGGGCGGGCGCTTCCAGGTACATCCCGCCCTTCACCAGCACGCCGTGGCGTGCTGCGGAGGCCAAGCCCGCCACGATGCTGACGGGGGTGGAGATCACCAAGGCGCAGGGACAGGCGATGACCAGCAGCACCAAAGCCCGGTAAAACCAGTCGGCCCATCCGCCCCCATGCAGCAAGGGCGGCACCACCGCCGCGAGGATGGCCAGCCCCATCACCGTGGGCGTGTAGATCCGGGCGAAGCGGTCCACCCATTGCTCGGAGGGAGCGCGCTTGCTGTGGGCTTCGCCGATGAGGCGGATGATTCGGGCCAAGAGGGTGTCGCTGGCGGGCTTGGTGGCCTCGACGGTGAGGGTCCCATCGCCGTTGATACTCCCGGCGAATACCTCCTCTCCGGGCGCCTTCGCCACGGGAAGGCTCTCTCCCGTGATGGGAGCTTGGTTGAGGGCGCTGCTGCCCTGAAGGATTTGGCCGTCCAGAGGCACTCGCTCCCCCGGCTTCACCACGAAGATCGCGCCGACCAGTACGGCATCGGCAGGAACGTCCTTGGCCGCGCCCCCTTCCACCACATGGGCTGTGGGAGGCGTGAGGTCCATGAGCGCCTCCACGGCTCGGCGGGCGCCGCTGAGGCTCCAGGCCTCCAGGACGAAGGACACCGCGAAGAGGAACGACACCGTGGCCGCCTCGAACCATTCGCCGATGGACACAGCGCCCGCCACGGCCACGATCTCCAGCAGGTTCATGTCCGGGCGCAAGCGTTTGGCCGAGAGCCATGCCTTGGGAGCAATGAACCAACAAGCGGAGACGATGCCGATGAGGTAGAGGGACTTCGAGAACCACGGTGCGGCATTCACATGGCCCACGCCTTCGGCACTCAAGGCTTCCGCCATCCCGCCCGCGTGCCAAACATGGAGACTGAATGCCAAGGCCGTGAGGATGCCGCTGGCCACCATGAGGGCAAGTTGAAGCCACTGGCGGCTTGTCTTGCCTTGACGAGGCCGGCCGTCTTGCCACGGCTCGGCCCTCATGCCCGTGCGCTGAATCGCCTGGAGGATGGCCTCGGAAGAGGCCGAGACCCCCTCCAAGACGATCATCTTTCCGTTCAAAAGGTCGAAGGCGAGGCGATCTTCCCCTCCCACTACCGGACCCACTTCGTGCTTCAAGAGCGCGATCTCCTCAGCGCAGTCCATGCCACCGATTTTGAAGGCTCGCTTGGGAGTCATGGCCCCACCTCCGCTAGGGTCAGGGTTTTCTTGCTCTTGGTTTCATCTCCGGAATCAGCGAGGGAATCCTCGGAGGTACGGGTGGCCACCACCAGACGCCCATTCAGCACGCCATAGGTTGTCTCCACTCGGGAGCGGCTCCGGAAGAGGCCGAAAAATCGACTGTGCCTTCCTTCATACTGCGTCAGGGATTCCGTGGCCAGCGGCACGCCGTCTGCGCCGATCCAGATTTTGAGGGTGGCCTCTGAGCGGGAAACCCGGGCCTGGTGCGCGGGAGCGATCCTCGGTTTGAAAGTGAACACCAGCACCCTCGCGGGTTTGCCTTGGTAGTTATCGCTTCGTTCCTCCTTGAACTGGGTGGCATCGAGGAGGTGGGACAGAACCTCCGCCTGGTTCAGCAGGTGGCTGAGCCTTCCAGCATCGAGGTCCTTCATGGCGTCACGGAAGGGTGTTGCCAGCCGGGAGTCCTTGTCCCGATTGCGCTCCTCGAGGTTCGCGGCTTCGAGCTGGGGAAGACTCCAATCGACGTGGAGGCTTCCATCCTCCTCTCCCGCACGAAGCTGAAGCGAGGCCTGGCTCAGTTCAGATTTCTTCTCGCGGTTGGTTTCCTGCCAGGTGGCATAACTTAGGCTCACCCGCACGGGCAAGTGGCCCTGGAGCCGTTGGAGGCTGGCTCGAAGGTCGGAGGGGGCATCCGCCCAGGCCAGGACAGGAAGGATCAGGAACGCGAAGTGTCGGAAGGGGAATCGCATCCATGCTGTGCGGTGGGGTTTCATGGGCGTTCCTCCCGCGCCATTTCAAGTTCGGCCTCCATCGAGTCGTTCCAGTCTTGCCGCCGTAAGCGAAGCTGGTAATGCCTCGTCCGAATGCCTTCGATGCCGGTCTGGAACGTCCACTTTTCCCTTCGGTCCAGTGTGTACCGGCCAAAGTGGGGGTTCAGGCGCCCCTGGTACGCCTGGACAACCTGAAGACTGACTGGGGCATCATCCTTTCGGAGGTGGAGCCGAGCCTCTCCGGCCTTTAACTCGAAGCGGTAAAGCCTGGCGTTGGGGCGTGGGGCTTCCATGTGGAATACCAAGACCTCATCGCCGGGTTCCATTGTTCCTTCGGTAGGGGGCTCAACGGCCTTCAACGGAAATTGGCGGAGGAGAGAACCCAGGAACGCCCCTGGGTCAGCGAAGGGGGCCACTCGGGAGGGACCACATTGCTCTCCAAACCATCGCTGTCCTTCCGAAGTAGGCAGTTCGCCAATCTGGGGCTCTTTCATTTCAGGGAACGCACCAACCCAGATGCCGCCCTTCTCCGTGGTTCCGACGAGCATCCTCCCCGAATCCCGGAAGGCGCTTGGGGAGTTCCCTATCCGTGAGGAGGTGTATCCAACTTTGAATTCGATGGGGTTGGAGGTTGGACGGGTGACAGGGTGAACCGCAAGGTAAGCCTCAAGCGCCCGGACGACCGTTGTCGGGGGGGATGACGCCTGAAGCGAAGCAGTGAAGAGGATTCCGATGAATGCGTACATATTCCATTCTCCTTGTGGGAACTCAGAGGGTCGATTTCGGATTCCCAACCCAGGCGTAGAAACTGGGGAGAGCCAGAAGTGTGAAGAGGGTGCTTGTGACGAGGCCACCAACCATGACGATGGCCAGGGGCCGTTCCAGTTCGCTGCCGCCGATGCCGAAGAGCATGGGCATCAGACCGAGGATGGCCGCCCCGGCGGTCATGAGCTTGGGACGCACGCGGCCCAGGCAGGCCTCTTTGAGGGCTTCAAGGAATGGCATTCCGGCGGCCACGAGGTGCTTGGCCTGGGTAATGAGCACCAGGCTGTTTTGCACGGCCACCCCGAAGAGACCGATCATCCCGACGATGGAGCTGATGTTCCAAGTCTCCCCGGCCAGCCAGAGGGCGAGGAGACCACCGGCGAAGGCGTCCGGCAGCGTCAGCACGACGACGAGGACCTCCCACCAGCGCCCGAGGGCGAGGTAGAGAAGGCCGACTACCAAGGCCAGGGCCGCCGCGATGGCCACCATCAAACGTTTCTGGGTCTCGCGGGCCTCTTCGATCTTGCCGCCCAGCTTGACCACGGTGCCCTGGGGGAGTTCGACGCCTTGAAGGGCCTTCTCCAGGCGATCCGCTGTGCCCCCAAGGTCCCCCAGAGTGCGGACGTTGATGGCCAGGCGCCGCTGGGCGGCCTCCCGACGGATGAGGCTGGGCGTGCTTGTTTCCTCGAAGCGGCTCACTTGGCCCAGTTCCACGATCCGACCGTCATCGAGTACGATGGGAAGCCGCTTGAGGGTCTCGGGGCTCAGGCGCCCGTCCTCCGGAAAGCGCACCACGCGCTCGATGCGCTGGGGGCCGTCGAAGCGCGGGGAGGTTTCAAGCCCCTGCAAGGCTGCCCGGAGGGTTCGGACGAGCAGGGGCCTAGGCACGTCCAGGCGGCGGAGGGCATCCTCGTCGGGTACTACCGTCCACTTGGGAAGGGACCCAGCTCCCTCGGGACTGACGGCAGCCACTCCGGGAACTTTCGACAAGGCCTCCTGGATCTCGGGAAGGCGTTTTTGGAGGCCCTCCAGATCGGGAGGGAAAAACTTCACCTGGATGTCCGCCGGGGTGCCCCCAATGCCTTCGGCGATGCGCATCTGCATGGGCGTGGTCAGCTCCACGGGATAGGGAAGTTCCTCCGCCATCTCCCCGACCTCCTTCTGCACCTCCCCTGTGCGGCGAGAACCATCGAGCACCACCAACACATCGGAGATCGTGTGGGGCATGGGATCCTCGGTCAGTTCCGAGCGGCCCGTGCGGCGGTACACGGAGGCCACGCCGGGCAGCTTTACCAGCTTCTGTTCGAGCTGGAAGTTGGCCGAATCCACGGCGGCGAGGCTCGTCTCCGCAGGCAGAATGCTGTTGAGCAACAGGGCACCTTCATCCAGGGTGGGAAGGAAGTTGCTCCCCAGCCTCAGGGCCAGCCAGATGCTGGGGATCGTTAGGCCAAGGGCAAGGACTCGAACAATCGCCCCGTGGGCCATGGCCCATTCGAGGCCAGGCTTGTAGAAGGTTTTCAGCGCCGTGACAACCTTCGGTTCCTCAAGCAGGGAGCCTGGAGGAAGCGCTTGCTCCACCAGGGCGGGCACGAGGGTGAAGCTCAGGACAAGGCTGAGGGTCATGGCCGAGGCGATGGCCACAGCCAGGGGCGCGTATAGACGGCCCGCCACGCCGCCGATGGCCAGCAGCGGGATGAAGACCGCCAGGATCACCATCACCGCCGTGAGGATGGGCACGCCCACTTCGGCGGCGGCCCTCGTCAGCGCCACACGGCGGGGCTCGATGTGTTCCTGGTGTTCGTGCAGGCGATGGGCGAGGTTCTCCACCATGATCACGGCGGCATCCACCAGCAACCCGACTGAGATGGCCAGACCTCCTAGGGTCATGGCGTTGAGTCCCAGGCCAGCCATCCGTAATGGGATCGCCGCGCCCAGGGTTGCCAACGGCAGGACCGCGATGACTATGAGCGCCCCCCGGAGGTTGCCTAACAGGACCACCAGCACCAGCGCTACGAAGATCCCACCCAACAGCAGCGACCAAGTCACGCCGTTCAGTGCATGAGTGACGAGCCCGCCCTGGTCGTACATCAGGGTCAGTTCCATTCCTTTCGGGAGGCTCTGGCGTAACTCGTTCAAGACCTTTTTCGTCTCCCGCGCCACAGTCAATGTTTCCGCCGTGGGCTGCTTCACCACCCGAAGGCTCACGTCCTCATGACCCTGGTGGCGTGCAATGCCGCGCCGGAAGGCGGAGCCCTCCCGAACCTCCGCGATGTCCCCCAGGAGGATGGTTCCCCTCGGCGTCTTCAGGCGAAGCTTCTTGACGGCCTCGGGTTGCGCGGCGAGGCTGCCCACGGTGATGAACCAGCCCTTGTCCTGGATCTCCATCACGCCCGCAGCGCTGTCCTGGTGGCTACCTTCAAGAGCCTCCATAACCTGGCCGAGGCTCACATTCTGCAGGCGCATCCGCTCGGGTTGGACGATGACTTGGAGCTGGCGCTCCTCGCCACCCAGCCGCTCGACCCGTGCCACGCCGGGCACCGCCTGAAGCCGGGGGATGAGTACCTTCTCCGCGTGATCCCTTAGCTTCATAGGATCGGTGGCGGGACCTTCCAGGACGATCTCCATGATTTCTTGGAGACGCCCGGCGGCGCTGGACATGAGGGGGGCTCTCGTTCCTTCAGGGAAGTTCCCGATGACGCCAGAGAGGCGCTCCGCCACGAGCTGCCGCGCCCGCCAGGGATCGGTGTCGCCCTCGAAAGCCACGACCACCTGCACGACCTCGGCCTGCACGCTGCTCACGACACGCTTGACGCCGGGCAGGCCGCCGATGGCCTGTTCCACGGGCTGGGCTACAGTCAGTTCCAGCTCTGTGGCGGCCCGGCCTGGGCTCTGGATGATCAGATTGAGGCTCGGTAGGGTGAGATCGGGGAACAGGTCTCGTTTCAGAGAAGAGAAGCTCAAGATGCCCGCAAGCCCCCAAATCAGAGCGAGCGCGAAGACCCAGCCCTTGCGCGGAAGGAGCCAATCGAACCAGCGCCGGATGGGGCTCCGGTGCTGTGGAACGTAGACCCTGTAGGGATCGTCCGGCATCATCGGATCGAGCGGGATGTCGGGCTCTTGAGCGGGATTGGACTCAGTGGTCATGGTCTTCTCCCCCGCTCTTGCGCTTGATCTGGAGGGACTTTAGGAGGTATGCGCCCTCCCCCACCACTGTTTCGCCCGGTTTCAGGCCATCCAGCACCATCACGTCGCTGCCCAATTCTGCGCCCCGGCGGACGGGGCGGAATTCGGCCTCCTCACCCTCCTTCACAAAGACGCCCCAGGTTCCCTCGATCTGCTGAAGGGCGCTCTGCGGCAAGATAATGGCTTTAGCCATGGGTACATGGACTTCTAGAGGCGTTCCAGGGATGGGGAGCACCCCCCCTTTGAGCCGAAGGCGGTAACTGAGGCGCCGCGTGTCGGAGGTCAGGGTCGTGGGCGTGCCCTCCAGGGTCGCCTTCCACCGGTGGCCATCCGTTCCTCGGACATCGGTAACCGCTCCATGCTTCCACCCGTCGGGTTGCGGCAGAGGCAGTTCCAGCCGGGCGATGGCCGCTGAGGCCGCTTGGAAGGCCCCCAGCTCCTGACCCGCTTCGACCCCCTGACCCAACTGCGCCTTGTAGGCCGTTACGGAACCAGTTTTGGGGGCCTTCACTGTGAGAGTGGCTCCCGCGCTTTCGGGGATCACACCTCGGGCCTCCAGGGCCAGCCGGGCCGCCTCTTCGTCGGCCTTGGCCGTGGCGGACTCGCTGCGGGCCGCCTCCAGCTCGCGCCGGGATCCTGCCTGTGCGTCAAAGAGCCGCTGCTCACGCGTCAGTTCCGCGTCAGAACGGTCGCGCCTGGCCTTTGCGGAAAGCCAGTCCGCCTTCAGTCGCGCCAACTCAGGGCTTTGGATCATGAGCAATCCCGCGCCCGTGGCTACACGTCGGCCCGGAGGGACGAGGATGCCTGAGACGATGCCCTTCACGGGCGATGCCAACAGTGCTTGGGCAGATTCATCTCCGATTGCCTCGGCGGGATACCAGGCCCCTTCGGCTTTGGGTTCGGGCACCTCCATGTAGCGCAGTCCCCGGATCTCCTTGAGGGGAAGCCGCATGGACTCCCCTTCCTTTGTTTCAGCGGACTCATGTCCGTGCTTCTCAGCGTCGTTCTTGGCAACGGATTTTTTCGCGCAGCCCAGACCCGCCAGGAGTACCAGGGCCACGGGAAGGCTCAATATATGGCGATTCATTGGTTCACCTCGGGGAGCAGGGTCTGGAGTTCGGCGGCCAGCAAGTGCTGGGTATGAACACGGCGCAGGGAGGCCATCTGGGATTCAAGCAACTGGCGGCGGATGGGCAGCGCATCCGAGGGACGTTCTCGACCCTCTTGGAGGCGCAGGCTGATGGCCTCCAAAGATTTCGCAAAGTCGGGGACGACGGTGGATGCCGGGGCCTTCTTGATGCGGCTGAAGGCCGCCTCGGCGCGGGCATCAAGCTCTGCCAGAGCCTGACGTGCCTCGCCTTGGATGGCCTTGAGTTGGGCTTCGGTGTTCCGTTTGATGGCAGAGCCTTCGCCAGGACGTGGGAGTCGGACGGCCACCCCGAGACGGGTTACCTTCTCATCCCCTTCCTGGGCGTAGCTCCCCCGAAGACTCCAACGATTGAGGGAAATCGCCTCTTTGAGCCGCAGGTTCTTGTCTTCAAGGTCAGCTTGGGCCAACAAAGCCTTTCTGAGTGGTCCTTCTTGTAGGCGACGATCAAGGTCCACCGTCGGAATCACTGGCACCGCGCCAGGATCAGCGAGGGGCATGGGGGCCACAGGGAGGTCCGCCAGGGCAACCAGAACACCCCAGGTCCGGGATTCTTGCACTCGTGCCTCATCCAATTCCTGCTGAACTTTCAGGCGCTCACCTTCTACCAGAGAAACTTGGAAGGCCGGGTCTGCACCAGCTTCCAATCGGGCCTTGGCAGATTCGAGCCACCGGTCCACCGTGTTCATGTCTGCCTCACGCAGTGCAACTAGTCGTGATGCCAGCCAGGCATCCAGGTAGGCCGCCTTCAGACGGAACATCCCTTCACGCCGGGCAGCTTCCACCATGAGGGGGTGTGCCTTCCCCAGGCTGCTCTCAAGTGCACCGCGGCTATTGGGTGAGAGAAAGAGCGGGAGGTCTACCTCGAAGCCTTTGTCCGTGGATGAAGGAGCCCCAGGAATCCGACGAGGCCCCGCCAGCACAGAGACAGTGGGGCCTTCGCGCATGAACCCCTTGCTCTCCTGGAATTGGAGTCGGCGCTCGGCCAAAATGGCTTCCGTTCGCCACTGTTCCGGTGCGGATCGAGCCTTGAATTGAATGTCAGTAAAGGTAATGGGCGTCTGGGCCGCTGCATGCAACACGAGCAGGCAGGGCAAGGCCCCGAAGGGGATGAATCGCATGGCGTCCTCGGATCGATTGGGAAACAGGCCCCGTTTGGGGCCGGACCAGGTGATGACGGCGGCATCAGACCCGAGGAGGGGCTTTCTCTGGTTCGAGATCGAGGTTCAGGATGGGGCGGACCACCGTTTCTTCGTAGACGGGCCTGGGCAGAGGGTCCGCTGGTGGAGGAATCGGTGGCGTGGGAATGGGGGCCGTGGCGCACCCGTCGTTGCAGAGGATGTGGCAAACCTGTCCGCAGTCGTTAGGTGCGTCATCGCAGCGATCGACCTGAGCCGCGCCGATGTAGAAGGCGATCAGAAGCAGGAAGATTGCCGCGACCAAGCGCCTCGTCACACGACACCTCTTGCGACGAGCCGGGCCAACGGGACTTCACTCCTGCGTCGGCTTTCCCCACTCTCATGGGCGCGAACCTGCGTCTCCTCGTTCAGGCAAAGGCCGTGGTACAGGAGCTTCGTGACGCAGCCGTCAACGATCCGGTAGTGAACAAAATTTCCGTGCCGCTGCGTGGCCAGGATTCCCATGTCCACGAGGCGGCGGAGTTGGTTGGAGACCGCCTGGATCTTCATGCCCACCGCATCGGCAATTTCGCTCACGCAGGGGTTGTCCTGTAGAAGGATCGCGTGGAGCAAGCGCAAACGCGAGTCCGAGGCCAACACCTCGAAAACCCGCATCAACTCTCCCGCTTTTTCAACGCTCAACAGAGGGCGCTCGGTGAGGGGCGCCTTAGGTGGGCAAGTCGGAGGGTTGATGAGGTTCTTTGGCACGGGCGGTTCCGATACACCAATGAGTGTAGCGATGTAGAGACCCTTGGCAAGCCCTTTCTCTGGGCTTTCCGACTTGGGGATAGTTCTTGAAAACGTTGGTTTTCGAGAAACGCCGAATCGACGAATCCCCTTTTCGAAAAATTGGCTCTTCCTGATTCTCGAAAACCATTCTTGATTCGTTATTATCGATTCCCTATCCTGAAGACGGGTTTCGAGAAGAAAAGGAGCGCCATTCGGATTGGATACGCCCGGGTCTCCACCGAAGACCAGCACCTCACCCTTCAGACCGACGCCCTGGAGAAGGGCGGATGCGAACGCCTCTTCACCGACAAGGCCAGCGGGAACCGGACGGATCGCCCAGGCCTCCAGGAGGCGCTTTCCCACCTCCGCGCCGGGGACACCCTTGTGGTCTGGAAGCTTGACCGCCTGGGGCGCGGCGTGAAGGGGCTCGTGGATCTGGTGTCGGACCTTGAAGTCAAGAAGATCCATTTCCAGAGCCTCACGGACCAGATCAATACTTCGACTCCGGCGGGACGGTTCTTCTTTCATGTCATGGCCAGCCTCGCGCAGATGGAACGGGAGTTGATCGCGGAACGCACCCGCGCCGGGCTGGAGGCTGGCCGACGCCAAGGCCGCATCGGAGGCCGCAAGCGCCGCATGACCG
The DNA here is from genome assembly GCA_964411985.1 of uncultured Verrucomicrobiota bacterium. Taxonomy (GTDB): domain Bacteria; phylum Verrucomicrobiota; class Verrucomicrobiia; order Limisphaerales; family J093; genus CAYPNF01. Next base: position 14,855 of record CAYPNF010000082.1, read on the forward strand.
AGAGCAAAGTGGAATCCGCCCGCCAACTCCTCGCCAACGGAATAGCGCCGCGCGAAGTCGCGCAGAACCTCGGCGTGTCGGTGCCTACCCTCTACCGATGGCTCCCCGCATCGGCCAGGGAATAATCCCCTGTCTTTATTGCCCTTGCAGATGAAGGATATGTTCGCGCAGGCATAATGGGGGTTCCGAACATGGCATTGCGAATTCCGATTCCTATTTTCGCACGCATAACAAATGCACGTTCGATTCGTCTCTAGTTGGAGGGACTGGTGGAAGAGGCGGAACTCATGGAATTGGTTTCCTGCGCACGACGAGGCGCCCCGGAGGCCATTGCGAAGTTGTGCGAGCATTTCTACCCCAAGGTGTACCGCTTCATGCTCTACCGGGTGCCGAGGCGAGAGGATGCCGAGGATCTGGCTGGGGAAACCTGCTTGCGCGTGTTGAGGTCTCTGCCGAAACAGCAAGGCTTTTTCCCTGCCTGGGTGTTCCAAATCGCCACCAACCTCATCATCGACACCTACCGCCATGGCAAAGACCGGCGGGAGGTGAAGCTGCCAGAAAATGCCGCCGAAACGGTGGCAGAACCGGGAGACGAGGGGATCGATATCCTCCCTCACCAGATGGCGCGGGCGCTGAAGGCCTTGACGGCGGAGCAGCGGGACGTGATCCACCTCAGGTTCGTCGAAGGATTCAATGCTGGTGAAATCGCGCAGGCCCTCGGGAAATCAGCGGGCGCGATCCGCGCCCTCCAATTCCGTGCCCTGGAGTCCTTGAGAAACGCGCTCGCCGCGCAGATCGGAGTCGACCATGGTGCATGATCCTTCATTGGTCGTGGATAAATGCCTTGACGAGCTGGCCAAGGGGCGAAATTTGGACGACTGTCTGGGTGCCTACCCCGAAGCGGTCGACTTGAGGCCGATACTTTCCGTGGCCACCAAGTTGAAGAAGCTTCCGCAACCGGAACCCAGGCGCGAGGCCGTGCAGGGACTTCTTGTGAAGGCCGGCGCCTCGCTCTCCAGGCGTGGGCCGTGGAGCCGCCTCGGCTTGGCAAATCCGCAAGCACGCCCTTCGGGCCCCTACCGCCCGCTCTGGCGCACCCTTCGCTGGGCCGGAGCGCTCGCCGCTTGCGTCGTCGCGGCCTTCGGCGTCAGCGCAACCGCCTCCCAAAGCCTTCCTGGAAGTTTGCTCTACCCGATCAAGCTTTTCACCGAGCGGGTGACCTTTGCGCTAACCACTGAGCCGGGAAAGCGCGCTGAACTTCGCCTCTTCTTCGCCGACGACCGGCTCGAAGAACTGATTCGCGGCGCCCGAAAGGAGGGAAGGATCGATCCCGCATTGTTGCGGCAGATCCTCCGAGAATCCGAGGGTGCACTCCAGGATGCGCACCCACTCCCCGAGGCGCGATTCAAGTCCTTCCTCTCTAAGGCCAACTTCAGCAATAGTTATCAAAAGAACGTATTCCTACAGGTTCACCAGTGGGTGCCAACCGAGGATCAAGGCCCGATCAAGAAAGCCATTTCCACGTGCGACGAACGCGAGCGTTGGTTGAAGGGGGCGATGGAGGCTCCGGAAAGCGGCTCGAGGCAGAACCGATCCTGGGGCCCAGAGTGCGATTGCGATTGACCGCATAACACCCCAGCGACTGGGGCGTCTTTACAGTTCAGTAGGTGCATCATGTCGAGAGGAAGCGTTCGAGTCTTGATTACCGCAGGGATCCTTCTGGGAGCGGTCCTTCTACTGCGTGCGGCTGGGAGCCAAGGGCCCGTGTCTGGCACCAGCGAAAGGTATGGAGCCTATCTGACCGGCCAGCTCCAATTGACTCCGGAACAGACCAAGAAGCTTGACGAAATTCGCGCGAAGTATGAGGCGAAGCTTCTGTCCCTCGAGGAGGAAGTGGCCTCGAAGCGAAGGCAGCTCGACGCGGCCAAGGACAACCCCGATGCTAATGCCCAGACTGTGACTGATCTGAGGAAGCAGGTCAGGGAACTTGCGGGGAGGCTCGAGGATCTCCAGGCTGAGGCCAACACCGCAGCCAGACGCATCCTCACACGCGAACAGGCAGCACAATTCGCGGGCGGTTTCGATCTATTCTCGGGGAGATGGGGTTGGTCCTGCCCCTGGGACCGCCATTGGAGCCGCAACGCGGCCACCGACCCCTGGCAGGATGGTGACTACAGCCGGTGGTGGTGCTCCGATTGGCGAGGTTCCACCAGCCCTTCCCGCGGACGCGAAGGCCGTGCCTGGGATTGTGACAACTGCTGCTGGTAGGTTCCCGGAAAAACCAGACCAATTTTGGGTTCACCCCTCTACCGATTGGCTTCCCTCTTCCGCCAAGGAGTAGGCCCCAGGATCAATTGCCCCTGGTGACACGAATGTTGGGGTTACCCCAGGAAAGCCTCCCGGTCCTCGCTCCCGTCCGCTATGCCCTCGTGACCACCTTCGCCACACCCCAAGCCATCCCAGCTGACCTGGAACTCCGCACCGACCACGGCCCCCAATACACCGGCGGCGACTGCATGGTCTTCTGCAGGGAATGGTGCCTTGACCATACCTTCGCCCCGGTGGGCCGGCCCAGGTGGGCCGGCCCACCGGCAATGCCATCGCCGAACGGATCACCCAGACCATGAAGCTCGAATGCATCTGGCTCCGCGACTGGGAGAGCGCCGCCGAACTCCAGGCCGCCCTCGAGGCCTGGCGCTACAAGTACAACCATCACCGCCCCCACCAGGCCCTCGGCTGGCTCACCCCAAACCAGAAACGGACCCGTAACCTCGCCAACACCACCCTGGCGAGCGCATGATCAACCACGGGATTCCCTCCCCCCGAATGTGTCAACTTGGAGGGGGTACATCACAATCCCGACCAAGAAGGGCGTCATTTCGACCCAAGGGCGAAATGGTGACGTGTCACAAGGCCCCGATATCCCATATAAGTCCTTTATTTTTGGATTGGCACAGGCCTTGAAATAGGGATTCTAGGAAGCAAAATAACTTGCCTTCTTGCGAATATAGATTTAGATTCAAATACTTGGGAGTCACCATGCGACCGTCAGCCCTATTTCCCATCCTGATCGCAGGATTCACTCTGGCCTGCAGCGGTGGTGGGGGGAACACTGCTTCGTTTTCAACCCCGCCAACGCAGACCCCTACTGCGGGCATCGTGGCTGGCGTGGTGGGGGGGACCTCCAGCGCCCCTCAAATCAACCACAAGGTCATGGGGCTGGGCGAGGCCACCGTGACCATGGACGGTCAAGCCGCCACCCCTGGGATGGTTCAGCCGGGCATGGTCATGACCGGCAAGACTACGGCTGGTGACATGGGCATGGGCGGAAGTACCTACACTATGCAGAGTGTCCAGCTCATGTCGTCCTTCATGGGGTCCATCCAGTCGATGGATTCCTCCTCTGCCCGCATGTCCGTCATGGGCCAGACGATCCAGGTGAACGCCCTTACCCAACTGGCCATGGAGAACCAGGACGGGACCTACACGACTCTGACATTGGCGGATTTTCAGGCAGGCGATTTTGTTTCCATACATGGTTCATTCCTTGCCGACGCAAGCTACATGGCCACGCGGGTAGAACGCCGCAAGCCAGGCATGGACACCAGCCAGCAGGGCACCAAGGGACAGGTCTCCAACCTGAACACCACCACTAAGACCTTCACCTTGGGCTCCTGGACCGTCAGTTATGGCTCCGCCACAGTGAATGGCACCCTCGCCAATGGGGCATGGACCCAGGTCCGTGGCACCGTCACCGGCTCGCAGATCGCGGCCACCTGGGTGAACGTGATGGGGGCCATGGGTGATCCCGGCAGCGGGATGGGGCTGCGGGGGCTGGTGCTGAACCTGAACACCACCGCCAAGACCTTCAACCTGATGAACCTGACCGTGAACTATGCCCAGGCGACGGTGACCGGCACCTTGGCCGAAGGCGCCATGGTGGAAGTGCCGGGAACCCTCGCCACCGGCTCCACGACCCTCCTGAACGCCACCGCCGTGCAGGTCGAATTCTCGGGCATGGGCGGCGGGATGGGTTCCGGCTCCGGGATGAGCAACATGCAGGCGAAGGGCGCGATCACCGCCCTGAACCTCACCGCAATGACGCTCACGGTGTCCGGGACGGCTTTCTGGATGGACGCCGCGACCCTGATCCTGTCCCAGGACGCCACCATGACCCCCTCCCAGCTCAAGGTTGGGGACTGGGTGGCGGTGATGGCCGATTCGACCCGGAAAAACAGCGCAGGCTTCGCCTATGCCACCCGCGTCGCTAAGATGACGGGCAACAACGGTGGCATGGGCTCCGGCAACCTGATGGGTCCGGTGATCTCCGTGAGCGCCTCCGCCCAGACCCTGGTGGTCAATAGCTACACGGTCAGCGTCACGGCGAGCACCGCCTACGTCTCCCAGGGCGTCTCCATCACTGCGGCCAGCTTCTGGGGCTCGGTCCAAGTTGGCACCATGATCGAGGCCTACGGAACCGCTTCGGGCTCGGCCTTCTCCGCGTCCCGTCTGGTGCTGGGAGGCGTGGGCGGAATGGGTGGTGGCGGAGGCATGAGCGGCGGTGGAGGCATGGGGGGAGGCAGTGGCCTGGTGTCCGGCACCTTTACCACCGCAATGCCCGTCCCGGCCATCCTGGCCTCGACGACCTCGACGACCTCGACGACCGGCACGGCCAGCTTCAACCTCAAACCCCAGGCGGGAACGACCTCCTTCCTGAGCGGCAAGCCGACCACCACCTGGGGCTACAACGGCGCCTTGCTCGGACCCACCCTGAGGATCCGCCGGGGTGACTCCGTCACGGTCAAGATCGACAACCAGCTTCCGGAAGCCACAACCGTGCACTGGCACGGTCTTGTGGTTCCTGCCACGGCTGATGGCGGTCCCATGGATTCCATCGCCCCGGCCAGTTCGGTTCAGCGGCAGTTCACCGTGAACCAGCCCGCCGCCACACTCTGGTACCACCCCCATATCCACGGCCACACCGGCTACCAGGTCAACATGGGCCTGGCCGGATTCCTCCTGGTGGACGATCCGGCCTCCGATGCGCTGGCGCTTCCGAAGACCTACGGGGTGGACGACTTCCCCACGGTCATCCAGGACCGGATGCTGGATGCCAACGGCAACCTGGTCTACTTGAACACCGGCATGGGCAGCGCCGGGATGATGGGCGACCAGATCCTGGTCAACGGTGTGATCACGCCCTACCTGGAAGTCCCCGCGGGTCTGGTCCGCTTCCGTATGCTCGATGGATCCAATGCCCGCCGTTTCTCCTTCTTCTGGGAGGACAACCGTAGCTTCACCCAGATCAGCTCGGACGGCGGCCTGCTGACGGCGCCCGTGACCCTATCAAAGCTGTCGATGGCTCCCGCCGAGCGGGCGGACATCCTGGTGGATTTCTCCCGGGACGTCATCGGAAAAACCCTTGAACTCCGCAGTGACAACATGATCGGCATGGGTAACATGACCGCCAGTGGCGCAGCCTTCCCGGTCCTCCAGATCCGGGTGGTGAAGGCCGGCACTGCGAGCGCCATCCCCAGCACCCTGGCCAGCATCGCCAGGATTCCCGAGTCCCAGGCCACGGCCACCCGCACCTTTCAGATCTCCGACATGGGCACCTTCGCCATCAACGGCAAGACCTACGACCCTTCTCGCATCGATGAGCATGTCCAGCTCGGCGCCACTGAAATCTGGGAGGTTATTGGCTCCTCGACTTCCGGGATGGGCGGGGGCATGGGGGGTGGAATGGGCTCCAGCATGGGCATGGCCCACCCCTTCCATATCCACGGCGTCCAGTTCCAGGTTCTCAGCCGGTCCACCGGGACCGTACCCTCGAACGAGCAGGGCTGGAAGGACACCGTCCTGGTCTCCCCGAGCGAGCACGTCCGCCTAATCATGCGCCTCACCCAGCCCGGCGACTTCCCCTACCACTGCCACATCCTGGAGCATGAAGACCGGGGCATGATGGGGCTCTTTGAGGTCAAGTAGGATTCGGGATTACTTTCCCGTTTTGTGTCTCGAACGCCGGAAGGCAACCCTCGGATACAGGCCCCATGGGGCTCCGACCCCGGGTGTAGAGGGTTTCAATCAAGATCCCTTGTGCCTTTCATACCAAACCCAAACGCTTACACGCAGGAGACGAGGGGATTATTTTCCTCCCTTTCTGTCGACCGGGTAGGGAAGGGGTTCCAGCTTTACGGCCCGTTCACCTTCAGTCCAATCCGGGACGTTCTTTCGCAGCTCTGCAAGCTCCAAATGATCGGCGTACCTCTGAGTGGTCAGCACGCTGCGATGTCCCATGACCTTGGCCGTCAAGTTCAGGTCCTTCGACTTTCGCTGGTAGGCCATTCCGAACGTGTGCCGGAGTGCATGGGGCGTGACCCGCTTCGCGATCTCACCCTGAAGTACCCGTTTCCGGAGCACCTTTCGCACCCCATAGGGCGTGAGTCGGGGGCCTTCCTTCCGGTTGGGATCCGCGGCGCCGTGGTCCTCCGCCAGGAACAGCGGCTCGGGATCCCCCAGTTGGCGCCCCGTGGAGGCCAGGTATCGATGAAGCGCCGTCTCCACCTCCCGCAGGATTGGGACAAGGCGTTCCTTGTTGCCTTTGCCTTTCCGTACATAGAGGACCGGCTCCCCATCCACCTGGACTACGTCCGTGCAGTCGAGTCCAGAGAGTTCGGATACCCGAAGGCCTCCCCCGAGCATCACCAGAACCAGTGCCTGGTCCCTGAGGTTCGTGCCCGAGGCTTCCAGCAGCCGTTCGACCTCGCCGGTGGTCAAGGTCACGTACGGCCGCGTCACCGTCGCCCTCGGGACGCGGAGAAGCCGTTCCACGGGCCGGCTGGGAATCCGGAGCCCGCCCATATCTGCGCACCAGTTCAAAAAACTCCGGAGCGCCGAGAGCGCCTGGGCATGGGTGGCCGCACCGCGGCGATCGTCCATGAGGGTCTCCCGGTAGTCCGCCAGCCCCGGCAGGCTCACGTCCCCCGGGCTGGAGGCGCCCATGATCCTAAATGCGTCCCGGATATGGCGGCGATACGCCCGTCGGGTGTGCTCGGAGTCCACCGCGGTCGAGAGGAAGGCCTTTAACGGGCCTTCCAGGCCGGGTTGGTCGAGGGCCATCGGCCGGCGGACCGGGAGAACCAACTCGCCCGGGATTACCTCGGTCTCCTCAGAGGTGTTTTTCTCAGGAGGAATGGGGTCGTCTGGGGTCATGGGAGGGGCTCGGGGGGGTCTTGGGTCATGATAACGTACATTATCACGACCTAGCAAGGCCCCCGTCTCCAACTCCGAAGTCAGCATCTGTTACGGCTTTGGCAAACACGGCGACGATCCGGGAACGCGGGCCAACATGCACTCGCCCTGAGACACGCTTCATCCGGGTCGGAACTGGGCGCACCGTGATCCCAAGATGAAAGACGCGAAAACGGAGAATCAGATCGTCGAGGAAATCAGCCAGCATCTCGCGAAATATCCTCCGCTGGGGTCGATAGACGAAATTCTGCGGCGGTTTCTTGAGGAAATGAGGGCAGTGTCGTGACCCGTGTGACACTGATAGCGGTCGCGGCTCTGCCGAGGTGTTTGTCCGATGGGCGCTGAAGATTCTGAAACACTTGAACCACTGCCGCCGCCAGGAAAAGGCGGCAAGTTGACCAACCAGCAGATTCTCCTTGGCCAGCAACACGAGCCATCGGAGCTAATAAAGCTGTATTCGCCGGACGATTGGGAGGAGTTCATCCGCGAGTGGGTCGAGAGCCTCCGCGGCCGCTATCGGGAGGTTCGGCGAGCGAGTGGAGCGGGCGACAAGGGCCGAGACGTGGTCGGATATGTCGGTGAGATCAACGCGGGCGGGCCATGGGACAATTTTCAGTGCAAGCACTACGATCACGCGCTCTATCCGAGCGACATCTGGAAAGAACTGGCCAAGCTCTGCTACTACACGTTCATCAAGAAATATTCGGTGCCGCGCGCGTATTATTTTGTGGCGCCGCAGGGTGTGGGACCAGAGGTTCTTCAATTGCTGGAAAACCCAGCCACCATGAAGGCGGGCTTGATCGCCCAATGGGAGAAGGGAGATCTCCTGAAGGTCTCCAAGAAGGATATTTCGCTTGAGGGAGATCTGCGCCAGTACGTCGTCTCGTTCGATTTCACGATTGTCAAGGACGCTCCTCCCAGCAGGGTTGTCGCCGAGCATCGCGAAACCCGATACCACGCGGCGCGGTTTGGCGGGGGGCTGGTGAACTTGCCACCTGACAAGGCGGATGTTCCGGAAGCAATCGCCGACCACGAGTCTCGATATGTCGAGCAGCTGCTCCAGGCCTATGGCGACCATCTATCCAAACCGCTCGCGGCGTTAACGGAACTGCAGGACCACCCTCGGCTGAAGAATCATTTTGACAGACAGCGCACCCATTTTTACCTGGCGGAACTTTTGCGGAATTTCACGCGCGACAATATTCCCGAGGATGGATGTTTCGAGAGGCTCCAGGAAGCCATTTATGACGGGGTGATCGACACCGCCGAAAGCAGCCATGCCAACGGTTTCGAACGGGTGAAGAAAACCATTGCCTTAGCCAGGACAATTCAAATCGATAGTCATCCCCTCAAAGAATGTCTTGAGGGCTACCACCGAAGTGGCGTATGCCATCAGCTTGCAAACATTGATCGGTTGAAGTGGGTACCATGAGCGCCGCCGCAGCACCCTTTAATTCGCCTCTGGAGTGTGGATTGCGCACGCTGGTCTTGTTGCGCGCCGCGCAGCCCGCAGCATGTGATCTACAACGCTTGATATTTTACGACTACCTTCTGGTGCATTCGGGAGATGTCCCCGAGGGGCCGGAGAGCATTCACCCTCCAACGCCGCTGCGGTCGGGCGAGGCCCTTGTCCGCCGGCATTGGATCGAGCGCGGCCTGCTGCTGATGATAAGCAGAGAACTTGTGGTTCGCACCTTCTCCGAGAAAGGAATCATGTACAAGGCCTCCCCATTGACCGAATCCTTTCTTGGGTACATGCAGGAGGCCTACACGAGGAAGCTGCAGGAAAGAGCCCAGTGGGTGATTGTGAGATTCGGTGAGTACTCCGATTCGCAACTCGTGGACTTCTTTAAGGCCAATCTCGACCGTTGGGGCGGTGAGTTCATCCGCGAAGAAATATTTGAGGACGAAATTTGATGGTCACGGGATTTCAACTCCGAGCATTGCGAGCGACGGGCAAAGGAAAGACACCAGCCGAGGTTGTCTTCGGTCCGGGACTCAATGTCATTTCCGGCGCGTCCAACACCGGCAAATCCTACATTCTGCAATGTATCGATTTCATGCTCGGCGGATCAAAGCGCCCCAAGCGCATCAAGGAAAGCACCGGGTACGAGTCCCTGTTCCTGGAATTGGAGGACCACGATCACCGGATTCATCAGCTCGAACGCAGCCTCAGCGGCCACGCGTTCGCGCACCGGATCATCGCGGACGGCACGACTCTCTTGGAAGAAACGCTTTCCGAGAAACATGATCCGAACGATAAGGAAACCGTCTCGGGCCTACTGCTTGCCCTTTCCAACGCGGGGGGCAGAATGATTCGTCAAAACGTATCCGGAAAGACCCGCGGCCTGAGTTTTCGAGACCTTTCATGGCTGGCGCTGGTGGATGAAATGAGGATCATCAGCGACGAATCCCCTGTACTTTCCGGACAATACACGACCCGGACGGAAGAGCTATCGGTCTTCAAGCTGCTGCTCTCCGGAGTGGATGACGCCAGCGTGATAGCAACGGAATCACGCAAAGAGAGCAAGGCCAGGCAAAGGGCGCAGCTCGAATTGCTGGACAGGCTCATTCCCGAGCTTGAGGCGGAGATAGCTAAATTCGATAAGGAACCTGCGTCCATAGAGGAACGCCGCAAAAGGATGGACGCCGCAATCGCAACACGAACCGACGTACTTACCGCCAGCCAGCAGGACATCTCCGAACACGAAGCGCGTCGGAGCGAGGCCTGGGAGAAGGCGAAACAGCTTGAGCGACAGCAAGCCACAACCGTGGAACTTCGCCGCCGCTTCACATTTCTGGAGGAGCACTACAACAACGACCTTGCCAGACTCCAGGCAATCATTGAAATGGATTCGTATTTCTCCCAGCTCCAGCAGGTGCAATGCCCTCTGTGCGGCGCATCAACCGACCAACACGATCCGAGCACGCACGACGACCAGCCTCCCGATAACCTGGAAAATATACGGAATGCCTGTCGCGCCGAAATCGCTAAAATCAAAGGCCTCCTGCGAGATCTTGTGGGCACAACAACCCAACTCGATTCCGAGCTGTCCACGATAAAAGAACAGTATTCAGCGCAGGCCTCACTCTTTGAGTCCACGACGAAGGAAATACTGACGCGCCTAGCCCCCGCCGCAAAGCAATACGAGAGCGAACTCACCGAGGTCATGAGCATCCGGGATCGCCTGGCGCAAGCGGGAGTCCTGCATGGACGGCTATTGGGCCTTCAGGCCGAACGCACCAGGATCGCAAGCTATGTGTGGAAGGCGGAGCCGAAGGAGGATACGTCGGATATTCTCGTTTCACAGTCCATCGAGGCCTTCACACTCAAAGTACAAAGCCTTCTGGAGGCCTGGAAGTACCCCGATCTTACGAGAGTGACCTTCAGTGACGAAAAAGCGGACCTGGTGATTTCCGGCAAGGAGCGGGCCAGCGAAGGGAAGGGGTTCCGGGCCATCGCATACGCCGCGTTCATGATTGCCTTGCTGGATTACTGCGCGGACTCGAAAGTTGAACTGCCGCATCCGGGAATTGTGGTCCTTGATTCCCCGCTCGTCACGTATAAACGGCGTGATTTCACGCCCGGCGAGGAGATCTCAGAGGATGTCACGGCTGCGTTTTATGAGGCTCTTGCGAAGCTTCCGGCTGGGAAGCAGGTGATTATTCTTGAAAACAACGACCCCCCGGCGGCTCTTCACAGCCAAATTAACTACACACACTTCTCCAGGTCCGCAACTGGGCGGTATGGATTTTACCCCGTGCTGCAGTAACCTTGCTTCCGCTTCCGCCCCTGCATGATTTCCGACCGCGATGGAACGGAGCCAAAGAGCTCCCACCAGTTCTTGGAGGTGGGGCGCAATGGACTCGTGGCCCGAAACAGCCTCCATTACCGAGGTGATGTTCCGGAGGGCCTTGTCCCGCAGGGAGCGGTGCTGTTGGTTGGAAACCGAATCGAGCAGCGCCCCGATGCCTGCGGCATCATCATCCAATCGAAAATCAGAAGCCGTCAGGATTGGTGTTCCTTCCCCCCGGCTCTTGAATAGATTGGCCAGGATCCGGATCATGTCCCGCGTTTCCTGGGCATCGGTGGCCACGAGCACCTGGTCTTCCAGCAACTGAAGGAGGTGGGGGGCGTAAGGCCACGACTCCAGGAATTCCTTCCGTTTTCGTTCCTGTTCTGAGGTCGGAACCTCAAGCAGCCGAAAATATTCAGCAACATGGCAAGCCAGCAGTGCTTCGATATCGGTCTGGGAAAAGGGGATGGGTTTGCCGTTTTCGGCCCAGGTTTCAGGGCGCGGACAACGAGGAGTCATATGTGCATTCTCTACCACTAGGGAATCTCAGGTGAGGGTGAGAGAAGCATGGCACCCCCGCGGCCATTTCCGGGCCGAGCACTACAGGAAGTCCTATTCACCCCCCCCCCGGCCTTCAAAGCCCCACGAAGGTCATCCGAGACCCGGTCGATTCCGCTGTTCGAGATGAGCCGCATGTAGCGCCCTGAAATATGACTGCAAAAGCCACCTTCTCACCTTGCATGATGATCTGACAACGAGGGCCGAGGTTCCTGGTCGATTCACCGCCGTTGTCCACGAAATCATTTCCAGCCTGGTTTAGGGGGAGCATAGGCCTCCCCTTCGCTTCTTACTTCCAGCATGGCTTGGGGCGAGGGCTGTTTTCATTGCCCCCTCCGCCCCTAGGGCACCGTCTGCAGCCTTCTCCTGCGCCACGGCGGCGCTGCGGACCCTCTGCTTCACCTTAAGGTTGTCTGCGACTCGTGGCCCCGCCTGGGTTTCGCCCTGAAGCGCTGCAACCCAGGTCCCTCCACGAAAGCAGGCCCTTGGCCTGGGGAGCAGGGGCCTTCGACCCCTCCGGGAAGTGTGCCCCCAGGGGGCTACGGAGGAAGCGATGAGCACCCACGCCATGACCCAACCCAGCCTTTTCAGCCTGAAGGGCTACCAGCGAATCCCGACGGTCTCCGAAACCGCCGCGACCTACGGCCACGATGTCCTCTCGGACCCGGAAATCCTGAGCCTCCTCTTCACCAGGCCAAATACCAGCAGGGCTCAGGACCTCCTCACCAAGGCCGGGGGCCTGCACTACATCCTGTCCCAGGGAACCGTGGACCTGCGAAGCCTTGGACTCACGGCCAATGAAGCGGCCCGAATCGGCGCCGTCCTGGAGCTGGTGCGCCGGAGCCATCACACCACCAGCCAGAGGCCACGCATCACTTCCCCCCGGTCTGCGGGAGACTACCTCATCAATCGCGCCACGGGCTGGACCGAGGAGCGTTTCGGCCTACTGGCCCTAAATGCCAAGGGAGAACTCCTGGCCGAGCGGATCATCAGCCAGGGCACCGCCACTGCCACGATCATCAGCCCCCGCGAAGTTTTCCGTGAAGCCCTCCGCTTCGGCGCCTCCTCGGCTCTGGTCTTCCACAACCATCCTTCGGGAGATCCCAGTCCTTCCGCCGAGGACGTGGCCCTCACCCGCCGCCTCCGGGCCGCCGGGGAAAGCCTCGGGGTCCCCTTGGCGGACCACATCGTCATTGGCGCCGGCCGATTCCACAGCTTTCGGGCCGCTGAGGGGTGGGACCGCTAGGGCCCCCCAAGGAGACCAGGGACCGTTTCGGAGCATCTGACGTAAGATGGGTCCTGACATCCCGCGAGGCACAACTTCGGACTTGCGAAGGCGAAATTTTAGCGTATTCTGGTCAATCATCTATCCACGGAGGTGACGATGTTGCTGGGCATTGATGCCCTCTCGCCACTCCGAGAGCTTGGTGCCTACGAAGCCCTCTGGAGCAGTGGGTCGACCTTCAAGTCCCTTGCGGACCAGGTCCGTCAATTCGGAAACGCTCCCCTTTCCTCCTTTGTGCCACCCTCCGACGCGGAACGCTTCGGCAAGGCCGTCATGGAGGCCACCAAGAGCGCCGGAATTTTTGATTGGGGTGTTCGCATCCACGGCACCGGGGACTATCCCGTTCGGCTCCGCGACGCCAAGCATCCGCTTGAACTTCTCTACTACCGTGGGAACTGGGAACTCATCGAAACCCCCTCCGTTGCAATCGTGGGCACTCGAAATCCGACTGAAGATGGGATCGCGCGTACAAGGAAACTGACGAAGCTACTTGTGAAGGACGGCTTCACCATCGTTTCCGGGTTGGCGAAGGGTATAGACACAGCCGCTCACCTTGCCGCGATCGAGGCGAAGGGGCTCACAATCGCTGTCATTGGAACTCCTCTGACAATGTCCTACCCCAAAGAAAATTCCCCACTTCAAGAGCGAATCGCCCGCGAATATCTGCTCATTTCTCAGGTGCCATTCTTCAGCAACATGCACCGGGCCTTCTTCCCCGAACGCAACAAGACCATGTCAGCGCTTTCGCTGGGTACAGTGATCATCGAAGCTGGAGAGACTTCTGGAACCCTCATTCAGGCAAGGGCTGCGCTCGATCAAGGACGGAAACTGTTTATTCTGGATAGCTGTTTTCAGCATGGCCTGAAATGGCCAGATCGGCTGAAAACCATGGGTGCTATTCGCGTCCAGGACTATGAGGACATCCGTGGACATTTGAATGTGCAGTCTCAGACTCACTGAAATTGATGATCTCCTTCGCCCTGATCATTGGTTCATTTCTCCAGAGGATCGTGTCTTTTTCATTCGCGAATTTATTTCACATGGCGGTTTTGGCGCAAGCGCAACCAATCAGCTCATATCAAACCTGAAGATCCCCCCGACAGATACTCATCGATTACTCCATAAGCGAAGGGCAATTGCCCAGTGTGCTGGAGAATTGACCAGCCTCTTCCCCGTGCGATCCCTGGCCGGGTGCACGTTCGTGCCAATTCCACCCTCAAAGGCGGAGAATGATCCGGCCTACGATGATCGATTGGTGCAGGTTCTCAGACAAATGCACCCGAGAGAAGCAGACAAAGATGTTAGGGAGTTGGTTCATCAACGTCTCTCCACTAGGCCTTCACACGGTTCAGGTGTTGACCGAATGAGGGTCCAAGAGCTAATTGATGTCTACACCGTCGACACACAAGCCGTTCGAACTGCTCGTGAAAATATAGTGTTGTTCGATGATGTCTTAACTGCTGGTGCCCATTATTCAGCGATGAAGAAAGTTCTTCAGCAAGTTCGCCCCGAGTTGAATTTTGTGGGACTTTTCATCGCAAGGGTCATCAGGCCTCAAGAGGACCTGCCAGATCCGTTGATCTGAATAGAGTTCACCTCACCTTGTAGCTCCAAGCCGCCTTGTTGGGTATGGAAAGTCCAACCCAATGGATTGAGCCGCTGCCTATGACTTTACGAACTGCTTCCAGGACGTATTCGAAAGCCTAGTGGGCCCGCTTCCCCAGTTCCTCCACAAGTTTCCTGGTCATGGCGGTCTGGAAGCCACCATGTCCCCGGGCATCGGAGCGTTTCACGCTCAGGCGGGTGCTCCATCCGAAAATCTGTCGGCCGTCCGGTGCGAAGAGCCCCAGTTCCAGATCCATCCACCCGGCGCTCCCGCGGTCGGTGAAATCGTCCTCCAGCTTCAGGGGGCTCTCGTGGAGGTCCTTCAGGACCACGCGAAGTTTCAAGGGTGCCCCCTGGCGTCCTGCGGCTTCGGCCTCCAACTGGTCCTTCAGCTCGCTGAAGAATTCCAGCGCCGCCATAGTCGGGGTGATCTTGTTCTCCAGGATCCATGGGGCCTTCTTGAGGGTTTTCAAGTCGGGAGCCATCCAAGGGTCCTTGGGGGCAATGAGGGGCGCGGGCGCCGGGGGAGTCCCTTGCGGCTCACCCGCGGCGGGTAATCCCAAAAGCAGGCCGATGACGAGCCCTTGCAGCATGGTTCCTCCTACTGGACCACCTTCACGGTGGCGGTTGCGGATTTGGTTGGATCG
The DNA here is from genome assembly GCA_964411985.1 of uncultured Verrucomicrobiota bacterium. Taxonomy (GTDB): domain Bacteria; phylum Verrucomicrobiota; class Verrucomicrobiia; order Limisphaerales; family J093; genus CAYPNF01. Next base: position 29,998 of record CAYPNF010000082.1, read on the forward strand.
GCCTTGGAGGTGGCGACGATCGTCACGTCCCCGGCTGTGTCGCAGGTGAATATCTGGGTCTTCGGGTCCACGGTGCCTGCGCTGGTGGCCCAGTAGACGTCCGGGTTCGTCGTGCCCTGGATGATGACTGTGAGTTGGAGTTCCTGGCCGACCTTCACCTGGGCCACGGAGGGCTGAAGGAAGACCGCCACGGGGCCGGGATTGACCGCGTAGGCGGAAATCTTGGCGAGGCCGGTTCGGGATGGATCCACCACGGAAGTTGCCACTACGTTCCAGTCCCCGGCCTCCGAGGGCGTGAAGAGCCCCTCCGGCGTGACCGAGCCGCCGTTGGTGGCCCAGGTCACCCCAGCGTTGGAGGTTCCCACCACCAGGGCGGATAGCTGGATGGAGGCGCCCACCTGGACCCGCGCGAGGGCGGGACTGACGTACACGCCGAGGGTTCCGCCCACGCTGACCACC
>CAYPNF010000083.1:0-11245 GCA_964411985.1 uncultured Verrucomicrobiota bacterium
CCAGCACTCGCGCATTTTGTCAAAAACCTGTCCCAGTATCGAAAGTTGGGCTAACGCCGCTCGACACAAGCGAGCTTCAAGAGATCACCCAACGCCGCAAAGGCGAGGTTGCGCTGGTCTTCACCGAGACACGCGAGTTTCCGATCCGCCGAGTGCAAGGGTTACCCGCACGTTGGCGGCCCCAGCTACAGGTGGCACAGGCAACCCTCCATGGCCAGGCTCAACCGGGGGAGTTCTACGTCTTTCAACTGGGGGTATACGCTCTCCGGGATACAGGCCCGTTAGCAGTGTACTTCGGGGATCTCAAGGGGGAGGGGGGCATGATACCGGCCGCTTCGTTGCAGTGTCTCAGCCTTGGCGGCATCGATCATCAAGGGAAGGTCTTCACCAAAGAACTCTCGTTGAAGCCGGGCCAACTCCAGGCGCTTTGGGTCGGGATCACGATCCCGGCCACTGCGAAAGGTGTTTTTAACGGCGAGGCAAAGGTACAAGTGGCGCCCGACACGGCTGTGCCGGTGAAGATCACCCTCAGCGTCGAAGGTAATCCGGTATCCGACAGTGGCGATGCGGTGGCGAAGAATCTTTCTCGTTTGCGTTGGCTCAATTCCGTCGCGGGCAGCGAGCCGACGCTGACCAAGCCCTTCACGGCCGTGAGAACCCGAGGCCGAGTCATTCAAGTGCTGGGCAGGGACCTCGCCCTGGGTAACGACGGCCTGCCGGCGCGCATTACCAGCTACTTCTCGTCTGCGAACACCCGTATCCAAGAGTCAGGACGGGAGGTCCTGGCGGCGCCGATGACGTTCGTGGTGGAAACCAGTGCAGGGAGGACAGAATGGCGAAATACGTTCGGTCGTCTCCATCACACCGACTTGGAAGCCACCTGGACCGCGGAGAGTAGCGGGGAGGGGGTTCATCTGGAAACATCCGGCCGCCTCGATTACACCGGCTCCGGCGAAGTGCGAGTGCGCCTGCGTGCCGAGCGCGACCTTGAGTTGAAGGATGCACGGCTCGAAATACCTGTCCGCGAGGACGCAGCGTCGTACTTCATGGGCTTGAATAAGCAGGGAGGCTTGCGCCCTGCTGCAGTGCACTGGAAATGGGACGTGCAGAAACGACAGGATTGCTTCTGGCTCGGGGACGTCAGCGCAGGTTTGATGCTTCGCTTCAAGGACACCGAGTACCTGCGCCCGCCGGTTAACATCTACTACGCCTTTCGCCCTCTGCGCTTGCCGACGTCCTGGGGCAACGGAGGAAGGGGAGGTGTGAATCTGGAGGAAGCTGCCGAACAAAAGGTGCTGGCCTCGGCCTACAGTGGTCCAAGAAGGATGCGAAAGGGGGAGACCTTGGATTTTATCTTCGAGCTTTACCTGACTCCCTTCCGCACGCTTGACACCGAGAAGCAGTGGGCGGTTCGGTTTGGTCACTTGGGCGGCCCCAGGAAGGGGGTTGACGACGCAGTCGCCAACGCGGATGCACGACAGGGCCCGAAAGTGATCAATGTTCACCACGCGAGTTACTATTCGCCCTATATCAACTACCCCTACAGCGACGACTCGTTCGCCGCGTTCTGCGATCTCGTCCAGCGTGCCCATGCCAAGGGCGTGAAGCTTCGGGTCTATTACACCACCCGTGAGATTACGCAAAACATGCCGGAGCTGTTTCCCCTGCACTCCTTCAACGGCGAGATCATTCTGCCTGGTCCGGGCAAGGAGGCCCGCACCCTGCTTCATCCCAACGGCCCGCATGCCTGGCTGAAGGAGAACCTGCGCGAAGAGTTCATCCCGGCCTGGGAAGCCAAGGTGGGAGCCCCCTACGCCGATCTGGATCTTTCCGTGATCACCACGCCCGACTCGCGCTGGAATAATTTCTACCTCGAAGGTCTCCGGCACCTGACGGAGACATCGGACTTCGACGGAATGTACGTCGACGATACCGCTCTGGACGCCAACAGCCTGCGCCGGGCCCGTCGGATCCTGGACCGACGCCCGGGCCGCCTCATCGATTTGCACACCTGGAACCACTTCAATGGGGATGCCGGGTTTGCCAATAACCTGACCATTTATATGGAGATCTTACCCTACCTCGACCGACTCTGGCTCGGGGAAGGCTTCGACGCCAACGCGGCCGCCCCCGACTTCTGGTTGGTCGAGATGTCCGGGTTACCCTTCGGCCTCATGAGCGAGATGCTGGATGGAGCCAACCCCTGGCGCGGCATGGTCTTTGGTGAAACCGCCCGTTTTCCCTATTCCGGCGACCCACGCGGTCTGTGGAAAGTCTGGGATGAATTTGGCATTCAAGGCACGGAGTTCTTGCCGTTCTGCGCCAAAGACTGTCCGGTGAAAACGGACCATCCCGAAGTTCTGGCCAGCGTTTATCGGAAAAAAGGGCGTGCGTTCATTTCCTTGGGAAGCTGGGCCAAGCAAGACGTGTCGGTGCACTTGGATGTCCAGTGGAAAGCGCTGGGTCTCGACCCTGATCGGGCCAGATTGTTCGCGCCCACCATCGCTGGCATGCAGCCTGAGAAGACTTGGAAGGCTGGAGATCCGATATCCGTTGAGCCCAAGAAGGGTTGGTTTCTCGTGGTGGATGCGGAGGCGACAGAGAGTTCAAAACCGTAACACGGCGCAACTCCAGCCCTACTCTGCCCGAAGACGGTAATACCGGGTCGGAGAATTCGTCCAACTGAAATCACGAAAGCTCGCCGAACCGTCCGCCAGGGTGTTCGTCCCGATCGGAGTCCACGTAGGATTCATCAAGTCGTTGCAGGCCTCAATGCAGAGGATACCCTCGTTGGATCGGGTAAAAGTCAGCCTGAACTCATTACTCGACAGGGTCCTGGAGTCGATGGTTGGACGACTGGGCCGCCAAGCCGCAGTAGGACATCCGCCGAAGATGGGGTGCCAATCTTGAGTCCACGGCAAATAGTAGACCAGGAGTTGACCAGATCTGTAGAATATGGAGTTGGTTACACTGGGTGCATCCCCCCTAAAGTAAACTTCCCTCAGTTGTTGGCAGCCATAGAAAGCATCGTCGATGCTATACAGGGTACGAGGGAACATCAGGGTGCGTAAAGCTCTGCAGTCGGCGAAAGCCTCTCCTTTGATGCTCTTCAATCCATCTGCAAGGGAGAGGTTTGTCAGCGAGTCGCAGCCGAAGAAAGCGCGGACGCCGATCGTGCCGACGCTCTCTGGAATCGATACATTTCCAAGAGAACTGCAACCATCGAAGACGCCATCCCCAAGACGCGTAACCCCGTTCGGAATCTGGGCGTTTCTCAGAGCCGTGCAGTCTGCAAACGCCCTGCGTTCAATCGTGGTCACTTTGCCTGGAATCGTGATTTCAGCCAATCCCGTGCAGCCAGCGAGTGCCTCCTCACCGATAAGCGTCAATGAGGCTGGGATCGAAAGGCTCTTGAGTCCAGTGCAGCCATAGAGTGCCTGCCTCCCAAAACGGACTATCCCATCTGGGATAACGATATTGGTCAGACCAGTGCAACCTGCAAACACCGCCCCCACGAGGGCCTTCACACTGCTAGGAATCTCAACACTTGTCAGACCAGTGCAGCCATAGAACGTGTATCCTTCCATCAATGTCACGCTGCTGGGGATTGTAATGCTCTTGAGTGCTGTGCAACCGGAAAAGGCTTCGATATCAATCCTGGTCACGCTGTCGGGAATGGCCACAAGGTTCAGGTCGCTACAGCCACGAAAAGCACCCGCACCGATTCTAGTCACACCGCGCGGGATCACAAGGTTCCTCAGCGTCAGGCAGTCACTAAACGAGAGCTTGGGAATGCTCTTCAGACCATTCGAGATCGACACCTGTGCCAGACCACTGCATTCCCAAAACGCAGATATGCCGAGATTGGTCACGCTATTGGGGATCGTGATGCTCTGCAAACCAACACACCATCCGAAGGCGCGTTCCCCAATACTCGTGACTGTCTCAGGGATCGTTACGCCGGTCAGTTCAGCCCAACCCTCAAACGCGCCAGTCCCAATCCTGGTGACAGGCATCCCGTTGATGGTTTCTGGGATGACAACGCTCGCACCGCCTCCGCTGTAACCGGTGATCGTCACAGAAGCCCCGGACACCTCGTAGGTGAAGGTGCTGATCTCGCCAGCGGTCCCTACGAGGGAGAGCATCGACAGTATCCCAGATAGGCCGCAGGCAAGCCAAAAACCAGAACCCCGCCCTAGCCACATCGGGTGGTCGTCTATCGAGTCCATATCCCCAAGTTCCAAGCCTGTCCGACATCTTCGGTTCAGCCTCATCGTAGATGTCAGACTGACGGAACTGGAAGCCGGACTCAATCCAAAACCTCAGCGGGCCTGGATCACCGGACACGGGGTACGTCTAGGCTCCTGCCATCGGGCACTCGAGTGGATTCGCCCGGCAAGCCCCAAACATGTCTTTTTCCATCTGGTGCAGCGCCGCTGGGTGCCCGTGCTCGAAGTCTGCAAACGACAGCCAAAAACGAAAGACCTGGCTGCGATGGAAAGGTCGGAATACAACCGCCAGCGGATTGAACTGGCGGAGGCCCCCGAAATAGTAGAAGGCAAGTTGGGCAATGGAAAAAGGCCAGCGCCGGTGCTCGGAGCGATTCAGGATCACCGCCCGTTTGCCGAGTCGAGGCAACAAGTGTTGCTCGATGTAGTCATGCCACAGAGGGCGGTCCGAATACACAAGCAGAACCTCCCACCCCCGGAGGTGCCACCATGACCAAATGACAAGGTGCAGAAAAACCGTAGCGACGAGGGAAACAAGAAAGGCCAGCGGCACCAGCACGAGGAGGAGCGGAGGGAACACGATGCACAGTGCAACCATCCACTCCGGGTACTTATGGTTAGGGTTGAAAAGGCTCATTATTTTGAAAGGCTCGCTCCGATCTCGCCCATGAGGTCGGGGTCCATTAAGTCATGGATTTCTATCTACATCCGGATAGCTAACCTGAAGGTACGGCCGCGACGCACCTTCCAGCAATGGGGTGTTTACCCTATGCCCTTGCTTATGGGGCAACGAGACGGTGCAAACCCTTGGCGTGGCATGGGCTTCGATGAAATGGCTTGATGCCCTTATTCCAGAGACTCCTCCCCGTTCGAAGTTAGCAAGAGGTGGCAGAAAGAGGAGGTCTCATGTGTCCCACTTCCGTCTGCTTCGATCCGCTTCATGGTGAACCCGTCCTTTCTTTGTCCGTCCGGGCCAGCTCACTGTATTCAGCGGTCGTCTTTGCTCGGTTCAGGGGGCGCAGGCGTGTGGCTTGGCTGCCGCAAAGTCTGCACCAGCCTCTGGATGTCCTCCAGCCGGGTATGGGGATTCATCAAGGCCATTCGCAAATAGCGTTTACCCCCAAACAACGCGGAAGAAAGATAGAAATCGCCCTGGGCGTTCAAGGCATCGCGGATCCGCAGCTCATCGCCACCTTCGAAGCGGAAACAGAGGATGTTGCTTTGCGGCTGGACCGCACATTCACAACCCGGTTGTTGTCGGAGGTATTCGTACGCTTGCGCTGCCAAATCATACTGCCGTTCCACGAAGGCGGCCAGCTTGGCCTCGCCCAGTGCGCCCAGAACCATGAAGAACTTCAGCCCCAACCCCGCCTTGGTGCACTCGACCGTGCGATGGGCAAAATCGACTCCCGGTCTCTCCTTGTCATGAAACAAGTAACTGGCATCCTGCTGAAAAGTCCGGTCGAGCGTGCGATGGTCACGGACCAACAAAGCCGCGCAGAGAACTGGCGTTTGCAGCATCTTGTGGGCGTCCCAGGTGAGGGAATCGGCCAATTCCACCCCTCTCAGCAGGTGCCTGTGTTTGGGCGATAACAAAGCGCAAGCGCCATGAGCGCCGTCGACGTGCAGCCAAATCCCCTCACGTCGGCAAAACTCACCGATTTCCGCCAGGGGATCGTAAATCCCCACCGCCGTGCTGCAAGCGCTGGCGACCACGGCCATGGGGACTTTGCCTTCCCCGCGAAGCCGCTCATGGGTCTGGGCAAGTTTCTCGGGCAGGATAGATCCTCGGCTGTCCACCTCCAGATGACATACCGCCTTCTGCCCCAATCCCAGAATCCCGGCAGCACGGGCGATCGAGTAATGGGCTCCTGCCGGAGCGAGGATCACCAGGTTGGGAGGGTTGCCATTGGCCCAGACGTCCGGAGCCACTCGGTGGCGAGCAGCAATCATGGCCGTCAAATTGGCCAGCGATCCCCCATGCGTCAGCACACCCCCACCAAAAGGCGCAGTCTCAACGCGACTCTGACGGTCGAGCGGCGCCGGTTGCCAGCCCACCTTTTTGAGCATCCAGTTCAATACCCAGAACTCGATGCTGGCCGCTCCTGGCCCCATCTCGTAGATCGCCATAGCGTTGTTGGTGAAGCCATCGATCAGGCTTCCCAAGGCCCCAGTGGCGTACGGGACCGCGACCTGATGCGCCATGTACGCCGGGTGGTGCAGGCGGGTTGCGACTTTGAGGTATCGTTCGAGGAAGGAGCTGAGGCTCGGGCCTTCCAGGCCACCTTCCCGGGCGTACCGATCCAGTTCGAGGTTCTCGACGATCCGCTCCAGGGGTTCCTGGTTAATGACTCGGCCTTGCCCGGCTCCAGCCTCCTTGCTGTAGGCGTCCAGCGCGCGGGCAACGATTTCGCTATCGGTTAAGAAAGACATCAGACAATTTGTTCTACCTCAGCGCGCGCGAAGCCGCGGTCCGAAGAACGGCTACAGCTGAGATGTCGTGGGTTTCTTGGGGACAAAGGCTTTGGCTCGCCTCTGCCCATCGGCACCTCTTCGTCTCTGATCGCCGCCACATCGTTCGTCTGGTCGCCCCTCACGGGCAGGACCATACATCCGAATAGACTCAGCAAACTGACCCAGCTGCGCCAGGAAGCTCGAACGCTGCCTTTCATGGACAGAATCCTCTTGGTTTGGGCCCGGAATTACAAGTCCAACCAACGCCACCACGCTCAATCCGAAAACCTGCGGCCCTACCAAGAGCCGCGCAGAGCAAGCTCAGATCGGTCCCAGGCTTTGTTGTTGGGCGGTTGGTGGAAATCACTTGGCAGGAGGCAAAAGAAAGAGCCTCGCATCGCCAGCGCCAAACGAGAGCTGCAACCCCTTCAACTCGGGGCTATCGTCAACGACCGATGTCGCTCCGCCGGTGGCTTTGCTCAGCCATCCCGAGCACGCCCGCGTTGACGCCTACCCCTGCCGGTGCCTAGAGTTGAGGCGTGAATCATCTTGTCCGTTTCAGACTGGCTTGCGCTTTTGGCCTGGCGCTTGTCGCCTTTCCGATAGGTTGCGCGCGCCACTCGGTGACGCCACTTCCACGGCCACTCGCATCGTCCGGGAGTGTGGGACGGGTGGCGCAGAATCGCTACCAAACCCCCACCGGCCAGGTGTTGACCCCCGCTGGACGGCAAGTCCGCTTGCCAGGAATGCGGCCGCAGGCGCTGGCCCTTAGCCCCAACGGACACCTGCTGGCGACGGCGGGCAAGAACAATACCCTGGTCCTCATCGACCCGGCCAGCGGCCGAATCCTCCAAACCATCCCGCTTTCCACCCGTCAAACCGAAACAAGCACCAACACCGTCACGGCCCAGTTGAGTTTCACAGGGCTCGTCTTTGCCCCGGATGGCCAACGGATTTATCTTTCCAATACCAGTGGGGACATCTGGGCGTTCCCGGTGGACGCCCAAGGTCTGGTGGGCAAGCCGGTGGTGTTGCCCGTACCCGACGCCCGGGCCCCCAAGCAGAAGCGTGAAATCCCCACCGGAATCGCCGTGTCAGCCAACGGCCAGCGACTTTACGTCGTGGGCAATCTGGGCAACCGACTCCATGAGCTCGACGCCCTATCCGGCCAAGCCCGGCGCTCGTGGGAGACGGGGGTGGCCCCTTATGACGTCGTGCTGGCCGGCGGCAAAGCCTACGTCAGCAACCTGGGCGGACGCCGTCCCACCAAGGACGATCTCAAGGCCGCGGCGGGACTGGGCACCGCCGTGCGCGTGGATCCCGTGCGCCATATTGCCAACGAAGGCTCAGTTACCGTGATCGACCTGGCCGCCGGGAAAGTGACGGCGGAGATCCTCGTAGGGCTCCACGCTTCCGCCCTGGCCGTCTCTCCCGATGGCCGCTACGTGGTGGTTGCCAACAGCGGAAGTGACACCCTCCACGTCATCGACGCCAGTACCGACAAAATCGTCGAGAAGATCTGGGCTCGCCAGACGCCCGCAGACCTGTTTGGCGCCCAGCCGAACGCGCTGACTTTCGACCCGGCCGGCCGGCGCCTGTACGTGTGCAACGGCACCCAAAATGCCGTAGCCGTCGTCGAGTTCGAACCCGAAGAAAACGCATCCAAGGTGATCGGACTCATCCCGGTCGGCTGGTTTCCCGGCGCAGTCCAATACGACGCCCGACGCGAGACGCTGTGCGTCGCGAACATCAAAGGCATTGGCGCTGTAAAGGATTTTCCCCGCGGCAAGCCAATAAAACTCAGCAGCAAGAGCTTCTACGGCACCGTTTCCCTGGTCCCGGTGCCTTCCAAACAGGCCTTGGCCGCCCTGACCCGCACCGCCCTGGACAACATGCACTATCCCAAACTCGCAGACGCCCAATTGCCGCCCCGGCCCGGAAAGACACCCCGGCCCGTCCCGGAACGGGTCGGCGAACCCAGCGTCTTCAAGCACGTCATCTACGTCATCAAAGAGAACCGTTCCTATGACCAGATCCTCGGCGACATGAAGGAGGGGAACGGCGACCCGACCCTCTGCACCTTCGGTGAGCCTTACACCCCCAACCAGCACAAGATCGCGCGCGAGTTCGTCCTGCTCGACAACACCTACTGCTCAGGGGTGCAGAGCTCGGATGGGCATCAGTGGACGGACAGTGCGTTGGCCAACGACTATACCGAAAGGCAACTCAGTTCGGGCAGCCCACGCAGTTATTCCAGCGGCAAGAGCGCCGATGGTGCCGACGCTCTCACCTGGGCTTCTTCCGGTTTTCTTTGGGACAACGCCCTCGCGCACGGAAAGACCTTCCGGAATTATGGCGAGTGGATGATCTCCGAGGCCGGATGGGCCAACCGCAAGCGCAAGGACTCCGTGACCTGGCGCGATTTTTGGCGCGATTACCAAACCGCCAAAGGTGAACTTCAACTCCGCAGCCACGCCGTGATCGAATCGCTGCGCCCCCACAGCCCCACGAACACCGTCGGCTGGGATCTCAAGGTGCCCGACGTCATGCGCGCCGCCGAGTTCATCCGGCAACTCCGCCAATTCGAGGTCCAGGGCGGGTTCCCCGACCTCACCATTCTCTTCCTCCCCAACGATCACACCGGCGGCACGAGCAGCGACTATCCCAAGCCAGGAGCGCAAATTGCCGACAACGACCTCGCCTTCGGTCAAATCGTCGAGGCCGTTAGCCATAGCCGGTTCTGGCCCGATACCTGTATCTTCGCCATCGAGGACGATCCTCAGGCCGGCTGGGACCACGTGAGCGGCTACCGCACCACCTGCTATGTCGTCAGTCCCTACACCAAACGCCGGCAAACGGTCAGTACGCAGTACAACCAAACCAGCCTCGTCCGGACGATCGAACTCATCCTCGGCTTGCCGCCCATGCACCAACTGGATGCCACCGCAACCCCCATGGCCGATTGCTTCGTCGAACTCCCGGACCTCACCCCGTTCGCCAGCGTGCCCAACCAATTCCCGCTCGACGAGATGAACCCCGAGCCCAAGAAAATCGCCCACCCGGTGCTGCGACAAGATGCTATCGTTTCGAGCCAACTGCCTCTGGACCAAGTGGACCGTTGCCCGGAGGATCTTTTCAACCGCATCCTCTGGCGTGCTATGAAAGGGCCGGATGCACCCTATCCCGAATGGGCTGTAAAAGTGGTCGAGGATGAGGACTGAGCCAAAGGTCTGAAGATCCCACTCCGCGGATTGGACTGGCGGAAGCTTCCAAAACAACAAGATGCAAGCAGGGCAAAGGAAGTAAGCCAGCGGCACCAGACTCCTTGCTGGGGGCGTCCAACGTACAGGTGACGATTTGGTTATCAGTCAAGAAAGACATCGAAGTGCGTAGGGCTTACGGAGTCGATGGGGTTGAAATGTCCTTATGCCCCCCGCACTTGGGACACGTTGGCAGCAGGGAAGGCCGTATCGTCTGGCAGGAGGCGCAGACCTCGAATAGCCGGGTGCCGCACGCAGGGCAGGAGTAAGGTTCGTCCTCCGCGCCGCCGCTGCTGGGGGGGACTCGGAGTTTGGTCACGCTGCGCCTTGTCCAAAAAAGGTACTTGAGCGGGCCCCGGCGAGCGGGGAAGGCGCAGACGGGACAGAGGAACCGCTCATAGGCTTCCCGGTACTGCTTGAGCAGGTCTTCGCTCTTCGGAAAGGCGATGCTCCTCAGCAGATGGATCAGGACAGCCGCCACCAAACCGATAGCGACCAGGAGCAAGACGTACTTGAAGTAGCGGGTAGGGAAGTGCTCGTGCATGACCATGGTGGCCTTCACCAGCACGGCGAGTCCGAAGGCATAGATCAAAGGCGCGTAGAGCCCGGCCCGCTTCTTGACGAACAGGAAAACGGCTGCGGCCAGCAACGGGAGGAGGAAGGCCAGCTTGGCTCCGGCGAGCTTGAGTTGGTGTCGCTCGTAAAGGACCTGATACTCCTGCTGCACCCTGGGGCGATGCGTATTGAGTTCTTTGGTGACATTCCTTTGTTCCGCCTCGAGTCTCCGTGCTTCTTCGCTGAGGCGGGAGACATCTTCGTTGATGCGCTGATACTGCGCTTGGTTCGCTAGGAAGACCTCGCGGCTCTTGACCAAAGCATCTCGTTCCGCGGCGGTGGAGGCGATTCCTTTCTCGAGCGAGAGTTTCTGGATCTCCAGCATGCGATTCATCGTCAATTCCGAGTTGCTGGTGCTATCCCGCAAGACTTGCTGACGATCCCGCTGCTCCTTGATGGTACGGTTCACTTCCTCGAGCTGGGATCGTAAGGCTACCTCCTTGTCCGCCAGGCCCGGGTCGAGCACCTTCCTCTCGATGTCCGCATAGACCGGCCCCGGCCAGGTGGCGATATCGCGCACGACAAAGCCCAATAGCCAATAGAACAGGAGGCAGAAAACGATGGTAAAGAGCCCCACGAGGAATCGCTGCATCCAAGGGCCTCGCGTTTTCGGTGTCGGCTTCATAGGCGCAAAATCAAAGTCAAAAGGTGGAGTCGATCGAATCGGCTCCTACCCTAGGCTCTAAG
>CAYPNF010000083.1:11345-29685 GCA_964411985.1 uncultured Verrucomicrobiota bacterium
AGGCTCTAAGGCTTGCGGGCTCGACTTTTCGGCTGGGTCGGGTAGGTTGTGGCCCATGTCGACGGTAGCGAAAGTTCAGGTGGAAAAGCTGGTGTTGAAATGCGATGCCCGCGGCAGTGTGTGCGAGCCGCTCAACGACGTGGAGTTGGGTCAGCAGAAGAACACCCATCTGGTCATCACCCTGCCGGGTGGAGTCAGAGGCAATCATTACCACCGACGTTCGACGGAGATCTTTGCCGCGTATGGGCCGGCCCTGATCCGGATCCGAGAGGGCGACGCCGTTCAGGACTATCACGTCCCTGCCGGAGAGGCGTGGCGGTTTACGGTTCCCCCAGGCGTGCCCCACGCCGTGCAGACGCTTGGGAATCGGCCCGGCCTGCTCCTGGCGTTCTCCACCCAAGTGCATGATCCCCAGAACCCGGACTTGGTCAGGGAAGAGCTGATTCGTATCTCGTAATTCCCTCCCTCACCCCCAGCTTCATCCCACACTTAGTCGCACACTTAGTCGCACACTTAGTCGGTTCTCTCGATCCCAAACAACCATCGACAAAGTGTGGGATTGAGTGTGGGATTAAGTCTGTGTGGGCTTTTTCCTTCTTTGCACTTTGACCGTCCCAGGAGCATAGTTTCCTCATGGACAAAGGCCAAATTGCCGAGATCCTATCCGAGATCGGCACCTTGCTGGAACTCAAAGGCGAGGTGGTGTTCAAGACTCGTGCCTACACGAACGCCGCACGCACTTTGGAGGGGCTGACCGAACCACTCGAAAAGCTCATCGCGGAGAATCGCTTGGGCGAAGTCAAAGGAATTGGCGAAGCTCTCCAAAAGAAGATCACCGAGCTGGCCACCACCGGCAAGCTCACCTATTACGACGAACTCAAAGCCTCCATTCCTCCCGGACTCCTGGAGATGCTGCAGATTCCCGGCCTGGGTCCCAAGAAGGTCAAGGCCATCCACGACCGCCTTGGGGTGGTGGACCTCGCGCAGCTCGAGGCGGCTTGCCAGACGGGAAAAGTCGCGGAACTCGACGGGTTCGGCGAGAAATCGCAGCAAAAGATCCTGGAAGGAATTGCCTTTCGACGCCAGTACGCCAGCCGCCATTTACAAAGTTCTGCCCTCGACGTGAGTGAGCCCATCCTCGAGGAGTTGCGATCGCATCCGGATGTGATCCGATGCAGTGTCGCTGGCAGTTTGCGTCGGTGCAAAGAGGTGATTGGCGATATCGACTTTGTGGTCTCTTCCAAGCATCCCGAGGAGATTCTGGAGTTCTTTGTCACCCAACCTTCGGTCGTGAACGTGTTGGCCAAAGGCGGAACGAAAGCGAGCGTCATCGTCCAGGGGGGTATTCAGGCCGATTTGCGCGTGGTCAGCGATCGTGAGTATCCGTTCGCCCTGGCCTACTTCACGGGCAGCAAGGAACACAACATCGTGATGCGCCAGCGAGCCATTCAGCGCGGGCTTCGCCTCAATGAGTATGGCCTCTTTCGTTCCACGGAAGAGACCCGCGATCCTGCGCTCCTGGTACCTTGCCGAACCGAAGAGGAGATCTACGAAGCACTGGACCTGGCGTACGTGCCGCCGGAATTGCGGGAGGACGCAGGCGAATTCGCGGCAGCTGAGGCACGCAAACTGCCGCAGTTAGTGGATTGGGTGCACTTCCGTGGCGCCCTGCACAACCACTCCAACTGGAGCGATGGCAAGGATTCATTGGAAGAAATCGCCGCGTACATGCAGGAGCTGGGCCTACAATACTGGGCGATTACCGATCACTCCAAGTCCTCCTTCCAGGCCAACGGGCTTTCCCCGGAGCGGCTGCGCAAGCAGTTGATCGAAATCCGGCGAGTGAACCAAGGCTTGGAGGAGCAGGGGAGCTCCTTCCGTTTGCTGACCGGGTCGGAAGTGGACATCCTGAATGAAGGCCGTCTCGATTTCGACGATGAGTTGCTCGCGGAACTCGACGTTGTCGTGGCCAGCATCCACCAAGGCTTTACCCAGAGCGAGGCCGACACCACGCGGCGGCTGATCAAGGCGGCGGAGAACCCTTTCGTGCACATGCTCGGCCATTTGACCGGCCGACTTCTGCTCGAACGCGAGCCCTACAAAGTCAACCAACAAGCGGTGATCGACGCCTGCGCAGCCACGGGCACGTGGATTGAACTGAACTGCAATCCGCATCGTTTCGATCTTGATTGGCGAATGTGGGCTTACGCCAAGAGCAAAGGGGTCAAGTGCGTGGTGAATCCCGATGCGCATCGCCTGGAGCAGGCTGGCTTCCTCCGGCTGGGCGCCGGGATCGCGCGCAAAGGATGGCTCGAGAAGAAGGATATCATGAATACGTTAGGCTTGGCAGAGCTGCGGATCGAGCTATCGCGAAAACGGCGAAGGTAGGGTCGTCCTCCCCGACTTAATCGCACACTTAATCCTACGCTTTGTCGGGCTTCATTAGGGGAGAATGGGAATCGACAAAGTGTGCGACAAAGTGTGCGATTAAGGGGGGGAAGGAACCCGGGGACTGATTTGACTGGGGATTGATTTGGCTCTGGACTTCGTCGCACGCTAAATCCTACATTTCGGCGGTCTTCATCAAGGAGGTAAGAGTGTACGCAATCGACAAGCTCAAGGTTTATGACCGCGCGTTGGCCAGTGTGGCGAGTCTGGCGCGACTCAGCGGCGAGTGGGACAAGCGGCATGCCGTCGTGGACCAATTGGTTCGTGCCTCCGAGAGTGTCCTGCTGAATCTTGCCGAGGGAGTTCGTCTTCGGGGGGTGGCCAATCGGCGAATCATGCTGGATTACGCGATCGGATCCGCATTGGAGTGCGCCGCCTGCTTGGACGTCGCTCGGGTGAAACAGTTTCTCGAGATCGAGACAGCCGTGGGCGAGAAAGAGAGCCTTTGCGAGGTGGTCAAAATGCTCGTTGGACTTCGGAAAGCCTGGGCCGAGGACACCCTTGCTGAGGAATCAAGGCCGTACGATGGGCGGTTGAGCGTGCTTTTCCCGCATGAACGTCTTGAAGCATACCAGGTAAGTTTGGCTTTGGTGAGGTGGTTTGACACTCTCCCCGGCGGAGCGGAACTCTCCTGCCGGCTATTTCGCCAAATCGATAAGTCGGTGACGAGCGTTGTACTGAACCTTGCGGAAGGAAATGGCCGTCATATGGACTCGGATCGGCGAAGGTTCCTGGACATAGCTGAGTCCTCAGCCATGAAAGCTGCGACCTACCTGGATCTCTGTGAGCGCACCGCCATGATAGATCGGAAGGAGAAGCAGACTGGAGGCGCACTGTTGGATCGCATGGCATCGATGCTGTGTGGATTGCACTCGCATGGGGGTTGAGCAGCGGAGGTTGGTTGGTCGGGCTTCATTAGGGGAGAATGGGAACCGACTAAGGGTGCGACTAAGTGGCTGTGCGCTCTCCCTACCGCGACTTCCCGGCGAGTTTTCTTAGAATCGCCAGGTTCTCGATATCCTCATGCAAATCTTCCGATTTCGGCGTCTCCAGGCATCCAGGGATTTCCTTGAACCGCGCATCTCTCACGATGTGGCGAAAGGCCTCCGCACCGATCTTACCCTGACCAATTCCCGCATGCCGATCCACCCGTGAGCCGAAATCGGACTTGGAGTCGTTCAAGTGGAAGGCCACGATCTGGTCCAGCCCCACTAAGCTGTCCAGGGTTTCGATGATCCGGTCCCAGCCTTTCGGGGTCCGGAGGTCATGACCCGCGGCGAACAGGTGGCAGGTGTCCAGGCAGAGGGCTAGGCGCTTCGGTTTCTTGCACCCTTCATAGATCTTCGCGAGGTGCTCCAGATTCGCGCCCAAACAAGTGCCCTGGCCTGCGGTTGTCTCTAGGGCGATTCGCACCTTGGATTTAGGCGTCGCACCGAAGGCTTCGTTAAGGGAGGCAATCGCTTGCGCCAAGCCCTTTTCTTCGCCTTGTCCCAAGTGGGCTCCCGGATGCAAGACCAGGAAGGGCAGTCCAAGCGACTCAGCCAGTTCGATTTCTTCGGTGAGTGAGCGGATGGATTTTGTCAGATTGTCCGAGGCGGGGGCAGCGATGTTGATCAGGTAACCGGTGTGCCCGAAGACGCTCTGCAGGGTGGAGGCCTTCCGCTTGGCATGAAAGTCGGCGAGTACCTCCGGTTTGTAGGGGGGGCCGAACCATTGCATATTGTTCTTCACGAAGACCTGGCAAGAGGAAGCGCCGATCTTCTCTGCTCTGGCCAAGGCCATGCTGACTCCGCCTGATGTCGAACAATGCGCGCCGAAAATCACACCCTCAACGTAGGGGCGAGGGGGCGGATCGGCAACCTCCTTTTGGACGCAGGAAGAGTCAACCATGGAGTCCATGAACAGGAAGGAAGATTGCGGGGGATCATTATGAGGAAAAGGACCTTTTCGAAGTTCCGCCGATACTCTCCATGGTTGGTTGACGGTTTAGGACCATCGAAGTGCTTTAGGCGGCGCCGTCGACGCCGGACTTTTCCGGCGTACTCCACGACACCTACTTCTTGGTCGTCCCCTTGGTGGCGGGCTTAGCCGTATTATCCGGCCGCAGCCAAAGGCACTGGCGATCGAAGTCGATCAGGGCCCCTTGTTTCGAAAGGATATCAATTCCCAGCAGACCTTGGACCTGATTGGTGTGATCCAGCGAACTCTCAAAACCCCACGCCTTGAGGTTGGTGACAGCGATGGGTGTCTTGCCCAGGGAGCGCGGTCCAAGCTGGAAATCGGGGGCGTAAGTGTACCAGGTCTTATGGATGCCAATGTCCCCAACCCCGACTGTCTGGCTTTCCATCTCCTCGCGGATCATGCTACCGGTTCTGGCTTCGGAGTATTTAACCGGCTTCAACCCTAGTTCCTTGGCGACCCATTCGTGGATCTTGGTGAAATCGCATCCAGTATCCACCAACATATTGATCTTCCGGCTTTCCACCGACGCTTCGACCGAAGTCAGACCGACCAAGCCGCAGGGGACCTTCTGGAAGCCGCTCTTTTTCAAGGATTCTGCCAATACCTCAGCATGCTGGTCCTGGAGGGCTTCGCCACGAAGGTAAAGAATCTGTGTGCCACAATCGAGGATGGCATGGTTCCTCGTATAGAACTCCCAGCCGAGTACCCCATCGTAGATAAAAGACTGTCGCTGCATGTCGATCTTTTCGGTTTGCACTGGCTGGTTCACGAACTCCATGGTCCCAAGCGTCAGTTTCTCCACCAGCACCGCGTTGGTGAAGGCCCAGTCGCCAAGGACTTTGTCCTGCAGTTTCACGCCAAGTTCAGTCAGGGTCTTCAGATTCTTCGCCTTTTCCTCCTTGAGGGTGGTCAATCCCCAGCCGGTATCGACGAGCATCGAAGCCTTCTGGCCGTTGTTCAAGGTCGCCGTGACCGACATCTGACGGAGATCCTTCTGCTGAAGGGCAACCGCTCCGAAACGGAGTTTCTTCAGGAACTCGTCCAGACCCGCTTTGTTCGGGGAGTCTGCCGGAAAACCATGAATGCACGATACCAGGAGGAGAAGGAAGGCCGCGGCACAACGGGAACCGCGGTGCGTGCGAAATGGGTGTTGTTCATCAGTCATTCGCGATCGGGCTCCTTTGTTGTGAGCTTCTTCTAGTACTTCCTGCCTTCCCTGTTCGTCGGTGGGGCTCCGCTGCCCTTGGCGCCTTGGTCCAACTTTCGGGACGCAGCCACAGGCATTTCGTGTTGAAATCGATGAGTGCACCGTTCTGGGCGAGAATGTCAATCCCCAGGAATCCTTGAATCCTTTCAGAGTACTCCAACGAGTTCCTGACACCCCAGGCTCTCAGATCAGTGACCCCCATGAGCGTCTTACCCCACTTGCGGGGGCCCAGCTCGAAGCTGGCTACCTCGGTAAACCGAGTTCCGTGGATGCCAATGTCTCCGACCCCCACACTGAGTGTCTGGACCTCGTACTGGACTAGGTTCCCGCTTTCATACCCGAGCCGTTTCACCGGCTTCAGTTTGAGCTCTTTTGCGACCCATTCGTGGAGTTGGGTGAATTCAGCCCCGGTGTCCACGAGCATGCTTAGTCGATTCCCTTGTAGGGTAACTGGTACAGAGTGAAGATCGATGTGGTGAAGTGCGACTTGCACGAAACTGCTGCGTAAGAAAGACTCTGAGAGCGCCTTGGCCTGCTCTGCGGAAGGTTCCTCCCCTCGGCAGTACAAAGTCTGGGTTCCGCAATCGATGATCGCGTGGTTTCTCACGAAGAAGTCCCAGCCCAAGAACCCATCAAAATTAGGCCGTTTACCCACGAACTCGAGTTTCATCGCTTCGGCCGGTTGGTTAAAAAAATCAGCTTTCCCCAAAGTCAACTTTTCAATGACCACAATGTCTTGGTTGGTATGTTCTCCGAAAGCCGTGTCTTGAAGGGTCACCCCCATCTCCCCAAGGGTCTTGAGCCCCTTTGCCTTTTCGTGGTGCAGAGTCGTCCTGCCGCACCCTGTGTCAATGAGCATCAGGATTGTCTTCCCGTTATTTAACTGTGCATCCAAAGCAAGTCCTGAACCGTCTGTTTTCTTCAACGGCATCGCTGCGAAAGCAAACTTCTTCAGCATGGCGTCGAGGCCCACCCTTTGCTGTTGCTCGGCAGATTGTGTTTGGACCGTTACGGACGCCAGCAGGCAAATCGTCGCGGCAAGCAGCACGCTTCTCCTAATCCACCCTTCCCTGGGAACTCTCTTCATCTCGAGGAATTCTCCAGGGTAAGTGGCTTCACTGGTTTGCCCTTCCCGGGTGGGAACCAGAGTTGACAGGAGGAGAAATCGATTAAAGTGCGATTCGTGACCAGCAGGTCATTCCCCAGGAACCCATGCACATCCGTTTCTGTTCCCACCTGTGCATCGACTCCCCAGGCTTTCAAATCAACAACCTCGAAGGCGGGCTTCTTCCACTGTCTTGTGCCTATCTCCAGAGTGCTCGGGCGCGTGCACCAGGATTCGTGCGCGCCTATCTCGCCGACGCCGACTACGTGCATCTTCTTCACCCAGAAGGCCATGTCCCCGATACGGATGGGCAGCCTTCCTGCCTTGGAAAGGTGCAGGCGCTGGGCCACCGAGTGATTGAGAACGCTAGCTGCGGCACCGGTGTCCACGAGTAGATTGAGCTTGCTGCCATTGAGCTTCACCTCGACCGCGAGCAATCTGGTTGGCTTCATTTTTGCCGGGGCAAAGCCTTCCTCTTGGAGGAAGGAGTCCAGTTTCGTTGTCTGTTCCGCGGTGGGTGGGCCCGTTCGGACGTAAAGTACCCCCGTGCCACAATCCATGAGGCAGTGGTTCCTTCGCAAGAAATCCCAGCCAAGAGCCCCTTCGTATCCGAAAGCACCATTCTGGGCGGTAAGTGGTTGGACCATGGCGGGCTGGTTGGAAAACTGCATTCGTCCCAGCCGTAGTTGCTCAACCAGCCTGATCGAGGAGCTGGTTAAGCGTCCCAAAAGCGGATCGTCCAGGACCGCATGCGAATCGCCCAAGGTGCTCAGGCCCTTCGCCACTTCGATATCGAGGGTGGTGAAGGCCCAACCCGAGTCGACCAAGAGAATCGGTTTCCTGCCGTTGTTCAGCGCGCCCTCGATTGAGAACCAGCCATCGTAGTCCAGGTGGAGAGGAATGGGCTTGTAGTTGATGTTCGTCAAGACCATCTCCACCCGTCTTTCCAGCTTGGATTTCCCTCCCAGGCAAGGCGGTGCGATCACGAATGCCAATGCCAAAACGAGAAGGATCGCGGTAGAGAACGAAAGTCCCTTGGCATGATGCCTCCGAATGGTTGGCTCCCCAGCCCTCCCTTTGTCCTCGTATACGTCCATGAATACCCTGATGCCGATTGTTAACCATTCCCACTTCGGTTACAGTAGACCCCTACGGCACCCCATCACCCATGCGATGAGGCACCCGTGGACCCTGCTCGCGCGCGAGCGTAGGAAAGGATCAGTTGGAAGTCAATACCGTGCCCGATGAGATAAGCATAGCGAATTGCGGTTCCGCCTCTTCCTGGGGGCTGCCGTTGTATTGGACATAGCAGCCCTACCTGCTAGGGTTTGCCCGGATCATGAAGCTTTGGTGTATCCTCGTTAGACTTGGTTTTATCGGGTGCCTATGGCTGGCTGCCAGCGGGACGCTCAGGGCTGATAGCAGCCGGATCGGCCGGTTTACCTCCAGTCAGGATATTAACCGCCCGTTGCACTCAGGAAACGCGGTCTTCGATGCCGACGCCTGGCAGTATCGGATTACCGGAGGCGGATCCAACATGTGGTTTGGCGCGGACGCCTTTCATTTCCTCTCCACGAAGATCGACGGTGACCTGGTGCTGTCCGCCGAGATGCTCTGGCCGGAGCCGAGCAAGCAAGCCCATCGCAAGGCGGGCCTGATGCTGCGGGAAGATACCTCGCCGGGATCAAGATATGTCGACGTCGTGTTGCATGGGGACGGCTTGATCTCCCTGCAGTACCGGGCGGAGCCTGGTGGGCCGACCCGCGAAGTGCAGGCTGCAGTTCGTGGAAGGCCCCAACTCAGGCTGGAGCGGTGGGGCAATTACTTTAGCGCTTCCTTTGTGAATGCCAAAGGGAAGTGGGAAGCCACCGGCTGTGGGATCGAACTGGCTCTGCCACCGGAGCTGCTGGCTGGCTTGTTGGTCTGTTCGCATGATGACCAGACAGCGGAGACTGCTCTTTTCCGGCGCGTCCAACTGGCCACGCACCCGTTCCCTTCCGGCGAGCACCCTGCTTGGCGTTGCACCCTGGAGGTTGTTCCTCTTGGGTCGAAGGATCGCCGGGTCGTGCTCGCTGCCACGAACCAGATTTCGTCCCCTAGCTGGTCTTCCAACGGTCAGGCGCTTGCGTTCCTCGCAGCTGGACAACTTTGGGCGGTGCCTGCTGCGGGTGGCGAAGTGCGGAAGGCAGACCCAAGGCTGTTCCCAGGTCGGCGGGTTGGGGTCGGTCAGTCCCCGGATGGCTCGCAGAAGTACTATCGCGCTAGACGAGGTGGTGTGGATCAGATCTGGCTCAAGAGCGCCGACAGCCGGAATCCCAAGGCGATGATCTCGGACAACGCCAACAATTGGTATCCCCATCCCTCCATGGACGGACGCTGGCTCCTGTGGGCGGCTTGGCCTGCGAAGATCCGGCCGAGTTCTCATCCTGCGCCGGTCGGCCTCCGGATGATGAACTTGCAGAATGGGGAGGTTCAGCTACTTGCCCAACTTAGCGCTGCCAAGGGGACCATGGAGGTCTCGCCCTGGTCACCCGATAGTCGGCAGGTCGTTTTCGTGAGCCGACACCCCGATCTGAATGGTTGGCTGCGGTCGCGGGATGGCTACGAGTCGGCGATCGCGAAGTTCGAGAACTCGGATCGCACGAATTGTGCGCCACGCGAGGCGGTCCTGTTCCTGGGCAGTTCCACGATTCGCCTGTGGAAGACCCTCGCGGAGGATTTTCCTGGGTTGCCATGGGTCCAGCGGGGGTTTGGCGGGTCGAAGATTGTCGACAGCACCTACTTTGCCGAGCGGGTGGTTTTTCCATACGCCCCGCGCGTGATCGTGTTTTACGCGGGGGACAATGACCTGGCCAACCATCGCTTGCCGGAACGGGTGTTGGCCGATTTTCGGGAGTTTGTGTCGACGGTTCACGCACGGCTGCCCCAGACACGGATCGGCTTTCTTGCCATAAGGCCTAGCAAAGCGCGCTGGGCGTGGATAGGCAAAACCCGGGAGGCCAACCGATTGGTTGCCGAGTTCTGCAGGACGGACACTCGGCTCGGGTACTTGGACACCTTCTCGCCCACCCTCAATGCACGCGGAAGACCTCGGTCGGAGTGGTTTGAGGCTGATGACCTGCATCTGAACCGCGCTGGTTACGCCGCCTGGGCCCAGGCGATCCAACCTTGGCTCCGCGAACAAGGCACCGGGCCTGACGGCTCTTAATGGAGATCTTTTGTGGTGGAACTCCACGACATCCAACCCCAGACTTTTCCGCGGCTTCTGCGGCGGATTCTTTCTGAGACGCCCCTTCTGCAGAAGGCCTATCTGGTGGGTGGGTCGGTGCGGGATGCGCTGCTGGGAGTCGCTGGAAAGGACTACGACATCGAAGTGTTTGGTTGTGGCTATGAGGAGTTGGTTCACGCCCTTCGGCCGTGGGGTAGACCAGATCTCGTAGGACGTTCTTTTGGCGTCGTCAGGCTTTCCACGGAAGAGTTTGGGTTCCTGGATTTCTCCATCGCGCGGCGAGATTCCAAGACCGCAGCCGGTCACAAGGGATTCAGCGTGGAGCTCGATCCCTTTCTCCGGCCTGAAGAGGCCTGCGCCAGGCGCGACTTCACCATCAACTCCATGATGTACGATCTTCGGAAGGGGGAACTGATCGACTACCACGGCGGGTTGAGGGATTTGCGCAACGGGGTTTTGCGGCATACGAGTGGGGCGTTTACGGAGGACCCGCTGCGAGTGTTGCGCGGTATGCAGTTTGCTGGTCGTTTCGGTCTGACCGTGGCACCGGAGACCTTGGAACTTTGCCGCTCCATCACTCCCACCTATCGTGAATTGGCCTTGGAACGGGTACGCGATGAATGGTTTAAGTGGGCGGAGAAAAGCATCGTGCCCTCGGCGGGGCTCCGTTTCTTGGCCCAGACCGGCTGGATTGAGCATTATCCCGGGATCCAAGCCATGATGGGGGTCCCGCAGGATCCTGCCTGGCATCCTGAAGGCGACGTGTTCGTCCACACCTGCCATTGCTGCGATGCCATGGTGAGTTTGCCGGAGTGGCGAGCGGCCGACACTACCACGCGCATCGTGCTGATGTTGGCGATTCTCTGTCATGATTTCGCGAAACCGCAGACGACCCAGCGCGCGTTGAAGAACGGCGAGTGGCGGATTGTTTCACCGGGACACGAAGCGGCAGGGGGACCGCTCACGCTCTCCTTTCTGGAGCGGATCAATGCCCCCAACGAATATCGCGACCGCGTGGTGCCCTTGGTCACCCATCATCTGGCTCATCTCCAGACGATCACCGACCGCGCCGTGCGCCGGTTGGCCAGGAGCTTGGCCCCGGAAACCATCGAGCACCTCTGCACCGTGATTACCGCAGACGCTTTCGGACGTCCTCCCCGGCCACGCGAGCTGCCCGATGGAGTGAGGCCCATGCTGGAAACTGCGGCACGCCTTTCGCTCGAAGCCCAGGCCCCACGGCCCATCCTGCTCGGCCGCCACCTGCTCGAGTTGGGGATGCAGCCAGGACCGGAGTTCGCGCCGATCCTCGCCGCAGCTATGGAAGCCCAGCTCGAAGGGGATTTCTCTGACCTGGAGGGAGCTCGCCAATGGCTGCGCAGTTACCTTGCAACGACCCGCCCCACGGATCCACAGTGACCGGTTATGTCCTCCCCAAACACCATCTTCGATTCAGCGGATTCGTCCGTTTACCGCATCCAGACCAAAGCTCCAGGGCCGAGTGGTTCTCTGCCTCTCACCGAGGATCAACTCCGCCATAGTCCGAGCGGCGATCTGTTTGGGATGACCCAGAACGCGGGCATGGGCTGGAAGGTCTCCGAGCTGGGCCGAAAACAGTTTCTCATCCTGAGCACCCAGGGAGGCTTGCGTGCTCCGGATGGAAAACCCATTGCTTTGGGCTACCACACCGGCCATTGGGAAATCGGACTGCAAGTGGAAGCAGCCGCGCGCGAGTTTGCCAGGCTGGGGACCATTCCCTTTGCCGGCTATTGTTCCGATCCTTGCGATGGCCGCACCCAGGGAACGACTGGAATGTTTGATAGTCTCCCTTACCGAAACGATGCCGCGATCCTCTTCCGACGCTTGATTCGGTCGTTACCCACGCGATCCGGTGTGCTCGGGGTGGCCACCTGCGACAAGGGAGTTCCTGCCATGATGATGGCACTGGCGGGCATGCTGAACCTGCCTGCGGTGTTGGTCCCCGGGGGCGTGACTCTCCCTGCGGAAGGGGCTGAAGATTTGGGAAAGATTCAGACCATTGGCGCGCGCTTTGCCCACGGAATGCTCACCTTGGATGAAGCGGCAGCGCTCGGTTGCCGCGCCTGCGGTTCCCCTGGCGGAGGCTGCCAGTTCCTGGGCACGGCGGCGACTTCCCAAGTGGTGGCCGAAGCCCTGGGGCTGACCGTTCCCCACGCTGCCCTCGCACCTTCAGGGCAGGCGGTCTGGACGGAGCTTGCCGTGCGGTCGGCCAAGGCCCTGGTGGCGTTAGAGGAGGGCAGGCGCACCACGCGAGAGATCGTGACCTCCGCGGCGATTCAAAATGCGATGGCAGTTCACGCTGCTTTCGGAGGATCCACCAATCTCTTGCTCCACGTCCCGGCTATCGCGCACGCCGCCGGATTGCCCCGTCCGACGGTGGAGGACTGGATCCGCATCAACCAGCGCGTGCCCCGGTTGGTGGACGTTCTGCCCAATGGCCCTCAATATCATCCGACCGTGCGCGCGTTTCTGGCGGGGGGAGTGCCTGAGGTGATGCTCCACTTGCGCGCCTTGGGCTGTCTTCATCTGGGAGTTTTGACCGTTGCGGGGGTGGAATTGGGGTTTGTTCTGGATGCCTGGGAGCGGTCCGAAAGACGTTTGCGGTTCCGTGAAATCCTCCGGGAACAAGATGGCGTAGACCCCGACGACGTGATTCTGGCGCCCGATCGCGCCAAGGCCCGAGGCTTAACCAGCACAGTTACGTTCCCACGCGGAAACCTGGCCCCGCAAGGAGCGGTGGTAAAGAGTACCGCCATTGATCCTACGGTGATCGGTGCGGATGGTGTGTTCCGGCAAGAAGGTCCAGCGAAAGTGTTTACCTCCGAAAAAGCCGCGATGCACGCCCTGAAAGAGGGGCGCATCCAGGCTGGGGACGTTATGGTGCTAGCCGGAATCGGTCCCTTGGGGACGGGCATGGAGGAGACCGCCCAGATCACCATCGCGCTGAAACATATTCCGTACGGGAACCGCGTGGTGTTGATCACCGACGGCCGGTTCTCAGGCGTTTCCACCGGTGCCTGCATTGGTCACGTCGGGCCCGAGGCGCTCGCCGGCGGACCGATCGGCAAAGTGCGGGACGGCGACCGAATCCGCGTGGTGATTGACTGTCAACGGCTCGAAGGGAGCCTGGATTTCGTCGGCGAGGGCAAAGGAGAAGTCAGCCCTGAGCAGGGAGTGGTCATCCTTGAGCAACGCGAACCTCACCCCGGTTTGAAGCCTGATCCAGATTTGCCGGATGACACGCGCCTGTGGGCTCTGCTCCAGCAGGCAGGGGGGGGTACTTGGGGTGGATGCGTGTACGATCTGGAGGCGTTATCGGCGAGATTGGGGCCGTCATAACACCATGCCTGGCGGTAGGTCCGGCGGACCGAATCCTTCGGATGCTGAAGCCGCATCAACGGCCCAACCGACGACAGGTCCCGAATGCGACCAATGCCAACCCGGACACCAAAGCCACGCTCGTTGGCTCTGGAACCGGACTCGTGGTACCAGTAATGGAGATCATGGTTGCCCCTAAGCCGGGCCCCATCAGCACGGGTGTGCCAGAATCACCGTCCACCGCATCGGTGCCGTAGAACCGAAACTGAACAGTCCCGGTAACCTCCCCCATGCTGGCAAGGGGGTAATCATAGGAGGCAACGTCGAGGGTAAGGGAGGCTTTGGAACCGAGGTTTGCGTTGAATGAATCCAAGCTGCTCCGAGCATATAGCGACAATCCTAAGGCATCTCGTCTTCCCGTGAACGTGAGCGTGCTCAAACTCGCTTTAAACCCGGGTTGGATTGATAGGCTGATCTCGAAGTACTTGTTGAGGTTCACACTCGAGCCGGGTTCCCAATTCTCGATTGCGAAGTCGGTTCCATCTACTCCTATCACTCCACCTCCAACCCCCGAGTAGGAACAGCTCGAGATATGTGCGTCGATGACAGTACCAGGAATGGGGAGGCTTCCAGTGATCGGGGTGTCTGCCCACTCAGCCAATTGGGCCTCACATTGCATCGACATCACCACCGAACAGAGGGTAGCAACTAGGGCTGATTGGGTTGGAGCAGACAGAGTCTTCATACGGAGCTTTGGGAGTGGTTCTTGCAACTTGGGTCTAGGTAATTAATCCTAAGGCTTGTCATGCGGGCGTCAAGTGATTCCCTTTTTGATCGAGTGTTGAAGTGTGATGGCGAATAATGACTGTTAGTAGAGAATTCCAAACTGCAGTGCGTGAAGCAGCCGCCTACAACGCAGCGCACCAAGGCGTGTCCTTCTACGCATCCATCGGCGGCGAGCTGATCCTAGAAGCCTACCCCAAGGGTGCTTCACCGGACCAACCCCACGAGATCGCCAGCGGCACCAAGAGTTTCGCTGGGATCGCGGCCGTCGCAGGGGTTGCGGATGGACTCTTTACCTTCGACGAGGTTTTGGCGCAGACGCTCTACGAATGGCAGGAGGACCCTCGCAAGACCGGGATCACCCTGCGGCAGTTGCTGCAGTTGGTGAGTGGATTGGAGGCCGGAGGCAAGCCAGGTTCGATCCCTGATTACGGTGTGGCCTTGCGCACTGCTGCCGTCGCCAAGCCTGGAGAGAAGTTCTTTTACGGGTCTGCTCCGTTTCAGGTCTTTGGGGAGTTCCTGCGCAGGAAACTGATTGGACGTGCCCCGGACGCTCTCGCTTACCTCCGAGCTCGGGTCTTCGAGCCGATTGGGCTGCACGTGGGCCGTTGGCGACACGGAAGAGATGGAAATCCGAGTTTCGCTTCGGGCGCGGCGCTGTCCGCCCGGGAGTGGGCCAAGCTGGGGGAGTTGATCTGCAGGCGCGGCCAGCATCTCGCGAAGACCGTCCTCCCCGCTGATTTGCTGGCACAATGCTTTCGTGGTTCCAAGGACAACCCTGCCTATGGGCTTTCGTGGTGGTTGAACGCGCCGCTTCCGGACAGTGAACGCATGCGCCTGCGGCAGGTCAGCATGGGGCTGGAAGATCTGACTGCTGAGCCGCTGATCCCTCCGGATTTGGTGTATGCGGCCGGAGCAGGTAAACAGCGTCTTTACGTCAGCCCGAGCCTGGGTCTGGTGGTGGTGCGGCAAGCCTCGGGCATGCTCCAAGCCTTGGCAGAAGGAGAGCAGGGCGGTTTTTCTGATCTCGAGTTCCTGCGCTTGCTGCTCCGAGATAGGCCTCTATGAGCCACCACAGTGAAGACACTCTCGTGCTTCTTGGGCACGGGGCAGTGAAAAGCCCGTTGGCGGCCCGACCGGTCCACTGGCACGCCGACGAGATTCGCCGTCGTCGGCTCTTTCAGGAAGTGCTGGTGGGTTTCTGGCGCGAGGAACCGTCGATCCGCACGGCGATCGCGCAGATCCGTACTCCTCGCGCTTTTGTCGTGCCGCTTTTTCTCAGCGAGGGCTATTTCACCCAGCAGGTGATTCCACGTGAGTTGGAGTTACCGAAGAACCAGGACGACACCTACCAGAACCGCCGGGTTGGCCTTGGCGCGGAAATCCACTACACCCTCCCGGTGGGAACGCATCCCCGGATGCAGGAGGTGATTGCGGACACGGCGGCGCGAGTGGTGAGAGAACACCCGTTCCCTTCGGCGCCTCAGCCGGAGAATCTCTCACTCTTCCTGGTCGGACATGGCACTCCCAAGAATCCCAATTCTCGAAAGGCGGTGGAAGCGCATGTCCAAAGGATGCGCCGCGTCGGTTCGTACGCGCAGGTGGAATCCCTATATCTGGAGGAAGAGCCCGGAGTGGCTCGCTTGTTCGACATGGCCACGCAGTCGAACGTGGTGGTGGTTCCTTTCTTTCTGGGAGACGCCTTGCACCCGATGGCCGATGTGCCCATTCAGTTGGGAGAGCCAGAGTCGGTGGTGATGGAGCGCATTGCCGCAGGCCATGGGCCGTGGAGAAACCCGACCGAGCGGCAAGGAAGACGCATCTGGTATGGCCAGGCACTTGGCATGGATCCGGTCGTCACGGAGATCTTGCTTGCACGGGTTGAGGAAGCCCGACTAGCAGCGGAACAGGAGAGATGAAGAAGAGGGGCAAGCTCATAAAACTCGGGGTAGCTCTGCTCCTCTTGCCGTTTTGCTATGGTGGTACCCGTGGTCTCCTCGAGGTCATTGGTCGGAGCGGTCATGCGGACACATTTTGGGCAGCTTTTCTTGCGGGTGCAGCCAGTTGGGTGGTCTGCTTCCTGGTGTTGCCCAAACCGATGTGGTTATACGTGTTCGGGCACGAGTTGGCGCATGCGGTCGGGACGTGGATCTGCGGCGGACGAGTTTCCCGTTTCAAGGTAAGTTCCAAGGGAGGTTCGGTGACCACCGACCGCGCCAACTTCCTGGTTGCCCTGGCGCCCTACTATTTTCCGCTCTATTCGCTGGTGGCTGCCGTGGGATATGCGGTGGCCGACCGGTGGTGGGATGTTACCGCGGTGAGACCTTGCTACCATTGGGTTCTCGGAGTGACCTATGCCTTCCACGTTACGCTGAACCTCTACGTTTTGCGGGCGAGGCAGAGTGATCTGGCGAATCAAGGATACGTCTTCTCGATGGTCGTGATCTGGTTGGCAAACGTGGTGGTGCTGATCGCGAGTGTACCGTTCCTGACCGACTCGGCGGAATGGTTTGTGGGGTTCCGGTTCAGCTGGCTCTACACCGTGGAATTGGCGCGGCTTTGCTTGCAGTGGCTTGGTCTCGGTCCCGGCTAACGGGCCTTCCGAGGGGGCAGGAAGGCAGGGCTTCGGCGCAGGCCTGGGCGTCGAGCCAGTATGCCTTACTGCAGAACGCGTTCGTTCTTCACCCCCTCTGTGAGGGCGGGGAGGTAAACTCGGAAGGTACTGCCCTGTCCAACCGCACTCTCCACGTCCACCCAGCCTCCGTGCTGCTGGATTATTCCCCGGACCGTGGCCAAGCCCAAGCCAGTACCTTGCCCGACGTCTTTCGTGGTGAAGAATGGCTCAAAGAGCCTCTTCCTCGTCTCCTCATCCATGCCGCGTCCTGTGTCCGTCACCGACAAGCAGACGTACGTTCCCGCTGGGTTCTGGACTTCGGCGTTTGCCTGCTCTGCCCCGATCGTCCTCTCCGAAAACACCAGTCGGAGCGATCCACCTCGAGGCATGGCGTCTCGGACGTTCACACAGAGGTTCAGGAGAGCCTGCGCCAGCATGTTTGGGTCAGCCCTCACCCATGACAACCGTTCCGGTTTTGAGAACTCCAGGGTGATGCCCTCCCCCAAGACCTGTGTCAGATGCTTGGATTGGCTTTCCACGCTGGCTGCCCAGTCCATGGGTTGAACGGTCAGCACGGACCGGCGGCTGAAGGCCAACAGCTTTCGGATGAGTTCCGCCGCCCGGCGGGTGAGTGCCTGGACTTCTTTCAACATCCCCCTGGATTGATCCTCCACGTGACCGCTCTGCACCAACTCCAGGTTCATCATGATGGCAGCCAGAATATTGTTGAATTCGTGCGCCATTCCGCCCGCGAGATGGCCAATGGCCTCCATCTTCTGGGACTGGCGTAGACGTTCCTCCATTTGTTGGCGCTGGGTAATGTCATTGAAGGACAGGAATACGGCGGGCTGTTGATCAAATTCGATGGAGTTGGCGCAGACCAGCGCCCAAAAAGGATCTCCGCCAAGAGTCTTAAAGCACACCTCGAACTCCGTCAGCTGGCCGTCCTCCTTGATTCTTTGCATCAGGATCTGAAGCTGCTCCTGTGAGTCACAGTAATTGGACACCGAAGAGCTGACTTTGGCGGCGGCGCTGCCGTGGAGCCGGAGAGCGGCCCGCTGATTCGCAAAAAGAATGGACAGATTGACCGCTTGGAAGATGATCACCGGGAAAGCGGCGTTCTCGAGCAGATGATGGTAGCGCCTTTGGAGGGACAACTCCTTCTCCATCCGGGCTTCGATGATGGCCGTCTGTTCGCGAACCTTCCGCTTGAGGGCCACGCCCCACAGCAGCACAATGGCCCAACCCAACGCGAGGACGGCCAGGATCAGCAGCACCTGTTGGAGCGAGAACACGCGGGGACGCGTGAGTAGCGAGACGTCTTGTTCAGACCGGGCTAGGATCTGGAAAGACTGAGGCGCTTCAGGGCGATCGCCTTGCAGCAGGCACACCCCGCTCACTCGGACCAAATCACCCTCCTTGAACAGCGGCCACTCTGCCAGCGTGTTGGTCGTGGAGAGCGAGACTCCGAAGAGAACGCCATCCTGGAGCAAGGTCAGAGTCTGGTTCGTTGCCGTCTGAGCCAGACGCTGCAAGGTTCCGCTGACGCACACCAACCGGGAGTCGAAGTTCCCCCAAAGGACCTGGGACGGAGGGACCGTGACCGGATCCGCCTTCAGCTTTGTCATTTTCTCTCGA
>CAYPNF010000084.1:0-29488 GCA_964411985.1 uncultured Verrucomicrobiota bacterium
TATCGAAGAGATTGATCACGGCCCGAGCGTACCGGCCGCCAATCCGGCCCTGGCCCGCATGCTGGGCTTTGCATCGCCGGAGGAACTCATCCGCGAGCGACGCGAAGTGGGACAGCATGGCTACGTGGACGGGAGCAAGCGCGAGGATTTGCGCCGGTTGGTCGAAGCCGCGGGCACGGTCACGGGTTTCGAGTACGAAGTCCGGCGCAAGGACGGAAGTCAGCTTTGGGTGTCGGAGAACGCCCGGGCCGTGCGCGACGAGCAGGGTCGCGTGACTCACTACGATGGGTCCATGGAGGACATCACCGGGCGCAAGCGTGCGGCGGCGGAAAAGGAGAAGCTGCAGGCTCAACTCACGCAGGCCCAGAAGATGGAATCGGTGGGCCGCCTGGCCGGAGGCGTGGCGCACGACTTCAACAACATGCTCCAGGCCATCATCGGCAATGCGTCCCTGGCACTGCTTGAACTCCCGCAGGACAGCCCGGTGCGCGAGAACCTCGAAGAAATCCGGGAATCTGCCAAGCGCTCCGCCGATCTGACCCGCCAATTGCTGGCCTTCGCTCGCAAGCAGACCATTGCCCCCAAAGTGCTCGATCTCAACGACACCGTGGCCGGCATGCTCAAGATGCTGCGGCGATTGATCGGCGAGGACATTAAACTGACTTGGACGCCCGGCGCAAGCCTCTGGCCCGTGAAGGTGGATCCCAGCCAGATTGACCAGGTCCTCGCCAACCTCTGCGTCAACGCCCGCGACGCCATTGGCGATGTGGGCATGGTCACCATCGAAACCACCAACGCAACCTTGGACGCCACGCACGTTCTGAACCATCCCGAGTGCATGCCGGGCGATTACGTGATGCTGACCGTAAGCGACACCGGCAAGGGGATGGACGCCGAGACGCAGTCCCATCTGTTCGAGCCGTTCTTCACCACCAAGGAAGTCGGCAAAGGCACGGGCTTGGGTCTGGCAACGGTGTTCGGCATCGTCAAACAAAACCAGGGCTTGATCATCGTGAACAGCGAGCCAGGGCAGGGCACGACCTTCAAGATTTACCTGCCGCGGGCCGAGGCTCAAGCGCTGGCCGCCGACACCGCGTCCCGGAAACGTGATGTGCGCGGAACCGAAACGGTGCTGCTGGTGGAAGACGAGAAACAGATTCTGGTGCTGTCGCAACGGATTCTGGAACAGCATGGTTACACCGTCCTGGCAGCGTCAGCGCCGGAGGCGGCGCTCAACCTAGCGAGGCAACACGCCGGACGGATTCAACTGTTGATCACCGACGTGGTGATGCCCGGCATGAACGGCCGTGAATTGCGGCAGCGGTTGGCGACGCTCCAGCCGGAGATGCGATGTTTGTTCATGTCCGGCTACACGGCCGACGTGATCGCCCATCGCGGCGTGCTGGATGAGGGCGTGCAGTTCCTCCAGAAGCCTTTCACCAACGAGTCTCTGGCGGAAAAGGTCCGGGAAGCCCTGCGGCGGCCTTTGGAATCTCAGTGTGAGAACCCTGATGGCTGACCCCATCGAAACGCTTCTATTAAATCGGGGTCATCTCACCATTCAACAGTTCAAGCACTTGTTTCATCCGCGCCTTCTCCGTGCGGTCTCGTTCCAGTCGTCGTTCGTATCGCTTGGCATTGGTCCCCACTACCCCGTAATTCCGCAAGTCCACTACCTGGGCCAGTTCCGCCAGTTTCGGCTCGCACAAACGCCGCCCCAAATACAGCGCCATATCCAGTCCCGTGTCGCCATATTGGTCCCGAAAGTCTGCCCACTTGCGGCCCTTGACCTTCTCGATCGCCGCGATCACGGCTTCCAACGGGCCTAGTTGGTTTTACTTCCCCTGGCGTAACTCTATGATCTGCCCCGTAGGAAAAGGGCCGAAGACCTCGGACGAACCGTCGAGCCAGGTAACCCGGACACGATCCACCTGGGTGGCTTTGCTCAGCCCGAAGTGAACCCTGGGATCGTTGCTGGAGCAGTAGCTTTGGTGGGGTTGGACTTCGCGCCAGTAGACCTTCCCTCCGGCCTCCAGGCGAAGCTTGGCATTCAGGGCAATCCTCCCACGCGCATCGCACAACCGAAAAAGCGCCCAACGCCCCCGATCACCCACAAGGTTTCGCAAGAGGTGAGCCGGACCATCTCGATTGATCACGACAATCTCCACCGCCCCATCGTTGTCGAGATCGCCGAAGGCAGCGCCGCGGCTGGTGGCCAGCAGAACTGGATCCGTTCCGCCTTGGGGAAAGATCTCGTCAAAAACGCCGTGTCCCACGCCGCGCATGAGGGTGTTTGGCTCCGCGAATGGGTCGCGGGGATCGAGGTCCTGCAGGCCCAGCAGGACCCGGCCGTTGGCCACATAGAGATCCAGCTCTCCATCGTGGTCGAAATCAAAGAACCCGACCCCGAAACCAGTATAGGGCCGACTGCGCGCGCCAGGACCCTTCGGGGTGACCATGTCGAGAAAGTATCCGTTGGTATTCATGAAGAGCCGGTTCCCCTCTCCCACGAGGTGGGTCACATAGAGGTCCAGAGCGCCTCGCTGAAAGAGGTCCACGGCTCCAATCCCCATCCCGGCCTCGGCCATGCCCATGGAATTGACCGCGCAACCACGGATGAGCGCTTCTTCCCGAAAGGTTCCATTCCGCTGATTCATCCACAAATGATTCGGCATCGCGTCGTTGGAAACGAATATGTCCAACCAGCCATCACCGTCAAAATCCGCTGTCACCACCCCCATGCCATGCCCCAGCGCCTGGTCGAGTCCGGTCTTGGACGTCACATCCTCGAACGTGCCGTCACCTCGATTATGATAGAGCGTTGCGATGGTCGGGGCTCCGTACGCTTTTGGTGAACAGTAGTCCCGAACCCCGCGAGAGAAACAGTCCACTTCCCGGTCTCTGGACCAGTTGAGATAGTTGGCAACCATTAAGTCCAACGCCCCGTCGCGGTCGTAGTCGAAGAAGGACGCGCTGACTCCCCAACCCACGTGTCCCACCCCCGCCTTGGCGGTCGCGTCCGTGAAAGTGCCGTCACCCTTGTTCCGATAGAGCCGGTTGGTCCCCGTGTTCGTCACATAAATGTCGGTCCATCCATCCCCGTCATAGTCCCCGCAGGCACAGCCGTTCCCATAGCCTGGGTCGCCGACCCCTGCCCTGTCCGTAACGTCCTCGAAACGAAGCCCTCCGAGGTTCCGATACAAACGGCTGGTGGGCCGGTTTGTGGAAGCCGTGGGATCGAGATACCCGCCTTGAACACAGTAAACATCCAGGAGCCCGTCCCGATCAAAGTCCAGCAAACCGACGCCCCCCACATTGATTTCGGGCATGTAGAATCGGCCTGTATGCCCGGAGATATGATGGAACTTCAGGCCCGACGAACTGGCAACCTCCTGGAACCAAGCTCCCTGGACCTCGGCTTTTGTCGCAGGCGAAGGGGAGGAAGTCGGCTGGTTCATGTCCGGCATCGGCGAAGGCGCCTTGGAACATCCCTGAAGGAAGACGATGGAGAGGGCGGTGATCGCCAGCACACGCGGCACCGGGTTACCCAAGCGAGACTTGGGGCAAGGGGGAAAGGCTGCACTAGGGGCGCGCATTCGAAGTAGGCGAATTCGTTCCCAGCAATCGTCTCTCCAGCACCGGCAGATCGGGCAAATTGGGTGCGAGCTGGCGTGCGGTAGCAAGGGCTTCTTTCGCCTCTGCAAATTCCTTACGGCTCATGCGCAGGTCCGCCAACCGAACGAAAACCGGAGCTAGCGTGGGGTCAAGCCGACTTGCCTCAAGATACTTCGCCAGGGCGGCCTCCTGCCGGTTCAGGTTACGCCACAAGATATCTCCCATGTCCATGCGAATCCGCGCATCCTGAGGCAACAGTTTGGCGGCCTGTTCCAGGGAAGCCAGGGCCTCCTCATCCTTCTCCATGACGAGCAAAACGTTGGCGCGGGCTAGATAGCCATGGGGGTTGTTCGTGGCCAGTTCCAAGGCCCGGTTGACTGCTTTGAGGGCATCTGCGTTTTGCCCCAACGCAAGGCAGGTCACGGAGTAGGTGATGTAAGAGGGCAAATGCCGATCGTTCAGCTGCAAGGCCCGTTCGAGGAGTGGTTTGGCCTTGATGGGCTGTTGGTTTTGATTGTAGGCAATGCCCAGATTATTGAGCACGGTCACGTTGGTCTGGTAGAAAGGATAGAGACCCTCCAGAAGCACAATCGCCCTCTCGGCCTGGCCTGCCTCGACCAGGTCATTGCCCATGTCAATGAGATCCTGGAATCGTCTCATGTGTTGGGAAGCCTCGTTGGACCACGGATCGGGCATGGGATAGTGCAACGCGTTGGCTCCGAGCCGGAGATGACGCTCGGCTTCCAGCTGGCGCCCCAACCGCTGGTAGGCCTGTCCCAAGGAATGATGCGCCGGCTTGGCGGAGGGATCCAGTTCCACCGCCTTCTGCAGCAATCGAAGTGCACCCTCTGCATCCCCTGCCCGCAGCTTGATTCCTCCCAGGCCCGCGTAGCCGCGCCATTCCCCAGGGGCAAGCTGGATCAACCGCTCAAACACCGGCGCTGCCTCTGCATCGACCCCAGCCCGGGCGAGCAGGTCACCCAGCCGGGCGTGGCCCTGAGGAAAGTCAGGAAACCGGACCGCCAGCTGCCGGAGAAGGGAAATCGCTTCGTCGACTTTGCCGACCTCCTGAGCAGCCACAGCGATATACATCTGAGGAAGGGGGTCATTGGGCCGTAGTTGAGCAGAAGTGGTGAACGCCAACCTCGCCTCCAGCCACAATCCATTCGCCGCATAAGCCAAACCCAGGGTGGAGAATCGGCTAGCGTCACGAGGGGACGCCTTCACCCATAGCACCCGTTCTTCCAGGTAACTCCGAAGCTGAGGTTCCAGCTTCGCAAGGTCCGCCGGAACCGGAACCGGCGGCGGCGGATGCAGGATCCGAACGTAGCCCCACCCCAAGACCAGACACCCTAGGATCCCCACCAAGATGAGTAATCGCCGCCGCCCAGAGAACCAAGAGATGGTGGTTTCCCCCCTCGACTCGCTCGATGGCTCTCGACTGGACTGTGACTCGGATATCATGGGTTTGCCTTGCACGCACAACCACGGTCTGCCTTGCTCCCGTTCAGAACCGGTGACTCGCGCCTGGGCTGTCACGCACTGGTGTCGCACAAAAGCCCCCGCACGTCAAATGGCACTCGGCGGGAACGCCCTACAAAGAAACTGCCGATAGGGAACAATTCCCTATCGGCAGTCCTGTACAGTCCTAGGGGACCAAGCCCCGAGTCACGCAGCCATCTCTTACTCGAGGGCCACGATGCGATAGAATCTGCTGGTCGAGCTGACCGCCGGATCCACCTTGGAGGCGGTCGGGCCGGTTGCCGTTACCGTGCCTTCCAGATTAGACCATTCCAGATCGCTCAAAGCGGCCTTGTACTGGACTTGGTACACAGTCCCAGCCGTCGCAGACCAGGAGAGGCGAATGCCTCCCTCGGTTTGAAGGATGAGGGTAATCTGCGGTGCAACAAGTTGCTTCCCTGCGCACAGAGTGGTGGACCCAACCGGGGTGCCACCACAGATGCTCTGGCCCGTGGCGGACACCGACAGACTCCGGATGGTATCATCACCCATCGCGGTCACGTGGATCGACAACGCCTGCGTCTCACCAGGAGCCAGATTGATGGGGCCTACGACCACCGTGTCCTCCGTGGGGATGCTGGAAACCACGAGCACATTGGTGAGGGTGATGTCACCCGAATTGCGCACAATTCCAGTCACCACCACCCCGGCAACAAGCGGGTTCTCGCCCGTCGGGCAGTCGAGAGCTAGCTCAATTTTCGGACCTCGTTCCAGCGGTGACACCGCCGTGGAGGTACTGGTAACCTGCGTAGAATCACACTTACCCTTACCGGTGGCGGTCAACGTCACCGCGATCTCGCAACAATCACATGTCTGAGGGGAACTGAACTCATACATGAAGTTGGTGGAAGCACCCGGAGCAAGCGTGAGCGGTCCGAATACCATCCTGTTCGTGGGCTGGTTTGCGTAAACAACCACATCGACCAGGCTCACGTCGCCCGTGTTCGACACAACCGCATGAGCCTGCACCGGGACGCATCCCTGCACTGCGGACGCAGCCCGATGGTTCATCACCGCGATGGCCGGTGTGGTCTTGATCGGGCACGTGGAGGTGACAGCGTCCTGCACCAGTTTGCCGCCGCACATCGAATGTCCGGAAGCACGCATCGTGTCCAGGCCGCAGAAGTCGACCGGGACCGTGTAACGCACTTTGTAGGGCACGGTTTCGCCCGGGGCCAGGTCGATCGGACCCAGCACCGGACTCGCCTCTCCGATGGCGTCACTGATCACGACCACGTTATAGAGAGTGATGTCACCCGCATTCGAGACACTGCCCTTGAGCACGAGGTCCTCACCTGGTTCCACCGGTTGCTCCGGACATGTCTTGCTCACCTTGATGGCAGGATTGAAGACCACCGGGCAAACCGTTGTGGAGGTATCGGTCACTGTGGATGCGTCACAAATATCCTGGGCGGTCACCCGGTAGGTCGTAACCACCTCACAGCAATTCACCGGTACTTGGTAGCTGCCAGCGAAGTTGGTGCTTTGTCCAGGAGCCAGTAACGAAGCCCTGAATACGACCGTACCTTCAATGGGCTGATCACTGACCACAATCAAGTTGGTCAGCGTGATGTCCCCAGTGTTCTTGACGATCCCCTGGTACTGCATCAAACCGTTCTGCGGGATCGGCTGCCCTGGGCACAACGCCGTGATCAGGACGCCCGGAGTCGTGACCACCGGACAACTGCTCGAGGCAGCAGCGCTCGCCACCGACCCGTCACACTGGCTCTGGCCTTGCGCATTCAGCGTGGAGGAAACGCTGCAGGCATTCACGTTTGTCGGCACCATGTAACTCCCGGTAAAGGCCGCGCCTTGTCCCGGAGCCAGCGTCACCGGCCCAAATACGTGGGTGTTTACCGCAGGCTGGTTATTCACCACCACAACGTTGGTCAGGGTAATATTCCCAATGTTCGTCACCGTTCCGCTGAATACCAGGAGTTCTCCCGGAACCACCGGTTCAGCTGGGCAAGCCTTCGTCACAGCGATGGCAGGTGTGGATTTCAACGGACAGGTGTTGACGATCTGATGAGACACCGTGGTCCCACCGCAAGCCTCGAGGCCGACGGCGGTCAGGGTGACGCTGCTCGAGCACGAGTCCAGCGGCGCGATGTAGCTGCCAGAGTAGGTGGCGGAGGCCCCGGGAGCCAGGGTGCCAATCGTGGCCACCGTCTGGACGGACTCTCCAGCACCTGCATAAACCACCACGTTCGTCAGAGTCGTGTCGCCTGAGTTGCTTACCGTTCCCGTATACTTGAGCTCGGTACCTACCGTCGTGACTGTAGCGGGGCAATTCGCCACGATCGTGATCTTGGGCGCGGATTGCACGGGGCACGTGGTCGTAACCGAGGCCGTCGCCGTGCGGGAAGAACAGCGCTCGCGACCAGCGACAACCAGCGTGTCGGTAATCGAGCAGCCATTCAAGTTCGCGGGGACGGTGTAAGTCCCGGTAAAATTGGTGGAAGCACCAGGGGCTAGGCTGGGGATCCTGATCACCACCGTGTTGGCAGCAGGACGATCACTGGTCACGACCAGGTCGTACAAGGTCACATCGCCGGTGTTCACGACGGTCGAGCCGTACACCAAGGGCTTGCCAAAGCCGGGCGGCACCTCGGGACAGGTCTTGGTGATCGCCACCGCCGGTGTTGCCCCCAGGAGACAGATCGCGGTGACGGAGTTCAACACCTGAGTCCCAGCACACTGGGCCTGACCGGATGCGGTCACGGTATTGGTAACGGAGCAGGTATCCGCTGGGGTGGAGAAACTGCCAGTAAAGGATGCCTGGGCGCCTGGCTCGAGGCGGTCGAGCGTGAAGATCACGGTGTTCGGTTCGGGCCTGGCGCTCACCACTACAATGTTAGTCAACGTTACGTCACCGGCGTTGCGCACAGTGCCCCCGTAGGTCAGCACTTCGCCCGCTTTCACAGGCTCGACCGGGCAGGTCTCGGTCACGACGATCGCGGGCTTCGTGAGCAACGGGCAGGTGCGGCTGGATTGAGCCAACACCGGCTGGCCACATCGACTGTCGGCGCTGGCCACCAAGGAGATGGTGACTTCGCAAGCGTTCAGCGGGGCGGTGAATTGGGCATTGAAGGTCAAATAAGCGCCAGGTGCCATTGTGGCAGCGGTAAAGATGACCGTGTTGGCAGCGGGCTTGTCACTGTAAACCACAACGTTCGTCAATGTCACATTGCCGGTATTCGTCACCGACCCCGTATAGGTGTACTGGGTGCCGCCAGCGACGGGAGCGGACGCGCACGATTGTCCAAGGGCGATCGACGGGCTCAGGGCAATCTCGCATTGGGTCGTGCCGGTCGCGGTCACGGTCCTTGGGGGAACGATGGCGTCCACTTTGTCGGTGCCCGTGGCGATGAAAGTCGCAGACGAAGGCAGACAGGGATTGGCGGGCTTGTAGGTACCGCTGAAATTCGTGCTCTGGCCCACTGCCAATTCGACAGGACCATAAACCCGGCGCATGACGCCATCCACCACGTTGCTGACGGTGACATTCACCAACCGGATATCACCACAGTTCGAGACCGTGCCGCTGAAGCCGATCTGCCCATTCTCTCCCACACCGCCGGTGCATTCCTGCGTGATGGAGATGCACGGGTTGACGATCCTTGTATTCACGGTCTGCGCGGCCTGACCGTAGCTCAGGTCTTCGTTTTGGTGAATCCGCGCCAAATCAAACGTCGCTGCACTTACGATACCCTCCTTAATGTCCTGCTCGCGGATGATGTAGGTAGCGACATTGTCATACTTGTCCCCTTCCCCAGGATTCAAGGTTGTGCGCTTCAAGGTGATCGTATTCGTGACGCCATCCGGCGTTACAATATAGGCACGAACCTCGCTGGCCTTGCACGCCGGAAATGCACTGTTATAGACGAGTACGCTGTAGTGGAGCGTATCCCCCACATGCGCCACCGTCTTATCCACGAAAAGGTTGATTCCCAGACCGCTACCACTGCAACCCGGAGGATCCTGCTGCGCCTGTGCGGAGGGCAAGAGTAGAAGGCCTACAAGGACGATCAGGACCGACAAGGTCCCCAATCCGAGGAGAGCCTTGAGGACCTGTGAGCCCCCTCTACCAAGGGAGGGGCGTGGACAACAATCATGAGTCATCATAGCAATCAACTGAGTGTTTGAGTTAGGGAATAAGGGTACTGATTTGCCCTACAGAGGATCACTATAGGCACATCGACTCCCAAAGTCAAAACCTTGTTGGCTTCGTGTCTGGCCGCCCAGCGGAACCCTGCCTACGCATTCTGGTTAGCGATGCGAAGCGAAACACCTTCAGGTTTCTCGCCTAAGAAAACAGTACTCATGGGGTCCTTGAAACAGCGGAGTCCGTGAAAAGGGTCGTTAATTAGCTATCCTTTTCTTATGTTACTTTATGAGTATTAATAAGATAGCCTACATGTTTGCCTGAGCCGAAGGTTTCTCGTCTTAACAAAGATGTATCAACCTCTCTTCGAGACACTTACTAACCAATCAGAGTCTGGGCTGGCACCTGGAGGGCTGCCTGATCCTGGACGAAAGCGCCTTCACCGAGAAAGGGTCCCACTGTGTCGGGGTGGCCCAGCAATACAACGGCCGACTGGGCAAGATCGCCAATCGCGCCACTGCGTAGGGCTCCTGGGATTGAAAGGAAGCGATCCGTCTCTAGTTTCTCTATTCTCGGGGCAGGAGTAGCCCTGGCTTTGCTCCTTTCTTGAGCATCCTTCATAACAGTGACTAGCCTACAAGATACCTCCCCCACCAAAACAAGCCTCTCTCCCCTATCCCAAGAATCTTCTCTCACATCCGCCCTGCAAGGAAACTGCCGATAGGGAAAAGTTCCCTATCGGCAGTCCTGTACAGTCCTAGGGGACGAAGCCCCAAGTCACGCAGCCATCTCTTACTCGAGGGCCACGATGCGATAGAATCTGCTGGAGGAGCTGACCGCCGGATCCACCTTGGAGGCGGTCGGGCCGGTTGCCGTTACCGTGCCTTCCAGATTAGACCATTCCAGATCGCTCAAAGCGGC
Source organism: uncultured Verrucomicrobiota bacterium (assembly GCA_964411985.1). GTDB lineage: Bacteria > Verrucomicrobiota > Verrucomicrobiia > Limisphaerales > J093 > CAYPNF01. Next base: position 10,163 of record CAYPNF010000084.1, read on the forward strand.
CTTGTACTGGACTTGGTACACAGTCCCAGCCGTCGCAGACCAGGAGAGGCGAATGCCTCCCTCGGTTTGAAGGATGAGGGTAATCTGCGGTGCAACAAGTTGCTTCCCTGCGCACAGAGTGGTCGACCCAACCGGGGTGCCACCGCAGATGCTCTGGCCAGTGGCCGACACCGACAGACTCCGGATGGTATCCTCGCCCATCGCGGTGACATGGATCGACAGCGCCTGCGTCTCACCAGGAGCCAGATTGATGGGCCCCACGACCACGGTGTCCTCCGTGGGGATGCTGGAAACCACGAGCACATTGGTCAGGGTGATGTCACCCGAGTTGCGCACAATTCCAGTCACTACCACCCCGGCAACCAGCGGGTTCTCGCCCGTCGGACAGTCGAGTGCCAACTCGATCTTGGGACCCCGTTCCAGCGGTGACACTGCCGTGGAGGAACTGGTAACCTGCGTGGAATCACACTTACCCTTGCCGGTGGCGGTCAACGTCACCGCGATCTCGCAACAATCACATGTCTGAGGCGAACTGAACTCATACATGAAGTTGGTGGAAGCACCCGGAGCAAGCGTGATCGGTCCGAATACCATCCTGTTCGTGGGCTGGTTTGCGTAAACCATCACATCGACCAAAGTCACGTCGCCCGTGTTGGCGACGATCGCATGAGCCTGCACCGGGACGCATCCCTGCACAGCTGACGCAGCGCGGTGGTTCGTCACTGAAATACCCGGTGTGGTCTTGATCGGGCAAGTGGAGGTGGCGGCGTCTTGCACCAATTTACCGCCGCACATCGAGTGTCCGGAAGCACGCATCGTGTCCAAACCGCAGAAGTCGACCGGGACCGTGTAACGCACGGTGTAGGGCACGACTTCGCCCGGAGCCAGATCGATCGGACCCAGGACGGGGCTACCCACGCCAATGGCGTCGCTGATGACGATAACATCATAGAGAGTGATATCACCCGTATTCGAGACATTGCCCTTGAGCACGAGCTCCGCACCTAGCTCCACAGGTTGCTCCGGACATACCTTGCTCACCTTGATAGCAGGATTGAAGACCACCGGGCAAACCGTAGTGTCGGTATCCGTCACTGTGGCTGTACCGCAAATATCCTGGGCGGTCACCTTGTAGGTCGAAATCACCTCGCAGCAGTTCACCGGCACCTGGAAGCTGCCAGAGAAGTTGGTGGTTTGGCCTGGAGCTAAAAGTGAGGCCCTGAATACGAAGGTGCCCTCGGAGGGCTGATCACTCACCACGATCAAGTTGGTCAGCGTGATGTCCCCAGTGTTCTTGAGGATTCCCTGAAATTGCATCAACCCGTTCTGCGGAATCGGTTGACCTGGGCATAACGCTGTGATCAGGACACCCGGAGTTGTGACCACCGGGCAACTGCTCGAGGCAGCAGCGCTCGCCACCGACCCGTCACACTGGCTCCGACCTTGCACATACAAGGTTGAAGTCTCGAAGCAGGTATTCGCGTTCGTCGCCACGGTGTAACTTCCCGTAAAGGCCGCGCCCTCGCCCGGAGCCAAGGTCACTGGCCCAAAGACGTGCGTGTTCTCCGCAGGATGGTTGTTCACCACTACCACATTGGTCAGGGTGATATTCCCGATATTCGTCACGGTGCCGGTAAACACCAGGAGTTCTCCAGGAACCACCGGTTCTGGCGGGCAGGACTTGGTCAAGGCGATTGCCGGTGTGGATTTCAGCGGGCAAGTGTTGACGATCTGATGGGACACGGTGGTGCCACCGCAACCTTCGATACCGACAGCGGTCAGAGTGATGCTGCTCGAACAAGTGTCCAGCGGCGCGATGTAGCTGCCAGAGTAGGTGGCGGAAGCGCCGGGAGCCAGGGTGCCAATGGTGGCCACCGTCTGGACGGACTCTCCAGCACCTGCATAAACCACCACATTCGTCAGAGTCGTGTCGCCTGAGTTGCTCACAGTACCCGTGTACTTCAGCTCAGTGCCCACCGTCGTAACGGTGGTGGGGCAATTCGCTGCGATCGTGATCTTGGGCGCGGATTGCACCGGGCACGTGGTCGTAACCGAAGCCGTCGCCGTGCGCGAAGAACAACGCTCACGGCCGACGACGCTCAACGTGTCGGTGATGGAGCAGCCATTCAAGTTCGAGGGGACCGTGTAATTGCCAGTGAAATTGGTCGAAGCACCAGGGGCAAGGCTGGGGATCCTGATCACCACCGTGTTGGCAGCAGGACGATCACTGGTCACGACCAGGTCGTACAAGGTCACATCGCCGGTGTTCACGACGGTCGAGCCGTACACCAAGGGCTTGCCAAAGCCGGGCGGCACCTCGGGACAGGTCTTGGTGATCGCCACCGCCGGTGTTGCCCCCAGGAGACAGATCGCGGTGACGGAGTTCAACACCTGAGTCCCAGCACACTGGGCCTGACCGGATGCGGTCACGGTATTGGTAACCGAGCAGGTGTCCACTGGAGTGGAGAAGCTACCGGTGAAGGATGCCTGGGCGCCTGGCTCGAGACGATCCATCGTGAAGATCACCGTATTGGGTTCGGGCCGGGCGCTCACGACTACAACGTTGGTCAGAGTCACGTCACCCGCGTTGCGAACCGTCCCCCCGAAAGTCAGCACTTCGCCCGCCTTCACAGGCTCGACCGGGCAGGTCTCGGTCACAACAATCGCGGGCTTGTTCGACAGTGCGCAGGTGCGGCTGGATTGCGCCAACACCGGCTGGCCACAACGGCTGTCGGCACTGACCACCAAAAAGATGGTGACGTCGCAAGCGTTCAGCGGAGCGGTGAATTGGGCGTTGAAGTTCGCCGAAGCTCCGGGCGCCAAAGTCGCCGCCGTGTAGATAACCGTACTGGTGGCGGGCTTGTCGCTATAGACTACGACGTTCGTCAATGTCACGTTGCCAGTGTTCGTCACCGACCCCGTGTAGGTGTACTGGGTGCCGCCGGCGACGGGAGCGGGCGCGCACGCCTGCCCAAGGGCGATCGACGGACTCAGGGCAATCTCGCATAGGGTCGTTCCGCTGGCAGTCACCGTCCTGGGCGGAACATGCGCATCCATCTTGTCGGTGGCGGTGGCAATGAAGGTCGCTGACGACGGCGAGCAGGGGTTGGCGGGCTTGTACGTGCCGCTGAAGTTTGTGCTCTGGCCTTCCGCCAGTTCGACAGGCCCGAAGACCCGGCGCATCACCCCATCAACGACGTTGCTCACCGTTACGTTCGCCAGTTTGGCATCGCCACAATTGGAGACGGTGGCGCTGTATCCGATCTGGCCGCTCTCCCCCACGCCTCCGGTGCATTCCGGCACGATGCTAATGCAGGGAGTGACAATCCTTGTGTTGACGGACTGTGCCGCCTGCCCATAGCTCAAATCCTCGTTCTGATGGATCCGCGCCAGGTCATAAGTGGCAGTGGTTACCATGCCGCCTTTCACATCCTCTTCACGGACCACATACTCAGCCACGTTATCGTACTGATCGCCTTCTCCAGGGTTCAGAGTCGTTCGCTTCAACGTAATCACATTCGTGACCCCATCGGGTGTAGCTAAGTACGCTCGAACCTCAGAAACCTTACACGCCGGAAACTTGCTGTTATACACGATCACACTGTAATGGAGCGTGTCGCCTACGTGAGCGACCATCTTGTCCACGAAAAGACTGATCCCCAGGCCGCTCCCAGTACATCCAGGAGGATCCTGCTGCGCCTGCGCGGAGGGCAAGAGAAGGATGCCCGCGAAGAAAATCAGAACCGACAAGGTCCCCAACCTGAGGAGAGTCTTGAGAGTTCGTGTAGCCTCTCTGCCAATAGAGGGGTGTGGGTAACAGACATGATTAGTCATAGCAATGAACTAGGTGTTTGAGTTATGGACCGGGTGTTTGAGTCAGAACGAAAGGGAGTTATTGAAGGCATGCCGCCTACCAAAGGAAAACCTGTTTGGCGCCGGCTCTGCCCAAACCCCCGACCGAACTCCACTCCACGCACGTGCGCAGGCAAAGCGAAGAGAAACACTCTCAAGCTTCACGCACCGGAAAACCGAATGCACGGGATCTTCGGAACAGGGGGACGCGCAGGATGACGCATCTTGCATGAAAGAAACCTACCGGGAGCGGATCACGGACACCATGGGGTAAACACCCCATGCGACTTGGAGACCACTTGGTGTTGTCCACGACGGCTCAGCGCCAGTGAGCGTGATAGCGACTGCTACGGTTTACCCGCGGTGGGCAAGTCGACACCTCTTTCCCCGTGCCGGGCAAACTGAACCTGTAGCACTAATGCCGCTTCGCTCTTCGCTTCTTTGACTCAGGTCGTCGGGGAAGCGTGACCCCTGCCTGCAGGCCCTCAGATTCGTCTCCACCCTGCTGCTTGGTGATATCACACAACAAAATGAAGGACAGGCCAGTAAGCAAGCCGTTCCTCGCAAAAGCAAAGCCAACCGACTCTACGACCCTCTTCAGGTTCTCTGCATTCTCCAACCCAAGCAGACTCAAATCGAAGCACCCACACGAAATCGCAAGGCCGCGAAGCCAAGCCTGGCCGGTCCCAAGAAAGAAGACGGAGAGCAGCAGGAACGTGAGCGACAGGGCCGCCTCCAACCAGACGCCAGCGAGCAGCATCAGTGCAGTGAGCAACTCCAACCAGGGCAGAACGACGGCGGTGAGCTTGAGCAATCCCCGGGGAAAAGGAAGCTGGTAAGCATAGACCGAGCCCAGAAACTCGGTGGGGTTGGCCAGCTTGGAAATCGCAGCCCAGAGGAAAAGTACACCCAGAAGCCAGCGGAGCATTCGGGCCCAAAAGGGAGGGAGAGTGATTCTCATACTCACCGGCTGGCCCCACCGAGTGGTGCTGACTTCTCCGCCAAATCCCACTCCGCATACCCCTCGAGCAGAAACTGTGCGTTGACAAAATCGAAGTCCCGGATGAGGCGCGAGGCGAGCTGAAAACCCTGTTCGCAACCCATGGAGCCACAATAGGCCACCAAGCGGGCCTTCCTGGAATGGTTGCCGAGCAGGGCCCGGATCGCTTCATCCCTCGCGTCCACCGGTAGCGAAAGCGCGCCGGGGATGTGACCGGCCTTGTAATCTTCAGGATCCCTCGCATCCAAGAGAATCAGCTGCTGAAGTCTCAGTAAAGGCCGAGCCTGGGCCAGGGTGATAGGCAATGCAAAATCGGACTTGATCTCCGAGGGAGTGGGCATGACCTGGGGCAGCAGGGGCGCCACCTGGTTGGCGGGCACAGCTGGAGTCGCCGTCACGTTCTTGGCGTCTGCCACCGTGGGAGCTTTTCCCGATGACGCAGCGACAAGGCTCTCTTCCCGCAACCACTCAAAGTAACCGCCCGTCATGTACTGGACGAAGCCATACCCTCCCTCCCGAGCCAGTCGATGCGCAAGTTTGAAAGAGAGGGAGCAACTGGTGCTGCTGCAGTAGGCAACCAGGTGCGTGTTGGTGGGATAGCGCTGACGGAACGCCGCTATTTCCTCGTGCGAAGCGGGCTCAGGAAGAGAAACCGCGCCCGGGATATGCCCGGCGTCATAGGCCGCCTTCGACCGGGCATCCAGCAAAACCACCTCCCCTTGGAGATGCAATGGCTTGACCTCTAGCCAATGCGTGGGTGTCGGGGGCACGTACTGCGGTGGGGCGGGAATACTGGGGAGCTGCGTCATGAGGGCCCCTGTCGAGGACGAGGAGGGGGCAGGAGACACGGCTGCTCTGGTGTTCGTGGGCAGGACTGGAGTCGCAGGAGTCGGATGAGCCGGGGCGGGGGAAACCGAATCCCTCAAGACTCTCGCCGAAGAAGGCTCGGACCAGCGGATGCCAATCGGATTTGCCGAATTAAAGGCCAAACCCAGCAGAGAACTCAGGCAAAGAACCACCGTGGCCTCCCGTGTCACTCTGAGAGTGCGATCTCCGCCAAGCGCGACTAATCTGGCTCGCCACTTCGGGGAATGAGGCTGCTCGTCCGTCATCCTCCCTACGCTATCGCCTGAAGTACGGAAACACAAGCGCCCGCTGGCCATGTGACAATAGTATCGAAACTGGATACACGGCGCGTAGCGAAACTGGCCGGCTTCTGGCATCAGATTACAAGGTCAGGCCTTTCTTTTGCCAGAAAACAGAGTATAGTTCGGATGGCCTATAGAGCCAACTGATTCGGACCCAAAACGGCAGTCCCTATGAAAAGGAATGAACAAAAGAGTCGCTCAAGCGGTTTCACGCTGATTGAGCTGTTGGTGGTCATCGCCATCATCGCTATCCTCGCCGGCATGCTACTGCCTGCCCTCGCCAAAGCCAAGTCCAAGGGCCAGGGAATCATGTGCATGAACAACACGCGGCAACTCATGCTCGCCTGGAGAATGTACGCCGAGGACAATCACGACAAAATCCCCTATGCCTACGCTCAGGAGGGTAACCCTGGCCACCCTAATTATCCCTTTGCTTGGGTTCATGGCATCATCGATTACAACGGCGCAAATGCCGATAACTGGAACTGGACGAACACGTTGGGTACCGGCGCAATCTGGCTCTACACGGGCAAATCCCCGTTGATCTATAAGTGCCCTGCTGACAAGACGATGGTCAAGCCCACCAGCGGTCCCTTCAAAGGAATGTCCATCACCCGTGCGCGCAGCAATTCCATGAACGCCTGGTGCGGTGGAAACGAGGGGGTGCACACTTGGTTCGGCAGCCCTCCCTTGCGCATGTACAAGAAGTTGAGCGATATGGTCGATCCGGGCCCAACCATGACTTGGGTTTTGGTGGATGAGCACCCGGATAGCATCAATGACGGTTTCTTCGTGATCGACATGACAGGATATCCCAATCCCGCCCAGGCCAAGCTGCCCGACTTCCCTTCAAGTTACCATAACGGTGCCTGTGGGTTCTCTTTCGCCGACGGACATTCCGAGATCAAGAAATGGACCGATAGCCGCACGAAACCGCCCGTGACCGGAAGGGGAAGTGCAACCCTCCCATCTGCCAACCAGCCGAACAACAAAGACGTCCTCTGGCTCTGGGAGCGGACGACCCGCAAAGAGTAAGATTCTCTCCACCAGAAGGCGGCTCTGCCTTCGGTGTCAGGGTACACGCGCACAAATCCCCGCTCCGGGTGGTAAGAAGTCCGGAGCGGGGGTATTTGTTTGTGCCAGAATCTCCGGCACTAGCAACAAGCCCTACCAAACCGGGAGCTTGCTGAAATTCTTTCTCTTCTCCAAAACCCGCAACCCATAAGTGTCCCCAACGAGTTCGATCCGAGTTCGGACTTGGCCGCGCTACCTCGTCCCACATAGAGAATCGGCAGGAAGGAAGAATCCTAAAGAAAAAAGAACACTCAGATTCGATCCAGAGTATGGGTGGGCGCTCGGCCCGAGTCACATCTCGTTTGGGGATTTTTCCCCACACACTGGGAGATTCCCCCTGAATCGGATGGAGTCTTTCTGGCCAGAGCAGAGGTGCCAAACCCGAGTGATCACCGTTCAAATCTCTTTTTGACAAGTACTTACAATTCTGAAAGACGGATGTCCCCGGGCATGGCAAGTCTCCTGCTCTAAGAAATTCACGGAATCTGTGCAGATGCGTCAGGAGAGGTATCGACGCGAGTGGGCACATAAAGCCGAGATTAACAAACGGAAGAAAGAAACGATTATGCTACAGAAGTACGCTTTGAAAATGGCTGCGGTCATCCTGACGGGATGCTGGTGTTCGGTCTCGGCGTTCGCCGATGACCCCACCATACCAACTCCGCCGAATCCACCAGAACCCAACGTCCCCCCCGTGGTCGTAACCGAACCGACGAAAGTCGCAGTCTGGGCGACCGACGGCACCGCACTCGTAGAAACAAGTACCGCAGCGTTCACTTTCGTACGGTCCGGGCCTACCGACGCCGACCTGGAAGTGCCTTTCGCCTATAGCGGCTCAGCGGTCCTGGGGATCGACTTCAGCGAGGCACCGGTAACTCTCAACGACAAGACCAACAAGATCATCATCCCCAAGGGTTACTCGGCGGTGGATCTGCTCATCACCCCCAACCTGAATCCCAACAAGCGCGGCAACAAAAACATCTATGTTTCCCTGAACAAAGAGGCCCTCGATCTGGTCAAGATCGGCCACTACCATCCTCGTGCGGAAGTGCGGCTGGTGGATGATACGTTCAACGACCTCCCCCCCACCGTCGCAATGCAGAGCCCTAAGGAGGGCGAGTCCTTTGCTCTGCCCGCAGATGTGAAACTCTCGGCAGTCGCAACGGATACGGATGATACGGTCAAGAAGGTCAGTTTCTATTCCGGCGACCACTTTGTGGGTAGTTCGGAAGTGGTCGACGCGGACGGATACTTCAGCTTCGTATGGGTCAACCCTTCGATCGGCACACATGAGGTCTTTGCTCGCGCAGTGGATGCGGCTGGGAAGAGTGCGGTCAGTGGCACGGTCAAGTTCACCGTGAACGGAGTTCTCCCCACCATCACCATTACGGAGCCGGTGAACAAGGCCCAAGTAAAGCTGGGAGAGAACGTCACGATCTCGGGTTCAGCTACGGGCACTGGCACACTGACTGTCGACCTTTACGACGGTTCGAAGCTGCTCCAGAGTAAGGAGGGTGCGTCCTTCAGCTACACCCTCAACACTCCATCGGTGGGACGCCACGTGTTGACCGCCAAAGTGACAGACTCCGTGGCCCAAAAGGCCTCCACCTCGGTCACCATCACCGTTGCGGATACGGCCCCGGAAGTGAAAATCACGGAGCCGACTCAGGGACAGAACTTTGCGCGCGGCTCGGTTATTACGCTCAAGGCTGTCGCTGCGGATGCCGACGGCAGCATCAAGAAAGTCACTTTTTGGGCCAATTACCGACCTGTGGGTGAAGGGGTGTTGGCAGCAGACGGAAGTGCGTATGAGTGCAAGTGGGTCGGAGCACGCCCCGGCTTGTACAAACTCCAAGCGGTCGCCGTGAACAGTAACGGCACCATGAAGATCTCCGATCCGGTGTCTATCAACGTATCACGCTAAAACGTTCTGACGGACAGCAGACCCGCTCCCCTTCGGGGGGGCGGGTTTTCTTGTTGTCGCGTGCCTTCAGAATGAAAGGGAATCGGCGCTGTGGGGAGGAACCTAAGGCTTGCTGGTAATCCGATTCCACGGAATCCCTTGGGTCAGAGCATATTTCGCAAAGGCCTTCTCGTGCTGAATCAGCACTGCGCGCACCACGCCCGAATCATCTGCCAGACCGATATCCCCTTTGTGGTCAGGGATCAGGTCTGTCTTCTTATGGGCATACATGACTGCGAAGACCGCCCCAGCAAAGGCATGGTAGGGCAGTTCCTTGTAGGCGCCATCGGCAGTATCCTCGACTGCATCCACCAGAAACTCGAGCTGATCTACCAAGTGGGTGTATTTGGTGGAATTGATCTGCGTGAACTCTGCTTTCCACATCGGCAGTTTGCGCAAAATTCCCTCCACAATTTGCGGAGTAATCAGGGAGGCACCACGGTTCACAAAATCAGCGATCTCTGGCATGGGAGGAGCATAGCGGGCGGTGATTGGGTGGGAAAGTAGAAAAACTGAGGTTGCCCAAAGGAAATGTCTTGCGTTACTGAGGCTTGACGGTGGTTCCTCGCTGCCCTTTACTTGGTTTAAGGGCATGGTTCACCACGAATCGTGCGGTCCATTGCGATATTTATGAGTACAGGAAACCACATTCAGTCCAGCACCTCCCGCCGCGATTTCATTAAGACCTCCACGACCGCCGCCGTCGGTGGGGTTTTCGCCGCCAATCTCGCTTTCCCGCAGAAGACGTTCGCCGCGAACAGTGATACCCTTAAGGTGGGTCTTGTCGGCTGCGGAGGACGCGGGACCGGAGCCGCCGGGCAAGCCCTAAACGCCGACCCGAACGTCGTGCTCACCGCCGTGGCAGATGTATTCGAGGGTCAGTGCCATAACAGCCTCAACAGCCTCAAAGCCGACGCGAAGATCGGCAGCCGGGTCAAAGTGGATCCGGATCACATTTTTGTTGGCCTGGACGGTTTCCAGAAAGTCATCCAAAGCGGTGTTGACGTCGTGCTGTTGGCCTCTCCTCCGGGATTCCGCCCCCAGCACCTGAAGGCCGCCATCGCCGCCGGGAAACACGTATTCTGCGAAAAACCGGTGGCGACCGATAGCCCTGGCGTCCGTTCCGTCCTGGAATCGGTGGCAGAAGCCAAGAAAAAGAACCTGACCCTGGTCTCGGGCTTTTGTTGGCGATACGATCTACCCCGGCGCGAGTTCTACAAACGCATTCATGACGGTGCCATCGGCGAGATTCGCGCCATCCACGCCACCTACCTGACGGGTCCGGTCAAACCGATGCCCTCGCCCAAAGACCGCCCCGCGGGCATGGGTGACGTCGAATGGCAGCTCAAGAATTGGTACAACTTCACCTGGCTCTCGGGCGACGGACTCGTGGAGCAGGCATGCCACAGCATCGACAAGATTGCCTGGGCCATGAAGGATGTTCCGCCAGTCAAAGCCGTCGGGAATGGCGGACGCCAGATTCCCAACAACGAAGGCTGCATCTTTGATCACATCGACGTCTTCTACGAATACGAAGACGGCGCCCGGGCCTCCATGGCGCAGCGTCAGATCAGCAATTGCTATAGCGACAACAGCGATTACCTCATGGGTGCCACTGGTTTCGGCACGATCAAGGGTTGGGCTGATCCCATCATCAAAGGTGCCACCTCCTGGAAGTATCGTGGCGAGAAGAATGACATGTACCAGACGGAGCACAACGAGCTGTTCGCGTCGATCCGTTCGGGCAATCCCATCAATAATGGCATCTGGATGGCCCACAGCACCCTGATGGCGATCATGGGCCGCACGGCCGCCTACACCGGGCAGGAAGTGACTTGGGAAGAGGCTCTCAACTCGAAGGAGCAACTCGTGCCGGCAAATCTCACCTGGGACGGCAAGCTCGCCCTGCCTCCCATGGCCGTTCCCGGCAAGTCGAAGAAGATGTAATCACGGACGGATCGGCGGCGGACGAAACGGATATGGCCACCCCCCATCCCGGGAGCGAAAGTGCTGCCTGGGAGGACCGATTTGGCGGGATCCAGCGGTTGTACGGTTCATCGGCATGCGATCGACTGCGCCAAGCCCGCATCCTCGTGGTCGGGCTTGGCGGCGTTGGTTCCTGGGTCGCTGAAGCGCTCGCGCGGACCGGCATCGGCCATTTGACGCTGGTAGACACCGACGAGGTTTGCCTCACGAATACCAACCGGCAACTGCATGCCCTGGATGGGAATTACGGTCAAGGCAAGGCCGCAGTGATGGCGCAACGCCTCGCGTTGATTAACCCCTCCGCCAAGATCGAGGCTATCCAATCCTATATCTGGGCCCCCGCCCTCGATGAACTCCTTCGCGATGGGTACGATTGTGTTGCGGAGGCGATCGACACCATCCGCGCCAAGTGTCAACTGCTCGCGTATTGCACTCAGCATCAGGTCCCCGTGATCGGCTCGGGGGCTGCCGGTGGACGGCGGGATCCCACCCAGGTCCGAGTAGGCGATATCGTGGAGGCCACTGAAGACGGCCTGCTGCGGTCAGCCAGGAAGATGCTTCGCCGCAAACATGGGTTCCCGCGAAAAGGCGTCCCGATGGGCATTCCTTGTGTCTATTCTCTCGAAAAAGCTCTCTATCCTCAAGAAGGCGGCCTGGTAGGGCATGAGCATCCGAATGCTGAGTTAGCCCGGCAAAAGCGCTGGGGAACGGCCAGTTTCGTGACCGGCACCTTTGGATTTACTGCGGCAGCGAGGATTGTGGACTGGGTGCTGAAGGACCCGCCTCCAACTGAGAGCGCTCGGCTGTAACTCGCTTCTGCGGCAAGAACGCCCCGTTCGCCCCTGTCGCCAAGTTCTCTCCTCCCAAACCCAATGCCGCTTTCAGAAGGTAGTCTCGGTCTAATGGATTTGCCGTAGCCATGAGCCTCCTCGTCGTCGCTAGATCGAGTCGAGCCCACCACCAAAGGGGGTGACAAAGAGCTGTATTTACCAACGGCCAGTCGCTGCCCATCAGCAGGCGCCCCCGGTACTCGGGATTGCGAATCGCCTTGCCAAGGTATCCCTGCTTGTTCAGCTGAGTCAGCGAGGAGACGTCTGCGTAGAGGTTCGCGTACTTTCCCATCATCCGACGGAGGCGCAACTCGCAAGGCTCGCCGTCGATTTCTCCCGTGGAAGCCACGTGCGCGGCAATCACCACCACCCCTGCGTCCAACGCCCGCGTCAGTCGCATCGGATCCCCAAGTCGATCTTCGCTTCCTGCAAAAGCTCGCTCCTGTCCCACATGAACCAGAAGCGGCAGGTCCAATTCGACGAGCTTTTGATAAAACGGCTCAAAGCGGGCATCGGAAAGGTCAATCCCCTGCACGTTGGGCAAAAGTTTGATGCAGACTGCCCCATTGGTTTTGCACCAATCGAGGCGCTGCAGGGCATCCGGACGAAGCGGGTTCACGCTCCCGGCCCAGAGCAGATTGGTATAGGAATGCGCCATCTCCGCCGCAAACTCGTTCGGCACATAGAGCTCGGTGCGTTCTCGATCCAGCACACCGTCCTGATCCACCGCCCCATCCAACGCAAGCACCACGGCGCACCGCACGTGTTGGCTCTCGGCAATCACCTGTGACAGATGTTCAGCAACGACCCGGTCACCCTTCTCGATGATTTCCTGTTCGGTAGTGCCGAAGGCTTTCAAGAAGAGACGAAACTTCCAGGAGTGGCGGAGCCTCGGATTCACATAGCAGTCGCTCCCCTTCCCCAACCCGGCGATGTGCGCATGGAAATCCACCAGGGATTCAGGCAACGGAATCTCCGCCTGGTGGTAAGGGCCCAGGCGCCCTGCGACCAAGACGAAGCTCGCTGCTGCTGCGGCACACGCCGTCAAGGCTGCGCGCCAAAAGCGAGTGCGACCTTGTTGGTTATTTCTCATGCCGACACTTTAGGCTCTTCCCTGCCAACTGGACGAATTGTAAGTTTCAATGCAGGCATTGAGGAATGCGATGCAATGGGATGGCTATTTCAAACACACCTCAATAGAATAGCCCCTGAAGCTCAGAATCAAAGACGTTATGAAGAAAGGTATCCGCACTTCGGTGTTGGTAACAGTGGCCGCCCTCACCACATCCGCCTCCGAGCCAACCGTCCTGGCCCAGGAAAGAGTCACCATTGCTAAAGGTGTTTTGGAGGGAACCTCCAACGAGGGTATTCGGAGCTTCAAGGGGATTCCGTTCGCTCAACCACCGGTCGGCGACTTGCGCTGGGCACCCCCTGCCCCTCCCATGAGTTGGGAGGGAGTCCGCAAAGCAGACAAGTTCGGACCTCGCGCCATGCAACTCCCTATCTTCGGCGATATGGGCTTCCGGTCGGACGGCATGAGCGAAGATTGCCTCTATCTCAACGTCTGGACGCCCGCCAAATCAGGCAAGGAAAAGCTGCCCGTCCTCGTCTACTTCTACGGTGGTGGGTTCGTCGCCGGAGACGGCTCGGAAGCTCGCTATGATGGCGAGAGCATGGCCCGAAAAGGCATCGTCGCGGTCACTGTGAACTACCGGTTGGGAGTCTTCGGATTCTTCGCTCACCCCGAGCTCACCAAATCCTCCCCGCACCGCGCCTCAGGCAACTACGGTCTACTCGACCAATACGCAGCCTTAAAATGGGTGAAGCAGAACATCGCAGCATTCGGCGGCAACCCGAAGCGCGTCACGATCGCAGGAGAATCGGCTGGCTCCATCGCGGCCAGCGCGCAAATGGCCTCGCCCCTGGCCAAAGGGCTCATCGCCGGCGCCATTGGCGAAAGCGGCTCCATTCTGGGTGCACTCTCCGCTGTTCCTCTACCAGAGGCAGAGGTAAGCGGCACCAAGTTTGCAACAAGCCTGGGTCTTGGCGATTCCCCCACGCTCACAGCGCTGAGGGCCATGCCGGCGCAGAAACTCTTGGAGGCGTCCGGCAAACCAGGTGTTCCCTGGTTCAGACCCTCCATCGACGGTTATTTCTTCCCCAAAGACCCCATGGAGATCTTCGCCAAGGGTGAACAGGCGCACGTGCCGCTGCTCGTTGGATCCAACACGGAAGAGATGGGAGCCGGGGCCATCCTGGGATCCGACAAACCGACCGTGGAGAACTACCGCAAAGCTCTGAAGCGTCTCTACCCTGACCAAGCCGACGAAGCGTTCAGGCTGTACCCGGCATCCAACGAAACTGAAGTCTTGGACGCAGCCCAGGACCTGGCAGGAGATCGGTTCATCAGCTACAGCACCTGGAAATGGATTGATCTGGCAACGAAGACCTCCAAAAAGCCCAGCTATTACTACCTCTACGCCCGTCCGCGCCCAGCCATGCGACCCGAAATGGGCGATGCAACCCCAGGACTCGCAGGGGGAGTGGTGCGGAACAAATCGGCGACGGCAGCTTCCAAACCCCTGTCGCGAGGGGCGGTCCATTCAGCAGAAATTGAGTATGCAATGGGCAATCTGGATTCCAACAAGGTCTACGCCTGGACGCCGGAGGACTACAAAGTCTCCCAAGTCATGCAGGACTACTTCGTGAACTTCATCAAGACCGGCAACCCCAATGGAAAAGGTCTGCCCAAGTGGCCGAAGTTCGCACAAGGCCAGCGCATGATCCTCGATGTCCATACCCGTGCGGAGAAGGATAAGGTGCGAGCGCGTTATGAGTTCTTGGATCAGTTCTACCTGAAGAAGTAAGGGGCAAGCCCTGCATGAACAGACCCAGCCCGCTGGCTGGGAAAGGCATAACTTTGAATGAAACTTCGATTCTTCAGCTCGAATAGCCGAGGTTCGGCAATCCTCGCCCTGCTGTTGGGTCTGTCCCTCGGATCTCTGGCCGCCACAATCTGGGCTGGCGACGCTTCACCTTCTCCCGTCCGCGAATACGACATCCTGCGTGCGTTTCCACCAGGCCGACTGGAAGCACTCAGCCGCGGTGACTATCCAGACGAACGAGGTCTCACCGGCGGCAACCGGGCTCATGGCAGCTGGCTGGAGGCCGGACCGCAGCGCGGCAGTTGTCGCGGCGTGATCGCTGCCGTGGTCGCGGGGAACTTGGCCGCGGCTGATGATGCCTGGCGCGGGATTGAGGTCGCCTTTGCCCACCAGAGGCCCGACGGCGGCTTCGAAGCCGAAATGCGGCCGAATGGCACCAGCGCCAAACCTCACGGCGCGGCGGTCGAAACAGCCTTCTTCTTCCTGCAGGAGTTGGGCCGAGCCATCCTGGTCATCCGCCAATCACCTCATGAAGCGCACTTCCACGCCCGAATTGCCGCGCTTGAACCAAAGATCCGGCGCGCCTGTGAGTTCATTACGGCCGGCTATGACACCATCATCGCCAACAGCAGCCATGCCGTGAACCGCATCATCATTGCCGCAAAAGCCTTCGGCACCTGCGGCCTCGTACTACACGATGAGGCGCTGGTGGCCACGTCACGGAAGCTGATCGCGCATGCCCTCACCCTGCGGGACAAAGACGGTGTATTCATTGAGAACGGTGGCCGCGACTCCAGCTACAATGTCGTTTCCATTCTCTTCGGCCAGGTCCTCGCACTCCACTTACCACTGCCGGAGTTCGAAGCCGCCCTGCCGGCCGCCGTGGCCTGGCAACTCACCAAGATTCGTGAAACGGGCGAAGTGGATGTGACTGGCAATACGCGCACGGGCGTCGGCAAGGAGAAGTCGTACACGGGCCAGCCCAAGAACGTGAACTACAATGAAGTGGTGCTGGCGCTCACCTACTACGGCCTCGTGCATCGCGATGCCGCCGCCCTCGCCGCCGCTGACCGTGTGTTCTCCTATACACAGCGTCCGCAACCCACGGCCAAGTAACGCTACCGGGCGTCGGCCTTCAATTCGCCGCGTTCGGCTTCCAATCCAGGTGTTTCTGGAGAAACTCCAACGTCCCCTCGAAGTTCATGCTGTGCCCGCCCTGGAAGAACTCGATCGCTGTGCGATCAGCATGACCGAACTGCGCATAGAGGAAGCGTACTTTTGCGTACTCGTGTGCAACCCACTGATCCAGCCCCACCAGGTCCAAGTGCCCGCGCTCGACCATGAAGGGACGCGGATAGATCAGATAAGCCATCTCCGCGTAGTCGAAAGTCTGTCCCAGATTCCAGTAGGGCATCTCCCATTCAATCGTTCGCATGAAGCTGAACGGTTGATCGGTCGACGCCACCTTGGTGGTCCATTGGTTGAAGTCGCCCGAACAGATCGACAAGGCGTACTGCTGAAGGATACTCGGGACACGCACAGCTGTCTCACCACCATAGCTCAGCCCGTAGAATCCAATCCGCTCCCCATCCACCCAGGGCAACGTCGCCAGCCACCGAAGGATCTGGTCGTGCTGCGGGATGATAAAGGAAAATAGGGTAGCCTGGACCGTGTTTGCCTTGCGACAAAGCCAGCGATACCGATCCTCTCCGCGGTACAGATTGTGTGGGGCAAAGCATCGCCAAACCGGACCAAACGGCTCCAGACGTTTCGGTAGATCGGCTCCGCCCAGACTCGCTCGCGCGATTCAAAATAGCCGCTCACCAGGGCCGCATCCACCCGCGTATCGAGTGCGGCCGCATGAAAAGCGATCAAACCTCCCTCTGCGAACCCGGCGACGCCGATCTTGGCTCCCGGAGCGAGACTGTGGGTCTTCTCAAACCAGTCCACCGCCGCCAGGACCCGCTGAACCTCGTAACCGAGGATGTGTCGTCCCATGTGGTAGGCCTGCCGATAAATCCACTCCCGCGAAGTTTGCTGGGATTGCCGCAATACGGGATCGTCGGTCACAAGAGGCTTCCGATCTACCAGCGTCAGGATCACCAACTCGCAGCCACTTTCTGCCAGCCTTCGCCCCAACTGCTGTTCCGCTGACAGCCCAGGTGCCAAGCCAAGTAGCTGCTCCGGTGTTTGATCCGCATCAGGCACCACCACCACCCGTGCCACCGGAACCCCTCTGGGCTGGACGAGCAACCCTTCCCCATCTACCCCCTCGAGCACCGGCCAGCGTACCTGGTACACAAGAAATCTCTCATTCTCGGCAACCAGCGCGGGATTCAGCTCGTCTCCAAACCGCTCCATACCGGCAGGCAGACGGGGATCCACAACACCGAGAATAGTTTGCAAAAACTGCCTGTTTTCCTCAACCGAAGCCACGTAGGCCTGCGGTGAGGAGAAATCGTATTTCCACAGTTTCGCTCGCTCCTTTCCGGCATCGGCGATCTTCCTTTCGACGAATCGGTGGGCCCCGTCCATAAGGCGCTGGGAAAGATCTGTTTCAGCCCAATCGAGAACCTGAGTACCCGGCAGACTGCCGGCAAAGCCCACCACCAAAGCAGGGAGGCAGGCGATCAGCAGCGAAAGGTAGTGGCGACACGCGACGCGATGATTCGGTGATCTGAGAAGTCCTCCCGGAAGATCGTAATCGCGGTTTCGAGGAATGCTCGCAGTCGGGTACACACCCCTATTCTAGGGCTTCCTGGAAGCACCGGGCAAACGCAAAGTGACCGGTCTCGCAACCCTATTGGGTGACTGAATCAGGAGGGTCAGCCGCCGGCAATCTGAGCTTCCGCTCCTGCTTCAAAAGCCACTCATAGAACTCGGATGAGGTAAACGGCTTGTTTGCCAGCCCGTGCCCTTCTCGCGGATAGAGGGTCATCTGCACATTTCCACCAACCTTCTCAAGAGCTTTCTTCATGTTCAGGCCGTGGCTGGCAGGGATGACGTCGTCGAACTCACCATGAAAGATCCACACCGGCAAGCGCCGCAGCTTTCGGGCTGCCTCGCCAGGATACCAGGATCCGGAAATCGGAGCAATCGCCGCAAACCGTTCGGGATAAGCACAGGCCAGCATCCAGGTCGCGTTGCCGCCGTTGCTGTGCCCGGTCACGTAGACATGGCCAGGATCGATTCCGTAGTTCAGTTGCACCTCAGCCAGGAGGGCAGTGAGCTTGGGAACCGACCATGCGCCGGAGGTTGCAGGGCAAACCACCACGAAGGGGAATTCGGGATGTTTCTTCGCATAGGGCAGAGGTCCCACGTGTTCAAACTTGTCCAGCTTCTCGTCAGCGCAGGCACCATGGAGAAACAGGAGCAGCGGATGTTTCCCCTGTTTCTCCACGTAAGCGGCTGGCAGATAGCCAGCAAAAAGATAGCCCGCCCGGCCAACGAAGAGACGCCCTTGGGTTGAGGACTCGTCTGGAACGGACTTCGCGGGCAACGGTGCCTCGGGTTCCGTCTTGGGCGCCGAGTCGTCCGCGATAACCACCCCTCCGCAATACAGCACGACCCATGCGCGCAGAACCTCAAGGCGGAATCCGCCCCAAATGCGATTCAGATCCAGATAACCCATTTCCGTGAATTCTGACCAACTCAAACTCCCCGCCTCACGCGGAACCCTCCGCTCAGGCGGCAGGGGTTCGCACCCCGAACAGGCGCTCAAAATTCGCCGCCACCTGATTCGCCAGGTCCGCTTCTGGAATGCACCAAAGCCCTGCCGCAAAACGATATACCAAGGTCAGGTTAGCAGGATGGTTCAGAAACTGACCCGTCGCGGCGTCCTGCAGCTCGCGAACACGAAGCTCCGCTGGGGGAGTCATATCGGGGGCATCAGTCTCCAGAAGTAAATGATCGATCGGAATCGTTCGGAACACCTCCTGCTGACGACGTTTCCTGGGATGAGCGAAGTACCCCGAGAAGGAGAAGCAGGCTCCCAACGCCAGGAACGGTTGGACGTACTCAGCCGGGCCCCCATAGGAATGCAGAAGAAAACCGCGGGGTGCGCGCGGGGCGTTCCGGAGCAACTCCAGCAAACGCGACCAGCTTTTAAGGCAATGCACCGTGATCGGCAGACCCCTGCTGGCGGCCTCCCCCCACTGCCATAAAAAGACCTCCTCCTGTGCCGCACAGTCGGGATTCCGCATCCACCGGTCCAACCCAATCTCACCGATGCAGACAGCTCCCTGATCCAATTGCTGGAGAAGGGAATCCCTCCATTGCTCGGAACGATCCTCGACAAACCAAGGATGGAGCCCGAATGCCGGGAGCAATCCGGGGTGAAGGCGGGCCAACTCGCGCACTCGAGGCCAATCCGCTTCGCACGTCCCATTCACCACGCTATGCGACACTCCCAACTCCTTCGCCTCGCGAAGGACCGTCGGAAGCAACCCGCTCAACCGCAGGTCTTGCAGATGATTGTGACTGTCCAGCAGCATGTGAAAGTTGAAGAAACCCTCCGGCTATGTTATGCAATAAAGCGTGCGGTGTCTCGGAAATTGCGATCGCTTATGAATATGCCCTATCCCCCGCT
>CAYPNF010000085.1:0-28370 GCA_964411985.1 uncultured Verrucomicrobiota bacterium
TTCACATTCAACCCAAACCAGAAGCCGCGCCGCCGCCCAAAATGAGAACTGCTGGGATGTATCAGCTACGGGTTGACGCCTCCCGCCGGAGGCGATAATGTGAGTACAACGTGAGTACACTCATTGCTAAACGGGCAGCGACCAAGCAAAGAAAAGGAAAATCCACACGGATCAACATCCGAGTGCACGCCGAGATAAAGAGGTTGCTGGTGAGAGCCGCCAAGAACCAACACATCGAGTTGTCGGAGTTTATGTTGCGCTCCTCACAAGCGGCCGCAGAAATCGAGCTCGCCGACCACACCCGGTTCGTTCTGCCCACCGACAAGTGGCTGGAATTCAACAAATTGCTGGATGCAGCACCGAGAGACTTGTCCGGACTGCGCAAACTCCTTTCTGCGCCTTCGGTCTTTGAAACTACATGAATTTCCGGACGCCTGAACTGATTGCGGCTCAACACTTTGTTGCCGACTTCAGATGTGGAAAGGGTGCGCTGGATGTCTTCCTGCAACGCTTCGCATTGGTGAACACAGCGTCGGGATCTTCGCGCACTTTTGTCAGTACAACTAACGAAAACCTTAGGGTCATTGGATATTATTCGCTGGCAGCCGCCTCCGTAGAACACCGAGTTGCTCCGGAACGAGTCAGAGCAGGCGTGCCCAGGTATCCAATCCCGGCCATCCTGCTGGCTCGCCTTGCTGTGGACGTAGAATTCCAGGGAAAGGGGTTAGGCAAAGCCCTGATGAAAGACGCTTTGAAACGATCCCTCAACGCTGCGGAGAGCATTGGCGTCCGTGTTATCTTGGTGCACGCCAAGGATGCGGATGCAGTCCGCTTTTACAGGCAATTCGACTTTGTGGCCTCGCCTTCTGATCCACTGCATCTCATGCTGCTGATGAAAGAGGTCAAGGCGGCGTTGAGCCTATGAGGGCAAGTCCGTGTTAGGGAGCATGGAATATTCACTGGACACCTCCTCCCGCGTGCCCTAACCCACTGGCGATGCATGCCGATGCGACCCAAGCGGACGCCGATTCCACTCCGAGCCAACCCAGCTTGGGGTGGAGTGATCTGGGGTTGAGTCCCCACGGCCTGCTGCTCCTGGTGCGAAGCCCGGAACCCTCGCCTTGGCTCGAGGAGAAAGTGGCCGATCGCATTCAGGCCGAGTTTCAAAAATCTTCCGCAGAAGGTCTTCTTCACCTGGCCACCCGAGAGTTGGATACCGCAATTCCCGTAGCTGCGGCGTGGTGGCGGGAACTGGGCCGACGCTACTTGACCCGGCTTTGTCATACCCCCGATCTGGATCAGGCACGGGTAATTCCTCCCGTAGCACCGCCCGGGGAAGACGAGCTCCTACCCTGGATCGACACCGCTCCGCCCATGCGCGGAGGGGAGTACTTAAGTGGAGACCTGCTGCGAAGTCTCTGGACCGGCCTGGATGATCTGGCTCGCGCCCAAATCTCCGCCCATAAGGAGGGCGCGGCAGCCTGGCTGCGCGAACGCCATCCGCTCTGGCGCATGGTGGGCAGGGTCACTTTCCACTTGGCGGAGACCAAGAATCATCCCACCCACCCCTTCGCCTTCATGGCGAGTTACGCGTCACGCCTCTCCAGCCAGTCGCAGGTGCAACACGTTCCACTAGGACGGGCTCTGCAGGAGTATGCGGGAGCCAAGAACAAACAGGTGCTTCTCAACCTGCTGGCCCCCATCCACAAGGCTTCCGAACGCAGCGCTTTGGCGAAGGAACTGGCCGATTCCGGACGCGTATTCAAACCCGTATCGTGGACCCCGGCCGAGGCGTACCGTTTTCTCAAGGATGTCTCCGTTTTCGAGGAATCCGGGATCCTGGTCCGTCTGCCCAACTGGTGGAAAAGCGGACGCCCGGCACGCCCGAAGGTCAGCGTGCGCATCGGCGACGCGGCCGGAGCAGGGTTGGGAGCGGATACCCTGCTGGATTTCTCCGCATCTCTGACCTTGGATGGCGAGCCTTTGACCGAAGCGGAATGGCGCAGCCTGATGAAGACCACCGAAGGTCTTGCTTTGGTGCGCGGCAAATGGGTGGAAGTCAATTCCGCCCAGCTCCAGGAAGCCCTGGCGCACTGGAAGAAGGTGGAACAGCTGTCTCGCAAGGGCGGGCTCAGTTTCTTCGAGGGGATGCGGCTCCTCTCAGGGCTAGGGCCCACCCAGGGCAGCGGCGCAGGATCAGCCGAATCTCCTGAATCCCGGGAGTGGGTGGGTGTCCAAGCGGGCCAGTGGCTGGATCAAGTACTGGGCGAACTGCGTGATCCAGCCAAAATCCCGAGCGCGGGCAACATTCCCGGACTGCGAGCCGACTTGCGCCCTTACCAGGTTACCGGCGTCAATTGGCTTTGGTTCCTCTCCCAATTGGGACTGGGAGGCTGTCTGGCTGATGACATGGGGCTGGGCAAAACGATCCAGGTGCTCGCACTGCTCCTTAAACGCAAGGCGGAGTCCAAGGCCCCCCGCCCGCCGAGCATCCTCCTGGTGCCCGCTTCCTTGCTGGCCAACTGGCGATCGGAAATCAACCGCTTTGCGCCCGCCCTCACGTTCCAGATCCTGCATCCTTCCGAGGAAGACCAACCGACCCCAAGCGCGCAAGCCAAGGCCGATCTGGTCATCACCACGTACGGAATGCTGACCCGGCAGGAATCGATCCTCAAACAAACTTGGGACCTGGCGATCCTGGACGAAGCCCAAGCCATCAAGAATCCTGGCACGCGCCAGACGCGCAGTGTCAAAGGACTGAAGGCAACCAGCCGATTCGCCCTCACCGGTACCCCGGTGGAGAACCGGGCCTCGGATCTCTGGTCCATTTTCGATTACCTGAACCCCGGCCTGCTCGGCACTGCCCAGGCTTTCGGCCAGTTTATCAAGACCCAGGAAAGGTCCGAGCGTCCCGATTACTCCCCAGTCCGCGCCATCACCCACCCTTACATTCTGCGCCGCCTCAAGACCGATAAGAAGGTCATCTCCGACCTCCCCGAAAAGACCGAGGTGCGCGCGTGGTGCTCCCTCACCAAAACCCAGGCGGCCCTTTACCAGCAATCCGTCCAAGCGCTCTCTGAGTCTCTGGAAAATGCCGAGGGGATCCAGCGCAAAGGCCTGGTCCTGGCCGCCATCATGCGATTCAAACAGATC
Organism: uncultured Verrucomicrobiota bacterium; assembly: GCA_964411985.1. Lineage (GTDB taxonomy): Bacteria > Verrucomicrobiota > Verrucomicrobiia > Limisphaerales > J093 > CAYPNF01. The sequence continues at coordinate 3,154 of CAYPNF010000085.1, forward strand.
TGCAATCACCCTTCGCAATGGTTGGGGGATGGCGGCTATGCCCCGGACCTGAGCGGCAAATTCGGCCGCCTCCAGGAGTTGGCGCAGGAAATCGCCGAGCGACAGGAAAAAGTCCTGGTTTTCTCTCAATTCCGCTCCATCGCCGACCCGCTCTCCGCCGTGTTGACCCAGATCTTCGCCCGCCCCGGCCTGGTGTTGCACGGGGGCACGGCGGTCGGTGGCAGGCAGAAACTGGTTGATTCCTTTCAAAAGGACGATGGACCTCCCTTCTTCGTCCTCACCGTCAAAGCCGGAGGTTCAGGGTTAAACCTCACCCGCGCCGCGCATGTCATCCATTTCGACCGTTGGTGGAATCCAGCTGTCGAAAACCAAGCCACCGACCGGGCCTTCCGCATCGGTCAGAAACAGAATGTCCTGGTCCACAAGTTCGTCTGCCGCGGCACCATCGAAGAACGGATCGATCAACTCATTGAGGACAAGAAATCGTTGTCCAATGAACTGCTCGAGGGCGGAGGCGAGAAACTCCTGACCGAAATGGACAATGAACAGCTGATGCGCTTTGTTGCACTTGACCTCCATCGGGCGATCGAAGCATAAGAGGCCCACACATGAGCTGGAATCGATTCGGGTTTAGACCGTATGTCCCGGTGGCGGAGCGCCAGGCCAATGCCAAACGCCAAGTGGCCAAGCTGGTGAAGAAAGGACAGGCCGTCCTGCCGGTCAACATTGAGGGACGCACCATCGCCCACTCCTTCTGGGGCAAGGCTTGGTGCGATAATCTCGAATCCTACATGGACTACGCCAACCGCCTGCCCCGCGGTCGTACTTACGTGCGCAACGGTTCCGTGGTGCACCTGGACATCTCCCCCGGCAAGATCGAGGCCATGGTCAGCGGTTCCGAGCTCTACCGGGTGAAGATCCAGATCTCACCGACCGCCAAAGCTCGGTGGGAATCCCTCTGCCAGGAATGCGCCGGAGGCATCGGCTCCCTGCTCGAACTCCTGCAAGGGCGTTTTTCCGACCAAGTGATGTCGGTCTTCACCTCTAAAGAAAAGGGGCTCTTCCCGTCCCCCAAGGAGATCAAGCTCGAGTGTTCCTGTCCCGACTGGGCCACCATGTGCAAACACGTCGCCGCCGTCCTGTACGGTGTGGGAGCGCGCCTCGACCAAAGCCCAGAGCTCCTTTTCCGTCTCCGTTCGGTCAACCACGAAGACCTGCTGGCACAAGTGGCCAAAGCGAGCGACCTCGCCGCCAAAGGGGCCGACACCGGCCTCGAACTCCCCGAAAGCGAACTCAGCGCCGTCTTCGGCATCGAACTCGACACCCCTGCGGCACCGACACCCCCTCCCAAGGCGCCCGCACCCAGGAACAAGCCGGCCCCCCTCACGAAACCCGCCGCCAAACCAAAGGAGAGCGCCAAGGTCAAGCGTGCCGCACCCAAGAAAGCCCCACTCAAGAGCGCGAAGCGCAAGAAGCTTCCAAAAGACCCAAAGCGCTCGCGTCCAAAATCTTAGACACCAACTCCGTAGTCGGCTCCGGCAGAAGGCAAATGGCAGCCAGGAAGACCCGTAGGTAGCGCCGGGCTCGCCGAGCCCGGCGTCCAATTCATCAGTGTTCTCAGCGTATTCTGTGGTAGATAACCCCTCCCCATTCGTTTGATTCGTGGTTTCAAAATCGGCGGTCTGAGCCAGACACGCCCTACCAGGCTCAGCTACCCGACCTTATCAGTGTCATTTGTGTCATCAGTGGTAAGCCGTTCCCCTTCTGTGTATTCGGTGTGTTCTGTGGTAACCATCCCATTCGTGTCATTCGTGTGATTCGTGGTTCACTCAGTCTTTGCCGAGCCTTTCCCCCCATCGATTCTTCTTGCTGAAACTCTGGCCCTTACGCTTCAATTCTGCGGCAAATTGGTTGTGCGTGGGGAGCTTGCACCGAACGGAAACCGCCAAAAGCGATTCCCGGTGCGAATGGACCGGCACGAAGTGTGCCCTGCTCCTGGCATGACCTAGCACCGGTTGAGCCACACTGATTAGTTCTTTAGCGGCGAAAGATTTACTTCTATTATTACTTGAAAACTAGTGATGTTTCTTATTGTTCTTTGATGCCCCTTGTGAAGAATGCCCCCCAGACGTTGCTGTCTTTGACGGATGGGGCGGGTGCTTTGCGCCTTGGGGTGTCCTCAGAACAGCAACGTTTTCCTTTTTCTAGACCGGCAGGAGAATCAACCATGAAGAAAGACCAAGCAGGCAGGAAGGGAAAGCTGATCTGCAGCGACTGACTCCTTCAGTTTTCTCCCCTCCGCTTCATGGTGAAGCATCCGCAAAGTCATTCGTGGTTCTAACCCCGGCGGTCTGAGCCAGACGCGCCCTACCTGGTTCCGCCCGACCCCATCAGTGTCATTTGTGTCATCCGTGGTTAAACCCTCAGCTTCTGTGTATTCCGTGTATTCTGTGGTAGATAGATCCAGATTCGTGTCATTCGTGGTTGCAGACGGTCTTCTTGCTCAAAACCTCAACCCAGTCTAGCTTAAGCTGAATGGACATCGCGTTACCACTTGACCAAATGACCACGGACGAGAAACTCCGTGCCATGGAAGCTTTGTGGGTGGATCTTAGTCGTCACGAGGAGGAGATAGAATCACCCGAGTGGCATCAGGAGGTCCTTCTGGGGAGGCAGGAGATGCTACGATCGGGACAAGCCAGTCTCCTGGATTGGGAGCGTGCTAAGGGAGAACTTCGTGACCGTTTGATGTGAAACACCCAGGTTTACTGCGGTCTTAGATTGTCGCCGAAACCCGAGTTTCGCTCGGAAGAGATTGAGGTAGGTAGCGTTGTTATTGATTCATCAGTGTCATTTGTGTCATCCGTGGTTAACCTGTTCCCTTTCTGTGTCCTACGTGTGTTCTGTGGTAAATAGATCCGGATTCGTGTCATTCGTGTGATTCGTGGTTACTTCTTGATGGAGAATCAACCATGAAGAGAGACCAAGCAGGCAGGAAGGGAAGAGGATCCCTGGAGTGTCCCTCCTTCGGTTTTCTTCCGCAGCTTCATGGTGAAGCGTCCATCCAACCCCATCAGTGGCAGTAAGCCTTATCGTTTGCCGCCTTGCTTCGCAACCGCAACCAGAGTAGGTTATCCTGATCTCTTTGCTGAATGAAAGCCGTTGAAATAAAGGATCTTGGAAGCGACGTGGCCGAGCTGGTCAAAGCCGCTCTGGCTGGGGAGGAAGTCATCCTTGCTGATCATAAGTGTCCTGTCATCAGGTTCATGCCCGTCGGAGCCGGCCCTGGACCCTCCGAACGCAAAGCTGGCTTGGGTCGAGGCACAGTCCTCGCCAGCCCTGACTTTGATGCCCCACTTCCCCCCGACTTCCTCCTTCGGGCTGGATGAGGTTGCTCCTCATAGGCACGTTTTGAGCCTACAGGGCCTTCCATCCATCCATTCGGATCCATTCGATCGCATACTTGCCGCACAAGCCATCGCGGAAGGGATGACTCTCGCTACGCACGACGAGAAACTTCAAGCATATCCGGTTAAGTCAGTTTGGTGAGAGGAACATCAGGATTGAGATTGCCACCTTCTTGAAGCCAAGTTACCCCCATCAGTGTCATCAGCGGTTAAACCGTTCCCTTTCTGTGTATTCCGTGTATTCTGTGGTAGCTAACCCCAGATTCGTGCCATTCGTGTGATTCGTGGTTATGGAAACGGCGGTCCGAGCCGGACACGCCCTACCTGGATATCCGAGTTGTGCAATCATTGGTTGCCAGACGTCCCCCACCCTTTGAGTCCGGGAGTTTAGTGTGGTAAGCTAACTCGTTGCCATGACAACCACCACAACGACATCTACACCGAGATCCGGGAAAGGCCGCCACCGAAGGATGAAACTCAAGGGATGGCCGGTTTCTGTTGATCTGGGGATACTGGGTGGCGAGCCCGTGTTCGAAGGGACCCGAGTCCCCATAAAATCACTCTTTGAGCATCTCGAGGCGAACTGCACTCTCGACGAGTTTCTGGAGTGGTTTCCGACTGTTGATCGTCACGCTGCAATTGGAGTTCTAATGACGGCGCATCGGCTCATGGTACAGCAGGCGAGTCGGTGAGATGAAGGTCCTAATCCTTTCGACGAACGTTTGGCCCAGGATTCGCGCGCACATAGGGTTAGTACAAAGAGCCTTGGATGGGCTGAAACCTGGTGATTTCACCGAAGTAGAGATCCCTGAACTGTAGGTTTGCCCAGGATCTATCGTTAGCGGTCGTCAAACCACTCCTGATCCCATTCGTGCCATTCGTGTAATTCGTGGTTACTAACTCGATAAAGGCTGCGACGACGATTGCGACAAAGTTCTCAGGCCCCATCAGTGTCATTTGTGTCATCAGTGGTTGGACCCTTAGATTCCGTGTATTCTGTGGTAGAGTGGGTATAGCTTAGTTCCGATTTCAGATGAAAAACTCCAACTACACTGCCCTGATCAAGCAAGAGAGCGGTTGGTGGATCGGATGGATCGAGGAAGTTCCGGGCGTGAACGCCCAGGAACACTCCAAGGAAGAACTCCTTGTATCACTCCGGCAAGCACTCGCCGAAGCGATCGAGTTCAACCGCGAAGAGGCGCGTGGCATTGCCGCCCGAGATTACTCAGAGGAATCCATTGCCATTTGAAACGCAGGGAACTGATCAGGCACCTTACTGCGAACGGCTGTGTTTTGCTCCGTGAAGGAGGCAGGCACTCTTGGTGGCATAACCCGAGCAGAAACCGCCGGAGCGCAGTCCCACGACACTCGGAGATTCCCGATATCCTGGCCAAAAAGATTTGCCGCGACTTGGACATACCCCCAGCAACGTAAGAAACACAGCACCCCCCTTCGTGTGGTTCGTGGTCTAAAACCGGCGGTCCGAGCCGGACACGCCCTACCTGAGTCGGCACGACCCCGTCAGTGTGATTTGTGTCATCAGTGGTTGAACCGCCCCCTTTCTGTGTGTTCCGTGTATTCTGTGGTAGCTAAATCCAGATTCGTGTCATTCGTGTGATTCGTGGTTACGCCTTTTCAGGACGGCAAACACCACCAAGCCCAACCCAGCCACCAACGCCATCTCGACCGGCTCCGGCACCATCGTATACGAATCCACCAGATCCCCGCCCTGCGTATAAAACTCAAACTTCATCGAAGCCGCATCCGCAGTCACCAACATCGCCCCGTAATCGGCGTTGTACCGAGTCACACTCCCCTCAACTGGCGTGCCGAAATTGTAGAGCGAGTAACCACCCGCACCATTTACGAAATACTCCACGCCGCCCAAGGTAAGATGCTCGTAATCATGGTCATGACCGGACAACACAGCATTAACCCCCCAGTCCTTGAAAGCCCATTGAACTGCAGCCGTGGACCCGTGCGGACCCGAAGAAAACGGCGGATGATGCATGTACACCACCTTCCAAGGCTCGGTAGCTGCCGCCAAAGCACCCTGCAACCAAGTTTGTTGGACCGCCAACCCCGCCGCATCAGCATTACTATCAATCGTGAAGAAGTGGACCGGCCCTCGAACGAAGTCGTAATACTGCTCGTTTCCAGGGAGGGTGAAGTAGTCGAAATAGGGAGTAGCACCCGGAGTGAGCCAATCATGGTTCCCCAACGTAGGGAAGAACCGATTTTCGGTAGACCCAGCGCCGTAACTGCCTGAGTAGGAACCGATGTAACTGTGGTAGTACTGCCCGATGTTCGCATCGATCGTATCCGCCCCACCCAGGAGATAGTTGTTGTCACCCGTTGTCAGGATCAAATCGGGATTCCAACCTAGAACTCGAGTAGCCACTGCTTGCTCTGCGGTCCCAGCCGAACCGTAGTCGCCGATGATGGCAAATCTTACCGCGGATTGCCCACCCGCCCTGTAGAACGTTCCAGAGCAACTCACGAGGAACAAAGCTCCCCTAGCAAATATAAGAAAAAGTCTCACTATGGACATTCTACTCTGTCAGTTCCCTTTTGTCATGCGTTTTGCGCTGGTGTGACAAACTTTAAATCTCCTGTTATGTTATTTGTAATCTGTTGGTAATCAATTTATTGAATCCATGAGTATGATTTTGATCACGTGCTAATTGGCCTGATGCAAAGGGGTGAGTGCGTGCCCTGTTTGGCGACTTCCAGATCATCACTGATTTCGCCCTAATGACTGCCTTCGTGAAGCTAGGACGAAAACGTGCGGCCCTGATTTCCTTTGTTGGTAATGCGGCCAACATTTTGGTGCTCAGCGTGCAGGCAGCACTGCTAATACCTCTATATGTTAAGCACATTGGGCAGAAGCTATACGGAGCTTGGCTGGGATCCGGCGATCTTCTGACTTGGATCCAGGTTTTCGACTTGGGCCTACCCAACCTCCTTACTCAGAGGATCGGTGCTGCGCACGGAAAGGGGGACGAGGCTAGTGCAAAGCGTTACCTAGCCACCGGAGTAGTGCTGATGGCAGCTATCTGCGTACTAGTCCTAGTCGTCTCGCTTGCACTTGCCTCAGGGGTCCCGAGTTGGATGGGGTTGCATGGCACAGATGCTGCGCACTTTCGCCGGACCTTGCAGGTGGCAACAGCTGCAACGGTTCTCGTGCTTTTCAACAACCTGTTTCTTGGCTACTCGCGCGCCGTTCAGGACACCGAGTTTCTCAGCATAGCAACGATCATTGCTAGCTTGGCTGCATTGGCGATCTCGAGCGTATTGATCATCAAAGGGTTTCGGCTTTGGGCGATCTCCATCGGCTTGGTTTGCAGAGCCATAGTTTGCACCACGGCCAGCCTGATTTTTCTTTGGAAAACCCGTGCTCGGTTGATCGGAATAACAAAGGCCTATGACCGGGAGGTCGCCTGGGAGTTGTTACGAATCACACCATCTGCGACTCTAGGTGGGGCAAGCTATATTCTCCTCAACCAGAGTGAGGTTTTCCTTGTAGCGTCCATCTCGACTCCGGAGGCTGCGGTCATCTTCAGCCTAACCAGAAAACTGGTAGAGATTGCGAGAGCTGTGGTGGACATGATTCCTTTTGCGGTCTACGCGGGATTTGCGCATCTCGTGTCATCGGACGATAGGCGTAGAGCCCTCCAGGTCTTTTCGCAAATATATTCATTTCGCCTTTCCATCGCGCTATCGATCGCGGCGGCGGTAATGATGCTTAATGAATCATTCATGACTATGTGGATCGGAGACAAGTACTGGGGGGGTAGGCTACTAACCACACTCTTCGCTCTACAGTTTCTGGTCGCAGGACAGTCGTTCCTGGTAAACTATTTGTATCGTGCTTCAGGCTTTATCAAAGAAGGTTCGATGGCACTTTTCTACGAAGCACTGGTGCGGATACTTCTATCAGCAGCATTGCTGTTTGGCTTAGGTGGATGTGTACTACCTGCAGTGGCGATCCTAACATCGCTGTTTTCGCACGCTATCATCAGGAAGCGTCTTATCTTGGAGTTGAGGACGCCGTCAGAACCTAAACCAAAGGTTGACACTTTAACAGGGATTCTGCGTGCATCGATTCTCGCGTGCTCCTTTGTGATGCCTCTTTTCATGAAATTCGAGTCGTGGGTGTCGCTCGTCGGGGCCGGACTCACGGTGCTCCTTGCCTCTTTTTCGCTGCAGGTCGCAAGCGATCGAGTGCTCCGTTCGACCTTGCTGGAACTCACGAAGCGAGGACATTTGGCCCTCTGACCAGCTGTTGACCTTTCGTAGGGTCTAATCCAAATCCCGGCTCCTTATTAGACGTCATCCATAGGCCTTGGGTTAGGCTGACACGCCGCTTTTGATTAGTGGCGCCTGCGGCTATTTAGTAGGGGGAGGCTTCCAGAGTTTGATCGGGCCGCTACTTCTTCAGGGAGGCTCATCTATCAGCAGGCTGCTTCTGCGGGAAGCGCTAGGGATCGAAACCGTGAAGGGTTGCTGTGAGGAAGGTGAGGAGCAAGATGTTTCTCGAGCCAAAGCTCCCAACAGCTTTGGTCTCGATTAGTGAAGGTCTTAAACAGATGAGATCCTATGTACCGTTTTCATAGTTTTTAATAATAATTTTTAACCGCTTCTCAACGCATCTCGCGATATCGCAGCAGCACTCAGCAGTGCGTGTCGCGCAACGCTGCAGGCTTGGTGGGCTCGGTGAGGCGTGAAGGAACAATTCTATTGCACCAGAGATCCGCAACTAGTAGTGAATGTGCCGGAAACGCGGGCGGCTTGATGATCAGCGAGATTGAGCTCAGAAAAAGCGTGTTGCCACTCTGACCATAACTCAGTCCTCTCCTGTCGCATTAAGAGACTCGGAAGTCAGCTGAAAGTGGGCTTAATGGTTTAAGCGTCCAAGCTAGTTGTGGGAGAATGGCTTAGCAAAAATGGTAGTGAAATACCGGACCGTGATGGAATGTGAATTGGAGTGCATATGTGCACCGTTGTCAGTGTATCTCCCGGGGCTCGTTAACGGAGGTGGTGGATATTCTTCGGAGTGGCCGGTACGCTCCAAGTACTTGTCTAAACTAATAATACATTCATCCACTCAAAGAGCGCCTTCTAAGACGCGAAGCGTCGACTCTCTGCCGAGCTGAAGTTACCATGGTGTTGTTAATTCAGACAGTGCTCCTTGCGGCTATATCAACTGGGGGAGTGTTTTTCCTAAACAAACGGCTGTTCACTCCAATTGCTTTCTACTGGGTTGGCTGGATTGTGGGAATTGCCTCCGCTGAGTTGGCTTCCAATGCAGGGACGCTCGTGCCGATTGATTCCTTGGGGGCCGACCTCATCCTGCGAGCTCACATCGGGGCGGTGGTGGGTTCTGTCGCAGGGGCTTTAGGCTGCGCAATTCCACTTAGGGGCAATTTCCTGTCTACTCCCTCTATCCGAGAAAACGCGAGACCTCCGATGCCTCCTTGGGGGTTGCCTCTGTTGGCGATCCAGTTTTCAATGGGGATTTACTTGGTTTTGCGTCGACTCACTGAGGTGGGAAGTGTTTTCAACCTTTACGATGTTAGGCAAAGTTATTTGGAGGAAGCGTATTTGCAGGCTAGTCTTCCTTTCGCGATTCGCTTCTACAGTTTCCTTAGTCTTGGTGCAGCCATGTTGCCCTTTTTGCTCGGAAAGCACGATGCCACCAACTCCAAGTTTAGTGGTCGCTTCTTGGCTTTGGTCTACGTCGCGGCTGCGCCAGGTGGCATTTCGTCAGGGGGACGCGTTTGGTTGGCTTCGAGTATCGTCGTGTACCTTCTATCCTACGTCCTTCACACCGAACTCAGACGCGATTACAGAGCCCTGGTAAAGGGATGCAGGTATCTTGCGCTCCCACTGGCAACCTTAGTAGGTTGCTTCATTACATTCGCCACGATCAGGGATGCAGTCTTCTCTCAGCAGGAAAGCACGCTCGGAGGACCCTCGTTGCTGAAACCTGCGGCACCATTGCTTTACTATCTAGGCATAACGGTGGCGGCCGTTGGGCCATATTCTGAATTTGCATCGACCTGGGACGAGAGCTTGGGTAGAGTCAGCTTCCCCTGGGTGGAAGCGCAGATGTACAAGGTTGGTGTTGTCGACGAGATGACTTACCTGTCCTTTGTGAAGGATTCGAGGCTATTTGTTACTCTCAATCGAGATTGGGATTTGGGGTCGACCCACGCTTCGCTAATACCGCCTTTTGTCGCGGACTTCGGCGTGGATAATATCAGCCTGGCGGTCTTCCTCTTTTGCTTCGCGGTCCATATTGCTTTCATGGCCTTGCCTGACAAAGGAGATACAGCTATGATGACTAAAGTGATGTTATGCCTCTACGGGGGGGCTTTTTGTTTCCAGGATTCGTTGCTTGGAACCGCCAATGCAATCGTACCGGTGATTTCCATCTGGCTTTTCGGGTTTGCTGGGCGAACTCTAAGTCAAAAAACATGGAGATGGGTTCGCTAGCTGAGGGGATTGTCACGAAAGCTGCCAGAGTTGATGGTCATTGGAGTGTTGGTTGTCAACCCACAATGAAAGTTGTTCTAGTTGTCTATGCGGATATCCCGAATTCGGCCCCTGGCCGAAGGGTACACATGCTCGCTAGGGGCCTTGTTAAGATAGGGCATGAGGCCAAGCTGTTAGCACCCATGAATTTTTGCGGTCGAGAACTTCATACACTTTATGAAGGCATCGATGTAGCTTGGGGAATTTCCGCGACTATCGGAGACTTGAAAGGGATTCGCAAACGCGTTTTGTCAAGGCTTGCCTTACTTAAGGTACTTCGTACAGAAGTCCGGAAAGGCTGGAAGACGGTCCTCTTCTCGAACCCTAATGCGGATTCCATACCGCTGCTGGTTGAATCTCGAAGACTCAATGCGTTTACCATCGGGACCTATGATGACGCGCGAAAACTCAGGGAGACACCAAAGTTGATAGACCGTGCTGTGCATCTCACTGGAGTGGTCGCCGATTGGATCACCCCAAGGCTAACCAACCTCAATGCGTTCACAAGTAGCCATCTGATGACGCGGCTTTATGGTGCCCACAGGCCCAGGAATTGGCTTCTCTTCCCTCCGATCGTGGATACTGAGCAGTTTGCTTTTTCCCATGCGAAGAGGCTACTCAAGCGATCCGAACTTGGTCTCAAAAGCGAAGCGCTTATTGTGTACACTGGGACTTTCTGGAAAGTTGAGGGTGTGAGGAAACTCTTGGAGGCTGCAGCGATTCTGAAGGCGAGGACAGCTCACTTCAGGCTTCTTGTCTGTGGCAAAGCACATGAGGGTTTTGAGTGCGATAATGTCCAAAAGCTGGTCGATGACATGGGCCTTACTGATTTAGCTATTCTTCCCGGATGGGTCTCCAAGGACGATGTGATTAGTTATCTTTGTGCGGGGGACATAATGGTAGTCCCGAAGATCGATGATGTAGCAAATCTTGCTGGCATGCCTGCGAAATTGGCGGAGTATATGGCCGTTAGTCGAGCGGTTGTAGCAAGCAAGGTTGGCGACATTCCCAATTATCTAAGTCACAAGAAAGATTGTTTGTTCTGTACCCCAGGAGACGCCGAAGATTTGGCGAGTGCTTTGGACAGCTTGATAAGCGACCCAGAACTGCGGGACCGACTCGGCAGCGAAGCCCGTCGCACTGCGGAAAAGCACTTCGCCTGCGAGGCGATCGCTGCAGATTTCGTCAGGAGCGCAACCGAGCGCCGCTATACTCCAACAGGACATGCCATCTAGCCTCACAGTAGTAGTTCCTACTTACAACAGGCCAAACGTATTGACCAAGTGTCTTAGGGCCCTTCAAGGTCAGGTTTTCCAGGCAGCGTTTGAGATCATCGTAGTCGATGACTGTTCCACAGATGCAACGCAACAGTTGGTCCAGGCTGAGTGTGCTAGAGACCGCAGGATTCAATACATCAGAAACCCCTGTAACTCAGGTCGCTGCCACACAAGGAATCAAGGGATATTAAGCGCAAAGAACCCTCTGATCGTCACTTTGGATGATGACATTGTACCAGCCCCGGGGTTTCTTGAAGCCCACAGCGCTATCCACGACGATCGGCAACGGGGTAGCCTGGCTGCGGTGGGTTCCGTCAGGTACGACTCTGATTGCATCTCCGGCACGAATATTGGTAAGTATCTTCAGTCTAGATACTTAGCATTCAGATCCAATCTGAGCATTTCCTTGACCGATCTAGGCGCACAACATTTTGGAATCGGGAACTCTTCTTTTTGGAAAGATGATGCGATTTGTGTCGGCCTCCTCGACCAGCGGTTTCGCTTCTACGGGGGAGAAGATGTCTTCTTTGGGCATCAGCTAAAGAAGCGAGGGGTTAGGCTTTGTTTCTGTCCTGATGCAAAAGGTTTGCATGTCGACGAGGTGAGCTTCGAACGCCAGAAGTTGAAGGTAATGCAATCCGCAAGGAACGGACTCAAAATTTTGCTCCACGAAGCGCCTGAGGTTTTTCAGAAATCTCCTCTGCGCTATCTTTTGGCGGTCGATCAATCACAGGACACAGCGAAAACGAAACTGATTAAGGCTTGCATGAGAGTTGTGATGAACCCTCCCTTCTCCTCCATGTGCGAGGCGTTTGCACGGGCCACGGACGGTAGAGGCGTGTTCTATTCAAGCTCTATGTTTCACTACTTGGTTGCCTGTTGGACGTATGCCGGGCTACGGGAGGGGAAATCGAGCTCCGAGATTGTCTCCTATGGAACCGATGCCTTATCGCGCTGAATCACTGCGGGATTCCAAATCCTTGACCTCGCTGAGCGAGTCGCTGCTAAACTGAGCAGTGTTGGCTTTAGACTTGCTCTACATAGGTAAAGTTCGTATAATGATTGTGCTGAGTAAGTTACATAGCAAGTCAATCTTAGGAGTCCTGCAGCCCGAAAGCTTATGCTGATCTGGCACCTCCTCGGCGGAGCAAGTGTTGTTACGCACGTCTGATTCCGCTCTCGATGAGAGAAAAATCGCGTATCGCTGCGCTGCGCAGGGTTTCTCTTGATGTGACGTATCGTTTTTTGTCTTGCCGAATACTATTATGTTCTTCGAAAAGAGGTTACTCATTAGTGGTGGTACAGGAAGCTTCGGGAACGCAGTGCTTCGAAGGTTCTTAAACTCCGACCTAGCCGAAATACGCATCTTCTCCCGGGATGAAAAGAAGCAGGATGACATGCGCCACCTGTACAAGAGCCCCAAACTCAAGTTCTACATCGGTGATGTAAGGAACCTTGATAGTGTTGATGAAGCAATGGTGGGGGCGGATTACGTTTTTCACGCTGCCGCGTTGAAGCAAGTGCCTTCCTGCGAATTCTATCCGATGGAGGCCATTCGAACGAATGCAATCGGAGCGGACAATGTTCTACAGGCGGCCATGAACAACCGAGTCAAGAATGTCGTCGTCCTCAGCACTGACAAGGCGGCCTATCCCATCAACGCCATGGGGATCTCGAAGGCGATGATGGAAAAAATCATGGTGGCTCGCTCCCGCGTGGGCGCCCAAAAAGGACTGGTGTTTTGCGGCACACGGTACGGAAACGTGATGGCGTCACGAGGCTCGGTGATTCCGCTCTTTATCCAGCAGATCGAGGCAGGGTTGCCGCTCACTGTAACGGACCCCACAATGACGAGGTTCATGATGACCCTCGACGACGCCGTGGACTTGGTGCTTTACGCATTTGAGCACGGCAAGCCTGGAGACATGTTTGTACAAAAGGCCCCGGCCGCCACAATCGGTGTTCTCGCCGAGGCGCTCAAGCGCCTCCTCAAAGCCGAGAATCCACTCAACGTGATTGGCACGCGCCACGGTGAAAAACTCTACGAGACCCTGCTTACAAGGGAGGAGATGGCCAAAGCTGAGGATTTGGGCAGTTACTATCGCGTCCCTGCCGATAATCGCGACCTCAATTATGCCCTCTACTTCACCGAGGGAACGACCACCATCGGTGGCCTAGAGGATTATCACTCGCATAACACGCATCGTCTGGAGGTAGAGGAGATGATGACGCTACTCCTCAAACTGCAGGAAGTCAGAGAAGCCATGACTCGGCGAGGTTTGTGAGAGCTTTGGAAACAAGCAGGTAATTCGAACATTCCAACAAAGATAACTATGAAGATTGTTGTTGTCGGTGGAGCGGGCATGCTGGGCCACAAAATGTTCCAGATCCTTCGAGAGCGTTTTCCCGGCACCCTTTGCACCACGAGAGAAGATGTCAAACAGGCGCCTTTTGACCGCGTTGATTTGCTACAGGGAGACGATGTGATTCGTCATGTAGACGTCATGGATTTTGATCGCCTACACGGCGTTCTGAAAGAGATCCGCCCCAACTTCATCGTGAATTGTGTGGGAATCGTCAAGCAACGCGAAGAGGCTCGAATGGCCATCCCCAGCATCACGATCAACTCGCTTCTGCCTCATAAGCTAGCTTCCTTTGCGGCAGAGTGGGGCGGTCGGGTCATTCACCCCAGCACTGACTGCGTTTTCGATGGCAAGAGGGGCGGATACACCGAAGCCGACGACTCCAGTGCGGAGGATTTGTACGGAAAGTCCAAGTTCCTAGGTGAATTGCATTGTGAGAACGGGTTAACGCTTCGCACTTCAATTATCGGCCGCGAGCTGGTAGAGCATCGCTCGCTGCTGGATTGGTTTCTAGCCCAGCAAGGCAAGACGATCCGTGGATATCAGCGGGTGATCTATTCCGGGGTTACCACGAACCAATTGGCAGAAGTAGTGACGATGGTGATCCGGGACAAGCCGACTCTTCATGGTCTCTATCAGGTGGTTACTGAACCCATCTCCAAGTATGATCTCCTTTGCCTGGCCAAAGAGGCCTTCAAAATGGATGTAACCATTGTGCCTGAGCAAGGGGAGATCTCCGACCGCAGTATGAAGGGAGACCGATTCCGCCAAGCGACGGGTTATGTTTCCCCATCATGGCCAGTGCTGATGGGTAAGCTCGCGTCTGACCCATCACCCTATAAGCAGTGGGCTGAGTGGCCTGCGAGCCGATAGATTTGGGAAATGGTAGTCTTGGTCCGGCACTTATCCGCGTAGAAACGAAAGATGAAAGTCCTCACCATTGTTGGCACCCGGCCGGAGATCATTCGGCTATCCCGCATTATCCCGTTGCTGGATGAGCACACCACTCACATCCTGGCTCACACGGGTCAGAACTATGATTATGAGTTGAACCAGGTCTTTTTTGAAGATCTGGAGATCCGGAAGCCGGATCATTTTCTGTCGGCGGCGGGAAGGACCGCTGCGGAGACGGTCGGACTCGTCATTGCCAAGTCGGACGAGTTGATGGCTAAGGAAAGCCCTGACGCGCTGCTGATCCTCGGGGATACCAACAGCTCCCTGGCGGCCTATGCCGCCAAACGGAGGAAGATCCCGGTTTTCCACATGGAGGCGGGTAACCGATGCTTTGATCAGCGCGTGCCCGAGGAGATTAACCGAAAGATTGTCGATCATATCTCCGATATTAATTTACCCTACAGCACCATCGCCCGGGAGTATCTACTCAGGGAGGGTTTCCCTCCTGACAGGGTGATCAAGACCGGAAGCCCCATGTACGAGGTGCTAGAGTATTACCGGCCCAAGATCGAGAAGTCTGATGTACTTCAACGGCTTGGCTTGGAGGAACGAGGGTACTTCATTGTCAGTGCTCATCGCGAAGAGAATGTGGATCCGCCCTCTCGGTTCGGGAAATTGACAACCCTGCTCAACTTCCTCGCGACGCGGTATGGAAGGCGGGTAATTGTCTCGACTCATCCTCGGACGAGAAAGAGATTCGAGAGTCGAGAGGTTCCCTTGGACCCGCGAGTAGAACTGATGAAACCCTTTGGCTTTTCCGACTACATAAGGCTTCAGCAAGGCTCGATGGCTGTGCTTTCGGACAGTGGCACGATTACCGAGGAGGCCTCTGTGTTGAATCTGCCTGCTTTGAACATCCGCTCCGCAAACGAGCGACCAGAGGGGATGGAGGAGGGGGCCGTCATGATGACTGACATGGATCAAGATCGAGTCCAGAGTGCCATCGCGGTCCTTTCTAAGCAAGCGAGGGGACTGGACCGCACGATTGCCTGCGTGCGAGATTATGATGTTCAGGCTGTTTCGCATAAAGTACTCAGAATTCTTATCAGTTATGTACACTATGTGAATCGGGTTGTTTGGCAAAAACCATGTGACGTCTACGAAGGTGCGGTGCAGTGAGGATTACGCTTATAACTCAGTACTATTTCCCTGAACCAGTGGAGAAAGTCCACGACTTGGCCCGAGGCTTGGTACGGCTGGGCCATCAGGTCCATGTGATCACAGGTTGGCCGTGTTTTCCTCTTGGCAAAGTGTATAGCGGTTACCGGAAGCGCTTGATGACGGAAGAGCAGGTCGATGGCGTAACAGTAACTCGAATACCACAATTCCCTGACCACAGCCGCTCGGCCCTAAGGCGAGCGCTCTACTACCTTTCGTTTGCTGCAAGCGCCAGCACCATCGGCGCTGCGGTGTCTCGGCCAACTGACCTTGTCTTTGTCTATGTCTCCGCACTCCCCGTCGCTTTTGCTGGTTGGATAGTCAGCTTGCTCCGGCGTGTCCCGCTCGTTTACGACATTGCTGATCTGTGGCCTGACAGTGTGACAGCTAGCGGGCTCATGGAAAACCGGCTGCTCCTTCGGCTGCTTCGGGGATGCTGTTCCTTCCTCTATCGTAGAGCTGATGCCGTGAATACCGTAACAAAGGGGTTTCGGCGACGCCTTGTGGAAATGGGGGTGCCTCTGGAAAGAATCGAGGTGGTCCACAACTGGATGCCTTCCGAAACATATACTCCCCAACTAGCAAATCCGGGCTTGGCGGAAAAACTGGGAATGGCAGGCAAATTCAATGTCGTTTACGCCGGGACAATGGGGCCTGTTCAGGCATTGTCGACGGTGTTGGAGGCTGCAAAACAACTCCTCACGAGTCCCCCCATCCAATTCGTGTTCGTTGGCAGCGGATTAGAGTTACCGCTTCTCAGGGACAAAGCGCGTGAGCTGCGACTAACTAACGTAACCTTCCTTGAGCGACGTCCTCCTGAGGAAATGCCCGGAATACTTGCGCTTGGGGACGTGCTCCTCGTTCATCTGAAACCGGATCCCCTCTCTGACATTAGTATCCCGTCCAAGACCTTCAGCTACATGGCATGTGGGAAACCAATATTGCTCGCGGTGCGCGGCGAGGCGGCCGAGTTCGTCGCCGAGCATGGCTTCGGTTTAGCCGTCCGGCCCTCTGACGCGGATGCCTTAGCCACTGGGGTCCGACAGTTGTTTGAAATGTCAGAGCCAACGCGAAACGCGATGGGTGAGTCGGCATCACGGGTATATCAATGCAGATTCAGCGGAGCAGTTCAGATCAAGGTGGTTGAACAAAGGCTGCGGACGGTTTCTGAAGTCTATTCTTGCAGGAAAAGGCGTTCGGGCCTGCCGGTGCCGGAAACTCGAGCTTGAGTAGGCGTTTGGCAATTACTGGAGCCTCTGGTTTTATCGGCTCCCTGTTAGGATCTTTTGCTCGCACCCAGGAGTGGGAGGTCTTCGGGTTGGACCGTGTCAAGCCTCCTAATCAGACTCTGCCGTGGCGGCTGATCGACATTACTTCATCTGTTCCGACTGAAGCCGTGTTCGGTATTGACACGATGATGCACCTAGCAGGAAAGGTCCATGCACTGGCGGAGGTCAAGCAAGACGAGGCCGAGTACTTTCGGATCAACACACAGGGGACGAAGAATGTCTTGGAAGCCTGCAAGCGCGCTGGTGTGCGAAGATTCGTCTTTGTTAGCACCGTTAAGGCGATGACGAATTCCCAGATGGAAGGAGACGCTGAGGCTATTAAGCCATGGTCTGAGCGCGATGCAGTCGATCCCGATACACCCTACGGCCAATCCAAGCTAAAGGCTGAGAAACTGGTGTTGGAGGGAGGATATGTTCCGGAGCCGGTCGTTCTCAGGCTTTGCATGGTGTACGGCCCTAGGGCAAAGGGGAACATCCAAAAGATGATTCAGGCTGTCGCAGTGAACCGATTTCCTCCGCTACCGGAATTCGGAAATCGAAGATCGATGGTGGAGGTCAGGGACGTAGTGCGCGTTGCGCTACTCGCTGCTGAATCTCCGCTTGCGGTTGGGAGGACCTTCATCGTCTCGGATGGGCGCTCGTACTCGACTCGGCAGATGTACGAGATGGTCTGCGCGGCTTTGGGCAAACCGATCCCTTCTTGGAGGATCCCAAAGTGGGCGCTACAAGGCATGGCGAGGGTAGGGGATGGGATTGGCAGAGCGCGAGGTCGACGGTTCATATTCGATTCCGATGCCCTAGAGAAGCTGAGTGGATCTGCGTGGTTCAGCTCGGAGCGCCTGCAGACGACCTTGGGTTTCAAACCAGAGTGGGATTTGGCCAAATCGCTTCCAGATATGGTTGCGGAGATGGGTTTGGGGTCTTGAAATAGGACCTTCGAAGTTATGACGCTCGGATGGGGTTTCCTGATCGTTTCCAGCCTGTTGACGTTCCTTCTGGGTTTTCCCGTCTGCCGGTGGTTGATCTCCCGAAACATCATTGATCGGCCTAACGCACGGTCCAGCCACACGGTACCAACAGCACGGGGTGGAGGAATCGCGATCCTAGGATCCCTCATCCTATGCATCCCGGCGATTCTGTGGTCTAAATGGACCGAATCGAACCCGCTCCTCTGGCTTCTGCCCTCAACTCTTGTGCTGGGGGTTGTTTCGTTTCTGGATGACCTCAGATCGCTGCCCCAGATTCTTAGGTTCGGGTGTCATGCAGGTGCGGCCTTGGCGATCTTAGCGGCCCTAGGCTGGCCAAGGTTGGAATTGGCTCTGTTAGCTAATCACGGGATAGTGTTGGCCCTTGGGGTTTCTCTGGGGATCATGTTCCTCTGGCTGGCTGGATACACGAATGCCTTCAACTTCATGGATGGCATCAATGGCATCGCCGCCGGCCAGGCCACAATCGCGGGAATAGGCGGCGGGCTTCTGGCTGCGGTTGCCTCCGGGAACTGGGAAAATCCGCCGATTCTCACCTCCTTCGTCATCGGAGGGGCTTCTTTGGGTTTCTTGCCGCATAACTTTCCCAAGGCCAGGATGTTCATGGGCGACGTAAGCAGCGCGCCGCTTGGTTACCTGCTGGCAGCAGTTGCACTTTGGATGGCGAATGCCCATGGGTGGTGGCTTTTGATCCCTGTCGCTCTTCTGCACGCCAACTTCGTCTTGGACACTGCCTTCACCCTGGTCAGACGCATCCTTCGTGGCGAGAGGTGGTACGACGCACACAAGGAGCATTTCTACCAACGTCTCGTTCGAGCGGGTAAGAGCCACACCTTCGTGACAGGCTGGGAGATGGCACTTCAGATCGTGGTCCTCGGTCTGATGTTTGCTTACGTCATGGTAACGAATGTCCCAGTAAGGATTTGCCTCATCGCAGCGGTCATCGCTCTCTGGCTGGCCTTCTTTGCCTATTGCGAAAGAGCATTCGTGGCCACCGAGGAACGCAGAAAAGCTTGAGCCGAGCGGACCAAGGAATAAGTCTTCATGGTCCTTCACGCTCTTCATGGTGAACCCCTCCCCCATGAAGACCATCATCGTCATCGGCGCTGGCGCGTTTCCGAAGCCGCCTCGCTCTCCGGTCTTTATCAGGTCATAGGTTTCGCCGACGATAACCCCGCCAAGAAAGGCCTCCTTGTCGATGGCCTCCCCGTCCTTGGACCTTGGGTCGGCTGCGAAGCGGACTCTTTCATAGTCGCCATCGGAAACAACCCAGCCCGAAAAGCTACCTATGAGAACATCCGAAACTATGGACGCGAGCTTGCCACTGTCATCTCACCCCTTGCGTCCGTCTCCTCCATTGCGTCCGTGGAGAAGGCGCCGTGATTCCAGCCGGAGCGGTCGTCCAAGCGGGCGCCGTAGTGGGAAGGAACGTTATTGTGAACGCGGGTGCCGTTATCGATCACGATGTGTCGATTGGTGACCATGCTCAAGTGGGCTTGCATGCAACCGTGGCAAGTTACGGAGTCGTCGAGCCTGCCGAGCTCGTGAAACCGGGATCTGTGCGATCGCGGTGGTTGTGAAAAAGCGAACATCAACTGATTGGCCGGGCCAGAAGCAGTTTCCACCATGACGCCTGCTTGAACCGAGCCACGCCGTCGCTCATCCACCGTGCCTGCTCCCTCTCGATGAAAAGCCTGAAGGCAAAATCTGTCGAGGAAGTCCACGCCTCGACGCTGGAAGAGGTCGACCACACATACCTCTCGAACCACCCGTAGAACTTCCACTTCTAGGCATGACCTCCGGGAGGAGCGCAGAAGCTATCATACAGCCTGGGTGAACCGTTCCATGCTCTCATTCTTGGGACTTCAAAACTACATATGGGACGATGGAGTCAAGGTAGTCGCGGGATCGGTGGCTTGTTTGAAAGGGAGGCACATGGTCCCCCATGATAATCCAATCGGTCTTTCCAATGCTTCCATCCTGAGCGAGATCCCGGATCAGGCGCATTAGATCCTTTAGGATTGCGTCATGGGCCTTTCCAAGTTGAGTCATTTCATCAGCTCCCGGGCTTGATCTCCAGCCTAGTTGTCTTGCATAGGCAGTATCTACCGGCAGATGAGACGACATGGTAAGCCAATAAATAAACACAGGCCGCTGACTTCGTGCAGCGCTCTTTAGTCGCTCTCCAACCAAGGTCGCTGTATCACGGTCACTAACCCCTCTCAGCAGTGCTCCTTGGAGTTCGAGCCTTGGTCGGAGCCTCATAATATCTTCTAGAAACCACATTTCCTGAAAGCCGATATGGGGATACCACGACTTGCGCGTAAACATGGAGGAATAGAAGCCGTGAATGCTGACGGTTTCGTATCCGCTGGCCGCGAAAGCCCCGACGATGGAGTTGGTATGGTTACTGAGATCTAGCATCTCTGTCTCGACCCAAAGAAACGCCCTCGCTTCGGCAGCGACCGTGGATCCGCGAAATGGGCTTTCGCCCGTCAAGAAATCATAACCTGGCACGCGGAGATTCTCTAGGAGAAATCTACGGCTTTGCTCCTCTCTCTTGGTTCCCAGGGATTCAACCATTACCATGACGAGACTCCGGTCGGAGTCTGGCTTCAGTTGAAGTTGCGAAGGGCGAAAACTTGGATCGTGCAGGCTGAGTTGGAGTTTCTCCGGAGTAGAGAGTAGATGACTTAGTGGTCCAGAAAGGGCCTGTCCTGTTACCGAATCTATCGGTGGAATAGCTCTATCTTCCGACTCTGTTCGAGTTAGGCTTGCGCGAAAGGCCCTAAAACAGCGCAGCGTTGTCGAGGTGACGGGGTTAAATGCGACCATGAGTCGATCTTTGTTACGATGCCAAGCGAAACCGCCAGATCCGTTAATACTATCCAATGACAGAGCAGCAGCTGCGAGTATGATGATTACTCCAGAAGCTCGGCCACGATGGTTAAGGCGTGCGGCAAAGGCACCGATGATATAGCTTGATCCCAACACCAAAAGTGCGAAGACCACTACACTAACAGTGATTATCCTCGCAGGAAAGTGACTTAGAGCTGTCCAGATAAGGGAAAGGCTGTGGTCTCCTGGCAAGAAGAAGGCAGGTGCTACCGAACCTGTAATGTCGAGGGCCGCGACTGGAGCTATGAGAAGGCAACCAACTCTTCGACGGACGAAAACAAAAGCGATCGCTACGACAAAGTAGTCCAGGTTAAGAAGACCTCTGTCTCCCTGAACATGGTGAGACAGCAGGATGCAAGGCAGATTAGGAAGGATCGCGAACAAAGACGCAAACACCACCGCATCTATGCTTTTTCTAGCCACAGGTGTAGTCGAGGCTGGCCGGAATATTAAGTTCACCATCACTTCGCTATTTTGTAAAAGAAAACTAACGTCTTGCTTTAGATTTACAACTAGCACCACCTCATCACGGAGTAAAGATGCATCGCGGTTCTCAAGGCGAAGGTGACCAGGGCCCCCGACGTGCTGGCTGAAGTGACTGGAGTGGTGAGCATCCACGCTTTGTCGCTCCTTGGCTTTCCCCTCGGGACCGGTGGCAAAGCTGGATCAAGAGCACTCCACAATCTTCATAACTTTCCGCGACCTGCACGGTTGATCTCCGCCGATTGAAGACCATCACTATCATCGGAGCTGGTGCCCACGGCCGCGTTGTCGCTGAAACGGCCACCCTCTGTGGTTTATACAAGGTGCTGGGATTCGCCGACGACGTGGCGGGCAAGAAAGGCCTAGCGATCGACGGCCTCCCGGTCCTCGGGCCTTGGACCGAGAACATCGCGGACTGTTTCGTGGTCGCCATAGGCAATAACCCGGCCCGGAAGGCGACCTTCGAAGCCGTGCGGAACACCGGCCGACGGATTGCATCGATCATCTCCCCACATGCGAGCGTCTCGCCTAAGGCGCACGTGGGAGAAGGAACTGTGGTCTTGGCCGGAGCCGTCATCCAGGCAGGTGCAAAGGTAGGTAACAACGTGATTGTGAATGCGGGAGCCATCATCGACCACGACGCATCGATCGGCGACCACGCCCAAGTGGGTCTTCATGCGACGGTAGCCTCCTACGGGGTGGTGGAGTCTGGGGAGTTCTTGAAGCCAGGAACTGTCCGTTTGAGATCGTGAAAACTAGACCATTCGTCGTTCGTGTTTTCCGCCCGCTGACTCCCGCAGCGGGTTTTTGCTTTCTGGCGCAGACGATCGGGCGGAGGGACGGGTTTTACCACAGAACAGACGGATCCTGGTGTAACCACGAATCACACGAATTGCACGAATGCGGGGGGGCTTTCTTACCACGGAACACACAGAGGACACAGAAGGGAACCTGGCTTTCAACCACTGATGACACAAAACACACTGATGAAGGCCTCGCTCCAATCCAGAGCCAACCACGAATGACACGAATAAGAAGATTCTCTCTCCCGGATTAGTGTGATTTGCGTCATCAGTGGTTAAATGCCTTCGGATTCTTTGTGGTCTGTGTATTCTGTGGTAGACGGCCTCAGTGATTCGTGTGATTCGTGGTTAACTCGGGGACGGCGGTCTGGGCCAGACACGCCCTACCTTTCACGGCTACGCAGGCATCAGTGTCATTTGTGTCATCAGTGGTTAACCTCTTTGGTCTTCTGTGTGCTCCGTGTGTTCTGTGGTAGGCGTCCTCAGTGATTCATGGTTTACCCTTGCCAGTCGGACCCGGTACGATATGTTGTTGATATGACTTCGGTTATGACCAAAGACGGCCAGTTGCCGCTGCCGAGGGAGTTGCGTGAGCAGCTCGGCTTGGGTCCCGGGCAGACCCTCGAAATCCATGCAGAAGGTGGAGTCCTTGTGGCTTGGAAGAAATCGCCAGAGGAGCCCTTTGCAAAGTGGCGCGGCCGGGGGCGCCTCCCTGCTGGGAAGACTACGG
Organism: uncultured Verrucomicrobiota bacterium; assembly: GCA_964411985.1. Classification (GTDB taxonomy): domain Bacteria; phylum Verrucomicrobiota; class Verrucomicrobiia; order Limisphaerales; family J093; genus CAYPNF01. Next base: position 26,039 of record CAYPNF010000085.1, read on the forward strand.
ACGACTACTTACGCCTAATCCGCGATGTTGACTGCCGTTGACAGTTCGGTGCTCTTGGATGTCCTCCTGAACGACCAACAGCATGCCTCAAATTCAATTGTCGCGCTGGAGCGCGCTGCCGCAGAGGGTTCATTGGGGGTCTGTGATGTTGTGTTGGCCGAAGTCATCCCTGTATTACCCAAGGGGGACGTTCAGCAGTTCTTGCGGGATTGGCAGCTGACCTTCTTGCCATCGACCCAAGCTGTGGGGGTTTTGGCGGGCGAAATGTTTCGGACTTACTTGGATCGCGGTGGCAAGCGGGGTCGTGTAGTCCCAGATTTTCTGATCGCCGCAAATGCGCAAGAACTGGCAGATCGCCTCTTGGCGCGTGACCGAGGGTACTATCGGGATTACTTCCATCAACTGCGCCTCATGGAACCGTAGGCACGGGTGGATGACCACCGAGGTCGGGCCTCGACCACTGATAACACAAAATGCACTGATCTTGGGGTAACCACGAATCACACGAATTACACGAACAAGGAGATTCTCTCTCCCGGATCAGTGTCATTTGTGTCATCCGTGGTTCACCCTCCGCAGTCATTCGTGCCATTCGTGTCATTCGTGGTTTCTCAAGGAAGATTTGGCGCAGTCTTCCGACCACGACTACGGAACGGCGCGTCCAGCGGCCGACGCCCTACCTTGCTGGAGGGTCGTGGGGTTTGCGCGGTCTGCCGACCACGGCTACGGGATCAGGGTTGTTGATCAGTGTCATTTGTGTCATCAGTGGTTAAGGCCCTCCGGGTTCTGTGTATTCAGTGTATTCTGTGGTGAGCGGCCTCAGTGATTCGTGTGATTCGTGGTTTACTCGGGGACGGCGGTCTGGGCCAGACACGCCCTACCTTTCACGCTGCGCAGGCATCAGTGTCATTTGTGTCATCAGTGGTTAACCGCCCCTCCGGATTCTGTGTGCTCTGTGTATTCTGTGGTAGGCGGCTTCCTTCATTCGTGCAATTCGTGGTTAAGTCATTGCTGTGCTGTGTAATCCGCATGTTCTGTGGTCGAATTTCCTTTACTTCCCCTCCCATCGGGAACCTTAATACTTGAGGCATGAGTTTGCAGAAACTTAGAAATCTTGCTGGTCTGAGGATCCTGGCGCTCGCGGTGTTGTACTGCGGAGTGCTGTTCTTCTGCCGCTGGCTTGCTTACCAACTACGCTTCGATTTCTCCGTAATTCCCGAATACCAAGGTCAGCTGCGCTACGGCTGGGCGATGGATCTCGGCATCAAGGTCTTCTTCCTTTTTCTGTTCGGCCAGTTTTCCGGGTTGATGAGCTTCTTCAGCATCCCGGACTTACGCCGAATCGTGGGGGCCATGTTTTGTTCCTCCGTGGTCTTACTTGCCATTCGGTATACGGACCTGGCGTACATGGCCCCGCCCCGCGGGGTGGTGTTGATCGACTTCTTTCTGTCGATGGCCGGTCTGGCGACCCTTCGGCTCAATTTTCGGATGTTCCGCGAGCGGTACTTGATGCCGGAAAGTGATCATGGCCGGCGGCTGCGGCGGGTGGGGATTGTGGGTGCCGGGGATGTGGGGGCTATGCTTGCCAAAGACCTGATGGCGCGGCGTGGATTGGGGATGCGTCCGGTGGCCTTCTTTGACGATGACAAAGGGAAGTGGAAATCGGAGTTGCACGGGATCCCGGTGGTGGGTGGGCCGGAGATGCTCTTGGATCAGAAGCTGAATTTGGAACTGGAGGAGATCATCATCGCGATGCCTTCAGCCCCGGCCAAACGGATTGGAGAGATCATCTCCATTCTGCAGAAGGCTCATTTGAAATTTGAGACGGTTCCTTCCCTGCACCAGATGGCCATGGGGCAGATCAAGGTGACGGCATTGCGTCAGGTGGAAATCCAGGACTTGCTCGGGCGTGATCCGGTGAAGCTGGAGACAGAGAACATTCGGCAAATCTTGCGCGGCCAGGTGGTGATGGTGACCGGGGCGGGTGGGAGTATTGGCTCGGAGCTCTGTCGGCAGATTGCGTCGTTCAGCCCCCTGCGGCTGTTGCTGGTGGAGCAGTCTGAGGTGCAGATGTTCCAGATTGAGCAGGAACTCGTGGAATTGGGACACACCGGTACGATCTTGCCGTTGATCGCCGACGTCCTGGATGAGGCGCGGATGGAACATATCTTTGAACGGTTCCAGCCTAACGTGGTCTTTCACGCGGCGGCACACAAGCATGTGCCGATGATGGAGAGTCAGCCCAGCGAAGCCATCAAGAACAACGTGTTTGGGTCGGCTCGGCTCGCGGATTTGTGCCTGCAGCATGGGGTGAACCGGTTCGTGATGATCT
>CAYPNF010000086.1:0-28218 GCA_964411985.1 uncultured Verrucomicrobiota bacterium
CACATTCAACCCAAACCAGAAGCCGCGCCGCCGCCCAAAATGAGAACTGCTGCATTCCACCACTATAACCTTGCTAGCTCCAGCTCTTTTGTGATATCAAGGCTCCTTAAGTCTTTGGTTTGGCTCTCCCGAGGCCTTTCTCGTTCTGGCAGATGGTCGGCACCATCTGCAAGGGTGACGGATACCTGAAGGAGAGTTACTACTGGAATAATATGATGAAACATTACCTAGCCAGAACATCCGCTGCGGTGGTGGCCTCGTTCTGCCTTGCCAGTCCGCAGTTGTCTACGGGGTTTGCGGCAGCCGCCGTGAGCGTGCCGGAGGACTACGCTACCACTCAGTTCTCGGGAACAAAAGGCACCATGAAGGTCGGTGCCCACCAGATGCCCGGGGGCATGGTCCGCACGACGTCTGGCGATGATAACAGCATGGCTGCCCTGGAAACTGAACTGCAGAACGGGATCATCGATCCCGCTACGAGCCTGCCGGTGGTGAGCGACGTGGATACCAGCTTGGTTCTCCTGGACCCTGGGGTGGTGAATTTCACACAGACTCCGGTCGATGGCGGGTATTTCAATGGCTCCAATACTCCCGATTATCCGGACAATACCATGCCCGGAGGCGTCATGGGCAACGAGTACGCGCTTCAATTTGTCGGGTTTGCCGAGTTGAAGAAGGGGACGTATCGCATGTTTGTGAACGGCGACGACGGCTTTAAGCTCTCATTTGGACCCAACGCGCTGGACGTCCTCGGCAAGACCGTGGGCATTTTTGATACCGGCCGCGGGCACACTGCGAACGCGGATCCTGCGGGGTTCGAGTTTGAGATTACCAAGGACGGGGTCTATCCGTTCCGTCTTATCTTTGGCCAGGGAGGTGGGGATGCCAACGTCGAGTGGTATGCCCAGGACATTGCTACCAGTGAGCGTTACCTGATCAACGCCCCTGTTTCCCAGGCCGTCAAAACCTATCCTGAGGGTCGCGGCCGTGCGTACATTCAACAGTTCCTGCCCTACCCCGGCACGGTCGGGGTGGACATTAAGCCGACTTTGACGGTCGCTCTGGTGGACGATTTGACCACCGTCGTTGACAGCTCGGTCAAGGTTATCCTGGACGGCGCGGAGGTGACCGGGCTGAAAAAGACCCGAAACGGTGGTAGCCTCACCGTAACCTGGACCCCGCAGGCCAGCTATCCGGTCAGTTCCAAGCACAGCGGCCAGTTCATCTTCGCTGAGAGTAATGGATTGTCCCGAACGAATGACTTCTCCTTCACCATCAAAGGGTTCCTGCCCACAGATTTGCCGAGGGCCTCGTTCTGGATCGAGATCGAAGACTTTGACTACGGCGGCGGCCAGTACGTGGCTGAGGCCGACAATGCCATTGGCACCAGCGAGACTCCCTACCTGGGAGGCGGGTATTCCGGGGATACGCTTCCCGCCGGTGCCATTCACAACACGGATTATCACCGGGCCGATGTAGGACCGCTCGATGGTTCCAACCCGGGTGGTTACGTCTACCGGACGGATATTCCCGCCTGGATCGACGAAGGTGCCCTGAAAACGGACTATTTCGTTCCGATGGGCGGTTACACCGGCAACACGGTAGGCAACACCCGACCTGGGGAGCACACCGTCACTGTGAATTACAGGACAGGTTGGTCCGGTGGTTCCTGGTATAACTACACACGCCAACTCCCCACGGGTATGTACGCCGCATTCTTGGCAGGCGGGCACTGGAGTGACGCTCCCGCCGACAACCCCGGTTCGGTGAACTGTACCCTCGACAAGGTGGTCTCCGGCGTAGGAACTCCTACTCAAACCTTGGTGCGCCTTGCTGCGGTCAATGACTCCCAGGTGGTCGGGACCGCAGATAGACTGTTGCCCTTGGTAGGAGCCGATGGTGGTCTCGCGGTTTTCAAACTGGGAGGCAAGACGACGTTACGGGTCAGCGACTCGGCTGGGGACATCGACTATCTTGTGCTGGCTCCGCAAGCAGGTGTGCCGCCGAAGGTGGTTGAGGCAACGCCTGCCAACGCCTCGGTGGTCTCTCCCAGCGTTCCCATCACCGTCAAGATCGAGGATTTCAGCACCGCCGTAGTCTTGAACACAGTAAAGCTGACCCTTGACGGACAGGACGTGACTGCCCAGGCCAAACCTACGAAGACGGCCGACATCACTTCGATGCTGTATACGAACCCTGCCCCCTACGCGGTGGGCAGTTCGCACACCTACATTATCCAATACTCGGACAACGGGACTCCGTCTAAGACCTATTACACCACCAACGTGTTCGTGGTCAGCCCGATGGGCGTACCGAACCAGTTCGTGATTGAGGCCGAAGACTTCAATTACGAAGGCGGCAAGACCAAACCCGAGGCGAGCGTGATGCCCTATCTGGGCCTCGCTTACGAGGGACTGAACGCGGTGGTCGATATCGACTACTCGAGTTTGGACACCATCGAGGCCGGTCAGGGCTGGGTTCCTGTTTATCGGACGGGCGATCCCGTGACGGATGGTTCGACTGCTCCTTTGAACGTGAACGGTGGCATCGAAGCCAGCCGCGGAACTTGGGAAGTAACCACCAACTACAAGATCGGATGGGTGGGTGGTACCGACTTCTACAACTACACGCGCACCTTCCCCGCCGGAACCTACAACGTCTACTCGGGGCAGTCCGCACAGGGGTATGAGCTGAGCGGAACGATGGAACTTGTGAGTAACCCTACCGCTCACAACGCCAGCCAGAACCGGGTGTTGATTGGCTCCTTCCAAGCTCCGGAAACCGGCGCTTGGGGTCGAAACGCTCTCACCCCCATGAAGGACGCCGATGGCAACATCGCGACCGTCAACCTGAGTGGCACACAGACCATCCGGTACAACGTCACCAGCGGCGACTTGGACTTCTTCCTCTTCACGCCCGCGGCTACCACCGATGCGCCCAAGATCACGAGCGTGAAGGTCGATGCCACCGGCAAAATCACCATCGAATGGACTGGTGGTGGCACACTGCAATCGGCCTCGTCCTTGACCCCGCCTGTGCAATGGCAGGACGTCATGGGCGCTACGAGCCCCTATACCTACACCCCCACCGGGGGGCAGATGTTCCAACGGATCAAGAAGTAGGAACTCGTTTCCATCGCAATTCAGAGAGACCGGAGCGATCCGGTCTCTTTCTTTTTGTGTTTCAGCGCACCCCCGAATCCGAGCCCTCCTTGCCGCGAGCGCTGCAATCCATCACCAGGTGTTGGTCAGCGACGCAGTGGACCCGCGCAGACACGCTGGACCGATTCGTTCCCGTCAGCGAGGCCTAAAGACCTGGATCATCTGGAGCACTTGCCGCTCAGTTGAGATGCCGACGAGCCATTTCAACAAGATCTATCCAATCATTCTTTGGAGAGCCCTGCCCTACCAAGCGAAACTGGTGTTCGACTGAGGAGGTGACAAGTTCAGTGCCAGCGTACCCTATAGAAACGCGAGGTTTGGCCAGGGGAGGAAAAATCCGAGAATTCAAAGGACCCTGGCGCGACCTCCGTAGCGAAACCTGAGTCCTCCCACTGCTTCAGGTCGCTCGATGACCAGAGGGAGTAATGGGCGCCCGGGGAGCCCAAGAAATGAAGTTTCCATTGGTTTTCAGTTCCGCGGCTGATATGAAGCGACGGAGGCCGAGCGATGTCATCATCCTGAATCACGATCCTGGTGGCTGCGTTTTTGCCCCAGACCGCCCCCCCCAAAGGAGGCGCCACATGGATGAAGAAGACCTCCTCCTCCTCAACGAGCGCGTCGTCGAGAATGGACAACGTGATGAGCTTTTCCGTGGCATCGCCATCGGGAAACTCAAGGACTCCGGACTGAGTTTGGAAGTCATGGCCTGGGAGCGCCGAGCCGCTCGCAGTGGAGTAAGCAACTCGGACCGTGCCATGGGTTGCCCCCTTACGGTGGAGGGCGATGCTGACGGTCTTGTTGGTTTCCTTGGTGACGATGGAGGCGGAGGAGAACTCGATCGCGCCGCCGGCCGCCTGCGGGTCATTATGAAGCCGCTCCAAGGCCCGGCCGAAGAAGGGCCCGGAGGTGCCACCCAACAAGATGCCGCCATCGCTCTGCAGCGCCAGGTGCCAGAGGTAATTCGGGAAGGCCGCCGCCGGGCGGAAGCTGGGGTCGAGCGAACCATCCGGGTTCAATCGAGCCAGGGCAAGCTCAGGGCCTCCCTGCACCCGTACATCTCCGCAGAACAGGATTTTGCCATCGGCCTGGATGGCGGCGGCCGCTACCGAGTTAAGAAAGTAGTCCAAGGCCTGGAAGGCAGGGGTGAAGTCAGAGTCGAGCGAACCGTCCGGGTGGAGCACCGCCAAGCCAAGGCGGGGCCTGCCATTCACGACTGTGAACGAGCCGTTGAGCAGGATATTTTCATTGGCGAGAAGGCGGATTCCTTGCGCACGACGGTTTAGTTCCGAGATCGGGCTGAAACTTCCGTCGATCTGGCCCTCCCTGGTCAAGCGTAGCACACACTCGCGTAGCGCTCCATTTGTGCTTTGCAGGGTCGCACCGATCAGAATGCGACCGTTGGGCTGCACCGTGATGGCGTAGGGTGCGGCGGCTAGGGTGTCGCCGCCGAAGTGGTAATCCGGCTGGAACGTGAGGTCATAAGAACCATCCTCGTTGAGCCGGTTCAGCGCGTTGGTGGTGGTCTCGTAGCCGCACTGGAATTGCTGCACCGCACCGATGAGGACTTTTCCGTCTGGTTGCACGGCCATCGCGGGATGCAGCATCGGGCCGGGGACCGTAGAATCGAGGTAGAAAGGGTCGAAAGAGCGGTCTTCGGATCCATCGGCCGCCAACCTTATGATACGAGACGAAAGCCCCAATCCATTGCCCACGTAGATTCTGCCTTGCGCATCGACCGCCATGGCCAGGATTTCGTCGGTGAGGCTGTGCCGAAAAGAGGTGTCGACTGAGCCATCGGGAAGGTAGCGTACCAAGGTGGGGAGCCAGGTACCGTTGGTGGGGCTCCCATCGCCGCGTATCAGAATCCTGTCTCCCGGGCAGAGTTCCAGTTGATTCACCCGGTTGCCCGGGACGGCGGCGGTGAACAGGACATCAGGGTATCCTGCGCCGTCGTCGCTGATGACGGTGATGGTGCGCGTGTCGCCATACGGAATAACCAGAGCGCCGGCGGGATGGCTGATGCCCACTTGGAATTGTTCGAGGTCTTCGGGCACATCATCGTCCAGGATGGATACCGTGATGCTTTGTTCCGTTTGTCCGGGTAGAAAAGTCAAGGTGCCCGTGCTGGCGACATAGTCCGTTCCCGACTGCGCGGTGAGGTCTTTCGTCGAGTAGTCCACACTTACCGTATTGTTGGTGCGACCCCAGCGCGAGACAGGGAGAACGAGCTGACCGTCTTTTTCCGTTACGGTTCGATCGCTGCCCAGCGCCACCAAGCTCACGTCATCGGTGATGTGAACCGTGAGGTTGCTGATGGCCAGGGAGGCTCCCCCCGTGGGCGAGCGGAGTCGGATCGTGAAGGTCTCGTCGCCTTCCACCAATAGGTCGTCATTCAAGGGTATAGAAATGAGGGCGTTGGTCACGCCGGGCGCAAAAGTGACCTTACCCGACTGCGAGGTGTAATCGGAGGGCGATTTGGCCGTTCCGTCCTGGCAGGAATAGGAGGCCGACACCATGGCATTGGTGAGCCCGAAGCGAAAAACGCGGATGGTGGCCATTCCATCCGCTTCCTGGGCCGCGTCCACGTCGTTTTGGAATCCGATGGCGACGCCGTCTTCCAGAATGTACGCCGTGGTTTGTCTCTCGCTTCCCAAGGTCGCTCCGCCCGTGGGAAAGGACAGGTCTACCTGAAATGCTTCCCACCCATAGGGACCCTCGACCAAGGCATCGCTCACGATCTTCACACTCAGGTAATTCGTGGTCAGCCCCGGCGGGAACACCAGTGTCTGGGTGGTCTCCATGTAATCCGAGCCAGGGAGGGCCGATCCCCAGCGAGTAGCTGCGACTACGGAGACGGTCCCGGCACTGCCCCCGTAACGGCAGACCGGAATTGCCATCTGCCCGGCAGATTCGGGAACGGAGTTGCTGAGAGACAGGAACTCAAAGCGCCCTGGCGAGTTGGTATTGTCATTGTGCAACCTGGCGAGATAGGAAGGACCCGAATTCAGCGGGGTGAAATAGCCTCCGACCAAAACCGCCTGGTCCGCCTGGAGGGCGGCCGAGGTGAGAGCGAAACCACCCAGATTGCCCGGGTCGAAATCGCGGTCCAAGGTCCCATCCGGATTCATCCGGGCCACGCCTCGCCGCAGCAAACCCGTCACCCGCTCGAAGTAGCCAGCGACCAGGATCCTCCCATCCTGCTGGAGGATCAAGGAGCTTACATCTCCTTCAACGATGGGTAGGGCAAAGGTGGAATCCCAGGCTCCATCCGGCATGAGCCGGGCCAACCCGCCGTTCCTTCCGATGACGATGCGTCCGTCCGGTTGGACGACCAGTGCGCTGACGGCCCAATTGGTGAAACTCTGGAATGTCCGATCCCAGGATCCATCTCCATTCAGACGGACCAGACCTGCTCCCACGGCGGTGCCATCGATGGCCTGAATGCTGCCGCCCAGAAGAATACGGCTGTCCGGTAACTGGACCAGGCAACGGAAAGTACTATTGGCGGAAACCGTTCCACCCGGCACCGAGACCCACTGGAAGGCTTGGAGCGGCGTGAAGTTGGTATCCCTGCTGCCATTGGTTTCGAGGCGGTCCACGCTGTCATCGGAGGCGGCCAGAATCTTGCCGTCGGTTTGGAGGGCCAAGGCGTTCAGGGAGGAGAAACTGCTCAGGGCGGAACGAAAGGTTGGGTCCATGGTTCCATTGGTTTCCATCCTGACGATCGACGCCCAATTGTTCGTTTCCACTTGGAGGGATCGTCCACCCACCACGATCTTTCCATCGGGCTGAAGCAGCACGGTGTTGACCTCGGGAACCTCGCCCAAGGCCGGGGCGAAGCCTGGGTCCACTGTCCCGTCGGGGTTCAACCTGGCGAGGGCATGACGTTCCAGGCCTTCCACAAGCCGGAATCCCCCCCCGACCAAGGCTTTGCCATCCGGTTGAACGGCGAGGGCATTGACGTAGTAACTGAGCATCGGATGGTAATTTGTGTCGAGGGCCCCAGCTTGGCCGAGACAAGGGTGGGGATCCCAGACCAGCAGGAGGCATCCGATCCAACCCCAAGCCATGCGCATCCAGGGCTGAGAGTGGAACAGGGACAAACGGTTGATGGTTCGTTGACTCATATTCCGGCAGGGGGTCGGGCTCGCGCCATGGGCGTAGCGCCGTGTTTTGGGGCAACTTGGCCGGGCTTCGCTTTGGCCGCAACGCGTCATGGGTACGTCGTCGTAATCCTGAAGAACTTGCGCGAATCCTGACCGAATGCCGGCCAGTCGAACGTGGCTGGAGCGTCGCCCATCGGGATGTTGATTAGCGGCACCCAGTTCTGCAGGTCATCCGATACTTCCACGACCGCTCCCCGGCCGTCCAGTCCGTCCACCGTAAACTTGGGGCTGCTGGCATCGAGGGAAACCGCAACGTGGAGGGGGAGAAACCCAACGCGGACGTTGAGTTGGAAGTTCTCGTTGACGGGAGGCCCAGCGACGCGGAATCGGTACGCGGTGCCAGCTTCGGCCCAGAACCGACGGTGCTCGCCGGAAACCGTGGTGAGTGGAATCGGCGAGACGGAGGTCAATGATCCTCCCGTGTAGACCTGGACTTTGGTTCCATAGTTGGCCTGAAGTTCCACCGAGGCCCAGTCGCTTCGCGCAGGAGTCCACGAGTGCCAAAGCGAGACCCAACCGGTGGTGCCTGGTCCGAACGACGGTTCGCCAGGCTCGGCGCTGGCCAGCCAGAGGGAGTCGGAGATGCGAGTCTCAGGTTGTGGCGCTATCTCTGCCCCGGGGAAACGGTCACCGGCCTTGGGGGGCAGATAGTCCAAATGCCAGTTCATGGGCCCATCCTGGAGATAGGGTGCGGCCAAGGCGATCTGATACACTTGCCCTCCAGTCACCCGATAATGCGGGTTGGTCCACGGGTTGGGGGCATAGCCGAAGTCCGGGGGAAACACTTTGGAAGCCCTCACAAGGCTGGGGAGTGACTCTCCCAGGTAGACCCCGAAGCTCACCTGAGGCTGTGCGCCAGCCGCCCGCAAAGCCAGGATCCCATCCTTGGGCGCAGTCCACCGCCACCAGGCGGTATAGGGTGTAGTCTCCTCACTATGCTTGGGTTCCCCTGGTTCGGTGGTGGCGAGCGTCAGCGACGCGGGCACATCGAGTGGATACCCACTCAGGAGAATGGAGTGATCGAAGTTGTCGTTGATGGGGGGCGTCAAGAAATCCAAGGATACCTGGTAGGTCCAAGCGTAATCGGTGGAACCGATGGCGATTTGGTATTGTTCTCCTTCCACCACAGGGGCGGAAACGAGGTTGCCTCCGGCGGGCTTGCTGATCTCCACGAGTTCAGCCAGATCCGTGCCCACATAGATATGAAGCGCGGGAACTGAGTTGGAGGGAGTCAGCATCAGCCGACCGTTGGCAGGTGCGGTCCAGGAGTACCAGACGTGAGCCCGGGTGACGGGTCCTTCCGGGTTGGCATTGGCAAAGGTCAGACTGCCGGCGAGCAGCGCATGTGATCCAGAGACCGGCACCCGGTTTGCGTAGAACCCATTGCGTGGATTCACCTGTAGGAACGCAGAGGCGGTGGCCGCGGGGGATCCATCGCGGAGAATCACCTTGGCCTGGAGCCAGGGCTGTCCAGCTTCGGTCGGGCGCCAGGAGAAATCGGCCATGGGTCCTGGCGCTGAACCGATCAATTCGCTGCCATTCCATAGCTCGATCGCGGCGATGTCTGCGGCCAGTTCCGTGCTGACGACTTGGATGTCCACGGTATCGCCCGTCAGCACCGGGGTTTGAGGCAGTCCGCGGATCGCAACGGTGGTGAGGGAGAGTTGCAGAAAAACAGCGGTATCCTGGCTGCTTTCGCCGGTGACGGCAATTCGGTAGGTTGTACCCCGCTTCACGTCATATTCGGAAAGCGTGCCTGGGGATGGACTGACGATTTGCAGGCCAGTGGGGGAATCGCCGGTAAAAAGAAGGCACTGGAGGCCGCCGGAATAAACAACCAGGTGTCCATCGGCAGGAGCCTGCCACACGTGCCACAGGGAGGAAGTTCCCCCGAGTTCCACCGGATCATTCGTCTCGTGGGTGCCCGCGTAGGTGTTCTCCTCCAGTTGAACGAGGCGCCCCTTAAGCAGCGCAGGGGAGAGAAAGTCGTCGTTGGCCGGCCGCACTTGAATGGACACGGGATGGCCGATGCGCTCGATTCCCGCCGAATTGATGCCTGAAACCTCCACCCGATAATACCCCGGGCTCAGGTTTGTCAGTTGATAACTACAGGGAACCTCGAGGTTATTGATTTTGAATTGGCTCGAAGCGTAGCTCGGGGGTGGATTTTCGCGAAACACCTCCAGACTCAGGTTGGTGATGACTCCGTCCAAGGCAGGATCCGGGAGCGGGACCAGGATGTGAGGCAGTTCAGGGAGTTTCACCACGGTGTCTGACGCAGGTGACGTAACCTCGAGGGAAGTCAGGTCCAGATCCATTTGCGCTGGCCCGAGGGTGTCCGTCAACCTCAAGAGCTGCCAGGGAAGCCAAGAGTTGAGCGCGCTATCCAGGAGCAAAGCATAATGCTGTTTCTCGGTGGTCCGGAACCAAGCCGTGGTTCCTCCCAAGTAGCCTAGCGTTTCGCCGGTGCGGATCGGGAATCCGTCCGCTCCCACGGTGAAGGCAGAGGCGCAACTATCTCCCCGAGGTCGGACGCAAGTGAGGCGTGCCCAGGCGGCGCTTGGCGACTCCCAGTCCCACCAGATCGAACACCCTGCAAAGCCCACCCACTGTTCCTCGCCAGCTTCGGCGGTCGCAGCGGCATTATCCGCTTTCCAATGGAGGGGTACACCCGTCAACGGCGTGCGCTGAGCATAGTTGTCGTTGGAAGGTGGGGTGAGGAGACTATAGTGCAAGCTGAGTTCAGGGGCGGGGACCTGGCTGCTTAGCGCCTGGATGAAATAGGTAACCCCATTCGTGACCTCGAAAGCGACGGGAGTGAAGCGGATCCCCCAGTCCGGATCCACAGCGCTGGTGAACACCCGCTGGAGATTGGTCAAGGTGGTGCCGACATAAGCGTTCACGGTGGGAAACTGGTAGTCGAAGGGAGACAGATTGTCGCTGGCAAAACGGTACTTGAAGAGTCCATCTCCAGGGGCAGTCCATTGATACCAAAGAGAACGCGCGCTCGAGTCGGTTGCGTTCGGCTCTCCTGTTTCCAAAGTGCCTTCGGTGAAGATGGCGGACGATTCTCCTGATCCGCCGCTGAGCAGGGTTGCGGAAGCGAAGTCGTCATTCAACGGCGAGCGTACAAACGACAGCTCCAAGTGCGAAAGGGCTTCGGGCGCTTTTCGCACGGCGAAGACCAGCTGCAGGGTTTGCGCCGCACGCACGGGTAGCGGTTGGCTGTAGGGCTCGGCGATCGCTTTCAGCGTCGCCAAAGTGTTCCCCTCATAGACTCCAACAAACGGCATGTATTGTCCTCCTCCCCAATAATTGAGGGTCAAAGTGCCTTTCGCGGGGGCCGTCCAGGTATACCAAACGGTTCCTAGCTGACCACCCGCCAGGATCGCTGGCTCACCTGGTTCCGTGGTCGCCTTACCCGCCAATTCATCATCGGATGCATGATCTCCGGTCAGCAGCTTGCGGTTGGAAAAAGCATCGTTGGAGGGCGGCAACACCAACTGGAAGGGCAAGGCCAGGTTCGTCGGTGCCGAGCCGAAGATTCGTACTTGGTAATTCGTCTCTGCCTCGATCGGGAATTCGGCCCAGTCCTGGTTTTGGGCGCTGAGGGTGACTGGCAAGAGGCTGGGGAGACTTGCACCGGTGTAGAGGCCGAGTCCCATCCCATAGTTGTCTGGCCGAACGATGCGCAACCAGCCCGACTTGCTGGGTGTATAGCTCCACCAAAGGGAGGGAAGGCTGTCGAGTTCGTTGGTTTGGGTGAGGGCCCCGCGAAGATCGACTTGAATCGAGGGCTCATCGCCCGCAAGTCGGATACGGTTGGTGAAGAAGGTGTTCGTCAAGGGAAGGAAAGTCACGGTCACCGGCGGTGCGATGAAGGTTCGGTATTGCTCGTCCTCCAGAAAGAGTTGAAGCGTGTGCTCCCCCACCAGCAGGTCAGTCAGCCAGATACGTTCAGGCAAGCGCCCCTCCGGGCTCAGGGTCAAAAGCGAGCCGTTGAGGAAAGCATGGCGAAGGGTGACGTCGGGGACACCCGCCAGAGTTACCAACACATTCGTGGGATGACTATAGACCGTACCCGAGATGGGTGCGGTGATGCGCATGGTGGACAACACCAGGTCGGCGACAAAATCCGTTGGGGCTCCGGAGACCGCGATGTGGTAGACTTCCCCTTGCCTGGCCTCGAAGTTTCTAGCAGATCCCACTGCATGGAGTGTACTCAACGAATCCCCCTGATAGATGGTGATCGGAAGGTCAGAACCTTGAATACGCATGCTGGCGATCCCATCGGCCGGAGCGGTCCACTTCCACCACACTGCGCCGCCTTGGCTTGCCTGGCCGGGCTCACCTGCCTGGTACGTGGCGCCTATAGTGGACCCCGAAAACGTACACTCCAGACCGGACAGCACAGTGGCATTCTCAAATCGGTCGTTGGGCGGAAGTAGGTGGAATGCGAAATCCAGTTTTGCTTTGAAATTGCCGGAAGGTCCTGCGGCTCCGACGAGCGAGTAGTTGACTCCGCTTTTGACTGGTATGTTGGTGGAGCCACCGTTGAAAGTCGTGATGGCAGCCACCCGCGCGAGGTTTTCCAGAGCATCACCGGTGTACACGGCGGCTATGAGTGGGGAGCCGGATCCCTGGAATTCGCTGAAACTAACGCGCACAATTCCGTCTGCGGGCGCGGACCATCCCCACCAAACGGAACGAGTGGCGAACGAGTCATGCTTCGGCTCGGAGGGCTCCAGGGAGGCTCCGTAGCAGTCGATGCTCCAGAGGAAATGATCGGCCTTGATCACCGTACGCTTGGCGAACGAATCATTGGCAGGCTGAGCGAGGCTACCTACGGAAAAAGCATAGAAGGCCGACAAGGAGCCCAACAACTGCATCAGGCGTAGGAGAGGGCTGCTGATGGTGTTCATAGGGGAAATTGTACCTAGTCCAATTCCAGCTTTCGAAACAAATCCGCCCAATAGCTTGGGTGGTGGCTAAAGAGATCTCCGGCTTTCCGGATTACGCCTGCGTGGCGATCGAGCATGGGCCTTTCAGGAACCAATGCACTCGGATAATCCCGAAGGTGTCCCCGTGCTTTCAATTGTTCCCAGATTTCCTGCAGTTGAGGCATGGACTGGCCGAATTGCTCCACCATGCGGTCTCCAGCCGACTTCTGGCCAGCTCGGCGGAACAGTCCCCAGTGCATGGCATTCTCGATGCATTCGAGGTACCAGGCCGATCGGACTGGGTCATCCGTGGTGCTGGCGAGCTCCTCCAAGAAATCGGTGGCCCAGGACCCAAGGGTGTCGAAGCGCAAAAGCGCTTCCAGAAGATGGGTTACCAGGTCGCTGTTTTGAACAGAATCCCGGTAGTCTCGACTACCACACATTTCGGGGCTGGTTTCCCGGTCCCAATGCAGAATGACAAACTCCTTGGTCTGATCCGCAATGATGCCTTGGATTTCGAGGCGGCAATCGTGCAACAGCACATCTTTTTCTAACTGAGACGCGTAGCTGGACAGAAACCACACGATGTCGGCAACGCACGAAAGTGCCTCATCCTTGGGATTGTTTCGCAGGAAAGCCAGGGCTTCCGGCAGGAAATAGAGCCCTTCCTGGTAGGAAGCTGCAGCCACACCCACTCGGTAGAGCAGATTAAAGTCTTTCCACCCAAACGATTCCTCTGGTTTGGCCAGGAGTCGCTTCACAGCTTCCTCGGACGCCTCCTCATACCGGTCCGTAAGTGTCTTCGGTTTGCGATAGAGAGTTTTGAAGCGCTTTTGCATTAGTTACTTGGACCAGGGCGATGGTGTTGGAGGAGTTCCACGACGGCTGGCGAGCGACCTTTGATGGCGAGGCTTTCGGGAGTGTCGCCCGCCCGGTCGGTGATATTCACTTTGGCTCCTCGGTCCAACAGGGCTCTTACGACAGGCTCGCACCCCAGTGCTGCCGCCTGGTGTAGAGGCGTGCGACCGCCGAGGTCGAGGACATCGACATCCGCGCCTGCGTCCAACAGGGCGATCACGGCAGGCACGCTCGTGGTCATCGCCGCCCAGTGGAGTGGGACGGCGCCGTTGCGATCTTTGGCAGAGACTACCGCGCCGCGGGCGAGAAGCGTCTTGAGAACTTCCGCGTTGCCCGTGGAGGCGGCGTCACGCAAGGGCCTGAATGCGGACTGGTCCTCGGCTTCCAGGTCAGCTCCTCGGTCCAGGAGCAGGGTTACCAGGCGGTCACTTCCGAAAGCAGCCGCCTGGTGAAGGGGGGTCTTTCCGTCTTTGGTCCGCGCCCGAACATCGGCTTGATGGGCAAGAAGGAACTCTGCGCCCCGAAGGAATCCATAAGTGGCGGCGAAGTGGAGGGGGGTACGATCTTGTGAGCTCGGGGCATTGACCGCGGCGCCCCCGGCGATCAGGAGCGAGAGGATCTCAAGGTACTCCTCTTCCGAGCCTTTATTCTCTGCGGCCGACGAAGGCATGGCTCGATCGGCTGGCGACTGCCCTGTGACTTCACGCGAAGGAGATCTGGGACCTGACGCCGCCCCTTGGAGCGGGGTGCCGATTTCATTCGAGACGGTTGCGGAAACCCTGCCATCGAGCAGCCACTTCACGATGCTCAAGCGGCCATAGTAGGCTGCCGTTTGAAGTGCCAAAGCGTGCTCTCTGGCGTCCGCCACCGGATGGGCAGCAAGCCACGCCACCAGCGCTTGATTGGTGGTTCCCGCCGCCAGGACATAGGCTGACGAACCGTGCCCATTCCGTGCGGCGAGATCTGCGCCATGCTTGGACAGGAGTTCGACGATGTCTGCGTGACCTTTTTCCGCTGCATTCAGCAGTGGGGTATAGCCTGAGCTGTCGGTGATTGTCACATCAGCCTTTCGTTCCACAAGCCAGCGAACCAGGCTGGTATAGCCGCGCGAGGCGGCCGCGTGTAGGGCTGTTTCTCCGGTTCTCCCCGTGCCCCCATTGAGGGAGGCGTGCCCCTTATCCAGGAGCAAGCTGACCAATTCCTGGTCGCCCAGCCAGGCGGCGGCATGCAGGGGTGTTTCGCCGTCGTTGCTCATGCTGTCGGCAAAAGCGCCCCACTGTAGCAAGAGAGCGGCCACCTCACGGTTACCCGTCTTCGCGGCAAACAACAGGGGGGTGCTGCCAAACCGGTTGGGCTTGTCTACTTTGGCTCCGAGTTCCAGGAGCCGCTGCGCCGAAGCTGCGCTTCCAAACACGGCGACGCCGTGCAAAGGCGTTTCTCCCGTCCGGGTTTGGGCGAGTACATTGGCTTTCTTGGCCAACAGAACGTCGAGAAAGTCGGATTCTGGGCGAGTGCAGGCAAAGTGCAACGGGGTATTGCCCCCCAGGTTGGGAAGGTCCGGATTGGCTCCCGCCGCAAGGAGCATTTCCACCAGCTTCAACTCTCGCCGGGTTCTTGCTGGATCCGCGCGTTTCATCAACTCCTGGCGCAGCGCCACAAGATCCATGGGCAAACCGCGATTCCCCACCTTCCGAATTTGGGGATTCGTGATCAGTTCCATGGTTGCGTCCAACAGTTCCTTGGGCGCAACTCCCCCTGCATTTTTGGAAAGGTTCTCGAGATAGAGATTTGCGGTACCAGAGAAGATCACCGTGTGCAACGCGCTATTTCCCTGCGCTGTCGCGTCTACAGGGACCTTTGCGGCGAGCAACAACTCCACAATCTCCAGATGCGCACGCGAGGCGGCCAACGGCAGCGGCACCTCACCCAGGTCGTTGGTGGCGACCCCGACGGTTGCGTTGGTCTGAAGGAGGGTCCGGACCGTCTCCACATCACCCGCTTTGATCGCCTCATGAATGCTGACGGCTCCCTGGAGGGCGATAGTCATTGGTATTATCGCCAGGGTGGTCCAACACAAAGACAGAGCCCGGTGGCGAACGTACCCTACCCTTCTGGCAAAGAAGGAATTAGAGGAGAGGTTCAGCATGGATCGAATCATAGTTACCTCCGTTTCGCACGAACTTGGGCACGGGCTGCTTCCAGCAAGTCACGGACGGGAAGCGCACAGGCCTCCTCGACGTAGGCTCGAAGCACATCCGGGTCGGCCTTTTCCAGGGCTGTCGCCAGGATCGCTTCCACACGCTGATCCCGCGTATTCATCTCATGGCTTCACTTCTCTACATCCCTCTTACGTTTTATAGTCACGGAACACCCCTGCCAAGCCCCAACATCAACATTATCAGCCCCTTCCCCTCTTATCCCCCGGGCTGATCATCCTGATCCGCGACCGCCGTCTACTCATTCCATGCGTAATGCGTCGTCCAAAAGGGTCAGCCGATGCAGGTCACCCTCAGGAGCGCGCTCCGTTCAGTAGAGCAACTCTCGGTCTCGTTCCACCCCGTTGCGCCATTTCGGCGGCTCAAGTGTTTCGGATGTCTGGAATCCACCGGTCCCCCAACGGATGATAAGAGTAGCGGGGGTATGGCCGTCCAAATCGTATTCCCAACCATCGGGAGTGATGAAGTCCGGGGCTCCGACCAGCGCCAGGATTTCCTCGGGTTTCATCCCCGACTGGAGGCCCTGGAGTCGCTTCTCGCGCTGGAATGGCAAGGGATCTTCCGGTTGCCAATACGTATCCTGGCGGTAGAGCCTGGTCGACTGATGGGTGCTAGGGCGTAGACCCAGTCGCCGCAAACACAACTGGGCTGCCTGTCGCAACGTGAGATTCTGGTACACTCCGGGCTTAGTGTCGGCCGTGCCTGCCTCGTAGGGAAACGAGCGGCCTACGGTTGTCAAGACAACCGGGCTTGCCTCAAGTTCCCTTACGGAGGGTGCCGCCTCCAGGATCTTCAGTTTGGCCGCCAGCAGCATGGCCGCGAGGACATCCTGCACGGTTGGGCCCGGTGAGTCCTTCGCTAGCCCCGGGTTGATCCTTTCATCCAGCTTGTATGTCCAGCGGCGGGTAGCCTCCAGCGTCGTCAGCACGAAAGCCTTTTCGAGTTTCATGAGTTCCGGTTCGAACTCCAACACGTCGGTCACTACCCGCCCTCCCGACAAATCGAGCAGCAGGCGTTGACCCCACCAAGTGGTGACACAAAAATGCGGCTTGCCGCTCAAACCAACAAAATAGAAGCAGCATTGCTGGTCGCCCCAACGCACTCCTGCCGTGGAGTGGGAAGTGTACTTGTAAAGCGAGTCTATATCCGGCAACAGCGTTTTGAGGATGTCCACGCGAAGCCTGTCCTGCCCCGCAGGATCCACCGCCACCAATTCGCATGGATGGCCCACATCGGCCGTGCGGATGACGAGCCAACCATCGTCACTCACATAAAGCGCCACTGGCGGGCCTTCGCCGGGGGACTCCGCCGGCTGCTGACGGGACCACGCTTCGCCGGCCTTGCCCTTTTCCAGCTGGCGGTAGAGGAATCTATCCTGAAAAGGGCTCCTCCAGGGGCCCTCCCGATTGGCGGGTGATTTGGCTTCGACACGAAACCGGCCACTCGGCGAGGTGGTCTCCAGGTCTGGGAAGTAGCGATTCGTTGCCTGAAGGTCGCCCACCAGAAATGCCACACCGATAGCTAGGCTGAGAGCTTTCATCGCGTGTCCTTTCATTTGCAGAACGTGAGCGTCTTCAGTCGTTTGACGGCGTCCGATTCAGGGCACCTGGCCAAGGCCGTCCCCTGTGAAAGGGTCTTCTTGCTCGGATGGAAACTCAGGAAGCACACCTCATCGCTCGCCAGGTCGAGCGGGAGTGGCTTTGACAGCACCTCAATGTCGTGATGGCCCGGCTCCAGCACCAAAGTGGTGAAGGCGCCTTTCCGTAGGTTGGCCGAACATAGCCCATCAATCTTTACCGCTTCGACGAAGGAACCGACATTCCCTTTGTGCCAGAAGATGTGGACCAGCGCTTTGCCGGGCGGTGGCGACGATGACTCGAAACGTTTCGGCGGGACGGGCGGTGGTGGACCAAGCGTTTCCCGCCAACAGCGGGCACGTTCCCATTTCGTTCGGGTTTCGATCTCTGGAAAGGTGATAAGTTTGGAGTGGGCCAGTCGATCCTGACCATCGAAGTTGAGCCAGAGCAAGCGATGGGAAGTGGGCTCGTAAAAACCACCGCCCGCGCCGCCGGCGCCACCCGCGATCCAAATCGCCGACCATTCCACCCCGGACCAGCGGTAGCCGATTACTTGCAGGTCCGGGAAGTCCCAAGCAGGTGATCCAAGCTGGCGAGTCACCTCCTCGCGGGTGGCATGGTCCGTCAGGAGTTTGGAGGATCGGGCTTTCCAGTCCGCGGTCACTTTCCGGCCGTGCTCCGGAATGGGGATGACGATGCAGCCGCTTAGGGCCACCAGCAAGCCCATCAGCACCACCGTGCCGATGCTTCTCTTGGTTTTCACAAGACTGACAGTGATTTCGACTCAACTCTTCATTGAGCGCCGCTCATCTGGGCAGCGGGACCGGCAGCTCCGGGATCGTTGGCCAACCGCACAACTCCTAGCTCCAAGAGTGCCTCTAGGGCGTTACTGCCTCCCCACTGTTCAGTGATTCGGCCATTCCGGATTCTCTGAACATTGACCCCCCGTAAGGTAATCCTTTTCCCCGTGGCCGGCACACCGCCGAAGGCACCGAGATGCGTGGCCCGCATGGTATACCAGGTAGCAACAATGTCCCTTTCGGCCACCTGTCCCTCAACCGTCACCACCATATCGGGGTAGCAATGGTGGAACATGAGCAAATGCTCACGGGCATGCTCAATCCCTGCCCTCCCAGAAGAGTGTGCCACGTAATCCGGTGCCAAGAACTCCGACAGGCGATCCACCGCGCCCGTGTTGACCAACTCCTCCAGCATCCTACGCGCTAACAACTTGTTTTCTGATTCAGGTGTCATATCGAGCGGTCCTTTCTTCTCTCACGCATATATGGGTCCGCCATGGGAAATGCCGCTGATGCTGGCAATCTAGCGAGAGCGAAATGGTTGGCCTCCATTCGCCGGAGCCTCTGATTGGCAAGAAGGTTCATACAATCGAAGTCTTCTCCATTCTAACACAGGGTAGACTGGTTCCTTGTGGCAACACATTCTCGGCGGCACCCAACGACGCGTAGCCCCGCGCCCCATAAAAGGCGACGGAGTTCAAAGTCGCACTGACACTCAGTTTTGAGATTGCCAGGCGCCCCGCTTCGGACTCCAGGGCCTCAAGGACCATCGAACCAATCCCGCATCCAACGAACTCGGGTGCCACGTAGAGCGCCCGAATATCCGCGGCGGCGGCATCCAGCGCACCAAAAGCGACAACGTCAGCACCCTCTTCCACAACGAACACGATTAGTTCCCGAATTAACCGCTCATAGTGCTCCGGGCGCTTTGGGCCTGCCCAAGTCTCAATCTGGTCGGAGGTGTAATGACTACGGCACAGATTGATGATCGAGGCCTTGTGCATGCGGCACACCTTTTCGGTGTCGGTGATCATTCCGCGCCGTAGATTCATACCCGGCCTCCGGATGTGACATGGCCGATGAACTCCCCGATGGTCTTGGGAGGAGTGCCCGTAGCCCGGCTGTGGGTTGGTGATCTGATGATCGGGAGCACGGTATTGTTCATTAGCCAAAAATAGCACCCCTGCCAAGCCACAAACGGTGATCCCTGAGAAACCGTTGGGACTCGGCAAGGGTGCATGGCTTCGCCTCTATTCCGTTACCCCACCCGTAAGAAGGTTTACGTTCAAATTCCAGTCGATTGGCGCCGGATCATAGAAGAGCGCCAGCAACACGTTGGTGATCATATGGGCCAGCGGATCCGTCTGACTGTTCAGGTAAGCAAGCACCTGCTGGGTACCCGCCGTCATCTTGGCTGCATCCTCATTCCCTTGGTAGTTGGCGATGAGTCCCTCGGCCAAAGCCGGCGCTAAGAACTCGGCCTGAGCCTGGGGCAGGCTATAGGGCGGCATCATCAGCATGTACGTGACCATCCCTTGGATCCTGGGCTGGAGAAAGTGGAGTGCATAAGTCTGGAAGTCAGGAGCGGTTCCCAAGGGGTAATCGATGGAAGTGACCCGATGGGTGCTGATCCGGAACGTTCCATTGGTCTCCAAGTCCGCGAGCCGGTAGGCGCAGGGGAACATGGTTGTGGAGCTGGTTTCCACGTCGAGCAGGCCTCCCGCCTCCATCGGCCCCTGTACGATATCCTGGGAGTGATAATGACCCGTGAACACAAGTCGCATACCATAACTGGCAAACAGACTTGCCACCTTTCTGTAGTCCTTCAGCAGGTAATCAGCAAAGAGGGCCTCCTCTGCTGCGAAATGCTCCACGATCCCATGGTGCATCATACCGATGACGAATTTCCCTTGGGCCCGGGCCGCCGCCAACTGGTTGGTGATCCAAGCCAGCCGGCCTGCATCGAACGTTCCACCCACGATGGGCGTGGTGGTGTTCTCCTGATATCGACAGGAGTCCATGGAGAGAACCCAGAGGCCTGGGGTGGGTTCCGCCACGTACGAGAGTGAATTGGGATCCCGGGCGATGGCTTCCTGGTACCCGAAGTTGGCGTAGATGGAGGCGAAATCGCCTGCCGCGATACTGGGAACGGGGCTGGTCTTGTCCCCATCGAAGGACTTGGCGTCCGGATTGTTGATGTCGTGGTTTCCAGGGCAGACGTAGACCTTCGCGCCCGCTGTCTTCAGTCGCTGCAGGTAGGTGGCGAATTCTTGATGAGACACCTTTTCGCCGTCTTTTGTGAGGTCACCCGAGACGAGCACAATCTGGGGTTGAGCCTGTTCCAAGTCCTTGGTGACGGCCTCGATAATGGCGCGACTTTCCGCCAGGAGCTTAGGGTCTTGGGCCAGGTACCCTTGGAAGGCGGTTCCGTCCTGAATCAGAAGGCTCGGTGCGAAGTAATGAGTATCACTGAGCACTGCGAGCCGAAGCTTGGGAAAGTTGGCTTCCACGTTTGCCTGGACCCGGTAGAACATGGGGACTGGCACGCTATAGTTACCCTGCGTGGCCTGGATTGTGGTCAACGGAGTCCACAAGTTGTTGGTATTCTGAACTTGGGAAGCCCACTCGATGGTATACGAGGTCGCCTTCACAAAAGCGGAGGACATATCCCCCCATTGAAGGGTTCCGTTCCCGTTGAGTTGGAGGACGATCGGTTGCTGGGCTGTGATCTCGGTGGTGCTCAGCACCCCGCAGGCCGCTGCTACACTGAAGAAGCTACGTAACATACAACAAACTCCTGGTTATGGTTTGGTTCAACTGCCGCTCTACCCCGGTTATTCCGTGACACGCTTTCCCTTATCCATGCGTAATGGAGAGGAGAAAAGGGTCACTGAGGTAACTCTTATCAGAAGTGGCCAAGGCCGGGTTAATCGATAAAAGCAATGGGGCCATCTTCCAAAGCGATGATTTTGATTCTCGGGTCTTGAAGGCAGATCCAGGCTGGTGTTGGCGGTGCCCACGGTCAGACTCAAGTATGTGGTCCAAAATATGCTTATTCTGGCCGGTATGAAGCGAACACGCGTTGAGGAGAACGGGCCCCGCGTTCAATATACTCGAAGCGGAGAACCAGCCGCGTTCACCCGCTTGGAACTTCTGGTTGTACTCGCGACACTGTTTGTCTTGGTGGTGGTCTCCGTGGGGAGGTTGGGTCGGGCTGGAGTGGGTGGTCAGGCTATGTTGTGCTTGGAGAACCACCGGGCGATGTCCGAGGCCTGGACCCGATACGCAAACGACAACGCTGGCCAGTTGGTGAACAACCTGACGATTGCCGGGATCCAAGCGACCGTGAACGCCAAGACCTATAAGACCTGGGCCAACAATATCCTGGACTGGACCAAGAGTTCGATGAACACGAACCTCAGCTTGGTGGCAGCCAGCCAGCTCTCTCCTTATCTCAGTGGGAACGTCAACGTATTCAAGTGTCCGGCGGACAGTTACCTCAGCGCCATGCAAAAGCAAGCTGGCTGGACTTCACGGGTGCGCAGTTACTCCATGAACGCCTTTATGGGCCTCTCGGAGTTGACAGGGGATACGGCCGTGAACTCGGGCGCCAACGCATTCTTTCCGGCATGGCGCCAGTTTCTTCAGCTTGCCTCCATCCCTGATCCGGGAGCCACCTTCGTGTTCCTGGATGAACACCCCGATAGCATCAACGACGGGTATTTCCTCAACGATCCGTTGAACCCGAGTCAATGGGGCGATCTGCCCGGTTCCCAACATGACGGCGCTTCCGGCGTGGGTTTCGCGGATGGGCACTCCGAGCTGCACGTTTGGACGTCGCCCAAAACGAAGGTACCGGTGCGATTCTACTACTCGCCAGGGGTTAACGATCCGGCGGGCAGGATGGACTATCAGTGGCTTGCCGCGAGAAGCACTGTCGATTTGAAACGGCTCGCCGTCACCAGAGCGACTAACCAGCTGCAGGTATCTTGGGCTCCGTTCCCCACGAACTACGTTTTGCAGAGAAGCAGCTCACTGGATCCAGACGCGTGGACCAACGTGGTTCAGCCCTCCGTGAAAGTCCCGGGACAACGATCCACCACCTTTGATTTCCAGGGCGATCAAGGGTTCTTTCGACTCAGGCGGCCCTAGGACGCAGTCTCAGTACCTGGTTTTCGTCGCTCCCATCGCGCGCCGTTACCGGACTATTCTGCCGGCGAGCCGCGTTCCCATGGGCACGATGGCAACAGCCTCCATTTTGTTCAACGACAAGAGAACTCTGCCATTGGATACCGGCACGCGCTTTTGCAGCGGGACGCAGCCCTCCAAAGTAATCCGATAGAAGTCAACGCCCCTGACCGTGTGCCAGTCGTCGGGAAGTTGCCACAACCTGTTTGCGCATCCCGCCTCGCTGTAGGCGATGATCTCTTTCTTATTCCATAGCGCGGGCACGAACAGATCCTCGTTCTCGCGCAGCACGAAATCGCCTTTCCGGATGACGCGTTTCCCTGCTTCGCTACGCGCGACCACGCCACCGCTGTAGTGAAGCGCGTTGCCCTCGAGCCTCTGACGTTCGAGCCGGCTGAGGTAATACCAAGGCAGCGTCGCGCGACAGAACATGCCAAGGAAGCCGGGCATGGTCTCCTTGTCCCGCTGCCAGATTTCCTCGCCGTGCATGCTGGAACCAAAGCGGAAGTCGCCATCGCTACCACGATCGGTGCGACCCCGTGCACCCAGGCATTCCGGGATCTCCATCGGATTCCAAGAGTACCACCACGACATGGGCTGCAATCCGACAAAGTGTTCACCTGGCGGGTGGGCCCAACCGGTTCCCTCGCCCGTTACATCGAAGCCTCGCTCACGCCAGTAGTGGAAGATCTTGCGCTGGGTCTCCACGTACTTATCAGGGGTCAACCCCCCATTCTCAGGCCTGGCGTGCCACGGGCTGATGGGCTTTCCTCCATCACGATTGGCAATGAAAACATCCACATGAATCGTATGCCCCCATTGGAGCTCGGGGATCATCCGTATCAGGCCATCGATGCGTTCTTGCGCCAAGCCGGCGGCCCATTCTTGGGGATAGACGACATTGTACATCTCCTCCCCCTTCATCTGGATTCCTGCGACCAGCAGATTCCCGCTTTCATCCCTGGCGAAGCAGTCCTTAGCCACATATTCATCCCAGAGCGGACTCTGCCGGTAGGCGTCCACCATGTTGATGTGCAGGCTGACGGTAGTGTTGAACTTTCTTCCCTCACGAATCAGCCACCGCAGGCTTTCCAGCGCGGTGGCGTCCTGCGCTCGCTTCAGCCGGGGGTTCACTTCATTCCACGCGGGATAACCGTGGTCGTGTCCGCCTTTTTGCCAACCAACCAGATAAAGGATCTTGGGGATGCCGCGCGTCAGATTGTCGGTCCTGCGAATGACCTGGAGCGCCTCCTCAAAAGTGCACATCACATCATGCTCTTTCTGGAACATGGGCTCCTTCGCCAGGCGCTCCACAGGCTCGCCCTCCATTCCCAAGAAGAGCTTCAGCACGAGGGTCTGGTGGTAATCCCGATAGAAGGGTGTGACCACGACATCGGTGGAAGCAGTGATTCGTCGACCTGCCTCCATGACCGTAACCTCGATGGTGGCGGTGCCGCCCTCCTTGGCCCGGACCTTGTTCCCCTCAACCGTGACGACATCCACCCCTCCGCTGGCATTCTTGGTCCGAGCTTGGATGCCCAATTCCGCGGGGGGAAGAACACGCTGGGTGCCGTCGGCATACAACCCGGTGACAGTCAACCTCGCCGTGGCCCTGTTTTCACGCAGGGGATTGAGTCTCTTTCGGTCTACGGCAACCGTTAGGCGCTCCAGCGTCCTCCCGCCGGATCGGGCTGAGTCCGTGGGGGATCCCTTGGGCAAGGAGCTGGTTTCCGCTTGCGCCCTCTGGGGAAGTGCAGTTTCAAAGGCCAACAGCAGTATGAGCAGACCAAAGAACCGGCGGCAGGCGCCGGTTCTCCCCTCGAGCTTCACCAACCCTTTCATCGCAGCTCGGGCGATCGGCGGTGTCGGTCTGCAGCCCTTTTCGGATAGCCTGAATGATCGCACGGTGAGAGCGGCTAGGGTCGTCATTTGAGACTCAACCGGTAGAACCTCGTTGCCACAGTCAGACTCGGCACGGTGGCGCGGACTCGATTTCCGCCTTGAGCCTTGTACACTGCAGAGGGAACCGACTGCCATGACTTCAGATCAGCACTCTCCCATAGATCATGCGCACCCGAGGGGCTGGGAGTATCAAAGTCAATCGTGATTTGGTCCTGGGCTTTCACGATCGTGCGAATGGTCAATGGAATCGAGGGGCCGGCAACCACCTGGAGTCCGGCTGGGGCTCCGATGGGCTGCCATTGGTCAGTCTCCACATCTTCCACGAATGCCCCCTCGGCGGCATACACCTCGTAGTAAGATCCGCCCGCCCTCTGGTAGGCGATGAACTCGATGTCATATTGGCCTGCGGTCAGGTTTTTCAACACCCCGCGCACGCTGCTGTTCCCGGGATTCGGGAAGGCCATGTACTCGGGAAAATCGTCATCGCGTACGCCGTTGCCGCTCACGCTTTCAAAGGGGGCTCCCACAAAGCGAAGGGCGAAACCGTCATCCGTGTGCACCCCGATCGTCCAATCACCGCTGCGGGGGATGACCACCCGGGCGCGCGCGACGAGAACGAAGTCATTGGTGCTGAGTCCGCCTGCTTCGGCCGGCAAAGGCAGGTGGTCGGTGAACAGAGCACCAGCTCCGGGGTTGGCGGTCAGGGCGAGGCTGATGGAGGGCACTTGGGTGTCCTGCAGTTGGCCCGTGAAGCCTGGTTGGCTTGCTTTCTGGGCGATCTCCACCGCCGAGACCACGGCATCGGCCCGGCCAGCATCCCAGATCTGACGCAGACCCCAGTTTCCAACGGTACTCGCTGGCCCGCCTAAACCCGACAATGGGAAGAAGGGAGCTGGTAGGGTGAACGTGGAATCGTTGGTGATGCCCGTTCCTGCAGTATCCTTGGCCTCCACGCGCAGAGCGTGAGTCGAGCCCGGCTGGAAGGGGGTCGCCGGTGTGTGGATGATCGTGGTGGTGATACCTGATTTGACCGGCGTTGCTATGTCGGCCACGGCTCCATCGAGCAGCAGCTTGACACTGGCCGGGGCCACCACGCTCGCTCCCACATCTTCCATCCTGACGATCAGGTTGGTGAAGGTCGCCGTAACCTCCTTGACGATGGCCGTGGTTACGTCGGGTTTATCGGAAACGCTGACGTCAAATCGGTCAGCAGTGACCACTCCATCCCCGAACACGCGGATTTTCAGGACGTGTTCGCGGTTGGCCAGGATGGGACTGCTCCAGACGAGGACCTGTTCTCCGCGTTGGGTGGCCTTGTAGTTCACTTTTGTTTCGGCTCCGCCATCGATACTCGCCATCCCGGTTCCGTGGTGACTGGCAACCGTGGCGAACACGTCGATTTTCACCCCTTTGAATCGCACCTCAAAGTAATCGTTCTTGTTGTTGTTGGACTCGTAGTGGTCGTTGTTCAGATACCTGGGGTCACTCGCCCCGCCCTGGGCCAGGTTCCACGTGCCGACGTATCGGATTTGGTTCAGTCCAGTGCCCTCGTCGGCAGTATCGTCGATCTTGAGAATGCGGTCCGCGACCAGTTCGCGCACCGTGATGTTCACCGTGGACCAGGCAACCTTGGCGGTCTTGTCCGTGGCCACGACGCGGAGCGAGTGAGGCCCTTTGGCGGCACCCTTCAGAACGTACGTGAAAGGACTGGCAGTCTTGTTCGTTAACAGTATGTCACCGTCGAAGAACTCCACCTTCTGGATGTTGGAGGTGCCGTCCTTATCGGTGACCTTAGCATCGATGGTGATGTCGGCACCCAAGGCGATCTCGCTCCCTTCCAGAGGAGAACTTACCACGACCGTAGGTACGTTGCCGGTAATGTCACCACTTTCGAAGCGCACCTCCGCCAGGCCGACCGTGTAGCCTTGGCCCCAATTGGACAGCCCTTTGAGTTTGACGAGCCGAACACTAGTTCCCACGAGGTTGAACACCTGGGCCTTCTCGCCTCCTTCCAGCAAGGAAATGCGGGCGATCGCGTTGAAAACGGCGTTGGTGTTCGCGATGTCAACATCCGAGGATACCTGAACCTCCACATCCTTCATCCCTACATCGGTGGCGTCCTGAACGTTGTAGTTCCAGATATACACCTTGGTAAGGTTCACGTTGGTTCCAAGGTCGAAGATGGCGCTCTCCCGGATGGAACCGATTCCGGACCACATCTCAGCCGCCATACGGCTATGAACTGAGTCCGGCGTGCCGATACCCGGCACGTCAAATCCGGCCCCATTGATCAAGGCGTCCTGCGTGTCGGCACCGTTCGACACCAAGACGGCCACGGGCTGGATGAACTCCGCGTGCAGGAGAGGGCAGGTCATAGCCGAGACTAGAAGCCCCAAGGTGACCCCGAGTGAAGAAGAGTGGTTTCGTCGCATAGGGATTAGGCAAGCTTAGGTGGTTTTGCTGGAACTCTTCTACTCTGAACCAGCTATCGTAGCGTGTCAAGGACTGCCAGACCACCCTGAAATCCGTCTTTTCAGGCAACCTGCGGCTGGCTTACGCTGTTGTGCGTGAGCGAGATCACCCGGTTACTGGAAGGGCTGCAGGAAGGCGATCCAAAGCCTTCGACCGACCTGCTTCCCCTGGTGTACGCGGAGTTGCGCACGGTCGCCGCCTGGCACAAGTCCCGCGAGGTCCCCGGGCATACTCTCCAACTGGATCTACGCCGGGGCCTGGCTATACCGCCATGTCCGGGCTTCGGAGCCAATAGGTCCCTGAACCAGTGCACGTGAGCCCAACCAATAGCCATCGCGAAGATATGAAAGCGAAACCGCAAACCGTCGACGAGTATTTGGCGGCGCTAAGCCCAATCCAGAGGACGGCGCTCGAGAACCTGCGGAAGTCGATCAGGGCGGCGGCTCCCAAAGCCGTGGAATGTATTTACTACGGCCTCCCGGCCTTTCGCCTGGAGGGAAAGCCCTTGGTTGCCTTCGGTGCGGCGAAGGACCACTGCTCCTTCTATCCCCTGAGCGGCCGGACGGTGAGAGCTCATCAAGGCGAGCTAAAGGGCTACAGCACCAGCAAAGGCACTATCCGCTTTGATGCGGCCAAACCACTTCCCGCTTCCCTCGTGCGAAAGTTGGTGAAGACCCGGATCCAGGAAAACAGAGCGTCTATGATGGAGCAGGCCGACGACAAGTCCTGATACAGCCGCTTGTCCTGGTGGCATAGTGCTTAATGTGGCACGTTCTTGCGTTGGGACTGCTTTGGGTGCTGCAGGCAGAGTGAGTTGAGCGTACAGGAAACGGAGAGGCCAGGAGCTGCCGGCGTGCGGCGAAAGGAAACCCTTCCAGCCAAAGAGCGGAGTTGCCTTGACAGACGCTTCACCATTTACTAACGTTCCATTATTAACTAATCGATTTCAGGCCAATACCTTGAAAACCAAGCACCTCCGTTTCGTCGTTTCCGCGCTCCTCGCGGGTTTCACTGCTGCAGCTGCCGCGTCCGATGCCCATCCAACTGTGCCCCAGGTCTCCATTCGGGTTGATCAGAAGGGCAAGGCCATCAGTCCCGATCTCTTCGGCGTGTTCTTTGAGGATCTCAACTACGCGGCGGATGGCGGGTTGTACGCGGAATTGGTGCAGAACCGCTCCTTCGAGTATCAGGCCACCGAGCAGCTCAGCTGGACGCCGTTGACCGCGTGGGAGTTGGTGAAACGAGGTGGGGGGAAAGGTTCGCTTTCGATCGGGGAGGCGGTGCCGGTGCACCCGAATAACCCTAGTTACGCGGTGGTGGAATGCCAAGAACCTGGCGAGGGTGTGGGCCTTGCCAACCTAGGTTTCGATGGAATCGCGGTTCAGGCTGGGGAGCACTACGACTTTTCGCTCTTTGCGCGTCAGCTGTTTACCGGGAATCGGTGGGGGGGAAGCGGGGCACTGGCGAGCCCGGCGCGCTTGGTGGTGCGTCTGGAGGGGAAGGAAGCCAAGCTTCTGGGTGAAACCTCGGTTGAGGTTGTCGGCCGTGAATGGCAGAGGGTTTCGGCCACCGTCACCCCCAGCGAGTCGGAGTCCGCCGCTCGCCTATTGGTGCTTTCTCTGACGAAAGGAGGGGTGGCGCTGGACGAGATTTCGCTCTTCCCGCGCAAAACCTTCAAGAACCGGCCGAATGGATTACGGGCGGATCTCGCCCAGGCGATTGCGGATCTCAAGCCAAAGTTCATGAGGTTTCCCGGTGGCTGTTTGGTGCACGGCTTTGGCCTCGGCAACATGTATCGATGGAAAGACAGCATCGGACCGATCGAACAACGCCGGGGACAGGCGAATCTCTGGGGCTATCATCAGTCCCTCGGCCTTGGTTACCCCAACTTTCGATACTGGGACAGGTTTTTGACAAAATGCGAGAGCCCTGGGTGCG
>CAYPNF010000087.1:0-27678 GCA_964411985.1 uncultured Verrucomicrobiota bacterium
GCCGCTGGTCTGATAGCAGGGCTGCGAATCGGTTGGATAAGGAACTGGGAGGTGATGACTCTCATCGATGCCGCCGCCGAGGAGTCTTGTGGCCTGGATCCGGGGATTGCTGCTTCCCATGGAATGCCCGACCTTTGAAAAGCGCCGTAAAAGAGAGTCAAACAAGCGAATTTGCGAAGCGTTCGAAGAGACTCAGAAGCAGGTCTTGATCTGGGTTACGGTGACCTGACTCGGTAGAACCGTGTCGGGTAGTTCGTCCAATGTGAATCGCTGAAGTACGCTGTTCCACCGCTGAGGGTATTGGTTGCCACCGGGGACCAAGTGGGATTGGTTAGGGTCGTGCTGGCTTCCACCACGACGGAGTTGTTTGTGGCCCAAGAAGTGGTGAAACCAAATTGATTGGTGTGGATGCCTAGGCTCCCACTCAGAATCACCGGATTGGGACGCACCCATAGTGCCGTCGGACGACCACCAAAGGTCTTGTCCCAACCTGTCGTCCCAGGCAGGTAATAGACGGTCGAATCGCTGTCTCTGAGCGGGGACTCACCATCACCAGGAGAGTTACCCCAGAAATAGAGCCTGGTCAGGCTGCAGCAACCAGCGAAAGCATTCCACCCGATGTTGGTGACGCTGTTGGGAATCGTAACGTTGGGCAGGCTGGTGCAGCCAAAGAACGCATAATACTCGATGCTGGTGACGCTCGTGCCTATCGTGACGTTGGTCAGGCTGTTGCAGCCTCGGAACGCATAGCTCCCGATGCTGGTGACGCTGTTGGGGATCGTGGCTTTGGTCAGGCCGTCGCAATACTCGAACGCGCAGGATCCGATGCTGGTGACGCTGTTGGGGATCGTAACGTTGGTCAGGCTGGTGCAGCCAGAGAACGCCATGTATCCGATGCTAGTGACGCCGTTGGGGACCGTGACGGTGGTCAGCTTGGTGCAGTTTTGGAACGCCCAGTCTCCGATGCTGGTGACGCTGCTGGGGATCGTAACGCTGATCAGGCTGGTGCAGCCAGAGAACCCGCTGAGGTAGGTCACGCTGTTGGGGATCGTAACGTTGGTCAGGCTGGTGCAGCCAGAGAACGCATTGAACCCGATACTCGTGACGCTGTTGGGGATCGTGACGCTGGTCAGGCTTTTGCAGTCCCAGAACGCATTGACCGCGATGTTGGTGACGCTGTTGGGGATCGTGACGCTGGTCAGGTTGACGCAGTTACCGAACGCGTAGCCCGCGATGCTCGTGACGCTGTTGCCAATCGTAACCTCGGTCAGGCCGGTGCACCACGAGAACGCCCCTCCTCCGATGCTGGCAACGGTGTTAGGGATTGTGTAACTGCCAGCCTTACCTGCCGGGTATTCAATGATCGTGGTCTGACTCTGGTTGAACAAGACCCCATCCAAGCTGCTGTAGGCGGAATTGAGCATGTCCACCGTGATTGCCGTCAGGCTCCCGCAGCCCCAGAACGCATAGCTCCCGATGCTGGTGACGCTGTTGGGGATCGTGACGTTGGTCAGGCTGGTGCAATCTCGGAACGCGTAGCCCCCGATGCTGGTGACGTTGTTGGGGATCGTGACGTTGGTCAGGCTGTGGCAATACTCGAACGCGTAGCTCCCGATGCTGGTGACGCTGTTGGGGACCGTAACGTTGGTCAGCCTGGTGCAGCCAGAGAACGCAAACCACCCAATGTTGGTGACGCTGTTGCCGATGTTGACGCTGGTCAGGTCGACGCATTTACCGAACGCATGCCACCCAATGTTGGCGACGGGTAGGTCGTTGATATTGTCCGGGATGCTGATCGCACCGCCCGGCCCCGTGTACTTGGTGATCGTGATGGTGCCGTTATTGGTCATGTACTCGTATTGGGCTTGCACCACTGCAGCCAGGACCAGAAACAGGAACACCGACAGTCCCGGGCTATAAGAACGACGAGGTTTCATGTTTGACGGGGACTACGATTTCGAAGTTGTGCGCCACGATAGATCCGAACCTTGGGTGAATTAAAGCAGATTCCAGGCCAGGTTCCGCCACTTGAAACCAAATCCAAGTCTCTGTGAAAACGACGACGGTTCCACCCATTAGCACTTCTTAACGGTGTCAAGACTCCGGATTCCGTACTTGAGTGGACACGCATCACCATCATCCTAAGAACCAGTCGCTTGAGTTCGAATCCATGAAGGTGGGAAGACCACGATTTTGCCCCCCCTCCAGCCCGCTACAGAAGTGCAGGAGTATTCTGTGATTGAAGGTCGATCCCTTCCCACGCACCACTGAACGGACCACCCTAAACCGCCGAGACCCCGAGCCATCCGGACCATGTTCGCACGCCGGGGACACCATGGTACTCTCCCAAAACAAAGGGCGCTTCCTGACCTGCTTCTATGCAAAACGCAAATTGGGTAGTTCGAATCTGCGCCAAAGCGTTGAACCAGCGGCCAATGGCATGTTCTTCTTGTGACTGATCCACGGCTCGGTGGTGGCTCATGCTCGTCGTTACCTGAGGTTGTACAATCCCCTGGGCTGTTCCTCGCGTGCCACAAACAGGTAAGTCTCGGCGGTTGTGGCCGAGTCGCTCATTCCGGAGGCTTGGCCTTTCATTTGCAGGGTGTTTCTCCAGACCAGCCAACCATGGTCCCCGGTCACAAAAGCGATTGTCGAGGTCCCAAGACGCGCGCGGCGGACCTTGAAAGCGTGGTTTCCTAGAATGGTCTGGAAGCCTTTGGCAGTGCAAGAGCAACTTGGAGCTGGCAAAGAACGACCGTCGGGAACATGATGAAAGCGAGAACGCGGGTTGTGATTCATGTGCGCGACTGCCCGGCTTTATCGTCTGGGATCCCAAGTCACAGGCGGGCTCTTGAACCAGCCAAAACAAACCAACAAATGAACTTGAAGACAAGAGGTGCCCTACTTGGCGCAGCGGTTGCCATGTCGCTGGTGGCCAACTCCGTGATGTCTCAGCAGGCTGAGCCAGGCAAGCCGACGCGGGAGTTCAAGGGCTCGGTGAAAGTGTTCATCCTTGCCGGGCAGTCGAACATGGAAGGGCATGCCGGTGTGCAAACACTCGACCGGTTGGGTGAGCACCCGACTCATGGACATCTGCTGAAGAAGATCAAGAAAGACGACGGTTCATTCGTGGTGCGCGATGATGTGTTTGTCTCCTATCAGAAAGAGGACGAAAGAATCAAACGCCCACTGTCGGTGGGCATGGGTGCCTGGGGGGCTGATTGGTTCGGGCCGGAGCTGACGTTTGGCATCGAGATGGGAGATCACTTCAAAGAACCGGTTCTACTAATTAAAACCTGCTGGGGCGGACACAGCCTGTACGGCAATTTCCGTTCGCCGAGTGCTGGAAAGGCGACCTATGAGGCAGGCTATAAGCCGGAGGAGATCGGTGCGTCTTATCACAAAATGGTGAAAGAGGTGCGTGAGTGCCTAGCCAATCTCGACACCGATTTCCCGCAGTTGAAGGGGCTCAAGACCGAACTTTGCGGGTTCGTCTGGTTTCAGGGCTGGAACGACATGTGCCAGCCCGGCGATAAGATCAGGCAGCAGGTCTACGATGAGTACTGCCCGAATTTTGTTCATCTGGTTCAGGACCTGCGTGCCGAATTCAAGGTGCCGAAGCTGCCGGTAGTTGTGGGTGAGCTGGGCGTCGGCGGCGAAAAAGGGGACAAGAACATGATGGATTTCAGGGCCGGCCAGGCGAAAATCGCGACCTGCCCGGAACTAAAGGGTACGGTGGGCTATGTGCGTACCGCGCCCTTCTGGTATCCTGAATTGGATGAATTGCCCGCGAAGATGGAAATTCAGGAAAGCCGGGTGAGGAAGGCGGTCGCGCTCAAGGTCAAGGAGCAACTGAAAGACAAGCCGGAGAGCGCGGATCCCAAGAAAATGGAACAGCTCGTCAAGGAAGCCGGCGACAAGGCCCTGGAACAGGATGCGGCGTATCAGGAAGCCAAGAAGGAGTCTGATAGGCACGTCTGCAACTGGTATTGCCATTATCAGGGAAGCGCCAGGGTGTACTGCATGGTTGGGTACAGTTTGGCGGAGGCAATGAAGCCTTTGCTGGCGGCCAAGCCTTAGCCGTGTCCATGCAGTTGAACAGGAGGCAGCAGAGAGAGCAGAGCCGTCAGACGGAGTCAGAATCGCTCCTCGCGGTCCGTTCAAGCGTTCACTGGACGGTGAAAGTGATACGTCCGTCTCGATCGTCAGACCGCTCAAGCCCGATCTCTGCTATCTCCGCTGACTCCTGTTCTTCATTGAATTGTTACGGCTTAGGCGCTCAGCGGGCCACTCTCAGCAGTAGTCAACAACCGATTCCAGACCGCCTCGCCATGAATCATGTGGAACGATTTCGCGCTGTCATGAATTTTCAAGCGGTGGACCGACTGCCGCGCTGGGAATGGGCCATGTGGTGGGACTAAACCATTGCCCGGTATCACCGCGGGATCTTCGGTCGCACGCGTCCGGCGGCATCGAACTCGATAGGGAGGATGCCGGGCCGTTCCTGCCAAGGCGCCTGGCCATCGCTGCCGAAATAGGTGGACCACCACTGGCCTTGGTCGTCCTTGAAGAACGTGTTGTGGCCGGCATGGGGCAGGGCTTCATAACGCTCGCCGTAAGGGCCGAAGAGATTCGTGGAAGTCGAGATCGTGCAACTGTAGCGGCCTTCGAAATTCTCCGAACAGCAGAGGTGATATCGCCCGTTGGCCTTGAAGAGGAACATACCCTCGTAGCCGACGTGGTCGAACGATTCCTTTCCGAAGATGTTCGCGCACAGGCTGGAATGATGCTGCGGATTCGGATCGGAGGTCGTCGGTTTCAGCCAGCGATAAGGCTCCGCGAAGCCGCGCAGGTCGGGCTTCAATTCCGCGATTTTGCCGCTGTGCCAGAGGAAATAGACGGTGCCGTCGTCGTCCTCGAAGAGCGAGGCATCAATCTCGTCCCCCAGCCGCTCCTGGGGCTGCATGTCCTCGTAGGGACCTTCCGGCCGGCCGCTCGTGCTCCGCAGCAAACCGCTGCCCGAGGTCCGCTGCATCTTCTCGAAAGTGGGCCCATCCCAGCCGGGCATGCTGTACGTGAGCCAGAAGGTGCCTTTCAGGAAGTGAATCTCTGGCGCCCAAAGAGACTTCTTCTTCTCCAGATACGGCTTGTGCCAGGGACTCGCGCCGTACTTCCAAACGAACCCCAGCCCAGTCCAGTGGGTGAGGTCCGGTGACTTCCAGACCTGGATGCCTTCGTTGAACCCATAGAAGGGCTCGACGGTGCCAGTCATGTACCAGGTTCCATCCGGCCCTCGACAGATCGAGGTGTCCCGCAGCGGTGTATCCATGAGCTTGCGCAAGCCGGGAAGCTTGTCGCCGCCGGGTGCGAGTGACTTCACCGGTTCAAAGACGTCCACCTTCTGGACCAGGCCTTGCTCGTCAAAGCGCATAGGCGAAAGACAGGTTTCGCGATGGTAGCCGTCGCCGCCTGGAATGTGGAAGCGGTGGTAAGCGATAACCCACTCGTCGCGGCCGGGAATCTGAGCGACGGAGTGGTGGCCGGCGCCCTTGATCACGCCGTTCTGGACAAGAATGGGGTTGTTGACGGCGTTAGTGAAGGGACCGAGCGGCGAACTGGCAGTGGCGTAGGACACACAGTAGCGCGGGTCTCGGGTGTCGTATTGGGACCACATCAGGTAGTAGACTCCCTTGCGCTTGAGGACGAAGGAACCTTCGCCGAAGTCGCGCGGGGTGATGCGTTTCACCGCGGCGGGGTCGAAGGAGATCATGTCTTCGTTGAGCTTGACCACGTTGCAGTTGCCGTTGCCGAAGTAGAGGTACGCGGAACCGTCCTCATCGGTGAAGACCATCGGGTCAATCACCTGGCACTGGTAGGTGTCCTTGGCGACCAGCGGTTTGCCGAGGGGATCCTTGAACGGGCCTTGTGGCCGGTCCCCCACGGCGACGCCGATGTTCTGCTCCGCCGAGTAGTAGAAGTAGTATCTGCCTTTGCGCGAGGCGATGCACGGTGCCCAGGCACGGGTTTTCGCCCACTTCAGGTCACGCGGGAAGTCGAGGATGATGCCCTCGCTTTTCCAGTGCTTCAGATCCTTGGAAGACCAGCACTCGAACGAAGGCGAGTTCCAGCCAGGCACGTCCGTGGTGGGATAAATGTAGAAGGTGCCGTCAAACTCGGCGATGTGCGGGTCGGCATGAAAGTCTGGCAACGCCGGCGGGGGCGGGAGGTTCGGTGGGGTCCCAGGCTCCGCCTGTTCCGCATGGATGTGGTTCCAGCCCAGCAGCGCGGCAGCCATAACGATGCTGGTTACGGAGTCAACGAGGCGGTGGGTCATCAGTGGTTTCATCACAACTGTTCAGATGGTCTCAGTTCAGGGACATGGTGCCATCGACGCACCGTGTTCACAATCCTCATTTCCGTCACTGGTCGCCGAAAGTGATTCACAACTTGTGGGAATGTGTATACAGTTCCTTGGTCATGGTGAGATAGGAGCCACCGTGGCTCATGGTCGTTTCGTAGGCGGGTTTGGAGAGTGTGAGTCATCAGGATGCGTTGCGAGGCGTTTTAGGCCAGGTAGCAAGCCCCATCCTAAGGAGGTTAGTTTCAACGTGGAAAGGGAAGGCAAAGCCTTGCAGGGGGTAGCCGTTTGCAGCGCGCAGGCACTTCGAGTGCGATGTTCTGCCCTGCTGCCGATTCTCCTGATTCAGGGGGTTTCCGCAGGCTTGGCTTGCATGACCAGTCTTGGCGTTTCGCGCCGACTTGGGCCGGAAGGGTTCGGAGAGTTCTCTTTCGCTTTGGCTTGTGGTACTTACGCGGCGCAGTGCGTGCGGTTCGGCACCGACCGCACGTTGGTTCATGAACTTGTAAGGTCAACTGCCGATCCCAAACCGATTCTGGCGACGAGCCTGGTCCTGCGGTCGATGGTCCTTGGCATCGTTCTGGTAGTGGCCTGGTCGTTGGCGAGCCGGTTTCTGGAGAACAGTGTGCCTTTCAGCCTGGCGATCTTGGCTGTGAGCCTGCCCGCGTTGGATTTCCAAGCTTGGTACGATGCCCGGGGGGAGGCGGCGAAGCATAGTGTCTACTCACTCGTTCAGAGACTGATTCTGTTCGTGGCACTCCAGGTTTCGACGTTTTGGGCCACCGAGAAGACCGGGCTTCTTATTACGAGCCAGGCCTGGCTCGGGGCAGGTTTGGTGCTCCTAGCCTTGCAAGGTCACTTGTTCTTGAGCGGGGCCTCTTGGGTGACCCGCGAGCGGTTGAACTCCAGCCTGAAAAGAGTACCCTCCCTGTTCGCTACGAACCTACCCGTATTCGCGGCCGGGTTGCTCTGCTTGTCCTTTGGCACCATGAATCAGGTGCTGGTCTTTGCCCTGGCTGGATCAAATGAGGCAGGTCTCTTTGCCGCTGGCTGGCAGTACGTTGCCGCTGTGGGTCTGGTGGCAGCGCAGGCGGCCCGTTTGTCCATGCCGCGACTTGCCCGTGTTTGTAGCGGTGGGATGGCTGACGCGCAGGTCCTGGCTTGCCTGCGCGCGGAAGGCCTCCAACTCCTCCTGTTGACTTGCCCCTTCGCGTTGCCCGCACTCGTTCTGCCCGAGGCTGTAATGGGGATCCTGTTCCCGGGAAGGGACCTGGATGGCGAGGCGCTCCTGCGTTGCATGGCGCTTTACAGCCTGCTGGTGTCCGTCGGAATCATGCCAGGGCAGGCTCTCATATTTCTAGGCTGCCGAAGGACGTACTTTACCTGCGTGCTTGCGGGAGCCCTGCTTGGCGTGGTGACCTGCGCAGTGATGATCCCCGTTTGGGGCGCTTGGGGCGGGGCCCTTTCCCTTCTGATTTCGCATGGATTCTCCATTCTTCTCTACTGGATCGCGGTACTCCGGATCTCTGCCAACAAATGAAACCTTAAGCTTGCCCTCTCCACTTCAGCGCGTGGTTGACCGCGGGCGGTGTTGCGGGTGCGGCACGTGCGTTGGGATTTGCCCTGGTGGACGTCTGCACATGACCTGGAACCGCTACGGAGAGTATGTTCCGACTCGCAGGGCGGTTTGCCGTCCAGCAGAGAAAACCTGCGGACGGTGCATGGGCTCCTGCCCGGCGCTCGCGGATGGCTGGGATTGTCGGGCCATGCTGGAACCGGTTTTTGGTGGTGTGCCGGAGGTGCGGTATCAGGAGCCGATTGGTTTCTGGCGGAAGGCCTTCGTGGGGTATCGCCATGAGCTTGCAGATCGAGTGCAGTGCGCGTCGGGCGGATTGCTCAGTGCCACCCTTGAGATGCTGCTTCGGCAGGGGTGGGTGGATGGTGTGTTCTGTGTGGGGCCCGCCCAGAGTCAGGGACGGAGGTTTGAGTACCGCTTGGTGATCAACCCCAAGGACCTTTCTGATTGTAGAGGGTCGGCCTATTATCCAGTGGAGATCAGCGAGGCCATCAGGACTATCCTGCAACAAGACCTGCGATACGCAGTCGTGGGGCTGCCTTGTGTCTGCAGAGGGCTGCGACGCGCCATGGGATTCGACAAGCGGCTTCGTGCGCGGATCAAGGTCATGCTCGGTCTCACTTGCGGGCAGAACAAGAGCCGATGCTACTGCGATTATCTTTGCCGCCGCGCTGGTTTTAACCCAGAGACAGTCACCAGGGTCCGCTTTCGAGGCAAAGACCCCTCGCGGCCAGCCTGGAACTTTACTTTCAGCGCTCAGGATTCTCAGGGGGGGACGAGCAGCCTCACGTGGAAAGATGCCGTCGAGTCTTCCTGGGTTCGGCGGTTCTTCACCTTGCCTGCGTGTGGTTGGTGCGACGACCTCTTTGCGGAGAGTGCGGATGCCGTTTTCATGGATGCATGGCTTCCTGGGCTGCAGGAGGATTGGCGCGGTCACAGCCTCGCCGTGGTCCGGTCCGAGGCGCTGGGCCAGTTGAAGGAGTTGCTTTCGCCGTTGGCCCGTCTTGAGCCCCTACCGTTCGCGCAGGTGGTTCGAAGCCAGTTGGGGGTGGTGGATGCAAAACGGTCCGAGATGCCGGCCCGGATCCGGCAGGCCACCCTTCTCGGGATGAACCCTGGGCTAAGGGCCGATCCGGTTCGGCATCTGGATTGGGCTTTGGGAAAGGGGCCTTCGATCGTTGCCCTCCTGGAGGCCACTTACAGGTCACGCGAAGTGTGGTTGGAGTGTGGCGGAGACCTCGGCCAGTTTGAGGAAGGCATGCGTCCGACAGTCCTTCGCATCGAGCGGGCTCAGCGAATGATCAGCGCTACACGATATGCCCGCAGCCTGCTTCGGAGGTTCCTGATCCATCGTTGGGCTTTGTAGGATACCCAATCGAACCGGATGCGGAACCCTATTCACAACGCAGGGCGTCCAGCGGGTCCACCTTGGCGGCACGTCGTGCTGGAATGAGGCATGCGAGGGTGGCCACTGCTGCAAGGGTGACCGCCACGATCAGCAGGACCAGCGGATCTGCTGGGCTTACACCAAAGAGCATGCTGGCCAGCCATCGACCCGCCACGAGTGCCGCCAGCAGGCCGCAGATGCCTCCAAGTCCGACCCAACGCATCGCTTGCGTGAAGATCATGGCCAGCACCTGCCGGGTCGAGGCGCCGAGCGCCATGCGCACGCCTATCTCCCGTGTCCTTTGGCTGACACTGTAGGCTACGACCGCGTAAATTCCCATGGCCGCCAGGATGAGTGCGATGAGTCCCAGTCCTGAGAGGAGCAGGGAGGCGGTGCGGAACGGCAGGTAAGCCGCTTGGATGTAATTCTCATACGTGATCAGGGCCCAGGCCTCCACCGCGGCGTCTTGCGCACTGATGGCTTTGCGCAAGGCCCCGCCGAAACCTTGAGGTTCTTTGGTGGTGCGCACGACAACCCCCAGGTTCATATCAGGGACTCCTTGGAGGTAGTGCGCGTACAGAAACGGTTTGGGTGACTCGTTCAAGAATCGGTATTTGCCCGCCTTGACCACTCCGATGACGGTGGCCTTCCTGCCGTAGAACGAAACGGATCTGCCAATGGGATCTTGGCTTCCCCAGAACCGTTTGGCCATGACCTCATTAATAATGACGACGTTGAGAGCCTTGCGGTCGTCCGATACCCGGAAATCGCGGCCGCTTACGAAAGCGATCCCCATCGTGGAAAAGTAATTTTGAGAAACCAGACTCACCTGCACATCCATGTGTTCGTTGGGCTGAGGCTGGTATCCTTCCACGTTGACTGTGGAACTGGAGCCTCCTTCGAATCCAAGTGGGAGCCAGTTGGCGAGCGCTGCGGCACGGACTCCCGGCTCAGACGCCAGCCGTTCCCGGAGTTGCCGGTAAAAGTCGAGTGCCCGATCTTCGTTGTAACCGTGTGCTCCCAGGCGCAGGCCAGCCACCAGCAGGTTGCGCGGATCGAGCCCGATCTCGAGTTGTTTTGCCTTTTGAAAGCCTTTCGCCAACAGAGCTGCGCCGATGAGCAGGAGGAAGGCCAGCGCCACTTGGCTGACCACCAGGCCTGAGCGCATCCAGTGACGGGCGGAATGCCCGACGGCTGAGCGACCGCCCTCCTTCAGGCTGGCATTAAGATTGGTGCGGAGCAGTTCGAGGGCGGGGGCCATGCCAAAAACCAGGGCCGCCAGCAGGCCTAGGGCTCCCGAAAAAACTACGGTGCGCCAGTCGATGGCGAAGTTGTATCCGACTGGCAAGTAGGTTACCGGCATAAAGGCCACCAGAACGGAGCGGAACCAAAACACGAACAGAACCCCGGCCAAAGCTCCGAGGCCTGCCATCACAAGACTCTCCGTTAGCAGTTGTTGAACCACTCGCCTTCGGCCCGCTCCGAGCGCCATGCGAACCCCGATCTCCCGCTGGCGGGCTGCCGATTTCGCCAGTAGCAGGTTTGCCACGTTCGCAGTGACAATGAGCAGGACCACCGCCCCGACCGCGAACAGAATTCTCAGCACGGGCAGAAAGACCGCCTGTCCACCATACGGTGCACGCATGGGCTCCAGGACTCTCAGGGTGATTCCGGTGTTCGAACGTGGCCACTGGGCCGTGAGCGCCGCTGCGAGCGTGGTGGACGCGGCCTGCGCCTGGTCGCGGCTGACTCCTTTCTGCAGTCGCGCCAGGCAGTGCACCCAGCGGTCGGCCCGCTCCGTCATGTTTCCGAAATGGGCCACCTCCTGGTGCATGCAAAGCGGAGCCCAGAAATCACATTGCAGCCCGCTCATGGAACCGATGAAGCCCTCTGGGGCCACCCCGATGATTGTGAACGGCCGTCGATTCAGGTCCACCACTTTCCCCGCCACGTTGGGATCCGCGCCGAACCTCCTTTTCCAATAACCGTGGCTGATCACCAGTACCGGTGCAGCACCGGGTTTGGCTTCTTCGTCGGGAAGGAAGGATCGTCCCAGGACCATCTTCACACCCAGAACGTCGAAGAAGTTGGCGGTGGCCAGCTGCCCGTAAGCCCATTGGGCATGGCCCTCGACCGTGATGCAGCTGGGTGTCACCTGCGAGCCGACAATCCCCGCAAACACGTTGGTGAGCGCAGCAAAGTCCGTCAGGTCAGGATAGGAAACGGTGTCGTTCACCTGCCCGTTGTGCACGGAGCAGAGCACCACTAGTTCGCTCATGTTGGCGGCCCCAGGGTAGGGGCGAAGCAAAGTCGCTTGCATCCAGCAAAAGACGGTCGAAGTGGCGCCAATCCCCAGACCGAGGGTGAGAATCACGGTGAGAGCGAAGCCTGGTTGCTTCAGCAGCAGGCGTATGGCGTACTTCAGGTCGGTCATCCACCCCTTGGATTGCAGTTAGCATGCCAGGCTGAGGACATTCTTTCCGGGCTGATGCGCAGGAGTTTAAGTGGCTGCCCCTAGAGCAGGGGCAGGGGAAGATCCCGGCGTCGGGAAACGGAAATCCCAGCCTTGGGAAAGACATTCACCTTCCATTTTCGCTTGATCTGCGGATCAAGCGTGGAAAAGATGGGTGCCCTACGGTGGGTAGTGCGGTGAGGCGCTGGCATGAATGGGAGTTGAGAAACCATTTGACAGACGGACAGGGAATTTGGTTTACTAAAGTAAATTAATTAACCCGATGGTTGTCGTTCCTTCCAAGATGCGTGGGCTTAACAGGCGGCTCCTTCTCAGGCGCCTGCAGGAGCTCCAAATGGCTTCCCGTGCGGAGTTGGCTAAGTCTCTCGGTATGAGCCAACCCACCGCTGGCAAGATCGCCGACGAGATGCTCAGGCACGGCATTCTGGAGGAGGTCGATCAGGCGAGTCCGGAGGCCAATCCTACGGCTGGTCGTTTGGGACGGCCCGGTCGCTTGCTGCGACTCGATCGCACGCATCCCCGTTTTCTGGGAGTTGAACTGGGTGTGTCGGAGACTCGCATCGCGCCCCTGCCGGTGGGCATTGATGCCGATGAAGGGTGGACTGGGTCCTTTCGTACCCCTGCTACGTTTGACCTGTGGATGACCGCGCTGGGCAAGGCGCTGCGGCCGTTTGGCTCACAGAACTTCTGGGCGGCCTTAGTCAGCGTTCCGGGGATTGTCGATGAGGCGGCGGGTCGAGTGGTTTTTTCCCCGAACCTGCACTGGACCGAACAAGCCGACTTGCCCGGTTTGGTGGGGGAGTTGGTGGAGGCGCCAGCGCTGTTGGTTCAGGAGGAACGAGCCTTGGCTTTGGGGCAGATGGCGGCCCAGCCGGGGGGGGACGATTTTCTGCTCGCCGACTTTGGCGACGGCGTGGGCGGAGCGATCATCCTGGGAGGCAGGCTTTTTGAGAACCCACTCCCGATCAGCGGTGAGCTGGGGCACACCCCTGTCCTGGGAAATGACCGGCCCTGCGGTTGCGGAGCCACAGGTTGCGTGGAGACACTGGTCTCACAGAGCGGCTTGTTGAAAAGCTATTCCCAGCACCAGCAGGTGGTCGAGCCCAGTTGGGGCGAACTGGTGGGTTTCATCGCAGCGAATGGGATGGTTCCTTGGTTGGCGCACGCCTTGGATGCCATCAGCACGGTGATTGCAGGGTCGCTGAACGTCATGGGCTTGCGCCGCGCGGTCATTACGGGGACAATTGCTGAAATGCCCGAATGCGTGTCCAGCTACGTCGCCAGCAGAATTACGGAGGGGACGATGTGGGCCCGTTTCGGTCAGGTGAGTTGCGAAACCGCGCCTCGTCGGCGCGCGGCTGGGCTCGTGGTCGCGGGCTTGGATCGCATCGTGATTCCCATGCTGGAGAATGAGGGAAACTCGCGTTTCCACTCGCCACCCACCACCAGCGGCAAGCGCACTTTTTCGGCTAGTTGAGCATCCAATTCTGAGTCATACCCATCTATGAGCAAGCAGTACACTCTGGGCCTGGATTACGGCACAAACTCTGTCCGGGCGCTTATCGTCGACACCGCCAATGGCCGGGAGGTGGCCGCGGCGATCTGGACTTACGAACACGGCGTGGACGGCGTCATTTTGGCGCGCGATCCCAACTTGGCCAGGCAGCATCCCGCCGATTATGAGAAGGGGGCTGAGATCACCATCAAGAAGGCCCTCGCTGCGGCGCAGAAGAGCGTGGCCGGTTTCAAGTCCGAGCAGGTGGTCGGGATCGGGGTGGACACGACCGGGAGCACACCGATACCCGTTGACGCGAAGGGTCGCCCGCTGGCCTTTCAGAAGAAGTTTGCCAACAACCCTGCGGCCATGGCTTGGCTGTGGAAAGACCACACAGGAGTGGCTGAGGCCGCGGAGATTACGGCCTTGGCAAAAGAGCTCCGGCCTCAGTTTCTCGCCAAGTGCGGCGGCACTTACAGCAGTGAATGGTTCTTCAGCAAGATTCTGCGGTGCCTGCGCACCTCTCCCCAGGTCTTTGCCGCGGCGCACTCCTGGGTGGAATGCGCGGATTGGGTTCCTGCCATGCTCACGGACACCGAGGCGCCGGGCAAACTCCGAGTCGGCGTGTGTGCCGCAGGACACAAGGCCATGTTCCACGAGAGTTGGGGCGGGTATCCGGATGCGGAGTTCCTCTCCAAGCTGGATCCCAAGCTGGGCGAGCTGCGTTCGCGGTTGCCCAACCAAGCATTCACCGTGGAACAGGAGGCAGGCAAGCTGACTGAGGCCTGGGCCAACCGCACCGGCCTGCGCGCGGGTATCCCTGTCGCCGTGGGTGCCTTCGATGCCCATCTGGGTGGCGTTGGGTCCGGCATCGCGCCGGGGACGTTGGTGAAGATTATAGGCACCAGTACCTGCGACATGATGGTGTCTCCGACCAGCCAGGCCCTGGCGGACATCCCGGGGTTGTGCGGGATTGTCCCAGGCAGCATCCTTCCAGGTTACTATGGACTCGAGGCAGGCCAGTCCGCCGTGGG
The DNA here is from genome assembly GCA_964411985.1 of uncultured Verrucomicrobiota bacterium. Classification (GTDB taxonomy): domain Bacteria; phylum Verrucomicrobiota; class Verrucomicrobiia; order Limisphaerales; family J093; genus CAYPNF01. Next base: position 14,324 of record CAYPNF010000087.1, read on the forward strand.
TGACATCTTCAATTGGTTCGTCAATTACATCCAGCCACAGGGCATGAAAGAGGGTGGACACCGGATGCTGGACGAGGCCGCAGGCAAGCTGGCCGCGGGCGAATCCGGCCTGCTGGCGCTGGATTGGAACAATGGCAATCGCACGGTCCTCGTCGATCAGCGTCTCACCGGTTTGTTGCTGGGTCAGACCCTTTATACGAACCCGGCGGAAATCTACCGCGCTCTGATCGAAGCCACGGCATTTGGAGCGTTAACGATCATCAACCGCTTCGAGGAGTACGGGGTCAAAGTCGATCAGGTGGTGAATTGTGGAGGCATCGCTGAAAAGAGCGCCACGACCATGCAGATTTATGCGGACGTGACCGGGCGGCCAATGAAGATCTCGCGGTCGGCGCAGACTTGCGCGCTGGGGGCGGCGATTGCGGGAGCGGTCGTAGCGGGAGTCTACCCCAACTTTGCGGCTGCGCAGAAGCGTATGACGGGGCTCAAGCCCAAGGTCTACAAGCCCAACGCCAAGGCCCATGCTGTTTACCAGCAGCTCTATGCGCTCTATAAGCAGTTGCACGACGCCTTTGGCACCCAGGCTTGGAGTGGGAACCTCTATTCGGTGATGAAGACCTTGCTGGAGGTTCGAAACCAGGCCCGCCGCTGAGGTTCCGTTCTATGCTCAAACGACTGAAAGAAGAGGTTTGCGCGGCGAATCTCGAATTGGTTCGCAAGGGCTTGGTCATTGAGACCTGGGGAAATGCCAGCGCCGCCGATCGCGAGACCGGGTGCGTGGTCATCAAGCCTTCCGGGGTTCCCTACGACCGGATGAAGCCCAAGCACATGGTGGTGGTCGGGCTTCAGACAGGAGAGGTTGTCGAAGGTGATCTAAATCCCAGTTCGGATACGGCCACCCATTTGGCGCTTTATCGCGCATTCGAGGCGATCGGAGGGGTGATCCATACTCACAGCCTTTTTGCCACGGCCTGGGCTCAGGCAAAGAAACCCATTCCTGCCCTGGGAACCACCCATGCGGATTACTTCTATGGGCCAATCCCCTGCAGTCGGTTGATGCGCCCCCAGGAGATTGAGAAAGATTACGAAGCCAACACGGGCGCGGTCATCGTCGAGACGTTTCGGAATCGGGGCGTTTCGGACTGCCCTGGAGTGCTGGTAGCCAGCCATGGCCCTTTTGCGTGGGGACCCACTGTCGCCAAGGCGGTGGAGAATGCCTACGTCTTGGAGCATCTGGCTCGACTGGCTTCGGAAACCTTGCGCATCGCGCCTGGAACGAGCGGCATGCAGATGGTTCTGCTCAAGAAACACTTTTTCCGAAAACACGGTGCCGGGGCTTACTATGGTCAAAAAGCCCCTGCCTCAACCACCAAGACCAACCCGAAAGCAAGCTAAGCAACCAGCAAGATCGATTCCGTCATGAGAACTACTCACACCTGCCTGATTGTGGCCACCGCAGCCGCCGCCCTCTTTACCCTGGGTGGATGTTCCTCCACCTCCAAGAGCGGCGGAGAGAGCCCAAGGCATAGCTTCGGTACTACCAAAGAAGGAACTCCCGTCGAGCTCTTCACTTTGCGAAATGAGAACGGGATGGAGGCCAAGATTAGCAACTACGGAGGCATTGTGGTTTCCTTGAAAGTTCCGGACCGCCATGGCCGGCTCGGGGACGTGGTGCTTGGTTACGACAAATTGTCCGACTACATCAAAGAGACCCCTTACTTCGGCTGTTTGGTTGGACGCTACGGCAACCGTATCGCCAAGGGGAAGTTCGTGCTCGACATGCGCGAATACAGTCTCGTTACGAACAACTACCCGAACGCACTCCACGGTGGTACCAAGGGATTTGACAAAGTGGTCTGGAAGCCCCGGCTCACGAAATCCTCCGCCGGACCTTCCTTGGAGCTAACGTACCTGAGCCGTGACGGAGAGGAAGGCTACCCGGGGAATCTCTCAGTGACAGCCACCTACACTCTGACGGCTGACAACGCCCTGCGGTTGGACTACACCGCGAGCACGGACAAGCCCACTGTGGTCAACCTGACTCAGCATTCCTACTTCAACCTTGCCGGCAAGGGGGACATCCTTGGGCACGAGGTGATGATACGTTCTGATCGGTTCACCCCGGTGGATAGCACCCTGATTCCTACGGGAGAACTTCAATCGGTCTCGGGGACCCCCTTTGACTTCTCCACCCCCCGCACCATTGGAGAGCGGATCAACGGGACCCATGAACAGCTCAAGTTCGGCGGTGGATACGATCACAACTGGGTGATCAATAAGCCCATGGGCGAGCTTGGCCTGCAGGCTCGGGTTTATGAGCCCACCACGGGTCGAGTGCTCGAAGTGCTCTCCACGGAGCCTGGACTCCAGTTCTACTCAGGCAACTTCCTGGACGGCAAACTGACTGGTAAGGGCGGGTGGGTCTATCAGTTCCGGAACGGTTTCTGCATGGAGCCCCAGCACTATCCCGATTCCCCCAACAAACCCCAGTTCCCCTCGGTGGTCCTGCGCCCGGGAGAAACCTACAAGAACACGATCATCTATCGGTTTTCCACTCGCTAACCTCGGCGCCTTGTCACGCCTGCCAGAGCGGTTGACTCGAGACGCTCTGGACGATAGTCTTCGGCCTGGTATCACTGAGGTGAAGAGGATACCAGGCCGTTTCTCGTTTATGAAAGCCTCCAGGATTCTACTCGGTGCCAGTCTCGGGTTGGCTATGCTGGCTGTTTCCGCTGCCACGCGCGAAAACCAGATCACGATCCAAACAGATCGGCCTGGTGTCAAAATAAGCCCCACCCTGTACGGTCTCTTCTTTGAAGAGATCAACCATGCGGGCGATGGAGGCCTGTACGCGGAGCTGATACGCAACCGTTCTTTCGAGGACGCGGAAAAGCCAGTGCACTGGGCTATTCTGGACGGAGCTTCCCGCACCGAGATTGCCATTGACGAGTCGCGACCGCAGAATGCCTATAACCGGAGGAGTCTCCGCTGGACCATCTCCGGTTTGGGTAACGCGCAATCTTCCATCGCCAACGAAGGTTTCTGGGGTATTAGCGTGAAGCCTGGAGAAGACTACAACCTCTCCTTGGAGGCCCGCGTGAGCGAAGGTTTCCGTGGAAACATGGTCGCAGGACTCCTCAGCCCCTCCGGGAAGTGGCTTGCCCAGAAGACCATTACCGGGTTGAAGACGGATTGGGGGCGGGTTCAGGTGACCTTTCGCACCGCCCAAGCGGAACCGAAGGCTAGGCTCATACTGGCTTGTTCCAGTGCATGCACGATTTGGCTCGACATGGTTTCCCTCTTTCCCGGTGACACTTGGAAAGGACAACCTGGTGGGTTGCGCTCTGACCTCGCCAAGATGATGGAGGAACTGCGGCCCAGTTTTGTCCGTTTTCCCGGCGGATGCTGGGTGGAAGGCCAGGACCTCAAGGACGCCTATCGATGGAAGGAGACGATTGGCCCGGTATCGGAGCGGCGGAACCAATGGAACCTCTGGCAGTACTACTCCACGCACGGTTTGGGCTACCTGGAGTACTTGATGCTTTGTGAGAACCTTGGTGCGGAGCCGCTCTTTGTGATCAACTGCGGTATGTCCCACTCCGAGGTTGTGCCCATGGCGCAGATGGGCCCCTTTGTGCAGGACGCCCTCGACGCCATCGAGTATGCCAATGGTTCGGCGGACACGGTTTGGGGATCGATGCGCGTCCGGCATGGACACCCGGCACCCTTCCGTCTGAAGTACCTGGAGATTGGGAATGAGAACGGTGGGACCGCCTATGAGGAGCGATACGCGCTGCTCCGGAAAACCATTAAAGCTCGTTACCCTGACATTCATCTGATTGCCAACGATTGGGGTGGTATTCCGAAAGAGTCCCCTGTGGAACTGGTGGATGAACATTATTATTCCACGCCGGAGTTCTTCATGGCTAATGCCCGCAAATACGACACCTACAACCGCAAGGGACCCAAGGTTTATGTGGGCGAATACGCGGTAACATCGGGATGCGGTCAGGGGAATCTCCGCGCCGCCGTGGGAGAGGCGGCTTTCATGACCGGCATGGAACGGAATTCTGACGTGGTGATCATGGCTTCCTACGCGCCGCTCTTCGCCAACGTCAACTACAAGAAGTGGAATCCGGACCTCATCAACTTCGATAGCTCGCGGGCCTATGGCACTCCCTCATATCATGTCCAGCAGATGTTCAGCCGCAACCGCGGTGACTTCGTCCTGCCCACGACCGTGGAGGTTTCCAGCAACATTCCGGTTCCTCAACTGAGCGGGCGGATTGGGTTGGGGACGTGGGGTACCCAGGCGGAGTTTCGCAACGTGGAAGTGATTACCAACGGCGTCAGTGTCTTTAAAGACGAATTCGCCAAAGGAGCTCCTGACTGGCATGCTTCCAGTGGAAAGTGGGAGGTCAAAGAGGGAGTCTATTGTCAGACCTCCCTTGCGGAGAACGTTCAGTGCGTTGCCGGCGACCCGCTGTGGACCGATTGCACCATCACCCTGCAGGCGCGCAAGATGGCAGGTGCTGAAGGATTCCTGATTCTCTTTCACGTTCGCGATGCCAACAACTGGCTATGGTGGAACCTGGGAGGGTGGGGGAACCAAAAGCACGCCATCGAAAAAGGGGAGATTGGCGGAAAGAGCGTCGTAAGTGACAGCGTTCCTGGTAAGATCGAGACCAATCGCTGGTATGATATCAAGATTGTGACCAAGGGACAGACAGTCCAATGCTATTTGGATGACAAGTTGGTCCATGACTTCACTCATCCTACGCCGCAACCGATCTATGCCACCGCGAGTCTGGTGAAGTCGAGTCGCGAGCTCATTCTCAAGATGGTGAACGCGTCCGCCATCCCGCAGCCGACGCGGATTAGACTCAAGGGTGCTTCCGGGGTGAAAGGAACACCTCAACTCTGGACGCTTACCTCGGAGAATGGAACGGATGAGAATAGCTTGGAGAACCCAACCAAAGTCAGTCCAAAGACCACGGGTCTGATCTGGACGGGAAGAGACCTCATGCAGGAGTTGCCGCCGAACTCCGTGTCGGTTCTGCGCGCCACCTTGAAGTAGAGACGCGTCGTTCGGTGATACCGTTCTTGTAGGCCGGCGGTTTCACTCCGGCCTGCAGAGAGCCTCTCGCAGAAAGCCAAAGGCTTCGTGGAGGATGTCTCATTGAGAACTCAGTGACCCCACAGGTCACAAGAAGAACTCGGACCCGGAGCCTGGGAGCGGTCGAGCTGCGAGCATGTTGCGGCCTTTGCGGATGGGGAGCCTAGGCGTTGACCTGCGGAATTGCGGAGTGGTGTCGACCCATGCCAAACAATACGCCAGGCGTTTGTGAGACACTACACTAGCAGGAGGAGAAGACCGCCAATGATCTGTCGCCTTTTTTTCATCAGATGATAGCGTCGCCGCTGGGGACCAACGGACTATTCAGCTCGCGCCGTCACGTAACCATCTGTTGACGCAATATGGCGTTTGTCGCCACGATCCGAGTATGGCCGGCCAAGCGTGGCCACTCAAGGAGAAACGCGGCAGAAGCGCCCTGCCAGTCAGAAGGGGTGGTTCGATACTCCTGAGTCTACCGGGCTGTGACGTTGGAGTGGCATTGAGTCAGAGGAATTTCACGGCCCTTTCACGTGGAACGGACGGGTGGTCCTCGCCCTGCGTCAAACGCCGGTCGCCCACCGACATCACCCGGCGGATTCGCGCCCACGCACTTAACTGGTTGACAGGCCGTCGCGGCCCGGCGATACCGCAGGGCATGCGAATTCCGTCTTCCACAGCCGCGGCACTCCTGACCTTGGGGTGGCTCATTCCGAGCACGCTTCGGATAGCAGCCTTCGACCTCACCAGCCCCGACGGTACGGTCAAAGTCCAGTTCACGACGAACACCAGTGGTGACCTAATCTACGCTGTCTCCAGCGACGGTAAACCCCGTCTTGAACCGGCCCGCGCCGGGCTGAGCGTCGCCGGGCGCGATCTCGGCACCGGCGTGGAACTGGGCGAACCGGTCCTGCGGCGCATCTCCGAGACGTTCGCCTGGCGCGGCAACAAGACCCTGGCGACGAACCGTTGCGCGGCGGCGGAAATTCCCGTCCGGTCGAAGGCCGGCGCTCCCGAGTGGATGCTTGAGGTGCGCGTCTTCGACGACGGCGTCGGCTTCCGCTATCGGCTGCCCGGCACCGGCACCCGCCAAGTGCAAGGGGAAGCAACGGCATGGCAGTTGCCGGCTGACAGCACGCTCTGGCTCCAGACGGACACTGCGAACTACGAAGGCAACTTCCACGCGGTGCGGGCCGACGCCGTGCCGCTCGAAACCAAGGCCGGCGACAAGATGCGGCCCACGCACATCGGGCCGCCGATGACGGTGGTGTACGCGGACGGAACGTTCGGGTTGATCAGCGAAGCCTCCTTGTTCAAGTACAGCGGCATGACACTGCGACCCGAGGGCCAGGCGAAATTCCGCGCCACCTTCGAGGACGACCCCAAAGGCTGGGCGCACGACGGGCCGATCGTTTCGCCGTGGCGCGTGATCGTGCTGACGCGCGATCTCAACGCGCTGGTCAACAGCGACGTCATCCCCGCCCTGTGTGATCCGCCGGACCCGCAGTTGTTCCCCGACGGCATCAACACCGCGTGGTTGCGACCGGGCAAAGCGCCCTGTACCTGGATGGTCTTTGGCAACGACGGTGCCCAATGGGACAAGCAGAAGTGGTTCGTGGACGTCTCCGCCGCCACCGGGTGCGAGTACCTGCTGGTGGATGCCGGCTGGCGCAGCGAGCGGTGGGGCTGGCTCAAGAATGGCGGCGACGTCTGGGCCCGCGCGGCCGAGTTGGTCCGCTACGGCGCCGAACGCGGCGTGGGCATCGTCCTGTGGCACGCGTATCCCGAGGGCCGCGACGACAGCCCTGGGCTGACAACGGTCCCCGCACGCGAGGAACTGTTCCGCAAGTGCCAGGAAGCCGGCGTGAAAGGCGTGAAGGTGGATTTCTTCGACACCGAGAGCAAAGCTGTGATCGAGGCTCAGGAAGATCTGTCCCGGCGCGCGGCGCAGCACCAGCTCCTGATCAACTACCACGGCGCCCACAAACCCACCGGCGAGGCGCGCACCTGGCCGAATGAAATCACGCGCGAGGGCATCCGCGAACAGGAGTATGTTCTGTGGGACACCTTGCCGTTGGAGCATTACGGTTCGTTGCCGTTCACTCGGATGGTCGTGGGACATGCGGACTTCCTGCCGGGCTATTTACAGGAGCAACGTTTAAAGAACACGACGCGGGTCTTTCAAATGGCCAGCGTGATCATCTTCAACTCGCCGTTCCTCTGTTGGCCGGACAATCCGGAGGCGTATCTCAACAGCCCGTGGCTCCAGTTCGTCCGCACCGTGCCGGTGGTCTGGGACGAAACCCGCGTGCTCCCCGGCTCAGTGATTGGCGACACCGTCATCTTCGCCCGGCGCAAGGGCGACGAGTGGTACGTGGCGGCGCTGAACTGCCGCCCGGAATCGCGGACGATCGTGTTGGATCTCTCTTCGCTGGGGAGCGTCGGCGAGGAACTGACGGTCTATCACGACCGCGGCTCCAAAACTGGCGTCGAGATCCAGAGCGGCCCCCGCGCCCCGGAGGGCGCCCGCAAGCTCTCCGCGACTCTGCCCGCAGGAGGCGGGTTCATCGCTCACTTCCGGCCGCCCCGCAAGTATCCGGCCTGGAACTAGCCTGGGGGCACCGCTTACCGGTCGGTGGATCCCACGACAGCGAAGGTGACTATCCTCGCGGCCCGATGGGGCGCGAGATCAATGATCGCCTTCAAGAGGGCCGGTCCGATAATCGCGATTGCACTGGCCCGTGACGTTCGAGGGGCTTTGAGTCAAGGGAATGTCACGGCCCTATCGCACGGGGTGACCCTTCGAAGCGTTACTCCGGCTTGAAGCTGAATTCCTGAATCACGACCTCGACTTCTTTCCCGTCTTTGGGAGGCAGTCCCTTGAAGAGCCACAAGTTCAGGTGCACCGGCATGGGCTTCTGTGAAAGGCGTCTCCCGGAATCTTGAGGCCGAAAGAGCCATCGACTCAATTCCTGGCTGTCGTCGTCCCTATGCCCGCGCAACGTCTGAAACAGGATCTGATCCGGCTTCCAGAGGAAACGATGCGTCGAACGGTCGCCGCCTTGGTTGAATTCGAAGCTCTTTGTCACTTGCTGGAGACTCTTCTCGACCGGCCACACGGTGAAGTTCCCAATCGGATTCCGTGACTCGCCCCAGCGAGCGAACTCGATGTCGATTTCATGAGTCCCGTCCGGTCCGACGTCATGCGTCGGGTAATTGAATAGCCCCAAAACCACGTTGTCGTCGAGTCGGTCGAGCCCCCCGCTGGTCTTGAACTGGTATCGGCCAAATCCCAGCCGTTTTTGCATGGTTACTTCAGCGCACGACCACTTCCCGTCGCGAACGGCGATCTTGAGGTGGAGGTTCGTGGAAGGATCAAGCCATACGTTGCTCTTTTCCCAGCGATTTGGGCCGGGCCCGCCTTCGCCCGATCGCACCGTCCAAGCGTAGCCGCCAAACTCGATTTCCATCGCGGTGCCGACCATGCTGAGTCCCAGCCATACCCCCAAGAAGAACCATTTTGCGGGGCGTGAAAGAGATGAGTCCAAACTCATCGATCCTGCGATAGGTATAAAGTGCTTGATTGGTTGCCTTTCCATTCGTCCGACGATTTTGCATGATTCTTGCGGAGAAACAGGTATATTGTAAGAGCATAGCACATCATTTTTTCGCCCATAGTCGATTTTTCGCTTGAGCGAAGGGAGATGAGGAAGCCCAGAGGGCGAGGACTGGGACTTTTGGCGAATAGGATAGGATGGGATGGAACGGTGGTGTGCATCGAACCATGACGGCGCGCGCTACCACTTCTGCGGACGGGTGCTTTCCTCCTACCCAATGGAGTACCGTGATTTCGGCTCGAGAGGAATCGCCATCGGGTTCGCTGGCACTGGAGGAGTTGTGTCAGGCCTATTGGTACCCGCTTTACGCTTACGTGCGGCGGCGCGGTCAGAATCCGGCCGATGCTCAGGATATGACTCAAGCGTTCTTTGCTCACTTTCTTGCCGGACACGGTTTCAGCAAGTTTCAGCCGGATCGAGGCCGGTTTCGGAACTTCTTGCTGGCTTCGTTCCAGAACTTCATTAGTAACGACTGGGACCGTGTTCAGGCGCAGAAACGAGGTGGAGGGAACCTTCTGGTCTCACTCGAAAATGGGTGCCCGGAGGCGAGTTGCTATGAGGGACTGGATCCAGCCCTCAGTGCAGAGCGTGTTTACGATCGCGCGTGGGGGTTGACAGTCATCGCGCGTGCGCGCGCGCAGCTGAAAGCCAGATATGAAGCAGAAGGCAAAGTGGAGAGGTTTCAGCTCTTCGAACTGTTGTTGCCTGGCGGAGAGAGCCCCCTGCTGGTCGAAGAAGTGGCTACCCGTCTGGGGATCTCCAAAGGAAGCGTTCGTTCAGAAGTCCATAGGCTCAAAGGACGGTTTCGTGCAGCAGTTCGTGCCGAGGTGGCCAAGACCATGCATCCCTCCGACGACATCGACGAAGAAATCCGGAGTCTTATTGTCGCTTTGGGTTCCTGAGACAGACTGAGCGGTCGACTCCGCCCCCTCTTCCGGTGTCAGTGTCATGTCGGCCCTAACATGTGAGGGCAAACGGCCCTGGTGAACCAAAACTGGCGTCTCAAGGTCATTAGCCGAAACCTATGGGAAGCGTCAGAAGCTTTTCATTTCTCGACCCCATTCTCGCTGCGACCCTCCTCGACTGGCTGCCGAACGAGGCCTGACATCTCGCTACAGATCGCCTTTTTGAACGCCTTGGCAAAATATACCTGCAAATACTTTGCCACACTGCCGTGGGTTTTCTTTAGATATAGATGGAAGGGTGGAGAGTCGGGAGTGTTCTCGATCCATCCGCGGCCATCGGTCTTGGCCGATGGACCGTCCCTCTTCTCGATGATCGGGAGAGGTCAGAACCGTAAACATCCTAAAAAGCTGTGAGTGCGTCAAAACATCAGCCTCGAAGAAGACTCCGGAACGTCTGGCAACTCGCGCTAGACAGTCTGGGGGTCGGTATTCCCACTACTTGGCCTCAAGCTCGGGAAGAGCCTATCAGTCTGCCCGCTTGGACGCCGATGCTGGACCTCAGCGAAGACGGGACCGAATACCTGATCAAGACCGAGTTGCCTGGGGGAAAGAAGAGAGACGTGAAGGTCACCACGGAGTTCAAGGACGGTGTGCTTTGCGTGTATCTCACCAAGAATCGGAAAGCTAACCGCCAGCACCTGGAGGCCAACGCCTCGGTCGCGCCATCCTAGGCCGGAGTGAAGTCGCCCCACACAGAACCACTCTACACGCATGAACCTGCAAGCGATCATTGCCCAACAACTTCTGACCCAGGACGCGTTGGCGGAGGGTGAGGACCGTTACCGCACGCTGCTCGCGACCACGAGCAACTACGTCTATTCCGTCATTTTGGAGCAGGGTCGCTCCGTTGCCACTAATCATGGTCCCGGTTGCGAAGCGGTGACCGGGTACAGCGTCCAGGAGTTCGATGCTGACCAGTCCCTCTGGTACAAGATGGTCCATGAGGAGGACCGGCCCGCAGTGTTGGCGCAGATCGCCAGCATCATGAAGGGTGCCGGCCCTCAACCGCTTGAACATCGCATCTTCCACAAGGACGGATCCATCCGCTGGATTCGCAATGTGCCGGTGCCTCAAAAAGACGCCCAAGGAAGGCTGATTTCCTACAGCGGGCTCATTTCCGACATCACGGAACGCAAACACACTGAACAGCTCCTGGCTGTGCTCTATGCCGTGACGCGCCAGTTAGCCGAATCGGGCACCTTGCAGCATGCCCTGGGTATGATTCTGAAGGCCATCTGTGAGACCTTCCCTTGGGATTGGGCCGTGTTCTGGACGTTGGATAGCGCGGTGGGTGTGCTGCGTTGTGATGAGATATGGCATTCCCCATCCTTCGAGCTGGAGAGGTTCCGGGACGAAAGTTGGGCTTTTACCTTTGCCCCTGGGATCGGCTTGCCGGGCCGAGTCTGGGTGAGCGGCAAATCAGAGTGGATTTCGGACGTCATGAATGACAGTGACTTCACTCGCGCTTCGGCAACCAACCAGGCAGGTCTGCATGCCGCCTGCGCTTTCCCGGTTCGTAGGAACGATCAGACTCTGGGGGTCATCGAACTGTTCAGCCGAAAGATCCAGCCACCCGATCCACACATGATGCAGATGCTCGGTACGGTGGGCACCCAGATCGAGCAGTTTGTGGAGCGCAAGACCGCGGAAGAGGCGCTTACCACGGAGCGCAATCTGCTGCGCACCCTAATCGACAACTTGCCCGACTATGTGTACGCCAAGGACACGGAGTGTCGCTTCATATTGAACAATCTCGCCCATTTGCGCGTTCTGGGAGCAGAACAACCTCGCGATACGGCACTTAAGACTGACCTGGACTTCTTCCCGAACGACTTGGCTGTACGGTATCTTGCTGACGATAGGGAGGTGGTGAGGTCTGGACAGCCTTTGATCAACCGGGAGGAGGAAGTGGTGGATCCCCACGGCGGACGGCAATTGGTCCTGACCACCAAAGTCCCCTGGAAGAACAGTCAAGGAAAGATCATCGGACTGATTGGAATCACTCGCGACATCACCGAGCGCAGGCTAGAGGAGGAGCGCCTGCGGCAGACCTACGCCGAACTATCCGAGAGCGAAGCGGCACTGCGAAAGACTCTCGAGGACCTCCAAACCTCACACGAAGAGCTGAAGGCAGCCGAGTCGCAGCTGATCCAGGTCGCAAAGATGGAGTGCATTGGCACCTTGGCGGCTGGAATTGCGCACGAAGTGAAGAACCCGCTCCAAACCATGCTGATGGGGCTTCATTACCTGGGGAATAATGTTCCTGGCACTCACGAAGGGATTCTTTTGGCCCTTGAAGATATGAGGGAGGCGGTTACTCGAGCGAACAAAATTGTCTGTGGTTTGCTCGAGCTATCCGCAGCCGTCGTATTTGAGACCAGGCTGGAGGATCTCAACGAGTGTCTCGCGCACTCTCTCTTCATCCTGCACTATGAAATCGTGGCCAACAATGTCCAGGTGGTCGAACATTTTGCGGAAGACCTTCCCCTCGTAGCCATGGACCGAAACAAGATGGAGCAAGTGTTCGTCAACCTCTTCCTCAACGCCCTTCAAGCAATGCCCCAGGGCGGCACCCTCACCGTGACTACCAGCGAAGTCCGTTGGAGTCCCGACCTCGCCGCAAAAGAGCCCCGATTCCGCCATTTTGAAGAAGGCGACAACCTCTTGGTCACTGAGGTGACGGACACGGGAAAGGGGATCCCTGCGGACGTGTTGCCTCGAGTCTTCGATCCTTTCGTCACGACCAAACCTGCGGGCATGGGTACGGGTTTGGGGCTTGCCGTGGTCAAGAAAATCGTGGGCCTTCACCAGGGCTTTATTGATATTCAGAACACTCCCCAGGGAGGAGCGCGAGCTACATTGGTGCTAAGAACGGCCTGAAACCTACTTATCGGGCAGGAGAATTGCCTTCGAAAACAACGTAACCCAGAAGGATGCGAAGAAACCCTCCCTCGAACGACTGTCATGAAAACAAACAAACAACGCATCTTCATCGTGGACGATGAAGTCAGCATTACCCGACTATTAAAGGCGAACCTGGAGCAAACCGAGGATTACACGGTTCAAGTGGAGAACTCGCCGCTCCGCGCACTGTCTGCGGCGGAGGCTTTCCAGCCGGACCTAATCATGCTCGACGTGCTCATGCCAGGCATGGACGGCGGGAATCTAGCCGCTTGCATGCAGACGAATCGGAAACTCAAACATGTTCCGATCGTGTTCCTGACTGCTGCTGCCAAGAAGGAAGAAGTTACGGCGCACGGGGGCAGAATTGGTGGACTACGATTCCTGGCAAAACCCGTGGACTTCAGTGAGGTCATCGAGTGTATTGAGGAGCATCTTGGGAAGCCGAGAATGGAGATGCGGGACGTTCCAGTTCCTTGAGTCGGCACGGTTGGCCCATGGATCGTTCTATTCAGAGGGAGCAGATCAGTGACTCCACAGCATGCCCCCTTCTGCCCACGTCTCCAGTTACTTTGCGTACGCGGATCTGAAGTCAATTTTTCCCCTTGCCGTCTTTCCGACATGAGATAAAGTGCTTCACGCAAAGCCGGTCTGACCGCCGGGCTTTTGGTGGCGATGGGGTCATAGCTCAGTTGGTAGAGCGTCTCGTTCGCAATGAGAAGGTCTGGGGTTCGACTCCCCATGGCTCCACCATCTTGG
>CAYPNF010000088.1:0-27209 GCA_964411985.1 uncultured Verrucomicrobiota bacterium
AGGAAATGCGCGGGTCGGGATGAAACCAACCGGCGAGTATCGAAAGTGAGGTTAGTTTCTTGGGCAGTCAGTAGTACCAGGCAGCCTGGGCCTTGATCCAGCGCTATCCTCACACTCGGACCACCCGCAGGTAGCCCTTTTCTTTTGCGCACTGCGCAATGGAAGTCGGAAAGAACCCTCTTGACGAAATGAAAACAGTCAGGAAAGACTAAACGATCGTTTAGAACGAACGTTTGGTACAAATGTCAAAGAAACAAGAGTCGAACCGTAGAGAGCGGATCTTGGATGCCGCTACCCAGGTTTTTGCCGATTTCGGTTTTGAGGGAGCTTCCATGCGGGATATCGTGGCGGCAGCCGATGTCAACCTCGCCACGGCCTATTATTATTTTCAGTCGAAGGAAGGCCTCATGGCGGCGGTGTTTGAGCGCTTGTTTCGGCCGCTGCAGGAGGAGCACCTGCGGCTGTTCCGCGAGTTCGAGGCGCAGGTTGGGGGCAAACCGATTCCGGTCGAGCGAATCCTGGAAGCGATCTTCCGGCCACCCTTGCGCTTGGTGAGTGGTGATCCTGCCCGCAGCCTGACGACGAGTCGGCTTATTGGAAGGATCGTGACGGATCCGGATCCGCGAGGCCAGGAACTCTTGCGTCGGCAGCATAAGGAGGTCCGCGACCTTTTTCTGGGGGCTTTGCGGCGTAGTCTGCCAGGACTCTCCGAACCCGCGTTGCGCTGGCGCCTCGAGTTTGCCTGGGGTTCGCTTGCCTTCATCCTGTGCAATCCCGCCCGGGTGGAAATCAAGACCGAGGGAATCTGCAATCCTTCCGACACCGGATCTTTGTTGGCGCACCTGGTCAGCAGTTTTGCGGCCAGTTTCCGCGCACCGGCACCCACCCGTTTCCAGCCTGGCCCGTTGAGCTGATCTTCGCTTTCCGTTTTACACCACCTATGAAAAGTCGCTTCCTTCTCTCCTTGACCCTCGCGTTGGCTGGTCTTCTGGCCTCTTGCTCCCGTCCTGCCCCACTGCCACCGATGACTCCCAAGGTCACCGTGGCGACTCCCGTGATGGGGAGTGTGACCAACTGGGACGAGTATCCCGGGCATCTGCAAGCCGTTGAGTCGGTCGAGATCAAGCCTCGCGTCTCGGGCTACATCGAGTCCATTCACTTCCAGGACGGCGCTGAGGTGAAAGCGGGAGACCTGCTCTTTGTGGTGGATCCCAAGCCTTATCAGGCCGAGATGGACCGGGCCTCAGCGGAGCGGCAGCGGGTGGAGATTCGCCTCGAACTGGCGAAGAATGACCTGCAACGGGTTCAGGAGTTGCGCGGCACCAAGGCGGTTTCGGAAGAGGAGTTTGACCTGCGCAACAAAGCGGTGCGGGAAGCGGACGCCGCACTCAACGCCGCCAAAGCGACCGAAAAGTCAGTTGCGATCAACCTCGAATTCACGCGCATCAAAGCCCCGGTGTCAGGGCGGATTGGGCGCCGTTTGGTGACGATCGGAAACCTGGTCCAGGGAGGCGGAGCCGCGCCCGCAACCCTTCTGGCCACGCTCGTGAGCGTCGACCCGGTCTATTGCTATTTCGACGTGGAAGAACGTGCTTTCACGAAATACCGGACCCTGTCCACGGAGCACAATACTGGGAAAGGCCTTGCCTGCTACCTCGGCCTGGTGGGAGAGGAAGGTTTCCCTCATGCAGGGGTGGTCGATTTCTTCGACAACGAAGTGAATCACCGAACCGGCACCATGCGTGTCAGGGCGGTGTTTTCCAACCCTGACCGGGCTTTGGTCTCTGGAATGTTCGCCCGGGTGAGGCTGATGTCGGGTCCCCCCACCCAGTCCCTACTCGTGCCGGCCGTGGCTGTCTCCTCTGACCAGGGGCAGAAGATGGTGATGTTGGTGAATAAGGAGAGCCTTGTAGAGCCACGCCCCATCCAGGCGGGGCGCCAGCAAGGGAGTATGCGAGTGGTGCTAAGCGGTCTGACACAGGAAGACAGGGTGATTGTCAACGGCCTGATGATGGCACGGCCCAAGGCGAAAGTGGAGGTGGTAGATCCATCGGCACCAAACCCCGCCGCCCCAAAGTTGCCGTCGAAATAGGGCAACCTTAACTTTCACCCACAAGGCCTGTGAAATTCTCCCATTTCTTCATCCGCAGACCGATCTTCGCGGCGGTATTGTCGATCATCACGGTGGTGCTGGGTTTGGTGGCGCTTTTCACGCTCCCCATCGCCCAATACCCTGAGGTAACTCCGCCCACGGTGTTTGTGATGGCCAACTATCCCGGCGCCAGTGCCGAAACCGTGTCTTCGACGGTGGCGACCCCGCTGGAGCAGGAGATCAACGGCGTGGAGGGCATGCTGTACATGTCCTCCTCCTGCAGCAGTGACGGACAGCTCCGCCTCTCCGTCACTTTCAAGACCGGCACGGATCTGAACATGGCCCAAGTGCAGGTTCAGAACCGGGTGTCCACCGCCTTGCCGCGCATGCCGGAGGAGGTTCGGCGGTTGGGGGTCACCACCATGAAACGGTCTCCCAGTATCACCCTGATGGTGCATCTGACCTCCCCAGACAACAGTCTCGATGATCTGTACATGGGCAATTACGCCTTCCTGCATATCAAGGACAAATTGGCCCGTCTCGAGGGGGTGGGGGACGTGAGGATCTTCGGTGTCAGCGAATACAGCATGCGCATTTGGATAGACCCTCACAAGGCTTCCTCGCGGGATCTCACGGCTTCGGACATTGTCGGGTCTATCCGCGAGCAGAACATTCAGGTGGCAGCGGGGGTTTTCGGTCAGCCGCCTCAGCCGACGGGCAACCTGTTCCAGTTGACGGCCCAAACCCAGGGCCGGTTTTCCAGCCCGGAGGAGTTCGGGGATATCATCCTGAAGACGGGTGCTGCGGGGGAAGTGACTCGGCTGCGGGATGTGGCGCGCATAGAGATGGGAGCCAATGACTACTCGATTCGAAACTATTTGAATGGGCAGCCTGCGGTGGCGCTGGCGGTGTTTCAGTTGCCCGGTTCGAATGCGATCGAAACCAGGGATTCTGTGGAAGCCGCCATGCAGGAGATGAAGAAGGGATTTCCCGCCGGATTGGAGTACAGAATCGTTTTCGACACCACCGTGTTCATCCGCGAATCCATTCATGCGGTGGTAAAGACGCTCATCGAAGCCATGATCCTGGTGATCCTTGTCGTGGTTCTCTTCCTCCAGAATTGGCGCGCGTCGATTATTCCCCTCCTGGCGGTGCCGGTCTCCCTGATCGGGACCTTTGCGGTGATGGCCATGATGGGCTTCTCTCTCAACAATTTGTCCCTCTTTGGCCTGGTGCTCGCTATCGGCATCGTAGTGGATGATGCCATCGTGGTGGTGGAGAACGTGGAGCGGAACATTGCCCTGGGGTTGAGCCCGGTGGATGCGACTCGGAAGGCGATGGAGGAGGTGAGTGGCGCGGTGGTAGCGATCGGTTTGGTGCTGGCGGCGGTGTTCGTTCCAACGGCGTTCATCAGTGGCTTGACGGGTCAGTTCTATCGCCAGTTTGCGCTGACGGTGGCCGTGTCCACTTTGATCTCTGCCTTCAACTCCTTGACCTTGAGCCCGGCTTTGGCCGCGTTGTTGCTTCAACCGCATCATGCGCCAAAGGACTTCTTGGGGCGCTTGATCCATGGGTCGGTCGACTGGCTGTTCCGGGGTTTTAACCGCTTCTTTGAGGGAAGTCGTTCGGCGTACCTGAGCATGTTGGGTCGGATCCTCCGGCAGTGTGGGATCGCCCTTTTCTTGTACGGAGGGCTCATTGCGCTGACTTGGTTCACTTTTCATAAGGTGCCCACAGGCTTCATCCCCTCGCAGGACAAAGGATACGTCATTGCCTACGTGCAGTTGCCGGACGGGGCTTCGCTGGAGCGTACCCGTGCGGTGAGCGACCGGATGTCGAAGATGATTCGGGAGACACCAGGGGTAGCCAACGTGGTGGAAATTGTGGGGTTATCGCTCGTGAGTCTGGGTAACCAAGCCAATGCTTCAAGTCTGTTTGTTACGCTGCAACCTTTTCAGGATCGAGTGAAGGCTGGGCAGACTGGTGAGGCGATTATCGGGCAACTCAACCAAAAACTGTCCGTCATTCAGGATGGCTTCGTGCGAGTGTTCGGTCCGCCGGGAGTGGACGGGCTGGGTTTGGTAGGGGGGTTCAAGCTTCAGGTCCAAGACCGAGCCCAGTTGGGTCCGCAGGCTTTGCAGGCAGCTACCTACCAACTCATGGGGGCTGCCAACCAGGACAAACGCCTCTCGGGTGCCCTTTCGACCTTCCGGGCCAGTGTGCCGCAGGTCTACCTCGACCTGGACCGCGCCAAGGCCAAAACCATGAACGTTCCATTGTCAGGCGTCTGGGAAACGCTCCAAATCTATTTAGGGTCGCTCTATGTGAACGACTTCAACGCGTTTGGGCGTCCTTATCGGGTCACGGCTCAGGCCGATGCGCCCTTCCGTGCGAAGCCCGAGGACGTTGTGAACTTGAAGACCCGCAACGCTGCCGGAGAGATGGTTCCGCTGAGCACCATCGTGTCGGTGCGGGACGTTTCGGCACCGGTGTCCGTGGCTCGGTACAACATGTATCCGGCCGCCGAGATTACGGGTGCGCCGGCCCCAGGCGTGAGTACGGGAGAGGCGATCCGTATTATGGATCAGTTGGCTGAGCAGGTCCTTCCTCCGGGCACGGGCATCGAATGGACGGAGTTGAGCCTGCTGCAGATCCTGGCCGGTAACACGGCAGTCTACATCTTCCCGCTCTGCGTGTTGATGGTGTTCCTGGTCCTCGCGGCACAGTACGAAAGTTGGTCGCTTCCGCTCGCCATCATCCTGATTGTGCCCATGTGCCTGCTCTTTGCGATGCTGGGGGTGTGGGCCATGGGGTTGGACAACAACCTGTTCACCCAGATCGGTTTGGTGGTCCTCATGGGATTGGCTTGTAAGAACGCCATTCTGATCGTGGAGTTCGCCCGGCAGTTGCAGGATGCTGGCCGGGGGCGGATGGAAGCGGCGCTGGAAGCCAGCCGGCTGCGATTGCGCCCGATCCTCATGACTTCGCTTGCCTTCGCTTTCGGGGTGCTGCCTATGATGCTCTCCAAAGGGGCGGGCGCGGAGATGCGCCGGTCGATTGGGACTGCGGTCTTCTTCGGCATGGTGGGGGTGACTTTCTTCGGGATCTTCTTAACCCCGGTTTTCTACGTGGTGATCCGGAAGGTCCTGGAACGGAAACGTCATGCCAGCAAGCAGGGACCCACGGCAGGGACGGTGGCAGCGGGGACTTCGGCGGGGTTATTGTTGATGGTGGCGGGGTCGGCCCTGTTCCTGGGTGGCTGTGCTGCTGGTCCCAACTACAACCAACCCCGTCCGAAAGTGGAGTCCTCTTTTCAGAACATGACTCACACCAATCTGTTCCCTTCGGATACCTGTGCGGATTGGTGGCGTGGTTTCCAGGACCCAACGCTGGATAGGTTGGTGGGGACCGCTTTGAGTGCCAACCTGGACCTGCGAGTGGCTACGGCGAGGGTTCGGGAGGCTCGCGCTCTTCACAACTCCAGCCGGGCGGATTTCTTTCCCACCGTCCGCGCCAACGGCGGCTATACCAAGTCGGTTCGCAGCCAGGACTCCGCTCCCAGCCTTGACCGGGAACAGCGGGAGAGCGAGCTGTACGACGCCGGGTTCGATGCTGTTTGGGAGTTGGATGTGTTCGGCCGGGTTCGACGGTCCAACCAGGCCACGGCAGCCGAACTGGAATCCATGGAGGCCTCCCGCCGGGATGTGCTGGTGAGCATGATCGCCGAAGTGGTACGGAACTACTGCGAACTCAGAGGGGGACAGAGACTCCTGGCGGTGACCCGAGGAAATGCCACCAATCAAGCGGAGACCTTGGAGATCATTCAGGCCAAACTCAAGGCGGGGCGGGCAACGGACCTCGATGTTGCCCGAGCTCGAGCTCAACTAAGTTCCACCCTCGCTTTGGTCCCCCCGATCGAGGCCTCGGTCCAACGAGCGATTTATCGGCTGGGCGTGCTGACCGGCCAGCAGCCCGCTGTCCTGGAAGCAGACTTGGTTCAAAGCGCCCCTATGCCAGTGCTGCCGGAGACTGTTTCCATTGGCAACCCCGAGACCCTGCTGCGGCGGCGTTCCGATGTGGTTGCTGCCGAGCGCGCCTTGGCGGCTGCGACTGCCCGGATAGGAGTTCAGACTGCCGACCTGTTCCCCAGGGTTACTTTCAATGGTCGCGTGGCCTTCGAGGCGAGTGAATTTTCCGGCTTGGGCGGCGGCGGTTCCGATACCTACTCTTTCGGTCCTCGAATTACCTGGTCGGCCTTGGATTTTGGTCATGTGAACGCCCGGATCAAGGCGTCGCGCGCGAGGGCGGAAGGAGTGTTGGCCAACTACGAAAAAGCGGTTCTCACCGCTCTCGAAGAAACCGAAAACGCTTTGGTAGAGTATGGAAAAGCCCGGGCCCGACGCGACCATCTTGTTGCTGCTGCCGAGGCCGCAGAACAGGCCGTTCAGCTCGCGACGCAACGTTACAGAGGTGGGATCACCGACTTCTTGACGGTCCTGGATGCTCAGCGTACGCAGCTCCTGATCCAGGATCAGTTGGCCCAAAGTGAGACTCGAACCGCGACCTCGCTCGTGGCAGTGTACAAGGCTCTGGGCGCGGGGTGGGAGATGGAAAGCACCGTAGCGGCGAAATAGTCGCTCTCTCCGGGTTTCAGGGAAGGGTTTTCCTTGGAGCGACTGGGTAGTCGCGAGCTGCGTCGAAGAGCGCCACGATGTTCTCCGGTGGCACATTCGACTGGATATTATGGATGGGGGCGAAGACGTAGCCGCTGTTGGGCATGAATACATCAAGGTTCCGCCTTGCTTCCGAGGCTACCTCGGTCGGTGTTCCACTTCCAAGGGTCCCCTGTGAATCACAGCTGCCACCCCAGAACGCGAGCCGCCTCCCGAATTTTGCCTTGAGAAAAGCCGGATCCATGCCTGCTGCCGTGGTTTGTACGGGATTGAGGATGTCAACGCCCATCGCGATGATGTCGGGCAAGAGGGGCACCAGAGCTCCGTCCGAGTGCAGGAGGACCTTCCACTGGGTCCTCTGATGGATCCAGTCTAGGCCCCGTTTGTAGGCCGGTGCCACCAAGGTTCGGAACATGCCCGTTGAAAGGAAGGGCGCACGCTGGGTTCCGAAGTCGTCGCAAACCTGCAGAATCTGGATGCGGTCGCCCACGACCCCGTGAAAGGCCTCTAGATTCTCGATCCAGGCATCAGTCAATTTGCGGTAGAGTCGTTCGACGTATTCCGGTTCGCTCCCGAAGGTCAACATCCACTGCTCGAAACCTCCCTGCCCGAGTCCATAGAAAAGCTCGTAGGGAGGTCCCAGGGCAGCGACGATGGCCCTGTCGGTCGTTTCATAGAGGCGACGTGCTTCTGAGCCGAAATGCGCCAGTTCGGAGACGCTCAATCTGGGAGGCTCCCAGGCATCCAGGTCGGGATGGGAGGCTCCTGGATTGACCTCAAGTCGGTCGAAGTAGAACCCGTCGGCCGGCATGTGGCCAATGGGTACCCCGTTCCGGCAGATGGTCAGGCCTCCATCGGGTTGCAGCACGGGAGAAAAGGACCCGGGCACCTCCGCTCTCAGTCCGTCGGGAAACGTGAAGGTCTTCCAGTCTCTATTGGCTATGCCGAACGCCACTTCCTCCCGATAGAGTCCCACGCAGTCTCCGCCGAACCGGTCGTGGAGTTCAGGCTCGATCTCCGCAAGCATTTGGAACAGGTCGAAGACACGCACGGGGCGGGTGATCCCGAGCCCTAAGTGGCTTTTCAGCCTCAGGTAGGCCCGCGCGGCTATGCCACTCTGCCGTGTCCCGCCGAAGTCGACGGGTACTTGGTCTACTGGTTCGTGAGAAACAGCAGCCAGGATCCGCTCTCGAGGGGTCATGGCCCGGCGGTTTCGGGAGGTCAGATCCGGCTTCCCAGCGAGAAAGCGGTCCCGATGAACTTGCCCACACCAAAATAGGCTTGGGTGTCGGGGGCGAAGATCATGGGTTTGAGTTTGAGGAGATCCACCTGCCCGTTTCCATCGAGCACCTCCTGGTTAGCTTTGACGTCCAGGATTTCGCCCACGAACTGGGTATGAAGCCCCAGTTCATGCACGTGCAGCAGCCTGCACTCCAGTACCATCGGGAACTCCGCCACGTAGGGTGCGTCCACCAAGGTGCTGCGGGTGGCGGTCATGCGTGCCTTTTCGAACTTCCGTGTGGAAGCCCCGGAGACCAGGCCGAAATAGTCGGCTTGTTCGGCATGTTCCTCACTGGGTATGCTGACCGTGAAAGCGCGTCGAGCCAGGATGTTTCCGTGGGTCGAGGTGGCTTTGCGGAGGGAGACTGCAAGGCTGGCGGGTTGGGAGTTGCAGATGCCCCCCCAAGCAGCGGTCATGACATTCGGATCCCCCTCAGGATCATAGGTTCCGATCACCCAAACCGGTGTTGGATAGGCCAAGGCTCTGGCTCCGAGCGATTTCTTCATAGATTACTTAGGCTGGTCACAGATAGCCCAGGTCGGCAGCCTTGTCCAGCCGTGTCGTGGCTCCATTCCGTTTTCCTCCTCGGAAAGGGGGTGTTTGCTGCGAATACTGTTGTCCTTCCTGCCCGAACAGGTTACGGAATAAACCTAATGAATCAACGACTCATCCTTCCCAAGGGCTATCGGTCTCTCCTGGGAGTTCGTGAGACCGAAAGGGCCATCAAGAACCTGAAGGATTTCTTTGAGTTGAATCTGGCGACAGAGCTCAGCCTGACCCGAGTGACCGCACCCTTGTTCGTCAAGGCGGGAACCGGAATCAATGATGACCTCAATGGTGTGGAGCGTCCTGTCTCCTTCCCCATCCCCGACATCCAGGGGGTTCGAGCGGAGATTGTTCAGTCCCTGGCGAAATGGAAACGCATGATGTTGGGCGAACTGAGTTTCGAACCGGGGTACGGCCTGTATACGGATATGAATGCCCTGCGCCCGGATGAGGCCCTGGATAACACTCATTCGGTCTACGTGGATCAGTGGGATTGGGAGCGGGTGATCACTCCTCAGAACCGGAACGTCGAATTCCTCAAGAAGGTGGTCACGAAGCTTTACTCGATTCTGAAACGTACGGAGCAGTTTATCTACGAGCGGTATCCGGAGATCAAGCCAACCTTGCCGGAGGAGATCGTTTTTGTTCACACCCAAGACCTGCTTGACATGTATCCAGGGCAGTCGCCCAAGCAGCGCGAAGCCAGCTTCCTCCAAGCCCACGGCGCGGCTTTCATTATCGGCATCGGCGGACAACTCTCGGATGGCACCATCCACGACGGCCGAGCTCCAGATTATGATGACTGGTCTACGCCATCCCAGCCCGGTCATGTGGGGCTGAATGGCGACATATTTCTTTGGAACCCGATTTTGGAGATGGCTTTCGAGGTGTCTTCCATGGGAATCCGGGTAGACAAGGAGGCTTTGTTGCGCCAACTCACCATTCGGGGGTGCGAAGCCCGCAAAGAGCTCCTGTGGCACCGCAAGCTGCTGGCCGACGAAATGCCTCTCTCGATCGGAGGCGGCTTGGGGCAGTCCCGGCTTTGCATGTACTTCCTGCGGAAGGCTCATATCGGCGAGATCCAAGCGAGCCTTTGGCCCGACGAAATGATCCAAACCTGTCGAGAGCATGGAATCCAACTGCTGTAAGAGGGTGAAAAAGAAAGACATGTGGAGGTACTTAGGCTGTTTTGGCCTTGGTGCCCTGACCGGAACTCTTGCCGCCCTGGCCGCGGATCAACCCCAATGGGGGCAGGCCTGGACCCGCAACTTGACCTCGTCGGAAACGGGTTTGCCCGCTTCTTTCAATCCCCAAACGGGGGAGAATGTGCGCTGGACCGCAAAACTCGGAACCGAGACCCATTCTACACCGATCATCGCCAAGGGGAAGGTGTACATCGGCACCAACAACGGCGATCCGCGCGATCCCAAGCACAAAGGAGATCGCGGGGTGCTCATGTGCTTCGAGGAAGCCACGGGAAAACTGCTTTGGCAGTTGGTGGTTCCCAAAAGGACCGAGGACATCTATTTCGACTGGCCCAACAGCGGAATGTCGAGCCCGGCTACGGTGGACGGTGATTTGGTTTACATGGTCAGCAACCGCGGGGAGGTGATGTGCCTCGACCCTGAGGGGTTGTCCAACGGCAACGGTGGGCCGTTCCAGGACGAAGGACGTCATATGACTCCCGCCGAGGAGCCGGCTCTCGCCACCGGGCCTCTGGATGCAGATATCCTCTGGCTTTTCGATCTGACCGCCGGCGCCGGCATTTGGTCCCATGACGCCGCTCACAGCCCGATCCTGGTCCGCGGACCTCACCTCTACCTGAATACGGGCACTGGGGTAGACAACACGCACCGCAAGATCCGCACCCCGGACGCACCGAGCCTGATCGTTCTCGACAAAGCCACCGGGCGCCTCCTGGCTCGTGAGCGGGAGGGGATTGCACCCAACATTTTTCACAGCACCTGGGCGCCACCTTCCATGGCAGTGGTGAATGGGCGGGAGCTCATCTTTTTTGAGGCAGGCAATGGGATCGTATATGGCTTCGAGCCCATTCCCACCAACACCGTCTCCGCCGACGTCCTGACGCTCAAGAAGGTGTTCCAGTACGATTTCGATCCAACCTCCCCCAAGGAGGAAGTGCACCGCTTTACCACCAATAAGAGGGAAAGCCCCAGCAACTTCTACGGTCTGCCGGTCTTTGTCGACAACCACCTCTATATCGCCGGGGGAGGGGACAACTGGTGGGGCAAGAACGAGGCGTGGGCCAAATGCATCGATGTCACTCAAACCGGTGATGTCACCAAGACCGCTGAGAAGTGGTCCTATCCCTTGGGCAAACATACCTTCTCCACCGTGGCGGTTTGGAACAACCTGGCCTTTATCGCGGATGTCAGCCGGAATGTTCATTGCCTGGATGCTCGGACAGGCAAGCCGCACTGGACCCACGAACTGAAAGGGGAAATCTGGTCTTCGACGATGATTGCGGACGGCAAAGTCTACATTGGCACCCGCCGCGGGGACTTCTGGGTTTTCGCAGCCAGTGCCGAGAAGAAGATCCTTTCCACCCTCGAGTTGGGCGAGCCGATCAGTTCCACCGTGACGGTGGCCAACGGGGTGGTCTATGTCGCCACCATGAGCCAGCTCTACGCTCTCCAGGAGGGAAAGAATCTCAAATAGACCAGCACTTCCCAGGTCTCGGGTTGGTCCAACGGCTCAGAAGATTCCTCGAAGCTTCTGATCGTACCAGTCCGCGAATTTGCCAATGTCGTACGTCATGGTCAGCCATCCGTGTTTTTTCCCCGGATGGACCACCAGGGTGATGGGTTTGCCAACGGCGCGGGCCTTTTCTTGAAACCACTCTGATTGCTCCAACGGCGTTAAGGTGTCCGCATCCCCGTGATGGATCAGGATTGGCGGCAGGTTACTGGTGACATAATTGAGGGGGGAGGATTCACGGCCGATCACCTGCCAAACGGCAACATTGGTGCCCTGCGGCCCAAATGCCTTGCGAAAGCTCTTGGGTGGACCGCCGTCATGCAGGTTTTCCGTGGACTTGCCCAGGTTGACCAAGTCGGTAACAGGGAAGAAAATCGCCACTGCCTGCACCGCACTGCTCTCACGGTCCGCGGGGTCCGCGGCGTCTGGCCTGCCCGGTCCTCCTCGAGTTGCCAGCATGAGGCTTAGGTGCCCGCCTGCGCTTCCGCCACTCACTCCCAGTCGGTCCGGTCGGATGCCGTATTCCTGGGCGTGGTAGCGCACGTAGCGCACGGCGCGGTGCATATCCTCGATGATCTCCATGACGCTTGAGTCGGGTTGCGAGACGTGATAGATCGGAAACACCGTATAACCATGGCGCAGCAGGGGAGCTGCCATCCAAACAGGAAAGTCGCCCGGCTTCTGCGATTTCCAGCCCCCGCTTACCAGCATGAGAACCCCGTACCCATTTGGCTTCGCAGGCCGGAAAACATCCAAGGCCAAATCACGATTGCCTCGCTTTCCATACGGGATGGCGTCGGTCCTTTGAATGGTAGGATGGTGGTACCACCAGCCGATGCCGAAGAGGGCTGCGGCGAGCACCAAGAGGATCGCCAGCGAAAGCAAAAATACCTTGAACAGGCGTCGAAAGGACATGGGCAGAAGGTATCGACGCTGGTTTGATGTTGCAAGTGTCTGGCTCCAGATTGCTAGATAACAAACGGTTGCGTGGGAGAGTTGTTTGACAAGTGCAAACGTTGAGATCATACTTTTCCACATAATCCTGGAAAGCCGCCACGATTTCGAGACCGCTCCAAGATTGCTTTGGAGACATGGCCTGGAACGAGGTGGGCAACGGTGTAAACTCGATGGGCGTTTCCGGACGCTCCCGCAAATTCGCAACGCGTCAAATCCTATGAGAAAAAAAGGCTGGTTCAGATCCGCGGTGGCAGAAAGCCTAGTGCTGTTCAGTGCTGGCATCTTAACGTGTGCAGTCGGGCAGGCGCGAGTCCTGGACAACTTCAACGACAATACCAAGACCGACTGGACGGATTCCAACCCGGGGCGCCCTACCATCGTTCTTCCAGGCGGTGAAGAAAAGGATGGCAAATTTACGTTCACTTTGCCGGCGGTTGGCCAGTCGATTTTTGTCAACAGCACGAAAACGAGTGAAACGTTCGAGTTGAAAGAGGGGCGCTCAGTGGAATTTCGGGTGGACTTGCTGAGCGGGTTTGGTGGCGACTCTTTTGCGGTTCTCGCCTGGATCCCGCAGGCGACTGGGGCTGACACGCTGGCCGGATATGGGATGGCCAAGTCGGAGACCGACATCCTGGTTACCAAGGGGATCAACAAGTATTTCCACGATGAGAATCCCGCACAAGCGATCAAGAACTCCAACGTGACGCTCGTGCTTGGACTCAAGGTGAGTGGCGGCAATGTCCTCATCCACAGCCAGATTCTGGACAAGGACGCCAACAACGCGGTTCTTTTCGACAAGACCTATGTGGATACTCCAGCGGCTGACCTTCTCGCCACTGGCAGCGATAGCCCTCCGGCGCCCTTTATCACCACTGGTAACTTTGTGCTCTATTTGTACGAGGACAACGGCAAGAGCCAGGAGTACTACCAAGTCGTATTGGACAACGCCGAGGTCTTTGTGACAGAAGAAACAATCCTGGATGATTTCAACGACAATACGAAAACGGGTTGGACAGACTCCAACCCCGGTCGCCCCACGGTTGTGCTCCCTGGGGGCAGTGAACAGAACCAGCGTTTCGAGTTTCTTCTCCCTGCCGTGGGACAGTCCATCTTCGTCGACAGTACCAAGACCACTCGCGAGTTTGATCTAGCTGAGGGGACCTATCACGAATTCCGGGTCGACATGGTCAGTGGGTTCGGCGCCGACTCGTTTGGCATCCTCGCATGGATTCCCAACTCGACGGGAGGCGACACTCTGGCGGGCTACGGCATTGCGAAATCGGAAACGGACGTCTTGATCACCAAGGGAATCAACAAATACTTCTTCAACGCAAATCCCACTCCCTCGATCAAGAATGAGAATGTAACTTTGGTACTCGGTCTGCTGGTTCAGAACGGCAACGTGACTATCCACGGCCAGATTCTGGATAAAGACGCCAACAACGCGGTTCTTTTCGATAAAACTTTCGTGGACACTCCCGCAGCGGATATTCTAGCCGACGGAGAGGACAATCCTTCGGCGCCTTTTGTCACCACGGGAAAGGTGGTTCTGTACCTCTATGAAGACAACGGAAAGACCCAGGACCACTATGAGGTCATCTTCGATAACTTGATCGCCGTGGCCCCGCCGGCCGCCGCGAACGTGGCCCCCATCATTTCCGACGCGTCCCCTTTGAACGGTTCCAATTTCCTGCCCCCCTCCACGAAGGTCTCCTTCAAAGTCTCCGATGACCGCGATCTTGCCGACGACAAGATCTCCATCACCCTAAACGGCACGGTTTACACGAAGGCCAATGGCCTGGTCTTGAGTGGCTCCGCCAATGCCCGCACTGCGACGCTGGGGGGCTTGACCAACAATGTGAATTATGTTGGCTCGCTGGACGTGGTGGATGCTGATGGATTGGCTGTCAGCCAGTCCCTCAGTTTCGACACATTTGAGACTTCTCTGTTTGTGATTGAAACGGAGGATTACAATTTCGATAGCGGATCTTACTTCACCAACCCGGTGATTACGCCCGTAGGCGGAGGGGTCTCAGACAACTCCTACACCGATCGTGCTGGGGTTGAGGGTGTTGACTTCCATGACACCCGTACCGCGCCCAACGGTGGAGACACCGAGTATCGAACGGCGGACCCGGTACGCATGGCCAGGACGCTGGACTCGAGGAGGACGAAATACTCAAGCCTGGGTGATGTGGAGTCGGGTTACATTGATTACGACGTTGGCGATTTGGCCGTCGATGAGTGGTTGAACTACACGCGCGATTTCAAAGCTGGTTCCTACGAGATTTATCTGCGCGAGGCTGTGGTCAACTTCAATCAGGCGGAGAGTGTTCTCGAACAAGTTACCTCCGACCGCACGGTTCCCAGCCAAACGACTCTTGGTCTTGGCAGTTTCATCGGCAAGCTATCCGGTTTCAGTTGGCGGAACGTGCCATTGACGGATGCCACGGGTAAGAAGGTTGTGCTACGGCTTTCAGGGGTGACTACGCTTCGGCTCCGCCATGTGACTGCTGATACCGATTCTGCCACCCGGTACTTGAACTATCTCGCTTTCCTGCCTGTGGCTGACGCAGGGGTCCAGCGGGCGACGGTCTCAAGTACTTCACCCGCCAACGGGGAGACTGTTCAGACGGTCAGCCCTCAGGTCACCGCTGAAATCCGCAACCGCGACACTTCGGTGAAGGTGGATACCGTCAAGCTAGCCTTCAACGGACAAACGGTGGCCGCCCAGGTTGCGGCAACCGCCGATGGAGCAACGCTATCGTACGCCATCGCACCGCTCCCGGCTCCTGGCGCGACCAACACCGCCAAGATCACGTTTAAGGATAGCGCCGATGTGGAGGTTTCCACCGAGTGGAGTTTTGTGGTCTCCTACATGCAACTGGACGCCGCCAACCGCGCTTCAGGGACCGGCAAGGATCGGGGATTTACCGTGCGCATGGTGCAGGCTCCCGAAGGCTCAGGTCTGGCGAACGACCTCCAGCGCGCCGAGGATCAGCTGGCTTTGAGCCCCTCCATTCCTGCGCCGATCATCGATACCAATACCGTGGAGCAGGTGGTCAATATGGCCCAGGATGCCAGCGGTGGGGGCAACTTCCCCAACAAGTACTACGTACCCGGTTTGGACGAAAGCTCGTCCGCAACCGACGACTTCAGCGTTGAAGCCCAGGCCTACTTGGATTTGGCGCCGGGAGCTTATCGCTTCGGAGTTGTGACTGACGATGGCTACAAGATCTCTGCGGGTACAAGTTTGAGCTCGCAAACCCCCGTCTTGGGCTACCGGAACGGTACCGCCAACGAAACCTTTGATTTCGTGGTGCCCGCTGCAGGTCTGTATCCGTTCCGCATGATCTGGTACGAGAGGTCAGGCAATGCTTACGCCGAGTGGTTCTCCGTGAATCTCTCCTCTGGGGAGAAGACGCTGATCAACGACCCTGCCGCCTCCAATGCCATCAAGGCTTACCGGACTCTCCAGGCGCCGTCCCTCGTCGTTCGGTCATCCGCCAGCGTGACTGGACCGTTCGTGGATGACGCCACGGCGCAAATCGACACCAACGCCAAGCGGGTGACTGTGCCCGTGAATGGCCCGGTGCGGTTCTATCAGCTCTTCGGAGCCGGCACACTGACCATTAAGACCATCAGCGTGAGCGGTGGAAATGTGGTGCTGACCTACGAATAGTCCAGAGGTCGGTGAGTGCAACGCTCGCCTGGGCGAGAACCCAGGCGGAGCGGCTCGAGATTGTCGCGGCGGGGATGACCCGCCGCGCTTCTCGTTTTGGAGCTTCGAGTCGAGAAACGTAAGCAAGCCTAACGAGCGCCTTCTTGCGCCCTGCCTGTCATCGGGACGAATCGAACGGGAAGAGTGCGCAGAAGGTGGAGCCGTCCGTCACGCTTTTCGGAGACATAGAGTTCCTGGACCCCAAGGCCACCGACGGGGATCACCATTCGCCCCCCTTCCTTCAGTTGCTGGACCAATGGCTCTGGTACCCTGTCCGGGGCGCAGGTGACGATGATCGAGTCGAATGGGGCGTGCTCTGGCCAGCCACGATAGCCATCGCCTATCTTGGTGAAGACGTTGGTGTATCCGAGTCGCTGGAGGTCAACCGTCGCTCGAAGGCCCAGCGGCTCCACGATCTCAATCGTGTATACCTTGGCGACCAACCGAGCTAGGACCGCTGCCTGGTAGCCGGATCCGGTTCCAATCTCTAGAACGGAGTGGTGAGCAGCCGGGGCCAGCTGCTCCGTCATGAAAGCCACGATGTACGGTTGGGAAATGGTCTGTCCATGCCCGATGGCTAGCGGATAATCTTCGTAGGCCCGGCTCCGTAGACCCTCCGGCACAAACTCGTGTCGGGGTACTTCCGCCATGGCCTCGAGTACCCGGCGATCCGTGATGTCTCTTCCAGGAGCCTGAAGTTGCTCCCGTACCATCCACTGGCGTTGGAGGGTCCAATCCATCCGTTTGGCGTCCTTTGGGTCCGAGGGCGGCGTACAGGAAACCGTCCCCGCAAGTGCGGCCGACAAGAGCAGGGCGACAGGACTTATCAGTCCTCGAGCAGCCATTTTGCAATATCGAGCGGCTCAGCTTTTTGGTCAACCCTCAGCTTTTTTGCCGCATCTTTCTGCTGGTAGGCTTGGGCGATTAATCCAAGCCCCTGAGGTTCCTCGCCTGCAATCCAAAGTGCTCCCGGGGCTCCCAGCGCCAGGAATGTGGGGAGATCGCCGTACTTCGCGGCTCCGGGGAGAAGGTCGGGATTATAGATGTTGGACACTCTTCCGAAGCGAAACCCCTGCGTCTCCACAACGGTTTTCCTCAAGACTGGGCCCAACTCGGAGAACGCGGCCGCGAGCCATCGTCCCGACTCTCCCATCGCCACCGCATCGATTTTTGCCTCTCGATACTCTCCCTCCTTCAAGCAGGCAACAGCCGTCAAGATGTCCCGGACTCGCCAGGCGAAGACGGTTGGGTTATAACCGAAGGAATACGCTGCCGCTTCGCGTGGGTTTTTCACGCGCGGCGCAGTTTCCAGCGGTTTACCGTCCCTGAGAGACTCGCCCTGGTAGAGGAGGTCCACCCCCAACACGGCTACGCCCTCTCCCAGGAGCGCTCCAATGGGCGAGAGGGGATCTCCCGAGGCTTCGAACAAGCCCTGCTTGCCTTGGGAATGCAGCCAAAGCACGACGTGCTTGGTCGGTTTGGCGGGTCGGAGCAACACCGCAGGAAGTTCTTCGTGGGCGGATGCATATCGAATCAGCCCCGTCTCTTCCTCATAGCCCTGGCGGTCTTTCTTCCCCGTCTTCTCCCACGCCACTCCTTGTATCTCGCCGGCCGTGCGCCCCAGCATCACCGCAACCGCCCCTCCCATAGTCTTACGCCATAGGCTGGGATCCTTCTCCATGGTCTCCAGTTGCGCGCTCGCATCCTCACTCCACCACCGCAGTACCCGTTTCTCGAATTCCGGGCCAGCCGCTGGCTTCGGATGGGTTTCATCCCACACGGTCATCTCCTGCCGGGTGAGTCGTTGGAAATCCTTTTCCAGGACAGGGTCCGGCAAACCCAGGTGGAAGTGCCGGTTGATCCAGCCATACATGGCGGTGCGGCTAACATGATTGTAGTTGTGTTGGAAGTGCTCGCCTCGCTTAAGCATCACATTCTCGGGGGCGCCCAGCATGGCATAGAGTCTCTGCAATTGCGGAAAGCCCTTCTGCGACATCTCCTTGGTCCAGTCGTTCGCCGAGGTCATTCCCAAGGGCTTCGGAGCGAACAGCCCTGCGAACTCCACATTGCCGGTGTCCACGCGCAACCCGCTCGCATTCTCACACGTGCAGCCTCCCTGCATGGCGGTGGAAACCATCACCGCCGGGAACGCCACAGTAGGTCTTGGATCGATCGCGCAAAGCAGAAACGTCTGCGTCCCTCCGCCACTGGCGCCGGTGACCGCGACCCTCGTTGAATCCACCTCCGGTAGTCCTAGCACAAAGTCCAGCGAGCGGATGGAGTTCCAGGTCTGGAGTCCCATGACGCTCTGGAACCGGGATTCGGCTTGCGGACTGAACAACCCCCATTCCTTGTCCAGATTCATCTCCGGGCGCTGCTGCTTGAAGCCGTGGGCGATCTCCATCCCAATCTGCTGGCTGTCCGCGTACCCAATCATGTCGTAGTGAAATACCACACAACCCATGCGTGCGAGTTGGACGCAGCGGGCTTGCAACGGGCTGCGGGCCGCGTCCTCAAATCGCTCCGCACCTTCCGCCAGTTCCCGCCGCACCTCTCCCTCGGGGGTCTCGAGGAAACGGCCGTTGTTCCAATGTCCATGGGGGCACAGCACCGCTGGGGACTTGCCTCTCGCCTCTTTTGGGCGATAGAGACTGCCGGTCACATAAAAGCCAGGCATGCTTTCGAAGAATACCTTTTCGACCGTGTACTCGCCGCGATCGACCTTGCCGTGGATCACCGGGTTGAGAGAAGTCCGGGTGGGGAGTGGCCACAAGCCCAACGTAACCAGGAGGTGGCGCTTTACCTTTTCTTTCCTGAGCTCCCATTGGGTGACGGAGGCGGGTGGTTCAAAGGGGAAATACCCATCCAGATCCTTCAACGGCTGCAAACGCGCGTCATTCGGAAGTTGACCTTCCGGCAGGGCCCGGATGGGTTCAGCCGAGACGGTCAGCGCCCAACAGAGCGAAAAACCGACTGCAAGAGAGTACCTGAGATTCATAGTAATCCGGTCCGTTGAGGTCACGATGTTTGCTCGCTAACACGCGAAGATGCGCCTGACGTATTCCTGGCTGCGCCGATGGTTGTCCACTACGGACCTGGTGATCTTGGTCCCCTGTTCCAGGGCTAGCTCGATTGTATAACGCGCAGGGATCTTGTGGCGGTGCACGAATTGGGCGATCTCCAGGTAGTCAATATCCCCCCGGTCCAGATCCTCCCACCACACTCCTCCCCGGCTCTGTCGAAGGTGCCAGGTAACAACCCGGGTGGCGTATTCCTTCAACGCATCCATGGGAGCCAGTCCTCCGCGGTAAACCCAATGGACATCGAAACAGAAATCAACCGTCCCAGGCTTGGTCTGGCGAAGGTTATAGTGAAACTCGCGGGCTTGGTTCACCATTTCCGGCGTGTGATTGTGGATGGCAAGGCTCATCCCGATGGCCTTCAGCCCCACTCCAAGCTGAGTGAGAGCAGCAGCTTGAGTTCGCAGTTCCTCATCCGTTTTCTCTCGCCCAATGGGGTCTGGATTGCAGACGAGGATGGAGAAACCCGCCGCTTTGGCAACCCTGGCCCCTCCCAACAGTGATTCCACAGCCGCGGCGGATTTCCCAGGCTCATGCAGACGCCCGCCGGTGTACAGGCTCAGGGCACACATCCCGCGCTCGCGCAGCTGGTCGGCAAAGCGCTGCATGTTCTCCGGACGCGCCGCATCGAACCAACCTTCCGCATAGTCGAACCCGCAATCGCGCATCGCTGACAAGGCCTCCGGCAGGTTCGCGGTCAGGTTCTTCTTGTCACGATCATAGTATTGGCCCCAGCCATAGAGCTGGGTGCCCACGAGCGGCTTAGCGGGTTTGGAGGTGCTGGTGCTGGTGCATCCTACTAGCGAGCTGGCTGCAGCGAGCGTGGACGTTCCGGCCACCTGCAAAAGAAATTTGCGCCGATCCAGAAGACCATCGGAGAAATTGTGCATTCCCTTGGGTACCACGCGAGTGCAGGGGAATCAAGCGCGCTGCCCAAGAAATGTCTCTGCCCAAGAAAGGAAATGTTTGGGAAAACCTGCCTTTTCAGGATTCTCCTATCCCTCGCTTGCCTGAGCCTCAGTGGGAAAAACAGGAGGCTATCGGTGCCAGGCCCGGGCTACTTCTTTTCCGAAACCCCAAGCTCCTTCAAGCGCTTGGCTACGTCGGAGCCATGGGTCGCGGTCTGCACATCTTTATCGATCGCCAGGATCTTCCCGTCTTTACCGATGTAGAAAGTCCAACGTTGCGCCACGGGCTTCTCCGGATGCTGGGTTCCATAGGCCGCCACCGCTGCCTTGCCAGCATCACTTAGCAGGGGAAAGTCCAATCCAAGCGATTCGGCGAATTTCTTGTTTCCCTTCTCTCCCTCAATGGGGTCGAGACTCACGGCGAAATACACGGCGTCGAATTTGCGGATCGCCTCCCCATTCTCTTTCAGGGACTTGCACTCCAACGTGCACCCTGGCGTGAACGCCCGCGGAAACCAAGCCAGAACCACGGCCTGCTTGCCCTTGTAGTCACTCAGCTTGTAGGTCTTTCCATCCGTTCCTGGCAGGGAAAAATCCGGAGCGGTATCCCCGATCTTCAGATCGGAGGCGTGGGTGGGCAAAGCTGTGGATGCCAGCAAGGCGAGAGTGGCGCAGAGTACGGCGGCAAGGAGAGAGCGTCGAGCGACGAAGGTGGAAAGTGATAAGAACATATTCATATACCAATTAAACCACATTCTACCACAATCCACAGTCTCAGCAAATGCGAGCTGCAGCAATTATCGGAAAGTTATTGCACTGAATCGCTTGCGTTGATTGTGGCGGTTTTGGTTTTGCCGTTTTCCTGGGCACCCAGACCCGGTCGAAAGTGCCGTGCCGAGGCCGAAGGGATCCTGGTTCCACCGCCAATGGCTGGACTCCGGTGGCAGGGTTTTTCGTCAAATGAGTGCTGAGATTTGTTACCGCGCGGAGCCTGCGGGCGTTCCTGGTTTGGCGTCGCCTTTACCATGGGCTACGTACGGAGTCGTCGATCCTTCGCCCCTGCTAAGGGCCCTTGTCTCGCTGCCGCGGGTTTCTCGGATGAGGCTCACAAACGGATCGCCCGAGTAGCAGACCTCGACAAAGAAGGCGAAGAAGCTGGAGTTATCGATCACGAACATGGGTGCGAGTTTGCCTGCGGTGGTAGTGTAGCTGAAACCGCCAAGCACTTCGCTGCGTCCACCACCACGCATGTCGAGCAAGGTGCCACCGCGCTCGGTCTTGTAGCCTAGAATCCAGAGGTCACCTGCATCGTTCACGAGATGGGTTCCCTGATTCTCGATGTTGAGCTGGCGCGCCCAGACGCGCTGGCGGCGCAGCCTGAGGTCGTGAGTGACCACGTCTTCGAGAAACAGTTCGCCACCTTCGGACCGCGGGGTGAACTTGAGATCGCAGTCCGACACGCTCCGCATCACCAGCGTTCGGCAGGTATCCACTTCCAGACCTCCATGAATGTTGGCGAAGTGCTCGAGGGTCACCACCGGCGCATCTCCGTCCACAAGACGAAAATCGGGGTGGAGCCCGATACCATAGTTGATCATTCCGCCAAGCCCCGTCATCCGGCGCACCTTGCCACGGATGGTCACCGCGGAGCGCAGGTTATAGCTTCCGGGGAGGAAGATCGTGGTCGCGCCCGAGTCAATCGCTTTCTGGATCGCTTCAGACGAATCTTGCTTGCCGTTTGGATCCGCTCCAAAGGCGTCCACGTTGGCCCAAGACTTTGGATCGGCCCAGGGTACCTCCGGCGTTTCTTTCGCCGGCAGGCGCATGGAAGTCCCCGCTGAGGGAAAGAGGCTGGTGGGCGGGTGGGACACGTACTCCGTGATATTCGGTCCCTTGCTGCCCGGTCTATCCTCTCCCCTTAGGCGATAGGCGGCGGCAAAGTCAGGCGTGGCGACGTCGGCCAAGGCCCGACTGTAGCCGGTGGTGGTAATGTCCCGCAGGAACATCCGCCCACCGTTGTAGTTGACGAGGGCGGGCAGGTCTGGGGCGGTCGCGCGGCTGGTTAGCTTCGCTTCGACCAAGCAGAGCGTGCCATAGCTGCGCAGGGCCGGCACGACATTGTCACTCGTCAAACCACGGATGCTGACGGTCTGCCCTTCGTTGTCGAACCCGAACTGCGTCTGCCCACGCAGCGCGATCAGCTCGAAGGTCTGGCTATTCACCGAGTGCGCGGTGGCGATGCCGCGTCGAAAGCCGACAACCTCGCAATGGCGCACCAGCAAGGGGCCATTCATATCGCGGTGCGCTAGGTCGAGTCCCACCGCGCCGCTTCCTTCGCCGGCAACGAAGCGGCAATCGCGGACCGCACCGGAATTATTGGAATAGAACTGCAATGCCGTGGCGCCAGGGTTTCGCGCGCCGACATCGAACGTAAGGTTTTCTACGTAATTGTGAAACCAGTCTGCTGAGCCGAAACCGCCGCACCACATGATGGACTCTGGGCGGGCTGCGTCGGTGAAAGTGCCGTCCTTAAGGCGGATGATGCTCAAGTCGCGATGCTCTCCGCACACCATGGTGTGGCCCCAGTTGTCACGACCGTTCCACTTCTTCGGCCAGGTCAGCGTGCGGCTCACCAGGTAGGTGCCTCTGGGGAAGAAGAGGACCTTGTGGCGTCCAACGTTCTCGTTGATAGCGCGCTGGATAGCCTCGGTATCGTCAGCCACGCCATCGCCCTTCGCGGAATAGGGCGGTTGCGTGACATCGACCACAAACGGTGTGGTGGGGTACCTCCTCGCAACCACAGGAGCAGCGGCCAAGCAAGGGACGAACTGCAAACCCATGGCGCCTACCAGGGACGCCACCAGGATACCCGTGAGTCGGGCGGAGATGCCTTTCATAGGACGAGTGAGATTCTTCAAACCAATGCTCTGGTGTTCTTGCTAGCGCTGGAATGACTCCGGGGTCTCCCCTCCCACGCGCTGACCTCCCTCGTATACCGGTAATCGGGGGAGAAGTCGAGCCTCGGGTCCCAGACCTGCGTGGGACCAATCGTCCGCGGAGTCCCAGTCCGGGGCCCACAGCTTCACGGATACTTTTCTGCTACCCTGCTGCAAACCGCCAGGGTAAAGAACCTCGGCGGGAAAGGCTACTTCGGCATAGGCCGTTCCCTCATCGCGCCCACGGTGGACCGCGATTTGAGCGCCTGGCACGCCCGAAACTTCGGCGGTCACTTCAGCCAGACGGGCCGTTCCATCGAGCTTGAAGTAGTAGCGGAACGACAGGTTCGTGCAGACCTTGGCTGGCCATCGGCTGCGGTTCCACAGGGTTGCCTCTATGCGCAGGCTTTTTGACGTCGCCTCGATTTCTTTCGCGGAAACGAAAAACTCCCGATCCGTGGAAAGCAGATCCAGGGAATTATTGTGGACCTCCTTCGGGGGAAAGCTGTTTTCGGCCAAGGCTTTTCCAGCGCTCATTCCTCTTGCGCACAGCATGGCGAGGCTCGCAGTGAATCCGGCATTGTAGTCAAGGGCTACTTCATTGAACTGGGAGTCCATCACCTCTTGATAAGGTTCGTCCTTGGTGTCCCAAACATAGCCCTCCTTTTGAACCACTTCTTTGCGGTTGGGGAACTGGTAGAAGAAGTCCTCCTTAGTTGTGCCAGGCACCGGGAGCCATTTGCGCCGGCTTACACCGAGAAATACGTCATTGTGATCCGGGCCCGCGATCAGCGCTCCGTATAGGACATGGCGGTTCGTGCCGCGGTCGTCCGCCTTGCCCGGAATGAAATGCTCAAACCCCGCCCACGCACCGTAAGCGCCACGATGGTGAGGGTGATTGAAGGGTTGTTGGCCGAAACCAACCAGGTAACTTCGGCCGTAAGGATTGGCGCCTAACGCATAGTCCACCTGCCGCTTGGCTTCGGTAAAGTAGAGCTGCCGGAGTTCGGCGTTGGATTTCGACCCCTTCCACCAGGTGTTGCCCTTCAAGGGAGGGGCTTTCTCCACGTGTTCGCTGTAGTAAAGGGCGATCACTGCGGCGTTGTTTGCGTGACGAAGGCTTCCGTATTCGTGCGCATAAGCCTCGCGTAATCGCAGTCCACCGGGAGTTTTGCTGTATTCGCCAAACCGGCAACAATAGAGCTGCAGGTCTGCGTGAAATCGCTCGTCGTCAGGCGCCAGCCGCATCAAGTTAAACGCAGCCAGCTTGGCAAAGTTCCCCGCGCCATAATCTTTCCACCAATCATGGTTGGATTCGGCTTTGTACTCCTTCTCATAGACTTCGCAGGCGATTTCGAACCATTTCCGAGTGCCTTTCGGGTTCTTGGCCTGTTCAGCACGCTGCATCCATGAGGCGGCGGCCACGATCTTGTCGAACGGCGCGGCGCGGTAACCGGTTTCCACCACCTTGCCATCAGAGCGCAACGCCTGGGAGCGAGCCTTCTGAATCTGATCTTTCTCCGCCTGGGGGAGCTTATCCTCAAGCACCGGGCCCGCGTGGGCGCGAGCAAACAACGTGAGTTTGCCCGCTCGATCCAGGAGTAGATCCGCGAATTGAACGCCATCGAAGTCCGTGTAGCCGCGCTTGCCCTTAAGCACTCCGGCGTGTTCGCGGATGACCATGGAGCTTGCGGCCATGGCGGCGGCCATAGCAGCGGGAATGTCGCCGCCGGGACTCTGGCGGTTCAACCGGAACGTCGGGCGCTGGGTCATCAAGTGAGCGACCTCTGCCGATGCCCACATGGAATGTACGTTGGGCGACTCCACTCCTTCGCGCCCCCCGCACCCAATCACCACCTCGAGGTCTTGTGCCGGATTGGCCGTTTCCGGATGCAAAACGCATTTCAAGAAGTAGCGATTCACGTGGATCAGTGACTCCAGGAGTTCGTCCATCTGTCCCGTTTGCAGGTAACCTTCAGGATGCTCCACCGCAGACCAAGCCAGCGTCATAGCGGCGAAACTCATCGTGAGGTTGGCGGTCCAGTGATCCCCTGCGTCGAACCACCCTCCGCTCAAGTCTAATCCCAGGTCTTTGCCATCCGTTAAGCAAGCCGGTCCTCGCCACTCCACCCGGTTGTTGGGAGACAGCGAACCCGATTGCTGCGCCTCATAGAAGTAGAGGGACTTTTGCAGTGCCTCAGCATAGTTGAACCCACTCGAGTCAGCTCGCGTGGCAAGGCCAAACAAGAGGACCGCCCAGACCAGACGGCCCAAGAAGAGGATGCGAAGGTTCATGACCTGGCAAAGACATTGATCCAATTGACATGTCCGACGCGCAGCGCTTCTTGCCATCGTTGTTTGTTGAACCTAGCTCCAACCCCGGGCATATCGGCGGCGGTGCGACATTCCAGGTGGACCTGGCGTGCGGGAAGAGGGGCAGGGGAGTTGGCCACATCAACTGCGGCCAATCCGGCAACAAACAAGGCGGCGAGAAAATGGAACGATTTCATGACTGGAAGGGGTGCATGTTCAAGGTAGTCAAACTCTTGGAGGGTTGCCGGGCGGGCGTTTCCCGCCACAAGAACCTCGGACGATGAGCGAGGTGGGTAACTGGAGAAGTTTCGGTTTCAGATTCGGTTTGGCGATCCGCTCCAGTAGGCGCAGCATCGCGTGTTGGCCAAGTTCCATCGGCTGCTGATCCACCGAGCTCAGATCGAGGTAAGTGCTGAAGTCGTAGTTCGCGTAGCCGACCAGTGCGAGATCCTCAGGAATGCGGACGCCCTTTTGCCGCAACAGGGGGAGGCCCTCCGCCAAGCGGCGATCGTTAGCGGCGAAGACAGCGGTGGGAGGCTCCTTGATTCCTAGGAGTTTTCCGAACAACTTAGCACCATTCTCGCGAAGATAGGCGTCGCCCACTACCAAGCTTGCGTCATACGGAATACCGGCCTCTTGCAGCGCATCGCGATAGCCCTGCTGACGGGCTCGTGAGGAACTGGTGAGACTGCCTGCGCTGAGATGCCCGATGCGTCGATGTCCCAATGAAATCAGGTGGCGAACCGCCTGTTGTGCGCCCGCCTGGTCATCACTGACCACGCTATCCACCCTCCCCGCCATGCTTGCCTCATCCACCACCACGCAGGGAATCCCTGCCTGCTCGGCCGTATCCAGGCGAGCGGCCAATGCTGACAGGGTCGATTCTCCGGTGACAACAATCAGGCCATCGACCTGCTGTCCCAGTAACAGGTCAAGCTGGCGGGATTCAACCTCCGGGTGGTGTCGGGTGTGCGCCACCAGGATTCGGTGATCCTGATCCCACGCGGCGGCCTGCACCCCCTCGGCAATTTGCGCCACGAAACTGCTCGAGAGCGAAGGGACTAATAGTCCAACCGTGTGGGTCCGCCCGCGCAGGAGACTTCGTGCGAGCTGGTTGGCCCGATACCCAAGGCGCTCAGCCGTCTCCCGAACCCGCTGCCTGGTCATATCCGAAATGGCAATATCCGTCCGCCCGTTTAAGACCAGCGACACAGTCGTCTGGGAGACCCCGGCGGCGCGAGCGACGTCCTGGCTGTTAGGTAGTCTTGCTTTCAACTAAACCGTATTAGTAAAGACATCCGAATCCCCCCGTCAAGTGTATCTTCCTGATCACGGACCAGAATATTGGTCCTTCCGCGGAGCAGAACGGCGTTCGAAGATTCGTCATTTGTGTTACAATCCTTGGATCGGTCTGTAATGGCGTGGTACTGCCGCGGAGGTCACAGTGCCTGAAAATGACCTCGATCTCTCGCTTGCTTTTCTCAATTGTGACCTTGGTGTTTCTGGGATTGGGTATTCTAGCGATGGAGTCGCTAACCAGGCCTGTGCAAGCCTTCGGGCATTGGATGGCTGCCACGGGATTACTCTTCGGGGGTGGGGCCATGGTTTTGTGGCCCCGGCAGCTCCTGGCCCGGAATGCCGGCACCGTGGGTACGCGGCGGCCAGGTGTCGCCCGGGGATTTGGGGTGTTCGGATTGGTAATGGCCCTGTTCTTTCAAGCCATGGCCAGCGTTTGGGCCGGTCGGTTCCAATGGCTTGTGTTTGTGGTGGGCCTTGCGGCCAGCACACTGTGTGCCTTTGTTGGATTACGCCACCTGAGGCGCGGGCTTAATGCCCCAAGGCTGCGGAATGAGTCAGAGGCGGTTCGAGCGCGCTCACGGGTTGACTCAGATTAAAAGACAACGGGGAGGCGAAATCGGCGGTATAAGCCTGCAACTCAGACACTGGGGAGGGGGCCTTTGGAATGGCCCCAGGAGGGGCGGT
>CAYPNF010000089.1:0-23472 GCA_964411985.1 uncultured Verrucomicrobiota bacterium
CCCGCTACGCCCGCGGCCACAAGGCGCTTTACACGTTCGAAATCAACGGTGAGCACGCCTCCATCGCGTGGGATCTGCACGACCTGCAGCGCCTGCAATGGTTCGACCACAAGGACGAAAGCAAGCTGCGCGGCTGGCGCTCGATCCACGTCACCGATGGCGACCATCCGTACATGAAGAACTGGTGGGTTCCCGGCCTGAACATCGGCTTCGAACACTCGTTTGTGCATCAACTGGCCGACTTCCTCACCGGCCTGGCCAAGGGCAAACCAGCCAGCCCGACCTTCAAGGAAGCGCTCGAAACCCAGTATGTCTGCGACGCCGTCCTCAAGTCCGCCAAGACCGGCAAGTGGGAGAAGGTCTCCCATGTGGTGTAGGGGCTGACTCGAACCCTTCATTCAACACACAGGGCGCGCCCTGAGGTTTCCCTCGGAACGCGCCCTGAAGTGTTCCTTCGAGTCGCTTCCCTCGCCTTTCCGGGCGGGGCGGTCCCCTCCAGCGGAGAGCTAGAGCAGCCTGCCTGTGCTCATGGGCTCACATCGAACCGCTGAAGAGGATCCGCGGTGCTGTCGTTTACTAAATCGTTGATAACGCCGGTGTTCACTGACGTGTCTGTGGTGGCGTCGGGGTCGGGCACGCTGGTTGTGGGGACGCCCGCAGTTTCGCTACTAGAATCACTTCCAGGCATCGTGAGACTCCACTGCAAACTAAAGCTTTGTTGCCGAAGTTCCATGGCGGTTCCTTCATAATGAAGGACCCTCGGCCCTTCCTGATCGCCCTTTTGAGGAATCGTTTCTGGTCCGTCACGGAAGCGAAGACGGTCGAACTCCGCACTGAAGCTGAAAGACAACTCTGTTCCGTCGGCGGTGCGAATCAGGCCGGTGGCGGTGAGGTTTCGGCCATCATAACGCAGGCGTCCATCCTCGCTCTGGATATCCAGACGGGTGGACTCGGTGGAGATGGAGAATTGGGCGCTCTGAATGAGGGATCCTGCCGGGGCTGAGCCTCGGGCCGCCTGCTCGTTGGAGATCGGTTTCGCTGAGAGCTTTGTTCCGGTGAGGTCTTCCGCCGCCTTTTCCAGGTGGCGGAGCAACGGCATGAGCATCCGGTTGAACCGGCCCAAGCCTAGGCCATGTTGCCTGGGATCCTGGTAGGTTCTCGCCACTTGTGCCGCGTTGGTTTCGGACGAGGTGATCTCCTCAGGGGGAGGGGGTGGTGCGGTGGTGGTCGGGGTCGAACTCGTGCTCGCTTTGGACTCGGAGGCCTCA
The DNA here is from genome assembly GCA_964411985.1 of uncultured Verrucomicrobiota bacterium. Classification (GTDB taxonomy): domain Bacteria; phylum Verrucomicrobiota; class Verrucomicrobiia; order Limisphaerales; family J093; genus CAYPNF01. Next base: position 1,269 of record CAYPNF010000089.1, read on the forward strand.
TCCCTCCTTTGCATCCTTGCAAACCCTGTTTGGGTACCCGCCAGCTGACTCCAATGATTTTGTTCGATTTTCATAGAATCACGTCCGTGCGATTCGTTTCACCCTGTCTATCGGCAGGAATCGGGTTTTGCTTGATAAGAAAATGAGGGGTTGAACTCGGGGGTGGAAACGGGCTATCAAGAGGCGAACGAAACGCGCGGATGCGTGCCTTTGTGCGGAGATGGTCCTGATGAATGGCTTTTAAGAGCAAGAACATGCGGAAGCCTGAGCAAGAACCCAAACCTGGAGATCGGTTGCTGCGCTTTGTGGGAGACCGGATCTGTTTTACCCTTCACGCCGAGGCGAATTGCCAGCCAATTCATGGCTGGCGCGCTTTCCTGAGGACAACCTTGGGGCGCGCCCATGGGGTCCAAGAAGAGATCATTGAGGCGGTCCGTCAGGGGCGTCCCTCTTTTCCCACCGCCTGGGCAGATGTGCCGCTGGAGTGGGACGGAAAAGGCTGGAAGGTTCAAGTCCCGCTCGTCGAGGTTGGGTACTTTCGTGCCAAGTGTTATCTGCTGGATCCTCAAGGCTGGCAGCATTGGCCAGAGGGCGAGGATGCCGGCATCGCCGTGCATCCGGCAGCTTACCGAACCGGGAATACCATTTATTGCGCCTTCACCCGGATGTTTGGGTCTACAAAAGGCCTGGCAGTCACTGCGAATCCAGGTCAGGAGGCGGCCCTGAAGAAACTCGACGAAGCCGGGTACACCGTGATTCCTCCCTCAGGAAAGTTCCGGGACCTGGTGGCTGAGTTGCCCCATATTTTCGACCGACTCGGGTGCCGGATCCTGCACCTTCTGCCGGTCAATCCCACCCCCACCACGTACGCACGTTTTGGGAGGTTTGGCAGTCCCTACGCCTGTGAGGACCTGACGGGGATCGATCCCGCCCTTGTGGAATTTGACCGACGCACGACGGGTGTGGACCAGTTCCGCGAACTGGCCTGCGGCGTGCACCGCCACGGCGGCAAGCTGTTCCTCGACATGGTGATCAACCACACCGGTTGGGGGTCCATACTGCAGGAGAACCGGCCAGAGTGGTTCATGCGTCGTGCGGATGGACTCTTCGTCAGTCCTGGAGCCTGGGGGGTTACCTGGGAGGACCTTGTGGAATTGGAGCACAACGATCCCTCCCTGCGCGAGTACCTGGCGGATGCCTTCCTGGAATGGTGCCGGCGAGGTGTGGATGGGTTCCGCTGCGACGCGGGTTACAAAGTCCCCGTTCCCGTCTGGGAGTACATTACCGCACGGGTGCGGCAGGAGTATCCGGATACGGTGTTTCTGCTTGAGGGTTTGGGGGGGGGCTGGGGCGATACCGAGGCGCTGCTGACCGAGGGAGGAATGCAATGGGCCTACTCGGAGCTGTTCCAAAACTACACCGGCGGGCAGGTGGCTGGGTACCTGGATCACGCACTTCACCAGAGTGCCCGCTGCGGCGTGTTGGTCCACTATAGCGAGACCCATGACAACGAGCGGCTCGCCTCCAAGGGCAGGGCGTGGTCGCTGCTTCGCAACCGTCTCTGCGCGCTGACCAGTGTTTCCGGCGGATATGGCTTTACGTGCGGGGTGGAATGGCTGGCGCCCGAGCGGGTGAACGTCCATTCCAGTCGGGGGCTGGCATGGGACAACCCGGAGAATATCGTGCCGGAGTTGGCGCAACTGAACCGCCTGGTGCGGGATCATCCCTGCTTCTTCGATGGCGCGCAGCTTCAGCGTGTCACGCCGCCTGGTTCCGAGGGGTACGGACTGCTGCGGACCGCGGCCAACGGGATCGACCAGGTGCTGGTGCTCGTGAACAGTGATATCAGCCGTTCGGTTCTCACGCGGCTCGACGCCCCCTCCCTGGCCAAGCTGGCGGACGTTTTCTGTCAATCCCTGAAGGCGCACCACGCTGTGGATTTGTTGGGACAATCGCCGCCCGCTTTCCGCCAAGACGGTTCGGAGGGGTTGGAGGTGGAGTTGCCCCCCGGTGCCGCCTACTGTCTTGCCGTCCAGCCAACGTCCACAGGGATCTCCGGCGGACTCTACCTTACCCGAAAGCATCAAGAGGCCGCTGCTTCACGAGCTCTAGCCCAGCGACTTCCGTTGGAAGTAGCAGGAGGCGTAGCCCCCGATTCTCTTGCGCCCTGGGTCGCCAAGGATTTGTCAGGCTACCTGGGGGCCGTCTCCGCGTTGCCCACCAACTGTCCGGCGTCCGCCGTTCTCCGGCAGCTGCAGCACGCCGGTGCCGCGTATCCGCGCGTTGTCACGTGGCGGCTTGCCGACCAAAAGCGCCTTTTCCTGGTTCCGCCCGGGCATTGGATCGTGGTGCTGGATGAAGCACGGTTCCGCGTGCGCTTCGACCCGGGCGCAGGTCGACGTTCCATCTGTGTGGAGTCGTTCCCGGTGGACCAAGGCCAGGCCGCCTTCTTCTACCCGCCTGAACCGTTTCTATTCTCGGTGGACGCCACTCTGGAAATCGAGCGTTACGGGGGATCCCCCGCGTTGGTTCGCAGCCCGGTGCGTTTGCTGGCTCCAGGGCCCCATTACCTGGGGCATGGCACCCCCACCCGAGCCGTGACTGAACGAGTCCTGCTTACCAACGGCCGGGGAGGGATGGCCCGCCTCGCAGTCGACCTGGGTCGCATCCAGTCGAAATACGACTGCCTGCTCGGCGCCAACTTGCATCCCTCGGTGCCCGTCGACCGCCATGTGCTGGCCAAACGCGTCCGGATCTGGGCCAACGCCGATGGTTTTCTCAGTGAACTGAACGCAAACAACCTTGCGACTTTCTCCTCGGGCCCTCCCGTGCGATGGAGCTTCATTGCATCCGGGGGCGATGGCCGTGGAGTCGGCATCGATTTGGTGGCGGAGATGGTCCCCGGCAAGAACACCGTGGTGTTGCGTTTGGAGCGCGTCGCCGTGCCGCTCTGGAAGCATCGCGAATTGCCCCCTTCCGCGGACGTTCGGTTGACGGTTCGGGTGGATATCGAGGATCGCGGGTACCATGGGGAGACCAAGCGGACGCCCGGTGCTGAAGCCCATTTCGGAGCACATACGCATTCTTTGCCCGATGGAAGAGGGTTTGAATTCACGCCCGCCTCGGACCGCGTTTTGCGCGTTTTTGTGGATGCCGGAAAATACCACCCACAGCCCGAATGGTGTGTGGATTTGCCGCATTCGGTCGAGGCCAGTCGTGGCATGTGTCCCACGGGCGATGCTTACAGCCCGGGTTGGTTCGAGATGGCACTGCCCTATCAGGCCAAGGTCGAGTTGACCGTGACGGCGGAGACCGGGGAACCTCTCGCGGGTGCTGTTGATTCAGGGGCGCCTTCACCGGCGGTGGTGATGTTGGAGAGGCCGTTCCGCGGCCTGGCCCCCGAGTTCTCCCCAGCCAAGGTGTTCGAAAAGGCCCTGATCCACGCCACCCAGGCGTTTGTGGTGGCCCGTGAGGATTCGCGGACGGTGATCGCCGGATACCCATGGTTTTTGGATTGGGGACGCGACACGCTCATCTGCGCGCGGGGCTTGCTCGCTGCCGGAATGAGTGAGGAGGTTCTGCAAATCCTCCGTACTTTTGGCCGGTTCGAAAGCCAGGGAACGCTGCCGAATGCCATTCACGGCGAGGACGCCTCGAACCGGGATACGTCGGATGCCCCCCTCTGGTATGGGGTGGTCTGCGAGGATCTGGCCATCCTCCAGCTCGCCAGCGGAACCGACGCCGAGTCACTTCCTTGCCCCATCTCGCAGGCGCCCGTTTACTCCACTCCGGTCCAGCTGGGGGGACGTTGTATCGGGTCGGTGCTCCGCTCGATCGCTGCAGGTTATTTGGCTGGCACGCCGAATGGCATTCGTGTGGACCCCGCCTCAGGTCTCGTCTGGAGTCCAAGCCATTTTACCTGGATGGACACAAATTACCCCGCAAGCAGCCCCAGGCAGGGCTATCCCATCTGCCTGCAGGTCCTTTGGTATCGGCTACTGCGCCAACTACACCGGCTCGGCGCCGCGCCCGTCGCGGAACCGTGGGAGAGGCTTGCGGCGCGGGTGGAACAGTCGATCGAATCGCTCTTTTGGCGCGAGGATCTCGGATATTATGCTGACGTCCTCACTGCGGACTCCCCTATGCCTGCCCGCGCTTGCCAGCAAGACACCGCCCTTCGCAGCAATTACCTGCTGACCGTGAGCCTCGGCCTGGTGAAAGGGGAGAAAGCGCGTCGCTGCGTACTGGCTGCGCTTCGACACCTGGTTTTGCCGGGCGCCTTGCGCTCGCTCGCCCCGCTCCAAGTGGAAGTCCCCCTGCCGGTCCATGCCGCAGATGGACGGCTGTTGAACGATCCCTCCCACCCTTACTGGGGACGATACGAAGGCGACGAAGACACGCGACGCAAGCCGGCGTATCACAACGGCACCGGATGGACCTGGACCTTCCCATCCTTCTGCGAGGCCCTGGCGCTGGCGTGGGACCGCTCTCCCGAAGCCGTAGCAGCTGCGAAGGCCTACTTGGGGAGTTGCGATCGACTTCTCGCCGAGGGCTGTCTCGGACATCTTCCGGAGATTGTGGACGGAGACTACCCCCATCACGAGCGCGGCTGCGATGCCCAAGCTTGGGGTGCCACGGAAGCCCTCCGGGTGTGGAAATGGTTGGAGAGTGCGAAGTAGGTCAGGCCGCTCGTGTTGGCGAAGCTTTTGGAGAGCGGTGGGCAGCGGCATCTGTCAGCAACCCTTACACAATTTGTTCCTAACTTAAACATGTAGTAGAGGCGGCCAAGCCGAGACGATGAGTTTTCGTCTCTTGAAGGACTTGTAAGCTAAATGTTTACAATGATTGGCTTAGCGTAATAGGTCATTTGGCACTACTGTTGCTTGCTGTAGATTGTTGTTTGAACGAAAAGAAAAGCGATTGGTCGAATGTTTTGTTGTTGAATTCGTGATCCGAACTCAATAAACACCGGAAAAGTGATTTCTTTCCCGAGCTAACGCCTCTAATCCCCGGTTCCTGCGGGCGGAGTTTAAGTCCTCCGCCCGCTTTTTGTTTTCTCTTCAGTTCTTTCAGTCGCTTGGGTAACGCTTGGAAGCTATTTATGAGCGGCCAAAAGAACAGTGAAGCTGGCCTATTTAAAGTGCGTTGAGGGAGCTTTGCAGCTCGCAGACCAAGGTCGCGGTTCGTTACTCTGGTTCTATTTGTTAACCAAACCCTGAGGAATGGCAATCCTAACAAGAACTAACAACTGACAATGTATTACACTAGTCGGTTGCAGTATTTCTCACCTATGCGCACTTTTAGGGCGGTAAGTAGGTATCCTAAATGGTACCTAATAGTCCTATGTCCATAGAGTGATAAAGATCTGATGGATAGTATTACAGGTCCAATGATAGATGTAAGTCATTGTGGTATAATTTGATATGTACATCATGTGAGTTTATCTAAGCCAAGACGTCGGCTAAGCTTACACTCTTTACCGAATTAGTTGATGGATCCATTTAGTTGGTGGATGTTTGATATCTATAATATACTAATATATAGGAAGTTACATTTGTTTTTATTCTCCATCCTGCTTTTTGGCACATCAAGTGCTTATGGATAATCAGAATTTTATTGGAAACCTTAAACACTACTACGATGAAAACCTCGCGAATTCTCGGTCTTCTAGCTCTCGGTGTTGTCGCTGTTAACTCTAACGCCGTTACATTTCCTCTTGATTACACTACGGCGGACAAGATCGCTGGCAATCTTACTTCGGCTTTCTATCAGGTGAATAACGATAAGGGCGTTTGGAGTGAGGCTGGAACGGCTGCAAGTCTCTACTCCTTTACCCATGGTGGTGATGAAGATAACGGTTGGTGGGTGAAGATTGCTTGGGATGGAAATCCACAGCCTGTGCTGACCTCTGCGATCATGAAAGCGAGTGATTGGTATCTTTACTGGGATTCCAGCGATCTTACGGCCTTTAACGGTGGCACATATGACTCTGTTACGCTCTGGCAGGATGGTCTGTCCCATCTTACTGGTGGTCCGAAGCCGCAGACGAAGTACCATGAGATCTCCCACGCCGGGATCAACGGTACACCTGGCACCCCTCCTGTCGATCCCCCGGGCAGCGTTCCTGATGGTGGCGCAACCCTCGCTCTCCTCGGCCTCGGATTCATCGCAGTCGAAGGTCTCCGCCGGAAGCTTTCCTAAGTTTCTGGAGCTAGCGAGCTAGGTTTTCATCTTCAAACCAGCAGGTGGCAACGCCTGCTGGTTTCGGCTTTTATGGGAGAAGGGAGTCAACCATGAAGTTCATGAAGAAACATGAAGAAAGACCTCCTCTTCATGGTTCTTCATGCTTCATGGTTGACCTCTACGGCTAATTTCCTTGACAGGCTCATCTAACGGTTTGAGGTTCGCGGTGTAATCATCGCTTATGAACCTCTTCCACCAGGGTTACCTCTTCATTCGAGCTTGTGGCATTACCCTGCAGCCTTCGTTGGCATTTCTAGGTTTCTTCGCTGTGTTAGCCAGCGCCTTGGCGCTGGAGGAACCTCCGCAGATCCTTTTTTCCGGCCCTCGGGTGATCCATTCTGCCTATAGTTGTACGCGGTCGAATGAGACTCTCCTTGCGTTGGAACTTCAGTTCAAGCGACCCGACGGCGGAGTGCAAGTCTTGATGTCGGGCACCAAGTTTATCACGGGCACCAACCGGCTCGACGTCGGCCAAAGCGGCACTTACGAGTTGATATTGCACGAGGTGCTGCCCACCAAGCCGCAGGTTACCCACCGGTACACCTCGCTAGCGACCTACGCCATCGACAACAAGGTGCCACAACCGATCAGAGGGCGCCCGGAGTGGAGCGAGGTGTTCGACACCGAATTAGTGTCGCAAATTGAGGTGGATCTTCCGGGTACCTTGACCTTGGACCTCCGGAATCTCCAGGTAGAGTCGACCACTCTGATCAAGGGCACCAACACCCATGGGGCGGTGTGGATTTCAGAAGGCAAGTATCTCGGCCCCATGACTATCGAAGTTGGGGAACTGAGGATGGAGAGTTGCGAGGTGGAGAGTGCGGGATTGGCGGGGTGGACGAAAGTTTCTTTACGGAACGTCAAGGCCAAGGGAAGCCTGGGCGCGGGCGGTTCGACCAACAACACGGTGCTGGTTCAGAAGTGTGAGAGCAGCGATCTCACCTTGTTCGGAGGCATGGTGTTGGTGGACGGATGCAAGATGCAGACAAGACTTCAGGCGGACGTGCGGCATTTGGCGGTGTCGGGCAGTTACTGCGGCGGCCCTCTCGAAAGCCGATGCACAGCCACCGAGGTGCTGCGACTGGATGGAAACGACTTCTATGGGGGAGTGGGCGTCACGGTTCCTTCCTCGGGACTCTACTTGGTCAACAACGTGTTCTTGGGGCAAGTGACGTGCACGTGGCTTGGGGCGACGATGAATGGCTCCCTGGCAATCAGTGGCAACAGTTTTTGGGCGCAGACCGCGCTTACGCTCCCGCCGCCCGTTGGTTTCGAGACTTACCAGGTCAATGGCAACTTCTGGGGCGATCCGGCGGGTCCAACCCTGGGTGGGCGTCCTTTGGGCGGGAACTGGCAGGGACCTGCCGGCGGTAGTTGCAGTTTCATGGCGGAGGACACCACCTGGACGACTTTTGGTCGCAGGAAAGTGACTGGGTTGGGGGATACCTATGCTCCCACCAATTTCTGGGTGCAGGGGGTGGCGATCGGGCAGGGGGTTCTTTCCCCAGATTATGTTCCCCTTCTGCTCAAGGGACGCCGCACCCTGGTCAGCTTCGATCTGCGGGTGCCCATGGGGGAGATGAGCTTGGACAAGGTCTCTTTCTATGCGACCGGTGCGGATGGGCAGAGGCGCATGATCCCGCCGCGGGGTCTTTCCACTGTACGCCGGTTCTATCCGCCCGAGGCCCCGGTTCGCACGGTGGACTTCATCGTGCCAGCGCACACAGACGATATGGTGGCGTTTACCCTCGCGCAGAGGGATGAGGCTGGCGTGGAGAATAACGTGTTCTTTGGAACCTATCGATTTCAAGACCCTTCGCCTCGCCCTCTGAGGATCGGCCTGAAACTGATGACGGTAAACGCCTGGGGGTATCCCCGGGAATTCAACCAGGCACCCCGTCCGGATCAGGACACCTCCACCGTGATCCAGGATCGGCTGACGACTGCCATGGCCGCACTCCTTCCGTTGCGCAAGAGGCAGGATATGAGGATCGAGATGCTCGCCTCGGCGGAGCACTCGCCCTTGCTTACCGGTTTTCTACCGCAGCGGCACAACTCGATCTACTTCGGCTTGGCTCGGTACTTGCAGGAGGAGTTCAACAACGAGAACGCGCGACGCAATGCCACCGGGCGCCAACCCTTGGACCTGATGCTGGCGGTGGTTCCGCAGGGGGCGCTGAGCAGCTTCACGGGCGCTACCGGGTTCAATCACCCGTGGTATCCGCGCATCGCCGTCATTGAGGAATCGGACCCGGAGGCGGCGATTCATGAATTTGGGCATGCGCTGGGCCTGTACGCCCGGGAACAATACAACCTTCCGGAGGGTTGGAACGAAGCCGCTGGCTGTGATCCGTGGAATGCGGACACCATGTACATCTGCGATATCTACGTCGATGCCGATGCGGGGGCACGATTCTGGGGCGCGAGTCTGTTTGTGGCCGACGAGAGCCTGACTTTTCCCTCTGTACCCGGTGGAATTTTGCATTGCCGGGCGGGCCGTGAATCGGGATTGCGTGATATCATGGGGGCGACGGCGGCGGATGTGATGGTGCCGAGTACCCACTCGGCGTTCACGGCACGGTTACGCAACCTCTTGGGCTGGGAAATTCCTGCCATGAGCGCGTCCCTGGCGGGCGCAAGCGCGGATGCCCCGGCGCCAGGCAAGAGGAGGATCGTAATGGAAGCGGATTTTGTATCGCAAAACACCAACGCGCCGCAGCCCTTCTACCCGCAGTTGGTTCCTGAGACTTTGGCATGCAGGGTGGCTCCGCCCGGGTTGCCCGAGTATCCCGGAACCGAGAGGCTCTATCAACGACTGCGGGTCTTTAACAGCGCAGGGGCTCTGTTGGACACGTTCGAACTGCGACGTTCCAGCACGGTGCCAGAAGGCGTTTTTCGCTGGCGGCAAACCTTTGATGTGCCCGAGAACGCCGTTCGCTATGAGTTGGAGACCTCGAGTCACACTGCGGAGTTCCTGTGGCCGCTGCCCGGAGACTGGCAGCCACAACTTTCCTTGACCCATGGCCTCCTCGCCGGTGGGAACATCGTGGGGCCCTATGTCGATTTCTCCTTTGGGGTGGCGCAGGCGGGGGATGCGCCGCGCAGGCTGGGGATCACCCTGCTGGTGAGTGATGATGGGGCGACAACGTGGAAACCGCTCGGCGATTACGATGGATTGAGCTCGGCCCGCGTCTGGCGCGACGGTCTGCCTGTCTCGGATGACCTCCGGTTCAAAGTCATCGTGTCCGATGGTTTTCAAAGCCGCGAGAGTGTCTTGGGTCCCTATCGTCGGCTGGAATCGGCGGCTGCTGTCAGCATCCTCTCACCTTGGGCGGAAGCGGTGGCGCCCGAAGGGACAGCCTGGACTTTGGCTGCGGCGGTGTCGAGCGTGACCGAGCCAGCCTCGGTGCGTTGGTCCTCCTCGCTGGACGGCGACTTGGGGGCCAACCAGCGGTTGGAATCGATTCAGCTGAGCCCAGGCCGGCACGTGCTTACCTGTGTGGCGATGGACTCTGGCGGGCGTGCATCTTCGAACTCGGTCTCGGTCCTGGTCGCTCCAGCCGACCGGAAGGTTGTCGACCTTGAGGTGCGCGAGGATGGGCTGACCTTGGGGGTGGAGAATTGGGACCCGGTGCGGGGACGTGTTCAGCGTCCACAGACGGGCAAGCGCTGTGACGTGTCAGTGCGGGTGCACAATCCTGGGGTGACTAACACGATGCGTTTACGCCTGTATTCCGTGCTGCCAGGGGGACAGGAATTACTGCTTTCCGACCAGGCCGTGGAGGCGGCTCCGCTGGAGACGGCGACGATTACTGGGGCTTTCACCCCGGTTGAGAAGGGGATTTACCGATTGCGTGCCGAGGCCAGTTTGCTGACTCCCGAGGAGCTGTCCGAGACCAACCTGTCCAATAACCAATGGACCTGGTCTTTCACCAATAAACAGCCCGTCGCGCTCGGATCCTTGTTCCGGATCTCGGCAGGCCAGACAACGCCGGTGGAGTTGGGAGGATTGGACGAGGACGGCGATGATCTTGGTTGGGAAGTGGTGAAAGGCCCCATACACGGCCAGCTTACGGGTGTGCCGCCGGTTCTGACCTATGTCGCCACGACGAACCATACCGGGGTCGACTCCCTGACTTTCCGGGTGTTTGACGGGCTTGCGTGGTCTGCCGCTGCGGAGGTGTCGTTCCAGATCCGCAAAGCTCCGCCTTCCCTGCCCAGGCAGATGACGGTGGTGGCGCAGGCTGGCAAACCGTTCTATTACCAGATCCCCGCCGTCGGTCAGGATCTGGGATTCCGCTATTCCATGTTGCCGATGCTGTTCTCCGATTTGAAATGGGACGCTAAGACCGGGGTGGTGACCGGATCTCCGGTAGTTGGGCATCAGAACGCGGATGTGGTGCAAGTCACCAATTCCGCCGGGCTGGCGCAAGGCCTGTTGAGCATCACGATTCTGACCAACGCCCTGCCGCCGGAGATTACGAGCGCGAGCGTCGTCAGCGCGATGGCTGGTGGTTCTTTTTCGTACCAGATTACGGCACTGAACGTGGCTCAATCGTATTTGGCCAAGAACCTTCCAGCAGGAGTGTTCTTCAGCGAGTTCCAGGGGCTTGTTTCTGGCGTTCCTCTCAACGCGGGGGATTTCACGTTCTCGGTTGGTGCCAGCAACAGTTTCGGTGTCACTTGGAAGGACGTGGAACTGCGAGTACAGAGTTCTGGCCAACCCCCGAACTTTATCCGGTTGCTGGACAGTTTCGCAGTGTTGGGCTCTCCTTTCACCCATTCCCTGGCCCAGTTCTGCGGGAACAACCCGACCGATTGGCAGATCACGGGACTCCCTCCTGGGCTGGTCATGTCTGCTGGCGGGGGCTTGGTCACCGGCATTCCCCAAGTGGCTGGGTATTACTCGCCCACCGTGACCGCGAGGAATGTTGCGGGGGAGGCGATCGTTACGTTTAGCTTGCTGGTACAGACCCCCCCCGGGGTTCCGGTGGTGGTCAACCCGGGGGAGTTGTCGATGACGGTGGGGACCACGTTTACTTTTCAGATCCAGGCCTCCGAATCGCCGAGCCGCTTCGGTGTGCAGGGGTTGCCGCCCGGGTTGACGGTGGATACAGGCACGGGCAAAATCTCGGGCAAACCGGCTGGTGCGGGAAGGTACTCCCTGATCCTGAGCGCCACCAACGCCAAAGGCCAGGGGGCGATCGAGGTGCCCATGCTCGTCATGCCCAACCCCAACGGTCCCTTGGTGGGTGATGCAGTCTTGAGCGATTTGAAGATCGGCGATTCTGTCGATTACGTTCCGGTGGTCTTCAATAATCCCACCAGCTTTTCTGCAAGCGGCCTTCCCAAGGGGGTGATCCTGAATCCGATCACCGGGCGGTTGACGGGTCGGGTGGAAGGCACGGGTCGTTACGTGGCGATCCTGTCAGGCAGCAATGCCCTCGGGGTCGGCGAAGCCAAGCTTTACTTCACGGTGGCTCCTGATTTCGCCGGTTGGCTGTCCGTCTCAGGGTTGTCAGGGGCGAGCCTGGATCCGGAGGCGGATCCGGATCAAGACGGGTACTCGAACCTGGCCGAGTACGCCTTGGGCGGGGGTGCTGATGCTGCGGAAGCCGTGCCGTTGGTGCGACTCAACCAGAGCGCGGAGTCAGGGGTTGTACTCCTTTTCCGAGTCTGGTCTGGCGGAGAAGGGAACCTGCTTTCGGACTACCGAGCCGGCGGGGTGCGCTACGAAGTGGAGACAGCAACGTCGGTGCTGGGGCCATGGGAGAAGGACGCCAATGCCTTCAGTCCCGATGCCAAGCTGACCGACCAACCCGATGGCACGCGACTCCTGGCCGTTCCTTTCCGGAACCAGGGTGACAACCCCATGCGCTTCGTCCGGATTCGAGTGACCCAGCTTTGAGGTTGGGGAGGTGCACCATGAAGCGCATGAAGGGCCATGAAGAAAGAGTCTCCTTCATGTCTCTTCATGCTCTTCATGGTTGACTCCCCCCTCTTCAGACGTCCTAAGCTCTTGTCACTGACTATGACACGACAACAGGTGTTGGATCTCTACTTCCTGGACGCGCGCTGCAAATTGATTGAGGTGGCGGCGTTCTTGGATCGCGTGGACCGTGCGGAAGGTGCGGTGGATTTCCGTTTGGAGGAACTGAAGGCCGCGTTGCCCCTGCTATCGCTTGCGGAGCCGGGTCGGGCCCGGAGGATTCTCGAGGCATTGAGCGATCCGACCGTGGAACCGATACCGCAGGCTCCGGGCAAGGGCGCTTGTGGCGCCTGCAAGAAACCTGCTAACCCAGCCTGACCTGACTTCACCTATGCGCTACATCGAGCCACATGCCCACATGGTCAGCCGGGTGACGGATGATTACCAGGCCATGGTTACCGCCGGTTGTGAAGCGATCTGCGAGCCCGCCTTCTGGGCCGGATTCGACCGCAGCTCGCCTCAGGGGTTTTACGACTACTTCTGTCAGCTGACCGACTACGAACCCAAGCGCGCGGCGAAGTTTGGGGTGCAACATTACTCCTGGCTCTGCATCAACCCCAAGGAATCCGAAGACGTCACCCTCGCGCGGGAAGTGATCGCGTTGATCCCGCAGTTTTTGGGCCGAGCGAACGTGTTGGGGATTGGTGAGATTGGCCTCAACAAAAACAGCCGAAACGAAATGGCGGTGCTGGAGATGCATGTGGATTTGGCGGCCCGCCACGAGCAGCTCATTCTGGTGCACACACCGCACCTCGAAGACAAGATGAAAGGAACCCGGCTGATCCTGGATGTGATCCAAGCCGATTCGCGGATCCAGCCCGGGAGAGTGATCATCGACCACGTGGAGGAGCACACCATCGAGATGGTCTTGGACGCGGGCTTCTGGGCAGGCATGACTCTTTACCCGGAGAGTAAGGTGTCGCCGGCCCGGGCGATCGACCTGATCGAGTGTTACGGGAGCGAGCGGTTGTGGATGAACAGCGCCTGTGATTGGGGCGTGAGTGTGCCCTTGGTGGTGCCAAGGACGGGTGTCGAGATGCGGCGTCGCGGGCACACGCCATCCCAGATCGACGGCATGCTTTACCAGAATCCCCTTCGGTTTCTGAGTCAATCCGAGCACTTCCGCTCGTCCTTCCAACCACAGAACCCGGCCGCTTCGATCGCAGCGCCATGAGACTTTCGAACGGCCAGCACCTGGCCTATTGCACGAACATCCATCGCGGGGAAACCTGGCCCGAAGTTCTCGCGAACCTGAAGACCCACGTGATGCGAGTGCGGGATCGGGTGGGGCAGGGGCGTCCGTATGCGATTGGCCTGCGCTTGAGCGCGGTGGCCGCAGCGGAGCTTTCCGATCGCTCGCCCCGGTTGGACTTTCAACGCTGGCTGGAAGCGGAGAATGCCTATGTTTTCACGATCAATGGGTTTCCTTACGGGCAGTTCCACGGCACGCGGGTGAAGGAGCTCGTCTATCAACCCGACTGGTGCACGGTTGAGCGCTTGGACTACACTTGCCGTTTATTCGATTTGCTCGCTGAACTCCTCCCGCCCGGCGTGGAGGGGAGTGTGAGTACTGTACCAGGTTCCTTCAAAGCCTTCATTCAGGAGGAGGCCCAAGTGCGGCAAATGGCGGTCAACTTGTTGCGCTGCGCCGATTTCCTGGAGAAGCGCTGCGCTAAGACCGGCAAGGTGCTTCACCTCGGTTTGGAGCCGGAACCATTGTGCTACCTGGAGACCACGCCCGAAGCGGTCGCCTTTTTTGGACGAATGGCTGAGCTTCGGCCGGCCGACGATTCATGGCGCCAGTTCCTCGGGGTCAACTACGATACCTGCCACCTCGCGGTGGAGTTCGAAGATCCAGTGTGGGGTTTGGAAACCTTGTCCCGGGAAGGTATCCGGATCAGCAAACTCCACCTGAGCTCTGCGTTGCGTGTGGAGAATCCAGCGGCGGCGAGCCATCTCTTGCGCGGCTTTTGCGAAGAGACCTACCTGCACCAAGTCGTGGCGCGCGAGCCAGACGGAACGTTGCGCCGGTTCCCTGACTTGCCGGAGGCGTTGGGTAGTCTGCCTGAACCAGGGGCCACCACTTCTGCGCTGCGACCTGGGGCAATCCCTTCGTTATCCCAGGAATGGCGAATCCATTTTCATGTCCCCTTGCATGGCTTGGAGGGAGAAGGTCTCACTTCGGAGGGTGCTCGCTTTGGCACAACGATCGATTCTCTTCGATCGGTCCTGGACTGGATTACCCGAAATCCGGCGGTCTGCAGGCACTTGGAAATGGAGACCTACACCTGGGAGGTAATGCCCTCGGTGCTGCGCAGGGTGGATGTGGGGGATCAGATCGCCGCTGAGTACGAGTGGACCCTGCGGGAGTTGTGTAACCGGGGCGTGACCGCCTAGCCTGCGGTCCCAGGAGGTACCGTAGCCGCCGTCGGCAGACGGCGCAGAGCCACTCGCCTTCTGCCGAAGGCGACTACGAAAACTGGGTAGCCGCGCTTGGCAAAGCGCGCAGATGTTCCCCGGTGCGATGGGCTGGGTGGAACAGCGCCGCCTTCCGGCGACGGCTACAGGAGGTAGGTTGGGGGATAGAGCTACTCGCCTTCTGCCGAAGGCGACTACGAGAATTGGGTAGCCGCGCTTGGCAAAGCGCGCAGATTCTTCCCTGTGCGGTGGGTTGGGGGGAACAGCGCCGCCTTCCGGCGACGGCTACAGGCGGGTTTGGAGCCCATCCTCTTTTTCTCCTTCTTGCATTTCTGGCCAGATCTGTTTCGCTGTTTCTTCGTCCTAGTGGAGTCTGTGTGATAACCGCTCCGAACCAGATGCAACGGCCGAATGCCGACCCGATCCTGCACCTTCGCGTGCTCTTCGTCCTGGGCCGGGTCTCCAACCTGCCCACCGTCTGGTCCAACTGCCTGGCCGCCTGGGTGCTGGCTGGGGGAGGGGATTGGAGCCGGTTCAATCTGGTGCTTCTGGGCACGACCTTCCTTTACTTGGGTGGCATGTATCTGAACGATGCGTTCGACACTCACTATGACTTCCAGCATCGGCGCGACCGTCCGATCCCCGCGGGGTTGATCAAGGCCAGCACGGTGTGGCAGTTGGGTTGGGTGTGGCTGATCCTGGGGGGGTTCACGCTCGCCTGGCTGGGCAGAACGACCGGGATCTTGGGAGGGGTCCTGATCTTCTTGGTCCTGCTGTACAACCTGGTTCACAAGATCTTTGTATTGTCCCCCGTGTTGATGGCTGCCTGCCGAATGCTCCTGTACCTGGTGGCGGCTTCGGCCACGAACTTCGGGGTAAACGGTCTGGCGGTCTGGAGCGGCCTTGCGCTGGGTTGCTACATCGTTGGACTCAGCTACATTGCGCGCAACGAAAACGGCTTCCTGCAACTCCGGTTCTGGCCGGTGTCCCTGATCGCGGTCCCCACATTCCTGGCCTTCATCGTGAATGCCGAGGAGTATCTGCAGCCTGCCCTCTGGCTGATGCTGGTCTTGTCCCTTTGGGTCATCCGTTGCCTCGGGCACACGTTCCAGGAGAATCCACCCAACGTAAAGAAGACCGTGTCCGGCCTTCTGGCGGGGATTATCTGGGTGGATTTGCTCGCTTTGGCCGGAGTTTCCCCTGGATTCTGTCTACTCTTCGCGGGCCTGTTCTTGCTGGCGCTCCTAATGCAACGCTTCGTCCCCGCGACCTAACCGGTGGAGGAGTTCACCATGAAGGACATGAATTAGATCTTCATGTTCCTTCATGCCCTTCATGGTGAACCCCTCTTCTCCCCGCTTTACACGGGCTTGGATTTGGGCGAGTCTGGGCCGCAAGCACAGATGTACAAACCAGCTTTCAAAGGCACAGCTGCCTACGTGAAACCGGACAGCCCACGATGGGCGGTCTGTCGGCTCGTACGCGTTTTGCCCCTTCCCTAGTGGCATGCGGCATCCGGACAAGTCTTCTTCCACGGTGGGTGCGCAGCAGGTTTCCGTTTCCGGGGCCTTGATGTGGTGGGGACTTTTCTACCTCGTCTCCTTTTTGTTTGTCTGGTTGCGGGTTGACCCCGCCTTGCGCTACCACCACTCTGCGCCGGGGTTCCTGATGCAGGGATCCTTCTTCGCCAAATTCGCTTTCTACCCAGGAGGTCTCCTGGATTATGCAGGTTCTTTTCTCGCCCAAGCCGATTTCCATGGCTGGCTGGGAGCCTGGATCAGCTCCAGTCTCGTGACCGCCTCCGCCCTGCTGGTCGCTCTGCTGGTTGGACGCCCAGGTGCTTCAGCCCCCATCGCACTGGTACTGCCTACCGCTTTGCTCGCTCTTTACCTCACTGGCGGCTACTCCTACCCTTCCGCGACCGTGCCCCTGGGGTTGCTCGTGGCCTTGCTTGCGGTCTGGATGTATCCGATGTGGATTTTCAAGGCGAGTCCGCTGGTAAGGATCGCCGCCTGCTGGGCGCTTTCGCTTCTCCTCTTCTATCTCGCGGGCACTTGGTGGTTCGTATGGACGGTGACGCTCTGCGCCTTGGTTGAATTCCTCAAGCAGCGGGTCCTGTGGATTGCAGGAGCCTGCCTGGCTGCCATTTTGTGCCAGCCCCTTTTTGGGATCGTTTTTCCCGCCATCCCCATCGAGGCGAATGTGCCAGCTCCCGGAATCTCACGGTGGGCGTTTTGGGCCTTGCTGGGTTCCACGCCGCTCGCGGTGCTCGTCGCGGCATTTCTCGTGGGGAAGGAAATCTCCCTGGCGGAGCCAACTCCCCGACGAACGAAGGCCCGGGCCCAAACGCGTGGCATGGCATCTGTGCTTCAACCCATGCCTCTCATGCTGCTTGGAGCCGTTTTCGTGGCGGTGTGGTTCAGTGTCGATGAGCTTAAGAAGAGCCGGATTCAGGTCAGTTACCACGCAAGCCGGGATGAATGGGAACGATCCATCGCGGCGGCCTCGAGCTGTCCTCGGCTGGACTATGTCGGTGGGATTCAGCTCGTGCGCGCCCTGGACCATGCTGGGAGGCTGCCGGAGGATCTCATGAACTTCGCCTGGCCGGAGCGGTTGGAATTGTTTCCCGGTTTCGACTCGGGATTGGACTGCCTGCCCGCACAGAGCGAGGCCTTGTTGGAAATCGGGCAGGTGAACCTGGCTGAGCATTACGCCCATGAAGCGTTGGAATTGCAGGGAGAACGGCCCGGTCTACTACTCCTCCTGGCGAAGGTGAACGTCCTGAAGGATCGCCCTCAGGCCGCCCGAATCTTTCTGCATTCCTTGAGCACCGTTCCCTTTTGGAAAGCTCCCGCCGAGGAAGCGTTGCGGGCGTTGGACAACGGGGGAAGCACTCCACCGTCCTGGAAACTGGATGAAATCAAACCCTTCCTGCCGGCGACGGACGATCCGAGTGGCGCGGTCAACTCCGAAGATGCCCTGCGCCTGGTTTTGAAAGGCAAGAGCACCAACCGCCGCGCCCTGAACTACCTGCTCGCGCATTGGCTGTTGACACGTCAACCTGAGCGGATTCTCGCGAACCTGCATCAATTGGCTGAAGCCGGCTACACCGCCCTCCCTCGTCCTTGCGAAGAAGCTCTACTGCCGACTTCCAAGAAGAAGGAGGCTCCCGCCCCCGATCTGCAGGGATTCAGCATCCGGCCAGAGACGACCGAGCGTTTTGCGAAGCTGTGGGAGCGACTCCAACAGGGCGGAGTGGATCAAGCCACTCTGGCAAGGGACTATGCCGGCACCTACTGGCTTTATAGCTTGAGCCGCGAGGCGCGGGAAGGAGGGGGCAGGCCATGACCCCATTCTTGCAGCGAGTCAGGAGCTTCCTCCCTATGCTTGGCTGGATGCTGGCCGGGCTGGCCCAGGGCTTGACGGCCCAGGAAACCGTTTCGGGCCCCTCGGAACGTCCGCCGCGAATCTTCCCGGACTACGTCGGAACGACCATCCCGGTGGGCATTGCCCCGCTTAACTTCAAGGTGCAGGAGCCGGGCGCACGGTACAAAGTGGAAATCCGGTCCACTCAGGGCAAGCCCGTGCAACTGACGCAAAGCAGCCCGCTCATCCGGATTCCGAGTGGTCCATGGAGGCAGTTGCTCAGTCAGAACGTGGGCCAACCGTTGCTCGTGGAGGTGTCGGTGCAGAACGCCCAGCGCCAGTGGCAGCGGTTTGGCACCATCACCAATAGGATCGCCCCCGACGCGATGGACGGTTACCTGGCCTATCGGTTGCTCAAACCGCTCTACAACATCTACGTTGAGGTGGGCATTTACCAGAGGAACCTGGGTAACTTTGACCAGAAGCCAATCCTGGAAAACAAGTCCTTTGGCGGGGGATGCCTGAATTGCCACACGTTTCTGAACCGCCGACCGGACACGTTCGCTCTGCACATTCGCGCTGAGAGCAAGCCGATGCTACTGGTTCAGTCCAACCAGGTGAGCCGCGTGGACAAGCCCATGGGATACATGTCCTGGCATCCCAGCGGGAGATTGATCGCCTTTTCTGCCAACAAACTTTCCCTCTTCTACCACACAACGGGGGAGACTCGTGACGTTTTTGATGCGGATTCGAACCTGGGCATTTACCGGGTCGACTCCAACACGTTTGTGAACCCACCGCCTATGGCTCTGGCAGACCAGAACGAAACCTGGCCAAGTTGGGCTCCCGACGGGAAGCATCTTTACTACTGCAGCGCGACCAAAGCGCCATCGAGCCGGTTCCGCACCGTGCGCTACGATCTCAAGCGCGTTTCCTATGACCTGGAAAGGGATCAATGGGGCCAGCCCGAAGTGGTGGTGGCCGCGCGCGAGAATGGCTTGAGCGCTGGGCAACCACGGGTCTCCCCCGACGGCAAGTGGTTGCTCTACTGCCTTTACAAGTACGGGAATTTCCCCATTTACCAACCCAGCAGCGATCTTTACGTGATGGACCTAGCCACCCGCAAGCAGCGGCGTCTGGAGATCAACAGCGACGTGGCGGACTCGTGGCATTCCTGGTCGGGCAACAGCCGATGGGTGGTCTTTAGCAGCAAGCGCATCGATGGCCTCTTTGCCCGGCCCCATTTCTCGTACGTGGATACCGACGGCCGGTTCCACAAGCCATTCGTGTTGCCCCAGGCCGATCCGAGTTTCTACGAAAAGTACCTGAACACCTTCAACGTCCCTGAGTTTATTGAGGGGCCAGTCCGCATCAAGCCAGAGGACCTTGCGCGTGCCGTGGGAACGGGGAAGAAAGCTTCCACCCTGAAATCCACGCGATCTGAGTCAGGAGAACAATAACCACTCTTTCTACGATGAAACACCATCCCTCCAGATCCAATGCTCGACGCCATCCTGCGCATCCGCAGGGAAACCTGGAACCCTCCGCTCGGAAGAGCCGTCGGCCAATGCCTCCTTGGGTGCCATTGCTTCTCTGCGGCGTTGTGATCGCTGCCTTGTGGGCCGTCCTGAATTATTGGACCCCAACTCCGCAGTCCGCAAAACCCAAGTCCGCTACGGTCGGGACCAAGGGTGCGGCACCCAACTCCCGCGACCGTTCCGGGCAGGATCTTCAACTCAGCCAACGGATCAGCCGAGCCAACGAACTCCTGCAGCAGGACAAGGTGAACGAAGCCCTGGCTCTCCTGACGGAGGCTCTGGCCTTGAAGCCGGACGATGAGGACATTCATTACAACCTTGGCATTGCCTACTCCCGCCAAGGCGATAACGCCCAGGCCATGGCCCACTACGAGGAAGCCCTCCGGCTGTTTCCTGAGTACACGGAAGCGTTGAACAACCTCGGCAATCTCTACCTCCGCCTCGGCAAAACCGAAGAGGCCATCCAGCGTTTCCAACTGGCTCTCAAGATCCTGCCTGATCATGCCTCCGCCTGGAACAACCTGGGGAATGCACTTGCCAAAGGCGGGCGGTTGGACGAAGCGATTGTGGATTTTCGCAAGGCGGTGGAGCTGAAGCCTGACTACTGGCAGGCGCATTTTAATTTGGGCAGTGCGCTGGCGAACAAACAGAATCTCACGGAGGCCAAGGCTTGTTACCAGACCGTGCTGCAGCTCCAGCCTGGGTTCAAACCAGCGCAGGATGCCCTGCAGAAGCTGGCGGAGGCTCCTGCGCCCCTGGGGCCGGTGGAGAGGTAGGGAGAACGGGGAGGGACATTGGGGGCGACGAAGGTTGCGATTAAGGCTGCGATAAAGATTGGGGAAGGCTGACCTTCGTCGCAACCTTAATCGCAGCCTTCGTCGAAGCCTCAATCGAGCATCCTAACCGAGCCAGGAGGTAACCAATGCTAGCCCATGAGAAACTGCATGTTTATCGTCAGACCCTTACGTTTGTCGCTGCGACCTCCGTCTTTGCCTCCAAGTGGGACAATAAGCATGCAGTTACCGATCAGTTCAACAGAGCCTCCGAGAGTCTGGTCCTGAATCTGGCCGAGGCTGCCCGGTTTCGCTCCGCTCCCGGCAAGCTGAGAGCGCTGGACTTTGCGATTGGATCATGCCTGGAATGCGCGGCTTGTCTCGATGTTGCCGTAGTCAAACGACTTATGGATAGGACAGATTGCATTCGAGAAAAGAAGCGGCTGTGCGACATCGCCAAGATGATGTTTGGGCTGCGGAGGGTCTGGGAGACTTGGAAGGTACACGAAGACGCACCGTCTTACGGCGCAGCCCAGCCCCGCGAGCCGTCAGAACCCCTCTTCCACCATGAGACGCTTGACGTGTATGTGGCGGCCCTCACGCTGATGGAGTGGTTTGTATCCCTGCCCGTTGGGAAAGACCCGTCCTGCAGGCTGGGCCGGCGCATCGATGAGTGTGCGACGAGCATCTTGTTGAACATCGCCGAGGGTAACGGGCGATACTCACAGCTCGATCATCGCCACTTTCTGGATGTGGCGGAGGGTTCAGCGGTGAAGACTGCGGCTTACCTGGATGTGGCGGTGCAAAGCCGCGTGCTGTTGCAGGCGGAGTGTGGGGTGGGGAAAGAACTTCTGGGGAGGATCCTAGCGATGCTCTCGCGGATGTGATTGCGTGGGGGAATTGGGGGCGACGAAGTCTGCGATCAAGGCTGCGATAAAGATTGGGGAGGGCTGGTTTCACACCTTCGTCGCAACCTTAATCGGCGCCTTCGTCGGAACCTCAATCGATGTTTCTAACCAAATCTGCAGGTAACCGATGCTAGCCCATGAGAAACTGCATGTTTATCGTCGGGCTCGATCATCGCCACTTTCTGGATGTGACTGAGCGGGGCGACGAAGTCTGCGATTAAGGCTGCGATAAAGATTGGGGAGGGCTGACCTTCGTCGCAGCCTTAATCGCAGCCTTAATCGCATCGTTCCATCGACCAGCCCCATCACGGTGGCGTGCTTAGCCCCGGATCCAATTTTCTGGCGAGTTGGAATTGCTCCTCCGCCTTGCTCGTCTGTCCCACCTCCTTCAGCGCCAGCCCGAGGCGATAGTGCGTTTCGGCTAAACCCGGCCTGATCTGCAACGCAACCCGCAGGTGCGGGATCGCCTCCTTCGCCCGTCCCTGCTGAAGCAGGAAGCATCCCAGCGAATAGTGGGCATCATGGTTTCGCGGTGCCAGCTCGATCGTTTGCTGATACAGCTTCTCGATCTCGTTCGTGCGACCGTCTGCGCGAATCTCCAGCAGCTTGGCGAGGTTGTAACGGGGCAAATCGGAGTTGGGTCGAAGCTGGATCGTGGCCCTCCAATACCGTTCCGATTCTGCGAAATCGCCCGCCACCTCGAGGAGTTGGGCCACGTTCCAGATTAGATCGGGCTCGTCCGGCCGGGCTTTCGCCAGCTCCACGACCTGCCGGGCGGCTCGCGCCACTTGCGTTGACTTGCTGGCAGGCCGATAGCGCGTCTCCTGCTCTTGAAGGTACTGAACCTGGTTGCTGTGGTTGGCTTGGTCGAGAAAGGGGGGTTGCTGCACGCGCTTGAGCAGATCGATTAGCGTCTCGTGTCGGTTCCAGTCCACCAAACCGATATGCTTGAAGCAATCCGACATCGCC
>CAYPNF010000090.1:0-23173 GCA_964411985.1 uncultured Verrucomicrobiota bacterium
GCGTGGCGACGTACTTCAGGCCCCCAGCACCTCGCTCAAAATGAGAATTGCTGGAGAGAAGGGTGGTGAGGTGGGGGGCCAAGACCTGGCGGATTTCCGGTGTGCCTTTCTTGTCAGGCAGAACCCGGCATTCCTTGTCGGAAAGCCACTCGCCGTCTTCCGACGTCGACTACGGAGGTGGGGGTGGGCGTTTTCCGTCCAAGCAGTTTCGCACCGTTTCGGCGACGGCTTGGATCTCGTAGGGCTTGGGGAGGAACACCACGCCTGGGATGGGTATTCCCCCCAGTTCGGACAGTTCCAGGCTGTACCCGCTGGAGATCACCACTTTGAGGCTGGGTTTCACTTGGCCGAACTGTCGTGCCAGATCCAAACCTTCGATGCCTCCCGGCATCACCATGTCGGCGAACAGCAGATCGATCTGGTCTTTCCGCTCTTTCCACACGGCCAGGGCCTCCTGCCCGTTGCTGGCCTCAAAGACCAAATAACCCTGGCGCTCCAGGCAGGCCCTCAGCATCTGTCTGACGGAGGGCTCGTCTTCCACCACCAGGATGGTTTCCCTTCCACGGCTCACTGTGGCGGGCTTGACTGGTCGTTGCACGGCTTGGCTTGGCTCGGGTTCGGCGGGAAGATAGACCAAGAACGTTGTTCCTCGGCCCACTTCGCTTTCGACTTCGATCCAACCCTGGTGTTGTTTTACTATGCCGTAAACCGTAGCCAGTCCCAACCCGGTCCCTTTTCCCAGGGCTTTGGTGGTAAAGAAAGGCTCGAAGAGATGCTTCTGCGTCTCCGCATCCATGCCAGCGCCGGTGTCTTCCACCAGGATGCAGACATAGTGGCCGGCGCGCCGCTCGGGATTCCCCGCAATGGCAGCTTCGGACAACTCCACGGCCAGCGTGCCAATCCGGACCGTGCCTCCACCGGGGATTGCGTCGCGGGCATTGACCGTGAGATTCATTACGACCTGTTCCACCATGCTGACATCGGCCACGACACGGGGCAGTTCCGCGGCAGGCTCAAACTCGAGGTTGACCCGTTCCCCCAGCAGACGGCGGAGCATGCCTACCATGTCGGACAGCACCTGGTTCAACTCAAGTGGTTTGCGCTGCAAAACCTGGCGTCGGCCGAAAGCCAGCAACTGTCGCGTTAGGTTGGCCGCGCGCCGGGATTCTTTTTCGAGCTCACTGAGAGACTCGCGGATCGGCTCTGCCAGCGGTTCGGTTTGGAGGAGCGAGAGACGCAGCAGCATCGCAGCGAGGATGTTGTTGAAATCGTGCGCAACACCACCGGCCAACTGGCCAATGGCTTCCAGTTTCTGGGACTGACGAAGCTGTTCCTCCACCACCTTCAAGCGCGTGATGTCCTCGTTCGATACCACGACTCTCACCGAGTCCGCCGTGGCGAACCGAGTAACCCGGACCAGGAACCAGTGTTTCCCGCGGATTGTCTCCGTCGGATACTCCAGGGAAAAGGACTCCCGCTCGCCACACATGACCGCCCGGATGCCCGCAGCGAGTTCTGCTGCTTCTGCATGACCGCTTTTCGCGGAATCTTCGCAGGCCTGGAGGTAGTTTATGGCCTCACCCGATTCTCGGATCGCCAAGGAGCCCCCCGAGTGAAAGGCACGCCAGCTCTTATTGGAAGCGATGATCCGGCCCTGCTCGTCCAGAACACAGAGGTTGGAGGAGAGGGCATCCAGGATCGAGAGCACGAACTGCCAGGATTCGATGGCCGCACGCTCGGCATTCCTGCGCTCCGTTACATCGACCCCAATCCCCCAGCGCGCCCATCCTGGAATCGGCACCTGGTTGGAGATGTTGGACCAGGCAATGGTTCGTATGCGGAGGTCTTTGCAGGTCACCAGCGATTCCCAGTCCCGGTAATCGTCCCCGCGGTTTCCCATCTCCACCCGCAGGCGTTCGCGGTAGTCTACGTCGGGATAGAGGAGTTCCATCGCCTGGGGATTGCCGACAATCTCGGCACCCTGGAAACCGGTGATGCGTTCCGCTTCGCGGTTCCACAAGACGAAAACTCCCAGTGGATCGGCAGCATAGACGATGACGGGCATGTTCTCCACCAAGGTACGCAAGCGTCCCTCGCTGGCCCGGTAAGCCTCTTCGCGAAGTTGGATTCCACTGGCCATGTCCTCGAACACATGCACCAACTGCGCCACTTCGTCCTGCGGGCCCTGCTGGGAGGTCGGTTTCGCCTTCCAGTTGCCCCGTTTCCATTCCCGGGCGGATTCCGCCAAACCGGAGATCCGGCGAACGAGGTAGGTTTCCCCCACATACCAGGCCAGACCCAGGGCTAACACGAACACGGCTGCCAGCCAGGTCATGTGCCGCCGCAATTCCCGGTCCGCCAGTTGTTTCGCATCCACCACTGGGACTTTCACTCTGGCGAACACATAGGGTGGTTCGCCTCGACGCAACGACAGTCGTCCGAATCCGAAGTAGAAACGCTCTCCGCTCTCGTCCGCCTCCTCGAAGATCCCTCGTGACTGCTGCCGGAAAGCTTGCAGCCAGTCAGGGGCGAGGAGTTCCCCCGGCTTGAGCGACCTGGCGGTTCCTGAATCCACTGCCCCGGGGCGGGCATTATACAGGCAGACTCCCTGGGCGTCGAACAGGGAAATCATGGAGCGAGGCGGCAAATGATGATTGGCCAGGATTCGATCGTAGGCCGACAAACGAAACCCGGTGACGAGCAGACCCGCCGGCCTTCCCTCCTCTCCTGGGACAGGCATGCCGTAGTTGAGCGCGGGCACGTGGGCGGTTCTGGAGATCACAAAACCTCCCACCGTCATCCGCTCCTGCGCGAGCGCGTTAGTAAAGTAGGGACGGTCCCCCACTGAGAACAAAGGCGTGTTGGTGCTGCCCATGGCCAGCACCTGCCCATGGGTGTCCGTCAGGAGCAGGGTGGTGTAGTCCGGGTTCCGCTCCAACATCCGCGGAAACACCCGCGCGCAGCCTTCGATATCCAGGTTCCGTACTTCGGTGATTTCCGATGCCAGGGTCAACAGTTGTTCCGATCGCAGGGAAATAGATTTCTGGAGGTCGAGGATGTGATCCACCTCCGCCAGGATCTCCTTCTGGATATCAGCGATATTGCGTTCTCTCTGCTGGTAACCAATCCACAGCACGATCACGGCGGCCGGCACCAGGGCAAACAACATGATGGCCATCAGTCTGGCGCGTATGGTCAGGCCCGACCCGGTCATTTGATTGCGGAATACCATGGATCTCTGTCTCTTGGAGCGTAACTCAGCGCGGAGGCGGTTCAACCCCCAATAATTGGCGCACGAAGAAGTCCATCCGCCGCCGGCTGCCGTAGCGGCTCTCCGCAATCCCGTGTCCCCCTCCTGGCACCACCAAAAGCTCGAAATCCTTGTCCGCTTGGATCAGCGCGTTCACGACCTGCATCGTCGAGGCGGGGTCGACGTTTTGATCCACCTCCCCTACAATCAGCAGCAGTTTACCACGCAACCGGTGCGCCTGGGTCACGTTCGACTGTTCGGCATAGTGCGGCCCGATCGGCCAGCCCATCCAGAGCTCGTTCCACCAGATCTTGTCCATGCGGTTGTCGTGGCAGCCGCAGTCCGCCACGCCAACCTTGTAGAAATCCCCCTCTGCTAACAGGGCTCGAAGCGCGTTCTGCCCACCCGCGGAGCCTCCGTAGATTCCCACTCGGGTGGTGTCAAGATAGGGATACTTCGCGGCTGCGGCCTGGATCCAGAGTTTTCGGTCGGGTAAACCGGCATCGCCCAGGTTCTTGCAGCAAACATCATGAAAAGCTTTGGAACGGTAGGAGGTTCCCATCCCATCGATCTGCACCACGATAAAACCCAGTTCGGTAATCCCTTCTTGCCTGGGGTGAACGCCGAAGGCCTTGGGGACGAAAGCGCCTTGGGGTCCAGCGTAGATCTCCTCGATCACCGGATACTTCCGATGTGAACTCAGGTGCATTGGCCGATAGATGACCCCGTAGATATCCGTCTGCCCATCACGGGCTTTGGCCACAAACCGCTCCGGAGGACAATAACCGGTGGCCAAGAGCGCGGACCAATCGGCCCGTTCGAGGATTGTCACGAGCGCGCCATCCCGGCTCCGTCGCAGTTCGACCGTAGGCGGACAATCCACCCGCGACCATGTATCCAGGAAGTACTCCCGGTTTGGGGAAAAGGCGATGGTGTGAGTCCCGTCTCCTTCTGTCAGGACCTGGGTCTCGGCCGTGTCCAGAGACGCCCGGGCGAGATGGAGGTAATACGGGTCCTGCCCGGGCCGGATTCCACCAGCCAGGAACCAGACTTCGCGCTTGGTTTCGTCCACCCTCAGCACTTCACGCACCACCCATTCGCCACGGGTCACCTGTCGCTTCACCTGGCCTGACTTCACCTCGTAAAGGAAGAGATGATTCCATCCATCCCGTTCCGACATCCAAAGGATTTCTCCACCCCCATCCAGGTAGTGGCAATAGAACTTGCCCGCGTAGTCGAGGAAGGTCTTGCTTTCCTCCTCCACCACCGACCGGGTAGCGCCGGTGAGTGCATCCACCATCACCACCCGGAGGACTTGATGCCCGCGTTGATTATAGAGCAGGGTGAAACTGCTGGAATCCTTCGCCCATCGATAGTCTTCGATGCTCCACGGATTTGTGAAAAGGGGATCAGCGATCGGGATTTCTTTACGGTCGGCGACGGTGAATAGGTGTGGTTTGCTCACGTTCATCCGGTCTCCGGGCTTCGCATAGTCCAGCTTCCTCAATTTCGGCTGCAATTGGTCTTTGGGCGAAGATTCCACGATGTAGATTTGGCGATCCTCTCCCGGGATCGTGCGCGTCACCAAGATTCGCGAGGAGTCGGGAGACCAAAGGAGGGGATCGGTGTAACCGTCCTCTGCCTTGCCGTCCGTGGTGAGATTCCATTCCTCGCCCGTGGCATCCTGGCGGAGGCGCAGGTTATGGTCTTGAACCCAGGCCCGCCATCGGCCGTCGGGGGAGGCGATTCCTCGAGCGGCGGGTTTGCCCTCGGGCTGACTGGGTTTCGCCGCTTCCTCCTTTGCATCCTCGGTTTCCCGGAGGGCAGAGGCATCCACCACCGCTTCGGAAGCATCCTCGGAAGCCTCGAACACTCCCAGAGTCTGGCCGTCCATGGTGGTAACGATCCAAACGTGGCCGGCGAAGGTGTGTTGGGCCCGGGTTGCTCCAGGAGCCAGGTCGTGGTAGTGACGGCGCTCGCCTTCCGTGTCGACCCAGTACACCCGGACCGCCTTTTCCAGCTGGTTGGAGAAACGGATCTCGGTTTCGGGTCCCGTGCGGCGGCTCGGCCGGACCTTCCTGCCGCGTTTCAGGCCTGCGTTGCCGGAGGACGACTTCTGCTCGTCCAGTTGATGCGTGGCAAGATGGTATACCCACGGGCGGCCGCTGTGCCGGAACAGCAGCTTGGTCTCGTCTTCACTCAGAGTCAGGTTTTGCAGGGCGAGAGACGAGGCCAGGACCTCCTTCGCGAGGCTTTTGGAGAGCGCCTCTGCCAGGCGTTCGGGATCGAACAGAGGCAAACGGGATCCGTTGCGGGCATCGATCAGGACATGTTCGTATCGCTCTGGGCCGGTCTGGACCCGATACCAGAACCGGTGACCGTCCGGGAGCCAATGAGGCTGCACGTTGCTGCGGTACACCTTGTTTTCCGTGCGTTTCGAGGTGCCCAGCGCCCGTTCGTAGTCCGTCTTAGTCCCCTGGGGTAGGACCTCCGCGAGCAGAAGGACGTACAGCAGCACTGTTAGAGTGGGAACGATCCGGCGTATTCTCATAGCATGGTTGCGAGCGGCTCAAAATGGGTCTCCTCGCAGGGATTCACAAGTTCCCTGCGCGCCCAATTGCGTCATACGAACTCCTCCAACGGAAAAGACGGGCAAGCGCTATCGGTTCATCAACTCCTCAATCTCGTCCGCTTCGAGCGGGATCGAAGACATGAGGTCCAGGTTTTCCTTTTCGCCTACCACGACGGTGTTCTCGAGCCTGACCGCAAAGCCTTCTTCGGGCAGGTAGATTCCTGGCTCCACCGTCATGACCCAACCAGCCTGCATTGGCTCGACGGTCAGGCCGACGTCGTGAACGTCCAGACCGATCGGATGCCCCACGCCGTGCATGAAGTACTTCTTGACCGCCGGGCTCTCCGCCGTCTGTTTTCGGATATCGGCGGGCTTGAGCAATCCTAGTTTCAGACACTCGTCCTGCACCAATCGCTCAGCTTCCTTCTGCCAGACCTTGGGAAGCTTTCCTGGGGTCAGCCCACGAATGCACTCCCGCAGCACCCGCAGCACGGCATTGTACACTTGACGTTGGCGACGCGAGAAACGGCCGCTGACGGGGATCGTGCGGGTTAGATCCGAATTGTAATTGCCGTATCCGGCTGCAACGTCGAGCAGCAGCAACTGCCCTTTCTTGCACTCCGCTGAGTTCTCAATGTAATGCAGGGCGCAGGCGTTCTTGCCGCAGGCGATGATGGGAGGATAGGCAAACCCACCCCCGTGACGGATAAACTCATGCGCAAATTCCGCTTCCACCTGGGTCTCGGTCACCCCGGGTTTGGTAAACCGCAGGACGCGGCGGAATCCGGTCTCCGTGATTTTGCAGGCCTGCCGAATGGCCTCGACTTCCATCGGGCTCTTCACGACTCGCAGTGCATGGAGCAGCCGGGCCAGCCGATGGTATTGATGCAGCGGATAGCGCCGCTGGCAGTCTGCCACGAACCGGGCTTCCCGGGTTTCCACCTCCACCACGGCACGCTTGTGTTCGTTGGAATTCAGGTAGACATGCTCGCACTCGCAGATCAACCGATGGAAAAGCCTGGGAAACTCCGACAACCACATCACGGTCTTGACCCCCGTCTTGGCCTTCGCTTCTTCCTTGGTCAGCTTGTGGCCCTCCCAGATTTCCATCAATGGGGTGGGTTCGCGCAGGAACAGGACCTCGCGATGGTTCTCGTCATCGGCATCAGGATAGATCACCAGGATGCTCTCCTCCTGCTCCACCCCGGTGAGATAGAAGAGGTCGGAGTTCGCCTTCAGCAGCATCGAGCCATCGGCGTTGGTGGGCAGGATGTCGTTGGCGTTCACCACGGCCAACGAGTTCTTGAGCATCAAGGCGCTCAGACGTTTGCGGTTTTCGACGAAGAGTTTAGAAGAAAACGGTCGGTATCTCATGACGTTGGGGAAGAATTACCCCACCCGCGCCAGTCTGTCACGCCGCAAAAATCGCCTGTGCCTTCCCTCAAAACCGGGATCACACGTGGAACGGAGGGTTGGTAAACTTCCGCCAGGTTTTGGAGCGCGCGAGCCCTCAGGTGCCGCTTTTTGGGTGTGGAACGGGAGGGCAGGGAACTCCTTTAGGGACAGATCCTGAGGAACTCTCAATGCCTGTCCCCAATCGATTCGTTAGGGCAGGCGATGGTTACAGGGACAGGCCTCGTACTCAGCCCCCCCAAGCGAGCTTTCCATGCCTGTCCCCAATCGATTCTTTCCCGACCGTGGGCCGATGCCTCGCCCAACTTCGCCCGCAAGCCACCTTCAAACCTCTATCGCGTCCAGGCGTTGACGGTGATCAGTGTGTTGGCGGGCAGGCCCACTGGAATCACCACGCTGGCTGGGTTGGACACGGTATTGTTGATATTCGTGTCGATAATGATTCGTCTGCCACTGTCTGGGGTCAAGGTTAGTCTTACGGGTACATCTGCGCCAAAGTTCCTGGCCTGCAATACGATGCTCCGGTTTGTGTCCGAACCAAAAGGAAGCTGAAAACGCAAGGGGGCGGTAGTGCCCTCGGGTATCTTCTGCCCGGCTGCCTCGACGATGTCGAGCCGAGGATTTGGCGAAGGTTCCACGAACATATTGGCTCCGACGGTGGTCGTGGCGAGGGGGCTGAAGGTGAACTGCAGGGCCGCCCTGTCCACGCAGTCCACCCGAATGCGTCCGTCGCCTCCGCCACTACTGCCTCCACTGACATTGAGCTGCCCTTGGCCCTCGACGCGCGGAGCCAGCAGTCGAATCGCTCCGCCGCTGCCCCCATTATGCGAGCTTCCTCGCCACGAACCACCCATCGCCTGAACCGCACCGGCGATCCGGATCTTGGTGTTGGACGCGATCAGTATGCCGCCTCCACCCCCACCTCCCCCGGATCCAGGCGAACCTGTGTCGCCGCCTCCACCCGATCCGCCAATCGGCGGAATGAGAAGAGGGCTGCCGTAACTGATACCCTTGAAGTTCGAACTGGCTCCGCTCCCGCCTTGCCCATACCCGCCACCCCCTGCCGAATCTCCTCCGCTTCCGGTGACGCCAGCTCCCCCGCCGCCTGGACCATAACCATCTCCGGGAGGAACTTCGGCCCCAAACCCCGGCTTGCCGCCGTCAAAGCCGCCTGGTCCGCCTGTTCCCCCAACGGGTGGACTTCCGGGAGCCTGGCTGCCGGAAACGTCGATAATACCGTTGACCGTGACGTCTCCTTTGGCGAGCAAGTAGACTGGAGTGTTCAAGGCGTTGCGTTTGAAACGCAACGTCCGCCCCGCGTTGATCGTGACAGTTGTGTAGTGGAGCCGCCCGTCTGGCGGCAGGTCCACCGTCAGGTCGGTCTCGGTCACCTCAAGGGCACCTTGTGAACCGTTGCTGCCGCTGTCAAACCCCTGCGTGGCGCAAGGCCAGAGCGTGGCACCTGCCATCAGGGAGGCGAGAATGAGTTGGATCTTGAGTTTCATGAGTCGTTCAAGGCAGGAGGATGTCTTTTGATTAATTAGGTTCGAATTCCAGGTTCACCGGTGGTTGGGCAAGGATCGTGCCCTGCGAAAGCTTTTCGGAAAGCGGTCCTAGCGGAAGAACGAGCTCCACGGGCGGCTGAGCTAGGGTCATTCCCAGAGAATGGTCCGTGCCAAAGAGGGCCCGGGGCGCTATCAGTTCGACTGGGGGGCTTGCCACTCTGAGGAACATGGATTGACCGGCGACAAAGCTCGCTCGTGGTGCCAGCAGTTCCACCATCGGCCGCGCGAGAATGGTGCCCAGCGTAAGGCCTCCGCCGAATTGTGCCCTCGGCGCAATGACTTCTACCGCAGGCATGGCCACCGTCAATCCAAGCGGGAGTGAACCATCCCGAGCGACCCTGGGAGCGATCAACTCTACCAGCGGCTGACCGTAGCCCCCAATAAACGGGCGAGAGTCGTTTCTCAACGGATCGCTGCCAGCCGTTACCTCTGCCTCGTCAGCCCAACCATCGTTGTCGGTGTCCGCCCGGCGTGGATCGGTACCGCGAGCCAGCTCGGCTCTGTTGCTCAGACCATCGCGGTCGGAGTCCTCATCGCCGTCCTGAATACCGTCGCCGTTGGTGTCAGCTTTGCGGGGATTCAAGCCGACTTCCAGTTCCGCACCGGTACCCAATCCGTCCCCATCGAGGTCGCGCTGGCTGTCTCCCGGGTCAGCCGGATTCAGCCCCAGCAAACGCTCCAGCACATCGGCAATGCCATCGCCATCCGTGTCCACTCCTCCTCCCGGGCGAACCAGGGTGAAACTCCACCTAACTTCGGAACCGATGGGGTTGCCGGCCAGGTCTTGAATGGGGAGTCCCAGGTGAGCTTCATAGAGGTCGCTCGAAGGAGGCGACAGCAGTCGAAGAGCGAGGCGGTTGGCGTCCGGCTGGTACTCGAGCACGGTGCCGGCCACCAGAGAGTCGTCAACGGTTCCCAGGATTCCATCCAGACCCGCACCTTTCAGACGGAATTGACCCGCAGCGATGGTGCTGGCATCCACCGGTTCGTTGAAGATCACGGAGATTTCCTGAAAGTCCCCGAAGACGAAGCTTTCTGGCGCCGGTTGGCGAAGCGCGACCCGTGGAGGCGTTGCGTCGGGTACCAGTTCCACCATGATGTTAGGAGTGGACGCGCGGTTGCCTCCAGTATCCCAGGCTGTGGCCCTCACCACAAAGTTGGTTCGTCCGGCACCCCGTTCCGGTGTCAGGAACCTTGCCTCGAAGGGGAATTGGCCGTCGGTGGCAATGAGCTCCTCGTTCACGAAGAACTCCACCCGCCGAACCTGCTGGTCGTCTGTCACCGTGGCGGTGAGCCTGGCTAATTTGCCCTCCTCCGCCTGGCCGGTCGTGCCGTTAATGGGGAAGCTGCCGCTCAAAGCGATGGTGGGTGCCTGCCCCGCCGTATCCAGTGGTTGGTAACCCACGACCTGCAACCCAGCTTGGCTGGCGGCCACGTAGGCCAGGCCGTTAAACAAAGCAGTGGCCCGGGCGCGCCCCGGCATGGGGATTAGGCTCAGGAACGACTCGTTGGCAGCCGGGTCCTTGAGGTCATAGATCCAGAGATCATGCGCCGTCTGGCTGCCAGGGTTGATCCCCACCGCCGCCACGCCCAGACCTGATCCGTTGGGAACGATCTGTTTGAAGGAATTGAAGTTGCGGTCACGGGCTGCGGCGAGGACCCGGGGTGCTTCGGGTTGAGAGATGTCCACGATGTCAAACCCGACAAAGGCCGTCACGTACGCAAGGCCATTGCCAGCTGCGATTCGACTCGAGGCGGTGAGACCCTCCGGACCATAAGCCCCCAGACTAAGGGAGCCTGCTCGTACGAGAACAATACCATCCATGTGGTAGATGTGCAGGGTTCGTGTTGCAAAAGCGCCCGTCCCATGCGTCACCGCCAGCAGGAGGTCTCCTACCACTTTCAGGTCCCGTACCGGTCCGCCCGGAAACTCCCGCTGCAGTACCGCTCCGTTGTCGAGTTGGACCACGTAGACCGATCCCTCCGCGGTGCCCGCCAGGGCGAATCGTCCCGCGGTTGCAACCGAAAGCGCTGTTTCACGTCCCTCCCCCAAGGGGACCTGCCGGGAAACACTGAAAGTGTTCAGGTTGCCGGTATCCACAATCGCCAAGCCCTCGGAGCCATCGGCCACCGCCACAAATCCCGGCGCCAGGGCGACTCGCCCGGCAAAACCGGGAGTGTCCACACGAGCTGCCAGGATGGGCGTCAACCCGAGTCCCACATTGAAAATCGAAACACCCTCGGGACCAGCCGCCACGGCCACACGTTCATTGAGGGTGTCCACATCCAGGGCCTCGCCCTGTACATTTGCCTGCGCCAGACGCCCCACTGCCCCAGGTGTCTGGTCCAGCGGGTTGGTGCCCTGTTGTACCTCCGCCCCGTCACGTAAACCGTCCCCATCCGTGTCCGGCTTGGTGGGGTCGGTGCCGACAATGTACTCTGCGAGATCGGGAATCCCATCTCCGTCGGTATCCGGCTCAGCGGGGCTGGGGTCGCGGAAGGTTGTGTTCGGGAAACGAAATGACTCGCCCGCCCCTGGGGTGACGAACTCGCTGAAGCCGAACTTCAGGGTGCGTGCGTGGAGGAAGCCCTCGCGGTAACGATGTCGAGCCACGAGCAACAGCCCTTGATGAATGTCCCCGTCCGCCTCCGCCACGCCGCGAGTGACGATCCGCTCCGCAGTGAGGTCCTGGATGACATAATAGAATTGGCCCCGAATCGGCTGGGAACCGACGCTCGCCGGCTCATTGTGCTCGCCGTCCGCGCGTCCCTCCGCGCCACCCCCGCCCATCACGAGAGTTGCCAGAACGAGATAGAAGATCCAGG
This sequence comes from uncultured Verrucomicrobiota bacterium, assembly GCA_964411985.1. Lineage (GTDB taxonomy): Bacteria > Verrucomicrobiota > Verrucomicrobiia > Limisphaerales > J093 > CAYPNF01. The sequence goes on from CAYPNF010000090.1 coordinate 11,627, forward strand.
TGCGCATGATGGTTCTTTACTGTCCGTCGAAGGACCAATGGGGCATGTCACAGGACAGTTTCCCCACCCCATACAGCTGGCCCAACTCCCACAACTTGAAGTTGCAATGCTGGTCGGTCACCAAAACGTCCGGCTTTTCCAGCAGAGGATTGCATTGAATGAAATGGCATTGAACGGCGGGGACCGTCATGACGGTGCTGCCATCGCTTAGGGTTTGGCCGGGCGGCAGGGCAAACGTCTTCACCCCGCTAAAGAAGATACTCATGTCTATCGCCCTTCCCGTGCCGTGGCGGTCCGTCGGAAACGCAGCGCGGGACGCGATATTGTACCTCGAATAGAGCGCCAGGGCTGCCGCAATCGTCGCTGCTTTGTCCTCGCGCCCATTTGCGTCGAGGTGGAGCCAGGAGATGGGCAAGGGGCCGACGCATCCCACACCGCCGTCGCAATTCTGCGCGACTCGAGGAAGGTCTGGGTCGTAGGGTGGAATCAGATCCACCCTTCCTGGCGCCACGCCGGGCGTTCCCGGAGTCCCGTTTGCAACGATATCACTGAAGCGCATCAGGTAAGCCCGCTTCTGAGCGCGGAGCGCCGCGTTGATGGTTACGGTCGCATTGCCCGCCCTCAGGGCGGCGATGAACCGATCGAGGTTTCCCTTAAATGGTTCTGCCAGCTGGGTCGTGTCCTTGGCTGATCGGAAGAGGGTTTCGAAGTGGCCACCCGAGTTAGGCAGAACTTCAAACGACATCCTGAAGAAACGTTCCTCCAGCTTGCCATCCTCTTTCAGGATGCTCACGGTCACGCAGACAAAGTTGGTCTTGTAGGCCGTGGTGTGGTTCAGAGGAAAGCGGGTGCGGAATTGACGGCTGGAGCCGACCCTCGGTTGCCCGTCAGCGGCGAACCAGCTCACTCGCCGGTTCTTGTCGGGATCAAAACCGATGTCCAGCAGGATGTGTTGGTTGCCCAGTAGGTCGGTGTACTCCCCCGCTTTGCGGCGCTGGTGAATCTTTGGCCTGCCAAATTCTTCAATCAAGCCACCCGCGCCGGCAGGAACAATGTTCTGAAAAAAGACCTCGGCCGGGTCAGCGAACTCGGCAGTGCTGCACCCAGGGGGAGGAGCCCCACCCCCACCGTCCTCGGGACCTTCCGTCGGGTCGGGATCATCCAAATCGGGCTCATCGTCTTCCGGCTCGGTCGTGTCGTCGGGTCCTCCACCGCCAATGCTAGCGGGGCCCCCGCTTCCGCCGCCTCCACTTCCACCAGAGCCTCCTCCGCCTGAACCCCCGCTCCCACCCCCGTTTCCGCCCGCTCCACCTCCATAACCGCCGCCGCTCCCACTGGCCACCGGCGAAGTCCCGTGCCAGCCCGGTTGACGTATCCCGGTGCCTGGATCGCTCACCGCAAATAGACCGTCCGCCGAAATCGTCATGGGACCCGAAACCTCCCATTTGCCCGTGTCGTGGTTGAAGCTCACCAAGGCCGTCTTGGCTCCCGGAGGAAGGCGGAAGCCCGTGGTGGGATTTGGCAGGTTCGGAAAGCGGGCAGGGACCGGCTGGTCGAAGTTGGAGGGGCCATCCGTTTGTACCGTGATGACCAGTGGCATTTCGAGTCCCGCTGGAAGTGGTTCTGGCAACCGATCCGGCGGCACGGGAGCCAGGCCCACTCGACCACCCCTGGTTCCACTATCGCTGAAAAGCGCGTTCGCCGGCACCGTGATTTGAACGCCTGCCAGCTCCGGATGCTGACTCAACGTCTCCGAGGCAAAGGTGATCGGGGTTTCGCGAATGGCACTGACTGCTTGCAAAGCGCCGGCTGGCACCAGCGGCAGGTAGATCAAGCCGCTGCCTCCCGCCAGGTTGTTCGTTTTTCCCGCGACCGCTTCCCACGCTTTGCCCACGTAGGGATAGTACGCTCCGTTGGGCCATTGGCTGCCCTTGGCTGCGCGGCCATCCACATGCACGAAGAAGCGCCCCGCTGGGGCGGGTGTCAACGTGAACCGCCCCTCCGCATCGGTCACGGCGCGCAAAGACTCCTCAGCGCCGTCTACTGTGATGACCACCCCTTCCAGCGGGCGGTTGATCGCCTGGCCTAGTTCGTTGGTCCCGATCTCCGAGGCAAACACTTGTCCGATGACCCCGACGTTGGGAAGTGCCGACGCTCCAAAGGTGTCGTAGGTGAAGACAAAGGTGCCTCCGGGTTTTCCATCCTTGTCGCCGTCCACCGCGTTGCCCCGCGCGTCCATGAGGCCCGTGCTGTCCAGGACTGCCGTGACCCTTGTCCCAGCTGGAATCGGCTCGAGCGGAAAGAGGGTTGCCACCTGTTTGTCGGGACTCAGTTCCACCCGGCCTAACAGCCGCCTTCCCCCGACACCCGCATAGAATTGGGAAGGCCCCAGGGAACTGTTGGCAGCCAAAGGGAAGGAAAACCTGACGCTGGTTTCACGGTTCACAGAAACCCCGATTTCTCCCGCGGCCGGCGCGGTTCCAATGATCCTCGTGAACGCACCCGCCGCCACGGACTCCTGATAGGCCTGCAGCGCGGTCTTACCGTCTCCGTCCGCATCGGAGGCCGCATCGGTGGGATCCAAGCCGTTCAAGGGTGGATGCTGAAGCTCGTAGACGTCGGGAATCTGGTCCTGGTCTGTGTCGAAGGATGACGTCAGGGGCAGGCTCCGCAAACGGTAGAAAGCGGTCTGTGGGAGAGGCGGCGGGGATAGTGAGATGGTACCGTTTTGACCCAATTCCATGATCACCGGATCCGAAATGAGGGTCGCGTCCGCGCCACGGTAGAGAATGTAGTAGGCATCCGCGCTGCCTTCCCAGAGCAGTTGGAGCTTGGCGGGATCTGGCGCCCCCTCGAGTCGGATGCGGATCTCCTGCGCCATCAGACTCAGGAGATTCATGGTCAACACGGCCGAAACCGCAAACCCCGCTCCCCACCGGAGGCGGCGGCGAATAGGTCCCGAAACGGCGAAAGCAACCGATGACTCGCCAATGACCGACCTCCTCGATCTTCGCTGTGGTTTAGGCAAGCTCATTATAGTAATAACAATGACTAAATTATACCCTGGGGTTTGTCAAGGAAGGAGCAGGTCTTGATACCCGAAAAAGCGCTGTTTCCCCAGACCGGAGTGAATGTGGTCATCCGTCAGGTTTTGGAGTACGAGCGCCCTCAGGTGCCGCTTTCAGGTAGCGAACGGGAAGGTCGGGGAGTGGTTTCGGGGACAGGTCCTAAACTGCGCTTCTCAGAGCGGTCCCCCAAAAAAAGAGACCGGGAAGGGGTGCTTCCCGGTCTTGAAAGGACAGACGGCCCAACTCAGGGCCGCCGGAGACTGCTTACTTCTGCACCGTGCGGTAGAAGGTGGCTCCGCTCGGATTGGTCACCTGGTACGGGCTCGCCGCTCCCGCGACGTCCGCGTAGGTACCATTGACGGTGGCGGAAGACTGCAGGGTGCCAGTGTAGGTGATGGTGAGGTTGCCGCCAGCAGCTTGGATAGCGATGGTCGGCTTCGCTTCGCCTTCCTTCAGAAGCTTCACGACGTTGCTGTTCAGGGCTTTGCCCGGGACGCTGATCACGACCTGGAAGGTCGCGCTGAAGTCCGCCGCAGCCGGATAGAACCGGTAGCTGGCTGATGTCGCATCTGCGATATTCACGAAGCCCGTACCGTCATTGCGCTGCCATTGGTAGGAGAACGGAGCCGGCTGCCCCTGACGGGTGGCGGAACCTTCTGCCTCAAACGTCACGGCCTTGGGCGCTTTGCCATAGGCCAGCTTGACGTTCTTGATGACCCAACTTGGCTGACTCGCTTTGGAACAATCATCCCAGGCCCCAACAAAGGCCAGTACGATCTTGTCGTTCTGCTTGAAGGAACCAAGGATCGCAGAGCTAGTGATGAACTCGCCAGCAGCATAGCCAGTCGAGTCACCATTGAAGGCGCGCTGGTTGAGCAGGACGCCGTTGCCTTGGATCGGCTTCACTGCATAGCCGTTGGCGGTGTAGCTCTCCGCAGGAACCGGGGTGAATTCGCCCCCGTTCACGCTGATGCGCAGTTGCCCACCGTCCCAACTGTCGCCCTCAAAGGAGTAGCGGTGGGTGAAGGTGACAGTGACCTCTTCGGTCTGAGGCACGGTGAACTCGGGGCTAACAAGCTGAGAGTTATATGGACCCGTGCAGGCGTCTTCGCCGCCGTCAGCTGTCCAGACTCCCCCTGCGTAGTTAAACGGTCCCGGAGGGGCAGGGTCCGTGTTGACCACGGTGAAGCCGCCGTCGCTGCTCGTGAAGTCCTTGGAGACGAACTCGACCACGGGCGAAGGCAGACTGCCCACTTGATCGGTCGGCTGTTTCACGAACTTCAGTTCCGCGTTCGGATCCACGTAGGTGGCGAAGTATTGGCCAGGCAGAGCAGGCAGGTCCGCGGCAGCGGTGCCATCGGTGGATTTTCTCCAGGCCATCATCAGCCAATCCCCACCGCCACCCTCTTTGAGCAGTATCAGTACGCCATACTTCTTGCCCGCCTGGAGGGCGATAGGCTCGGAGGTGGCGCTGTCGCCCGGTTCCTGGAAGGCGCGGCAACAGGCCGGTTCATTTGCGATCGAGCTAGCGGAGGCAGGATCGGGGATGCTTTCCGTCGTGCTCAGGTACAGACGCGAGGCGTCGTCCGAACGCAGGAAGAAGTTGTATTCGCCCGATTCGGTGGGCGTGATGAAACCAGTGATCCTCGCCATGTAGTTTTCATGTGAGTCGTCAGGGAAGACCGTGCGAGTGTCGAGGCGGCTCGTGATGAAGCCCTTAGTGGTGGGGGTACCCGCAACCACACGGGGATCGGCCAACCCCTTGGTGATGTCAGTGTCCGCCGCACCCGAGATGTTATCGTAATGCTCGAAGTCCAAGGTGCCCGACATGAGAACCCAGGCTGAGAACTCGACAGTGCTGTTCGCCGCGATGGTATTGGCCGGCGCCGCCTGATCTTTGACCCCGCTCACCGTCAAGGTGTAGACCTGTCCAGCCGTTTGCGCTGAGGTCACGAGATCGACTATGTTATCTCCAGGGCTACCCGCCGGAGCGGACAGCTTGGCGGAGGTCACAGTCACTCCACCCGAGAGTTGATAATTGGACGCTGTTTCGGCAGTGGCAGTATCCATCCCTTCCGAGAACCAGACCCGAACGGTGTTCAGAGTTCGCGATGAATTTGCATACTGCAGGGTCGGAGCGACGGTGTCAGCCGGTTTGACCGTGAGGTTAACGACCACGCTGGTCACGCTTCCGTAGTTGTTCTGCACAACCACGTCATAGGCTCCAGCATCCGAAGCCTTGATGTTGTCAAACACCAGATCGGCGGAGGTTTTCCCAGTCAGGTCGGAACCACCTTTGCGCCACTGATACTGGAGGGTGGGGGTTCCTGTTGCCGCCACGGTCAGGGTGACCGGGTTCCCTTCGTAGATGTCACGCGCTGGCGCTGCCGGTTGCTGCGTGATGATAGGCGCGATATTCGCCCCGAAGTAGATGTCCTGCACTTGCTGGGCCGTCAAGGCCTTATCGAACACGGCTACTTCGTCGATGTTACCTAGGAAGTAGTCGCCAGCAGCGTTGAAGATGCCGCCGCCACCGATGTTGAAATTGAAAGTGCTGCTGCCGTAGCTATCCACCGTCTGGGTGAGAGTGGAAGCTGCTACACCGTTGGTGTAAAGGACTGCTGAGGTGCCGTCCCCAACCAACGTGATTAGCCCCCATTCGTTGTCGCGGAATGGATAGGGGATCTTGATATTGGTGTTGTAGGCGTTGATCCAGGCCTCGATGTTGGCTCCGCTATCCGCATCGCCGAACTCGAGCAGGTCGTTTTGGCCGAAGTAGCCACCGCGACCCGAGTGCGCGGTACCCCTCTTGAGCCAGCCCATGACGGTGAACTTGGCCAAGTCGTTGAGGCTTGCCGTGGTGCCCACGAAACCAGCGTTTCCGTTGAAACCGCCGCCCGTGTTGTCCGCCTCGAACCCGCTGTAAGTAGGCGGTTTGGGACCGTCCGCTTGGGCGTTCATCCCTGGGTTATAAGTGCCATCTGCGGCCGTTCCCGCACTTCCGAGGTTCTTAGCGACCGGGAGGGTCGTGGGCGGGGTGTAGGCTGCTTCGTTCAGGCGATAGTAAACCAGCGGAGCACTCTCTAAAACCAGTTGGTTGTAGGCTTTCGAGGGTGAGGCTGCGATGCCATTCTTATAATGGGCGTCGATCTCGCTCGCGGACAGGGCTTTGCCGTAGACCGCCACCTCGTCAGCGGTGCCGTTCCACCAGAAGGAGGAGTCAGCGCGACCCCCGATGAAGAGTGCGCCGCCTGCACTTGGGACATAACCGGTAGGTACACCCGTTGCCGTCTGTGCACCATTCACATACACATAAGCATTGGTGCCGTCATAAACCGCCGCGACGTGGTACCAGTTACCAATGACCGGAGCCGGACCCCCCGCAATATTCAGGGAAGCGGTGGTTCCGTTCTGATTGTACATCCGGAAGCTCCAACCCGTGTCGACCTGATAGATCAGCCAACCTGACCGCGGCGCACCGAATTGGCCCGAGGACAGGGCACAGGTGGGGGCAGCGGTGGTGGTATCCGCGTTAGGATTAAACCATCCTTCTGCCGTGAACGCTCCGTTCGGGTTCGCGTCGGCAGAGTAGGGTACGCTGACCACGGTTCCCGCAGTGGCATCGAAGCCCACTGCGCTATCGGAACCCGATACCAGAGCACCAGGCGAGGGGTGAGCCGCTGCTCCAACGTAGTAGCCGTCCAGCGCGGACCCGAGGCTGCCTAGGTTCTTGGCAACGTCGCCTGCTGGGGCCGTTGCCTTGTCATTGAGCCGCCAATAGGCGATGGGGTTGTTAGACAGCACTTTGGCTGCATAGTCGGCCTGGGTGGGAACCAGGCTCGACCCGATCAAGAGCCCGAGGGCCACTTGAATGGTCTTAGTTTTGGGGTTTTTGTTCATTCTTGTCGATGGGGGTACGTTGTTAGTTTCGACAACAGGGCATGATCTAACACCTCATTCTAGCCGTGTCTAGCCTGCATTGGAACTATTTGAAGCTGAATCAGTAGGATCGCAATTATCCTGGCTGAACGAGGACTGTAACAAAACGGAATCCTCATTTCCCTTCGGTGTGCAAAATACTGTATTTCAATAATTTAACCGGGTATAATAACAATTAATCCGTACCAACGCAGTTTTCCATCGCCAGTGGCGGGGGGATGACTACAATTTTGCCCGGGTGCTGACGCAGTCGGAGTGGGTCGGACCGCCTTCGGCGTCCGAGCCCCTCCTGGACGTCGACCCTCAATCTAGTCATGACTGACCCGAAAATCACGCCTGAGTTGGTTGCCAAACACAACCTGACCCCTGACGAGTACGCTCGGATCTTGGAAATCCTGGAGCGGGAGCCGTCTTACACGGAGTTAGGGATCTTCTCGGTTATGTGGAGCGAGCACTGCTCCTACAAGAACACCAAGCCGCTGCTCAAGACCTTCCCTACGAAGTCGCCCAAGATCCTGGTGGGTGCGGGCGAGGAAAACGCCGGCATTATTGATATTGGCGACAACCTGGCCATTGCTTTCAAAATCGAGTCGCACAACCACCCCAGCGCGGTGGAACCCTTCCAAGGAGCCGCCACCGGCGTCGGCGGCATTGTGCGTGACATCTTTACCATGGGTGCCCGGCCCGTGTGCGCGATCGATTCCCTCCGATTTGGGGATCTCAGCTCGCCCGAGGTGCGGCGGCTCTTCAGTGGGGTGGTTTCGGGGATTGCCCACTACGGCAATTGTTTCGGCATCCCGACGATCGCTGGCGAGGTGTACTTTGACCAAGTCTACGAGGGGAATCCCCTAGTGAACGTCTTTTGCCTGGGAGTTCTGCGTCACGAGCAGATCGCTCGCGGAGCCGCCAAGGGCATCGGCAACCCGGTCTTCTACGTCGGTCCCGCCACCGGACGCGATGGGTTGGCTGGAGCGGCGTTCGCCTCCCAGGATTTGACCGAGGAGTCGGCCGAACAACAGCGCGGAGCCGTTCAAGTGGGCGATCCCTTCATGGAGAAACTAGTGTGCGAAGCGTGCCTCGAGCTCCTGGCCACGGGTGCGGTGGCGGGCATCCAGGACATGGGCGCCGCGGGCCTTACCTGTTCCACCTGTGAAACCGCCGCCCGGGCGGGGACCGGCATCGAAATCGAGTTGAACAAGGTGCCCCAGCGCGCGCCGAACATGACTCCCTACGAGATCATGCTCAGCGAATCCCAGGAACGCATGCTCATCATCGTGCACAAGGGGCGCGAACAGGAGGTGAAGCGCATTTTTGACAAGTGGGATCTGCCTTGGGCAGAGATTGGCTTTGTGACGGATACCGGCCGCATGGTGGTGAGGAATCATGGCCAGGTGGTGGTGGACATTCCTGCCAAGAAAATCGCCGATGAATCACCGGTCTATCAACGGGAATCGCGTGAACCGGCCTACCTGCAAGGCGTCCGCAGCTTCCGCCTGGACGGCGTGCCGGATTTGACCGATCCCATTCCTGCACTCCAGGCGTTGCTCCGCTGGCCCACTATCGCTTCGAAGAACTGGGTCTACCGTCAGTACGATCACATGGTCCGGGACGGCTCCGTAGTCTGCCCGGGATCCGATGCCGCCGTCATCCGCATCAAGGCCGATTCCCTGCCGATCCCCGTGCCGGGTTCGCTGGACGAGGAGGCGCTGAAACGCGAAGCCGCTCTGGAGAAGTACGTGGCCATGAGCGTCGACTGCAACGGTGGGTACGTGTATCTGGATCCCTATGAAGGTGGCAAAGCGGCGGTGACCGAAGCCGCCCGCAACTTGGCCTGTTCCGGAGCGACCGCCCTTGGGGTCACGGACAACTTGAACTATGGAAACCCGCACAATCCGGAGCTCTTCTGGCAGCTCAAGGAGAGTGTGCGTGGGTTGGCTGAGGCCTGCCGTGCCTTCAACACGCCCGTGACCGGTGGCAACTGCAGCCTTTACAACCAGAACCCCGCGGGACCGATCGATCCAACGCCCACCGTGGCCATGGTCGGGTTGATCGAGAGCAAGGGACTCATTACCACGCAATGGTTCAAGGACGAGGGGGACGCCATCTTGCTGCTGGGTGAAGCTGTGGATGCGGCGGACCCGCTGCAAGGATTGGGCGGATCCGCTTACCTGCAGGTGTGTCATCAAACCAAGAACGGAACGCCGCCTCGATGCGACCTCGAACAGGCAAAGACCCTTCACGAAGCTATCCGGTCCCTGATCTATGCGGGCAGCGTCAAGAGCGCCCATGATTGCAGTGAGGGAGGCCTCGCCGTGGCTTTGGCGGAGTGCTGCATCTCCCAGGCGGCCGGACGCGAGACCCCCAGATTGATCGGTGCCACCCTGGACTTGTCTGCTCTTACTGGCAGTCGGCTGGATGCCTTGCTGTTCGGCGAAACGCAAAGCCGGATCCTCATTACCGCCGATGGCCCCACGGCTTCTCGCGTGGCGGCTCAGGCGGAAATCCTTGGAGTCAAAGCCACCGTCCTCGGTCGCGTGGGAGGAGATCGCCTCTCGATCAAGACCGGTGCCGGGGAATGGAGTTGGCCCGTTGCGGAACTCCATGACAGTTGGTGGAACAGCATCGCGCGTCAGATGAAGTGAACAGGCAGCCAGACGGCTTGCCACCCCAATCTGCATGTCGCAGATGCTAAAATCGTCGGGGCTGATGGGCTTCGCCACGTTCATGAGCCGAATGCTCGGCTTGGTGCGTGAGCAGGTCTATGCCCACTTCATGGGGGATGGAGGGGTTGCCAGCGCCTTCCGGCTGGCTTTCCAGATTCCCAACCTGTTCCGGCGCCTCCTCGGTGAGGGAGCCCTGACGGCGGCGTTCATCCCGATCTTCAAGGAAAAGGAAAAGCGGGAAGGCGACGCCGAGATGTGGCGGGCGGCCAACGCGGTGATCTCGGGTTTGGTGGTGGCGACGGCCGTGGTCGTGGGCCTGGTCATGCTGGGCATCACCGTGGTCCTGATGCTTTCGTCCATCCACATGACCAAGAACGGCGCGGTTTTCCCGCTGCTTCCGCTCCAGGAAAACACCCGGCTCATGCTGCAGCTGCTGCGGGTGATGTTTCCCTATCTCCTGCTGGTCTGCCTCGCGGCTCTCTGCATGGGGATGCTCAATTCCCGGGGCCATTTCTTTATCCCCGCGATGGGAGCCACGATGCTGAATGTGGTGATGATTTCCACGGTGTTGTTTCTCACCCCTCATTTCGGCAAGACCCTGGAGACCCAGATCTTCGCGCTGGCAGTAGGAGTGCTCGCCGCCGGCACGGCGCAGTTCGCCTTCCAGGTGCCCACACTGCGTCGTGAGGGGTTTCGGTACCAATGGGTCCGGCCTTGGGGGGATCCCACTGTGCGTGAGGTGGTGCGCAAGATGGCCCCCGCCGCCGTGGGCGTGGCCGCGTTTCAGATCAATGTTCTTGTCATCCAGTGCGTGGCGTTCTTCATCGACCAGCATATCGTTGCCTCATTCGACTACGCGGTGCGCCTGATGGAGTTCCCGCAGGGGATCGTAGGGATCTCGTTGGCCACCTACCTGCTCCCGACGCTGGCAGGGATGGCCGCCGAGAAGAACTATGCGGAATTCCGCTCCACGCTGCGACAGGGTTTGGGCTACCTGGTGTTCATCAATCTCATTGCCTGTGTCCTCCTGATCTGCCTGGCCGAGCCTATTGTTCGCCTGCTCTTTGAGCACGGCGAATTCACCCGGGACTCCACCTATCGCGCTTCGCTGGCCTTGGCCTGTCTGGCGCCGGGGTTGGTCGCTTTTTCCGTGGTCAACGTCCTGGCCCGGGCCTTCTATGCTCTGGGCGATACCAAGACCCCCATGAAAATCAGCTTGGTCTGTCTTGCTGCCAATCTGCTCGTATCCCTTTGGTTGGTGGGCCCATTCCGGCAGGCAGGGCTGGGTGTGGCGAATACCCTGAGCTCTGTGGTCAACGTGTATCTGCTCCTCTTTGCCCTGCGCAAGAAGCTGAAGACCCTGGACATGGAAACGTTGGTGCGGCCGGTCCTGTGCTCTTTGGGCGCCGCGGTGATTGCTGGGGTGGTTGCTTATGGAGGGCGGCTCGTGTGGACGAGCCAGGTCGGCCACGCTACCACGGTGCAAAGGGCAGGCGAAGTGTTTGTGCCGATGCTCGCCGCCGGGCTTGCGTACTGGGGAGCCGCCACGCTTTTCCGCGTGCCGCAGGCCAAGGAAATAACGAGCCTGATAGGCCGCTTGGCGCGGCGAAAGTGAAAGCGGAGCATTCAGAGCTCGGGGCATGGGATCCTCAACCATCCGTAATGTGCGTTTTGCGACAGCTTTTGGAGTGCGGTGGGGAGCGAAGCGAAGTGCCGCTTTTGGAACCCTTGGGAAAGGCCCGAGGGTGTCGGGGGGGGAAAGCGGCACCTGTGGGCGCGCGCACTCGTGGGGAGGGGTGTCCGGTGGGAATGGAAGGTAGGAACATCGCGCTGCGATGTCCGGGGGTGCGGACGGCCCGGCGGTCCGTCCCTAGTGC
>CAYPNF010000091.1:0-22547 GCA_964411985.1 uncultured Verrucomicrobiota bacterium
CTTCCCCAACATCAGCCAAGTCGGTCGAGGCAAGCTTCTTTGACGACGAGACGACTCCCCACAACCGGTAAGCAGAGACCAGCCGACAGATCTCAAGCAACCCCCTCCATGCAGAGGGGGTTGTTTTTCGGGAGACATCACTTGGACGGGTTCGCTCCTTTCACCGCCATTGGGATGGAGTAAAGCGCCTTGCTCGCCGTGATGAAGAGGGTCCGGTGTTCCTTGCCGCCGAAGCTCACGTTGGCGGTCCAGCCACCGGGAACCGGGATGTTCTCGATCTTCTGTCCAGACTTGTTGAAAACGGTGACTCCTTTTCCGGTCAGATAGACGTTCCCTTCGCTGTCTAGGGTCACTCCGTCGGAGCCCATCTCGCAGAACAGGCGTTTCTTGGTCAAGTCGCCGGAGGCTTCGATCTCATAGGAGTAGGTTTTGCCTGCCCCGATGTCGGCCACGTAGAGCGTCTTCCCGTCCGGGGTGCCCGTAATCCCATTCGGCTGTTTGAGATCGGAGATGACCCTGCGCAGCGTCTTGCGATCCGCCGAAAGCCAGTAGACATGCTGTCCGTCCTGCTCCATGGGCCCGCGCTTCCAATAATCGCGCTTGTAGAAAGGATCCGTAAAATAAAGCGAGCCGTCCGGATGGATCCAGAGATCGTTCGGCGCATTCAACAGTTTGCCGCCATACTCGCTCACCAGCACTTTGTGGCTGCCGTCGGGAGCAATGGACCACAGCTCGTTCTTCTCGTCGGCGCAGGCGATCAATTGCCCTTGCTTGTCGAAGAACATGCCGTTGGCCCGACCGGAGGGCTGAAGGAACGTCGACAGCTTTCCATCGACACTCCACTTCAGGATCCGGTCGTTCGGCTGATCGGTGAAATAGACATTCCCTTCCGCATCGCTCGTGGGACCTTCGGTGAAGCTGAACGAATCCGCTAGTAGCTTGAGCTCAGCCCCGGGAGCCAGGACTTTGCTGGAGGGAGCGGGAGAGTCCGCTGCCGCAGCCGAGAACGTGAGTGTCAACAGGCTGGAAAGGAGGATACGCAACTGCATACCAAACCCTTATCATGACCGGGCTGGAAATCCAAGCCACAAAAACGACAGGTAAAGCCGGGCTCTCCGCAGCCCGCCGATTCCATCGGTCCCGTCTCGAGGTGCTGTCGCGCAGACAACGCCGCCTTCCTCCCGCCTCATCCGGTAGGGACGGACCGCCGGGCCGTCCGCGCCCCCGGACATCGCAGCGCGATGTCCCTACCTGGCGATGAAGTTCAGGTGCCCTTGCACCCGCGTCACGGGCGGAGGGGTGCGCCAGTCCAAAGCCGCGTCCACCGCCTTGTACATCTGGGCAAACCACCACCGGGCTCGCTGCCGTGGCAGGCGGCTGCCAACCACCTGGCCGCCCGTTGCGTTCCCGTTTCCACCGAACCCTAATTCCAATTGTTGTGAGTTCATTTCGCGTACCTTTTTGTTTTCGTACGCGACCACTCTACGAAACACCATTGGACATTTACTGTCCTAGGCTAAAAATGAATTCGAAAACTTACGGTCAGTGTGCGCTGGCGGGGAGGGGCCAGGTATGGGTTCAGAGGATTCAGGCGGTAGTCGGTCCCGGTCAGATTGAGGAGATCCAGCCTAAGTTCGGCCTGTCGGCGAGGGAAGCGCCACCCGGTCCACAGGTCATGCTGCCAGAAGTCGTCCCCGGGAAGGTCCGGGGAGGACCCCTGGTTGGACTGCCGATACCAGGAGGATTGGAATCCAGCGAAGAGGCCGGCGGGATGTTGGTAGGTCAGTGTGAGATGGACCTGGTGCAGAAGCGCCTGATGATCTACTTCGAGGACTTCCCCCCCCCTTGCAGACCGAGGGATTTGAGGAAAGCGGGTTTGCAGGCCCGAATCGGTGAGTCCGTAACGGGCGCCAGCGGAAACGCCGTCTCCCAGGAGTTGCACGCAGTAGAGGGAGAGTCGGTCTTCCCGATAGTCGAGCGTTTGGGCGGTGCTCGAAGGAAGGTCGGGAATGGGAAGCGGCAGGGAATTCGTGAGCACTCCCGCGATTCGATGTCCCTCAGAAAAGAGTCGCTCGGCTTGGACACCGAGATAGGTACGGCTCCTCCAGGATTGATCGAATGCCACGGAGATAGTCTCCATCTTGGCCCCTGGGACCAACCCCGCCACCGACTCCGAAATCAGGCTGCGATAGGCTTGGTTAAACCCTGCGATCTGGGTTGGCTCGAGCCGCACACTGTTGTCGAAATAGACACCACCCAACGACTCGGTGTAACTCGCGCGGAAAAGGCCATCCCTCCAGGGCGTAACCAGGAGGCCCGCTTTGGGAGCAAACAGATCGACCGTGCGGACTCCGGGAGTGAAAGGGGCCAGATCGAGGTTTTGAGGATAGGAAAGCCAACTGTAGCTGACACCAGCGACCAGGCGGACCGGTTGGAGGGGTTGCCAGTGGAAGTAAGTGTAAGCGTCCGCCCGCTTCAAGGATTCCTCGAAGTTCTGGTCGGGGATCTCGGCTCCCAAGGCCCGCTTCAAAATGGCCTCGGCATCTTGCTCGCCCGATTGAGCTCTTCCTCCAACAATCAAGGCATGATGGTCCCCTTGCCAGATTTGCTGCGCCTCCAAGGAGTAGAGCGTGAAGCGGCTCGACGAATCCAAGGTGAAAAAGGGAGCAGTCGACACGGCCGCAGTCTCACCCTCGCGTTGGTAGAGAAAAAGAAGTGGTGGTTCGGGATGATGGAGCTCGAAGGTATCGTCGAGGCGAGCGGCCAGAAAGACCGTGTGACTAGAAGGCGACCAGGTGTGATGCCAGCCGGCGTAAAGATTGGGGACTTGCTGCTCTTTGGCCAGGAGATCGGGGTTGGACTGCTGGGGATTGTAATGCCGCGCAGTATCGCCACTGGACATGTCCATCGTGCTGGCCTGGAAGAAGAGATCGTCCTGCCGTGTCACCCGCTCCTTGAGCTGCAAGGACAAATCCCATCGCTCTCTCCACTCATTGGGGCTCGTCCCGTGGAAAGACTCGTAAGAGGAATCGATGGCGTAACTGGTCTCTTCGACCGTACCATGAATCGAGGATTGCTGTAGCCAACTCCCCGAGCTGCTGTACTGGGTGAGAGTGTCGAGGGCGACTCGCGGCGGATCAAATAGCCGGAGGCTCTCCTGGTGTGAGGGCAGATGCGACAAGTTGCCTGCTTCGGCAGGTGCGAGCAGGTTTGCTAAAAGGAACTCGCTCGCTCGAGATGTCTCGTACCGCAAATCGAAACGGTTGGGGCTCTCCAGGGTTTGAAGGCTATTTGCCAGGAAAAGGTGGCTGGAAAAGCTGGTGTAATCCTCATTCACGGCCTGGGCAGCGGATCGCAAACTCACCTCCTCCAAACCGGCGTCACGGTAGAGCACTGCCAAGTTGGCAGTGCGGACGGCCAGATCGCGGTCGAGGAGGAGTCGCGAACGGAACAAGCGCAGGTGGTCGTTCCGATCCACGGACTGCTCGAGTTCTCGAATGGCGGCATTGGGCCGGTTTACGTTCCAGAGACGTAGCGCTTCGTAGAGCCAGGGGGTTGGGTCCTTGGGATCCAGGGTCTTGGCGAGGCGAAACTCCTTCTCGGCCAGCTGTGGCTCCCTCTGCAAACTCCAAGCCTTGCCCAGGTAGCTTCGAAACAGGGATCGTCGAGGCTCCAGCGCACAAGCCATCTGCAACGAACGAAGGGCCTCTTCGCGCTGCCGGAGACGCAGGGAAGCCAGCCCTTGACCCAGCCAAGCCGTTCCCAGCGCGGAATCAATCCCAAGAGCCTGCTGGAAAGCCTGGAGCGCGGCACGTGGTTCGTTCTGCTCCAGCAAGATGAACCCCCGCGAAACGTAGGCAGGAGCCAGCTTCGGCGCAGCTCGCAGGGCGAGCTCAAGAGCTTCCATCGCCTCCCGACGATGTTCCAGGGCCCACTCCAGCTCGGCGACTCTTGCATGGGCAAACCCGAACTCGGGGGCCAATTCGACTGCACGATGCGCGGCTGCTAGGGCATCGCGCAATCGGAACTGGGCCTGCAAGGAGTACGACCGTGCCAGCCATTCGCTCGCCGTGCTTGCCGAGGAAAGTGAGGCAAAGTCCAAAGCAGCTCCGCTGGCTGCATCCATCAGCTCGAGCAACGCCCTTTTCAAAGGGTTCCCAGCCTCGAGATCCGACAGCTGTGCCCTTGCGGGTTCCACCTGCCCCACGGCTAAGTCCAGGGCGGCAGCCAGGATCTTCAGGGCGGCTCCCATCTCTCCCGACCGGTCGAAAGCCCTGCGAGCGGCCAGTACATCCCCGGCTCGGTAATGGGCCAGCGCGGCTGTTTGCCTGGCTCGTTGATCCTCGGAGAGCGGAAGATCGGCTGGATTCAAAACCGCAGGATAATACAAGGCCCACTGTACGACTCGCACCGCTTCCAGGAGCGCCGTCTTCACCGGAGGCTGGCCGGGACGAACCCGCGCCATTTCGCCACTCCCCATCGTGACCTCGCCCCCTGAAGCCTCCAGTTGGACCGCGCCGTCAATCAGTGCGAGCTCGGTGTCCCCCTCTGTTCCGCGCGATTCCAGCACGAACTCCGTCCCGCGAATCGCTCCTGCCGCTACGGGGGTCTCAAATTCCACGCTCTCCGGCTTTTCCCGGTTAAAGAAATAGAGAAGACCTTTCCACAGACCCAAGCGACGCTCACCGCGCCCCTTGGGAGGCTGAACCTCCAGGGTGGTCCGTTCTCCCAATCGGATGACACTCCGTTCGGAAAATTGAATCGCCGCCCTGCTGCCTTCTCGGGTCCGGAGCCGATCTCCGGGGTTCAATTCGTTTCCCACCTCGGCCGCCAGCCAATTGGTAGCTCCGGAACGAGCGATCTCCGCCGCACCGGCCACCTCCACGATGACACTGGGTGAAGCCGGATCCGCTGCCGGGGCTTTTCCTGGAGCGTCGGCTCCGTAGAGCATCGCGGTCGCGCACGCCATCGCCATCATCAGCCCGACTAAGCCAATCCTGAGCCATCCCGCTCTTACTCGGCGGCCTCTTCCCTTCGCTGGCGAAATGGCACTCATTCAAGGCGAATGCGGTAGAATCGGGCTGGGATCCCGGTCACCGCTTGGGTGACCACCACCAAGCCATTCTCCGTGGCTCCGGATTGGAGCAGACTCCATCCCGCGGTGAGTGTGTCGGAACCCTCTAATTGGTAAGCACGGGCGGTGCCAGCCGGCATCAGAATCCGGACGGAGGTCGCGCCGGGGAGATGCTGGATTTGGGCGGCTTGAACCAGGGACACGGAAACCGATGAGCTGAGCGCTTGCCCGGCTAGGTTCGTGACCGTGATCGTATAGAAGCCCGCGTCGAGAGCCCCGGCGGCGGGGATGCGGAGGATGGTGTTCGTTTGGTCAGGCAGCCTGATCCCGTCCTTTTGCCACTGGAAGGTGAGCGGTGCGCTTCCGCTGGCCTGCGCGAAGAGCGACAGAGGCTCCCCAAGACGGAGCGTCACGGGGTTCGTCGAAAGGGTCACTGAAGGAGGGACCAACGGGCCCTGGGGCGTGAGGTGATAGTTCAAGAAGGCGACGCCCCGTGCTCCATTGGCGCCATCCACGACGATGAAGTAGTTCCGCCCCTTCTGAACCTCGAAGTTCACGATGCTGAGTAGCCCGTTGGTACCACCGCCGTGATCACAGGCGACGGGACTCAGGCTCTCGAAACCGAGTAGGGGTGGTTCGTAAGTATACGCTGCGAGGATGGTATCGAAGTTACTTCCTGCGGTATCGAGTTCGAGGGACCCATCGGCGGGACACAAGTAGGACAACCAGTAGGAGGCCCCGCCTGCCACCCCGCAATGGACCGGTTCGCCCGGGTCCCTTCCGGCGTAGATTGTGTTGAAGATCTGGACGCCGTCGAACCCGCGGGTCAACCCAATTGGGGCTGCGAAAAGTGCCACCCGTTTCCCGGCAACACGACCACCGCGGTCGTCCCGTCCCTCCAGCCCAGATTCTGCCGACGCGAAGAGTTTATCCCTGGCGAGGGTCTTAACCTCCCCTTCTGAGTTAATCTGAATCTCCACCGGGGCACTCACCAGGCGCACTCCTCCCGAGGTCAGTCGCAAACGATAGCTGCCCACGTTCTCGGGTTGGAAGTTCGGGATGGTGAGCGTTGCCGTCTCCTGGCCGGGAACATCGTCTTCGTTGAAGAGCCAATGCAACTTGACATCGTTGGAGGCCAGGTAATCTACGGTCAGGCTCAAAGTGTCGCCCACTCGCAACGAACGATCTGGAGGTAGATTCACAATGACCGGCAACGGACGATCTGAAGTGAGCAGATCCCAATTCAGGCGCAGGTCGCCGCTGGCTCCCGCGTACCCATCCACGGCGATTTCGTAGATCTTTCCGGCCTGCGCCCCAAATTGCACCAGGGCAGTCCGACTCGCTCCCAGGTCATCCGCTCGAGCCACCTCCTTCAGACGCTCGAGAGGAGGCTTGGCAGGGTCGTTCGTATCCAAGGTGTATACCGAAATCAGGGTGTCAAAACTACTTCCTCCGGTGTCAAAGGTGGCAATACCCGAAGTGGAAGCCTGCCAGGAGACCCACATCGAATGCCCCCCAGGCCTCCCGCCATGGCGAGGCTCGAAAGGTTCCAAGCTCGCAGACGCGTTGTCTCCAACCATCTTTCCGGAATCAGCCGTGACCAGTGGACGCCCGGCGAATAGATCGGAGAACTCTTGCGCTAGGGCGTTGTTGAGCCCCAGCAGGCAGAAAACACTACAGCATGCGGCATGGACTAGGGAGCGGACCATAAACTCATGTGACCTGCATCATAGCACATCGGTGGAGTTCGTTTTGGAGTTTCTTACTTCGAGCTTGATCTGGAAAAGCCGGAAGGCCGGGGAGATTTGGATGCCATCCGCGTCTCACCGGCCTCAGTTAGGCCCCACGAAAGGGAGGATTATGGATTCCGGCGATCCGCTTGGCGATCCGCCTGGCGATCCGCTTGACGGTCCGCCTGCCGATCGGCTTGACGGTCCGCCTGGCGGTCCTCCCTCCGTTGGGCTTCGCGTTCCGCGAGCTTGTCGGCTTTGCGCTCGAGTCGGCGGTCGGCGCGGCGAAGGGTTTCTCCGAGGCCACTCGCATTGGCGGTCAGAGTGGCCAGGGTCAGAGTGGCGAGGAGGACGGTGGTGATTCGGTTCAGGTTGGTGTTCATGTTATTCGTGTTGATGTAAGTTGTTTTTGTCTTTCAGCTGCGCCTCTGTAGGCACCCGCTGGAATAGGAATAAGCAACTGGTATGCCAACCGTGCAAACCCCTTATTTTGAGCAGGGAACTGGGCTAGCTAAGTCCATCCGTTCCGTGAAGGGAACAGATCAGAGGATGCCTGTTCCGTTCCCGGAACAGGACCGTGGGCGTATTCCGCCAGCGGAACACCGCTTCAGGCGCCCTCGCCCTTTTGTGGTTTTTCATTCCCTGGGATCGGCCCGGCGCCTGCCTGCCGAAGCTCGGGCCACTTCTCCAAGCGCCGAAGCAGGGCCTGGGGAGACATGGAAAGCTGAGCTGCAGCACGGCGAATGCCTCCATGGGTATCCTGAAGGGCGGTTCGAATGAGCCGATACTCCTGTTCCTCGATCGGAGTGAGACCAGTTCTGGTGCTCGGCGCATCCTGGGGAATGTTCGGAGGTGGGGGAGGAGACGTTGGAACAGCCGAATCCGGCTCCTTTGCCCCCCAGCTGCGTTTCAGAGTCAACCAGCGATCCCCGGTGGGGCTGCAGAGGAAGGATCGCTCCAGTATGTTCCGCAGCTCGCGAATATTGCCGGGAAAGGTGTGGTGCTGAAGTGCCGCCAAGTCTTCGGGCCTAAGGTGTGGCGCCTGGCGACCATACCTCTGGCCGAGCTGCTCCAGCAGATGGCGGGTGAGTTCAGGCAGATCCTCCAGGCGCTGACGGAGCGGAGGCAACTCGATCACGAGAACTTCTATTCGGAAAAGCAGGTCCTCGCGGAAAGTGCCGGCGGCCACTTCGTGGTGAAGATCCCGGTTGGTGGCTGCCACAAAGCGTCCGGTGAAGGACTGCAGGGCCGTACTTCCCAGGGGGCGGAATTCTCGTCCCTCCAGTGCCCGAAGCAGTTTTGCCTGCGAGGCGAGGGGAACCTCACCGATTTCATCGAGGAAGAGGGTTCCGCCTTGGGCCGCAGCGAGCATCCCCAACCTGCGCTTATCCGCTCCGGTATAGGCCCCTTTTTCGGCTCCGAAGAGTTCGGACTCGAACATGTCCGCGGGGAGGGCGCCGCAGTTGACCGCCATATAGGGAATCTCCGGCGCACGCGCACCAAAGGTCAGGCGATGAAGGGCGCGCGCGGCCTGGTCCTTTCCGGTGCCAGTTTCCCCAGTCAGCAGAACCGTGGCCGTCGGGTGTTCGGCGGCCTGCCGGAGAAGTTGGAGCACAGCCTGCATGGCGGGGGAGTTGCCGATGAAGCCCTCCGAGGAGACTGGCTGGCCGCGATGCTCCCGCTGAAGTCCCGCTCGGCGAACCACGTCCACGAGCGCGTCAGCATCCAAAGGCTTGGTCAAGTAGTCGAAAAGGCCGTTGCGCGTGAGCCGTACCGCCTCAGAAACATCGGGAAGTCCGGTGATCATGACGGCGACCACTTCCGGAGATCGGCGCCGCAAGCTTTCGAACCAGTCGTAGGCTTTCCCATCAGGCAGGTGGTTATCCAGCAGGATCAGGTCAAAGCAACCCTTGCTGACTGCCTGGCGCGCGGCAGCCAGGTTGGGACAGACGGTGACAATGCCTCCTTCCTGCTCAACAACGGTGGCTTCCAAGGAGGAAAAGGCTGCATCGTCCTCGACAATCAGGCAGGTAAATCCGGGCTTGTTCATGAATCGGGGCGAAGCCTACTGATCGGACTGACGGATGTCAGGTTCGAACTCGGTGAGTCGTTTCCAGAACCCAGAGCCAACGCCAACGAGCGAAGAAGCTCGGGAAGCTCAAATGGTTTCTGCAGGATACGAATCTGCGTCCCATCGCGCGCGGAAGTGCCGCTGGCCTCCCCGCTCATCAGGAAACAAGCTAGCGTCGGGTTCAGTTCGCGGGCGGCGGCGAGCGTCGCAGGGCCATCCATCAAAGGCATGTCGGTATCGCTCACCACCGCGGCAAATTCCTGCGGGCGCTCCTTGAATCGCGAGATTGCCTCGGCCCCGTTGGCAGCCAGCACCACTCGATACCCATGATCCGTCAGCCCCTGCTGGAGCATTTCACGAACGGCCTGGTCGTCGTCGGCCACCAGAATCCACTCCCCGCATCCGCGGGGAATTTCGCCCAGTGAGGGAGTCGACTCCGTGTGAATGCCCTTCTGGTCCTGCGGGAGATAGATCTCAAACGTGGTCCCCTCCCCTGGCTGACTCTTCACGTTCAAGAAGCCTCGATGAGCTTTCACGATGCGCACCGCGGAGGAGAGGCCCAGACCCGTCCCCTTCCCCTCGGCTTTGGTGCTGAAGAAGGGCTCGAAGATGCGGGACAGAATCTCGGCAGGGATGCCCGTGCCAGTGTCGGTCACCAAGACACATACGTAGGCGCCCGGAACCGCCCCGGGAACATCCGGAAGGGTTTCGGCCACCAAATCCGCGTTATCGGCCACCAGCGAAAGAGCGCCACCACCTGGCATTGCATCCCGGGCGTTGACGCAGAGGTTGAGCAGTACTTGATGGATCTGGGTGGCATCACCGCGAATACTCCAAAGATCCTCAGCCACGTAGGCGCTCACGGCGATATTCCTGGGGAAGGTGTCGCGGATGAGCTTTTCCATCTCTTTCAACAGAACTCGGACATCGAGCCTTTGAAAATCACCGCTGCGGCCTCGCGCGAAGAGCAGAACCTGTCGAACCATCTCTGCTCCCCGACGGGTGCAAGATTCCACGAGCGACAACACCCGCCTGCTTTCGGAGTCTGTCGTGCGTTTGTGAAGAAGCTGGGTTCCCATCAGGATCGGGGCAAGGGCGTTGTTGAGGTCGTGCGCCATGCCACCCGCCAGGGCACCAATTCCCTCCATCCGCTGCAGGCGCAGGGTCTCGGACTCCAACCGACGCTGTTCCGTAACGTCCCGGTTGATGATGAGGTAAGACTTTGGTTTTCCTTGCGGATCCCTCAGAAGAGTCCAGCGGCTCTCAACCACAAGGTGGCGTCCCGCTCCATCCACTTGGTTCAGGGAGCCCTGCCAATCCCCGGTGCGATCCAGCGCGGCTTGGATTTCGGGCCAAGGAGAAGTCTCATCCGGTCCCGCTGGCTGGAGGCAGACATCGGGTAATGCCTCCGGGTGCCAGCCATAGAGAGCCATAGCGCTGGCGTTCGCGAACAGCACCTTGCCAGAAAGGCCCTGCACCAGGACGGCGTCGTGCGCCTTCTCGATCAACGCAGCCTGTTCCCGGATCTGTTCCTCTTGTTTCCGCTTCGCGGCTTCCAACCGCCTTCGCAGTCGATACCATTCCAAGGTCTGGTACGTTACAGCACCCCCCAGGGCCAGAGGGAGCTGACCCAGCACGGGTACGAGCCACGGAAACCAGGTATTCCCGGTGGTGAATGCCACCCGTGCACCGAGAAAGACGCTCGCAGCCGCACCGGACGCAGCCAGAATACTCCACGAGGGTCGCAACCAAAACAGACCACTGGAAACCAAGGCAATCACGAGTATCAAGCCAGTCTCGATTCGGGGGCTGGGGCGCGTCAGCCAGTCTCCGCGCAACAAATTCAGCATCTCCGTGGCGTGGACTTCCACGCCTGGCATGAACAACTCCGGCTCCGGCCAGGAATGGTAGGGACTCCGGAATTCATCGCGCCGTTCGCCAAAGAGACCCGCCATCGGCCTGGCTCCCACCAAGACGATGCGATCCCGAAAGAGATCGTCGGGAGTGGACTCGGCGTCCAAGGCCTGAGCATAGCTCACATGGGGCAAGGCAAAGGGGCGGCCGTAGTATCGCAGCCAGCGCGCTGGATCCATGGCCCCGGGCTTGGCGGCGGCAAGCCCCAGCACTCGAGCGGCCGCATAGGTCAGGCTTCCGATTTCTTGACTCGTGTCCCCGGGATAATGGCGTCGCACGACGAAGTCGTCATCGACACGCAGGTTTCCGACTCCGCACCCGGCGGCCGCCGAAGCGAATGCCGGCGCCGGCAGTGTGAGCCTTGTGGCCCGAGTGGGAGTGGCGCTCAAAGCATTCTGGCTCTGTGCCCCCAGCTCCGCCGCCAGGATAGTTCGCCGATTCCTTTGCAGGGCGCCTTGCAGAGTTTGATCCCCCTCCGGATCTTTTCCCTCCTGCTCAAAGAGGATATCCATAACGACGGATCGTGCCCCCGCCTTCGTAAGACGATCCATCAAACGGGCGTGAAGCGTGCGCGGCCAGGCAGAGGCCGGGTCCACGCGATAGCGCAGGTAGGATTCCAAGTCGAGGTACACCACGAGCGCGTTCGTCGGGGGCGCGACTGGGGCTGCCACCCCCATCCATTGGTAGTAGCTATTGTAACTAGTCTTCGCGAGGGCGGTGCCGAGGGGCGAGCTGGGATTGAGCAGACGCAGACCCACAGCAAGCACAACCCCCGCGCCCAAGATGGCGCTGAAGGTTCTTTGGTGCCTGGTTAGGTGCTGCCACATCCGCCGGCATCTTATCATAGTTTCCTGGGCAAAACGAGCCCGTTTTCGGCTGCATCACGTGCTTGGCAAAGAACCTGGCCTCTGACAGCATACCCCTCCCGGCCGGTAAGGGACTCTACGTCCCAGGGTCGGCATGGATCCGTATATGAACATTCTCGACGATCTAAAATGGCGCGGCTTGATGGCCGACTGCACCGATGAAGAGGCTCTGGCCAAACGAATGGCAGAAGGTCCCATCACGCTCTATTGCGGCTTCGATCCCACCGCCAGCAGTCTGCACGTCGGAAATCTGGTGCCCTTGTTGGGGCTGCGCCGGTTCCAACTGGCGGGGCATCGTCCCATCCCTCTGGCAGGTGGTGCGACTGGCTCCATCGGGGATCCCAGCGGCAAAACCGCGGAGCGACAGCTTCTCACGAAGGAGACGATTGCCGCCAACATCGCGAGCGTGAAAGTGCAACTGGCGCGGCTGCTCGATTTCGAGACCCCCACGAACCCGGCTTGCCTCTTGGACAACAACGACTGGACCGCTCCAGTCAGCTTCCTGGATTTCCTGCGCGACATCGGCAAGCACTTCTCCGTCAACATGATGGTCAGCAAGGAGAGTGTGCGGGCCCGCATGGAGGACCGGGAAGTGGGAATCAGTTACACCGAGTTCAGCTACATGCTGCTCCAGGCCTTCGATTTCTATCATCTGAACAAAGCTCACCAGTGTGAGCTCCAGATCGGTGGCAGCGACCAATGGGGCAATATCACCGCCGGCATCGACCTCTGCCGCAAGAAGAGTAACGCGCACGTTTTCGGCCTGACCCTGCAGCTCATCACCAACGCCGATGGCACCAAGTTTGGTAAAACCGTGGCTGGGGCCGTCTGGCTCGACCCAGCCCGGACGAGCGTCTACCGTTTCTACCAATTCTGGATCCGAACCGATGACCGTGACGTCATCCGCTACCTAAAGTACTTCACCTTCCTCTCGAAGGAGGAGGTCGAGGATCTAGCTCGGCAGCATCAGGAGAAGCCCGAAGGTCGCGTGGCCCATAAGGCGCTGGCCCGGGAGGTCACCAACCTGATCCACGGCGAAGCCGCTACCCAGGAAGCCATCCGCGCCAGCGAGATCCTCTTCGGCGGAGGCCTGGAAGGCATTTCCTCAGCGACGTTCCAGGAGATCGTCGGAGAGGTTCCCACTAAGGACCTGGAGAAAGCCAAACTGGAAGGGGCGGGAATGCCCCTGGTAGAGCTCTTGGTTCATTCCGGACTGTGCCCCAGCAAGGGACAGGCTCGGAAAGACATCGAAGGCGGCGGAGCCAACATCAATAACATCCGCGAGTCGAATCCCGCTCGCGCGGTTACGGCTGCCGATTTGCTCTTTGGTCAGTACATCCTTCTCCGCAAAGGGAAACGCAATTACACGGTGATCTGCGCTCGCTAGGCGTGGCGGCGGGCCAAAGGCCCGTCTCTGCTCACTGGGAGCCGTTGTCTCGGAGTGGCCATCGATAACTCCCGGGTTTCATGGCCACTCGCAGGTTCCCGCCTTGGACGGGGCGCAGCACGACCACGCCTTGGGTCAGTTCGGCCTCGACGCGTAGCGGCCCCCAGCCTGATCGCGCCCAAAGGGCTGCCGCCGTAGCGCCCCCCTCCACTCCCAGCAGCATGGGATTCCCAGGATCTGTTGCTCGAAGAACCTCACCTGCCACATCCACCAGAATCCCCAATAACCGATCCCCCACGCCCGCCTGGCTGGACAAGGGAAGTTCGATCGCCAGAACGCTCCTTCCAGCACCTTCGAGGCCTGCCTGCACCCGTTGCGCCAAGGATCCTTCCTCATTCCAGCCTTCTCGCATCGCTTCCGGGGGGATTCCGATGACCAGCGTCCCTTCGGCACGACAGCGGGAAAGGAAATCGCTGGCCGAACGGGAGGCACTTCCACAAACAAAGAGGGTCCGCTCTCCCGGCTGGGGTTCAAGGATGCGAGGCCGTGCTTCGGGTACCTTGGCACCCCTTGCCTCCAGCAGAGCAGCAAAGAACTCGGCGGCGCCCGCCGTGACCGTGGCCGGGTCGCACTCCCTCGCCCACCAATCCAGATCCTGCCGGTTCGCAGCTTCCCCCACGATCAAGCCTTCGGCAGGCAGTCGCGAGCCTGGCCTCAGAACTTGGACTGGGGTACTGGCCCCGCCCAACAACTCCTCCACCCGCGAGGTCCATCGCGGATACTGGGGATCAAAACGAAAATCCGTCTCCGCAAGGGGCACTCCCCGCACAAAGTACACTCCTTCCCTCACGGTTCGACCCAAGGACGGGTTGGCCGAAACCACAATGGCTCGCTTCGCACCTTTCCAGCGCATGAGTTCCGTAACCTCCGCCACCACGTGTCCGCGCAGGACGGAGTCCATCTTCTTGTACACCCATTCCACCCTCTGCCCTTTCAGGCCAGCCAACGCGCTGCGCACGCGGGACACCGCCTCCGCCTCGTTCACCAATCGGCTGTTCAGGTCGACGCAGCTCAAGGCGGCCCCTCTGAGCCCGCTCTCCAGGGACACGACCTCGCTCTCCAGCCCGCTTCGCCAACCGACCCCGGCCAACTCGGCAGCGCCGGTCAAGTCATCTGCCAACACGACGATCATTCTTTGGATCTTGGATGGCTGGCGCCAGAATCTCAAATCGTAAAACTCAGGTTTCAAATGTCCGACGTTGGAGTTTACAGGGAAACCACGGGTGATACATTCAGACCCATGAGTGCGCCGCTTGACGATACCGATTTTGTCGACCATGACATGGAGCTGGGGCAGAAGGCCCGGATGCAGCCCGCTCCGCTGGGCACTCCGGTCGCCGGTCGCCCTCCCACCCGGGACGAGCTGGAGAGCCGGGTCAACGAGGCACAAACTCGGATTGCCGAACTTCGGCGGGCCCAAGAAGAGTTGGAAAAAGAACGCGCGGCGCTCGACGAAGCCCGGCGGCGGCGGCAGGAATTCGAGACCGGTCGCGCTGAGATGCTGGACCATCTCACCCGCGGCATCGGGCTCCTCGAAAAGGCGGAGTTCGAGGCCCGTCGCGATGCGGAACAGATGACCAAGACTTTGGGCGGTTTCCGAGAGGCACTCTCGCTCGTGCAGGGCATTGCCGAGTCCACTTGGACCCAGGAGAACTGGAAAGGCGAACTGACCAAGGCGTTGACGACCATTGAAAACGCGCGCATGGAATGGAATTCCGCGCGGTTAAAATGGACCGTCCTCGATGGATCCAATGCGTCGGTGGAGTCCGGTACCAAGAAATCCGGCGGGCCGGCCCCGGCAGGGCCGATCTGGGCTGAAGGCCGGAGTCTGACCGACCTCTGCAAGCTGGGCCTGGCTTTGACCTGGCCGTTGGCGCTCTCGGTCCTGGTGGTCGGGGGACTTTTCCTGCTGTTCTTACGCCGGTAAAACCATCCACGAGGGCGCGCGCCAAAGCACTGGTTCTATGGGCCTGTTCCAACGCAAAACCGATCCCATCCGCGATCGCGAAGCTGCGCTGAAGAGCACCATCCATGCTTTGGAGAAGGAGATACAGGATTTAAGCCATAGAATCGAAGAGGACCAGCATCAGCCCAAACTTCGTTCGACGGCCAAACCAGGCGGCGGCGTGACCCCCGATCACCCCGCCTTTGAGGACATCAATCATGCGCGTGTCCATTCGACTTCAGAAAACACACCGCAACACTTCAACGACCTCGGAGTGCGGAAATACGACCTGGCCGCAGCCATCCGCCGCTGGATGAGCCATCTGCACGGTTCACCCACGCCGAACCCCAAATTAGTCAACTTCCTCGCTGCGGGAAGCATCCATGGCCTTCGGCCTCTTCGCTATGAGAAGAGGGTGGCGCGCAACCGTTTCCTCGCGCTCTTCGCAGGACTGGCTTTCCTGGTGTGGGGTTTGGTGTACCTTTACTTTCGCAACCGATGATCTCGCTGTTTCTGAAGACCGACTCGGGTTCCTTTTGTGCCATCTACAACGCGCATGGGTTATCTGGTTTGCGGTTCCCCGCCCGGGGGGGCCAAGGCAAGTCCCAATCTGAAGGTGCGGTGCTGCCCCAGAAGCCGGTGCAGGCTTGGGCGCAACTCACCCTAACCGCCCTAAACGAGATCCTGGCGGGCCGTGCTCCTCTGAAGCTCCCGCCCATGGATCTTTCCGCCGGAACGCCCTTTCAACAAGCCGTTTGGAGGGCTTTGGCTGAGATACCACCAGGGCAGACCAAGTCCTACGGGGAAATCGCCCAAACCATTGGACGACCCAAAGCGTTCCGGGCGGTAGGCCAAGCCTGCGGGGCCAATCCCATTCCCATCCTGATTCCTTGCCATCGAGCCCTGGCGGCCAATGGCAAAATCGGGGGGTTCTCCGGCGGATTGGATTGGAAACGCCGACTCCTGGAAGCGGAGGGGATCAAGCTCCAATAGGGCCCGCTCTGCGTTCCTCCTCCGCCAGGCGCGTCAACCCCATACTCACCGTTGCCGCCCAGGCGAGGACCTTGATTTCACCTTCGCGCAGTGCCCGCTCCATCTCTTCGCGAGAGAGAAGCAGCGGTTCCTGATGCTCCAAGTCTCCTCCGGTCGGCAAGCCCACGCGCCGCGCGTTCCGGGCGAGAAAGAGGTGCCCGGTGCCCACCCCCCGATTCGGATCCACCACGTAACGCCCCAAGGAAACCCACTGGGCTGCCTCATGACCAGTTTCTTCCAGGAGCTCACGCCGCGCGGCGGTCTCAGGCGACTCCCCCTCCTCCAGGAACCCTCCGGGTACGGCGATCGATTCCCCCTCCAAGGCATATTTGGACTGTCGGAAAGCCAGGAAACGGCCATCCACCGTCTGTGCCAGGATCGTGGCAAAGTCGGGCGTTTTCACCCACCCCCAGTCCGGGATCTCCCGTCCGTCGGGTAGTCGTACCCGATGGACTTCCACCTGTAAGAACCGACCCAGATCGAGTAATTCTGTCCGCCCCAAGGTCTTCCATGTATTCATACTCTGAAGGTCATCCTACTCCTAGCCACATACCTCCGTCGAGTTGATCTCGGTCTTCCCCAAAAACGGCTCAAGTACAGCGGGCCTGCTGCCGATAATGGAGGCGGTAAGCAAACCTTGCGGTATCCGCTCGGTCGGGACAATGCCAGCCAGATTTCGGCCAACGCGCCGATACCCGCCTTGCCCGCTCGGTACCTTGCCTGCGAAGTAAAACCGAACCAATCGCCCACAACCTAATCCCCCTCGTTCTCATGAGAAACATTCTGTTGTCACTGGTAGCCGCGACCACCCTCCTCAACACCTGCACCGCGTTTGCTGCCGAAGCCCTTGACGCCGCGGCACAAGCCAAAGTGGATGCCAAGGTCAAAGAAATCCAAGCTTGGGCAGGTGAGGCGGTCATCGTGAGCGCGGTGAAAGCTCACAATGCCAGTCTCCCAGCCGATCAGGCTGCCATGACGCAGGACAAATGGAAGGAACTGACTCTTTTGGACCCGTTTGTGCGGTCGTTCACGAAGAACGACGCCGGTGCATTCTTGAAAGGCAAGAAGACCGATGTTGTCTCGGAGGCGTTCTTGTCCGGCGCAGAGGGGCTGAAAGTGGCTTTCCTTTCCAAACCCTCCGGGTGGAGTCACAAGGGCAAGCCCAAGCACGACGTGCCGATGACTGGAAAGACCTGGCAGGGACCCGTGGAAGTCGATGAATCCTCCGGGCTCCAGCAGGTTCAAGTGGCAGTCCCCGTCCTGGATGGAGGCAAGCCGATTGGGTCGTTGGTGGTGGGTTTAAGCATCGCCAAGTTGAACTAGGCGGAGGCGTTTCTCCGCGCGCTCGTGTTCAGCGAGTCCGAGTAACGAGGAACCCTCAGTAATCCCTATCGCATGAGACCTAGAAGCATTCCCTCCCAGCTCAGCTTGCTGCTGGTGATGGCTATCGGCATCTCTGTTGCCGCATCCCTGGTTTTCTATACGACGCTTCGTCGCACCACCCGCGTGTCAGCCGAGCTGACCTCGTCCGCCCTGCAGAGTCTTCACACGAGTTCGGAGTTGATGGGCAAAATGTTCGCCCAGCAAGCCACTCTCCAACAGTTGCTCCGCGAAAAAGACCCCGATGAATTGGAGAAAGGTGTGGCCAGACTGGACACCCAACAAAAGGAGACTACCAAACTGGTGGCCTCGTGCGGAAGCTTTGGACCCAAGATCCAGAAGCAGCTCGACACCCTGGCCGCCACACAGAAGGGCATCATCGATGCCATCCTGAAGGGCGAAGGGGGTTCAGCTGCGGAGAAAGTCATTAGCGTCTACGGCCCGCAGCACGAAGTGGCCTTGAAGACGGTGGAGGAGTTCAACGCATCCATTGAGCTGCAAACGAAGACGACCGTCGCCGCCGAACAAACGCAAACCCAGCGCACCGCCACCATCGTCAGCGGTTCTGTCGCCGTTCTGCTCGTGATTTTCCTGGTTCTGGGATGGCAGAGCCGAAGCAGGATCTGCAAGGAACTTCATCGTATCAGCCAGCGTATGGGAGAAATGGTGACCCAGCTCGGCCACGCATCGGATCAGGTCGCGACCGCCAGCCACACCCTCGCCGACAGTGCCAGTCAGCAGGCGGCTTCCCTGGAAGAGACCAGCGCCTCCCTGGAGGAGATCTCGACGATGACCAAGAGCAATTCCGAACATGCTCATTCGGCCAAAGACTTGGCCACGGAAACCCGCACCGCCGCCGAGGCGGGAGCCAATCAGATGAAGCAGATGGCGGTGGCGGTGGATGAAATCCAAGTCGCAAGCGGGAACATCGCAAAGATCCTGAAGACCATCGATGAAATCGCGTTTCAGACCAACATTCTCGCCCTCAACGCAGCTGTCGAAGCGGCCCGCGCGGGCGAAGCGGGAATGGGCTTCGCCGTGGTGGCCGAGGAAGTCCGGAATCTTGCGCAACGCAGCGCCCAGGCCGCTCGGGAGACAGCCGAACGCATCGAGGACTCCAGCAGCAAGAGCCGGCGGGGCGTGGAGCTCAGCGCCGCGGTTTCCCAAGGACTCGAGACCATTCTCGAAAAGGCACGCCGAGTGGATGAACTGGTCAGCGGGATCGCCCGGGCCTCGCAAGAGCAAAATCAAGGCATCCAACAAGTCACCCTTGCCGTGAGCGAAATGGATAAAATCACCCAGGGCAATGCTGCCTCGGCCGAGGAAAGCGCTGCTGCCAGTCAGGACCTGAAGTCCGAGACGAGCACGCTCACCACGCTCGTCAGCGAACTGGCCCGAATGCTGGGTAATGTTCAAAAGACGGAGCCAGCCAAGGTTTCCGCATCCAAACCGGCGCCAACCTCGCCGCCACGGCGGGAGACCCTGAAAGCCTCCGCGCCAGCCGCGACTGCCAAAGCGAGCGAGCCCAAAGAGAAGTTCTTCGAAGATCAGCACTTCTTGGACGGTTGAGAAAGAGCGGGGTTCACCATGAAGGACGTGAAGGACCATGAAGAGGATTTTACTTCATGTTTCTTCATGTTCTTCATGGTGAACATCAAGGGTTCGTTCGCCTGCCTGGGCGGCCCAACAATGGTATGGCTATTTCACGGACTCCACACTAGGTTGTCCTCGGTCTGGCCCGGCCTGGAGAGGGGATTTCTCCGAACCAGGGCCGTGAAGTGCTGTGAAACGAACTTGTACCATTGGTATGAAGCCGATAAGCGCCCTGACAAGCATGGCCTTGGCAGTCTGTACCCTTTCCCTTTCGGTCCTCGCCCAGGATACCATCCGTATCGGGGAATTTGCGTCCCTCACTGGCAAGGAAGCGACTTTTGGCCAGATGTCTCATCACGCGACCCAGCTGGCGGTGGAGGAGGCCAATGCCAGCGGAGGCGTTCTCGGAAAGAAGATTGAACTTCTCACCGAGGATAATCAGTCCAAGCCGGGCGAACCCGCCACGGTCGTCCGCAAGCTGATCACTCGCGACCAAGTCATCGCCATTCTGGGCGAGGTCGCTTCCTCGCGTTCCCTCGAAGCGGCCCCCATCTGCCAGCAGTACAAGATTCCGATGATCTCGCCGGCCTCCACCAATCCCCGCGTCACGGAGGTCGGCGACCACATCTTCCGGGTCTGCTTCATCGATCCGTTTCAGGGAACCGTGATGGCCGACTTTGCCTCCCGAACCTTGAAAGCGAAGAATGTGGCCATCCTCATGGATGTGAAGAGCGACTACAGCATGGGCCTGGCGAAGTTCTTCCGCGAGCGGTTCACGGCCTCCGGAGGAACGATCGTGGCCGACCAGAAATACAGCGGCGGCGACAAGGATTTCCGCGCACAACTGACCGCTCTCAAATCGGCGAAGCCCGAAGGTGTTTTTGTGCCGGGTTACTATACGGAAGTAGGTCTCATCCTCCGCCAAGCCCAGCAACTAGGCCTCAACGTACCGATTTTCGGGGGCGATGGATGGGAATCGGCCAAGCTCCTGGAAATTGGAGGAAGTGCCGCCGAGGGGAAATACTTCTCCACCCACTTTTCCACGGAAAACAAGCAGCCCGCCGTGGAGCAATTCGTGAAGAATTTCCAGGCCCGATTCAAGGAAACGCCCGATGCCATGGCGGCGCTGGGATATGACTCCGCCAAAATCCTGATCGACGCCATCCGCCGGGCTGGAACCACTGACAGCGCCAAGTTGCGGGCGGCCCTGGCGGCGACCAAGGATTACGAGGGAGTCACGGGCAAAATCACGATCGACGCCCAGCGAAATGCCACCAAGGCGGCCGTGATTCTGAAGGTGGAGGGGGGCAAGTTCAAGTACCTGGAAACCATCGCGCCGCAAAGTGGTCGATGACGGAGTTCCTGCAACAATTGATCAACGGCCTTTCCCTCGGGGCCATCTACGCGCTGATCGCGCTCGGCTACACGATGGTTTATGGGGTGCTCCGCTTCATCAACTTCGCCCATGGCGACGTTTTCATGCTCGGCGCGTTTGCGGGATATTACCTCGCGCCGATGATTCGCAAGCTGTTTCCCGGCTCAACTTGGCTGAGCCTCGGAGCCGTGCTCCTGGCCGCCATGCTCCTATGCGGGCTCTTCGGCATGCTGGTGGAACGACTCGCCTACCGCCCTTTGCGGCACCGTCCCAAACTCACCGTCCTCATCACCGCGATCGGTGTCTCCCTCTTCATCGAATACACCGGCCAGCGCGTTTTCGGTGCCGATCCCAAGTCGTTTCCGGAACTCATCCCGGACCAGCCTTTGGCCAACGCCGCCGGATTGTCGGTCAACACCACGCAAGTCCTCGTGCTCGGCATAACGCTTCTCCTGCTCGGGGGGCTGCAATGGATCGTGCTCAAGACCCGAATGGGAACCGCCATGCGCGCGGTCTCGTTCAACATGATCGCCGCTCAACTGATGGGAATCCGCCTCGACACGATCATTTCCTTCACTTTTGGTCTGGGCTCGGCGCTGGCGGGGGCGGGCGGGATCCTCTACGCGATGAGTTACCCAAGCATCGACCCCCTCATGGGCATTCTGCCGGGCCTGAAAGCGTTTGTCGCCGCGGTCCTCGGCGGGATCGGCAGCATCCCCGGAGCCGCCGTCGGGGGTCTCATCCTGGGCGTAACGGAAACCCTGGTTTCCGGTTATCTTTCTTCCACCTACCGCGATGCGATCGCCTTTGTCGTTCTCATTCTCATCCTGTTAGTCCGGCCAGCCGGTCTTTTTGGCAAAGCTTCGGTAGAGAAAGTCTGACCATGCGCGCCCGACTCAGCTTACTCGCCACCCTCACCGCCTGCCTCGCACTCACCCCGGTGGTGGGATGGATGGCGGACCACAAGACGTTTGGCTTCGCACCCTATCATCTGTTCGTGCTGTA
Source organism: uncultured Verrucomicrobiota bacterium (assembly GCA_964411985.1). Taxonomy (GTDB): domain Bacteria; phylum Verrucomicrobiota; class Verrucomicrobiia; order Limisphaerales; family J093; genus CAYPNF01. The sequence goes on from CAYPNF010000091.1 coordinate 21,433, forward strand.
CGACATTGGCATCAACATCATCCTCGCGGTGAGCTTGAATCTGATTAATGGCTACACCGGCCAGTTCTCGCTCGGTCACGCCGGATTCATGGCGGTGGGCGCGTACTCTGCGGGATTGCTCTCAACCACCCTGGCACCAAGGTTGTTCGGCGACATCACTGCGGTTCCGCTCGTGACTGGAGGGCTGCTATTCCTAGTCTGTCTGCTCGTAGGCGGCCTTGCCTCCGCGGCCACCGGCCTGGTGGTGGGAATCCCTTCCCTCCGGCTCAAGGGCGATTACCTGGCCATCGTCACCCTAGGCTTCGGCGAAATTATCCGAGTGGTGCTGCAAAACACGGAGATCGTGGGCGCTTCCCGCGGCTACAGTGTCTCGATTGGGTTCACCAACCTGTTCTGGACATTCAGCCTCGCTGCGCTCTCGGTCTACGTCGTTCTCACACTCGTCCATTCCACCTATGGACGCGGGTTCCTCGCCGTACATGACGATGAAGTTGCAGCGGAAGCGATGGGGATCAACACCACTCGCTACAAAGTCACGGCTTTTGTGATTGGTGCTTTCTTCGCAGGCATGGCCGGCGGCCTGTACGCACACGCCAAACAATTTCTCACTCCGGGCGGATTCGATTTCATGAAATCGATTGATATTGTCGTGATGGTGATTCTCGGGGGCATGGGAAACACCACCGGGGTGATTCTGGCGGCCATCCTTCTGACCATCCTGCCGGAGGCCCTGCGGCCGGTGGCCGAGTATCGCATGATCCTCTACTCCCTGCTGTTGGTCCTGTTGATGCTCACTCGACCCCAAGGGCTGTTCCATTGGAGGAAACAGGCTCGCCCGCAGGCAGCCCGCTGATTCTGATGCTCGCATGTCCGCCCCTCCTCCAGCCAAGACCAACCGCCTCCTGCAGCTGCAGGACTGCACGATTCGCTTTGGCGGACTCACGGCGGTGGACGGCCTGGACCTGCAAGTCACCGATCAGGAGTTGGTCGGTCTCATCGGCCCCAACGGGGCGGGAAAGACCACGGTTTTCAATCTCATCACGGGCGTTTACCGGCCCACGAGCGGCTCCATTCATTTCGCGGGAACCCCCATCGCCGGCCAGCAGCCCTACGAG
>CAYPNF010000092.1:0-22372 GCA_964411985.1 uncultured Verrucomicrobiota bacterium
GACACCGCCCTTTCACGGCGGTAATCGGGGTTCGAATCCCCGTAGCCCTACCAAAGCAATAACAACACTTAGGAGCCGGAGACCCCCTCCGGCTTCTTCTTTTTTGGGGCTTCCTCACTTTTTGTCCTCACTTGGGGGTCTACGGGGGTCCGCAAAGAAGGACACAACTCCACGCGGGTCTGCAAATGGATGCTGTTTGGCTTCCTCACGAAAATAGCTAAGCCCAAGGACCCGTTATTGGTCGATTTGGGTGAGATCTGCCCAACTACCCCACGAAGAGGGTTGTGCCGGAGCGTTCAAGCCGAAGGAACAGGCCTCGCCAACCCCAACCGCTCCACCGCATCCCCAGGTCGTACGGTGTTCCCCCAGGTACGCTCCCAATCGGGATGCCACAGCCGAGGCAAGAGGAAGTACCCCTCATGCGCCCCCACTGCCCCCGCGATGCAGGCGTCCGCCGTCGCAACCTGAAGCGTCTGGATTCCCGCCACCAGGCCTCCGATCAGTTCATGGCGTTCACCCACACGGGAATGGTTGGCCACGCGGTGGATCTCCCCCCGGAGGGAGTCGTGAATTTGGGCGGTGGGGAAAAGGGCGGCCAGAACCTGTTCACGCTCAGCGGGGTCCTGATTGAAGGCGCGGTCGAAGAGGAAGTTGTCGATCTGTCGCAGATTCCCTTTGCGGGGCCGCTCTTCGGCGATCCAAGCGCGTGGCGTCACCAGGGTCAGGGTCAGTTTGGGGATGACCTCGAAGGCAGTGGGACCCTTCACGGCTGTCCCATGCACGTGGACCCTCCAGCCCAGAGCCTTCAGGAAATCCTGAAAGGCCATACCGGTGCTGTAGAGGTCCCACCCCGGATGGGGAACCGCGATGGACGAGGGCTGTGGTCCTCTACGGCTGCCGTGGAACTCGCCCCGGGAGAACCGCGCATCGATCGCCCTGCCATGCGCCGGGCGCGTGAGGAGACGCTCTGGGGTCACCGGTGCATCGAAGCCGATGGCCGTGATGGAATGCCGATCCAACCCCTCCAGATAGGTAGTGACTTCAGCCTGGCTCGCCACGAAAGTGGGGTCCTGGCAGAAGATCACGCCCTGGCTTTCGCTAAGCGAACTGATGGCCCACGTCCTCGCCGACGGTGAGAAGCCAACATCGATGCCGAGGACGTGGTTCATTCGCGGACTCCTCCTTGATGGTGTCTAGCTAGACCCACGAACCCCTTCAGTGTTTCGGCAATTGGACCTGTCTCCCTGGATCAGGCGTGTCCTGTTTCGGCGCAGTGGGGTCTGCCGACGTTTCGCGACTCACGGTCCCTGCGACGAAACTCAGGTTAAAGCGATTGTAGCGAACCGGCAGGAGTGGCCTGTTGTCCCGGTCCCGGGGTTTGCGGGTTTCCTCGGGTTCCTTTGCGAATTCCTGGGCCACCTTCAATCGCCGGAAGGACGCGAACCTCGAAGCACTCCGAGTCACATTCCGTCCGCTACCGGGTCGTACGGTCGGGAGGGGACCTCCGCCAAGCCCCAGAGGCCGTTCTGGGCATAGGCCTTGTTCAGCAGGGTGGCCTTTGATCCCTTCCACGGAAGGGGGAATTTCGGGGGATCGGTTTGGGGAACCAAGACGAGAGGCCGGAGAAACGGCGAATGGAGTGGAACCAGGTCCCAAATGCCCGTCCTCCACCACGGACCCGTGGGACCCGAGCTGACGAATTCCAGTTTCTGCAACAAGACCAGGTCCGGCGCGGTGGACGCGAACAGGCTGATGGCCTGCAGTGGGCGGCAAAGGATCGGAACCTTCCCCAGCCGCTGGAGGACCTTCTGGGGTGAATCCTGGTCTGGATTGTTGAAGGCCTCGAAGCTGAGGGGCGACCAATCCAGGTACCCCTCCAGGCCATTCTGCGGGACGGCCACCGCCACCTGCTGGGCCTGGTATCGAGAGATCTCCGCCTGGTAGCGAAGGGACTGGCTTTCGAGATCGAGCATGGCTCGCTTCTCTGGCGTGAACACCTTCTGGTCCTGCAGGTTGGGGACTTCGAAGGAGGGTGGCGCTGGGGGCGGATCCATGGCTTGGACGGTGTACTCCAGGGTCGGTCGGTACATCACTCGTCGCGTGAAGATCTGCACCACCAGGAGGCACCAGGGATAGGCCAGCACATTCAAGGCTGGCCAACCTTGCACGTCCACTGTCCGTGAGTCGGTATCGGGTTTGTTGGCCATGAGTGGCCTCCGGGAATTGAAGCAAACCGGCGTCCTTGGCGTGATGGAGCCAATGGCGCCGAGCGTGGTAGGGCATGAGCGTGTGCCAGGGATCGAATTCAGATCCGATGGCCTGACCGTTCAGTTCCCGAAGAGCGTCGCGGGTCATCAGTGGCCATACCTTCCGCGCCTCTGCGTAGGCCGGCTCGGGCGATTGCTGGAGGGCCGCACCCAGGCGCTCCACATAAGCGTTTAGGCCTAGTGCGGCTCCGCCTCGGTCACCGGGAAGAGTCCGGAAGGCTTCAAGCTGAACCTGGGCAAAGCAGGTCTCGGAAAGCACCTTGGATAGACGGGTCGAAAGCGCCTCGGTGAAGCCCGGTGACGCCGGTTCTAGTCCGAGTACTTGGATCTTGGCCGCCCAGCGATCTGGGCGTGGCAGGCGAGGGAGGGGAGGCCGGCTTGGGTCCAGCAGGGAATGGATGTATGGCAGTTCAAAGGTTGTGAAAGGAGGGATCCCTGTCCATGCCTTGATTTCCTGATCCAGAAGAATCTCGGCCCTGCGCTGCCTGGGAACCTGCCCTGCCGCAATCGTTTCCCCGTGCCCGAGGAAGACCGTCGCACCTCGGGGTTCGCGTCCACCTTCCCGTGCGGGTTTCAGGTCCAGCCGGACGTCCAGTCCGATGCTGGCGCAGGCCTTGATGAGGACCTCCCCAATTTTTCGCCGCCCTTCCCGCGCCAGATATCGCACATGGGCGCCGCTGTCGAAGGTCAGCCAGCGGCCATCCTCGGCCAAGGCCGGACCGAAGGGCACAAAATGAATGTTCCCCTGCGGCTCCCCCAGCCGATTTTCAACGTGGATGTAGCTAAGCATGAGTAGCTTAGCGGGCAGCCACTGGAGCTTCCCGTCCTCACCCCGCACCCGCACGGCCTGCAATTCGGCTTGCCGGAGGAACTCGAACTGAAGGGCTCTACCCACAGGGAAATGGCCTGAGGTTCCAGAGTGGAACATAGCTTCTGAGGCTTCAGCCGGCAGGCTGATCATGCCCTCCACGGGGGGTCTCCACTCGCTTCGAGATGCGGTAAGCCGATGCCCCCACAAGTCTCGGCCCCGAATGAGTTGGCCGATCAGGGCAGGATCCGCCTGCTCCGCCCAGGGCTTACCTCCCACCACCTGCCAGAGGTCGCCGTTCGAGAACCAGGGGATGGCTGTCCCCTCGGGTGACACCAGATTCGGAATCCAGCCGATCGGCCCAAGTTCCTCCGACCGTTCCAAGTGCTCCCGGATATAGGCCGCGACCCCATCCGGAGAGGAGGCGGTCAGGGGGGCATACGTGACAATCGGGTTCACGCTATCTCCGTTTTTCGGTCACTAGGGGAAAGCACTGTACGCACAGGATCCAAACCGCAGTGGGCGCTGGCCGCACCATCACGATTCCAAGGCAAACTCGTCCTGGGCAGCGAGTCCCTCAGCCCAATCACTTTCGAACTTGCTCGGGGCCCGGTTCCGAATCCTCGTCACTTACTCAACCGGGCCCCGCACCTGAACTTGACCCAACCTACTTGGACCGAATGTAGTCTCGGACATCCTGTGGCAGGTAACGGACCAGCCAACCCACCTTCTTCGGCACGAGTTCCCCTTTTTTCCACAGTTTCCGGAGCATCGTCTCTCCGCACCCGAGGATTATGCAGACCTCATCCATGGTCAGCATGAGCTCGATGGGAACCTGCGGGAAGTCCACAGGAGTAGGAGGAAGAGGCGATCCGCCTTCCGGGGGAACATCCATCGGGATTCCCTTCCGGTGTGGATCTGGGGGTTGAGGAGGTGCGTTGGTGAAAAGTGGGTTGGCCATGGGATCTCCTTGAAAGCCTGTCCCCATACAACCCGCGAGAAAAGGTGGTGACAACCAACCCAACCACAGTGTTTAAAAACGACTAATCATGCCAATAAGGAATCAATAGTTATTTCAGTAGGAAGTGAGGTTGCTTGGAATTTAACCAATAGGTTCCTCCTTCTAAGTGCTGATCCTAGAAATTCGCCGGAATCAAAGGATTGAAAGGAAGGCATCCCACGGAACCGTTAACGGGAATTATTGAAACAAATAAACCATAGGGCGGACTGGAAAAAGAAGACCGCAGCCGGTCTTCTCCGATCTCTCAGGTGAACTCATGCTAAACCTACTGGCAGTGAAGATTTGAGTTGAGAATTCGATCGACGGGGGTCGCCTTCAATTGCACGTGGTGCATACTCCAGGCAATCCAACCGAAATTTTCGTTGAGCCCTAGAGAGGGAGTGAATGCTCGTCCAACCCATCGCAGGCCAGGGAAAGGTCAACGCCGAGAAACAGCGGTCCTTGATGAGCGCGCTGCAAGAGGCGGGCGAAATCGGCCTAACCAAGGAAGAGGCCGCCAAGGTCATGGGAGTTTCCTCGCGGCAACTCGATCGGGCCATTGAAGCTCTCGAATCTGCGGGTGCTGTGATCGAGAAACGCAAGGCGGGCTCAGGCTCCAAGATGCGCGTGGTGATGATCAAGGCCGCGCAGTGGGACGACCATCTGACCCACGAAGCACGTCTGGCGCTGTTCATTGCGACCTCGCTGGTGGAGCATGCCGGGAGTTACCGGCTTGCAGAACACCTCCAATCCCTTGAAATCTTCGCGGACCAGCACCTGACCGAGCGGGAGCAAGGTCTGTTCAAGCGCCTCAAGGGCGTGGTCCATATCCAAGGTGGGGTGGAGGATCCGGTCGAGCCCGATGAACAGGTGCACACCCAGATCATGGTGGCGATGACGGACGGGTCAGGTCCGCGGGAGCTGCACTTCGCCTACCAGGCCGCAGGGGAAACCAGCCCCGATCGGCGGCGCGTGGTCCCCTACCGCCTCACCCACGACGTCTTCTCTGGCGGAACCTTCCTCCTGGCCTGGGACCTGGACAAGAAGGCCCCCCGACAATTCAGGATCAGCCGAATCCACCGCGCGGAGGCCATGAACCGCCCCGGGATCATTCCCGATCTATCCCCGATGGAGAAGGCCGCGCGCTACCAAATCGGCGGCTGGATTGGGGACAGCGAGCCCTTTGAGATTCGGCTTCGGGTGCGAGGGGTTCATTGGGTGCGCGCCATGGAGGAGGCGCCGCCGGCCCTCCCCGATTTCCGCATCAAACCGTCCCCCGACGGCCACGAAGCCACCGTGACCTTCATGGCCCAGGCCCTTTTGGCACCGACTCGGTGGCTGCTTCAATTCGGTGAGGCCGTAACGATCGACGGACCACCAGCGCTCCAGGAACACGTCCGAAAAGTAGTCGCCGGAATGAAGAGGAATCTCGGGTGAGAGCCGGGGTGGGCTCCTGCGGTTTCCATTCAATCGTAGTGATCAGGAATCACCGGCCACTTCCACACGGGGGACTGACACAAAAGGGACACCCGCCGCTGCCCCTCTGGCCCATCGAGCTGGGCCAGAATGCCGGGGTTGCCAGGCATGGTGACCCAGGGGGAGATTTGCTCTACCGTGCAGTCCTGACCTCTGAAGGGGTACAGGTCCGGGATTCCCTTGGTCCATGGATCCTCGGGAGCGGATTCCGTGGGAATCAATCGCACCTGGACGGGAAGCCGATTGTCCGGTGCGTCCTTTCCGCCCAAGGGCTGGGTCCACGGAAGGGCGTGGCCCTTAAGACGACAGGCCAGCAATCCATTTTCCAATAGGGCTGGTGATTCAATCTCCAGGCCGGGCACCTGGTCGAGGAGGGTCCGCGGCCAGGGTTCCCCGAGGGTCCAACGGCGCAAACGCCTTAGCAGGGTGGGCCAGATCACAACTTCCTGCTCCTGGTCCTGCCTGGTCACCGCCGACCCAGGATTGCACTCGTCGTAGGTGCTGAACCGCAGATCGGAACGGCGGTGCAAACCGGGTCCCTCGGTGGGTTCCCCCTTCTCTGGGGGATCCAGACGGTTGATGAAGTGGCTGTCGAATTGGACGAAATGGACCTGATCGGAACGGGACACGGTGTAAAGATGCTTCCCGTCCTTGGACCAGAGGATCCGGCGAACCGACATGGGCGAGAACCCTGCCTCGTCCCACCACTCCTGAAGGGTCTCCCCCGATTTCTCATCGAAGACTGACAGGCGCTGGCGGGCTCCCATGGCCACCTTGCTTCCGTCCGGGCTGAAGGCGACGGCCTGAGCCCAGGACAGGTCCCAGGCGGGTTTCCAGGATTCGCCGGTGACCAAGTCCCACACTCGGCTTGGGCAACAGGTCCAGATATTTCCACCGCCTCCCGCGAAGAGCCCCCGTTCGGGGAAGCACTGCGCGAAATTGGGCCCATCAGGATCCTCCAGCGTATCCAGGGTGTGCAGGAGCCCCCGCACCTCACCGATGCGTGCCACGAGACCCGCCTTGTCCCAGGCCACCCCCACTTTCTCCCCTGGCAGCATCGCCATTCCGATCGGCGGGAAAGGCAGCGGTTCGCGTTGGGTTTCCAGGACTCGACCGTCGGCATCCAGTTTCAACAACACCAGCTCGTCCGGGGAACTGAGTGCGAAGAGCACGGTGCGTCCCGTCTCGCCCAGGGCCGCGCCACGGATGCCGCGGTCCAGGAATTCAGGGAAGTCCCGGACCAGTTCTCCCGTGAGATCCCTCCGCAGGGACGGTCTCCGCTGGGATCGGGCCAGGAAGAGCCCCGCCCTTGGCGCGTGGGCAAGGAGATCGGCCCCGTGCAGAGTCCACTTCAACTTGAAGGCCAGGGGCTGGGCTTCGGTGTCCATCTCCGCCACTCCTCAGAAGATCCCTACTGGGACTTCGTGTTCTTCCCCACCGTGTTGAAGAGGATCACCACTCTGCATGACCAACTCTTTCCGGCCCGCAGCGTCCTCCAGCCAGGGGTCCTCATCGAAAGGCTCGTTCTCCAGGCGCCCCATCCAGACCCATTTCGCGGCACGGGTGAGCGCCACGAAGAGCAACCGCCTTCTGGCCGGGCCCTCGTCTCTGGGAAAGGCCTCATCCGAAAGCCGGGGCAGGAAGACGCTGTCGAAGGAGAGTCCCTTCGCGCTGTGGATGGTGGCCAGTTTGGGCAGGTCCGAGGCGAAGTCCGCTTCCAGGTCCCAACCGGGATGGCGGGGCGGGAGCGCCTTCTGGGCCGGAATTCCTAGCTCCTCCAGCCGTTTCGCCAGGCTGTAAAGGGGCCGCTGAGTGGGAAACAGAATCCCCACCTTGTCACCCAGGGCCATGCGCTGCTTTACCAGCTCGACCATCCGTTCCAGTTCGCTGCGGCGGTCTTCGGAGAAGGTGACTAGGGGAAGCTGGCCGAATTTTGGGACTTGACGGGCTTGGTCAAGGAAGCGTTCCCGGACTCCCGGATCGTCGAGGAACCAGGCCGCGAGACTGGCCACCTCCTGGCTGTTCCGGTAGCCAATGGGGAGAACGCGGCAGGAGGCCGCCGACCCCATATCCAGGGCGCGGCGGATATCCCCCAGACGAGCGCCTCCGGGGAAGATCCGCTGGCGCTCGTCCAGTGCCACGGTGAGGTGCCGCGCGGACCGGGCGAGGATTTCGAATACCTCCACGGGCAGGTCCTGCCCCTCGTCCACCAGCACGGCATCCAGGCTTCCACGCGCATCGGGATGCTCCTCCAGGTATTCCAGGACGGCCCTGCGGATGGCGGGGTAGTCCGGATGGCCTAAGGCGTCCGGCAGCCTCGCGCCGATGAGCGCCCGGTATTGTTCCCCGCACCACCAGTCGAAGGTGGAGAGGCAGACTTGGGGCAGCCCCAGCAGGGCCAGGCTGGAGCCAAGGTAAGCCTTCAACACATTCGTAAAGGTGAAGATCCGCATACGGTCTGGTGGGACGCCGTAGTGATCCCGAAGCCAAGCGGCCCGGTGCAGCAGCAGTGCGGTTTTCCCTGATCCGGCGGGGCCACTGAGAACGAGCGGCTGGGTGATCCCGGCCTTCACCAAAGAGAGTTGAGGGCCATCCAATTTGCCGAGAGGAACCAGCCAGCTCATGACACCGACTCCAGATCCCGGCGCAGGGCGGGCTTGGGCCCATCGAAAGCTGGCTGCGTAGGTTTCTTGCCCTCGCGCTTCTGCGCCGCTTCGGCCTTCGTCACCAGGTCCTGCCGGCCGGCGTATTGGGCCGCCTTGAGGAACCAGTGAAGCTCCCAGGTATCCAGGGACTCGGGCCGGTCGAAACGGAGGAGTGCGTCTTCCACGTCCCGCTTGGCTTCCTCATCCCTTCCTAAGGCTGCAAGGGCCTGGGCCCGGAGAGAGAGCACGGGAGCCCCACCCTGGGAGGGGTTGCCTTGGAGGGCCTTGCCGCAAAGTGCGACCGCTTCCTCGCAACGGCCCTCATTTCGCAGTAGCAGCGCCTCATTGAAGGGCGGTCCGTCCCAGCCTGGTTCAGCCTTGTGCGCCTCCTGGTAGAAACGCCGCTCCCGTTCGCGGTCCCCCAAGCGCCCAAACAGAATCCCCATGTGGTTGAGGCGACCGGCATTGGGGCGCCCGGCTAAGCGTTCGGCTGTGCGCAGGCACTCCAGGGCCTTCTCGTTTTGCTGAATTTCGGCGTAGTCCCGTCCCAGTTGGTCAAAGGCTGCGGCCTCCGCAGGGCCAAAGCGCGCCTTCTCCCGCAGGTCAGCCTCGGTCTCCTCGATGCGGAGGCGCACCGCCAGGGGGTTCACCAAGTGCGTAAGTGGGCTGTCGTGGGTGACGTTGAAAACCAGGTCGGGCCGGCGGGTGATCCAGGCCTTGCACTCGAACTCCTGGCTAGCGCTCAGACGGTACTCCAGGGTGATGGGCTCACCTTTGCGCAGAGGCTCCCCCAGGTCCCACTTCTCTTCCAGCACGGTCCGCTGGGCAACGGTGGCGCGCAGCTCCATCTTGAGGGCGTCGGTTCCGCCGCTGGGCACCGCCAGGATGTCCAGCCGCATGAAACCGCCGTCTGCGGGGAACGGTAGAGGAACACCCTCAGGTACCAGAGGCAGGGCAGTCTCGCCGGATGTGGCCAGGGAAAGCTCGTCCGGTGCCACGGGTTGGATGAGAGGCCGACCCGTGGCCTGCAAGGCCAGGGCATGCCAGGCGGCCCCGCGACTTACGCAGGATTTCCCATCCTCCGCCTCGGCGTAGTACAGCAGCTTCGCGGCGGGGAAAAAGTCCTTTAGGGCCTGACGAACTTGGGGGATCCGGGAACTCCCGCCCACCAGCAAAATGGCGTCGAGCTCGTCCTTGTCCATCCGAGCGCGCTCCAGGGCATCCAACAGGGGCGCAAAGATGGATTGGCTGATGCGGTACTCGGTCTCCCGAAGATTCAGGTGTTCCCGGTCCAGGAAGGGGGCCAGAAGCGTCTGGAAGGCTTCGAAATCCAGGCAGGGTGCCGGCAGGTGTAGATCACGGCTGCCGAGGCGGAAACGCAAGTCCGGTTGGGTCACGGCGAGGTTCTGGCAGGCCTGGTCATCTAGGCGTCCGAAGGACTCCAGGCGATCCACTTCCCGGCAGAGGCCTTCCTTCAAAGCTTCCGCCGTTCCCCGCAGGAGTGGCATCAGAACCCGGCGCTTCTCGGCCCACGTGAAATCCAGAGAGTTCGCATTGTTTGCCCGGAGCAAGGCGGGAAGCAGGTGCTCCGCCACGATGGCGTCATCCAAGTCTCCCCCACCCAAACGGTGGTACCGCGAGGTGGCCTTGAGCCGGGCCTGGATGGGCTCCCCGGAGCTCCCAGAAGTGAGTTCCGCAATGGAAACGTCGCAGGTGCCGCCGCCGAAATCAAAGACCAGGACTTTAGCTGCCTTCCCCTTGGCCAGCAGGTCCACCTGCGGGTGGGTCACCAAGTAGTCGATGAGCGCGGCTGTAGGCTCATCCAGCAAATCGAAGGGCTCCAGGTGAAGCCCCGCCATTTTCGCCGCCTCCAGGGTGTCCCGGCGCTGGGCCACCTGGAAGGCGGCGGGCACGGTGACCACCACCCGCTGAGGGTCCCAGCCCGCGGCGGCGGCTCCCTCCTGAGCCAGGAAGCGCAGCAAATGCCCGCCGATCTTCCAAGGGCGATCGAAGGCGTCGGAAGCCTGGGGATACCGGAGGCGGAGGCCCATGTCGTTCTTGCTTTCAAAGAAGAGATCCTTCTGGAGTCGGGGCCAGCCCTTCTCGGAGAGGCCCCTCAGTCGGCGAGCTCCCTCACCCACCCAGGTTTGCCCATCCGGAAGACAGGCCACAAAGGAGGGCACACGCGGGCTTTTGACCGGACCCTCGCGGGTGGGCTGCTCAAGAGCCAAAGTCCCGCAGGACTGTGCTGAAAGCGCCTTGCCCTTCGGGCGCCGCAAGGCCGAGACCACGGAGTTGGTGGTGCCGAGGTCAATGCCGAGGACGCGGATGTCCTGGGAGCCTTTCAGCAGGGTGGTCAGGTGGTTGAGCATGGGCACCTCCTCATAACGCGTCAGGGTGCGTCGCGGTGCCGGACAGAGGCTGTCCTGAGACAGAGGCTGTCTCGATCCCACCCCGGACAGTGGCTGTCCCCTGAGTAATCCCAACCTGGGGCTCCGCCATCCCGCGGACCTTCCAGGAGGATTCATGCTTCGAACTACCCTCGCCCTGACGCTCGCTGCCGCGGCCCTTGGCGCTCAGGAACTCCCCAGCCGCGTGGGCCTTGCCGCCGGCTACGTCGCCCCCCAGGGGAGCTGGAAGGACAGCTACCCCAACGGTTGGAACGCCTCGCTCCAGATCTTCTTCAGTCGAGAAGGCAATCACGAACAACGGCTGCGAATCGATCTCATCGGAATGAAGGAGTTCACGGAGGCGGGGCGTTACGGTGCTGCAAACTACTCCGTCAAAGCCAATGCAGCAGGAGCCGGCATCGGTTATGACTGGTTGCCGAAGGTCGCCGGTTGGGGGGAGGGTGGTGGCTTCCATCTCATCCTGGGGATCGGCGGCATCTCGTGGGCCCAGCGGGTGCAGGCAGACGCGCACTCTCCGTACGGATCAGCGTCCGTGGATGAGACCGACAATGGGGTGGCCATCAGCCCCACCGCCGGGTTCCAGGTTCGCTTCAACCGGTACGTCAACCTGGAGGCCCGCTATACCTGGTCACGGGTGACCGCCTCGTCTGACACGGAGCTGGTCTGGCAGGACCTCAATCACGGGATTGTGGCACTGGGGTTCAGATTTTAACCGTTACTAGATGGTCGGCCTGGAGCGAGGAAAGCAATCCAGGCCAACCATCAGCAATTTGTGCTCTGAGAGGCCACCGATGACCCGAGGTTGCTTGGCCATCTTGCTCCTGGCGGCGCGGTTCTGGAATCCCGTGGCCGTTCTGGCTGGGGTTATTGGTGTTCTTATTCTTGCAAAAGGAGCAGTTGGATTGCTTTTCGGGAAACATCCACATAGCAGAATGGACCTTTGATTGACCATTCGCCTGTCAGGCCGCTTGTACCTAGACAAAACGGAGATGGAATGGCGTTCCCGCAAGGGCGTTCCTTAAGTTCCCTATTGTCCAAGACTCTGAACCCGCTGAAGCCACCTAGGGTGAATCCCTCATCCCTGAATTGAAGTAGCCTAAGCTATCCGCAAAATTTGCCCGTCCAGGGCTCGGGTTTTGCCCGGGCCCATCTAAGTTCCAACCTGTCTTCAGCATGGAGCCCCTGATCCCCATGAACCTCGAAGACCTTCGTCCGGATGCCGCGGTCCGTGGAATCCTGCCTGACGCGGTGGTCAGCGTCGTCAGCGTGGAATGGCATGGCTCGGACGCCCTGACCCTGGTGTACCGGGGACCGAATGGCCGGGTGGCCGACGAAATCCTCTATAGGCACGATGAACCCCGGCTCGAAATCGTCGAGGTGGGGCGGCCCTGGAGCTTCGACGGGGATGGGGCCCTCTTTCGTCTAGTTGCCGAGGCCCACCGCATCCGCTTGGCTCACCTGTTCGATCCTGTGCTCGCGGTCCACACCTCTCTGGTGGATCCCCTCCCCCACCAGATCACCGCCGTCTACGAGGAGATGCTGCCCCGGCAACCCCTGCGTTTCCTGCTCGCCGATGATCCCGGCGCCGGCAAGACGATCATGGCTGGGCTGCTAATCAAGGAGCTCATCGCCCGCGGGGATCTGAAACGCTGCCTCATCGTCTGTCCTGGGAGTCTCGCCGAGCAGTGGCAGGATGAACTGGGGAAGCGCTTCCACCTACCCTTCGAGATCCTGACCAACGACAAACTAGAGGCGGCTCGCACCGGCAACTGGTTCCTGGAAAATGACCTCACCATCGCTCGCCTGGACAAGCTGTCACGCAACGAGAGCGTCCAGCAGATGCTCACCGCCCCGGACTGCCGCTATGACCTCATCGTCTGCGACGAGGCCCACAAGCTCTCTGCCACCTTCTTCGGCGGGGAGGTCAAGTACACCAAGCGGTACCGGCTGGGCCAGCTCCTCTCGGGCATTACGCGCCACTTCCTGCTGATGACCGCCACGCCCCACAACGGCAAGGAGGAGGACTTCCAGCTCTTCCTGGCGCTCCTGGACGGCGACCGCTTCGAAGGTAGGTTCCGCGATGGTGTGCACCAGGTGGAGGTCTCCGACCTGATGCGCCGCATGGTGAAGGAGAACCTGCTCAAATTCGACGGCCGGCCGCTCTTCCCCGAACGCATCGCCTATACGGTGCCCTACAAACTGTCCGATCCCGAGGCACGGCTCTACAAGGAAGTCACCGACTACGTGCGCCAGGAATTCAACCGGGCGGAGGCGCTCGAAAACGACAAGCGCGCTGGTACCGTCGGCTTTGCCCTCACCATCCTGCAAAGGCGCCTGGCCTCGTCACCGGAAGCCATCTTTCAATCCCTGCACCGCCGCAGGGAACGCCTGGAAAAGCGGTGTCGGGAATTGGAACTCCTGCAGCGGGGTGCGGCGCTTCCCGTTGCTGCCTTGGAGGGGCGCCTCCTCGACGACGATGATGTTGAAGATCTTGAGGAAGCACCGGAGAACGAAGTCGAGGCTGCCGAGGAGGAAATCCTTGACCAAGCGACGGCCGCGGCGACACTCACCGAACTGAAGATCGAAATCGCCACCTTGGCCCGCCTTGAGGGGCTTGCCGCAGACGTGCGCCGGAGCGGTCAGGACACCAAGTGGCGGGAACTCGCGAACCTGCTGGGCGAGATTTTCACACCAGCAGGGCTGGGTGATAGGGTCGCCGAGACGGTTGTGCCCTACGGTGCGGGCCCTATCCCCAAGCCCGTCCCTTCACCCCGCCAAAAGCTCGTCCTCTTCACCGAACATCGCGACACCCTCAACTACCTCGAGCGCCAGATCGGTTCGTTGTTGGGCCGCCCCCAGGCCGTGGTTTTGATTCACGGAGGTATGGGTCGAGAAGAGCGGCGAAAGGCCCAGGCCAGCTTCCTGCATGACCCGGAAGTGCAGGTACTGCTGGCCACCGATGCAGCAGGTGAAGGCATCAACCTCCAGCGTGCGCATTTGATGGTCAACTACGACCTACCCTGGAACCCCAACCGCCTGGAGCAACGTTTCGGCCGTATCCATCGCATTGGGCAGATCGAAGTCTGCCACCTATGGAATTTGGTGGCCGAGGAGACTCGCGAGGGTGATGTTTACCGCCGCCTCCTGGAAAAGCTTGAGGAAGCCCGCCAGGCCCTCGGTGGCCAAGTCTTTGATGTGCTCGGCAAGCTCCAGTTTGAGGGCAAGCCGCTGCGGGAGCTGCTGATCGAGGCCATTCGCTACGGTGACCTGCCCGAAGTTCGCGCCCGCCTTACCAAGGCCATCGAACATGGCGTGGACCGACCCCACCTCGAAGGATTGATCGAAGATCGGGCGCTGGCCCACGACGCCATGGATTCGAGCCGAGTGGCGCGGGTCCGCGAGGAAATGGAGCGGGCCGAAGCGCGCCGTCTGCAGCCGCACTACATCGAGTCCTTCTTCCTTGAGGCCTTCAAGCGCCTAGGTGGCACGGTTCGGCAGCGGGAACCACGCCGGTATGAGATCACCCATGTTCCGGGTCCGGTGCGGAACCGCGACCGCCAGATTGGCACTGGAGACTCGGTTCTGGCCCGCTACGAGCGCATCACCTTCGAAAAAGACCTGATCGCCCCCCAGGGACAGCCTCTGGGAGCCTTCGTCTGCCCGGGCCACCCATTGCTCGACGCCGCCCTGGATCTCACCCTTGAGCGCCACCGCGATCTCCTCAAGCGGGGAACGGTGCTGGTGGATGACCGCGATCCGGGCAGGAGCCCGCGCGTGCTCTTGACCCTTGAACACGCGATCCAGGATGCTAGCCTTCTGCCTTCCGGTGACCGGCGTACCATTTCCCGACGGCTGCTCTATGTCGAAATGGATGCCGAGGGTCAGGCTCGGCATCTGAACTACGCCCCCTACCTGGATTACCGTCCACTGGCGGTGGGTGAACCTTCAGTTGCCGAACTCCTTGCCCGACCCGAGTGCGCCTGGATCACCCGCACCATCGAGCAAAAGGCTCAGAGTCACGCCATCGCTCAGGTGGTGCCCGAACACATCGCAGAAGTGCGCGGCCGACGGCTGGCCTGGATCGATAAGACCCGCGCCGCAGTGAAGGACCGCCTGACCAAGGAAATCACCTATTGGGACCACCGCGCCGAACAGCTCAAGCTCCAAGAGCAGGCCGGAAGAGCCGGTGCCAGACTCAATTCCCAGGAGGCTCGCCGCCGCGCCGACGACCTGCAAACACGGCTCCAGAAGCGCCTTGCCGAGCTGGACCGAGAGGCCCAGATCTCGGCCTTGCCCCCGGTTGTGCTGGGAGGGCTTATTGTCGTCCCATTGGGGCTGGTTGCCTCGATGGCCGGGCGCACGCTGCCTACCTACCCAATCGACACCCAGGTTGCAGCCGCCCGGGCGCGCGCCATCGTCATGGAGGCTGAGCGAGCCCTGGGCTTTGACCCCACAGACCGGGAGTTCGAGAAGCTCGGCTATGACATCGAGAGCCGGGTGTCCGACACCGGGCGGCTTCGTTTCCTCGAGGTCAAAGGGCGAGTATCCGGCGCTGACACAGTCACCGTGACGAAGAACGAAATCCTTTACAGCCTCAATAAGCCAGACGATTTCATCTTGGCCATGGTGGAGTTCCTTGACAGCGAGAGGCACCGGCTTCACTACCTGCGGCGTCCCTTCGAGCGGAGTGGGCTGACCACCGATTTCAATGGCGCGAGCGTTAACTTCCCGTTCGCTGAATTGCTGGCCCGTGGAGAAAACCCGTCATGAAGCCGCTCGAGCCTGAACCACCTTACGTCTTCCCAGAACCCCGTGTGTTCACTGGAATGATGAATTACCCTGAAGACCCTCCCTATGAGGTATTGGCATTCATATCGCAGTCTGTCTTCGGAATCATTTCGGGGCTGACTGGGAAGGGCATCAAGGTCATTCAGGGGTGGCTCGACCGTAACCCCCAGTTCAAGGCCACCTTCGTGGTGATGGTGTATCCCGCCTGCGCAACCAGCCAGGCGGATTTCGCTCAATTGCGTGATTTGGTCCAACGAGAACCAGATCGCCTTTCCGTCCATGTGCGCCCGCTGGAGCGCGTTACCGATCGAGCTTCAAATGCCCTTTGCTTCCTGGCTGCTGATAGAACCCCGCACATGGTCGTGGGGCCAACGGAAGACCTAGGCCTGGCACACCCGCAGGAGGGGCACGTCAATTTCGTGTTCCGAACCGAGCCTGCACTGGTCGAGTCCTTCAAGCGGTACTTTGACTGCATGTGGGCCTATTCGCGAGACATAGCGTACATGGGTGCATCCGCAATCCCAGCCCTGGTTCTTCCTGAAGGAAGCGAGGAAGGTGCGAGGTTGTGGCAGGCATACATGGATGAATTCGGAGACGCCACGCTTCCGGATGAAACAGCCCTTGAAGCTCAGGTGAACCCCGAAACGGGCGCAGTCACCCTCCGTTCCAAGGACGGCGAGGAGTTGACTCCGCCGACAGAGAACGCGGGTATTGAGAAGCTGGATGAGACGGCGGCTCGCGTGATCCGGCTCTACGAAAAAGGGGCACTCGTCAGCATTGATAAGCTGAGTCGCATTCCCCCTCTTGATACACCGCTCGACCCAAGCATATTCGGGGATTTGGCAGAAATCCACAGGGGTAACGTCGTCCGAAAAGTCAGCATGCGGGTATCGATCATCGATGAGAGTGATCTCAAAGGAATTGAAAAATGCCGCAAGGGTCTTCGAGACCTGCTGACCAAATTCACATTTGGTCTCGCGGACAACATGCGGTGGATGCCAAACGCAGCCCTCAGTCTCTTCGAGACAGAACTGAAGGGGCTCAACGAAGCAGGTCAGAAGCTAATTGCAGACCTGTTGAAAGGCAACGTAGAAGCCTTCATCCAAGGCAAGCGAGACACCCTGATCGCCGACCTTACCGCAATGTATCAGGAGTTGGGCAGGCCTGGGCCAGTGACCGACGACGTCGTTGACCGAGTCGTCGAAAGCCTCGCATCAAGATTAGGCAAGGCTCAGACTGCCAACTTCATGCCTGCTCTCTCCTATTCTCGGATTGCCTTTACCCAAACTGAAACAGCATTTGCATCGCCATGGGGACAAGCCTTCTCCTTGCTTGAGGACATAGCCGCCTTCCCACGCAAGGCGATCTCAGACAATTTCTTCTTTCGCGGCCTCAAAGTCCCTGAGGACGCATTAATCGATGCCATGAACGTGGCAGACGATTCCCTGGTTCAGGAAATCAACCAACGCAGAATTAAGGAACGGTGCAAAGCAGAGCTTGACCTACTCCTTCGAATCGAGAAGTCACCACAAAAACCACAGGAAAAGTGCGGGTTGGTTTTCCGCCTGCTCGATGGTGATTCGATCAAGACGATTGATGCGCTGCTCTCGGTTCCAGGCGAGAAGGCTAAGCCGGCATGAAGGAAATGAAGAGTGACGTTTCCCCTCTGACAATGGCTATTAGTCAACCTTTGCCATAGCGCTGTGGGAAGGAATTCGACCAATGACGACCCTGAACCCACCCCACAAGTTCCGAGACCTGCGAGTTCCCAATGGCCATCTGGGGTATCCCGAGCTTTGCGCCCTGCCGAACGGTGCACTTCTCGTCTCAACCTGGGGAGGGCACTGCCTAGAGGTGAACCCGGATTCTGGCCAAATCATGAGCCAGCCAAGAATAGGAATGCCCCAGCAGTTCGGTGCATCAAGCCTGAGATCTCCGACCGCAAGCATCGCCCAGCCCATCCTTTGCAGCGCAGCGACCAGGGCAATCTGGACTGAGTTCTGGCAGCTTGGGGCCACCCAGACATCTCGTATCGAAACAGATGGGGCCGTAAACTCGGTTGCGATCTCGCCTCGTGGGGACCTTCTTGCAGCAGGTCTCGGAAGTTATCCTCTCGCGTTGAATGATCGCCCGCATGCCGGGATCGAGCTGTTCTCCATCAGCGAGCCCTCTCAATGCCTTGTCCGAAGGTTCCTACCTGGCGTGGCTGTGGACCGAGTCGTATTTCACCCTACGCGCGACCTGTTGGTGGCGGTCACAGGCGCTCGGAGCCAGGACCGCGGGAACATCATCCTTCTCGATCCACATTCCCTGGGCTTGGTGGACGTTGGTGAGACGGAGTCCTGCAACTGTATCGCTGTGATGATTGACGATTATTCCGGTCTATTGCTGCTCGCGTTCAGACATGGAATCCAGGTCCTTCCTCTCGACAGGTTATGGGATGTCGGGTGGCGATGGATCACGGAGGACAAGTTGTTTGGTGCGGCCTATGACATCGAACATGAATGGATCTTCCTTTCCAATGGGCAAGTCCTAGGCATCCATGGCAGGGAGGTCACACGTTTGGACCCACTTGAAGAATGCTCTGGGATGGCAGTTCTTCAGGATGGTCGTGTGGCGGGAATTAGCCAAAATGGCGTTCTGCGGGTGTGGGAAGTGAACTCTGGAGGCATTTCCACATGATCCCGGAGAAGGACCACTCCAATGTTTCAGAGTCGGTAGAGGCTCGCTTGCCATCCGGAGCACCCTCATGAGCCTTTTCGAAGACACCAATCCCCGCGCACTCAAGGACCTCCTGGCGGAGATTCACAACAGGTCGACCGTCCTACCGGACTTCCAACGCGACTTCGTTTGGGAACCGGGTGCGACCCAGGAGCTGATTGTTTCGATCGCGAGCAACTATCCCGCCGGGAGTATCCTCCGGGTCCGAGATGCCAAGCGGGTCTTTGCCGCCCGGGAATTCGAAGGCGCTCCGATCCTGAACGGGGCAAAGCACACCTTTCTGGTGCTTGATGGCCAACAGCGACTAACCTCCCTATACCAAGCCTTCTATGGTGTAGGCGAGCACCGGTACTTCCTGGACCTCCACAAACTCATCGACGGAGCGGATTTCGAGGAGGCGATCTTTCATGTGCGAGCCTCGACCAAATGGGCAAAGGCCAGAGAGGACTTCGCGCTTCAAGCCAAGGAGTTATTGCTGCCCCTCTCAGTGCTAAAGGGTGGGGCGGGTGGTTTCCTGCAGTGGCTCATCCAGGTTACCAATCCTCTGCAGACGGATGAGCGCACCCAAATGCTCGATGCGCTGACCCGGCTCAATGATCAGTGGATCAAGACCATCGATGGCTACCACTTCCCAGTGGTGACGCTGTCTGAGGAGACCGAGGCCGACGCCCTCTGCACGATCTTCGAAACCCTTAACCGTACCGGAGTGAAGCTCAGCGTCTTCGAACTCCTGACCGCACGTTTCTGGCCGCAAAACATTAAACTCCGTTCACTCTGGGAAAAGGCGCTGGCCGACCACCCTGTGATCGCGGACTTCGAGGTGGATCCCTACTATGTTCTGCAAGGAATTTCCCTCGCCAGCCGCAAGGCACCTTCGTGCAAACGCAGCGACGTGCTGAACATGGCCCCGTCTGATATCACCGAATGGTGGGACAAAGTCGTGCTGGGGCTCGCCACCGGACTGGAAATCCTCCGGGATGACTGCAAGGTGATGCTGCCCAAATGGTTACCCTACCAGACCATGCTGCCTCCGCTGGCCGCGGTACTGGCTAAGGCAGGCAGTCCGAAGACCGCGGAGGCAGGCGCCCAGCGAGAGAAGCTCAAGCGCTGGTTCTGGTGTGCGGTCTTTGGCCAAGTCTACGAGAGTGCGCCAAACAGCAAGTCGGCGAAGGATGTTGCTGAGATCGTGCAGTGGCTTGCTGGCGGCGATTTACCGGAATCCGTGGCGTTCTGCCGTTTCGATCCCCGGGCCCTGCGCGACGTGACCCCTCGCCAGCGTGCGATCTACCGCGGCACGATCTGCGTGATCCTGGGGGGCAATGCGCGTGATTTCCACACCCAGGCGGTGATCACCGGCAAGCTCATGGCCGAGGAAGGAATCGACGACCACCATGTCTTCCCCGCAGCGTACCTGGAACGCAACGGCTTCTCCCATTCACGCATGCGCGACTGTGTGCTCAACCGAACCCTCATCGACCGCACCACCAACCAGATGATCAGCGACCGGGCGCCGTCCGATTACCTTGCTGAGATCAAGGGCACGGCAGGGTTCCCCTTCGAGGCGGTACTGAACTCCCATGGCCTGCCGGCCGGTATGGACTCGCCATTGCTGGGCGATGACTATGAAACCTTTCTGGTAAGGCGGCAGGAGAGGCTGTGGCGGGAAATCCAGCGCGTCACCGGCGCGATTGTGGCCGCAGACCTCGAGGCAGACGATAAGGACTTGGAATGAAGATCCACAAGAAGCTCATCGAAGTCGCCCTCCCGCTCGAGGCCATCAACAAGGCTTCGGCGCGGGAGAAGTCAATCCGGCATGGTCACCCGAGCACCCTGCACCTGTGGTGGGCGCGACGACCATTGGCAGCGGCGCGGGCAGTGATCTTCTCGCAAATGGTGGACGACCCCTCGGCCTATGTGGAGGTGCTTCGAGCGGACCCGAAGCTGCACCGACAGGCGGAGACGGCCCTCAAGGCCCGCCTTAAGCTGTGGGAGGAGGCTCGGACACTCGCCGAAATAGCCAAGAAAGCTGGACTGCCAGTTGTGGAACCAGGCCCAGCGCCGACCCTCGACGACATGCTGGCCGATCAGGAGCGCCAGAGGTTGTTCCGCATCATCGAGGACCTGGTGCTGTGGGAGAACACCACCAACGAGACGGTGCTGCAGGCGGCGCGCGACGAGATCTGGCAGAGCTGGCGGCGCGCCTGCGCTGAGAACGCCGACCATCCACGGGCTAAGGAATTGTTCGACCGCAAGAAGCTGCCTGCCTTCCACGACCCTTTCGCGGGCGGTGGGGCGTTACCTTTGGAGGCGCAGCGTCTGGGGCTCGAAAGTTACGCAAGTGACTTGAACCCGGTGGCGGTGCTGATCAACAAAGCGATGATCGAGATCCCCCCGAAGTTCGCGGGAAAGCCGCCCGTGAATCCCGAAACGGGCATGGAGAAGTCACTCCTTGCGCGAGAGTGGAAGGGCGCGCAGGGCCTTGCCGAGGACGTCCGCTACTACAGCCGGTGGATGCGCGATGAAGCCGAGAAACTCATCGGCCATCTTTACCCGAAGATCGAGATCACCACTGAGATGGTGAAGGTTCGACCGGATCTAAAGCAATATACGGGCCGAAAGCTCACCGTGATCGCCTGGCTCTGGGCACGCACGGTGAAGAGCCCGAACCCCGCCTTCTCCCATGTGGACGTGCCGCTCGCTTCGACCTTCATGCTCTCCACCAAGGCGGGCAAGGAGGCGTACGTCGAGCCGGTCATCGAGGACGGCGGCTACCGTTTCACCGTGAAGGTGGGGAAGCCGAAGGATGCGGAAGGGGCAAAAAACGGCACTAAACTCGCCCGCGGGGCGAATTTCCAATGCCTGATGTCAGGGACACCGATCACGGGTGACTACATCAAGGGCGAGGGCATTTCGAGACGCATGGGCACAAAGCTAATGGCAATTGTCGCCGACGGCGATCGCGGGAGGGTCTATCTCTCGCCAAGCGTGAAACATGAGTCGACGGCACACGAGGCAAAGCCTGAGTGGATGCCAGAGGGGGCGTTTGTCGAGGATGCCCGAGCCTTTACCCCGTGTATTTACGGCATCAAGGAGTGGCAGCATCTTTTCACCGACCGTCAACTCGTAGCGCTCACGACCTTCTCTGACCTGGTTGGAAAAGCCCGCGAGCGGGTGAAGCTAGACGCAATCACCAACCGCAAAAACGACGATATCAAGCCCCTTCACAATGGTGGAATTGGCAATGACGCTTACGCAGACGCGGTAGCCGTGTATCTAGGGCTTGGAGTTTCTAAGGCAACAGATATGTGCAATGCGCTATGTGCGTGGGGACCGACCGATTGGCGGGTTAGGCATCTGTTTGCGAGACAAGCGATTCCCATGGTTTGGGATTTTGCAGAGACGTCACCGCTCAATGACTCCGCTGGTGCCGTGTATTTTGGTATTGAATACCTCACTAAGGCACTTGAGCTCTTTGATCCCATTTCAACAGGGATCGCAGTTCAAGCTGATGCGTCCAGCCAATCTTTAACTACGGGAAAGATAACCTCTACAGATCCTCCGTACTATGACAACGTTCCTTACGCAGACCTCTCCGATTTCTTTTACGTTTGGTTGCGTCGTTCTCTGAAGCCTGTCTTTCCTGACCTTTTCGCCACGCTCGCCGTTCCAAAGGCGGAGGAATTGGTTGCTACGCGCTACCGCCATGGTGGTAAGCAGGAAGCGGAGAGCTTCTTTCTCGATGGCATGACACAAGCGATGCACCGCCTATCGGAGCAAGCACACCCTGCCTTCCCGGTAACCATCTACTACGCATTTAAGCAGGCAGAAAGTGATGTAGGAGAAGGCACGGCCAGCACCGGTTGGGAGACCTTTCTGAATGCCGTACTATGTGCCGGATTTACCACAAGCGGAACCTGGCCGATGCGCACGGAACTGAGTAACCGGACTCGCGGCATGGCCTCGAATGCCCTCGCCTCCAGCATCGTTCTCGTCTGTCGTAAACGCGAAGCCTCCGCGCCGACCGTTACACGTCGGGAATTTGTCACCGCTCTCAAGGGCGAGCTGCCGCATGCGCTCGCTCACCTCCAACGAGGCAATATCGCACCGGTCGACCTTGCACAGGCTGCCATCGGCCCGGGCATGGCGGTTTTCACCCGCTACGCCAAGGTGCTCGACGCCGAGGGCAAGCCTCTCAGCGTGCGCGAGGCGCTGGCGCTCATCAACCAGACCCTCGACGAGGCGCTGGCCGAGCAGGA
>CAYPNF010000093.1:0-22190 GCA_964411985.1 uncultured Verrucomicrobiota bacterium
GGAAAGCTCCAATCAAGGCCGCAACGGTCAAACCCACGATCATGGTCGTCGAGGCAGTGCCCAGCGAGGCCGCTGCCATGGCAGAGGTCTTGGCCGAGGTATCCATGCTGCTCACCGCCGTGTTCTTGGCTTCCGCCAGCACCGCGTCCGCCGCCACCCCACGGCGTTTGGCCAGGTCTTCGCGTTCCAGCCAGTTCTTGAGAAAACTCGTCATCGCATCGTCGTACCCCTTGCCCGCAGCACGGCAGGCCTCAATTTGCTTCAAGTTGAGCTCCTGTTTGGTGATCGCTTTGAGCGCATCCAGCTTCTGGTACACTTGCGCAAAGAGCTTTTGCGTCTCACGAAAGAGGGCGGGATCGCGCATGGTTTGCGCCTTGAAGTTTCCCACCCGGATGGAGTTGCCCAGGTCAATAATCTCGTTGGCCATGGCCATTTTGTGGACCCGATCCTCAATCTCGGCGGCGTTGATGCCCGTGGCCGAGTTGGTGGCTGCCAGGACTTCCATGAGCTTGGCATCCTGGGTCTTCAGGTACTCTTCGCAAACCTTCATATAGGCCTGCGCTTCGGTGTTCATTTTGGCCCGGTCCTTCTCCAGTGCTTCGGTTACCGCCACCGTTTGGTTGGCCAGTTGCTCGTACTCCAACGCCTTGGCCTCCGCCTTCTCCGCGGCTTCCTTCAAGAAGGCCAGGTTCTTGCTCCCACCTTTGGCGGCCAGGTCCTTGGCTTCTTTGAGGTACTTCTTCACATGGTCCAGGTTCTCTCGTCCTTTCACCAAGTAGTTCGTCTCTTCCGTGAAAGCGTACCCGCGCATTTGGTACATCGTCTGGAGCGATTCCCGCTCCACGTTGTTGGCCACGGATGCCGCCGGGGTGTAATCCTGCGCCAAAGCTGTGGCGTCGGTCTTAACGCCGGACATCTTATAGACCGCCAGCGTGCCCAAGAGCACCGCCAACAGGACTAAACCGCTAAAACCGAGAATGATTCTTGTGCCGAGTTTCATAACATGATGTTGGTTGGTTCGAGTACTTCAAGTTGAGCCACAGCGTCCATGCTCCCCAAAAGACCGTCAGAATCGCTGTTGGTACTGTGTTAGATCGGCAGAATCTCGCGATTCTCAAGTATGGGAAAACCCGCTCTCCGTGTAAGGAACTCCTGACATTCGGTGTAAGGGGATCCCTACAACTCGCTCAGTCACGGTCGAGGCTGTCTCGAATGGCCTTCGAAAGGGTCTCGAGCGGACACGGCTTGGGCACACAGACCAAATGAGCCTTCTCTTCGATCCCGGGAGCCAATAAGTCAGCGCTGTAGCCGCTGTGGAGAATCACCTTCAAATCAGGCCTGGCCCCTCGGAGTTGCAGCGTCAAGTCGAGCCCGGACATCCCCCCTGGCATGATCATGTCGGTCAAGAGCAGGTTGATGCTTTGCTGGTGCCCTTCCCACACTCGCAATGCCTCAGCACCACTGCCTGCCTCCAAAACAGAGTACCCGAGCATTCGCAGACTCCTCGACACGGCGTAACGCACCCCCAACTCGTCCTCCACCACCAGGATCGTTTCATGCCCCCGCATGGCTTGGTAGCCTTGAGCCTGGCTCGGCTCCGCGTTACGCCGCAAGGCTGCCGGGAGGTAGACACGAAACGCCGTCCCTTGGCCGACATCGCTTTCCACCTCGATCCACCCTTTATGCTGGCCAATAATACCATGCACGGTGGCTAATCCCAGACCGGTCCCCTGTCCCGCCTCTTTGGTGGTGTAAAACGGCTCGAAGATATGCTTCAGGGTCTCTTCATCCATGCCGCACCCAGTATCCTGAACGCTCAGGCACACAAAGTGCCCGACCCGGGCTTCGGGACAGGTCTGAGTATGAGGTTCATCAATGCGTAACCCCTGCAGGCTGATGGTCAGGATCCCCCCTTGGGGCATCGCATCCCGCGCGTTCACGCACAAGTTCATCACCACCTGCTCCATCATCCCCTCGTCCGCTTCCACCAAGGGCAAATCCACGCCCGGAATGAATTCCAGCTGAATGTGTTCCCCCAACAACCTCTTCAACATCTTCAGAAAATGCTCCACCACCCCATTGAGATTGAGCATGCTGACCTTGAGAATCGATCGTCGGCCAAACATCAGCAACTGCCGCGTCAGGTTCGCGCCCCGCTTCGTCTGAGCGATCAAGTCGTTGAGCGACTCACGGGTCTCCTGAGTGAGGCTCGGATTCTCCGCCAACCAACTCAGGTGCATCATGGTGGAGGTAAGAATGTTGTTGAAATCGTGCGCCACTCCGCCAGCCAACTGCCCGATCGATTCCAGCTTCTGCGCTTGGCGCAGTTGATCCTCCAACACTTTCCGCTGGGTGATATCCTCTTTGACCGCAAGGAAATGGGTAATGGAGCCTGCATCATTCACGATGGGGGCGATGGAAGCGTATTCCCAGTAGTACTCGCCATTCTTCTTTCGATTGTGCAATTCTCCACGCCACTCCCGACCCCGGGTGACGGCCTGCCAGAGTGCACGATACTCCTGGTCCGTGTTCTTGTTTCCTTTGAGCAGCCTGGGGTTTCTGCCCTGCACCTCTTCCAGTGTGTACCCCGTGATCTGGGTGAACGCCGGGTTGACATACTCAATCGCTCCCACCAGATCGGTAATGATGATGCTGGCCGGGCTCTGCTCCACCGCCCGGGAGAGCTTGCGTATCTGTTCCTCCGAGCGCTTTCGCTCGGTGCTGTCGCGCACCACCCTGAGCAGGTGCCTGACCCCGCGAAGCTGCACCTGCGAAGCGACAATCCCCACCGGAAACATGGTGCCATCTTTCCGACGGCGGATGGCTTCCAACGCCTGCGAGGATTCTTGACTGAGCGACTGAGTCAGCTCGGCATAGGCACGCCGGCTCAAGAGAGGGTCCGTATCGAACACGGTCAGCCGTGACAGCTCCTCCCGCGTATACCCCAACTGGCGCAGAGTGGCCACATTGAAGTCCGTGTACCCTCCCTCAAAATCAAGCACTTCCACACCGTCCCCCGCATGATCGATCAACGTCCGAAAGCGCTCCTCGCTTTCGCGCAGCGCCACACTCTCCCGTGCCAAAGCTTCAGCCGCGCTCGTGCGGCGCAACCATCCGCGATAGACGAGCCTCGAAGACACCACCGAGCTCAACACGAACAGCAGGACCAGGAACGAGACCTTCCTGGCTTCGCCCCACCACGGGGCCAAATACTCCTCGTAGGCCAACCCCACAACGACGTAGAGCGGCCGCTCAGAAACCCTGTGATAAGAATACCTTCGCGCCACCCGGTCAAAGCTTCCATCCGTCCGATAACTGCCTTCTTTAGGTTGCATCGTCACCAAGTGCTGCAACTCGCGAGAGGCGTTCTTCTTTCCCAACACGTCGTCGAACGTCTCCGGAGGAGGATAGCGCGCCATCAGCGCCAGCTCATCGTTACGCAACGTAATCGACCCCTGTTTACCAACCTCAAGATTGGAAAAGGTGGCGAGTAAATGCTCCAGAGTGAGAGTCCCATAGACCAGGCCGACAAATTGCCCCTCGGGCCCATTGACCCTACGCGCCAGAATAATCGACCACTTCTTGCTGACCCTCCCCACCAAAGGCTCCGAGATCACCAAACCAGCCTTGGGGTCGCCGCGCAATCGAAGGAAATAGGAACGGTCTGCAACGCTCGACCTCAGACCGGGAGTCACGCCAATTCCATACGCGTTCTCCCCTTCGGCGTTCACAACGCGCAAACCGTCCATAAACGGCGAGCGTGCATGGTGCCGGTCGATGAACGAATTCAGTCGGAAAGAGTCGATCCCACCTTCGGCCAACTGCCGCTCCACTTCGTCCACCACCGTCTGCACCGTCAAGTCAATGCGCCCCACCGCATAGTCAATCTGCGACGCCAGCACGTGCGAAAGATTCTGCGTCGCCACCTCCGCGTTCTTCTCATATCGGAGGCGGCTCTGCCAGAGGAAGGAAATGGCCAGCCCGATGAAGAAAAGGCTGGTGCCCAGCACGATCACCAGCAACCGTCTGATAAAGACGGGGCGAGGCATCGTAATGTCACCAAGGCTAACCCGGCGATCCTTCATGGAGGCGTACTGCCGTTCTGGGTTTCTCTACACCCTATTGTATCGGCAAAGAATCGCGAAGCTTCAAAAGGTAAAAACCCACCCCGAAATAGAGGGGAAACCTGACAGGAAATGTCAGGTTTTCCTGACAAAAGAGGGTAGCCTCACCACCCGTCTTCCGCCAACCTGCGGTCTGGGCTCTCAGGGCTGGGACCACACCCAGTCGCCTGCATTCGCCTCCCATTCGCCCTTTTTGTCTGCGACTGTGCCTCCCTCATCCTTCTCGTTCCAACCCGGGGAATAGAGGACGTACCCCCCGGCCGGCTCCAAACGATACTTCAATGGACCGCCGGTGGTGACATCGGGAGGTATCGACGCAAGCAGGCTTGGCGACAGCTCCTGCAAGGAAGCCGGATACTTCCCGTTCTTCAGGCGAAAACGCTCCAACGCACAGGCAATCATCGCCTCGTCCAACGAATTCTGGTGCGTGGCGAATCGCTTGTAGACGTTCGGCATCGCCGGAAGCAGCATTCTCGCCAGTATCTTGTGGCCAAAAATTGGGTTCTCCTTGCCCGAGAGTTCCCGGCCCAGGTTTTCCTCCATTTGCTGGACACGGGCCGGGGGAATCGTGCGCAAGGGATGAGGCAGTTCCGCCAGAAACAGGTCCCCATAAAGTCGATGGTAGTTGACCTGCTCCAGACTGATCCAACCGCGGGGAATCCACCCCAATAGCGCTTGGTAAATATCCACGTACACCGCAGCCAGACCGACTCCATCACTTCCTCCCAACTGGAGCAGGTAAGAAGGATTCATCCGTGCCCTCTGAATGATGGCATTCCCCCAAGCCCGCTCCGCTTCCACGCTGAACTGGAGATCCTTCACCAGATCGCGGCTCTTCAGCTGGCCCATGATCCGGTCGAGCTGGGCGTCCTGCCACCGATGCTCACAAAGCCCATCCCACAGTATCTGGAGAGACGTCTGCAGATTCGCACCCCGCACCAGCTGGGAAATCAAGAACGGCTCAGTCCGGACGGAGTCGGTAACGACGAAGGCCAGCATCAGATCTTCAACTGCCATTTCGGGACGACCGAGAGCGAGTTGAGCCGAAGCGCGCACTGCCAACACCCGGTTGATCAATCGCAAACGGCTGAGGTGCGGCAACAGGATGGCAGGGGGATCCTCGTGTTCATAACGAATTCCGAAACGCGACTGGGGACGCGCACTGGCGGTGCGAAGTTCCTCCAATACGGGCTGATAGCCTTGAAGCTTCTCGAGAATCCCCTGGGCGGCCGCCGGATCCGCCGGGTTGCCCGGTTTCGAGGGCGACTCCGATTCGCCACGCTTGCCCATGTTCTCGATCGCTCGCAGCCACTCCCCAAGATCGGTGCGCTTTCCCAGACGCCAACTCACACTCAGCCCGGGAAAGTCCTTCGCCCACCCCGTCGTAATGGCGAGAGCGTTCGTATCCCTCGCCTCCTGGGTACCCGGCAGAAAATCAAAGAGCGGCGCCAAGAACGGGGTCATGGCGAAGTTCTGGTCCGCCGGGACGGCAGGAGGAACCAGTTTCATGTAGTCCAGTTGGACACCCTGGCTTTGCAGCTTCTTCTCCATGGCACTCCAAGCCCGGCTGCCGCGCCAGTTTTCCACGGCGTAAAAGACAGCCAAGATGGTGACCACCGCCGCCACGCCAGCGAGTATCACTTTCATCAGCGGCCTGACCCAGCCCCATCGAGCCGGTTTCTGGACGTTGATAGTCGAGGAAGAGGGAGATTGCTGATCTGGATTCATAAGAGGAAGAAACGTAAGGGTTATGGATTCGGTTCACGCGGCTACCCGAGGAGGGATTCCCCGCAAGCCTGTCGCGTGACTTGCTTCGGAAGGTTTCCTGGCTCCACTCGGCTTTCCCGCCTGGGGGCAGGCAAAGCAGGATGCTTCACAGCATCGGTTTCCCGGCCCCCTGCGAATTCGCGGCGCTGCTCCCAAAGCGAACTCGGCAGTCGCGCCCCCTGAGTCGTGGAGGATTCACGCACAAGATACGAAGGGTGAGGCGTCAGAAGGTGCAAGCCGAAGGCCAAACACCAGAGAACAGCCAAGACCGCGTAAAACCTGGGGCTGGGCCATAGCCATTCTGTCCAGGTAGCCCCATCCTGAGCACGCCGAGTCGCATCCTCCCTTTCCAGCGGCTGGACGGCAAGTTGGGCCATGGCTTCCGCCGTGCGAACCACCCGTTCCGCTTGTTGCCAAACCAAAGGAGTCGGCTCAGCACCCGCAAGCGCGGCGCGGAGTCTGGTTTCCTGGTCCGCCGCCACTTGGAAGAAAGCCCTGCAGCATATGCACTGGCCCAGGTGCGCCTCCACTTGGGCACCGGTGGCGGCGTCCAATTCTTTGTCTAAGAACAGATCCCTTAGGCTTCGGACAGTTTGGCAGTTCATATTCAACCTCTTAGGAAAGATCCGGTTTCGTTCGGCTACGCCGCAGCGCTCCCTGCATCTTCTGGCGGGCCCGGGCCAGATACCCCATCACGCTGCCGATGGGAATCTCGAGCGCCTCGCCGATTTCGCGGTACCGGAACCCATTCAAGGCCCGCATCAGGAGAACCGCTCGCTCCACGTCGGTGAGCGTCCGCAACCCTAGGGCTAAGTCCTCCTCCATCCAGTCTTCTCCATCAACCGCTTCGCTCGCCAACCCGCCTGCCGTTTCGTCCAGTTCCTCCGGCTCCACCTGGTATTCGAACTTGGCGATCCGCGCGTGCTTCCGGTTCAGGGCGAAGACTTCCCGCGTCAGAATCGTGAAAACCCAAGCCCTAAAGCTGCCCTCCTCACGATAACGATCCAGCGCCGTGAATGCCCGGAGTAAGGTGTTCTGGATGGCATCCGGCACCTCCTGCGGCTCCCAGATCAACCGGCGGCAATAGGCCTCCAACTCTCGCTGGAGAGGCCTAACCTTCGCCAGAAATCGCTCGGCACTGGATGTGTCATCGTGTCGCATGAAGCGGTCCGTCTGCTGTAATAAAGCCGGATGCCAGCCGGATTATTACAAGAATTTGGACCGTGACCCATCGGAATCCTCCTTGATGGAAAGCGTGCTAATAGCGCGAAGCAGCAAACAGGTCGGCTACCGAATAGCCGGCAGCTTCCAAAGACTCCAAGTGCGCGGCTTGCGTGGCCGGCGTACGGAAGTTCCCGAAGAGCGACTGGAGGGTGCAATACTCCACGACGCCAAAAAGCGCGATGCAGAGCCAGACGGCCAGGGTTCGAGTTTTCAGGAGGCGGCGGGCATTTCGGTTTGTTTTCATGGGAACACGTTACTCCCCCAGCTCCACCGAGCGTTAATTGAAAGAATTAGCAGCCCCATCGAACCGCTCGATGACCCACCCCAACCGTAGCCGTCGCCGGAAGGCGGCGCTGAATTCCTCCCTCACCCCCCTCTCCGTAGATCGCCTTCGGAAGAAGGCGCATTCCCAACCCTCCCGATTCCCGCAGCTGTCGGCGGATAGCCAACGCTGTAGCAAGCCACTCGCCTTCTTCCGAAGGCGACTACGACGGGGCCAAGGAAGAAACCCCATCCCCATTCGTGCTATTCGTGGTTTCTTTTCCCTTCTGTGTTTTCCGTGTCTTCTGTGGTAGCCCCCTTTCTTTCCAGCTTGGATTTCCATTCCTGGCGTCGTACATTCCTGACATGCGCTCACACGATCCCAACATCTGGTTTCCGGCCAAGACTTACGGCTTTGGGTGGGGATTGCCGTGCGCCTGGCAGGGGTGGGTGGTCCTGCTCGGCTATATTGCGCTCACGGTGGGAACCATCTTCTTGTTCCAACCGGAGGCACACCCCATTCCCTTCACAGCCTGCGTGGCGACACTCAGCATCACCCTGCTCGTCATTTGTTGGTGGAAAGGCGAACCGCTCGCTTGGCGTTGGGGGAAACGAGACTAGGCGAGCGCTGCGTTGGCGCCAACCCCACTTCCATTCATGCTTCAGTACTCTACCGATGCCCTGGTCACCGTGGACCAATTCCGCGAGGTCCTCCAACGCTCCACCCTGGGGGAACGACGCCCCATTCAGGACACCGAGTGTCTTCGTGGGATGATGGAACACTCCAATCTCGTCGCCACCTGCTGGGATGAGGCTCAACTGATCGGCATTGCCCGATCGGTCACGGATTTTCATTATTGCTGTTACCTCTCGGATCTCGCGGTGGACACGCGTTACCAACGGCAGGGGATCGGCCAGCGATTGATCGACCTCACGCAATCGAAGCTGGGTCCGCGCTGCACGATCATCCTGCTCGCTGCCCCCGCCGCTGTGGAATACTACCCCAAGATCGGCTTCACCCATCATCCGCACGCCTGGCTCCTCCCACGGGAAAAGAGGGTTTAAGCCTTTCGGACAGGAGCGAGGAATTCATTTGGCTGCTGCGAGAAAAGGCCTAGACTGCACCATATATGAGCTATGTCACCGTAGAAGTGGAGATTGATCATGGCAAGGTGGTACCCCGCAGATGCGAAGACTTGCCTGAGAGGGGCATCGGTCTGCTGACAATCCTGCGAACAGGTGCGGGGGAATCCGATGGCACCTCAACCCTAGAGGCCTTGGAATTACTGCAAAAGCATCTTCA
This sequence comes from uncultured Verrucomicrobiota bacterium, assembly GCA_964411985.1. Lineage (GTDB taxonomy): Bacteria > Verrucomicrobiota > Verrucomicrobiia > Limisphaerales > J093 > CAYPNF01. The sequence continues at coordinate 8,680 of CAYPNF010000093.1, forward strand.
AATGGATATGCAGAAAGCTGCGCAGTGGTCTCAGACGGTCAGCGATGCGAGACGATAATCGAATGATCCACCTCGATACCAACTTCTTGATTCAGGCAACGGTCTCTGGGTCAGCCGCTCACGTGCAGATCAGGACATGGGCCTCCGCCGGATTCTCGCTCGGTATCAGCGCCGTCGTTTGGGCCGAGTTCTTGTGTGGCCCTTTGGACGCCACTGCAACAATCCTTGCCGCCAAAGTCTTTCCGAATCCTGAACCGTTCCTGGCCGCTGATGCCGAGCTGGCGTCTCGTCTGTTCAACCTGACCGGGCGTCGATCACGAAGCCTTGCAGACTGCATGATCGCAGCCACTGCGATGCGGTGCGGAGCCAAGGTGGCAACCTCAAACACAGCCGATTTCCAGCCCTTTGAGACCTTCGGCCTCTTCTTAGTCTAGGCCCCCCTTACCACACACCGGGCCCGCAGCGTGGTGCGGCCGGTGCTAGTTGCCTGGTTCTTGCGCAGGTAGATAGTCGTGATAGTGCTCGCCCCACCCAGCTTGCTCGAAGGCTGTAGTCCCTTCCCCGTCGTCGCCACGTTAGTCGCCCCCACATACGAAGCCGGACTGGCCACGGTCCCAATTTCGACTGTCGTCCCTGCATCGAAGGCCTGTTCGCGGTCAAACTCCACGTCGTAGAGCGCGACGTGCGCGGGTAAGTCCAGGAACCGGGTCGTCCCCGCCAAAAGCGAGATCTCTCCGTGAGCGAAAGTCTTGGTCACCACCAACTCACCGCGATCCAGTTCGCAACGATGCACCCACCCGGCGAGGCCAGCCTCGGCCCAAAGGCGGTTGCTGCTTCGGTCCGGAAAGAACGTTCCCTTACCCACCGCCATGTCCAGGTCCTGAACGGCCCCCAACGCTTCCACTTCCACTTGGTCGACCAAAACGACCGACCCTGGCGTATTGGAGGAGAGAGCGAGGCTGACGGTGCCGGAGGCATTGGCCACGCCTTCGAACACATACCGCGCCCAACCATTCGTCAACGGGTGGCTCGCGGCGTCGCCAAGCGCACCCAGTTGCACCTGCAACGTTCCTGGGGTCGCGCCGACGTACTTGGCCCAGCAAGCCACCCGATAGCTTCGGCCCCTGACCAGCAGACCGCTCTGGGAAAGTGTCACTGCACTTCCGGCCGCATCGACGGTCATTCGGCAGGCCCGGCTTCCGGTGCGCTTGTCGGCGGTCTCCTCTGCCACGGTGGAAGTTCCAGAGACCGCTTCGCTCCAATTCGCAAACACATCCGCACCGCCGGCTCCCTGGGTTTCAAACCCGCCATTGGCCACATCGGCATCCATCAGCCGGACCTCCGTACCCCAGCGATGGCGTAGGGGAATGCCGGCGCGGAGCAGCGATTCGATCTGTGCAGCGCTGAGAGCCAGGTTGAACCATTGCACGGCGGAGAGGTCCGAGTTCCACAGCTCCGTCGCGTTCCAACCTCCCAGAAGCAAGTAACAGGGCGTACTCGTGATGGCGTTGGACCAAGCCGGAGCAGTGCCCCCCGCAGCTTCCGTAGTGGGGACCATCTGACCTTGCAGGAACAGGTTGACCGAGCTCGTGGCCACGCTCCGCACCAGCACCGCGTCGACCCATTGCCCGCCGAGACTAGCGACAAACCCTGGGTAACGCAGCTCACGCCAGTTGGCGGCACCCCCTTGCCAAAGCCGGACGACAAGGGTGCCGCTGGAATCCACGGCCACCCCAAATGCGCCGTCCAGATCCCTGACTTGGGTCGCGGATGGGCTGAACCCGGCGAGCCCCAGGGTGCTGGATGGCAACGATGCGGGGACAAGGAAACGCAGGCGCAACGTGAAGTCTCCCGCTCCGGGAGATTGGTTGAGGAGGTCCGCCTTCAAGAGGGCGCCGGACGTAAAGCCATCGAACGCGATGCCTCCTTCAGGCAGACCGGCACGGGAAGCCGCGGGGTTGGATCGGGCAGGAATGAACAGGTTCATAGGAAGAGGTGGAGAGGTACGATTCGCAAACGATTAGATTTCACCGTAGTTGTAGTTGAGGTTGGATCCGCTGAGGGAGACCGCGCCTTTCCAGTCGGTGTCGCACAGAAATCCACCACTGCCGTCGCCCGCCAGGTCGCATCCGCGCAGCTGGACTGCCGCAGCTCCCAGCAGGACGGTCAACGTGGAGGTGCTGCGGTTTTGGATCCAGAACTTGCGACGGGCCGGGTTGGCCGCGAACAGCAGGCCGGACCCGGTGGCGGCGCTTCCCGAGGCCAGGAAGGTGGCGCTGCCGGAAGCGAGGCGGTCGTGCAGCCCCGCCAGGCTTTGAGTTTGACGCAAGGCCAGATCGAACGCCCCGTCATTCGTTTGGGGCTTGAGATTATCCATGGTTTTATCAGGCATAAAGGAAAGAGAAAAGGGAGGGGCAGCAGGAAGCTACCACCCCTCCCAGGTGGATGGGGTTTAGGAAATGCTCAGGCGACGCGCCCCCGGGGCGCAACAGATGCGGATATCCTCGCTCCAATCGATAGCAATGACGTCGCTACGCGCGGCTTCATCGCGGTACTGCCGCACCCCGCTCACGCCTCCATCCCCCGCCACGAAGGTCTTCATCCAGCTCGGGTCATAGAGGGTGGGATTCGGCGAGCGCAGGAACACGAACACTTCGCTGCCCATGAGGCTGGATTTGTTGGCCGCAGCCCCACTCTTGGCGGTGTCCTTGCTGAGCACACTCACGCGCACGGTGAGGGCGGGATTGAGTAACAGGGTGGCGGCCTGCTGTTCCGTGACTCCGATGAGCGCGGCCCCGGGTTGACGAGCCAGCACCTTGGGGTGCTGCCGAAAGAGCCGCCAGGCCCCCAGACCAAACACCACTGCGTTAGGCATCTGACCGCACTCCCGCGTGATGGCGTCGATCTGTTCATCGAGTTCCGCCACCGGGTCAACACTCGTATTGGTCCAATTGCCTGCTCCGCCAACAGCCGTGAGGGTCTTCATCTGGGTGATCACTTTGTCCTCGTGGCTGAGGAGGGCGGCACTCAGCAACGCCCGGGTCTTGCCTTCCTCGAGCGCCGGCTGGGATTCCCCGGCCGCATCTCGCTCGGCGTCGTCGATGGCAATCTCCAACGCCTGGGGCTGGCAATTGTAAGTGGGATCGCTCGAGGCGAAGTCAATGCGTCTCGCCCGGCCGCCCGTGGCCCGCGAGGTGTCGCACGTCTGAAACGCGTTTTTGTCGTCATAGGCCTTGTAGGAACCGACCGAGCTGGGCACACGGACCTTGGGAGCGACAAAGCTGGCGAGGGCACTGGAGAGGTCTTGGGCCAGGCCCTGGGCGTAGGAGGTCAGAGTGGGATTGTAACTGGCTTGTTTGATGAGAGACATAGTCAAGGGTGAGTTGAGAATGGGAGAATGGAGAATTGTGGTTTGTATAAGGGGAGGAATCGCGAGCGGTGATCCCTCCTTGGGACCATGGCAACAGTAGCGGCCGCTTACGTGGCAGCGATGGGGTGGAACAAGATGGCTTCGATCAATTCATTCGCTGACCCGCTTTCCAAGGCCCGCGCAAAAACCATCCGGCTGCCGGTGCCGGGATCGGCTTTGACCGTCCCGGTGTTGGTGGGCACCAGGTAGGTGCCGATGGCAACGGTGCCCGGCGTGGCGTCGAGCTTGACGCGCACGGTTCCAGGACAAGCATCACAGACCGCGATGCTGGACTTCCCGGACGCGGGAGCCCCGTCGAGAATGATGCCCAAGGGCTGGTCGGTGGCGCCGTTGGTAACCAGGGCCGCTTTGCCGGTGATGACTTTCACGACATAGCCTTCCTTGGCAGTGTGATCTTCGTTCGCTGCGAGAGGCAGCACGGCGAGAGTGCGTTTGAAGAGTGCAGACATAAGAATCGTGATGAACAAGGATGAGGTTAATGGGTTTAGAGGGTGCTGGAGCGCACGGGGAACAGTTCGGGTTGCAGGGTCTTCACCGCGTCCCACGCCTGTTCAAAACCACAAGCGCTGCGGTTCTGATAGGCCACGACCGCCGCCTTGCGCCGATCGGTCAGATCGTCCTCGCTCGCGGCGAGCCCACTGGAGATCGGTCCTCGAGTGATCGCGTTCTGGCGGTTGTGCAGGGGCCGCGCAGCGACGCCGGAGGCGGACACCGGCTCCGGACTGACCCTCACTGAGCGGAGCAGCGCCAGGGTGACATTCCGGTTTTGGAGCAGGGCATCCTTCCATTGTGGACGTGCCTCGGGTTGGAAGGAGGCTTGGTGCTGGTGCAGGTCGTTTTCTACCTGGGCCTCGAGGAGTTGTTGTTGTGCGGCACAGGCTTCGGTGCAGCGGTTCTTCAACTCCCGCACGGCGGTCAGCACGTCGCTTTCGGCCGCGCCCGGCGGGAGTTCGAGCAGTTGGATCAGGGATGCATCGTTCATGGTGGTTTTGGGGACTGAACCGGCGCAACGGGCGAGGTCGGCAGTTCCAACTGCCAACGTCACCGGCTGACCGGTTCCGAAAAGGAGAGAGGATGGGAGCCCGTCGGTCTGACGATTCGTCAGAGGCGTGAGACCGCGAAGATTCGGATCGTTCGTAAGGGCTGCACGATGGAGACGGCGGGGACGCAGCTTGCCTGAGCCCAGCGCTTCGCAATCGCTGGCGAGCCAGACGGGACTCAAGAAGCGGTATCGCCCTCCCTGCACGGCCGCGAGGCCGAGGTCAGTCCAGCGGATTCGCGCCCACAGGCCGCCGGCGCGTTGTTCGAGATCCACAATCCATCCGGCCGCTTCGGTGGGGCGATCGGGTTGATGCGAAAAATGATCGAAATCAACCAGAACGCCGGCGAAATGGGGTTCGGCCGCAGCGGCCTGGAAGCTGGTGATCATGGCCGAGACAGCTGCAGCGTCGAGCACCTGCGTAGTCTGACTGGCGGGATGCGCGTGCTCGCCCAGGGAAGCGAGATGATAGGCGGGAAAGGTGGAGGTGGGGATGGGAGACGGTTGGGGTGTCATAAGGCGGCTTTCGGAAGTCGAGCGGGTCGAGGCCGGGGCGGTTCCGATCCGTTCCGCCGGTTCCGTGCCGGGCTTCGTCGCTCTGGTTGGTCGTTCGTCCAACATGGGTATGAGCTTGCCACGACTTGCCTCCAACCAGGTTACCTTCCATTCCGTCTATTCCGTCCATTCCGGTATTTGATGGGGAAGGGGTGAACCATGAAGGACAGGAAGGACCATGAAGAGGGGGTTTTCTTCGTGTTTCTTCATTTCTTCATGGTGGCCCTCCCCCTCCCTTGGCTTCTTCAGAACGGAGCAGCACGTGGAGATCCGCCAAGTCTTGGTAGGGACGGACCGCCGGGTCGTCCGCACCCCGGACATCGCAGCGCGATGTCCCTACCTTCCACCACCCTACCCCATGGTAGGGACGAACCGCCGGGTCGTCCGCACCCTCGGACATCGCAGCGCGATGTCCCTACCTTCCATTCCCACGAGTGCGCGCGCCCTCAGGTGCCGCTTTTCCCCTCCAACACCCTTCGTCGCAGCCCTAATCGCAGCCTTAGTCGATAACTCGATCCTCCGACGGCGGCTACGGGTCAGCCAAGCCAGCGCGAAGGGGTCAGGAACCGGGAGAATCTGACCCCGGCTCGGTCATGGTCGACTCAAGGCGACGAACTTCCTCCTTCAAGAGGGTCGCGACTCTGTGTTTCACCACATAAACGCTGGCGATGCTCACTCCCGCAATCCGCGCGACTTGGGTCACCGGCAGCTGCTTCACCGTGCAGAGGTGGAAGATCTGGAATTGCTCGGGCTTGATCCGATTTCGCAGTGATTCCAGCGCCGCAGCGAAGAGGTTTTGCTGCCACTCTTCTTCCCAGATCTTTCCCAGATCCACTCCGGCAGGGTCCGGCAGGCGGTCGAGTGTGGCCGTCCGATCCGGTTCCTCGTCGGGGAGTCGTTCGGGAAGGTTCGGTGAGGGTTCAACGTCGCGGCGATGCACTCGATGCCCCAGAGCTGCCACCTCACGATCACGACGCCGGATCCGGTCGATGATCCGCCACCGGGTGATCCGCAGCATCCAAGTCTTGAACGAACAGACCTTGGGATCGTAGCGAAACTCGCCCACCTTGTTGGCCACCGAGAGCACGGTATCCTGGACGACCTCTTGCGCCTCTTCCTCGCTCAGGCCGGCCTTGGTGGCCACGGTGTAGATGAGACGCCAGTAGGTATCGAAGAACTCCTGCCAACTGGCTAGGTCTTCGCGGTCTTTCAGCCGACCCAGCAGGCTGGCACGGGTCGCTATGGTGTCGTCGGTTTGCATAGCCTAGGCATCGTCCCCACCCGGTGATCAGTCCGGTCCGATTCTTGGGCGAGGATGGACGCTTATACCCATACTAACGCTCGAAACGGCCGCATCTTACAGCCGGGCGCAGAAAAAGGTGAAAAAGTTGTGCAAAGTGTAAGATCCCCATTTTTCCATCGTTAGTATGGGTATAGACCCTTGACTAAACACCCAACGGACTATGAAAAAGAAGACCACACTCCCGCTGTGCAGCCTGATCCTGGCATTCGCCTGGGTCGGTCTTACCCATGCCTCCGAACCCACCTTCACCCGGGTCACCACCGGCCCGGGAGGGGACAAGGACTTCTCCTACTCGGGCTCCTGGGTGGACTACGACGGCGACGGTTACATTGATCTGTTCGTCGTGAACGGGTCGTATCACGCTAACCGACCCAACTTCCTCTACCACAATAACCGGGATGGCACGTTCACTCGTATGACCACCAAAGAAGTAGGGTCCATCGTCGGGGATTCGGGTGGTTGGCGTGGGGGTGCATGGGGGGACTATGACAACGACGGGCTCCTCGAACTGTGCGTAGCCCAGAATAGTGGCCAACGGGCAATCTATCACAAGAACCCGGACGGACGGTTCTTGAGGAGCCTCGCTGCCGGCCCGCTCTCCATGGATGTCACTTTTGCCGAGGGCGCACTGTGGGGGGACTATGACGGCGACGGCCTGCTGGACATCTTGGTGGTGAGTGGAAGCCCGAGCTATGGCGTGAAAGGTCCCAACCTGCTCTACCACAACAGTGGCGGAGGAATCTTTACCAAAGTTACGACTGGTCCGATATTCTCGGACATCCCATTCGGCGACGTTTCCTTCGGCGGGCTATGGACGGACTTTGACAACGACGGGAACCTGGATCTGGTGATCTGTGGCGGTGCCGGCAATCGGATGTTCGTCTATCGGAACAAAGGTCGCGGGCAGTTTGAAGCCATCACCCAGGGGGACCTGCCGCAGGACAAGAGCTACGCGATCGAGCTGAGTTCAGGGGATTACGACAACGACGGGCTAATTGATCTGTTCTTAGCTGACTATAACGGGAGTTGTCGGCTCTTTCACAACGAGGGCAACGGTAGCTTCACCAAGATCCTCCTCGCCTCCGGCGCCAATCGTCCGCAATGCGGTGCCTGGGGGGACTACGACAACGATGGTGACCTGGATCTGTTCATCACCATGGGCGACTGGGGAATCGCGAAGAACCGGCTCTACCAGAACAATGGAGACGGCACTTTCACCCAGGTCACCACCGGCAGCTTGGTGAATGACGCGAGGGATTGGTGCGGAGCGATCTGGGGCGACTACGACAACGACGGATTCCTGGATCTCTTCGTCACGGAGGAGGTTTCCAGCGGCAACGCCCTCTACCACAACGAGGGGAACAGCAACCATTGGGCGATGTTCAACCTCGTTGGGAACGCCTCGAACAAGTCGGCGATCGGCGCGAAAGTGCGGGTCAAAGCCACCATTGGGGGCAAGACCGTTTGGCAAGTGCGGGAGATTTCGGGCGGAAACATCAATCAGCAAGACCTGCGCCCGCACTTCGGCCTGGGCGACGCCACGAACATCGATTTGGTGCGCATCGAATGGCCCTCGGGGAACGTGCAGGAAATGACCGATGTCACGGTGGACAAGATCCTCAAGATCACCGAAGCCTTAACCATCTCGCCTGCCCACCCATCGGCCAGCGTGAACGGCTCGGTGAGCCTACGCTCCACCGTGGCGGGGCAGCTTCAGTGGCGGTTTGAGGGGGTGGACCTTGCCGGTCAGACCAAAGCGACCTTGGTGCTGACGAACCTCACGGCTGAGCAGCAAGGGCACTACAGCGTCGTGGTGACTTCGGGCGAATCCGTGGTGACGAACTTTACGTACCTTCTGGTGGACACCCAGTTTACCAAGATCACGGAAGGAGCCGTGGCGACCGACCTGGGGAATTCTTGGTCGGCGTCGTGGGGTGACTACGACAATGATGGTTACCCCGACCTGTTCCTCGCCAATTACGGCAGCACTCCGAACGCACTCTATCACAACAACCGGAACGGCACGTTCACGAGCGTCCAGAGCGATTTTACCCGTAGCTCGGACCTGTGGGTCGCCGGGGCCTGGGCCGATCTCGACAACGATGGCCAGCTGGACCTGATCGCGGCCCGTGACAACCTGCCCTTGATGGTTTACTACAACCAGGGCGACCGAACGTTCACCGCGAAGGAGATGCCACGCTATTCGCCCTCCAACATCGGTGTTGCGGATTACGACCGAGACGGTCTGCCGGACATCTATCTGTCCGTCTGGAACTCCGCGAGGAACGAATTGTACCACAACCTGGGCAACCGGAGCTTTGCGGCGACCAGCCCAACCGATGCGGCAGGGGCTCTGACCAAGGTTGGTACCCAGTCCTACCTCAGCTGGGCCGATTATGACGATGACGGATGGCCCGACGTATACGCCGCGGATTATTCGGATGGCGGTGTGCTGCTCCGAAACGAAGGGCTCGACGGGTTCAGGGGTACGACCAACCTAGTGAACCGAACCCCGGCTAAATCCACCTTGGGTGCCTGGGGTGATTATGACAATGACGGGCGACTGGACTTGTTCGTAGCTTGCGGCAGCGGGACCAGCGCCCTGTACCGCAATGTGGGCAACGGGGAGTTCGAGCACGCCGCCACGGTTGCGGCGATGACGAAATCCTGCGGCCCCGCTTCCTGGACCGACTATGACAACGATGGCTTCCTCGACCTGTTCACTACGTATCCCAGAGCGCTGTTTCGGAACAACGGGGACCGTACGTTCACGCAGGTGACCACGGGAAGTCCTGTGACCGATGAGGGCGGGATAGGAGGGCTCACCAGCCTCTGGTTCGACTATGACAACAGCGGCTTTCCGGATCTCCTAGTCCTAACGGGCACCGTATCAACGACTGCGAAGCAGGTCAACTATCTGTACCGAAACAACGGCAATAGCAACGCCTGGCTGACCGTGAAACTGGTTGGCACGGCGTCCAACCGCGATGCCATCGGGGCGAAAGTCCGGGCATTGGCCACGTATGCCGGCAAGGCCCGTTGGCAACGGCGCGACATCTCCGGCGGGGACGGGTTCAACGGAAATCACCTCTACGCGCACTTTGGTCTGGGTAACGCCAAGAACGTGGCGACTCTAAAGATCGAATGGCCCTCCGGCACGGTGCAGGAAATAGCCAACGTGGCCACCAACCAGTTCCTGACCCTCTGGGAGCCCCCATCCATCTCTGCAGAGACCAAGCCTGACGGCGCCTGCGTCTTGAGTATCCGGGCCGAGCCCAACCGGGCCTGGCAGATCCAGGCCTCCAGCGACCTGGCGACCTGGGAGACGATCGCCACGATCACCAACACCACTGTCGGGTTCCAGTACACCGATACCGCTGCGGCCGGAATGGCATGCCGGTTCTATCAGCTCAAGAGCAACTGAACTACCGATTTGGGGTGGCTGGGGAGAGGCGCAACCAGCCGGCTCTTGGCACCAAGTGAACAAGAGCCGGCTGCAGCCCGTCTCCGGAGCCAGGAGAGTCTCATCAAGAGAAACCCGCGTTCACCTGAATCCCCACGGCCCTTTTCCCAGGTTCGTATCGGTATAGACGTTCGGTGTAGGCCAACTTGGGAACTCGATCATCGGAATCTAGACCCTGCTTTAGACGCAAATCGTTACAGCTGGTCTGTGAGGTCAATCCAGGCCTACGCGGCGGGCTGGGTGTCCCGGGGTAGTCTGGAGGGCGTGAGGGAGGAGGTTTGCGCGGTCGTACGACCACGGCTACCAGGGGTGTGGTAGGGGAAGCCTCAAGGCTCGAGGCCGAGGAGGGGTTGGGATTTGGGGTGGGGTCTGGGTGTTCTGGGGCAGGTAGGTAGTCGCCGAGGGGGGGAAGTCAGCGCGGTCTTACGACCACGGCTACAGAGTGGACACCCCTGGCGAACTGCACATCACCTGTTGGAAGGGCCAGGCCCTCGACGTCGAACGTTCGGCGGACCTGGAGTTCTGGATCATGCTTGGGAGCGCTACGAACCAGACTGGCTCGTTGACGTTTAGAGACTCCGGGCTCGACGAGAGTCAAAGTCGGTTCTATCGCGTTAAGGGCAAGTGAGCTGGTGGACTGATCCGGGTGCTTTGGAGGAAAATCAGCAGTCGCCGCTGGGGGCGGGCAAGGAATAGGGACGGACCAACGGGCCGTCCGCAACCCCCCGCGGACATCGCAGCGCGATGTCCCTATCCTGCCACCACCCTACCCCATGGTAGGGACGGACCGCCGGGCCGTCCGCAACCCCCCGCGGACATCGCAGCGCGATGTCCCTACCTGCCATGACCCTACCCTACCGCGGCGCGAGCTTCCTCGGCCATTGGTCCTTGCCAAGGCCCAGGCGGTCGCAGAGCTCCCAGTAGCGCGGCTCGTCCTTCAAATCGTCCCAGGCGAGGTCGGTTCTCAGGCCGCCCCAGTCCGGGACGTGCAGATACTCCGAATGATCGGCGGCGGCCTTCTCCAGCCAGTCCAACGCCGTCTGCTTCTCCCCAAGCGCGGCGTACACGCGGGCAACGAGGTAAGGGTTCAGGTAGAGGGGGGAAAGCTCCAGCTTCCGCAACTCCCCGAGGACCTCACGCGCCTTCGCCGGTTGGCCCATCTTGGCATAGGCAAAACCCTTCAACGCGGTGAGTTCCTGCTTTATGTAGAGCTTCTGGGCAGTCTCGATCGCCTTGAACCCCTCCTCATAGTCTCCATTCGCGACCAGGAGATGGGCCAGCCAGAAGTAGCCATCGAACGCCTCGGGAAGCAGTTCCAGTGTGCGCCGGGCCGCTTGGATTCCTTCCCTGTACCGGCGGTCAACCCACCTGGAGGAGGCCATGAAGAAGCGATGGTCCACGTCCGTGGGCTCAGGATCCTCGGACTTGGCCTGCGCGATCCGCGCTTGGTCGAATTGCCCTTTGATCCGGAGATAGAACGCTTGGAAAAACGCGCGTTGAGGCCCGCAGCTCGACTCGACACAGCGCTCAGTGAGGGCTTCCCACTCTTCCCAGTCACGTTTGTAAAACAGCGCGTAACCCGCCCTTTGGTCCAAAACTTCGGTGAAGGTGTCATCCCTTCCAAGTATCGCATCGGTGCGCTGGGCGATGTTAGGCCAGTTTTCCAAAAGGAAGCGCTCTTGGGCAATGGTGCGTAACATGTACAGGTCAAAGAAGTCGGCCTCCAGATACTGGGGATCCCGCCCCAGGGCCTCTCGAGTCCGCTGAATGACCGCCTTGAGACCCATTTGAGCGGTGCCCTTCATCTCATACACAACCCTCGCCTGTCGCAGCCATCCCAAAGCTTCCAGATTGTTGGTGAGCAACTGCGCCATCTGGCGGGATTGAGCCGGTGTAATCTCGACACCCAGCGACCCGACCATCTTCGCGAGAGAGCGCTGCTCCAACGCGATCAACTCATTCGTCCCCCCGGAAAAGGTCTCCGCCCAGAGCGGCTTACCCAGTTCCAGATCGTGCCAGGTCAGGATCAAGTCGTACCGGTCCTGTGCCAGGCCAACTCGGCCGCTGAGGGCGTGTCGCATACGGAAAGGTTCGCTAGCCACTTGCTTCAGCAATGCGCCCTCCTCTTGGCAGAGCCACCCGGATTTTCGCGGCCCTACCTTGACTCCCTGGTTCGTCAGCAAGGCGAGCGAATCCATGAATGCGTCCATGACCCGGAAACAGAGGTCGGCGGGGGCACCATTGGTTTCCGCGGGCCGAATGGGAAGGATGAAGACGCCGCGCGGGATCAGGGTGGCGGGGTTTGGACTGTTCAGGGTGCGCTCGGATAGTGCGGCTGGGATGGGGGTCGTGGACGGGGCGGTACGGGGGATCGAGGGAGGCCGGAGCGGCCTGGCGAGGACGATGAGGACGAGGACGATAACGAGGAGGGTCGGAAAGGCGAACTTGCGGAACCGGCTCCACCGGCGCTGCCAGGCGCGCTGGCGCTTTACGGAGCCACCGTGCTTCAGACGTTCCAGCTCCGCGCGCAGGGTGGCAGCGTTGCGGTAACGTTGACCCGGATCGTGCTGGCAACACTTCAGGATAACGGCGTTCAGCTCGGATAAGGCCTCCTCTTCCTCCGGGGATGCCAGGTCGGAAGGGAATTCCGGGAACTCACGCCGATCTTTGCCCGTGGCAATTTCATAAAGGAGTTTGCCGAGACTGAAGATGTCCGCCTGGGCGGTGCCGGGGCCTTCGGGAGGGAAGAACCCTTCGGTGCCCACAAAGGATTGGGTGGCATCAATGCTCGTCACCAACCCGATATCCGCGAGCTTGGGCACGCCCCCCACGAAGATGACATTCGAGGGTTTTATGTCGCGGTGAACCAGACCGTGACCATGGAGATGCTCCAGTGCAGTGGCAAGGGCCAGGGCGATCTCCAAACACTCCGAAACCGGGAGCCGGCCACGGGTTCGCATCGCGTGTTTGAGTGTCTTGGGCACGTACGATTCGGCAATGACGGGCCGTGAGGTCAAAGGTCGGAGGTCGGAGGTCAGCCCGGCGGGAGCGGAGGACGGCGGGCAGCGGCTGTCTGCCGCCACATCATCCGCCAGATCCATCACGTAGTAGAAGTACCCTTCGGCAGCGTTCTGCCCCACTTGGTGAATAGCCACCTGGCTGGGGTGGGAGCGGGAGATGGGTTCGAACCGTTGGATGCCAGCGAACTCGCGCTCGTAGGGGCGGTCGTGGTCGAAGAGACGGCGGTGGACGACTTTGATGGCGAAGTGGGACCCGGTAAGGTTCCGCGCCAGCCAGACCTCACCGTAAGCACCTCCACCGATGCGCCGCAGGACGGTGTAGTCGGGAATGGCGGGCGGAGGGAGCGCCTGCTCGGCCGGCAGCGGTGTCCATCCACTTGGGGTGCGGATTCGCAGCCCCGCAAAAGCGGGTGTGGAACTTCCACCCGGGGACACGGGCCCCACCGGTGCATCCTCTCCAGCCATAGGAGAAGGCTAGCACAAGCGGAGCTATGGGGGCAACACCGGATTGGAGGGTGGGGGGGGGGGGAAAGCGGTACTTCGCTGCGCTCCTCACGGCACTCCAAGAGCTTCGCCAGAACGGAGCAGAACGTGGAATTCCGCCAGGTCTTGGTAAGGACGGCCGCTGGGCCGTCCGCACCCCCCGCGGACATCGCAGCGCGATGTCCCTACCTTCCACCACCCTACCCCATGGTAGGGAC
>CAYPNF010000094.1:0-22153 GCA_964411985.1 uncultured Verrucomicrobiota bacterium
GACCGTTGCGAATTGAGCGGGTGGGGGGATGGTATCACCTCACGAGCCGGGGGAATGAGCGCCGGGCAGTATTCCGGGATGATAGGGATCGGGTGCATTTCTGCGAGTTGCTGGAGGAGATGGTGTTCCGGTTTCGGATCCGGCTGCACGCTTATGTATTGATGGACAACCAGTACCCTCTAATCATGGAGTGGACCAGATGACGGCGATGAGGTAGGTTAAGGATAGGCCATATGGCCAGGCAGCGTTTTTAAGAGCCAATGAAGATCGGGATCGTTGGATGCGGGATGGTGGGTTCCACGTCAGCCTTCGCTTTGGTGATGAGGGGGGTGGGGCGCGAAATTGTTTTGGTGGACACGAACCGGGCCAGGGCGGAGGCGGAAGCCAACGACATCCACCACGCGGTGCCGTTCTCGCACCCGCTGACGGTGACCGCCGGTGACTATCGGGACCTGACGGGGGCGCAGGTTGTGGTGATCGCTGCCGGGGTGGGGCAGAAGCCGGGCGAGACTCGACTCCAACTGCTCCAGCGCAACGCCCTGGTGATGGGCGAGGTGGTGCCCGCGATCTTGCGGGAAGCGCCGGAGGCCATCCTGCTGGTGGTGAGCAACCCGGGGGACATCCTCACGCACCTGGCGTCCCATTTTGCCGCCCGGCAGGGCGTTCCCTCGAGCCGGGTGCTCGGGTCTGGCACCCTTCTGGACACGGGGAGGTTTAGGGCTTTGCTGGGCCGTCGCTATGGGGTGGACCCGCAGCACGTGCACGCGTACGTGATCGGCGAACACGGGGATTCGGAGGTGCTGACCTGGTCGCAGGCCTCCATCGCCGGCATGAAGCTGGATGACTTTAGCCGAGTGCAAGGTCCGGCGCTGAGTCCCGAGGAGAAGTGCCAGATGGACGGCTTGGTGCGAGGGGCGGCTTATCAGATCATCGCGGGGAAAGGGGCGACGTATTACGGGATTGGCAGCGCGGTGGCGCGGTTTGTGGACGTGCTGCTGCATGACCAGCGGGCGATTCTCACCATCTGCAGCCGGATCGAGAACGTGTCTGGACTTGAGGGTATCACTTTGTCCCTGCCACACCTGGTGGGAGGCAGCGGCGCCCTGGCGACTATTCCTCTCCGGCTCAGCGAATCCGAGGAGCAGGCGCTCGCCCGAAGCGCCGCAGTGATCCGGGAAGCCATCTTTTCGTTGGACCTCGGCTGAGAACCCTAGGGGTCACATCTCCATAGTCTACACTTGACACATTGTAGGTGTCGGGAGAATCTCCGGGAATGGCCAGACCATTGCGAATCGAGCGGGTGGGGGGGTGGTATCACCTCACGAGCCGGGGGAACGAGCGCCGGGCAGTATTTCGGGATGATAGGGATCGCGCGCATTTCTGCGCGTTGCTGGAGGAAATGGTCTTCCGGTTTCGGGTCCGGCTGCACGCTTACGTGTTGATGCACAATCACTACCATCTAATCTTGGAGTTGACCGAGCCGAATCTCAGCCGCACCGGTCAATGGCTCAACGTGAGCTATAGCGTGTGGTTTAACCGCCGGCATGGACGCAGCGGTCACCTCTTTCAAGGGCGTTTCAAATCGGTGGTGGTGGATCCCCTCCAGTGGGGTTTGGAACTGAGCCGGTATGTGCACTTGAACCCCGTGCGGGTGGCGAGCCTGGGCTTGGGTAAGAAAGATCGCCAAACAAGGCGGGCAGGAGTGCCCGAGGCCCCCGATGCCCGAGTGGTGAAGGATCGCATCGCCCAATTACGGGGATATCGATGGAGTTCGTACCGCGCTTATGTGGGCTTGGGCAAGCGGCCCGACTGGTTGGAGTGTGGGCGGGTGCTGGAATTGGGGGGAGGCAAGGAGAAAGATCGGAGCCGGAGTTATCAGGAATATGTGGAGTCGGCGGTGCGGGAAGGGGTCGCGAAGAGCCCATGGGAGGAGTTGCGGCACCAGGTGGTGCTGGGGAGTGAGGAGTTTCTCCAACAGTTGCGTGGCGACGTCAGGGGGAATGTGCGGGAACAGCCCGGGATGAAGAGGTTGGCGCAAGCACGACCGAGGCTGGAGGTCGTGATCGCCAACCTGGAGAAGGTCAAGGGGGTGAAGTGGGAGGGGATTCGGGATCGATACGGGGACGAGGGGCGGGACCTGGTGCTGTACGTGGGGCGTCGAGCGTGTGGGTTGAAGCTGAAGGAATTGGCCGATGCGGCGGGGATGAACGACTACAAGGCTGTGTCGATCGCGATCCGGAGGTATGAAGAGCGGTTGAAGCAGAGCAAAGCCACGCGGGATCTGTTGAAAGAGGTGTGCATAATGTCGAAGGTCGAGATTTGACCCCAAAGAGACAAAGTATGACCTCCAGGACCATCCGTTCCGCATGAGCAACCTCCCGTATCGAGGTCGGTTCGCGCCTTCGCCGACCGGCTACCTTCACCTCGGGCACGCACGCACTTTCTGGGTGGCCCAGGAACGGGCTCAAGCTGCTGAAGGGGTCATGGTTCTGCGCGACGAGGATATCGACGCGGTGCGCGCCAGGATGGATTTTGCCGAGGCGATGATCGAGGACATGCTTTGGCTGGGGCTCCGTTGGCAGGAGGGCCCCGATTGCGGGGGGCCGTACGGCCCCTACCAACAAAGCAAACGAGGGACGTTTTACGAGAATGCCTTCAAGAGGCTGCAGGCCGGCGGTTGGATCTACCCGTGCCGCTGCACCCGCAAGGACGTGCTGCGAGCACTCCAGGCGCCTCACGCCACGGATGAAGGGCCAGTATACCCGGGAACCTGCAGACCGACTCCAGAATCGCCAAACCCACTCCACCGAGCAGACGGGCGCCCACCCGCTACCTTAAGCTGGCGTTTTCGGGTCCCAGACGGCGAGAGCATCGAGTTCAGGGACGGATTCTTCGGATGGCAACGGTTTGTTGCCGGCAAGGATTTCGGAGATTTCGTGGTCTGGAGGCACGACGACCTGCCCTCGTACCAGCTGTCTGTGGTGGTCGACGACATAGCCATGCAGATCACGGAGGTGGTGCGTGGAGCCGATCTCCTCCTCTCTACCGCTCGACAGCTCCTGCTCTATCGTGCCCTGGGCGTGTCACCCCCCGTTTTCTACCACTGTCCACTCATGACCGATGAGGCTGGCGTCCGCCTCGCCAAGCGCCACGATGCACTTAGCCTGCGGGCCATGCGCCAGCAGGGGATCGCCCCGGAGGTGGTCAGGTCGAGGATAAGTACTGTGTCAGGCGGTGGTTGAGAGAGATTTCATTGGCCAGCAAGCCATAGTCAGTTCTAACATTCTCTTATGCAACTGCCACGTCATAGTCTGACTGTCTTCTTGGGACTGTTGGTGATGGTACTGGCCTCCTGCAGCAAGGGGAAGACCCCGGAGCCTGGGAAGCCAGGGGCCGCCATGCCCCCCAGAGCAGTGAAGGTGGGGAAAGCCGAGCTGCGCGGGATGGCTTCCACCATTGGGGTTACCGGGAGTCTCAGCGCTTCGGAGCAGGCGACCCTCAGCGCTAAAGTGGCTGGTCGACTGCAGGCCATGAACGTGGATGTGGGGAGCCGGGTCAAGGCGGGCGAGGTTCTGGCCCAGGTGGAACCGCGGGACTACGAATTGCGTGCCCAACAGGCTGCGGCCGCATTGGCGCAGGCACGGGTCTCTTTGGGGTTGCCCTTGGAGGGGGAAGACGATCGGGTGAACGTGGAGGATGTGAGCACAGTGAAGCAGGCTGCCGCCGTTTTGCAGGAGGCGACCAAGAGCCGGGAGCGGGTGAAGAATCTCTCTCGGTCAGGGATCGCCTCCGACTCAGACCTTGACTCCAATGAATCGACTTATCGGGTCGCACGGGCGCGGTACGAGATTTCTCTGGAGGAGGCGAGGACGCGGCTGGCGGCGTTGGGGCAGCGGCGCGCTGAATATGACATCGCCCGCAAACAGCTGTCGGACGCCTCGTTCCGGGCTCCTTTTGACGCTGCCGTGCAGGCGCGCATAGCGAGTGTCGGCGAATACGTGGCAGTCGGAGCGCCAATCGTGAGGGTGGTGAAGACCGACCCCCTGCGCTTGCGGTTGGAGGTGCCCGAGAGAGAATCTGCCAAGGTCAAGGAAGGGCAGGCTGTCCACCTGTGGGTGGAGGGAGACACCAATGTCTTTCAAGGCCGGATCGCCCGGCTTAGTCCCGCTTTGAACGAACAGAGCCGGATCCTGCTGGTGGAGGCGGATGTTCCGGCCCAGGGCACCCTGCGTCCGGGTCTCTTTGCCCGCGCCGAGATTGTCTTGGCGGAACGTCAGGAGGTGGCGGCGGTTCCCGCTTCTGCGATCGTCACGTTTGCGGGACTGGAAAAGGTCGTCCTGGTCAAGGACGGCAAAGCTCTCGAGAGGACCGTGACCACTGGGCGCAAGGATGCCGAGTGGGTGGAGATTGTGGGGGGGGTCGCTGCAGGCGAAACGATCGTCCTCGACCCGGCGGGCCTGCGGACCGGACAGCCTGTGACTTTGGCGGAGGGAAACCTTGGGGGCTCGGGTGGGAAGTCGAAGCAGTAACGAGGCCTCCAATCCATGCAAAAACTCGCTGAAATCTGCATCCGCCGGCCGGTCTTTGCCTCCATGATCGTCCTCACCCTGGTGGTCTTGGGGGCGGCGGGCTATTTGACCTTGCAGGTGGACCGCTTCCCTTCGGTGGATCTTCCTACCGTGCGGGTGAACACCCGGCTGGCGGGTGCCTCCCCGGCAGAAATGGAGTCGCAGGTCTCTCAACCCATCGAAGAGTCCATCAACACCATCGAGGGCATCAAGGAGTTGCGGTCGGTCAGCGGATCCGGCTCCAGTTTCGTGGTGGTGACCTTTGATTTGAAGCGGGACATCGATACCGCTGCTCAGGACGTCCGTGACCGCGTATCAGGCATGTTGCGCGACCTGCCGCGGGATACGGATCCCCCCACCATCGCGAAAGCCGACACGGATCAGTCGCCCATCATGACCCTGGCGCTATCGGGTTCGCGTTCACGCCGCGAACTGACAGAGATCGCCGACAAGATCGTCAAGACCCAGATCGAGCGGTCGCGTGGGGTGGGGGAGGTTAACATCATGGGTGGCTTGGAACGTTCCATCAACGTATGGGTGGACGCCGACCGCTTGGCAGCCTACCAGATCCCCATCACCGCCGTGCGCGATGCGGTGGAACGTCAGAACGCCAACAGCCCTGGCGGGAACGTTACCGGTCCCCTCAAGGAACAAACCCTGCGCACGATGGGCAAACTCACCGACATGCGGGGTTTCAACGATCTCGTAGTGGCGAACCGGGGTGGTTCCCCTATTCGTATCCGCGATCTGGGATGGGCCGAAGATGGTACCAAGGAACCACGTTCCATCTCCCGGCTTGACGGCGTTCCTACCGTGGCGATCGACATCATTCGGCAATCCGGCGCGAACACCGTGGGGGTCATCGAAGGGGTGAAAGCGAAATTGGAGGAACTGACACAACAATTGCCTTCGGATGTGAAGTTGGAGGTGATTCGGGATCAGTCCCGATATATTTACGAGGCGCTCCACGAGATCAAGGTGCACCTGATTCTGGGAAGCATCCTGGCCTGCCTGGTGGTGCTCCTGTTCATGCGAAGCTGGCACGCGATGGTCATCGCCGCTGTCGCTATCCCCACCTCGGTGATTTCCTCCTTCGGCATGATGAAAGCGCTGGGCTTTACCCTGAACAGCGTGACCATGCTGGCGTTGGTGTTAATGGTAGGCATCGTCATCGACGATGCCATCGTGGTGTTGGAGAACATCTTCCGGTTCGTGGAAGAGAAGAAGATGCGGGCGTTTGAGGCGGCGCGGGACGCGACGGCCGAGATTGGCCTGGCGGTGATGGCGACCACCTTCAGCCGGGGGGGGATTTTCGGGCCGGTTTCCTTCATGTCGAGCATCTCCGTACGGTTTCTGTATCAATTCGGATTGACCGCGGCGGTGGCCGTGCTCGTCAGCCTGCTGGTTTCCTTCACGTTGACCCCCATGATGAGCGCAAGGCTGCTGCATGTGAATGGGGGGGGCTCTCCCGAGCGCGCCGCCGCACCGAGGTCAAGGAGGGGCTTCTACGGGAGAATCGATCACTTCTACACGGGCTTGCTGAAGTGGAGCGTGGAGCATCGGTGGTGGGTGGCTGGCCTCGCGCTGCTCGTGATGGTCTCCTCGGTGCCACTGTATCATCTGGTCCGGCAGGAGTATCTTCCCAGCAATGTGGACGAGGGGGAATTCGACGTGCGGGTGACTGCTCCCGAGGGGACGAGCCTGGCTGCCATCGACGAGGTCTCGTTCAAAGTGGAAAAGGAACTGCGGGCGATCCCTGGTATCCGCACCGTGCTGACCTCGGCGGGGAGCGGTTTTCTGGGGGGAGTCAACAGCTCTGGATTCTATGTGCGTCTTACTCCCCACGAGGAACGCACCTTTCGTTGGAGCAGGCTACTCCAGTGGCCTCCGTGGCGCGCTTTCCAGGGAAATTTCACTCAGCGGGAAATCCAGCAGGAGATCCGCAAGCGTCTCCGCGGCCTTTCCGATGTGCGGGTGGCCATCCGCAATCCGCAGACCTTTGTCGGTGGCGGCCCGAATTGGGATATTGATTTCGTGCTCCTGGGGCCCGAGCTGGATACGCTGAATTACTATGCGGAACGGCTGCGAACCAACGCCACGGACTTGGGCCTTTTGGACGCCGATACCACCCTCAAGCTCGATAAGCCGGAGCTGCGAGTGGAGATCGATCGCGAACGCGCGGCGAACCTGGGCGTGGATACGGAAGACATCGCCAGCGCTCTGCGCATCATGGTGGGAGGCGACCAACGCGTCACCCGATTCCGCGACGACTCCATGAACGAGGACTACGACGTCCAAGTGCGCCTCAAAGACGGCGATCGGAACGATCTCCCCACCATCTCCCGACTCTTCGTTTCCCGCGACAACGGCAGCTTGGTTCGGCTGGATAACGTCGTGAGGCTGGCCCCGACCAACACCGCTTCTCGCATCGACCGGCTCGACCGGCAGCGTCAAGTGAGTTTGCGGGCCTCCGTGGCCCCGGGATACGCGCAGGCCGACCGCATCGCGGCGTTGCGGGCTGAAGTGGCGAAAATGGGTTTGCCGACTGGATACTCGACGCGGGTTTCGGGCCGGGCGAGCGAGTTGGAAACGACCTTTCACGAGTTCCTCTGGGCGTTCTCGCTGTCGATCATCCTCATGTACATTATTCTGGCGTCCCAATTCGAAAGCCTGGTTCATCCCTTCACCATCCTGCTCTCCCTGCCTATCTCCATTCCTTTTGCTTTCATCGCACTTTTGGCTGCGGGCCAAACCATCAATCTCTATTCCGCCCTGGGCCTGCTCGTGCTCTTTGGTGTGGTGAAAAAGAACGCGATTCTCCAGATCGATCACATGAACAAGCTTCGGGCCGCTGGCTTGGACCGCCCTGCAGCGATCCTTCAGGGAAATCGCGAACGCCTGCGCCCGATTCTCATGACCACCCTCACCCTCATCGCCGGCATGCTACCCATGGCCTTGGGCACTGGTCCCGGAGCGGAAGAGCGCCGTGCCGTGGCGGTGGTGGTGATTGGCGGCCAGACCCTGTGCCTCCTCCTCACGCTGGTTGTGACCCCCGTCGCCTATTCCCTGCTCGATGACTTGGGACAAAAACTCCGATGGCGTCGGTTTTCGCTCCAGGAACCAGAGAAGAGGATGTAGAGTCGTTTTCCGCTGGCTCTTCCTGGGCGCTTGCGTCAAAAAGGCGTCGCCATGTCTCGTAACCATCGAGTACCGACTGAACCGCAGGACTTCGGGCATAACCCTTTTGGGGACTTGAGCAGTGCCGGACTCCCTCCTGGTCCCACGACTCCAGAAGGCCTCCCCATCCCGGCCAAGGCACCCTCCAAGAACCGGGGTCGGGTGGATATCATTCGCCAGACTGCCGGGCGGGGAGGTAAGACGGTGACGGTGGTCACGAACTTTGTCGGGATCGGATTACCCGAGAAAGAGAAACTAGCCAAGCAGATGCAAAAAGTCTGTGGCACGGGCGGGACCGTCAAGGAAGGACGGATTGAAATCCAAGGGGACAAGCGGGAAGAAGTCGCGCGCATCTTGACGGAAGCAGGCTTTCGCCCGGTCTTTGCCGGAGGATAAACTGATGCGACCCCTGGCTGGGATTGTCCTGACGGCGGCGGTTTCCCTCCTCGGCCCGCTCGGAAACAGCCAGGAGGCGACCCTGCGAGGCTTTGTTCTGGATGGAGCGACTGGATTGCCCACCCCCTGCACCGTGGCCATTACCGATGCCACGGGGCGGATCGTTACGGAGAAACCCTCGCTGCAGACTGGCTTCCGCTGCAAGGGAGAGTTTCTCAAGCAGCTTCCTGCTGGCCGCACACGAGTGCGCGTGAGCCGCGGATTCGAAACCCGCTCGGTCGAACAAGAGGTGGACCTGCGAGCGGGCCAGGAGGCGGAGTTGAAGTTCTTGCTGCGGCGGACAGTGGATCTTCGACAGCGGGGCTGGTACGCGGGAGACAGTCATGCCCACATGTTTCACGGCGAGCGCACGATCCCGGTGGAGTTCGATGATCTGAAGTTGGCTGCGCAGGCTGAGGACCTGCAACTCCTCTCGGTATGTCAGGATTGGGATTTGCCTTCCTCCACCCCAGAGGTTCTGGAACGTGAATTGGACGGCCGGTCGACTCCCGACTGCCGCTTGACTTGGAATCTCGAGGCGCCCAAGAACTATTACAAAGGGGACGCAGCCCGGTGCCTGGGACACTGCTGGACCTTGGGAATGCAAGGGCGCTCTCTTTTGGGGCAAGACGTGATCTCCGAGCTCTTCTCGGCAAGCGCGTGGGATTATGAATCCAGTAAGCCCTCGTTCGCCAACTTCGAGTCGCACCGGCTGATTCACGCCCAGGGCGGGACCGTCTTCTACACGCATCCAGCGCGTTGGTGGATGGGACCCTGGGGCGGGCAGGGTGGATACCCGAAGGTGGAGTCGATGAGGGTTTCCAACATGGCGGTGGAATTACCATTGGACGTCTTGGTGGGCCCTACTTTTGATGGTATCGATGTGCTCACCAGTTCGGGGGAGTGGGAGGCCAATAACAAGGCCTTTCAGCTTTGGTGCCTACTGCTCAATCATGGATATCGTTTGGCGCCAACCGCTTCTTCCGATTCCTGCTTTGATCGGTCCGGAGGTGCAACGCCCGGTAGCGCCCGTACCTACACTTGGGTGAAAGGCGGCTTTTCGTTGGAGAGAGTGGCGGCGGCGACCGCTCGGGGTAACACCTTCGCCACCACCGGACCCTTGCTCCTGGCCGCGCTGGACGGCGCGCCTCCGGGAACCGAGCGCCCAGCCGGGAAGCAACAGCGCGTGCTGCGTCTGGAGGCATGGGCCTCAGGTGACGATGCCGATGGTTTGAGACGTTTGGAGGTTTATCGCAACGGGACCCTCTTCTGGCACACTGCTTGGCCCACTGGTCAACCCTGCGTCGAGACGAACCTCCCGATTCGCGAATTCGCCAATGCCTGGTATTGCGCCCGTGCCGTGGGTGGGAAGGGAGAGCGTCAAGTGGCAGTCACCGGCGCCTTCTATTTCAGGGGTGCAGCCTTTCACGCCCCGCTTCCTGTCTTAGCCCGCGTTCGAGCCAGGATCCTGGACGACTCCAATGGCCAACTCTTGGCGGGATCAATTACAGAAATAACTTACTCAGGTACATTGGGTTACTCTGGAAGGAGACACGTCCTTGGAGCAGGGGAGGGAACCGTGCTTGTACCCGGAATCGCGCGATTGCGAGCCGAGGCCCCGGGTTATGGCGTCCAAATCCTCAGTCCATTCCTGGATAGCACAGCCATGGTGAAAGCAGTCACCAGTCTGACCGACGAAGACTTACTGAACTGGGAGACGTACGAGCGAATTCGAAAACGGCTTGGCGAGGTGGAACTCGAGTTTCGATTGCGCAAGCGCGGCTCTTAGGCCACCACCGAGAAGGAGTCCTGCATGGAAGCGAGCGGGCTGGAGTGCTTGGCGTAGATGGCGAACCTTGAGTTGGGCGTCTGCCCATTCGATTCGGTCGGTGTGGACTGCTTTTCCTTGGCGGCTTGCTGCTCCATGCTCGCGGCACGGGCAGCGACCGCCATGTCCTGCCCTGAAGGCTGGGCTGGGGCCAAGGCGGCAGCACGAACCTGCCGTGCTTTCTGAATCGTCTCTTCCGGCGAACGCCCTTTGGAGGTGCTGATCTGCACTTCGCCACCTACGGCGTAAAGCTTTCCATCCGGGCCTCGCTCGTACTCAAAAGTGGCTGCTCCGCCGGCTAGGCTCCCTGCCGCAGATTTGTGCGCCGCTTCATGTGCACGCACTTCGCGGTCACGGGCTTCCAACTTGGTAATCTGCTCTTTGGTGGCGGGATCGAGGTTGGGATCTTTGGCGCCAACCGCTTGAGGCTTCTCTTTCGGCTCGCCTGCAGGCTTGGTCTGACGAGGGGAAAAGGCACTCCACGGCGTCTCCCCTCCATGGGTACGAGCACCAATCGAAGAACGCGAAATGGGACTCAGTTCGCTCATCGTTACAGTCCCCTTTCCATGGGGATCTTAGCTCTATCCAAGTATCGGCAGTTGCCGGAGAAACTTGAGCACTATTTTTCGCGGTTTTGCTCAGAGGGGGGTGCAGGACCGTCAGTGGGAGGCGGGGCCGAGGTGTATCCCTTGCGCTTCGCCACCGATTGTCGGAGCAGATACTCGATCTGCCCATTCACGCTTCGTAGTTCGTCCTGCGCCCAGGACTCAAGCTCAACCCAGAGCGCAGGATCGATGCGAAGCAGGAAACTCTTGCGGGGTTCGGAAGGCATGGGGACTCGATGCGTCCTTCGTGTGAACGGCTAGGAATAGAGTGTGCCCGCGTTCACCACCGGGTGAACTTCGGATTCTCCGCAGAGCACCACCAACAGATTGCTGACCATCGCCGCTTTTCGTTCATCATCGAGATTCACAACATGCTTGTCTGTAAGTTCCTTGAGCGCAAGGTCCACCATGCTGACAGCGCCATGGACGATCATCTGCCGTGCGGCGATGACGGCCTCTGCCTGCTGTCGGCGCAGCATGGCCTGTGCGACCTCGGGTGCGTAGGCCAGGTGTGTGAGTCGAGCCTCATCCACCGAGACCCCCGCTTTAGCCAAGCGCTCTTGCAGCTCTTTCCTCAAGGCTTGGGAGACTTCATCCACGCCGCTGCGCAGCGTGATCTCGTTTTCTTCACCGTGGTCGTAGGCATAGCAGCTTGCCAGATGGCGAACAGCAGACTCGCTTTGGATTCGAACATACTGCTCGTAATCTTCCACATCGAACATCGCCTGCGCGGTGTCCTCCACGCGCCAGACCACCACGGCAGCAATCTCAATCGGGTTGCCGCGCTTATCGTTCACCTTGAGTCGGTCACTTGGTAAATTCCTGGACCGGAGTGAGATGCGATTTCGGGAGGAGCCCGGTCGATACGCGGCCGCGAGTGTGGCGTTATCCACTTTTCCCTCCGCCTTCAAAGCCGCGAACCGGGAGAAGTTGGTTCGTCCGTTGGAATAGAACGGGTTAGCCCAGTGGAAGCCGCTTTTGCGCACGGTGCCTTTGTAGGCACCGAAGAGGATCAAGACTCGGGCCTCATTGGGCTGGAGAGTGAAGAAGCCGATTAGGCAGAGGATTGAAGCGAGAATCGTAAACAGCGCAGGGATAAACAGAGGGAAGAATGCACTAGGCCCCCCTTTTTCGGCTTGCATGATCGAGTAGACCAACAAGGAGGGTCCACCGATCACCAAGAGGATGCTGATGGGAAGCACCGTCCACCCATTGAGTACCTCGATCACATGTTCCCGATTTGGAGTGAGCGTGTCGGATTTCATAACATCATTCAGGTTTTACATTTCCCGTCCGGCCTTTCTGGCCTTTATATCTTAGTGATATCATAATGCAATCTATGGATATGGCAAGGAGAAAAAGTCGTTACGAAAAGGGACAGGCACTGCGGCCAAAGACCTCTCTCTATCGCGGCAGGCAGAGGATGTCGTAGTGCTCCCAGGTGCCCGCAGTGGAAGGATGGACGACTTCGCCAGGAACGCACGGCTCTTGTTCAACGCGATGAACCTCGTATCCAAGTCTTTCGAAGAAGGAAATCAGGTCGCTACGATGTTGCAAGGAGAGCTTCCGAAAGACCTCCGCTTTGACATACGGGCGGTATTCGCGAATCAAGTCCTCGATCGATCGTAGGATGAAGAGGTCATACCCTTCCGCGTCGGTCTTAATGAACCGCAGCTTGGGCAGCAAATCCGGGAAATCGCGTCGGAGTTCCTCGGCCAGGTTGATCCCATGAACTGCTAGTTTGAACGGATGTGCGTGCTGCCAGGCGCTCATGTCCTTATGCAGGCCACCGTTACAAAACCCCGAATCAGAGTACTCGAAGAACAGTTCGCCTTCCTGTTCCGCTGCAGCCGCCATGAGGGGGATGATCCGGACGCGGTCCCGGTTGAGCCGGGCGTTCTTCTCCAAGACTGGATACACGTAGGGATTGGGTTCGAGGGCTAGGGTTGTGCCAGTCGGCCCCACCGCCAACGCCATGGGGACTGTGGAGTCCCCGGTGTGCGCCCCGATATCAATGCAGAAATCGCCACTGCGGAGAAACCGTCGGTATTGGAGGACCGCCTCCGCCGTGACGCTCTTCGGGGTTTCCCGGGGATGGTTCCAGCGCGCAAATCGGATCTTGCCAAACTCCGGGAGGTCGAAATCCGTGACCGAATAGCCATAGCGCTTCGGCGCGCCGCGGAATCCGAGGATTTGAAACACATTCTTGAGTTTCACGTAGGTGAGGATGATCCGGAAAGTGCCAGGAGTCCAGCGCGGGATCCTTGCCTCTACCTAACCCCGCAACGAGTAGGAACAAAGGCAGGAACGAAGGACACATACTCTCCAAACGCGCCCTAGGCCGCCTGGATTCGAAAAGGGACAGGCACTGCACTCGACTCGACCGAACGCTCGTGACGTTTGTTTTGGTGGTTGTTCCAATGGTGACGAGGCAAAAACCATGAAAGCTGTTTCTCTTTGGGTCTCTTTGACGCTGATGGCATCCGCTCTGGGGGCGGAAGGGGTGAACCTGCAAGAGCGGTATCCAACCACTTTGGTGGCAGGGGACACTGCTGCCGCCCACGCCCGGCCATGGGAATTCACCGCAGACGACGTCTTCAGTCTGCGCCGCTTCAGCTTCGACATCGGCCAGGATCTGAGGCTGGAGGTGGAGGCGGCTGACCTTGGTATCGGTCACTGCGCCGACGGTGCCGTTTGGGCGGTCGTCACTCCACGAGAGAAGGGGTTTCTCACAAGTTCTGCAGCGACAGAGAAGGAAGCGGTCCGGCACATCTGGCTCCGGTTCCATCCTCGCGAAATCAACGCCCTGTTCCCTCCAGAACAGGTGCTGGGAGCCGGAGATCGGCAACGGGTCCCAGAGATCAGCGCGATCGCGCGAGTGAAGATCAACGCCAGCTGGCATGCCGGTAACAAGGCGACGATCCCCGAGCCCAAGGACCTTACCGTCGACGTCGACACGCAAGCGGGGAAGAGACGCTTCTTCGCGGTTGACCGGCAAGCGCCACCGGCAAAGTACATCAGCGCCTTCGAGAATCGGTCGGTGGAATTACCCCCCAAACTGACCCCGACCCTGGCGGAAACGAGCTTTGACCAACTTTGGGAAGCCTATGATCGGCAGTACGCCATGTTTACCCTGCGTCCGGAGGTCGATTGGTCCAAGTTACGGGAGCAACACCGACCGCGTGCATTGGACGCCAAATCTGCTTACGAACTTGCCGATGTCTTTGTCGACCTCCTCCGGCCCCTTCGTGATCTCCACATTTGGATGGATGTGGCGGGCGCGCCGGTCCCGATCTTCAACCGTCCGCGCGAAGCCAACGCGAACCCTGCAGCCTGGCCCCGACTCCTCGGGAAACTCAACCAGGCCGGGCGCTCAGTGCAATGGACGAAGACCCCCGAGAAGATCGGGTACGTGGTGATTCACCAGTGGAACGACGACTCCATTCCGGGCCAGGTGGATGAAGTACTGGAGCAAATGCGGGACACGCGGGGCCTCATTGTGGATGTGCGCCTCAATGGCGGAGGCAGCGAGCCCCTGGCGCAGGCGGTGGCTTCGAGATTCCTCGGCCGGGAATTCACCTATGCGTACAGCCAGTATCGAAGCGGGCCGCAACATGGCGATCTGGGACCGAAGACGCTTCGCACCCTCGAACCGCGCGGACCCTGGCGATACCACCGTCCTGTGGTGGTCCTCATCGGCCAGAAGTGCATGAGCAGCAATGAATCGTTCATCGCCATGATGAGTGGAGGCGACCAGGTAACCACCATGGGCGATGCCACCTGCGGATCCAGTGGTAACCCGCGCACTCTCAAGTTGCCCGCGGGGATTACGGTGAGTCTGCCGCGCTGGATCGACTATCTGCCGGATGGAAGTCCCTTGGACGAGCGAGGTTTCCAACCGAAGGTTCGGTTTGAGGCTAAACCAGGGGCATTCGAGAGCGAAAGGGACGACTTACTGAGCGCGGCTTTGGCACGACTGGCCCTGGTTCCGTTACCGGAGAAACCGATCGAAGGTCCTGCTCTCTCGGCGACGGAGAAACCCCGAAAACCGGCCCTAAAGAAACTGAGCATGGAAATCGATTACCCTGCGGCCATGGCTGAGGAAGCCAAAGACCCCCTGCGGCCGAAAGTGATTTCGGTGTCACCTCCTGCTGGAGCCGCAAATGTTGCGCCCACCACCACCCTTCGGGTTCGATTCGATCGTCCGATGGATCCGTTCTCCCTGAAGTTAGACTGGGCGGCCGGCGGCTTTTTCTCGTGCGAGCAACCGGTCTATGATGCTGAGCAAAAGGAGTTCTCGCTGACGATCCATCTGCGGGACTCCGCCGTCCACGAGGTGGTGGTCAATAAACCCATGCTTCCCCATGATCTTCCGCTTTCGCGGAAACAGTTCCCATCGGAAGGCTTTCGGTCGGACGATGGCGCGCAAGCTGCCTTATTCCGATGGAGTTTCCGCACGGCTGCAGGCGTTGATGGAGACTCCAACAAGGAGGCATCCAAGGGAGACGCCTGGCAAGCCGTCACCAATCCTCGTGAAGCCATGGAGAAAGCCAAGGGCGATCCCCGTCTCCTGGCGTTGTTGGAGAGCATGGCCCAGCAAAGGAAGAACCTCACCTCGCTGGTCGAGCGGGTCCAGACCATCAGCCTTTCCGGGGAGGGGGCCAACTTCACCCGGTTTGCGGCGACTTCCGCAAGGTTCCTGTGGCAGCACCCCAACCGATTCTTTGCCGACGCCAGCGGTCCGATGCTCAGCTGCCGCATCTTCCGAATTGGCTGTGATGGCGAGCAAGCATGGTGGCATATCGAGCACGGCGAAGAGCGCAGCCTGACGGTTTGCCCAGCGCCGGAAGTGCAGGTCTTCAACCTCTCCTTCTGTGATCCTTTCAAGCTCACCAAGCTCCAGGCACGTGAAGCCGCAGCTCAAGGTCTGATCTATCGCGGCCAAACTACAGTCGAAGGCCGGCCCTGTGACCAGATCGAGACCTGGGAGATGCCATCGCCTGAGGACAAGACTGCCCGCCCGGAGCCTCGTTCCTGGTACATCGACTCGGAAAGCCGACGACCGTTGCTGATTACTTACGAGTTCGGAGACCGGTTCGTCTACAGGATGCACTTCCTCTACGAGTCGGTGAACCAGCCAATCCCACAAGACGCGTTCTCGGTCCCCCAAAACGCGCAGTTGACCAGGAAACAAGTAGAACCCCTTGATGCCGACTACACGAAACGCTTTCTCAACGCCGAGGACGGGTCTGCCGGCGAGATGAGCGTGCGCTGGGGGAAGCAGGGGCCTAAAGGTCGATCGAGCAGCGGCCTGAACTGAAGCAGGACGCACCGTCCCGCACTCAAACCCAACCGCGTAGCGCGTACACCCAGTAGCCGATGATCTCGTGGCAATAGGCACTCAACTGCTGGATAGCCTGCCAACGAGGAAAGGGACTCACGGGCCTCGGGTGGGCGATCTCTGACAAAGCGTCAAAATCGCAGGCAACGCAGACAGGTTGCATGCCGAGCTTCCGGAAGATCGCTTCCGACCGACGCATATGGCTGGCCGACGTGACCAGGATGATTCGCTTCCACTGGAACTTCTGTGCGAGAGCGAGAGTGCGTGCGGCTTCGTCCCGCGTATTGGTGCAATGGCCCAGCAGGGCGATCGGCACATTCGTCATGCCCCATGTGCTAAGCCATCGCTTGACCAGTTCACCTTCGATGGGACGCTGGTCCCCCTTGCGCGGTCCACCCCCTCCCAGCACCAAGGCCCGGCCTTTGCCGCGACGAGCCAAATCGGCCGCCATCATGACGCGGTCGGCCGGGGACTCGAAGTTGACCCGTGCGGCATCATTCTCGGAAAATCTGAGAACTCCCCCCAGCATGACGATGGCATCCGCGGGCTCAAGTTTCTCGATGTCCACCCCGGCGTACGGACGTTCCAGCGTGGCCAGGATCCGGGAACTGATCGGGAGACTCCCGAGTAACGCGAGCAGGATCGCCGTGATCGTGGGCCAGAAGAGGCGATTCCACTGTGCGCGACGAATGCGCCACAGAGTTAGCATCACGATCCCGGCCCACAGGATGCCAAGAGGTTCTGTAGCCGTGTTGGTGAGGTCGCCCATCGTCTATTTCTTCAGCGTGAACACCAAGGTCGGATCCAACGGATACCTTCCGAACCGCTCCCCGTAGAGGGCAAGACCGCCTGCCAGGCCCGGATCGACCTCAAAACGAACCGTGAGCTCTTGTTTCCGGGAAGCTTCCAGAAGGGCTGCCTCCGGGACGCTCGCTTGGATCAAGTACCCGTAGGAACCGGCCTCCCGGAGCTTGCGGTCGCGGAGTTGGCTATGCCAGGAGAGGATGCCGCGATGATCAGCTGGATCGTCGGGCAGGTCAAACTGGCCTGCGGAGATTCCCGACACCCTGATCCGCACTGCGCTCGGATAGAGAGTGGTATCCGTCATGGGATAAGAATTGGGGTTCAGGCTGGGATCGAACGTACCTTTGCCGAGCATGAAGTCGCCTTCCTGTTTGCTGGAGTCGTCTCGGTCCTTGCCATTCAAACGTTTGGCGGAAGCCTCGAACACCAGACTCGCACTGGCCACTTTTTCCGGATCCAAATCAGCCGGCCAGGGGATACGATATTCGAAATAGCCTTCCCCGGCTCCGTTCACTTTCAGACCATCCAGAACATTCCACTGTTTACCCGACCACTTCGCAGAGGCGAACGTGCCTGGCGCAAAGCGGAGAAGCCGAACGGAGGTCCCCTCGCGGTCGAGCGTTTCATCGCGTGGAGACAAGCCCTCCGACACCAGGTAGGTGGTGAAGTTACGGTGCAGCACGGTGCCCGCTGCATCCTCCAAGGTCAGAGTGAGCAGCGCGAGACATGGCTCAGCGGGCATATCCAGTTCGAGCGGATCG
Source organism: uncultured Verrucomicrobiota bacterium (assembly GCA_964411985.1). GTDB lineage: Bacteria > Verrucomicrobiota > Verrucomicrobiia > Limisphaerales > J093 > CAYPNF01. Next base: position 17,520 of record CAYPNF010000094.1, read on the forward strand.
ACCTCTTTTGACATCCAGGGGGCAAAAGGAATCGTCCGTTCGGCACGCGAGAAGTACTTGCGTTGGCCTAACGTATTCCAGCCTGAGAGCGTGGTCCGGAGGCGCAGGTTCTCCCCGGGTGAATGATCCGTCAGGAACGAGGCCCAAAGCGGCAGGGAAACATGTTCACCCGGCTTGACCGTCGTGCAAAGTTCCCCAGCTGGGGCGAGGTAGAATGCACTGTGCAAATCCCGCAGGCTCATGCCAGGGACCAGTTCGGCCAACCCGAGATCTTTTTCCGAGCGATCGAACCGATAGTAGCCGTTCCACTCATTGATGACGTCGTGATGCTCGGTATAGAGCCAGCCGCAGACTTTCGGATGTCGGCGGAACTCGTTCATCATGATATGGTACTCCCAACTCCAATCCACGTCTCCGGTGCTCCCCTCGTAGCCCCAGACGTTGCCGCACTCGCTGTTCAGGAGCGGTTGATTGCCTTGCTTGCGCCCTCCAATGTAGTTCCACGTGGAGCCCGCATAGGTGTCCGCCGTCACTTGGTCGAGATGCTTTTTCCATTCAAAGCCGGGCAGGTAGGCGTGCCAGGAATTGATGTCGGTCTCGACGTGATCAAAATTGCAGGGGGAATTGTCCTCCACCAGCCGCGAGGGGTCGAGTTGTTTGGCCAATCGGTACATGGAGGCGACCCACTCTTGAGTCTCGGGCAGGTAAGTCCGGTTGGTGCCGTTCTTGGTGAACAGGCCCCAGGTTTCGTTAAAGGGCACCCAGGCAAAGATGGAGGGATGATTGAAATCCCGCTGAATCATCTGGCGCATGGCGTACTCGATTTCCCCACGCATTTCCGCATCGGGCTCGCCCCAGCTGTTAGGGACATCCGCCATGACCAGCAAGCCCAGGCGATCTGCCCAATAGATCTTGCGCGGAACGTCCACTTTGACATGGAAACGATTGGCATTCAGTCCAATGCGCCGCGACCGAAGGATCTCATCCCGCATGAATTCATCGCTCGGGAAGGTGTAAAACCCTCCCGGATGATAGGATTGATCCAACGTGATCTGCAGATAGACTGGCTTGTTGTTCAGCGCGATGTAGGGATGCTCCGTCCCAGGCAGGTTGGTCACGCTGATCTTGCGCATGCCAAAGTACGACTTCACCCGATCCTGGCCCGTGCCACTGTGCAAGTTGGCCGTGAGTTCGTAGAGGAAGGGGTCTTCCAACGACCAGAGGTGCATCTTGGGAATGGATAAATCGAATTGGAAATCTTTGCTGCCACCTGGGATAGGCCGACTCACCTCCTGCATTTCGCCCGTGGCAAAAACCAGGGTGATCAGAGAACTTGAAGGCACCGCATCGCTGAAAGTGGCATCCACTGTCACTTTGCCTGAATCGATGTTTGGCGTAAAACGCAGGGACTTGAGATGCGTCAGGGGCCTTGCCTCCAGGTAAGCGGTTTGCCAGATGCCGCGTGCGTTGCCGTAGCCCTGTTTTCCCTCCAGTTTGAAGGCACGTTTCGCGTCGTCCACCCTCAGGATGACCTGCTGGGGTTGGCCAGGTTTTGCGGCGCTGGTGAGTTCGAACTCGAAGGGCGTGTACCCTCCCCGGTGCGAGCCTAGCGGCGTTCCATCAATCCATCCCTTGGTCTCCCAGTCGCAGGCGCCGATCACCAGAAAAACCCGCTGCCCGCTCCATTCCGCCGGAATCTGGATCGGCAGTGAATACCAGCCGATGGGTGCCTTGTCCTGCAGTTGGGAAAGCTCAGATCCCCAGGGGAAAGGGACCACCACCGTGTCGGGGAAAGTGGTTTGTCCACGGAACCACTCCTCCTTCTCTCCCACATCCGACTCGTCAAACCGGAACGGCTTGGGCCCGTTCAAGTTCACCCATTTCTCCCGCTCAAAATCGGGGCGAGGATGCTCGGGCAGCGGCACAGACACGGCTGTTTCAGCCAGAGCGGTGGGAACGGCGGGGAAGAGCCCCACGAGCAGCGCTGCGGAATACAGGAGTGCGCGGAGCAGAGAAGACTCGCGGATAACGCCAAGGTTCTGGTTCATAGTAGTATGAGCCGGAGATTACCCGATCCCTACCCGTTTGACCACCGAAAGTGCGTAGTCGCGGTCGGAAGACTACGACAAATCTCCCCTCAGAAACCACGAATAACACGAATGGCACGAATGGGATGGCTACCACAGAATGCGCAGAGGACACAGAACCCGGAGACGTCGAACCACGGATGACACAAATGACACTGATCAAGAGCCCGGATCCCGTAGCCGTGGTCGGCGGACCGCGCAAGCCCCAGGCCCCCCCCCAGCAAGGTAGGGCGTCGGCCGCCGGACGCGCCGTTCCGTAGTCGCGGTCGGAAGACTGCGCTGAACTCTCCCGTGAGAAACCACGGATGACACGAATAACACGAATGACTGCGGAGGGTGAACCAAACCATTGATGACACAAATGACACTGATCCGGGGAGCGAGAATCTTCTTATTCGTGTGATTCGTCTTATTCGTGGTTGCCCCAGCATCAGTGTGTTTTGTGTCATCAGTGGTTGAGAGCCCGGGTTCCCCTTCTGTGTCCTCCGTGTGTTCTGTGGTAGAATCCCTTCCCCATTCGTGCCATTCGTGTGATTCGTGGTTAAGTCGGGAACGGCGGTCTGAGCCAGACGCGCCCTACCTTTCACAAATAACGGGTTATCAGTGTCATTTCTGTGATCAGTGGTTACCGTTCCTCTTCAGCCCCAGAAAACAGAAAACCCCGCCAAACAGGGCGGGGTATTCGATTTGTAGGATACGATCTTTTGCTATTTCGAGAAAGAGCGTAGCAAGATTTTTCTCGAAGACAATACCTGAATTGGAGTACGGGCGTTTTTTTGGGGGGAGGATTCCAACGCGGTCTACCGATCACGGCTTCGGGGACTCATGTAGTCGTCGCCGGAAGGCGGCGAGAGATTACCCTCCTGAGAAACCACAAAGGACTCGAATTGCACGAATCACTGAGGAGGCCTACCACAGAATACACTGACCACACAGAACCCGGAGACGTTTAACCACGGATGACACAAATGACACTGATCAAGAACCCTGATCCCGTAGCCGTGGTCGGAAGACAGCGCAAACCCCACGACCCCCTAGGAAGGTAGGGACATCGCGCTGCGATGTCCGAGGGTGTATGGACGGCCCAGCGGTCCATCCCTACCAACAAAGAGGGGCAGTAGCAGGTAGGGGGATGAGGGGACGGAAACGGCGAGCTGCGGAGCCCGGCCCTACCAGTCAGTTCGCCGTCAAGATCAGTGTCATTTGTGTTATCCGTGGTTAAGAGCCCGTTCCCCTTCTGTGTATTCCGTGTGTTCCGTGGTACGAAATCCCCTTCCCATTCGTGCCATTCGTGTGATTCGTGGTTTCTCTTGGAACGGCGGTCTGGGCCAGACGCGCCCTACCTTTCACAACGAACAGGTGATCAGTGTCATTTGTGTCATCAGTGGTTAAGAGCCCGTTCCCCTTCTGTGTATTCCGTGTGTTCTGTGGTAAAACCTCTCCCCATTCGTGTCATTCGTGTGATTCGTGGTTAACTTGGGAACGGCGGTCTGAGCCAGACGCGCCCTACCTTTCACAACTGACAGGTGATCAGTGTGATTTGTGTCATCAGTGGTTGAGAGCCGGTTCCCCTTCTGTGTCCTCCGTGTGTTCTGTGGTAGAATCCCTCCCCATTCGTGCAATTCGTGTGATTCGTGGTTTCTCTTGAATCGGCGGTCTGAGCCAGACGCGCCCTACCTTTAGGTGAGGTATGGCTGATACTCCGGCACGGCGGCTTTGAGCTTCAGCTTCAGCTGGGTGGGATCAGCCTCGTGAAGATCCAAGGCCAGGGCAGTGAAATGCCCGCGGACCTGCTCCAAGGGCATGGGCTGGGAGACAAAACGCATGATCTTCGGATGCTGCGTCTCTTTCATGTTTTCTCCCTTGTGATTCAACTCTTCAAACAGCTTCTCCCCAGGGCGTAAACCCACGAACTGAATCTCAATATCCTCATCGGGACGCAACCCGCTCAGTTCGATCAACTGCCGGGCCAGGTCGACGATCTTCACCGGTTTGCCCATGTCCAGAACGAAGATCTCCCCGCCTTCACCCTGGGCCGCGCTTTGGAGCACCAGGCCCACCGCTTCCGGAATCGTCATGAAATAGCGGGTTACCTCCGGATGCGTCACTTTCACCGGACCACCGGCAGCAATCTGCTTCTTGAACGTGGGAATGACGCTGCCCGACGACCCCAACACATTGCCAAAACGGACCGCCATGCACTTGGTCTTGCCGCCTTTGTTCGCGTGCCTAGACTGCATGTAAATCTCGGCCAGCCGCTTGGTAGCCCCCATCACGTTGGTGGGATTGATCGCCTTATCCTTCGAGCTCATCACGAAGCACTCTGCGGCCAAATTCGCCAAGCCCTTCAGTTGTTACCGCTTGCAGATCCCCACTTTTTCGATCCACTTACCTTCCCACCTTTTCCTCTTCATCTGCACCTGTTAGTGGCGAGGTAGCGGATGCCCCGTCAGCGCGCATCAGAACTGGCTGTGCAATGGGTGAGAGGCTGTGTTCTTTCGCGCCTAGTTGCGCGCCACCTTTCGCGCCACCGCTTTCAGCAGCGAG
>CAYPNF010000095.1:0-20796 GCA_964411985.1 uncultured Verrucomicrobiota bacterium
TAGGACGGAAAGACCCTATGCACCTTTACTGTAAGCTGGTATTGTGTTCTGGTTATCAATGCGTAGCGTAGGTGGGAGACTTTGAAGGCATGGCTTCGGTCGTGTCTGAGTCGCAATGTGAAACACCACTCTTTTTTAATTAGGATTCTAACCTCGGCCTGTAAGCCAGGCGAGGGACAGTGCCTGCGGGTCAGTTTGACTGGGGCGGTTTCCTCCCAAATTGTAACGGAGGAGCGCGAAGCTTAGCTCAGCACGGTTGGCAACCGTGCGTTGAGGGTATGGCTATAAGCTAGGTTAACTGCGAGACCAACAAGTCGAGCAGGTGCGAAAGCAGGCCCAAGTGATCCGATGGTTGAATGTGGAATTGCCATCGCTCAACGGACAAAAGGTACGCTAGGGATAACAGGCTGATCGGTTCCAAGAGTTCATATCGACGAACCGGTTTGGCACCTCGATGTCGGCTCATCGCATCCTGGGGCTGGAGAAGGTCCCAAGGGTCCGGCTGTTCGCCGGTTAAAGCGGTACGCGAGCTGGGTTCAGAACGTCGTGAGACAGTTCGGTCCTTATCCACTGTGGGCGAAGGAAACTTGAGGGGTTCATTCCTTAGTACGAGAGGACCGAGAATGACGCACTTCTGGTGTGGCAGTTGTTTCGTCAGAAGCAGCGCTGCGTAGCCATGTGCGGAAGAGATAAGCGCTGAAAGCATCTAAGTGCCAAGCTCCTCCCAAGATAAGGTTTCCCGGACCGCAAGGTCCCTAAAGACCCCAGGTAGACTACCTGGTTGATAGGTTAGGCGTGTAAGCGCGGTAACGCGTTCAGCGGACTAATACTAATCGGTCGTGAGGCTTGATTGCTTCTTCCTTTATGGAAAGCAATTTTTACTCACGAAACTGTACCATGTACATCTGTGTGTAGATTTCAGGGAACGAAATGTTCTTTAAAAGTTTTTTGGTGATAATAAAGCAGCGGTCCGACCCGATCCCTTCCCGAACTCGGCCGTCAAACGCTGTCTTGCCGATGGTAGTGCTTGTATAGCTTGTGCGAGAGTAGGTTGTCGCCATTCTTTCTTAAAAGCCGAAGATGAACTCTTCGGCTTTTTGCTTTTGGAGATAGCAGAGTCGTCCTACGACAAAAGAAAACCCGCCCGGATTAGGGGCGGGCTCGTCTGTTGTGAAAACGAATCAGCTACTGGAGGATTCCACCTTGGCTGGCATTAGTGACGAGTCGTTGATACCTTCCGAGCCAACCGGTGAAAGACTGCGCGGCTGGGCGGACCATTTCGCGTCTTCGCCCCAGTTCGGCTTCGTCCACGAGGATATCCATGCGGCGGTTCGGAAAATCGATCCGGATTCTGTCTCCGGGGAGGAGCAGAGCGATGGGGCCTCCTTCAGCGGCTTCTGGGGAAACGTGCCCAATACAGGCGCCTGCGGTTCCGCCGGAGAAACGTCCGTCTGTGATCAGCGCTACCTTGTCCCCAAGCCCCATGCCAACGATGTAACTGGTGGGGGATAGCATTTCTTGCATTCCGGGGCCTCCTCTCGGGCCCTCGTTGCGAATGATGACGACGTCCCCTGGCTTCACCTTTCCTGCGAGAATGCCAGCGCATGCGTCATCCTGGCTTTCGAAGATCACTGCAGGCCCCTCAAAGATGAATCCGGGTCCGCAGTATTTCTTGAAACCTTCGCTGATGCCTGCCGTTTTGACCACGGAACCTTCCGGGGCCAGCTGGCCGTAGAGCACTGCCAGACCGCCATCCGGTGAGTGGGCTGTTCCCTTCGTACGAATGCAATCCTTGGAGTCGAACAGGAATGCCGAGTCGTAGGGCATGAGAGCGGCGGATTGAGCCTCGGCAAGAGTGGTTGACCTAGAGTCGTAGTACGCTCGATGGGGCAAGGTTTTGGCGTAGCGGGAGACGCGAAGGAGTCGAACGGGGGTTCTCGCTTGAGAGCGGGCGTATTGCCAAAAGATAAGGATGGGGGTGCCCCCAAGAGACCCTAACTCGGCACGCACCAAGCCTTTGGCTTCGGCGAGCCAGGTTCGAGTGTTTTCCTCAATCGCGTTGGTTCCCTGGCAAAGGAGTTCGGGAGTGGCTTGGAACTCCGCATTGGGAGAGAAACAGTTGGCGAAAACGGTGGCGTCCCCGACGTTCCAAGCTGCGGCGATTCTCCAGAGGGCGATCGTCCGTTCATCGCCTGGGTGAAACGCCATGGGTTTCGGCGCTAAGTTCCCTCCGGCAGTGATGGTGGCCGGACCCATTTTGTCAGTGGGGTCGAGGACGAGCGCCGAGGCGCCGGAGATTCGGACGGCCTTGGCGAGAGGGGAGCAGGTGAGCGATCGGGCGTCCCACTCGGCAATATTCTCACCGAGTGTTCTTCCGGTGACCGTTACGCAGGAGGGATCGAGTATCCGCTCTTGGGATCCTTGTTCCTGCGATTGAACGTCGATGCGGTGTAATTCTCCAAGGATGGTGTGGATACCCCCGGCGCGATGCACGTCCTGGACGTGGTAGTCAGAGGAAGGCGACACCTTGGCCAGGCAGGGCACACGCCGAGAGATCGCATCGATGCGGGCGATATCGTAGTCGATACCGGCTTCGCGGGCGATGGCGAGGGTGTGGAGGACGGTATTGGTGGATCCTCCCATGGCGACATCGAGTGCCAGTGCGTTGTCGAAGGCGGCGAGGGTTGCGATGTCACGAGGTTTGATGTCCTTATCCACCAGTTCCAAGATCTGTCTGGCGGCCCATCGGTAGAGGGCTTCACGCTCCTTGGAAACGGCGAGCACGGTGCCGTTGCCTGGGAGGGCCATTCCGAGGGCCTCACAGAGGCAATTCATGGAGTTGGCGGTGAACATACCAGAGCAGGAACCACAAGTGGGGCAGGCGGTTTTTTCCAGTTTGTCCAAGTCCGCCGCGGAAATCTTGCCGGTCTGCAGTTCGGCGACACCCTTGAAAACAGTGATCAGGTCTGACTTTTTCGCCGCCGGCTGAAGGTGGGGCGCCAAGTCGGTGTCGGAAGTTGCCTGTTCAGCGATGCCAGCCGCCATGGGACCACCGCTGACAAAGATGGTGGGAATATTGACGCGCATCGCAGCCATCAACATGCCCGGCACGATTTTGTCGCAGTTGGGGATGCAGACCATGCCATCGAAGCAATGGGCCTTGACCATGGTTTCGACGCAATCCGCGATGAGTTCCCGGGACGGAAGAGAGTATTTCATACCCGCGTGTCCCATGGCGATCCCGTCGTCGACCCCGATCGTATTGAAGATGAAAGGGACTCCGCCTGCTTCCCGCACAAGCCGTTTGACGAGGAGGCCAACTTCATTGAGATGGGCGTGTCCGGGTATGACGTCTGTGTAGCTGTTGCAGATCGCGATGAAAGGCTTGTTAAAGTCCTCGTCCGAGTGGATCGAGCCAGTGGCGCGCAACAAACTGCGGTGAGGGGCACGCTCGTGCCCTTTCTTAACGGTATCCGAGCGCATGGGGCGTTGGTTCATATTCGATGTTGGTTTGAGTTACTCGATTCAACGAGCGGTGTTGATCTCTGTCGTGCGAAGGTAAGGGTTTTGGTTGAATCAAGGTGGCTACTTTCGTTTGAGTTGCCGTTTCCCCTGCAGTTCATCCGCCAGCCAGTTGGCTTGGTAGATCTTGCGCAGTGATTCCAAGATTCCTTGGGAGTGGACTGCGACGGCACGTGCTTCCTTGTCGCTGTAGGCAAAGTCCAGAACCAGCGATGGGAGGTTGCCGTCGAAAATGATGCCTACCAGTTCTCCGTGGCGGTTCACGACCGGGCTGCCGGAATTGCCGCCGATGATGTCGGCGGTGGAGATGAAGTTAAAAGGGGTGGCGAGGTTGAGTTTCGGTTTTCTTTCCACCCATCGAGCTGGAAGGTCAAAGGGAACCCGCCCCTTTTGTTCTGCCCACCGGTCGTAGAGTCCCGCAAAGGTGGTTTGATGTGGGATTCGTACCCCATTTGCATCATAGCCTTTTACGATCCCCGGAGAGAGGCGCAAAGTGAAGGTGGCATCCGGATAGGAGTCGGTCCCTTCGGTTGCGAAACGGACTTCGGCGATGCGGGAGTGGGCTTGCTTGAGGATTTCGTCCTGGGTTTCCAAGGTCTTCCGGAGGGCGCGGGACTCAGGATCAATGAGTCGGGCCAGCCGAATCATCGAGTCTGAGCTATCCCGGATGGCGGTGGGAGCGCCTTGGTAGAGGCGTTTGCGTTCAGCCACGTCCAGAAGGCTTGTTTCCCGGACGAGTTCTGAGGCTCGCTCTTGCGGGGATTTTCCAGCGAGGATTGAGGTGACAAGGGGATCTGAATACCCCAGAGACTCCGCCAGGAAGGTCAGAGAATGGGCGAGTTTGGCTTGCTCGTAGTCGGGATAGATCGGCTTGGGGGAGAAGAGTTGGAGCTCAAGGGAGGTTTTAGACGACTCCCGGAATTCGGGGAGTCGGTCGCCGTTGGGCTTCGAGCTTTCCGCTTCGTAGCGGACCAGGGTTTTCGCGACTCCGAATAGGTCGGACCAAAAACCCCATCCTGCCTCGAGCATGGCATGGCGCCGGGCCTCTCTGGCCACCACTTTCCTGGCTTCGGCAATCTGGTCCCATGCATTCGTAGCGGCGGAAAATTTCGAATCATTTCGAGCGGCCTCCTTAAGCCTATTCTCCTGTAGTATTTTAGCCTTGAGGAAGGTCGGATCCAGGAGGCCTGCCAAGCCACCTTCGCGGGCCTTGCGCCCGTTTTGAATTCCCATCAGGTCGTTCTTTGCTTTCCTCTGGTTTTCCGCGCTCCTCGAACCCCAGGCTGTCAGCATGGATTCGCAGCGGTAAAGGCGGGCCAACTGCATCGGAAAGGTGACGTCCCGCAAATACTCGAGCTCGGCCATTGTCAGAAGCCGGTCGGTTCGACCGGGGTGTCCGGAGACGAAGATCAAGTCATTCTCTTGGGGCCCCGTCTTGCTCCACGTCAGATAATCCTGGATCTTCGCGGGGCGGCCGTTCTCATAGGCGCGGAAGAAACAGATATCCAAGTTGAATCTCGGGTATTCGAAGTTGTCGGGGTCGCCCCCAAAGAAGGCAATCTGCTCCTCGGGTGCGAAGACGAGGCGTACGTCGGTGTATCGCTTATAGCGGTAGAGGTGGTATTTGGCTCCCTGGTAGAGCGTGACGACGTCGCTGCGGAGACCGGTGGTCTTGAGGGACAGTTCCTCGATTTTGGCGATGGTGGCCCGCCTGGCTTGGAAGGCCGTTTCGGGCGAACTTCCTCGCTCAACGGAGCCTTCCACTCTTTCCGTGACGTCCTCGATATCCTGCAGAACGTTCAGTTCCAGATCGCGGCAAGGGAGTTCTTGAGCCGGTATCTTTGCTTGGAAACCGTCGCGCACGTAGTTGTGCTGGCTATTGCTGAGTTTCTGGATCGCACCTCGGCCCACGTGGTGATTGGACATGATCAGACCGTCCTCGGAGACGAAAGACGCCGACCCGCCGCTGTTAAACCTGACGGAGGCTTTTTGGAGGTGGAGCAGCCAGGGATCGGACACCTCGAATTGATGCTTCTCCCGGAGATAAGTGCGAGGAGGGTTGGAGAAGAGCCACATGCCTTCGTCGCCAACACTTGGCAGCAAAGAGGAGAGGATGAAGCAGCCACCCGTGGCTATGGCGATCAGGTTGCGGATCCGATTTGTTTTCGCGGTCATCACAATTGTGCAGTACACACCTCGGCTCACCGGGCAAGAGAGCTGCAAGGGCGCCCTGAGCTATTACCTTGGGGTGCAGGGCAGCGAAATTCAAACTCCAAAACGGAGACTGACCCAGGCTCACCAGCCCAACCATTTCGCGAAAGCGATGGCGTAGAGCAGGGAGGGTAGGTAATCGGCAAATTCAATTTTCTTCAGTTCCAAGGCTACAAGCGAAACAGTGAACACCATCAAGCCTAGCACGGCAAACCACGGATCCACGAAGTTGTTTGCCTCTGCCCAGGGGCGGACTGCCCTGGCGCAGAGAGTGAGAGTGCCTTGGAGAACCAAGACGGGGATCGCGCTCAAACCCGCACCCCAGCCCAAAGTCCTGGCGAAGGACATCGATGCCAGCCCGTCCATAGCGGCCTTCACAGCAAGGGCCCGAAAATCGCCCCCTAACCCCTCAGCCAGGCAGCCTGGGACGGTAAGGGGACTGAGACAAAAGAAGATACAACAGGTCTTAAAGGCTGAACCAAACCGCTGCTTCGGATCCACAGGGCCGGTGAGGGTAAGCTTGGCTTGGCGTCCGAGGAGACTGAGCCGGTGCTGGAGACCGAGGAGATGACCGGTAAGTTTGCCCAAAGACAGCGAGAGGATCGTTAGTCCTAACTGCTTCATTACCAATGAAAAAGACCCATGAAAACCAGACCATGTCATGCTGAGACCGGAGTAGACCAGCATCACGGCGATGAGAATTCTCATCCGGCGGAGCGCGAGCGTACTTGGCTCGGCCAGTCTGCTGGCGACCAAGCTACCTACCACGATGGATCCGGCATTCAGAATTGCGCCAACCACGTTCGCTACCCTAGGGCAGGACCTCGGATCGGCCAAGGCAAGTTTTCTGCCGGGATCCCAGCCGGGTAGAATGGGGAGAACTCGGAGCGCGCTCCTGGGAGAGGATGAAGCTCGCCTGTGCAATGCATTGGGCAGCAAAGGATAACCAGCTTTGGCCGTTTGAATTCGAACCTCGGGAGGTGAACGCCCAAAAATCTTCATTGCTTTTGGGTTGGCTGCACGGCATTTTGTCACCCGCTCAATTGTCGGGGCGTAGCGTAGCCTGGCTAGCGCGCTTGTTTCGGGTACAAGAGGTCGTGAGTTCAAATCTCACCGCCCCGACCATTTTTCTCCATTTCCTCCCTCCTTTACATCTTGTCGGAGAATTGCAAAGATCGCTTGCGTTTGTCGCTGGCTGTGTCGGCGCGACGAGATTGACGATCCAAAATGAACAAGCATCTTGCGAACCTGTTGTTGGTCTTTTCAGTGGCTCTTTGCGGTCTTTGCACGTACCAATGGGTGCGGGAAGGCAGACTCTACGTGAAGATCAATGCGATGAACGACGATCTTTACAAGAAGAAGGATACCATCCAGAGCTTGGAAGGCACAATCAAACACCATGAAACGGAGATTCGCCGTTTGGATGGTATTCGCAATGATCTGAATGCGACCATTGCCACCAACAAGCAGGAGTTGCTTGCGATGTCGAAGTACACCGACAAGTTGGAGAAGGACGTAGAGAACAAGACCGTCCAGATTGGCAACTACAAAGCCGCGATTGCCGACGCGAACGACAAGATCCTGAAGCAGAACGAGGACGTTAAGAAACTCAACGAAATGGTCAAGACGGTGGCCCAGCAGCGGGACGATAAGGTCGCCGAGTTGAACAAGATGATCGAGCAGTACAACAAGGTGGTGACGGATTTCAATGCTTTCCAGGAGCAGGTGAAGCAGGCGCACGAAGCGGCTGCTGCCGCTGCTGCAGCGCAGGATCAGAAAAAGAAATAGGCGATCGAGGCGATCCCAGGACAAGGGGAAGGCGCATCTTGGGTCGACCCGCAGGTCGGGAAAATGCCGCCCATCTGATGCACCGAGTCTACTTGGACCACTTGGCCGGCACACCGGTTCTTCCCGAGGTTTTCGAGGCCATGCGGCCGTACTTTTCGGAGGCCTTTGGCAATCCCTCTTCCCTCCATCAGCATGGCCTTCTCGCCCGGGATGCCGTGAGCAGGGCTCGTGCTCAGTTTGCCGGTCTATTGAATGCGGAGTCGGAGGACGAGATTCTCTTTACGTCCTGCGGGACGGAGGCTGCCAATCTAGCGGTGAAGGGAGTGGCGTATGCGAATCAGCGTCGCGGCAACCACATCGTGGTGAGCGCCATCGAACATCCTTCGATTCTCGGCTCGGTGGAATTTCTTGAGAAACAGGGCTTTGTGGCCACGCGGGTCCCGGTGGATCCCAATGGCTTTGTCGCTCCGGAGGATGTTCGCGTGGCGATCACGGACAAGACGATCCTAGTTGCAGTGCACTACGCGAACCATGACATCGGCACCATAGAACCGTGCGCCGAGATTGGGCGGATCACGACAGAGAAGGGGATCGCCTTTTACGTGGACGCGAATACCAGCGCCGGTTGGTTGCCGATCGATGTTCGAGCGCTTGGGGCGAATCTGGTCAGTTTGTCTCCACACCGGTTTTACGGTCCCAAAGGGGTGGGCGTTTTGTACCGCAACCGGCGTGCGCGACTCGTCAGCATCCTGCACGGTGGCGACCAGGAGAACGGGCGAAGGGCTGGAACGGAGAACGTCGCTGCCATCGTCGGGGCTGGGGTGGCGGCCGAGATAGCCTCCCGAGAGATTCCCGCGCGGATGGCGCACACGCGACGTTTGCAGCATTTGCTTTGGGACGGGATTCGGTCGGCGGTTCCGTACGTGAAGCTGAGCGGTCCCGAGCCGGGGCCGCAACGGATCAGCACCTCGCTGAGTATCAGCACGGAGTTTGTCGAAGGAGAGGGGCAGTTGCTGCTTCTGGACATCCACGGAATCGCCGTGGCCAGTGGCTCCAGCTGTGTCAGCAAAGCGCTCAAAGTCTCCCATGTTTTGCAGGCGATCGGAGTCGACCGCTCTTTGGCACAGGGGAACCTGATCTTCTCTTTGGGCAAGGACAACACGGAGACCGAGATTCAACACGTGGTGGCGACTTTCGGCAAGGTGGTCAGCCGACTGCGAGAGATGTCACCCAGCTGGGATGAGTTTCAGCGGGGCTTGACCGATTCTGTGGTTCTGCCTCGCGGGCGGGGTTAGCCTTCTGCGAAACCTACGAGCTTGCCGTAACCAACTCCACGCCAATTCTAACTACACCGGGGCATTTCCGGGACGATTTTGGAGTCGCTCACTTCCAACCTCTCCACACCAAACCTTTATCGAAGTCTTAATCGAAGCCCTCGTCGTTCTCTGTCAAAACAACGATCAGAATCTCCCCTCGCCAGTAACCGCCCCACCCAGACTCCGGATCCCTCTTTATGAACGTGAGGTGGGGGTTGAACTCCTTGGCGTTTGGGCTACCATTGAGATCACATGATGACTACTGAAGCTGTGTTGGCGGCGTTGCGGGAAGTGAAGTATCCCGGGTACTCCAGGGACGTGGTATCGTTCGGACTCGTCAAGGAAGTCCGGGTGAACGGTGGCGAGGTCGCGCTCACCTACCAGCTGACGTCAACCAATCCCCAGGCTGGGCAACAGATTCAGGCGGAGTCTGAATCAGTCCTGCGGAAGCTCCCCGGAGTGACGAAGGTGTCGGTGGAAGTGCAGCAACCCGCAGGCTCAGCGAGCGGCGGAAGTGCGGCCAATCCCTGGGTGAATCAGGCGCGAGTGCCAGGGGTGAAGCGGGTGATTGCGGTGGCGAGTGGCAAGGGTGGGGTTGGAAAGTCCACCGTATCGGTCAACCTAGCCTGTGCGCTGGCGGGATTGGGCAAGAAGGTGGGTTTGCTTGACTGCGACATCTACGGTCCGAGTATTCCGCTCATGATGGGGATCCGGGAACGCCCCAAGGTCAGTGCGGAGGACAAATTGGTACCCCCGATCAACTACGGGGTGAAACTGATGAGCATCGGTTTCCTGGTGGAGGACGATCAGCCGGTCATCTGGCGTGGGCCGATGATCACCAAGACCGTGCAGCAGTTCATCTTCGCGGTGGATTGGGGCAACCTGGACATGTTGCTGGTCGATTTGCCTCCTGGAACCGGGGACGCGCAGCTGTCGCTTTGCCAAACCGTGCCCTTGGACGGTGGAGTGGTGGTAACGACGCCTCAAGAGGCCTCGCTCGGCGTGGTGCGAAAAGGAATGGCGATGTTCGAGAAAGTGAACGTACCCATCCTCGGGATTGTGGAGAACATGAGCTATTTCACCACGCCCAATGGAGAGCGGGTGGAGATCTTTGGGCATGGTGGTGGGCGTATGGAGGCGGAGCGGCAGAAGGTGAGCTTTCTCGGAGAGGTCCCGATCTTTACGGCCATACGGCAGGGTGGAGACGATGGGTGCCCGGTGGCGGCGACTGCCAAGGGAAGTGCTCCAGCGCAGGCGTTTGAAGAGGTCGCGAAGGCCTTGCTGGCCAAGTTGGGAACCATGGCAGGCGGATAGGAGCGCATTCACAGCCTGGCCTCAGGGGCACAATCGAGTCGAAAGACTCTTGACATACTTAGCAAAGTGGCTAAATGTGCAAGTGATCTATGGTGAGACCCAAATCGGTCGATTTCAAAGCGCAAGCGCAGGTATTCAAAGCCCTGGCACATCCGGGGCGGTTGTTGATGCTGGACGAGTTGTCTCGGGGCGAGCGCTGCGTCTGCGAACTCGCGGCGTTGGTGGGCTCGGAGATGCCAACGGTATCGCGACACCTTTCCTTGTTGAAGCATGCCGGGATTGTGGATGACGACAAGCGGGGGGCGCAGGTCTTTTACCGTCTGGTCACGCCTTGCGTGATGAACTTCTTTCATTGCGTGGCGTCGGTACGGGAGAAATCACGAAAGTAGGCAGTACCGATGGAACGGATGTTTTGGGTCTTCTAGTTGTTGACTTAGCTAAATGTCGAAGCTGCTCAGGGATCTGAACTGATGAATGGCGGGTGTGAAGTGAGTGGTTTGAACGCGAACTGGAGCCGGGAGTGGAAGATTCTCGCCGGGTTCGCAGTGGTCTTTGTATCACTGTTCTTTTTGCCGGTGGGGGTGCCTCGGTTTGACAATGCCATCAAGGAAGGGTTGGAGCTGACAAAGTGGTACGCCCAGGAGCATGTGTTGCTGTGCCTGGTTCCGGCTCTCTTCATCGCCGGGGGGATCAGCGCGTTCGTACAGCAAGCCTCGGTGATGCGCTACCTGGGACCGAAGGCGAACAAAGCTCTGGCCTACGGGGTTGCGTCAGTGTCGGGCACGATTTTGGCCGTGTGTTCCTGTACAGTGCTGCCGCTCTTTGGGGGGATTTGGATGCGCGGCGCGGGGCTGGGGCCAGCGACTGCCTTCCTCTACTCGGGCCCGGCCATTAACGTCCTGGCCATCGTCATGACAGCGCGGATCCTTGGGTTGGAGTTGGGTGCGGCGCGGGCCATTGGCGCCGTGGTTTTTAGCGTGGTGGTGGGGTTGGCGATGCACTTTGTCTTCCGGCACGAGGAGCAGGCCAAGGCAGAGGCAGCGATGTTGATGCCTGAGGTCGAGGTGAGGCGCCCGCTCTGGCAGAATGTGATCTTCTTCGCAACTATGGTGGGTGTTTTGGTGTTTGCGAACTGGAGCAAGCCGGTGGAAGCCAGCGGGCTTTGGGCAGCGATCTATGCCTGGAAATGGCCCGTCAGCGCAGCCTTTGCAACCGGGTTGGGAATCTCCTTGGGCTTGTGGTTTGGGTTCAAATGGAAGGAGTTAGCCATGGCTGCGGCGCCAGTCCTCTTCCTGAGTTTGGTAGTCCCCTCGGTTCCGTTGATTCCCTTCATCGCTGGGTGTGCGGGTTTGGCCGTGGTCTGTTCGCGTTCGCCTGGTGAAGGCCAGGAGTGGTTGGACGCCACCTGGACCCTAGGCAAGCAGATCTTCCCGCTGCTGATTGGCGGTGTGTTCGTCTCGGGTATCCTTTTGGGCCGCCCGGGGCACGAGGGAGTGATCCCGTCGGACTGGATCAGCCAGTCGGTGGGGGGGAATTCCCTCATGGCCAACCTGGTCTCTTCTGTCGTCGGCGCGTTCATGTACTTCGCCACCCTGACTGAGGTGCCAATCCTGCAGGGCCTGATCGGATCAGGCATGGGCAAAGGCCCGGCCCTCGCGTTGCTGCTGGCGGGCCCGGCGCTCTCGCTACCGGCAATGCTGGTGCTTCGCAGCATCATGGGCACAAAGAAGACGGTCGTGTACGTGTCCCTGGTCATCGTGATGGCTACGGTGACAGGGTTGCTTTACGGAGCCTTATTCTAGCCTCCACTCACACAAAACATCCTATGAATATTCTCGTTATTGGGCCCGGTTGCTCCAAGTGCAAAACACTGGCGCAATTCACGGAACAAGCTGTCAAGGAACTCGGTGTCGCCGCCGAAATCATCAAGGTGACGGATCTCAAACAAATCATGGCCTTGGGCGTGATGATGACGCCTGCACTGGCGGTGAACGGCAACATCAAGGTGACGGGTAAGGTGCCGAGTGTCCCTGAAATCAAGGCGATTCTGCAGCAGGCCGGAGAATGAAGCGACTACCGGAAGGGTGAAAGAACCATTATGAACACCAAAAGCATTGGTTTTGTCGGAGGCGGGCGCGTGACCAGGATTTTCCTGGAAGGATGGAAACGGGCAGGAACGATGCCTGCCAACATCGTCGTGAGTGACTGCAATGCAGAATCACTTGCGAAACTGAAGACACGTTTTCCAAATGTGCAGACGGTGGCCGAAAGTGGGGTGGCGGCCGGGCAGGACATTGTATTCCTGGGAGTGCATCCGCCGGTCATGGCGGAAGTGGCCGCGGGGATCCGAGGCAGCCTCAAGCCCGACGCCGTGGTGGTCTCTCTGGCCCCCAAGTTTACTGTGCCCAAGTTGACCGAGTTGCTCGGCGGTTTCGCTCGGGTAGTGCGAGTGATTCCAAACGCGCCATCTCTGATTGGCGCGGGGTACAATCCTGTCGCATACAGTTCCGCACTCTCGGAATCGGACCGGACCGAGTTCACCGCTTTGTTGGCGCCTTTGGGCGAAAGTCCGGAGGTTGCGGAAGAGAAGCTGGAGGCTTACGCACTGCTCAGTGCGATGGGGCCGACCTACGTCTGGTTCCAGCTGCAGACCCTGCGCGAGGTGGTTTCCGGGTTTGGGCTGAGCGACGAGGAGATCGCACCGGCGATGAAACGCATGGTGTGTGGTGCGACCCGCACGTTACTGGAATCTGGCCTGTCGGCAGCGGAGGTGATGGATCTTGTACCGGTGAAGCCTTTGGCAGAGATGGAGTCGCAGGTGGTGGAGATGTACCGGACGCGGCTTGCGGCGATCTACCAGAAAATCAAACCGTAAACCTACCGAACATGAAGACACCCATCAAGATCGTGATTGTGGCTGCGCTCGCCATAGCTGTAGTTGGGGCTGTCGTTCTCAAGAACGCGAAGAGCTCAACCGAATCCAACACGAGTGCGACGAGGGTTGCTGCCTCAGGTGGAGGTGAGGAAGCCAAGGCTGGCTCAGGAGCCAGCACGAAGCTGCCCAGACTCCTGGACTTGGGCGCGGATAAATGCATTCCCTGTAAAATGATGGCGCCGCTCCTGGAGGAGTTGAAAAAAGAGTATGCCGGGAGGATGAAGGTGGAGTTTGTCGACGTATGGAAGAACCCCGAGGCGGGGAAGCAGTACCAGATCGAGATGATTCCTACGCAGATCTTCTTCGACGCGAATGGGCGCGAGTTGTTCCGCCACACGGGCTTCTTTGGCAAGGAAGACATCCTGGGGAAGTGGAAGGAGTTGGGTGTGGAGCTCGGAGGTGGAAAGAGCTCGGCGGGCATTGTCCGCGAGACTCCGGTATCCGCTGACGTGCGCCCGCGCGACTCGGTTTGTTATCTCTGTGACGAAGGGGTTGACCCCAAGACCAAGACGATCGTGAAAGGCCAGAGCGAACAGCGGGTGCTCTGCGATCCGCACTGCTACTTCATCCATTTTTCCAGCATCGCGGGGGCGGACCCGAAGGCGGAGGATGCCAAGGTGAGTGTGGTGGACTGGGCTGGTGGCGGTTCGGTGGCGGCTACGGAGGCGACCTATCTCTACGGGATGGATGGCAAGGGCCGGCCCACCATCAAAGCGTTTGCCGACAAAGCGGCGGCGGCAAAAGAACAACGGGCGAGTTCTGGCAATCTTCTAGGCTGGGATGTGCTGCGATCCAAGGAGCTGGCTACGCGTTGCGCCTTCTGCGACCGCGCAGTTTATCCTGAGGACGCCTGTGGCGTCCAATTTGGCACAACCCATGGGCATGGCTGCTGTACGCATTGTTCCATGGGCGTGGCGGCGCGTTTGAAGCAGGACATAGAAGTGGAGGCCAAGGACGGCCTGACGGGCGAGCTTATCAAGGTGAAGACGTTGGATGGCCAGATCGCATCGCTGGAGCCGTCGACTGCGGTGGCATGGTTCGGGCAAAAGAAGAGTGCGGATGGGAAGTGGGTCTCAGCTGGTTGCTTTAAGCAAGGCTTCTTTGCAAACCAAGCCAACCTTGAGAAGTGGCTGGACGCTCGACCAGCCATGACGGGGCGGCAGATCAGCATTGCTCAGGCGCTGGCGGATAAGATGAAGTTGACGCCGGAACAAATCGCCAAAGCCTGCAAGCTGGGCGAGTGCAAATAGAGAGGGCATGGAACAACTCTTCACCCGCCTTACCCATGCCGTTGAAGGTGCGCCCCTCCTTGCTGTGACGGCTTCCGTTGTCTGGGGCATTTTGAGCATTCTTCTGAGTCCATGCCACCTGGCGAGCATTCCCCTCATCGTCGGGTTCATCAGCGAACAGGGCAAGGTCACGACGCGGCGCGCGTTCTGGACCTCTTCGTTGTTTGCGGTGGGGATTCTTATCACGATCGCGGCCATCGGTGCGATCACGGCGGCAGCGGGTCGCATGATGGGCGACGTAGGACGTTATGGGAATTACTTCGTGGCGGTCATCTTTTTCGTGGTGGGTCTGCATCTGGTGGGCGTGATCCCTCTCTCCTTCTCCGGCGCGGGCCAAGTGGGCATGAAACGGAAAGGTTATCTAGCCGCGTTCATCCTTGGATTGGTGTTCGGCATCGCGCTGGGCCCCTGTACTTTCGCCTACATGGCCCCGATGCTGGGTGTGACATTCAAGCTGGCAGCAACCAATTTCCTTTATGGTGCCGCGCTGCTGTTGGCGTATGGCGTGGGCCATTGCGCAGTCATCGTCGCGGCGGGCACTTCCACGGAACTGGTGCAGCGTCTTTTGAATTGGAATGAGCAATCCAAGGGTTTGACGGTCGTGAAAACCATGTGCGGTATCCTCGTCATGCTCGGCGGGGTGTGGCTGATCTACATTGCACCTTGATATTGCTTTGCTGAGCTGAGATCCCAAGAGCGGAGGTCGGATTATGAAACACATCTATTTTCGCAAACTGCTGCCGTGGCTGGTTGTTGTGCTGCTGTTGGTGTTCGCCGTTTATCGCCTGAAGTTCAGTGCGGTGCCGGTGATAGCTCATACCGTCTCGATGGGAGAAGTGCGTGCCGAAGTGATGGGCACGGGGACCTTGGAGGCCAGGGTGAAGACCACGATCAGCTCACGGATTCAAGAGCGGTTGGCCGCCGTGCTGGTGGATCAGAACGATACCGTCAAGGCAGGACAATTGCTCGCCCAGCTGGACGATGCGGAATTGAAGACGCAGGTGGGGGTTGCCGAAGCGAGCCTTGCTGCAGCCAAAGCCACGGCGGAACGGGTGAGGGTGGACGAAGGTCGAGCCCGGGCGGTGGAACGTCAAGCGCGCCAGGAACACAAGCGGATTTCCGAACTTTTGCTGACCAAGATCAGTTCGCAGGCCGATCTCGACAAAGTTGACGAGCAACTGAGTGTGGCCGAGGCGGACCTGAAGCGGACGCAGGCTGCGATCGTGGAGGCGGACAGCCTGGTGCTTACGGCGCAGAAGACGCTGGCGTATCAAAAGGAGCGACTCGGCTATACTCGCGTACTCAGTCCTTATGATGGTTTGGTGGTACGCCGAGATCGTGACCTGGGTGGAGTCGTGGTGCCCGGCGGTTCCATCCTGCAGTTGGTCTCCACCGAGGAAATCTGGGTTTCGGCCTGGGTGGATGAGACTGCCATGTTCGGTCTTTCTACCGGCCAGGTGGCCCGGGTCGTTTTCCGCTCGGAGCCGGAAACCAACTTTCCCGGTGAGGTGGCGCGGTTGGGTCGTGAAACGGACCGCGAGACGCGCGAGTTCCTGGTCGACGTGCGCCTCAAACAGCTTCCCCGGAACTGGACGCTCGGCCAGCGGGCAGAGGTGTTTATCGAAACCGGACGCAAAGCTGAAGCGGTGGTCGTCCCACCGCGGTTTGTTCAATGGCGGGAGGGTAAGGTGGGCGTGTTCGCTCTGGACCAGGGCAGGGCGCGGTGGCGTCCCGTGACCCTCGGCCTGGTGGGACGTCAAAGGGTCGAAGTGGCGCAGGGAGTGACTGTCGGGGAGCAGGTGGTGGCGGTCCGCGAGCCCAAGCAACCACCGTTGGTCGACGGCATGCGGTTGAGGGTGTGGACGGCTGGCGAGAAAGAGGCGGCAGCCGGACGGTGAGAATTCTGCCCGGTCCCTGCAATTTACATCGTCGTCATGAACCTCGCCGCTAAAGACATCCGTCACAACTTCGGGCGCTTTGCCCTGACCACGTTGGGGATCGGATTGCTACTGATGATCGTCATGGGGATGGGGGGTATCTACCGTGGCCTGATCCGTGAGGCCACCCTGCTGGTGGACCGGATTGGCGCGGACCTCTGGCTGGTGCAAGGTAGTACGCGTGGCCCTTTTGCTGAAGTCTCACGTGTGCCCGCGAACCTGGAGGACCGGGCCCGCGCCGTCCCGGGTGTGGCCACCGCGCGACGGTTTGTCTCCCACACGATTCAGCGGGAGTTTCGCGGACGCCCTTTACGTATTGTTGTGCAGGGGCTTGCCTGGCCCGAAGATCGGGGTGCCTGGATCCCGCTGGTGGCCGGACGTCCCCTCCACAGGGCCCACTATGAGATGATTGCCGATCGTTCGCTAGGCCTTCCGTTGGGCGAGAGAGTCAAGCTGGGAAAGGACGTTTACGAGGTGGTCGGGCTAACAAAGGGAATGGTGGGCACGAGCGGTGACGGTTTGTGCTTCTTCACTCTCAGCGATTCTGAGGCGATCCAATTCGACGTACCCGGCGAGGCGGTGCGTCTGGAACGTCAGGCGAGGCGGGCGCGGGCCGAGTCGCAAGACATCGGACAGGTGCAACCCCTGCTCCTGGAGAGGGCGCTCGGTCCCGCCGACCGCATTCCGGCTTTGGCCCCGCCCCAGGTTAGCGCCATCATGGTAAGTGTCCAACCGGGCGCCAGCGCAACGCAGGTGGCGGCCATCTTTGCCCAGTGGCCCGACATCACGGTCTATTCCAAGGACCAGCAGGTGGACCTTCTGCTTGCCGGAATGGTGGACAAGGCGAGGCGGCAGCTCGGTTTGTTCCGCATGCTGCTCATCATCATCTCCACCATCATCATGGCGCTCATTATTTACACCCTCACGTTGGATAAGATCCACGACATCGCGATGCTGAAACTGATGGGCGCCCGTAACGGCGTTATCGTGGGACTCATCCTTCAGCAAGCACTCCTGATCGGAGCTCTGGGTTATGGACTGGCCTATTGGCTGGGTACCTATGCTTTCCCGCGTTTTCCACGCCTCGTGGTGATTGAGGCACCCGACCTCCTGTCGCTCGCGGCTATCGTGCTTGGGATCTCCGTTCTCTCGAGCCTCCTGGGAATCTCGAAAGCCATGGGCGTAGAACCGAATAAGGTGTTGTCATGAAGGCCGCAATCCCTGAACCAGTGCCTGCCATGGAAGCGACGGACCTCACCAAGGTCTACGGTTCCGGCAACACCGAGGTGGTAGCCATGAAGGACGTGTCCTTGAGGGTTTCGCGCGGCGAAGTGGTGGCCTTGCTCGGTCCCAGCGGTGCGGGCAAATCGACGCTGCTGACCTCGATTGGTCTCATTAATCCCCCCACCGCCGGACGGATCGTCATCGGTGGAACGGCGGTGATGGAAGGGGAGCGCGCTCTGGTGGACTTGCGTGCCTTTCGGCGGAAACACTTGGGTTTCATCTTCCAGAAAGCCAACCTGATTCCTTTCCTCACCGCCCTGGAGAATGTCCAGGTGGCGCTGGAAATCAACGATGTGTCCCCCCGGGCAGCGCGAAAGCGGGCGATGGAACTGCTCGATTACCTTGGGGTGGCGGACCGTGGTCAGCACCTTCCAGAAGCGCTTTCCGGCGGGCAGCAGCAGCGCGTGGCCGTCGCGCGGGCCCTGGCCAACGAACCCAGCCTGATACTCGCTGATGAACCCACCGCTGCGCTGGACAGCCATCGCGGGCGGCAGGTCATGGAACTCTTCCGCAAGGTGGCCCACGAGCGCGGCTCAGCCGTGATCGTGGTGACCCACGACCACCGGTCGCTCGATGTTTTTGACGAGACCTATGAAATGGAGGACGGACGCTTAAAGCCGTCTCCGTAACGACCACCACAGTTGAAAGGAACCGCGAATGAAAGAGAACCTCACCCGTCGACACTTCATGGCTGCCGCAGGTACCGCTGCCCTGGCCGCCGCAACCCCCACCGCCCTGGCTGCCGAAGCGGGTGGTGGGAACAAGCCTATCAAGATTCTCGGCATCGCGTGCAGTGCACGCAAAGGCATGAGTACCGCCAAGTCGGTGCAAACCGCCTTGGACGCTGCCAAGACCGTGGACCCGCGCATCCAGACGGAGCTGATTGACCTCGGCGGACTCAACATCGCCGGGTGGTCGCCCACTCCCCCCCAGGACGACTTTGCTGCCATCCTGCCCAAGCTGCAGGACCCTGCGCTTGGGGGTCTCATCCTCGGTTCACCATCCTACTATCGGAGCATGAGCTCGCTCTGCAAAGCCTTCATCGAACGCTGCGCCCCATTGCGCGAGCCGAAAATGCTCCTCGCCAATAAACCGGTGGGGGTGGTGGCGGTGGGGGCCTTCCGCAACGGGGGGCAGGAAATGACCATCGAACAGATCCAGGCGGCGATGCTCTGCTTTGGAATGGTGGTGGTGGGAGGGAAACCGCCCGCCTTCCAGGGTGCCACGATGCTGTCAACCAAGGACGACATCGGCGCGGACGAGGTTGGGTTGGACACTGCCAGGAAGCTGGGGGCGCACCTGGGGGAAATGGCCGTGCGGTTGGCACCCAAGGAAGCGTAGCATGTGACGAAGGGAGACCTCCATGAGTTCAAGCAACTCAAGTTCCTCTCGGTTTGATCAAGCGGCCGCGCAGTGGGACAACAATCCCGTGTGCGTGGCCTTGGCGTGTCCCTATCGCGTGTTTCTTGCCACCGGGCGGAAAGGATGATCGGCGTGGCGGGTGCGCGTCCGGTTCGCAATCGAGCACGAGAGCTCTTGACAGAGGCGACAAATGGACGTAACTACATTTCGTTACGTGGCGAAATATAGTCAAATGACCATGCGGGAATTCATGAGCCTGACGAAGGCGTTGGCGGACGAGACTCGCGTTCGTACACTGCTGGCACTGCGCCAGGGGGAACTCTGCGTCTGCCAGATCACCGAGCTTTTTCAGTTAGCCCCTTCCACCATGTCCAAGCACCTTTCCGTTCTCTACCAAGCCGGCTTGGTGGAGTCGCGGAAGGAGGGGCGCTGGATACACTATCGCTTGCCAGGGAAAGAGGCCTCTCCGGCAGTCCGAGGGGCCCTCGCCTGGGTGGCAAAGGCGGTCGAAAGCGATCTTAGCGTGATCGAAGACGCGCGACGGTTGCAGAAGATCCTGAACACTGATCCTACGGAGCTATGCAAAGGACAATGTCCAAAGTGAAAGTCCTCTTCCTCTGCACCGGCAATTCCTGTCGCAGTCAGATGGCCGAGGGTTGGGCTCGTTCCCTCAAGGGAGACGTCATCGAGGCGTATTCGGCAGGGATTGAGAAGCATGGGATGAATCCCAACGCCGTCCGGGTGATGGCCGAGGCGGGGGTGGATATCTCGAAACAGTACTCCAAGACGCCGGACGAAATTGGCCCTGTACAGTACGATTACGTGGTGACCGTCTGCGGTCATGCCAACGAGAACTGCCCGGTCTTTCTCGGCAAAGCGAAGGTGGTACATGTTGGATTTGAAGATCCTCCCAAGCTGACGAAGCATCTGCCCGATGGAGAGGAGAAGCTGGAAGTCTATCGCCGTGTGCGCGACGAGATCCGCAGGTTCGTTGAAACACTCCCATCCTCCCTTTCTACAAACGACCACAAACAAGAAGTATGAATCCAGAATCTGTACGACAAGCGGTTCGCGAAGGATACGGTGACATTGCCCGTCAAGGCAGCGATTGCGAGCGATCGGCAAAGAGTTGTTGCGGGGCATCTCCCGTGGAGGTGGAGAAACTGGCGGCGCACGTGGGCTATTCCATGGAGGAAATATCGGCCTTGCCCGAGGGTGCCAACATGGGGCTTTCCTGTGGAAATCCCAATGCCCTGGCCGCACTTCGGCCGGGTGAAGTGGTCCTGGACCTTGGCTCCGGGGGTGGCTTTGATGTCTTTATCGCGGCGCGCAAAGTGGGGGCCGGGGGCCGTGCGATCGGGGTGGACATGACCCCGGACATGCTTTCCAAGGCCCGGAAGAATATCGCAGCCTACCGCGAGCGCACTGGCCTGGACAACGTCGAGTTCCGTCTTGGGGAGATCGAGCATTTGCCGCTGGCGGACGCAAGCGTCGACGTGGTGATATCGAACTGCGTCCTAAACCTGTCGCCCGAAAAGGATCAGGTCTGGCGTGAGATCGCGCGTGTGCTGAAGCCGGGCGGACGGGTGGCGGTGTCGGATCTGGCCTTGCTGCAGCCATTGCCGCCGGCGGTGTCCGAAATGGTGGAGGCTTTGGTCGGTTGTGTGGCGGGTGCTGCGCTGGTGAGCGAAACCGAGCGCATGGCTCGAGAAGCCGGCCTGACGGAGATTGTCCTGACCCCCAAGTCCGGCTATGTGGACGGGATGGAGGACTGGCAGGATCCGCTGTATCAGAAGATCCTGGCGGAATTACCGGCAGGGACGAAGCCTTCGCAATAT
>CAYPNF010000096.1:0-20216 GCA_964411985.1 uncultured Verrucomicrobiota bacterium
CCCGGCAGCAGAAACCCAACCGCTTCCACTACGTTCCCCACCTGAAGCCCGTTCGCCGCCAAGGTCCGCACCCTCACCGCGGCGGATTCCTCCTGGAGCACGAATTCATGCGGAGTCAGCAGTGCTGTGACCATCCCGAGCACATGAACGCGATGCGCGGGGACGTTCGTTCCCGAGAACCTTCGCAGCTTTTCGAGCGACAGAATTGGGGTGAGGAACGGATCGCCGGCAGCAGGGCTGAGCAGGCGAACGTTGGAGGGATCCGAAACAAAGAGCTTGAGACTGACGATCCCCTTTTGGTCGTCCTTGTCCACTCCCGCCACCCCCTGCATGTTGACCTTTGCGTCGATCCAACCGGAGATGAGACTCCGATCCGCAGAAGGGCTTGCCGGGAGGAAGACGCGTACCGGCCCTATGTCCGCCAGCACGTCGATCTGAAAGTGGTTTCGCCCTTCCATGTAGGCCACCTGGTGAACTACTCCAGCGACCTCCGACCACTCACAGTCGATTTGACTAGCAAAAAGGTCGGGACGCTCGATACGACGCGGGTTGGGTTTGGGTCCTGGCCCTAAAGAGCGCCAGGAGCCTTCCGAAACGACGGGAAGAAAACTGCCTTTGGCAGTGCGGCCTAGGATTTCTACCCGTTCGGTGTTGGTGGGGTAGGGCCCACTGCGGAGCGCCACAAACATCCCACCGGAAGCGTCCTGGACGAATAGCAATCCCCATTCCGGGTCACTATAGGTTACCGAGGCCTCGAGTCGAACGGGATAGGCCAGCGCCGCCCTTTCCTGGCCAAGGTTGTGGATTTCCAGTGCGGTTGTGAGAGGGGAAACGACGGCCTCCTCGGCTCCCCACAACTCGAGTTGCAGAAGGAGGAGGAGTAACCGGATCCAGTATCCTGAACGGTGCGGCTTCATCTAGGGACGTTGGGTGCGCGTTTCTGGAAGGCCCACGATGAGGTGCGCTTCGTCAGTATCAACTGTCCCGGATTCTGGTGTCGGCATGCTGTTTTGCAACGAGGTTGAGACCGCTTCCAGATTGCCGAGACTCTGTTCTCCGTGCAAGTCCACAGCGAAGCAAGCCGGGCCTGACAGGGAAACCTGGCATGAGTTCCGTGCGGACTGTTTCCACGGTTTTGGGGATTTCAGTTTCATAATGACAGTCGGCGGGGGGGGGAGTAAACTGACTTCGATCCAATGCTCTGTTGGCATGGGTCATTTTACAGGCAACCGGGATAAGTCCATGAGCAAGAAATCACCCGCTTCTCGCACTGGCCTGCTGGCCGGGGGTAACTGGATCGTTGACCAGGTGAAGCTGATTGACCGTTTTCCACAGCCTGAGCGATTCGCCAACATAGCCAGTGAATTCAAGGGAACCGGCGGTGCCCCCTACAATGTTTTGCTCAATCTGGCCAAGCTGGGCGCCCCCTTTCCACTTCAGGGAGCCGGTTTGGTGGGTAAAGACGAGTTGGGTACAGGAATTCTTGCCGATTGCGCGAAACACAAGATCGAAACCCGCCATCTGCGCCAGACTGGAGAAGCGCCAACTTCCTTCACCGATGTCATGACGGAGATCAAAGGAGGCAGGCGCGCGTTTTTCCATATGCGGGGTGCCAACGCCTTGTGGAATGGGGCGGACCTGAACTTCGCGAGGAGCAAAGACAAGCTATTCCATCTGGGTTATCTCCTTCTCCTGGACGAGCTGGATCGGCCCGACAAGGATCTGGGGACCAAAGCTGCCGTGCTGCTTTCGGCAGCGCAAGCCGCCGGCCTGAAGACCAGCATCGGTCTGGTGACGGAGGACAGTGATCGGTTTTCCAAGGTGGTCGCGCCCGCACTGAAGTTCACCGACTACTGTGTGGTGAATGAGTTCGAGGCGGGGAAAACGGCTGGTTTCCGGATTCGGCAGGCGGATGGGTCGTTGGACACCGTAGCTCTTCGCCATGCTGCGGGTGCGATGCTCCAGTTAGGGGTGAAAGAGGTGGTGGTGATCCACTTTCCTGAAGGGGCCTTCGCCCGTACCCGAAAAGGGGAGGACTTTTGGCAATCGTCGGTCAACCTCCCAGATAAATACATCGTCGGATTCGCCGGGGCAGGGGACGCTTTCTGCGCTGGGGTCCTCTACGGTTTGCATGAAACGTGGGATCTCCAGCGGTGTTTGGAAACCGCGGTTTGTGCTGCGGCCGCTTCCCTTTCCGAAGCCACTTGCACCGGAGGTATGAAACCACTCAAGGCGGTCCTGGAGTTAGGCCGCAAACACAAGTATCGTCCCCCGTTGGAGTCGGGAGTCTGAGCCAGCCGATCCACCCAAATAGAAACGGCCGCTCAGTGCGGCCGTTCAAAACAAAGGAGAGTGGACTTCAGGTCGGGTGCTAGGCGCGCTCCATGTATTTACCCGTACGGGTATCAATCTTGAGTTTCTCGCCGGTCTTAATGAACAGCGGCGCTTGCACACTAATGCCGGTTTCGAGGAGCACCGACTTCTGCACGTTTGTAGCCGAGTCACCGCGAACCCCTTCCGGAGCATCCTTGACGGTAAGGCTGACGGAAGCGGGGAGCTCAATGGTCACGGCTTTTTCCTCTACAAAAGTGACGGTGACTTGAGTGTTCTCCACCAGGTAATTCTTGGCATCTCCCACAATCTCAGGAGTTAACGTCACCGTTTCATAATTTTCCGGATCTGAAAACACGAAATCTTCGCCATCCTTATAGCTGAACTCCATCTTGCGCGTCATCATGGGGATGACATCAACACGTTCGGTCGAGCTGAAGCGGATTTCAAAGGATTTACCGGTGCGGATGCTCCTAAGGGTGGCCTGAACGAAGGCGCGGAGGTTGCCTGGAGTACGGTGTTGAGTCTCGAGGACCACACATACGTCGCTGTTGTAGGAGATCGCCATACCGCGACGAAGATCATTTGCTGATGCCATAGATAACTACTCTTTCTCGATCTGCAAGCTGTTGGTAACGAACATAGAACGCAAGAAGCACCCGTAGGATTCTCGCTAGAGCCTCATAATCCCCGTCAGGCCAACACAGTACACGTTTCTTGAAACGTGAGGCCGCGACACCAACGTTCGCGATTCGATTGCTCAATTGCCGCCCAGCGCCTGCGCAGCGGGGCGGGAACGGGGAAGATAGCCAACTTCGGTTCGAATGCAAGAGCGATGTTTTGAGCTTTACAGACGGGAAAAGTGGACGATTTTTAGCCTGATGCAGTCGAAAAGGTTCCTTTTAGGTTGGGCCAGCCTGGTGCTGGTGGTGGCGCTGTGGCTGGGGCCTCTTGCGCAGGCAGCTGATTCTCCAAAGATGGCGGGCCCAAAATCGGGGGGTCCGACGCCGGGCTTGGAATTGGCGCAGACGGTCTCGATGATCACGGGCGTGGCGATCTCTCCCTTGCTGGGTGTTGGCGCGGTGGGGGCCTGGAAGTACTTTGGCACCCGGGGCGAGGCTCGAGCGCGTCTCCCTTGGTTTAGCCAGCCTTGGTTCTGGCTTCCTGCGCTCCTTCTGGTTGGCTTCTGCTTTGCCAAGGACGTTGCTGGCCCGGTGTTTCCCACGGCGTTGAAGAAGCCGATGGATGTTGCGGAGATGGTGGAGAACAAGGTGAGCGGGCTCGTGGCAGCGGGTGCCTTTGTTCCGGTGGCAGCCTCGATATTTGGTCTTCTAGGCAAGAACGAGGCGATGGGACTGAGCGAGGCCGGCTTCGCGGCGATCAACCTCGCCCCTCTTTGGAATACCCTGATGGTTCCTTTTGCGGTGGTTGCCTTTGCCATCGTCTGGATCGTGGGACACGCGATCAACGTGCTCATCATCATCAGCCCCTTTGCGACGGTGGACGCGGCTCTCAAAGGGATTCGGTTGGCTTTGCTGGGCACGGTTGTGGGGACCTCCTTTGCCAACCCCTACGTCGGTGCTGCCTGGGCTGCCGTGATCATCCTGCTTTGCTCCTTCGTTGCCGGATGGGCTTTCCGTCTCACGGTGTTTGGCTCGGTATTTGCCTGGGATTTCTTTACTTTCGGGCGTACCCGGTTCGAGCCTCGGGAGGAGGGTGATCTGGCATTCACGGCCAGGGAGATGCAGGGCGTGCCGATTCGTACGCTGGGCCGGGTGACCAAGGGAGAAGGAGGCCAATTGACTTTCACCTATCGCCCCTGGCTGGTGTTGCCCCCCCGCAGCGTATCCCTTGAGTTCAATCGACCTGCCATCGGACATGGTTTTCTCCACCCTGAGCTGGTTTCATTTGAGGAAGGCGACACCACTTCCCTGCTCGATTGGCCGCCTCGTTGCCGCACCCATGAGGAGACCCTGGCTCGCATCTACACTTCTGGGATCGTCGTCGACGTTGGGATGATGGCTCTCTGGGGGGCCATCAAATCCCTCTTCGGTTTTGGCCCGGCACGGGCCGCCGGGTAGTCGGATGGGTGACCCAGGAGGGTAAGTTTCCTACCAAAGAATGATGGTTCTCTTCTAGCTGAAGGTCGTATCCGGCTTATGCTGGGGACCATGAGTTCCTTGCATCAGTCTGCAAACGACCCGGTCAGGTGGCGCGGAATTGGGGCTGCCCTTCTCGCTTCGGTTTTCCTCTGCGTGTCCGCTACCGTCGGCGAGCAAGCAAAACTCCCCAAACTGAAGGTCAGCGAGAATCATCGTTTTCTGGTGTACGAAGATGGCAGGCCTTTCTTCTGGCTGGGCGATACCGCATGGGAGCTCTTTCATCGGCTGAAACGCGATGAGGTCGATCGTTACCTCGAGAGCCGGGCTCGCCTTGGATACACCGTCATTCAGACGGTTGCCTTGGCGGAATTGGATGGGTTAAACGATCCCAATCCGTATGGACACCGGCCGTTAGTCAATCTGGACCCGCTCCAGCCCGACGTGACGGAGGGCCCTAACAACGATTACTGGGACCAGGTGGACTACGTGGTCAACAAGGCCAACTCCCTTGGCATCTATATCGGCTTTCTCCCCACCTGGGGTGACAAATGGAACAAGGCTTGGGGGAATGGTCCAGTCGTCTTCAACCCGGAGAACGCGGCCGCCTATGGGGAATGGCTGGGCCGCCGCTATCGTGACCAAGGCCTGGTCTGGATCTTGGGGGGCGATCGGTCCGTTGAAAATGACACCCATCGCGACATCACCCGGGCCATGGCGGCGGGCCTGAAGAAAGGGGATGGTGGTAATCATCTGATGACGTTTCATCCCACGGGAGGGCAGGGGAGCTCCACCTGGTTCCACAGCGACGCTTGGCTGGACGTGAACATGCGTCAGAACGGCCACACCGCGGAATTTACCGGCCGATACGACCAGACCAAGGTGGATTACGATCGTAACCCGGTGAAGCCCGTGCTTGATGGGGAGCCCATCTACGAAGATCACCCCGTCTCCTTCAACGCCAAGAACTTTGGCCATTCCATTGCCGCCGATGTCCGGCGCCCCCTGTATTGGGACCTCTTCACCGGAGCCTTTGGGCATACGTATGGACACCACTCTGTGTGGCAGATGTGGGCTCCCGGGCGCAACCCGGTGAACAACCCGCTGATGCCTTGGTTTGAAGCCATTCATCAGCCCGGCGCGGCCCAGATGCAATATGGACGATGGCTCATGGAATCCCGCCCTTTCCTCTCAAGGATCCCTGATGACTCGGTCATCGTGGACTCGGATGTAAAGACTTCGGTTCCTGGGGCGGGCAAGTATCGACTGGTGGCCACGCGTGACAGTCAAGGTTCCTACGCCATGGTCTATGTTCCCGTCGGCCGCAAATTTCAGGTGCGTCTGGACAAACTCACTGGGGACAAGGTAGTTGCCTGGTGGTTCAACCCTCGCGACGGATCTGCCACCAGAATCGGGATCTTCCCCAAGGCTGGTCAGCATGAATTTGTGACTCCCACTCCTGGCGAGGCATTGGACTGGGTGCTGGTCCTGGACGACGCAGCTAAGAAGTTTCCCGCGCCCGGATCGGTTAGGAAAGTGTCAAAGAGAAAGTAGACAACGAGCCTATGCAAAACTTCGCAGGTGGTCACCGTTGTGCAGCAGCCAGGTGTGCGCCTGCAACCTCACACAAATCGCCCCGTGCTGCGTTCACTCTGATTGAGTTGCTCGTGGTCATCGCCATCATCGCGATCCTGGCCGGCATGCTTTTGCCCGCGCTCTCCAAGGCCAAGAGCAAAGCACATGGGATCGCGTGCATGAACAACAACCGCCAACTGTCCCTGGCATGGCAGATGTACGCCTTGGATCACGACGATCTGGCTTTGGGGCCCTTGTCCGGACCCGGCAAGCCGAGTTGGTGTGACGGGGCCTGGGATCAGGCTCAGCCAGGAACCAGCGTTGGCACCATTACCAACAGTCCCACCTGGAAATACGTGAATTCTCTGGCCTCCTTTCGATGCCCTGCTGATTCCAGCAAACTCAAGGTGGGCGCGAAATTGCTCCCGCGGGTGATCAGTTACTCAGCGAACGCCTTCCTGGGCCCCGCCAGCGGTTTTGTGAACGGTGCCACCCGCTACAAGTCGGTACAGAAGCTTTCGGACCTCACGGGGCCGGGGCCGACCGATGTGTTCGTGCTGATTGACGAGCACGAAAACAGTATCAATGACGCCCATTTCTTTCCCACCGACAACTTCAACTCCTATACGAAGCAACCTTGGCTCGACGCTCCCTCGGGTCGGCATGGGAACGCTGCGGGGCTTAGTTTTGCCGACGGCCATTCTGAGGTGAAACGATGGCGAACCGGTGGCTTGTCGAAGACTCAACGCGGTTCGGATGGCGGAACGCCGCGCCCCTATCCCAGCGTCACTTTCATTGGCAACATGGAACAGGCCGACTTCGTTTGGATGACCAACCACGTGGCTCCGTTCCGGAATTGAATTTGCCTGCTACAGCGCATACGCATGCCCCGTAGGCATGCTCTCCACGGTTGTGGGGCTGGTTCGGGTACAACCAGTCCCACAGCCCGGAGGGGCGCGCAAGGGTCAACAGATCCTGGGGAGTTGTTCGCCTGAAAACAAATCCAACACCCGCTCCGCTCCGATGAGGCTTCTCAGGGTCACCCATCCGGCCTGGCCTCCTCGCACCGTCCCCACCCGCGAAGCTCGTTGACCACCCTCGGCGTGGCGCAGAATGGACAGGGCTCGGTCTTGGTCCGCGGCACTGACCCAGACCGCAAACCGACCTTCGTTGGCGACGTAAAGCGGGTCTAAACCCAGGATCTCGCAAGCGCCTCGCACCTCATTCGAGACCGGCACGGAAGCTTCCTCGATATCGATCTGTAGTCCGCTGCTAGTAGCGATCTCGTTGAGGGCTGCGGCAAGGCCTCCGCGGGTCAGATCACGAAGACAGTGCACTTCGACCCCGGCTTGGAGCAGGTCCTCGACTTGGCGGTGGAGGGGGGCGCAATCACTCAAGATGGGGCTCTCGAACTCGAGACCTTCGCGGACCGACATGATGGCCATGCCGTGCCGGCCGAGATCGCCGCTGACCAGGACCACATCTCCAGGCCGGACCTGTTGCGGGGAAATCTCCCGCGGGTGTCTGCAAACGCCAATCCCCGAAGTGCTGATGTAAAGTCCATCTCCTTTACCCTTGTCCACGACTTTCGTGTCACCTGTGACAATCTGCACCCCGGCGGCGGCGGCGGCGGAACGCATGGATTGGACCACTCGCCACAGGGTTTCCATGGGCAGCCCTTCCTCTAAAATGAAACCTGCGCTGATCCACCGCGGAGTCGCTCCGCACATGGCCAGGTCGTTGACCGTGCCGTTGACGGCCAGCGTGCCGATGTCCCCGCCTGGGAAGAAGAGGGGACGAACCACATAACTGTCGGTGGTCATCGCCAGGCGTTCAGACCCGAGTTGGAGCAGCGCGCCGTCATGATGCTGGTCCAGGCTGGGGTTTCGGAACGCGGGATAAAAGATTTGTGACAAGAGTTGCTGAGTCAACCGGCCGCCCCCACCGTGGGCCATGAGGATGTGAGGGTAGTTCTGAATGGGGAGGGGACACTGCAGCGAAAAATCGGGTGCCGAATTGGCTGAGGCGTTGGGATCCATAGGGAGTTAGGAATGGGCTGGGGCGGTTCGGCGGTAGCGGTAATAGGCGGCGCAGGCACCCTCGTTGGACACCATGGTGGCCCCGAGTGGGTGTTCTGGGGTGCAGGTCTTGCCGAAGGCGGGGCATTCGATGGGTTTGAGCACTCCCTGCATGATCAGTCCGCTTTGGCATTCCTTGGGTTCGTCGACGTGCTTGTCTTGAAGATCAAAACGCAGCTCGGCATCGAACGGTTGATAAGTAGGGGTAAGACCCCAACCGCTCCCAGGAATCTCGCCGATCCCCCGCCACTTGCGTGGAATGACCTGGAATACCTCGCTCAAAATCTTGCGGGCCTGCAGGTTGCCTTCCCGGCGCACTGCACGCGCATACTGGTTCTGAACTTCGGACTTTCCGGCTTCCAACTGCTGGATGCACATCAGAACGGCTTGAAGTATGTCAGCCGGTTCGAAGCCGGTGACAACGATGGGTACCCGGTATCGCATGGCGATCGGTTCGTACTCTTCGTAACCCATCACGGTGCAAACGTGGCCCGCGGCCAGGAATCCTTGCACACGATTGTTAGGAGCGCCAAGGATGGCCTCCATCGCCGGAGGCACCAATACGTGCGAAACCAGCATGGAGAAATTCTTCAACTGTTCCCGATGGGCCTGATAGACTGCCATGGCGTTCGGCGGCGCGGTGGTTTCGAAACCCACGGCAAAGAACACAACTTCACGGCTGGGGTTGGCCCGCGCCACGCGCAATGCGTCCAGCGGCGAGTAAACCATCCGGACATCCCCACCTCTCGCTTTCACACTCAGCAGGTCCGTTGCGCTGCCCGGTACCCTCAGCATGTCGCCATAGGAGCAGAGGATGACCTCCGGGCGCGCGGCAATTTCAATCGCTTTGTCGATGATCTCGAGCGGAGTGACGCACACCGGGCAGCCTGGGCCATGGACGAGGGTGATTTCGGGAGGCAGCAGGGTGTCGATTCCGTAGCGTACGATGGTGTGGGTCTGACCGCCGCAGATCTCCATGATTGTCCAGGGGCGGGTGGTCGCACTCCGGATCGCTTCGACCAGGTCGGCAGCCAGCGCAGCATCACGATATTCATCTACGTATTTCACGGCTACCCGACAAGCTCGCCAAGCGCTCTGCCCCCGTCAAGTCAAACGCGCTTCCGCCCGGCATGAACTTTCCCTGTCCAGCAGGCTTCCCTTGGCCGTTGTGGACGTGGTAAAGTGAGTTCATGCAGCTCAAACGAAGCACCTGCGCCGCCTTGGTCGCTGGATCGGCCCTTCTCTTGCCCTTTGTCGGGACTGCCGCAAAGCCGCCCGTGAACCAACCGACAGGCTTTTATGTCCCTGCCGATCCCGGCTACACTGTTGTCGATTCCGTCCAGGATTCGTTGCGATTCACCCTGGAGAAGACCCTTTGCCGGGATGAAAACGGGCATCTCGCCTCGATCTCCAGCTTCGTGGACCCTCACGCCAAAGTCATGGGGTGGCACGACTTCGGGAATCTCGAGGGCCCCGGTTGGGCTGCCAACGCGGTCGGAGGAGCCTGGGAAATCCTGCGCTGGGCCCGGTTTCTGGGGAAACCCGAATGGGAAGAACAGTCACGCTCGGTTCTGGATCACGTGTTGCACGGAGGATTCCTGGACGAGGAGACCGGGTTTATCCGCGGATATCGCGAAACGACCACCGGCAAACACTGTCTCAACTACAAGCACAACTCCGACTGGTTCTGCCCGGGATCCAATGCCAAGGTCGCCTATCAACTGCTCTTGTTTGCGGACGAATTGGGAAAAGAACCAAGAGCCGAACGGCTCCGGCGAATGGCTTGCCAGACCGCCCGGTGGATGTCGACCCGGCTGGAGGGAACGACGAATGGATGGTTTCCGCGAAGGGTTACGCCGGAAGGAGCCGTTTATCGGAAGTCGCCTGAGGGAGGAAACGATCCGTTTTGGCAGACCTCGGCGGATGGCTTGTTCATCGTCCAACTGCAGGCGGCTCTAACCGACCGCGGCCTTGCCGACTATCGCGAATCCATCCGTGCCCGTACCCGCGTCTTCATGAACGCCGGTGGTCTTTTTGGCAGCATCAACCACGATACCTACGATCCTCAGGAGAATGTGGCCTACTCCGTCGCTTTTCGGACCCTGCTCCTGGTCTCCCGGGTGTTGAAGGACGAGAGCATTCGTCAATTTGCCTATACCCACTGCCTTTCGGGTTTGGACCAGTTCAAGATGAAGGAGGACCGCAACGGCGTTGCCACCCGGGGTTTGCTGTATATGGAAAAGACCTGGGACACCTCCTATCTCTGGGAGAATGCCGAAGCCGCCCTGGCCTATTTCGAAGCTGCCGCCGATCTGCGCAAGAAGGAGCCCGCCCGCAGCCGTGACTACGAGCTTCAGGGACTCGTGATTCTTCGCGCCGCAGCCCGGCATCACTATGGTCCGTTCGGTTTCCTGACCGAAGGAGTGGACTGGAACGACCACGTCGGCCAGCAACATCACATCAACCAGGCGAAGTACGGGGCTATCCAATACACCGAACCGTTCCTCAACAACCAGCACATCGCTGAACCTACCCTCTTCTACCTCGAGCATCTCGCCCGGGTAACGAGAGGGGGTGAATTGAGGGAATGGCGTGATGCCGAAGGTAACCTGCTTTGGACAATGAAGGCGCGTGACTAGGTCCTGGAGCGACGTTCACAGGCTCCTCGACTCCTCGGCGGGCCCTCTCAAAAAAGAAAAACCCTGCGGATCCAAGCATCGTTTTCCGCACGTAGACGAGGGAGGCTGCCGCTTGGCGGTTTCCTCCGAGAATCCTAGTTGGGCGCCAACCCATTGTGTCCCGACGCACACGGAAGCCGGGGCCGGTTGCCCCGGCTTCTTGCTTCGGAGCCGTGTGGGGCTAGCCTGTTTTTTCAGTGCCTTGAGGGGTACCCCAGTTACCTCCGGAACATGCCCGTGATTTGGCTACCGGTTCGAGAGAAGTTTTCCTTCTGAATCGACTACGACTTCCGTGCTCTTGAGTGGCAAGAGGGTGGTCGTCTGCTTGCCCCCGGGCCAACGGATGCGTAGGGCATCGGGTTGGCTGGGGGTGGCCAATACCTGCGTAAGACTGTCCTGTGACCAGTATCCAGAGCCGCAGTGAACCTCCCGGGCTGGACCTTCCTGGCTACCCCAAAGAAGCCGCAGGACGGCGCCGATGCCACTGGGGTTTCCTGGTAGACCTTGCAGTCCGACTCTCAGCCCGGGTTTTCCGGTGTTGTTTC
This sequence comes from uncultured Verrucomicrobiota bacterium, assembly GCA_964411985.1. Lineage (GTDB taxonomy): Bacteria > Verrucomicrobiota > Verrucomicrobiia > Limisphaerales > J093 > CAYPNF01. The sequence goes on from CAYPNF010000096.1 coordinate 11,307, forward strand.
GAAACAGACGCGTGGCTGCGCCGTTCTGTGTTACCACTAGATCCGGACGACCATCCTGGTCGAAATCCCCCACCGCTGCACCACGCTGTTCTCCCTGAACGCGGATTCCTGACAAGCCCGGTTTCATTGGCAACAGCCCGCCTTTGCCATCGCCTCGCAACACCAGGCCCAACCCAGCGTCTATCCGGGCGATTTCCGGCTGCATGTTGAAGAAGTTCTGGCTGAGAAACACATCTTCCTTTCCATCTCCGTCGAAGTCCGCGACCTGGACGCTGAACGCGGGGGCGAACTGGGCTTCCTTCGGCAGGGGGACTGCGTGGAACTTCTTTCCTTGGTTCAGAAACAAGGTGGTGGCGAGGGTGGTGGCGGTCACCCTCTTGGCCAGGGGCATGCGATCGCCGAGCACTTCGTCCAAGGTCGCCTCGCTGTAAGCCCGGTGGGTGGCGAACCGCTCGAACAAGAAACTCAGGGAGTTTGCCAAGGGAAGAAACTGGCGTGTCGGGCTCAGTTTCCCTTCCAGGTACTCCGTTTCGATGACTTCCGTGACCCCAGGTTGGGCCATTTGGCCGTAGACAAAGGTGAGAGGCTGCGCCGGGGAGGCGCGGTAGGGGCTGTTCCAGCCCCAGTTGGAGGCGATGATGTCCATTTGGCCGTCGCCGTTGAGGTCCCCAGTCGTCACGCCGCGCCACCAACCGGTGGATGGCTTCAAACCCCATTCTTCAGTCACCTCAAACAAGGCTCCTTTCCGGTTCTGAAAAACACGGATTGGCCCCCACTCACAGGCCAGAATCAACTCCGGCAGACCATCGCCATCCAGGTCGCTCCATACCGCGCCGTTAACAATACCCAGATTGTCCAGGATGGCGCTGTTCCGATGATCCAGCCGCCATTGGCCTGCCTCCTGACGATAGAGTTTCGAGGCTCTGCCGACCGGATAATGGCCCGGAGAAACGCCTCCGGCCACGAACAGGGCCAGCTTCCCATCCCCGAGGAGGTCGGCGATGGCGATGGCCCCACCGGTCGCCATATCGCCACCCAAGGGTACTCCGGCATCGAGTCGATCCCCAACCCAGGATAGACGGAGAGCCCCATTCGTGGCTTTGCTCTCATAACCGGTCAGTGCCGCAATGACCCCGCGCTTGCCGTCGGTCCCCACCCATCCCACTATCCCCGCCACATCGTCCGGAAGTTCCTGCGCCTGATCCATGGCCGATGGCTTGAACCCCCCACGGTGGTCATTCCGATAGCTCACGATTCTTCCGCCGCGCCCTGAACCGATGACCAAGTCGTCACTTCCATCTCCAGCCAGGTCCACCCACGCTATTCCTGGCCCCATCTGGCTGAGTTTGAAGGGAAGAAGTGGCTGCCGTTCGAAGTCATTGAATTCCGGTTCGCGATGGCGGTGACCCAGGCGCGGGCTGACGTCTTCGAAGAGAGGGGTGGTCTTCTCCGATACCCCTCTTGGGGAAGGCTGGGCTGTAGCCTCCTGAATCTCATAAACGCGGTTCGGCAGAACCTCTGCGAGCGTCGTCTTCGTCCCACCTCGCCAGCAGGCCTCGAGCCTCATCCCTGCAGTCCCGCTGCCAGCGGCAAAGGAGACGACTGCATCCGATCCCGACTGGTAGTGGCCCCCGGACGCGATCTCGGTGGTTTGGATGGGGACAGCTCCATCGAAGAGAGTGATCTTCGCTCCAATGCCCTGCGAGTTGGGTGCTTTCCCCTTCAGTGTCACCTTGATCCGGTTCGCGGACCCTTCATTCCGGTACAAAGCGGCTGCACCGTTGAGGCTGTTCACCACCAGGTCGAGATCCCCGTCGCCATCGAAGTCGGCAAAGGCCAGACCCTGGTGGACACCGGGATGGTTCAGCCCCCAGGCTTCGGTCACTTCCTCAAAGGAGCAATTCCCCAAGTTGCGGAACGCGCCCAGGGGCATCTGAAGGGGAGGATAGAGCCGGTTATGTTCGAGGAGTTCCCGGGTAAAGGCTTTCTGGCGTTCCTGCTCTTGTTGAAAGCCGTCCCACGAATGCTGCCGTGCCCTCACTTGGGCTTCAGCATCGTAGTCTTGCACGTCCCGAAAGTGTCCCGCGCCAATCAACAAATCTTCGTAGCCATCCAGATCCACGTCGAGAAACTGCGGCGCCCAGGACCAGTCAGACGCCTGCAAATTCGCCTGGTAGGCGATTTCCGCAAAGGTGCCGTCACCACGGTTCAGGAAGAGGCAGTTCCGCATGACTTGCGGGCGGTCATCGATAACCCCGGGTGCGGAACCCACTAGCATCTGCGCATAGGATTCGCGCTTCCGTAGCCGAGGGTTCCTGCTGAGCATGTCTACGGTGAAGAAGTCAAGCAGACCATCCCGGTCGATATCCGCGAAATCGACACTCATGCAGCTGGCACTGGTCTTGCGCAGTGACCATGGCTCTGCCGCTCGAAAATGGCCCCGCCCATCGTTGATCCAAAACCGATCCGGCGTCCAATAGTCATTGCAGACGTAAAGATCGGGATCGCCGTCCCCATTTAGATCGCGAAAGGCAGCCGTGAGCCCCCAGTCCAAAGGAGGGCTTTGGAGGGGTTGCCCGGACTCGTCCAGAAACGCGCCCCCGGTCCAGGGAACGGGCTTGAAGTGGCCGAGACCGTCGTTAAGGAAGAGTTGGTCCGGTTGTCCACATTCCTCCACTCGACCTTGAATCATCAGGAACCGGTTGGTCTCGCCCCCAGGCAGCACGGGGCGCCCGTTGATCATCTTCATGCTGACCCGACCGCGGTCACGGACGTCGTCGGGACGATAGTTCACGACGTAAAGGTCGAGGGTACCGTTGCCATCAACGTCCGCCAGCGCGAGGCTGGTGCTTCCCGCAGTGCTGGCGGTGCCCGCTGCTGAGGTGGCATCGACGAACCCACCGCGGCCCGTATTCATGAAGCAGAGTGCCCCGCGGCCGTTCACCGTGAGCAATAGATCCAGATTGCCGTCCCCGTTCACATCGGCAAACACCGCTCCCCGGGTTGCTGGCAAGAGCGTGCTGAGCCCGGCTTGAGCCGTTACGTCCTCGAAACGCCAATGACCCAGGTTCCGGTAAAGCGCATTCTTGCCCCCCAAGTCGCAGAGAAAGAGGTCGGGCTGTCCATCACCGTCAAAGTCTCCGGTTGCCACTCCAGCTCCGTTGTTGAGCACCCGGTTTGCCGCGGAGGCGGCTTCCTCGAGCGTGTTGGTGAAAGTGATCCCGGTGGTATCGCTGGCCATTCGAGTGAATCCAGGTTTTTGCGTGGCGAGGGCGGGTAACCCCCTCCAGCGGCCCCCCGGAACCGCGTGCCACCCGCTTTCTTCCCCTGCCGATACAGAGCCTGGAGCGGCCCCGGCACTCAGGGCCATCGCGGCGAGAAGGGCGTACCTTAGGCTACGCACTCGCGGTTGAGCAATGTGATCCATCGTCTTGGAAAAGAGTTCTTCGAACCGAGCCGCCCGTCAAGGATGGAGCGCCGCGGCATCCGTTTCCGCTTGAGTGTCCCCCATGGTTGCCCGAAGCTGTCTTTGCGCCAATACGAGCCAAAGCCTGGAAACCGTCGATTCGCGACCTATTCACCCCGATGCTGCGGATTCAGCCTCTCTTTCGGCGCATGTGTATATATGTCCATGTTTGACAACGCTCCCTCCTTGCCGCGAACCTCAAGTCGGCTGCCGTCGGCCTGCTTGGTCCTTCTTGGAGTCTTGCTGTTCGCCGGCCCGCTCCGCGCTCTGCTCGCTTCCTCGCCATCCGCTCAGGATTTGCGCATCACCGAGTTCAGCGCCGCCAACAATTCTGGCGAGAAGGACGAGACCGGCGCGTATCAGGATTGGATTGAGATCTACAATCCCAACCCGGCAGCCACCTCGGCCGAGGGATGGTTTCTCACGGACAATGCACAGAACCTCTCCAAATGGCGTCTTCCGAAGGTGACGATTCCCGGACAGGGCTTTCTCGTCGTCTTTGCCTCCGGCCTGGACCGTAGCAGCCCCACAAACCGTCTCCATACCAACTTCCGTCTCGATCGAAACGGCGAGTACCTGGCCCTTGTCCAACCTGACGGGGTGACCATCGCCACGGCCTTCGCTCCCGCCTATCCACGCCAACTGGCTGACGTCTCGTACGGAACCACGATGGCGGTTCAGTCAGAGATCCTAGTTCCCACCAACGCCGTCGGCCGGCTGCTGATTCCTACCGCTACCGCCCCGGTTTCTTCCTGGGCACAGCAAGATTTCAACGATTCTGCATGGACCCTTGTCACTTTAGGGGTTGGGTATGATCGCCCTTCCTCGGACCCCACCGTGCCGGATCCAACCCTGCCCGCCGTGGATGTGACCCAACCCAGTGACTTCATCGTCGCCACCTCCGGCAACTCTCCGGACAATGAAGGGGTCGAAAACGCCATTGACGACCGCCCTGACACAAAATACCTGAATTTCGACAAACTCGATGCCGGATTCACGGTCACCCCTTCCGTCGGCGATAGCGTGGTGACCGGGCTGCGCTTGACCTCTGCCAACGACGCCCCCGAGCGCGATCCCACGACCTTTGTTCTATTCGGATCTCGTGACGGCGATAGTTTTGTCGAGGTCGCCCGCGGGCCTATCCCTATTTTTTCCGGCCGGTTTACACCTGTGGAGGTTGCCTTCACGAACCTGGTTGCCTACAAGCATTACCGGCTTCTGTTCCCCACCGTGCAGAATGCAAATGCGGCCGTTGCCATGCAGATTGCGGAGGTGGAACTCCTGGGGCGGATAGGGTCCACCCCAACCAGCCTCAAGGAGTGGATTCAGTCCGACTTGGAGGCATCTCTCTACAATCGCCAGTCTTCCGTCTGTCTGCGTATCCCTTTCGTGGTCGACGAGCTCCGTCCGCGACCCCATCTCGCGCTCCGAGTGCGATACGACGATGGTTTCATCGCCTTTCTCAATGGGGTGGAAATTGCGCGCGGAAATGTGCCGTTGAACCTTCTCTGGGATTCGACTGCGCTCACCAATCGATCTCGCGCCATCGCGGTCCTCCAGGAACGCTTCGATGTGAGTGGATTCGCCCAACTGCTGCAGGTCGGCACGAACATCCTCGCCTTCCGCGCCCTGAACGACAGCCCGGACAGCCCCGACTTCCTGCTCCAGGCGGAACTCGAGAACAGCGAGTTGACTTTCGGTGCAGTGGGCTATTTCAGGTCTGCCACCCCGGGTCAACCCAATGGCAACGCCAGCCTTGGTCTGGTCGCCGATGTCACCGCCACTCCTCAGCATGGTTTTTACGAGGCGCCAACAACGGTCACGTTGTACTGCTCCACTCCAGGGACCATGATCCGGTACACCACCAATACGACTGTGCCTTCCCCCACCAACGGCCTCCTTTACACCAGTCCCATCCAACTCTCCCGTACCACGACGCTCCGCGCCGCCGCCTTCCGGGAGGATTGGTACCCCTCGCGGGCTACGACCCACTCCTACCTCATGTTGAACGATGTGATCACCCAGTCCACAGCTTCCACGCTTGCGGCTGGGTTCCCAACTTCCTGGAACGGTCAAGCGGTGGACTACGGTATGGACCCGCGCGTTGTGGGGCAGGCTGGACAGGACAAGTATGGCGGCAAGTATACCCGTTCCATCAAGTCCGACCTTCAGGCCATCCCCACGATGTCCCTGGTCATGGATATGGCTGACATGTTTGGCCCCAAGGGCATCTACTCGAATCCCCAGAATCACGGGGAAGCCTGGGAGCGCAGCGCTTCCCTGGAGTTGATCTATCCTGATGGCCGCCCGGGGTTCCAGGAGAATGCCGGGGTGCGGATCCAAGGGGGTGCTTTCCGCCGTTTCGATCTTACGCTCAAGAAGTCCTTTCGTATCATTTTCAGTGAGAAGTACGGATCCACCACCCTCCGTTACCCCTTGTTCGGTGAAGAGGCCGCTTCCGAGTTCAACAACTTCGTCCTGCGTGCCAACAGCAACGACGGCTGGCCCTATTTCAGCGGTAGTTGCCTCTATATCCGCGACGCCTTTGCCATGGAAACCGCCCGGGCCATGTCCATGGTTTCCTCCCATTCCGATTTCGTCCATCTGTACATCAACGGTGCCTACTGGGGACTCTACAACCCGGTCGAGCGCCCCGATGCCGCCTTCTCAGCCACCTACCAAGGCGGTGATCGCGACACCTGGGACGCCATCAACCAGGACTCGGTGCCGGATGGTAACTATGACGCCTGGAATCGGATGTTGAGCCTCCTGACTCAGGGAGTCGCGAAAACGGAAGTCTACCAACGTTTGCAGGGCAACAATCCCGATGGCACCCGCAACTCTGCCTATGAGGACCTGCTCAACGTCGAAAACCTGATCGATTATATCATCCTGAATACCTACGCGGGTAATACCGATTGGCCACACCGGAACTGGTGGGCTGGGCGCGACCGGAACAATGGCGATGGCTTCCACTTTTATCCCTGGGACACCGAAACTGCCTTGGGTATCACGGGTGTGGATGTGGATGTCACCGGCGCAAACGGCGCGGTGGCCACCCCCTATGCTGCCGCACGGGCGAATGCCGACTTCCGCATGGCCTTTGCCGATCACGTCTATCGTCATTTCTACAACGGAGGAGCTTTGTATGTGAATCCGGCCAAACCGGCCTGGGATGCCAGTCACCCTGAGAATAACCGTCCCGCCGCGCGCTTTGCCGGCCTGGCAAGCCGGGTACAAGCCGCGATCGTAGGCGAATCGGCCCGATGGGGGGATCAGAAAGCTACCGGCCCGTTCACCCGTGACGAACACTGGCAGAAGGAACGCGACAATCTGCTCACCAACTTCTTCCCCAAACGGTCGGCGATCGTGCTGGCGCAGTATCGACGCGCTGGACTTTACCCCAACATCGATCCCCCTGCGATGAGCCAGCGCGGCGGTGCGGTACCCGTTGGTTTCCAGCTTAGCCTCTCCAGTAGTCAAGGCTCGATCTACTACACCACGAACCTGACCGACCCCCGTATGCCCATCGAGACTCAGGAGATCTCGCGTCGGACTCTGGTCAGCAGCAACACGACCAAGCGGGTCCTCATCCCTTCCACAGCGAACGGGGGTAGCCAACTCGCCGGCACCTGGCAAGGTTCCCAAGAGCCCTTTGACGACAGCGCTTGGACTTCAGGCACGGGAGCGCTCGGCTTTGACCGGGACTACTTCTTCAACTCCACCATTGGCTTCAACGTGCGGACCCTGATGGACACGAAGAACACCACCGCCTTCGTCCGCATTCCCTTCGACTACACTCCTGCCACCGGCACTCAGGCGAGTTTTCTCGCGCTGCGTGTCCAGTACAATGACGGCTTCGTTGCGTACCTCAACGGAGTCAAAATAGCTTCCACCAACGCCCCTGCCGCGCCCGCCTGGAATTCCACTGCAACCTCGACCCATGGGGATTCAGCTTCGCTTCTTTTCGAGGAGTTCAAGAGCGAGGGGGGGGCTGCTGCCCTGAAGACCGGTCGTAACATTCTCGCCATCCAGGGTCTCAACGCGGCGCTCAATAGCACCGAGTTTCTTTTGGGTGTCGAACTCGCCGCCGGCGAAAGCCGCAATACCACCCCCACCACCAATAGCGTATTGCTTTACACGGGCCCCATCGTTCTGAATGACCTCACCACTCTCAAAACCCGCACTTACAATGGCAAGGAATGGAGTGCCCTCAATGAGGCCACGTTCGTGGTGGGAGCCCCTTCCATCGCTCTCTCGGAACTCCACTACCACCCCGCAAAAGCGTCCTCGGCGGAACTGGCCGCCGGTTTTTCTAACGCTGACGATTTTGAGTTCATCGAGTTGTACAACAACGGTGTAGGTACATTCGATCTCCAAGGCTGCCGTTTCATCACCGGCATTGGCTTCGACTTCACCGGCTCTGGCGTCACGAGCCTTCCGGCGGGGCGATATGTCCTGGTGGTCAAGAATCGGGCCGCGTTCGAACTCCGATACGGTGTCGGCCTTCCTGTCGCGGGCGAATACTCCGGGCAATTGAACAATGCCGGGGAACGAATCCAGCTGGTCAACGCGCGCAGTGAGGACCTCCTCAACTTCACCTACGGAACCACCAGTCCCTGGCCTCAGAGCCCAGACGGCTTCGGACCGTCTCTCGAAGTACGCGAGTCAGCCGTCGAGCTCAGCTCCGTATCCAGTTGGCAGGCCAGCATCGACTCAGGCGGTTCTCCAGGTTGGGCCAACGCCACCGCGCCTCTCCAGATCACCGAGACCTACCTAATGGATGGTAAGCTTGTTTTCCAGTTCCCTGGTAAAGCAACCCTGGGCTACACCATCTACTACCGGGATTCCTTCGCTGAGGATACCTGGCGCCAATTCCAACAAGGCGCTCCCCTTGGGCAGGACCAGGCGGTTACCGTCAGCGTCGACCTCCCAGCGAGCCCTTCGGCCCGGTTTTTCCGGATTTCAATACCCTAGGCTAGAGCCTGTCCCAAGACCCGCTCATTGATTGCATAGGGGATTAGAATTGTCTGTCCCCACAGGATTCCGCCATCACTCTTAGGTAGGGACATCGCGCTGCGATGTCCCGGGGGGTGCCCGGACGGCCCATCGGTCCGTCCCTACCCAAAAGAGTGGCAATGGTAGGTAGGGACATCGCGCTGCGATGTCTGGGGGGTGTGTACGGACGGCCCGTCGGTCCGTCCCTACCCAAAGGAGTGGCAATGGTAGGTAGGGACATCGCGCTGCGATGTCCGTGGGTGCCCGGACGGCCCATCGGTCCATCCCTACCCAAAGGAGGGGCAGTGACAGGTAGGGACATCGCGCTGCGATGTCCGGGGGGTGCGCGGACGGCCCATCGGTCCGTCCCTACCCAAAAGAGTGGCAATGGCAGGATAGGGGTAGGGACAAGGGATGTGACCTTGCCCCTCCCTCCGAACCGGACA
>CAYPNF010000097.1:0-19850 GCA_964411985.1 uncultured Verrucomicrobiota bacterium
CGTCCCTGGCCCTGGCGCCCACGGCAAGCCGGATACCGATCTCGCGCGTGCGTTCCGTAACGCTCACGAGCATGATGTTCATGATGCCGATCCCCCCCACCACCAGGGAGAGCCCGGCGAACGACCCGATCAACGTGGTCATGACGCGGTTGTTGGCATTGGCAAAGTCACTCATCTCTTGCTGACTCCGGATTGAGAAATCATCCTCCTTGTCCGGAGTGATCTGGTGCAACTGGCGAAGAACGGCCGCCACCTGATTCGTCACCTCGGCCATCACTTCCGGACTTTGAGCAGCCAAGCTGAAGGCCCGGAACTTGGTATCTCCTGAAAGGCGCTTCATCGCGCTGGTGTAAGGCATGAGAACCACATCGTCCTGGTCCTGCCCAAAGGCATTGGCCCCCTTGGGGGCCAGCCAACCGACCACCGTGAACGGAGCATTCTTAATGCGGATCACCTGGCCCACCGGATCCACCCCTTCGCCAAATAGGCTCGCCGCAGTCGTCTTGCCAATCAGACAGACCTTGTTAGCGCCTCGAACATCGGCTTCGGAGAAGTTGTCACCCGACTGGAACCGCCAGGAACGGATGGTGGCGAAATCGACGCTCACTCCCCAGATGCCAACGGAGGTATTCTGGTTGCCCGCGGTGATCTGAACAGTGGTCCGAACCTCAGGACTTGCCCCGGCCAGGCCCGGGACATCCCGGCGCAGCATCTCGTAGTCGCGCTCGGTCAGATTGGGTTGCATCCCGAAGCCCCCGCGAACACCGCCCCGGGACATGTTCCCCGAGAACACAATCAGGAGATTGTTGCCCATGCTGGCAATCTGTTTCTCCACCTCGGCCTTAGCTCCCGCCCCCATGCTGACGCCGACAATCACCCCCGCAATACCCACGATGATCCCCAGCATGGTGAGGAACGAGCGCAAAATGTTCCGACGAATGGCACGGAGCGCGGTTTCCAGGATTGGCAGCATAAGGTTAGGCGAGATGAACGGCTTTCTGTTCCGCGTCCAATTTGGCCAGTTGTTCGGCGGCGTGGAACCGCGCGGTGACCGGTTCGTCGGTCTTGATCAACCCGTCCCGCATCACAACTTTGCGCTTGGAAAAATTCGCAATGTCCAGCTCGTGCGTCACCATCACGACTGTAATCCCCTGGTCGTTCAGTGTCTGAAAGACTCCCATCACCTCGATACTGGTCCGGGTATCGAGATTCCCCGTGGGCTCGTCCGCCAAAAGGACACGGGGCTCGTTCACCAACGCACGAGCGATCGCCACCCGCTGCTGCTGCCCCCCCGAAAGCTGGTTTGGGTGGTGATCCATGCGATCCGCCAACCCCACCATCTCCAGCGCGTGCAGAGCTCGCCGCGCCTTTTCTCGGTTCGAAATCCGGGGACGCCGATAGAGAATGGGAAGTTCAACGTTCTCGATCGCAGAAGTACGCGCAAGCAAGTTGAAACCTTGAAACACAAATCCCAGCTTGAGATTTCGCAGATCCGCGAGTTGATCGCGGTCGAGAGTACCCACGTCCACCCCATCCAGCAGGTAGCGACCCTCCGTGGGCCGATCGAGACAGCCGATGGTGTTCATCATGGTGGACTTGCCGGACCCACTGGCGCCCATCACGGCCACGAATTCGCCAGCATGGATATCCAAAGATACGCCGCGGACGGCGTGCACTTCCACAGAGCCAGTCCGGTAGGTTCTGCGGACGTTCTCGAGCTTGATGATCGGTTCCATGAGCTGGGAAGGAAAGATCAGCGTGGGCGCCCTGGTCCACCGAACGGATTCCCGAGCAAGCTGCGAGGTGCAGCGGCGGACGCACTCGCGGACACCGTCCCGCTCACCACCTGGTCGTCCGCCTTCAATCCCTCCAAGACCTCCACGTTCGAGGAATCACTGATGCCCACTTTGATGGAAACCGCTTTCAATGCGCTCACTTCTCCTCCATTCGGAGTTGTCTCCTTCTCGACTACGTAGACGGTCGCGGCTCGTGGCCCCTCGGACTCAGGACTGCGGCGAGGAGCCTCTCCCCCTCCGCCACCTCCCAATCCCCCTCCGCCAAAACCGCCGCCCCCCCCGGGGCCACCACCACCGCCCGGACCACCCCCTTGAGCCATGCGCGCCCGAAGTTCAGCCATCGCCCGTTCGTACTTCTGCTTCTGCTCCGAAGTCAGGGTCGCCGCGTAGGCATCCCGCTCGGCATCGGTGGGACGCCGTCTTTGGCCCTCCGACATCCAGGGCATCACCGGCAAGCCGGCGAAGGGACCGCTGTCGATGAGAGTTACGGCTGCTGGTGCCTTTGCGCTGGGGGAATTCGTGTCCCCCTTGACCAAGGCCCCAGCAGGCGGTCGAAACCGGGTCGCGGCATTGGGTATCATCAGGACCCCTTTCCGCTCAGCGGTGATGAACCTGGCATTGGCGGTCATTCCCGGACGCAGCTTCAGTTCCTTGTTGTCCACTGCCACCACTGTTGTATAGGTCACCACGTTCTGGTTCGTGGTGGGTGCAAAGCGAACCTGCTGCACCTTCCCCTGAAAAGCACGCCCGGGGAAAGCATCCACGGTAAATTGCACCGATTGTCCCTCCTCCACCCCACCCACATCAGCTTCGGAAACAGCGGCTTCGATCTGCATCTTGGCCAAATCGTTTACGATGACGAACAGCGTGGGCGTGTTCATACTGGCGGCTACCGTCTGGCCCGCTTCCACCTTTCTGGTGATGACCACACCGTCCATGGGCGCGTAAATGGTCGTGCGACTCAGATCCACCTTCGCTCGGTCGACATTGGCTTGGCGGGTCTTCACCATGGCTTTGGCCTGGGTGACAGCGATACGCTGCTGGTCAAAGTCCGATTTGGAGATGAGATTGGCGGAGTTGAGGCCTTGTGATCGCTCAAAATTCAACTGTGCGAGCTCGAGGGAAGCCTCTGCGTTGGCCAACTCGGCCTCGGCCTGTCCCAACGCCCGTTCGTAGGTCGCGGGATCAATCTGCGCCACGACCTGGTTCGATTTCACGGTGGAGTTGTAGTCTACCTTGATCTCAGTGATGACCCCGGATATTTGGCTACCCACCTCCACCATGCGCACCGGGTTCAGCGATCCATTCGCGGTCACCGACTGCACAATATCGCCGCGCAGCACTTTGCTGGTCTTGTACTCCACGGCAAGGTCTTTGGGCTTCTTCATGTAATTGATTCCCACCCAAGCCGACGCTCCCAGAAGCGCCAGAATCACCAGCCACTTCAAGGGACTACTTTTACGCTCGCTCGCCATATCTCGAATTCCTGTCTGTATCAGTTCAGCTGCACACCGATGATGACACTCCATCCTAACGGGTGGTTACGTTGGAAACACTTGCGCTATGTCCACAGCACCCACCCACAAGTATCTCCACCCGAATATATTACGCGACATCAAACACTCCCACGAAGCCGTTCGTGAGCATTTCCCAGGTCTGGGAGGCGCCAGCGACCCGCAAAAACAACACCGGAGACAACTACGCCAACCGAGAAAGAACCTGCTGAGACCAGCAGGAGTCTGCCTGCGTACTCCACCAGATGCCCTTCGGAATCCAGGCGTCCTTCACGGACTCGTGTTAACACTCACCGGTCCCAACAACCCGGCAACCGTTGAACCCCGGTATCGAGTTGGGATGCTAGTATAGTGATTGGCGAGAGTGTTGTACACCAACACTTCAATCCGGTTCTCCCCCGGTTTCACCTGTTTTGTGATGTCCGCTATCCAGGGTGGCGCAACGAGAGTGGCTGCGGCTTGGCCATTGACCCGGACTTCCGCAGAAGCAACCACGTTACCCAGGTCCAGGGTCACTCGGCGGGCCGAAGGTATCGTCACCCTTTTCCGGTACCAAGCGCCGCCAGAGTAACTCAACAAACCGTCGATCTTGGACCAATCACCGGCTGCCATTTCTCCAGAGCCACACTCTAGTTTGATCGGATCGGGCAAAGCGGCTCCAGCGTAGAACCCCCGTTCCTGTTCGATGCGTAACAGGACGATCGCCGGCTTGGCAGACGTTGGCGAGATAACGAATCGGTTGGTTCCTTCAAGCGGTCTGCCGTCGGCCCAGGCCTGCACCTTGCCGCGAGCAGTAATCGTCATCGCACGGAGCCCGGGCGGCGAGAGGAAACGATACCAGCCGATGGGTACCTTCTCTTGCGGTCGAACGTCGAACGGCAGCACCGACGGGTTGTTCCACCAACTCATGGCCAACGGACTGACTTTGAAGGCAACGTCACGAGGGGGCTCAGCCACGTCAAGGCCATTCGTGGCAGAGACGACGAAATAGGTGCGTCCTGGACGAGCATACTGCACCAGCAGGGGATTAGCACCTGCCTTGAGCGACAGCGTCTTGTCGGAAACGGGGACTCCATTGAGCCACATCTTGGCAGGTTTCAAGGCGCCGGTGAGTGCGTAGGCGATCATGTCGCGGGGGGCAGCGATGGTGGTCCAGAGATAATACCCTGAGCTCACGCCTTCGTAACTCGAATCGGTGGCGGTAGGCTTCAGGTTTCCCAAGGCGATGAACTCATCGTGCACCTGCTCCTTCAATCCGTGATAACCCTGGTGTCCGGGGTCGTTCTCAATACCCCATCGCCACGAGAATTCATAAGGTTTGCCGCCAAGGGGCGGCACGGTCATATCGGACGGTGCTGCATCACTCCGAATGAACTGGGGGCCAAAGGCGCAGGTCACGCGACGCCACGGGCCGTTGGTGGAATCGCCCTCGCAGTACCACATTTGACGAGCTTCCGCGCCGATGAGATCCGGAGTGGGAGGCCAATGAAAATCGCCAAACCGGTTGTCGCAGGACGGCTGCAACTCAAACTCCCAGTCGCCATCCAGCGCCATCGTGGCCGGGGAGGGTTCAGGAACCGGATTAGGCTGGAGTTGGGCCTGTCCTGGGCTGAAAACGATCAACTGGATCTCCGTCTCGCTGAGGGGGAGTTTCAGTTTCGTGCCGGAGCTGGTCTGAGACAAAGCGGTCAAGGGCCGGGTGGAACCGGACCATGGATCCCACAGCTCGATCTTGCCCGTCGCCCGGAAGAAGCACTCGGTGCCCTTCGATCCGTTATAGATCGCATAGAGGTCGCTCTGACCGATCTTGCGATGCAGGATATGGCCTGGGCCTTCGTAGTCGCGCCCGGGCAGCTTTGAAAAAACATCCGATCCAGCACCATTGGGAAACATCTCCTTTACCATCGAGGCCACTTCCGGATCGTTCCGCCCAATGCGGTCACTTGCTTCAGGCACTGCTCCCAGCGCCACCACCACGCCCCCAGCTCGGTGGAACTCGAGCGCTTTTTGGAGAGTTGAATGACGAATCGCCTGCATCGCGGGCAGCACCAGCACTCGATAGGTTTCCTCGGCAACCTGGAGTTCCTTGCCAACGATTTTGGCACGGTCGAGCGATTCGAAGTCCATGAAATCGAAGTCCACACCTTGCGCGTAAAGCTGTTCTCCCGTCTTGAATGCCGTATCCACGGCGCGTGACCCACCCATGCCCGCTTCCATCGGCGCGACCGGGTAGAGAATGGCAACGTCGCAGCGATGCTGCCCCTGACTCAGCAAGTAGCTAAGACGTTGAACGCAATCCATGAATCCTCGCAGGTGCTTCCAGTAAGGCATCCGAAAGGTATTGTCCGGCGGAGCCCATTCCCACCACCCGCCATGCGTGGCGTAGTACATGCCGTGGAAGGATAGGAGATTATACCCCATGACAAAATTCGCGAGGGTTGCGTCCACTAAACCCGCGGAGGTGGTGCCCCAACCGCTGCTGTGGTACCCCTCCAACCACACGCGTGGCCGAAGGTACAAATGGGCGATGGAACTGGCGACCTTGGCCTTGATTAAGTCCTTCGACAGATTTGGTTGGTCGGCTCCTGGCCCCTGATTCCAGCGTTGCGTGCGAAAATAGTCCCCAAACTCCACCACGTCGCGCCCGCGCCCACCATGGTCACAACCCATCGTCATACCCCGCCGTTGATGCCAGTCAAAGACCGGCTGGAAAAAACCTTCCTCGGTGAGAGCCACTTTGACATCGCCGTAGTCGAGGCGCACTTTGGGGGTGCGCGGTCCAATGTCCAGGAAGAGGGCCGGCAGTTCTGGGAGTAGGTCGTACCCTTTGCGTTTTTTGAATTCGTCCGCAAACCTTGAGTTCCAAATCAGGCCAGCGACCCGGAATTCCAGTTCATCAGAGAAGAAGAAGTTGAGGCCTTTTCCGCCCTCCCCTGGAAAATACTTCTCAAACTCACCGAAGAACCGCTTCGCGTATTCAGGACCGGAATCCGGATGCATCGGATCGATGGAAATTGGCACCTTCTCCGCCACCACGCTCGTCACCTTGCCTTCGATGCTCGTGGTCATGAGCGCCCCGGCAGGAGGCTCACCGGAAACCAGCCGCAATTGGTATCCGCAAAGGTCAGGACGCTCCCGAATCATCTTGTCTACCAGCCAGCCCTGTCCCAAGCCCAGCGTGTAATCGCTGAGGCTGATCCCCGCGCCTTGTTTCTTGGCCTCCTGCATGAACCATCCGGTGAGGTCCCACCAATCCTTGGAAAGGAGCGGCGGATCACTTGGAAACGTCAAGCCGTAGATGAGCCCACCACGGTCAGAATGGGCATAGTTGATCTGGTATCCGGAAATACCCATACCGGCCATCTGCTCCAACTCCCAGGAGAGCCGCTCTTTGGTTAACGGATCTCCCAACCACCAGAAAAAGGGGACGACACCGAATCCTGCCGGTGGTGTTTGGAATCCCGGAAGCGGATCCAGGTCTGCGGCTCGGTTGGCCCACCCTACGGTGCCCGCCGGTGGCGGCGAAACGTTCGCTGCATCGCTGAAAGCAAGGTTTCCTGCCTGTGCGGTGGTGAACCCAAACAAGAGGACGAGGAGCAGTGCGTGGCTGGTTTTCATTCGATATTTCTATGCATGTAGCGGAACCACGATCATCGTTGTTTGGCTGCCTCCAGAACGGATTTGGAGACCTTGGCTCCCCTTCCGAAGACCGTGGTGTTGTCCTGCCCGACCGTGGCGTTTGCCTGTATCACCAATAACGGATCAAGATACGTGTTCTTGTCCGCGACCACTTTTTTCCGACCCGTCGACCGAACTTTGAGCCAAACGGTATTGGTCGTCCCCTTCAGGGGAGTGGCCATCCGAAGCGGACTATCGAGTAACTCATAATAGAGCGCCGAATCGGGATGCAGCGAAAGTTCCAGCTGCGCTGGCGGCCTACCCGTCTTTCGCGGCGTCATCGTGAGCATCACGTCCACCCAATTGGTGGGGGTTGGCACCTGCCCGACCAAGCTGGCGAGGCCAGGTGCAAGTTCGGGGAACAACTTGAGCGACCCCTCAGGATAGACCCTTGCCCTATACTCTGAATCGTAGCTTCCACCCGGTTTACGCAAAGTGAAGGAGTCCAATGTTTTACCGTTGATGGCGATCATCTTGGCCTGCAGTTCGTCCCGGGATACGGTGAAAACCATGAAATGATTGGTGCGAGAATGCGAGACCAGGGACGGGTGATCGTAGTCGGGGTAAAGGCTAGCCCCTCCTCCGCCCGTCGTGATGCAAGTGATGGGCCAATCCCCGGCAGTTCGCGCCACGGGACGGAAGCGCTCGTACAGGTGCGAGTGTCCACCGATCACCAAGTCGACCTTGTGTTCATGGAAGAGAGACAGGAGATGGTCATGGCCCCACCCGCTGGCGTGTCCGCCGATGTTGAAAGCCGGCTCGTGAACAATGACGATCGTCCAAGGTGCCCGGTTCTTCTTTAGATCAGCGGCGGCAAAACGATACTGTTCGCTCGAGACCTCTTCGTAACGGTAGTCCAGCGCCAGAACATGCACGGGGCCCGCGTCGAAGGAATACCAGGTTTTGTGGTCGCCGAGGTGGAAATAGGCCAGGTAGTTGGTGCCGTCTTCCTCGTGATTTCCGATGACGGAGAAGAGGGGGACCCGGTCGATGACCTTGGCGAGCGGATGGAAGAACTCTTTGTACCAAAGCCCGTAATCCTTTCCTTTGGCCACGAGGTCCCCGGTGTGCAAGAGGAAATCGGGTGAGTATTTGAGGAACTGTTTGGTGAGTTGGGAGTGGATCTGGGGATTGCTGCGGCTATCTCCATAGGCGATGAATTGCACTTCCTCCTGCACGCCGTCCAGCGTCCGGAAACTCCGCTTTGGGCTCTTGGTTTGCCTTAGATCGACGCGATAGGAATACTCCGCCCCCGGGCGCAGATCCGCGAGGTTGGCCTCGTAGAGGTAGAAGCTGTTGGTTTCTTTGACCGTCGCCAGATTCGTCTTCAACACCTCCAGGCCGTTGGTCCTGATGATATGAACGTTCGTGACGGATCGGTTAGCCACCCCCACCATCGTAACCGGAGCAATGTCGCGGAGCACCTGGTCCAGGTTGTCGCCCAGTCCGTACCAAACGGTTGCAGGAGAATTCGTCAGGGATTCCCAACGAATCTTCATGGCTCCAGGCCCAGCAGCCTGAAGGTAGGGTCCCTTGGAGAACGTGCTCCCTGGCTTTTCCGCCGCGCAACCCATCAGGGCGCACGTGAGCAGCACCATACCCACGGTACACTGCGTGGCTCTCTCAATCCCGGTCTTTGGCTGCGATCGCATCCCCGAAAACATGCAACGCCGAACGGGTAGAGACAAGTTGAACCTTTGGGGCTGATCCTTGGCTTGACCAGAGTGACATTCTGTCGTAATAATGACGTCATAATGTCGCATACGATTTCCGAGTTGAAGATTGAACACCTAGCGCAGCTGGAAGCTCTCCCCCAAACTGACGTCATCGCGGCGATTTCGGCTGGTCTGCCCGCGCATCTGGCCAGGGAACTAGCCAAGCGCCTGGGTATTACAATCGAGGACATGGCTGGCTTGCTGCGCCTGAATCCACGCACCCTCCAGCGCCGCCTCGATGCGAGGATTCTGGACTTAAGCGAATCAGAGCGGCTGTGGGAACTCTCCCGGCTCTTTCATCGGGCCGTCCATGTCTTGGAGAGTGAGGCTGGTGCAGTGCACTGGTTCAAGAATCCGGTGGCCGTGCTAGGCTGGGCGACTCCGCTGGCTTACGCACGAACTGTGGTGGGATTGCGGGAGTTAGACAATGTGTTAGGCAGGATTGAGCACGGTGTGTATTCATGAGGACCCAGGGCCCGCAGAAGTCGCCTCCGTTGCTCAAGGCCTACCGCATCGTCAAGCGCCAGTTTGTCCCCACCGCCTTTTCCGGGGAGGGCGCTCGGCTATACGGAGGGCGGTGGAATTCTCCAGGAGTATCGGTGGTATACACTTCGAGCACGATCGCCTTGGCCGTCCTGGAATGGCGTGCGCACCTGGCCCAATGGCCTGCTCCCCCGGTGATGGTCATTGAAATCCAATTCAGCGCTTCGCTTGTTCTGCCTGCATCGAGGCTGCCCCAGAATTGGAAACAACTGCCGTCTCCGAGAGCGAATGCCGCGGTTGGCAACGACTGGATCCAATCCGGCACATCCGCAATCCTGAGATTGCCAAGCGCCATCGTGCCAGAGGAGTTCAACTATTTGCTCAATCCAGCCCACGCACAGTTCGGGCGCATTATCCGAGGAAAACCTCGAGTATTGAGGGTGGATCCTCGGCTGGGGCCTTTGGCGGCTCCGCAGTTGGGCTCCTGAGCCGCGTCCATGCAGTTGAACAGGAGGTGGCAGAGAGAGCAGAGCCGTCAGACGGAGTCAGAATCGCTCCTCGCGGTCCGTTCAAGCGTTCACTGGACGGTGAAAGTGATACGTCCGTCTCGATCGTCAGACCGCTCAAGCCCGACCTCTGCTGTCTCCGCTGACTCCTGTTCTTCATTGAATTGTTACGGCTGAGAGGCTCATGCCCGCATTTGTGCCAACTTCCCAGTTTCCACTGAACTGGAGGACAAGACACAAACTCCGATTCATCCTAGGATCGCCCTCTGATGAACGGCACTTTCAGCAACCGCATCGCAGTGATCGACACCCATACGGCAGGGGAGCCGACCCGGGTAGTGGTTTCAGGCGGCCCTGATCTCGGGAGTGGGCCAACGGAAAACCGACGCGAAAGGTTTCGCGCGGAGTTCGATCCCTATCGATCAGCCATCGTCAATGAACCCCGCGGATCCGATGTGCTGGTCGGAGCGTTGCTGGGCAAGCCCCATGACCCTTCCTGCGTTGCGAGCGTGATCTTCTTCAATAATGTCGGTTACCTGGGGATGTGTGGGCATGGAACCATCGGGGTCGTCGTGGCTCTGGCGCACTTGGGGCGAATCACTCCCGGAGAGCATCGGCTGGAAACCCCAGTGGGAATCGTCACCGCAACACTGCATCCGAATGGTGAAGTGTCTGTGACGAACGTTCCCAGTTTCCGCACACGCAAGGACTTTACCGTCCAAGTGCCCGGACTGGGCGAGGTGAAGGGGGATGTAGCCTGGGGTGGCAATTGGTTCTACCTGGTGCAGCAGCATGGGCTTGAACTGCGATTGGACCAAATCGATGCCCTGACTGACTTCTGCTGGAGGGTACGCCAATCGGTGAACACCCAGGGTTGTCCTGAAGTAGATCACATTGAGCTATTTGGTCCCGCACAGAAGCCCGGGGGGCATTCTCGCAACTTCGTGCTTTGCCCCGGTAAGGCCTATGACCGCTCCCCCTGCGGCACAGGCACCAGCGCCAAACTGGCTTGCCTCGCAGCGGACGGAAAACTCGCTGAGGGCGAAACGTGGATCCAGGAGAGCATCATTGGCAGTTCGTTTCGCGGAACCTATCAAAAGAAAGGCGAACATATCCTGCCGACCATCACGGGCGCGGCTTATGTCAACGCCGAAAGCACTCTCCTGCTCGGGGAGAAGGACCCATTCTGCTGGGGTATCCGCTCTTGAGCGCAAAACCTGACATTCTCATCGTGGGAGCGGGCATTGTGGGTGCCGCTTGCGCATCCGCATGCGCCGAAGCCGGACTCAAGGTGCGTGTGATAGATCGTGGCCCCATCGGTGGGGGCACCACCGCAGCCGGCATGGGACATCTCGTGGTGATGGACGACTCACCCGCGCAGTTCGCGCTGACCTCGTACTCGCGTCGACTCTGGAGGGAACTCGCGTCAGAACTGCCTGCTGAGGTCGAA
Organism: uncultured Verrucomicrobiota bacterium; assembly: GCA_964411985.1. Taxonomy (GTDB): domain Bacteria; phylum Verrucomicrobiota; class Verrucomicrobiia; order Limisphaerales; family J093; genus CAYPNF01. The sequence continues at coordinate 11,143 of CAYPNF010000097.1, forward strand.
TTCGATCCGTGCGGCACACTCTGGGTGGCAGTGGATGCCGAGGAGCTTCAAGAAAGCCGCCGCAAAGCGTCGTTCTATACAGAGCGAGGCATTCGCGTGGAGATGCTCGATTCCGAAGCGCTCGCCACCGCCGAACCCAACCTGCGCCGCGGACTCGCCGGTGGCCTGCGCGTTCCAGATGATGCGGTCATCTACCCTCCCAGCGCAGCTGTGTTTCTGCTAAAGCAAGCCCAAGATGCGGGCGCGGTGGTCCAAACCGGGGTGGAGATACGGGCATTTCTTCCGGAAGGCGGGGTTCTCCTTGCCGATGGCACCAAGCTCCCCGCAGGAATCTCGGTCAACGCGACCGGGCCCTGGTCCCAAGCACTCACGCCGGGCATCACGATCCGAAAGCGCAAAGGACATCTGGTGATCACCGACCGCTACCCTGGCTACGTCCACCACCAGATCGTCGAGCTGGGATATCTCAAAAGCGCGCATGGGAGTGCGACCGATTCTGTCGCCTTCAACATTCAACCGCGCAAGACCGGGCAGATGCTGATCGGCTCCTCGCGCCAATACGATGCAGAGGATACGGACATCCACCCACCCATGCTGGAGCGGATGATTCGTCGGGCTTGCGAGTACCTGCCGAGCTTGCCGGAACTGTCGGCGATTCGTTGCTGGACCGGCCATCGCGCGGCGACGGTGGACAAGTTGCCGCTCATCGGTCCGACCCTAGGGAACGAGAAACTCTGGTTGGCGACCGGGCACGAGGGCTTGGGGATCACCACCTCGCTGGCCACCGGAAGACTCTTGGCCGACCAGATCCTGGGCCGAACGCCCGAAATCGCCTTTGGGCCCTACCTTCCATCCAGATTTGCCGAGGAAGGGACAAAACATGAGTGATCAAGTCACCATTTCTGTGAATGGAGAACCGATGCAAGTCCCCGCAGGTACCATTCTGGCGGCGGCCATAACCCAGGCGGGGGTCCGATCGTTCCACCTCAGTGTCTTGGGAGAAGTGCGCGGCCCGCTGTGTGGCATGGGTGTCTGTTACGAATGCCGGGCGACTGTCAACGGTCAACCCCATCAGCGCACCTGTCTCACGCTCTGCCAGGAAGGCATGGAGGTCCGTACCGATGGATAAGCGTGCACAATCCTGCGATGTTTTGGTGATAGGCGCTGGTCCAGCGGGGCTCTCGGCCGCCCTGGCCGCTGCCGAGTCCGGGAAACAGACGATCTTGCTCGATCAATCGCCCTGGTTGGGAGGGCAGATCTGGAGAAGTGAGGAGTCCCATTCGATTCCCCCTGAAGGAAAGGGTCTTCTGGAGAATGTGAAGGCCTCTGGAATCGTGGTGTTTAGCGAGGCCACGGTATTTGCAGCTCCGTCGCCCCGAGTGATCCAGGCAGACACCCCAACCCAGGTGCTGGAGATCACCTGGAAGAAGCTCATCCTGGCGACTGGCGCGCGGGAGCTCTTCCTGCCGTTTCCGGGTTGGACGCTTCCGGGGGTATTGGGTCCAGGCGGGCTCCACGCAATGGCTAAAGCGGGCTGGCCGGTTCGCGGCAAACGGGTGGTCGTGGCAGGCACTGGCCCCCTTTTGCTAGCCGCCGCAGACGGGCTTCGCAAGCAGGGCGCCCAGATTCAGGTCATCGCTGAACAGGCCCCGTTTTCGAAAATTCTGAGGTTCGGTTTTGGCCTCCTGCGATACCCTGGCAAACTCGTCCAAGGCATGGGCGTCAAGTCTCGTCTGCTGGGTGTTCCTTATCGGTGTGGATGCTGGCCCGTCCAAGCGGACGGCGTTAGCTCCGTGGAGCGAGTGACCTTGTCGGACGGCGTCCACTCTTGGACTGAGCCGTGCGATTATCTAGCCTGCGGCTTCCACCTGGTGCCGAACATCGAACTCGCGGTGCTGCTCGGTTGCGAGTTGGATGGCGATACGGTGAAGACCAACGAACTCCAGGAAACTACCCAGCAGGATATCCTCTGTGCAGGCGAGCCCACCGGGGTGGCTGGGGTAGAATGTGCACTCGTCGAGGGGCGCCTAGCCGGCCTGGTTGCCGCCGGAAGGGCCACCGAAGCCCGCGCCCTGCAGGGAAAACGAGCAGCCTGGCATCGATTCCGGGGTGCTTTGCAGGAAACCTTCTCCCTTCGCCCGGAGCTTCGAACCCTGGCCGCCGTTTCCACCATCGTCTGTCGCTGCGAAGATGTGCGGCACGGCGACCTGGCCTCCTGTAAAGATGGGCGCTCGGCGAAGTTGCACACGCGCTGCGGTATGGGAGCCTGCCAGGGCAGAACCTGTGGTGCATCCACTCGGTTTCTGTTCGGTTGGGAACCTTCCTCGGTGCGCCCGCCGGTGTTCCCCGTCCCTGTCGGAGCGTTTATTGCATCGCCAAAAACCGATTCCCGTGCCACCCTTCCTTGAACCACAAAACCATCATGAACCTGACCCTGAAAACCAAACCCCTCCGAGCGGCCATTGCCGATCTCAAATTCCGCACCAAAGCCTTCATTGATGGCAAGTTCAGCCCCTCCTGCAGCGGCGAAACTTACGCCACGGTGAACCCCGCCAATGGGAAAACCCTCGCCCAAATCGCTGCCTGCCAACCGGACGATATCAATCGCGCGGTGAAAGCGGCGCGAAAGTCATTCGAAAGTGGCGTTTGGTCGCGAATGAGACCGACGGAGCGAAAAGCCGTGATGCTCGGTTTCGTGGAACTCTTCGAGAAGAACGCGCTCGAGGTTGCCCTGCTCGACTCCATGGACGCGGGCAAGCCGATCTACGACTGCGTCAACATCGATATTCCCGACACGATCCACTGTATCCATTGGCATGCTGAGTTAATCGACAAGCTGTACGAGAGAACCTCCCCGGCGGGCCCGGACATCGTATCCATGATCGTAAGGGAGCCCATCGGGGTGGTGGGGATGATTCTCCCCTGGAATTTCCCCGCCCAGATGATGGCCTGGAAGATCGGCCCTGCGCTGGCCGCCGGAAACAGCATCGTCCTCAAGCCCGCCAAGCAAACCTCGCTCAGCGCACTCCGCATCGCTGAACTGGCGGCGGAAGCAGGCATCCCCGCCGGTGTGCTGAACGTGGTGCCAGGTGCAGGCTCCGTCCTTGGACCTGCTCTCTGCCGTCACATGGACGTGGAGATGGTGGCCTTCACCGGTTCCACCAGCGTTGGACGCGACCTGCTGCGTTATTCCGCCGAGTCCAATCTGAAACGGGTCATCCTCGAGTTGGGCGGCAAGAACCCTCAGGTGGTGCTCGAAGACGCTGACCTCGACAATGTCGCCCCCCACGCGGTGAACTCCGCTTTCTGGAACATGGGAGAAAACTGCAGCAGTGGCTCTCGGCTCATCGTTCATAAGAAAGTGAAGGACGCTCTCCTGGAGAAACTGATCCAACAGGCTCGCCTCTGGCCTCTGGGTGACCCGCTGAATCCCAAGACTCGCGTTGGCCCCCTCATCGAACCCGCTCATATGGCCAAAGTGCTTGAGTATATCGAAATCGGCAAAAAGGAAGGGGGCAAACTGGTGCTGGGTGGCAAACGGGCGTTGCCGAAATCGGGTGGCAACTTCGTGGAGCTGACCGTGTTTGATGAGGTCACAAACTCGATGACCATCGCAAAGGAGGAGATCTTCGGGCCTGTCCTTTCCGTCATCCCGGTGGAGAGTGACGAAGAGGCGATCACGGTAGCCAACGATACCAACTACGGGTTGGCGGCGTCCCTGCACACTCGGGACATCTCCAAAGCCCACAAGTTCGCCCGCGCCATTCGGGCTGGAGTGGTGTCTGTAAACAGCTTCTCCGAAGGCGATTTGGCCACACCGTTTGGCGGCTTCAAGGAATCGGGATTCTTCGGCCGCGATAAGTCTTCCTATGCTCACGAGCAATACACCGAACTGAAGACGGTTTGGATGCAACTCACCTAAAGATACACCCATGAAATCCAAAGACAGGCTTTCCCTGCGTGGCGTTTTTGCCGCCCTCGTCACGCCCATGTGTAAAGATGAGGAAATCGACTACGACCGGCTCGGCGGTTTCGCGGATCATCTTGTCCGCAAAGGGGTGCATGGTTTGGTGCCCCTGGGGAGTACCGGCGAATACTATGCGCTCAACGAGGACGAGCGAGAACGCGTCCTTCTGACCACCCTGGAAGCGGCCGCCGGGCGGGTACCGGTCGTGGCGGGCACCAATGCGGGTTCCACCCGAGACGTGATTGCCTTCTCCCGTCAGGCGGAGCAGCTCGGCTGCGATGGCGTGATGCTGGCAGCCCCCTACTACTCCTTGCCCAGGCCGGACGAGTTATTCGCCCACTTCAAGGCCGTGAACAATGCCATCGGGGTTCCGATCATTCTCTACAACTACCCCGGGCGAACGGGGGTGGATATGTCACCGGAATTCATCGAGAAGCTGGCGACCCTCAAGAATCTGCGTTACGTCAAGGAAAGCACTGGCGAAATGCCGCGTATCACAGAATTGATGCGCCGGTGTGGCGATCGTCTCGGGATCTTTTGCGGCTGCGACACCATTTCCCTGGAAACGTTGATGGTGGGTGCGATCGGATGGGTGGGTGGCGTGGCAAACGTTTTGCCTGTGTCTCACGCCAAGCTGTACGAGTTGACGGTGGTGAAGAAGGACTACGTTCGCGCCCGGAAGCTCTTCTTTGAGATGCTGCCGGTCCTGGAACTGATGGAAGGCGGAGGGAAATACACACAATGGGTGAAGGCAGCGTGCGGATTGATGGGATACGACTGTGGCGCGCCGCGCAGGCCGTTGGGACCGGCGTCGAAAGCGGAAAAGGCACAGCTCCTGGCCGCCCTTCACAAGAGTAAGGAAGGCCAAAAAGCGCGGGTGTCTGCGGCAGACGCCAGGTAGGTCTGCGGGGTTTTGGGGTGCGGTGCGGAGCAAAGCGAAGTACCGCTTTTGGGACCTTTAGAAAGGGCGGAGAGTGTCGAGGGGTTGAAGGGGAAAGCGGCACCTGGGGGCGCCGCACTCCAAGACCTGGCGGAGTTCGGGGGGGCCTTCCGCTGTGGCGACAGCTTTTGGAGTGCGGTGGGGAGCGAAGCGAAGTACCGCTTTTTCCCCTTTTCGTGGGCGAGGGTAGAGGGGGGTGAGGCAGGGCGGAAGGAGGGGAAAGCGGCGGTGTGGGGTCCAACGCCCTCGGTCATCGTCCCTCATCCCTCGCGGTCGTCGTCGTCGTCCTCGTCCTCGAAACCTTGGCTTCCACTCAATCGCCGAGGAGGAGGGACGAGCAGGAGCACGAGCACGAAGGAAGAAGGAGGGTCGCACGCACTCTCCAAGACCTGGCGGAGTTCGGGGGGGCCTTCCGGGCGGGCGATACTTTTGGAATGCGGTGAGCGATAAAGCGCCACGGGGTGCCGTAGCGCTCCAGAGGGCCGGCCCCTTACTTCGCCGCAAAACGGAAAACGGTGGTGGACTGGAAGACCTTTCCCGGACGAAGCAGAACCGAGGGGAAATTGGGCTTATTGATGGAGTCCGGGTAGTGCTGGGTCTCGAGGCAAAAGCCGCCATGCCTAGGATAGGTCACCCCGCGGGTACCCACCACACTTCCGTCCATGTGGTTCGCGGTGTAGAGCTGCACTCCCGGCTCAGTGGTTAAGACTTCCATCACTCGGCCGCTGACCGGCTCGTAAGCACGCGCCGCCGGCGTGAGGGACTTGCCTCCGTTTCGAATCACGTAGTTGTGATCGTATCCAGCAGGCTTTAGTCCGGTCTTGCTGAGTCGTTCGCCAATGGTATGGGCTTCAGTGAAGTCCATGGCGGTTCCCTTGACTGGGGCAATCTCCCCTGTAGGCACCAAGCCTTCGTCGGCGAGCGTGTAGGAATCCGCCTGCAAGATCAGTTCGTGTCCAAGGACATCCCCTGCCCCAGCCAGGTTGAAGTAGCTATGGTTCGTCAGGTTGACCGGTGTCGCTTTATCAGTCACCGCCTCGTAGTCGATTCGCAGTTCGTTGTTTGCCGAGACCGTATAAAGGACTTTGACGTCGAGGTTACCGGGATAGCCCTCTTCACCATCCACGCTTCGGTAGGTGAATTCGATGACGACCTCCGTGTCGGTTTGGCGCGAGATCTTGGATTTCCATACTTTCTTGTCGAAACCCTGGATACCGCCGTGGATATGGTTGGGCCCGTTGTTCTTCGCCACCCGGTATTCCTGCCCGTCGATGGTGAACTTCGCGTTGCCGATCCGGTTGGCCACCCGCCCGGCGATCGCCCCGAAGAAGGGATGTCCTTTCAAATAGCGCTCCAGTGTCTCAAAACCCAGCACCACATTCCCCGCCTTCCCGGTCCGATCAGGAACCCAACACTCGGTAATGATCAACCCGTAATCGGTGACCTTGCAGACCATGCCTTTGGGGGTGGTGATGGTGTAGAGGTGAACCACAGTTCCATCGGGAGTGTGGCCGAACGTGGTAGCTTGGACTTGCATGGAAGGTTTCTCGGCGGCAGAGGCGCGTCCATGGATGCCTACACCTACCGCCAAGAACAAGATTCCCATCCAGAGACTTCGTAGCGGGCAGCTGCAGCGTTTCATAGGCGCAAACAGTGAATCGTTAATTCCGACAACAGCAGCAGTCTGACGAATCCCAGCCCCTTAGGCAAGATCTCTCCAGAATACCTAAAAGGCTCAATGTCGCGCTTCCGCTGCGCTCACTTGCGCTTTTCCCAACTGAACTCGAGCTCGTTGGCCCAATGCGTCGCCCAGTCGTTATGGAAGGTGAGGCAGTTCTCCTTGGAGACGCTACGGCCCGAGGCGAGTTCCAGGGCGGGGCCTCGGTTGTCGTTGATCCGATAGGTGAACTTGACCGGTTTTCCGCGCAGCATGCTCTTTCGGACCTCGGGGATTTCACTCCAGGGGATCGCGGCCTCCACCAAGCGGGTGTTCCCCTCGCGACGCATGCTCAGCTTTCCGGTATTCACCGCCCCCCCGTCGAGAGGGGCCTTGGGTTGCCTGGGATAAAAGTGTTTCCGGGGCATACCGGGAGCCAGTAAACGAAAGATCTCGGTTCCGCCTCCGTAAGCCTCTGCCACCTGATTCAGAGCGAACTCGTAGTCCGTGTCGGGATAGGCCATGTAGCGGGGCATGGTTCCCGAAGGATGGGAAAGCATCGATTTCTTCGAGCTTGGCAGCGCATTGAACGCAATCTGGAAGTTGTCAGTGTCATTTCCCGAGGGGATCTCGAAATTGCGCCGATAGGTGAATCGCCTCACTCCCGCAGGCCAGACCAACGGCTTTGCGCCATCCTGGGGCTTGCTGTAGGAAGTCTCCGGATAGAAATAGGAATCGTCATCCCGCGAGGCGTAGCGCGGGCCACCTGCGAAGGAGGTTGAATCTGCCACCTTGGCGGAAAAGTAGAAATACTGGTCGTCGTAAGCCATGAATGCGACCCCCGTTCCTGATGCGACGCTGTCATCGTACGTTCCAAAAGGCAGCCAAGCCTTTTCGGTGAGGCTGGCACGGATCGCTACCCCGCCCACGGGCTGAGGCAAGGCCCCTGTCCAATCTTCCAGGTCGCCATCGACCTGGATCGTCTTTCGGGAAATCACGTTCACATGCATCGATTCGCGATGGAACGCTTTTCCGTCGGCCCCGGCATCGAAAGTCAAGGTCAAGGGATAGGTGTTGTCGGGTGCCACCTGCCCTTGTTTCACGCGGACGAGGATCTCCCGGGTCTGGTGGGGCATCAGAGACATGTCCAGGTTCGGTTGCTCAAACTCGAGACCTGGCGAGGACCACTGGAGGCGCCCCTGGATGGGACGATTGAGGATGTTGCTGAGGCGAACGCGCAGTGTTGGACGCTGGGGGATGGGCGCGGCAAAATCGGAAACTTCGACCGATACCGGCTCGTACCCTTCGATCCTGGCGGTCTTGATGCCTGCGACGAGTCGAGAGAACGACCCAGGTACTCCCGTGGTTCTAAGAAAATATCCCAGACCATTCAGCGGAACGACGATCGTCTGGTCGCGAGCAGGAAGCGGGTTTCCATAGAAATCGAATAGGACAAACTCCCCCGCTCGATTCTCCAGGACCAACCGGGCATTGGTCATAACGTAGGCAGCTTCCAACTGTTTCTCGAGCGCCGGACGATCCTTCCCGGTAGCAGCGTTCAACTTCTCCTCCAGTGCTTGCACTTTCTCCCGACTCTCGAGACTCCTCACGCCTCGGAACAGGGTGCGGTTTCGATCATAGACAGCTCCAAGATCCCCAAGAACCACCAGGGTGCCATCGTCCTTGGACTGCAGCTCTTCAAAGGCATAAACCCATGGCAACCCGTTCCGGAAGAGGATCTCCCGAAAAGGGCGCTGTCCGATGAACTGCTGAGAGGCCGCCACCGCTACAGCGGGCGACCAGGCATAGGCCACCGACACATTTTTCCCGACCAGGTCCTTTCGCCAGTGCATTTCATAGACGTTGCCGTGGTAGATTCCCGCAGTTCGGCTCTGCCCCTGCGAGCGCATCGAAGCGATCACGGCCGCCACCCGGTCCTCCGAGTTGGCGATCCAGCTTTCCGTGTCCCAAACTCGTACCGGTCCGTAGGGAGACTTGCGCCTCATCCAGGCGGGCTCCAGGGCAGGATCGGCTGCGAGGGGCTGGTAGTGGATACTCACAAAGTCGAGCCATTTCAGGAATCGGTTCGAGCCATCGGCGAACAGCTTGTCTCGGGTGTTGGTGGAGGAACACGCCCCACCGAT
>CAYPNF010000098.1:0-16630 GCA_964411985.1 uncultured Verrucomicrobiota bacterium
AATGCCGCAATACATGAACTACGAACTTGCTCCCGGCCAGACACTCATCGTTGACCGACCCGCTCTATGAGCCTCACCGCGCGAACCCAGCGAATCAGCGTAGTCGGCCTCATTGCACTCACCACCCTGTTGGTGATCCCGCCCGCACTGCCTGACGAGCCCAAGAACCACGACCTGGATTTGATCTACGACGAGGCACGAGTCCCGGCCTATGACTTGCCGCCGCTGCTGATTTCCTCCGAGGGCAAGAGGATCGCCACGCCGGAGGAATGGTTCGCCATTCGGCGCCCGCAGATCATGGCGCTGTTTGGCAACCTGGTGTACGGCGTGGTTCCGGCGCCTGAGTCACCCATCCGGACGACCTTCGAGGTGGTCAAGATCGACCCGGACTTCGCGTGCATTGCACCCCGTCCGGTCTATGTCATGAGTGGCGTCGACGACAAGTGGGCGGATCCGCGAGGTGAATATCTCTCCGCCTATCACGCCAGCGAGGTCCATCGGTTGCTCGGAAAGACGGGGCTCACCACCGAGGCCTCACCCCCCGTCGGCGAGGCCGTCCTCCAGTCCGACATCGGCTATCACGTCCGGCCGGGCGGGCATTCGATCGAGATGTTTGATTGGCTCAAGTTCCTCGAGTTCGCAGAGCATCACCTGAAACCGAACGCAACCGGTGCGAAATAGCCAGTTGTGGCAGCGTCGGAGTTCGACAACATACACGTCCACGCACGATGAAAATCAAGAGCCTGTTTCTGGTGACCTTGGCTGCATGGCTGGTAACAGAAGGGCGTGCCTTACTCGGCGCCGACACTCTGCATCGCGGGGATATCCAGATACGCGATCCGTTCATCCTGCCGGTCGTTGAATCGCAAACCTACTACCTGTATTGCCAGATGTCTGTGCGTCTCGAGGACGGACGCGTGCGTCAAGGGGTCGGGGTCTATACCAGCAAAGACCTCCAACAGTGGAGGGGGCCCAAGCCGGTATTCCACTTTCCCGAGCGCTTCTGGGCAGACCAGAGTGTCTGGGCCCCTGAGGTTCACCGTTACCAGGGCAAGTACTACTTGTTTGTGACCTTCACCTCGAAGGACACCCTGCCCACCCCGCCCGGTCGCAAGACCTACGTGAAACGGGCCACCCAGATCCTCTTCGCAGACTCAGCCGAGGGCCCATTCCAACCCTTCGCGGACAAACCGCAGACGCCCGAGGAATGGATGTGCCTGGACGGCACCCTCTGGGTCGAAGGCGGCGCACCCTACATGGTCTTCTGCCATGAGTGGGTGCAGGTCACCGATGGGACCATGGAACTGGTTCGCTTGAAAGATGACCTCTCTGAGGCGGCCGATACGCCCAAAACACTCTTCAAGGCGAGCGATGCGAAATGGGTGCGCAGCCTGGACCCGGGATATGTTACCGACGGCCCGTTCCTCTACCGCACCAAGAGCGACCAGCTACTGATGATTTGGTCCAGTTTTGGTGAGGGAAAGAAGTACACGGTAGGGATCAGTTACTCCACGAGTGGGAAGATCACAGGACCATGGAAGCAGAGGGATGAACCCCTGCTCCGCAGCGATGGTGGCCACGGCATGATCTTCAAGACTTTTGATGGGCGGTTGGTGATGCCCATCCACCAACCCAACCAGGGCAAGAGCCGGGCGCGGTTGTTTGAGCTCGAAGATCTTGGAAATACGCTTCGTGTCCGCCAGGAAATCCCAATGGAGAAAGCAAACCAGAACTAAAGGACTATGAGAACTATCCTCGCGAGGCTATTGCTTTGTAGCGCCGCTTTCGCTACCAGCGGCTGGGGCGCCGAAGTCACCTTTGAATCGCTTCTTGGGGAGATGCTGGACAACTCGGCGGTGGCCCGCTGGCCCGAGCCGGAATTCACCTGCAGGCAGGCGAGCAGCTACGACCGCGGGACGGTTGCACCTGGTGAGCCGGGTTGGTTTGCCAATAGCGATCAGAACCAGTTCATCCGTGTCGAGACGAATCAAGCTCGCACCGAAAAGGTGATGATGGATGCGGTTGAAATCGAATGGCCTGCCTCCGACAACACGCCGCGATCCCTGGTGCTCTACGCCACCCAAGCATCCGACTACGGCACGCTGGCTTTCCTGGTCAACGGGCAAAGGGTGAATGAACGCTTTGATGGCTATGCAAAGTCGGTGCAACCCGCTGCAACCTTCCAACTCGGAGTATTCGCGCCACAGAATGGCAGATTCACACTGCGGATCGAGGTGGCGGGGGCTAATCCTGCCGCGACGGGTGCCAAGTACTTCGTTGGGCTGGACTGTGTGGTCGCGGGAACACCGTAACCCTTCGAAACCGAGTAACGATGATACCTGTGCGAATAGGTTGCGAACGGTGGCAACGCCTGTTACGGCGCAGCGGACCGATGCATTGGCCTGGCCAGGTTCACGCCCCCGCCCGGCTCCCCGTTCTCGATCCCTGCCGCCCGCAACGTGAGAAGTGCCAGCCGATAGGGCACCCTCTTTTGGTGGGGGAACAAGCTAGGGGAGATTCCGCTTCTCAATGAACCGCAGCAGCAGGGGAAATGCAGGTTCGGGCATGTTGCCGTGATCAAAGCCGGGAAACTCGCGAAGCTCCACATCAGGGTGTCCCACCACTTTCATCATGCGCCAGAAATAGGCGTTCTCCTCGTAACGGCCCAGCATCTCCTTTTCACGGTCGCCAGTGAGGATGAGGATGGGTGGGGCGTCCTTGCGCACATGGAACATCGGCGCCATTTCATCCACCACCGGCTGTTTGTCGCTGATCCCTCGCTCAGAACGAATGGTGAAATGGGTGATCGCTTGCGGGCTCAACGGAATGAGGCCGGCGATGCGGTTGGCGTCAAGGCTATGGATTGCGAGCCAACGCTTGTCCAGACCGATCATGGTGGTGAGGTAGCCTCCGGCGGAATGCCCGCTGACGTAGATGCGGTTTGTTGCACCGCCGTACTCGGTAATATGTTGAAAAGTCCAGGCAACCGCTGCCGCCGCGTCTTCAATGTAAGCGGGAGACTTGGCCTGGGGACTGAGGCGGTATCCAGCTGCAACCACGGCAATCCCTTTTCCCTCCAGCTCCTTGGGAACAAACCGACTCCCCCCGGTCAGCCCTCCGCCGTGAAACCAAACCACCGTCGCGAAGTGGGTGGTGTCCGTGGGAGAATACACGTCCAGGCGACAACGCTCGTTCGCGTACGCCGAGAGATCGGTTCCATCGCGATAGGGAACATCCTTCACCAGCCGGTAATGGGGATCGGATGGCTGCTGGGACAAAGCACATTGCGTGATAGCGAAGACGAGGATGCAGGGAAGGAGCCGATTCATAGTGCACAGAAAGGACGTTTCATGGGTGTTGGTTGCCGGGGATAGGTTAGGTACTCAAAAGTTTGTGGACCCCTATTCCACCGTGATGCTCTCCAGTTCGATGGAATGGGGTTGCTCCGCGTGGCCGGGGTACAGCCAAGCACCGAAGCAGATGTTGACGCCTGCGAACTCCTGCGGCTGCGGTCGGTCCCCTTCCCCACCCCGGCCGGGAGGGCTGCCGCTCCAGTGCCCCCAGTGGCGTAGGGACGTCAACGGGACGCGGATCACTTGCCATTCCTTCGTAATCTTCACGTTCGTGCCCCACGGCGTTCCATCGCGCTCCAAGACGACCACTTCCAGAGCCGTCGTTGTATCTTCCAAGGCACGGGCCCGCAGGCAGAGTTCTGTGCGACTAGCGAGCCGTTCCCGCCAAGGATCGAGCTCCTCGGATACATCGGTGCGCAGGGAAATCGAGCTTGGGGGCGGCCCGAACTTCTCGACGGCGATCCGCAACGCGAGATGTCCTTCACCCATTCCCGGTACGGAGGACTGTGTGTTCGGCATGTCCCCCTGCGCCCTCACCTTGTGCCGAGACGCCTCAAACAACGACACTGGCGCGCTATTCGAGTGCACGACAAGCGACCATCTCCAGTTAGCGGAACCAGAGGGCGCGTTGCTGCCTGCTCCGAAGCGAAGGGAGTAAGTGAGCTCTCCAGGCTTCAGCCAAGCGCCTGGCAACAGGCCGGAATAACGATAAGCCCGATCGCGCCTTAGCGGCAGCGTCTGCGGCAGGACATTAGACCCACAAACCGTCAATTCGGGCGAGGCCGTTTCTTGAGTAGACGCAACAGTGAACTCAACCCTTAGCGGCATACCCTCCACCCAGCTCGTCCGAGGTTCATGACGAACCGCCGTAGGCGTCACTTTCGTCAAGGGGACGTGAAACTCGCGCATACCAATAGACGACCTCAGTTTAGCATCCTTCCAGCCATCCTTTGGCACCTGGGAACGCCGGAGCAGGTAAACTCCGGGACGCACCGGAAAACGCCCCGCACGACTGGACGCTTGGAAGGTGTTTCCAGTATTCAGCGGTTCGATGCGGAAAGCCTTTCCCAAGTCCGGCAAGTGAATCTCCATGGGCCACTGGCGCTCGATGAGACGGGAGACCTCGCGGTCCAGGCGGTGTTCGCCGTAGGGATCGTTCACCCAGACCGCGTCCGGATACACCTCCAATCGCCAGGCACCCGGTTTCACTCTTTCAAGGAAGTAGGCACCGGTGCCCTCGTAACGCACCACGGCAGACGAGCCGCACCCCACAACTCGCTCCAGTTTCTCGGGCTTTGCTGGTTGGGTTTGCGTGTCGTTGGAGTAGAAAAAGGCATCGTCGGTCACCATTTCGCTGAGGTCTTCTCTGTAGCTAACTCGGAAGGGTCCGAACCGATCACTCTGGGGTGGGCGTCCGTAGTCCTGGTGCCGTGGCAACCTCCGGAACGCCTCCCCTGCGATGAGGAAACTGATCGCCTTTTGCGGGGCAAAGACCAGGTTCAGGTAGTGGGTCTGCCAACCCTGGTTGAACGGCGCAAGGGGTAGCGGGTCGTATTGGAACTGGGTAGCAATCTGGGCCCCGCCGCTGCGGAAAGACCTGGCCATCGCCGGGTAGATGTAGCTCCCGGGGATGTCGGCGGCGTCGAATTCATAAACGATCTTGGCTTTGTGGGTGATGGACGCATCGCGCATCGATGGATTCCAAGGGTTGTTTCCGCCATACTCAGCGACCTGAGGCAGGAAATCGCGTGTGAGCGAACGTCCCGCAACCAACCCGCTGGGATACCAGCCAAAGGTCGAACCCTCCACCCTGGCATCACGCACGCAACTAAGCCGACCTTGCCATCCGTTGTAAAACAGAGGTTTCTGGCTCCCGGTGCTCCGAACCGCGTCGGCCAGGACATTGATGTACTCGGTCACTTGCGCATTGGAGGTGTTGGGAGGGTACTGAGGCTCGTTTATCAGTTCGAACGCAACCACAGCCGGATCGTCCCGGTAACTGAGCCCGGTGAACCGATTGGTATGGCAAACAAACTGAGCGAGGTAACGCGTCTGAGGCTTCCAGGAAGTGCGATCCGTAGTCATCTGCTCCATGGTAAAACGCGTGGAGAACCCGGGACTGTCCCCCGGAACCGGCCACCAGGCGATCGGGGTCAGTACCGTGTAGATGCCACGTTCCTTGGCGCGCAGGATCAGGTAGTCGAGCAGCTCGAGATGTTCGTTGTCTAGAAGGTCGCCTTCGCTGTTACTGACCTCCCGATCGAAGACATGCAGACGGATGGCATCCAGGCCCAGGCGAGCAAAGTGCGCGACATCCTGGTCGATCACCTGTTTGTGATTCGCTCCCACAGCTTTCAAATCAGGATAATTATGCCAGAAGGGCGGGTAGTAGTTCACGCCAAACAGAGCCACCTCCGACTGATCCTCCTGCCAGCGCAGCACCCCAAGAGTGTCCACCTTCGCGAGGCGGTTTGCCTCCGCGCCGGTAAGCATCGACCACCCACCTAGAACGACCCCACAAAAGAAGACCAGGAGGATGGTGTTCCTTAGGACCAACCCCCTCCCGGTTGTCAAAAGCAACTCCCCTCGCCTTGGCATTCTGAGGCACCCACAACGAACCCGCAAAGAATCAGGTAACTTCATAAAACCTACCTTCAAGGTTTGAAAGGGACCGTGCCCTGGGTCGGCGAAACCGGGACGATGATGTCAAATCCTCCGATATTGGCTTTGCGGTCTTTTGAAGCCGGATTTTTCTCGGGGAGCAGGGTGATCCGAATCGTGTGCCTTCCTTCCGATAAACCAGTGATCTCATAACGGAAAGGCCTATCCCGGACCGAATCGTACTGGTCCACTACCGACAGGGCTTTATCATCGATCCGCACCTCACAACAACCCGCATCATCGAACATACGTCCCACCCAACGGATCCGCGAACCAGTAAAGGGATACTCCAGGAAAGAGCCTATGTTCGTGGTGGTCAACAAGTCTCCAGTCAGGTTCAAGCTCCAACCGCCCGAGGAAGGCAATTCCGCAGGATCACGACGTGTCCAGGGATGCTGGGGATCGAAATACATGTAGTAGGGCTCATCTTCCTTGAAACGGTAGAAAGGCCGAAAGAGGACGTCTGGAGCCGTCACGAGGCGGTAGGTCAAAGGTTCTCCGTCGACGGAGAGGAGGCTCGTTTCCAGATGAGCCAAGTCCAGCAGGGCGACCGGGTTCCCCTGAAGGGAGCGAGCAGCAAGGACTACTGGTCCTCTCACCAGCGCCGCAGGAAACGGATTGGTGGAGGCTCGAGGAAAACGCTCCATGGCCAAGCGCATGGGCAAATCCACTTCCACCAAGTCGCCATCCCGCCAGGTACGCCGCAGTGCCCGCCAACCTCGACTGTCTCCCGATGTCTCGGCGCTGGCACCGTTGATCCGCACTTTCATCGGGTTGGCCAGCCACGAGGGTTGCCGAAGTTGTAGGGTGAATACCTGGCGCCGTGGGAGAGAAACACGGAGCGTGGACTTCTCGGTTTCCGGAAAGCCGGTCTGCTGCCGCAACGTCACAGCTTGCCCGCGATGATTCCAGACCACGGTGGCAGGCGTAAAGAGGTTTACATACAATGCGTCCGGACCTTTGAAGAAAACCAGATCATGATAATCGACGACGGCCTGGAGGCGGGTTCCCGCACAGCACGACCACGGGATCATGTTGTGACTCTTGGCACCTCCCCCGAGACCATGACCGGAGTAGTACATGACTCTTCCCTGGGTATCCATGGGCAGGGTGGCACCAATGCCGTTAATCAGCAGGCGCTCGATCCAGTCCCCAAAACGGGCTTCCCCAGTGATGGACATCAGCCGCTTGCAAAGCTTGAAGCCGGCCCAGGAACAGCACGCGGTCTCCCAGTGGTTTTCCATGACGTCCAGATAATCGACGAGAAGTGGATCGGGCACGAGGCGCTCCGCAGGGCCATAACCGCCTGTGGTATAGACTTGGTGCGCCTGAAGGTAATCATACGCGCGGAGTGCGCTATCCAAGTAAGGTCGTTCGCCCGTGGCCACGTAGGCCGCGATCGCACCGTTGAGGCTATTCACATGACTGTAAGCATGGTATCCCGGGGAAGAACCAAAGAGGTTCTGGCCAGATGAGGCGAACAGTCTCCAGAAATCGGTATACTCCCAGGTCCGCGCATAATCCCGGTAGCGTTGCTGCCCGGTAACCGACGAAGCCCGATACAGGTTCTCGGAAAGCGTGTACCACTCCGTGATACCGGTAAGAGTATCGAAAACGTAGGCATTCGAATGGTCGAGGTTTCTTTCGGCCCAGGCCGTGATGCGGTCGAGCAGGGAAAGTGCCTGCGGACAATGGCCGTAAAGATGGGCATCGAGAAGTCCACCCACCATCTTCTCGTAGATGTAATGCGGTGGGGAAGCCGGCTTGCTGGAGAAGAAATACCCGTCCTCTTCGATACAGCGGCTCCACCCCTCGATCAAGGTGTTGAGTTTCTGGCGGCAAGCCTCGTCACCCGTGGCGGCGTGCATGCGCGCCAATCCCGACAGCACCTGGCCGAAGACGTGAAAGATCCCGGAGGTATACCATCCGCCCAAATCGGCTCCCGGTGCGGATAGTCCCGCACGTTGACGAAATGGTTTGAGGTAGTCGTCGTTGGGGACGCGCAGATAGTCCTCGCGCAGTTCGAGCACTTGGCGAAGCAACGGGCCATCTTCGAGACGAACACCCTGGTAGTCGAAAGGCTCGAAGAACCGCACGTCCCTGGAGGGCGGTTGCGCACCCGCCGAGCACGCGTTCGCCCAGACAAGCAGAATGGCCCACGCTAGAGAAAAGCTCCGTCGATGCACCATGGCAGTCAAATCTCCTTTCGAGATTAGTGAACTTCTGGTCTCATGGCAACCAGCGCGGGTGGTCGGCCCCACGCCCCTCCAAACCACGGGTCAGCAAGCGCGGCCTGGTGCCATCACTGTTCATCACCCATAGACCAGAAGTCTCACCCGTGGAGCAGCGGCAAAAGGCAATCTTCTGTCCGTCACCCGATTCACAGCCACGAAAGTCCCAGACCGCCGGACCGGCCTTTGTAAGACGGGTCAGGGAGCCGTCCTTGGGGGACACCTTGCAGATCTCGGTTCCGCCCTGGGCCGATTCCGGTTTGTAATCGCGGTTGTAATGGTCGGAATCGGGCCGGTTGGTTTGGTACTCCCAAGGCACCTTCGAACCCGGAAGCCGTCGTGGAAAGAGGATCTGTCCATCATGGGTCCAACACGGCACGTTCGAACCGCCGCCGCGGTTGCCAGGGTACCCATAGGTAGCACCAAACCACATGGCTTGTCCCTCGGTCAGCGTGCGATGTTCCGCCCCGTCCGGACGGTTCACGCAAACGTCTGACCAATCATGACCGGGATCCGTCTTGAAGTGGCAATCCTGGTACGCGAGCCACTGACCGTCGGGCGACCAGCTCGGGCCAAAATAGAGATGGTCAGGATGCGCCGCGATCCGGATCCGGTTTCTGCCGAAAGTGTCGCTGGTCCAGATCTGGTATCCTTCGGGGCTGGCCAGATGAAACGCGACTCGTGTTCCGTCCGGGCTCAGGCTGAGACCATAAGGCAACCCCTCCTCAGCACGGGTGAATTCCTGTGCATCGGATCCATCCAGCTTCATATTGAGAATCTGCCCAGGTTTCGTTCGCACCACCTGCATCAGGATCCGTCCGTCTTGCAGGACCAACTGGGGGGTGTAAAACGGGGCCGTGCGTTCTTGGGTGGCTAACTCCTGCAAGGCACCAGTGGCAAGATCATGGGCCCAGATATGGGTCGGGGTCTGATGGTAGTAATCTTCGAAAGGCTTCCCTGGGCCATCCCGGCGAGCTTCCATGCTCAACATCAGCACGCGTCCATCGAGGAGAAACCCTGCGGGCTGCCAGGTAACTTGATTGGGCGCCTCCAGTTCAAGGGTGCGCAGTCCGCTCCCGTCAGCATGGATCAGGCAGGTCTTGCCCCCTGAGGTGAAGAAGAGCCTGTGCTTGGCAGCCTGCAGTCCATCGGGCCGATGGATGCATCCACCCACCGCCGCCAGCGAACCCAAGGCTGTCACCTGAAGGAAACTCCTTCGCGGCATGAATGACTGGCGGCACAGGCCTTGGCTGGCAGGTCTGGCTTGGAATGTCATGGGTGACGATCCTCCCATTTGCTCCAAACAATGTCGATCCGTCTTTGATGGCCTATCCAAGCCCGGCAGAGATCCACATTTGGAGGCTTGCGAGGTCACTCCCTGGGCACTAAAATGTGGGCAACGAACGATGCCGTCGCCATGAACACCCCTTCCTACAGCAACTACCAGGAGCGCGTGGAACAAGCCGCGGAGGCCGCTTTGAAACGAAAAGGGAATGTGGGGCCCCTGGACCTGTTTCAGGGGATGGGTGTGCTGTACCCTGGCCATGTCCAGAGTTGGCGCAACGGCGATGAACATTACCGGGTGCTCCGACAGTGGATTCAGCTCGGGCCGGAGAAGTTCCGGAAGGCGGTTCACCATTTCGAGGAATGGGCGAAGCGCAAGGGACTGCGCCCCATTGAAGTCGCTTTCACTCGCCGCCAGCCCAGTGGTGTCGAACCTTTACAGGTTACAGAGGACGGAGATCCAGAGCACGAGAAGTTTTATCGCACTCACTATGCGTCAGGGGAATTGTCGGATAAACGCACGGCCCAGCTGGCTGACAAACTGAACAAGGCTCCCGACCTGGTTGTTTTCGAGAAAGTCAGCGTCGAGGGCAATTGCAGCGAGTGCGGGGCGGAGTTGCTTCAGGGGGATTATCTCACCAAGGAGAAAGATCAACCCTTGTGCCTCAAGTGCGCCGACATGGATCACTTGGTGTTTCTGCCCTCCGGCGAGGCCGCACTGACACGGAGGGCTCGCAAGTACAGCTCGCTCTCGGCAGTCGTGGTGCGCTTCAGCCGGGCGCGCAAGCGATACGAACGGCAAGGATTGCTCGTCACCGAGGAAGGCCTGGCCAAGGCCGAAGAGGAATGCGCCGAGGACGCCCCCGCACGCGCCGAAGCCCGTGCCCGTGCCGCTGTCGCGCGCCAAGAAGAGGACCACGAGTTCGTGGATGCCCTGGCTCTCGCCATTCTGCAAGCTTACCCCGGTTGTCCTGCCAAGAAAGCGCGTGAGATCGCAGAGCACACTGGACGCCGCAGCAGTGGTCGAGTCGGCCGATCCGCCGCGGGGCGCGCTCTCGACCCCACAGCGGTAAAGCTGGCGGTGGTCGCTCATATCCGTCATGCTGAAACGAACTACGATGAGCTTTTATGTCGAGGCGTGGAGCGGCTTGAAGCCCGCACCCTGATTGGGGAGCGAATCGACCAAGTCCTGGCACAGTGGTCAAGCCTGTAGCTGGCTTGGTCGGGAGGCACACCGAGCGCGCATCCAAGTTGTAAACCAATTCTCATTATGTCAACCATCCTGGTACCGGTTCTCTTCGCCGCGTTTCTTCTCTTCGGAGTGTTGTGCTGCCTCAAACTAGGCTGGATCTGGGGCCGCCGCAAACTGGCGGAACTCGGCGACGACGGCCACGCCGGCGCAGGGGTGCTCGAAGGCTCGATCTTCGGGCTGATGGGCCTCCTGATCGCCTTCACCTTCACGGGTGCGGCGGATCGGTTCGACCACCGCCGGGATCTGATCACGCAACACGTGAATGCCATCGGCACGGCCTGGCTGCGGCTCGACCTGCTGGACGAGCCCACCCGAGCCAAAGCCCGCGGCTTGCTCCGCCAGTACGTCGACACCCTGTTGCGTATCACCAGTGAGTCCCGGGACCAGGCTACGATCCACAACACCTTGGAACACCTTTCCACATTGCAGGGCGATATCTGGTCCACACTGGTGGAGGCAGCGAAGAGAGACAAGTCACAGCCGCTGGCGCAATTACTGCTCCCGGCCGCCAATGAAGTGTTCGATCTCACGGAAAGTCGGCGGCTCTCCACTCGCCAGCACCCGCCGCCCGCCGTCTACGCCATGCTGGGACTGCTTATGTTGGTCAGTTCCCTGATGGCCGGTTTCGCCATGGCCAAAGCCAAGCTGCAAAGCCGCCTCCACCTGATCGGCTTTGCCGTGGTCATGTCGCTGTCGGTTTATCTCATTTTAGACTTTGAGTTTCCGCGTTTGGGTTTGGTGAAGATCGACAGCTTCGACCAAGCGATGATCGAACTGAGAGAATCCATGAAGTGATGCTGGCTATGAGAATCCTCTTCCCCCTCCTTGCCGCAACGTTCCTCACCCTGGTATTGCTCGGCCACGCGGGGGAAACCTCCCCCAGCACCACGGGTAGAATCGACCGGCAGGCCCTGGTGACACGCCACAAGATTGAGTGGAACGAACTTCAGGGGCAAATCCCCCTCGGTAACGGCGAGTTCTGTTTCAACGTGGACGCCACCGGCCTTCAGACCTTCGGGGGAAACACCATGTCACATTGGGCCTGGCACTCGGCGCCACTGCCGACAGGTTGTACGCCTGCCGATGTTCCGCCCACGGGAACGGTGGAACGAGGACGGATTCAAGGTCCCATGCAAAAAGCGGCGGAGAAGGAGGAACTGAATGGCTGGATGTTTCGCAACCCGCATCCTGTCAACCTCGCCCGACTCCGCCTGAGCCGATCCAATGGCGCAGCACTCGATCCCAAGGAGATCCGCAGTATCACCCGCAGCTATGATTTGT
This sequence comes from uncultured Verrucomicrobiota bacterium, assembly GCA_964411985.1. Classification (GTDB taxonomy): domain Bacteria; phylum Verrucomicrobiota; class Verrucomicrobiia; order Limisphaerales; family J093; genus CAYPNF01. The sequence goes on from CAYPNF010000098.1 coordinate 12,063, forward strand.
GGCGCGGGGTGCACACCAGCCAGTTCCAGGTCAATGGCCAATCGGTCCGGATAGAAACTTGCGTTCACCCCACTCTGGATCTCATCGCTGTCCGTGCAGAATCGCCCCTGTTCCAGGAGGGCCGCTTGGTGGTCTCGCTCGATTTCCCGTATCCCACCACCGATGCCAAGTCCCCCTGGGTCGGTGACTGGAATCACCCCAGCGCGCACGCGAGCGAACTCGTCCTGAAACCGGGAAAGAACCGGGCTGAGATCCGACGCATCGCCGACACCTCCCAGTATCAGGTGAAACTCGCCTGGTCCAAGGGTTCCCCGTTGGTGGTTCGGGCCGCGAACTCCCCACATAGCTTCAGCATCAGCGCCGGGCAGTCAGGCCCAATAGAATTTGTCTGCGCTTTCTCAGCCCAGGCCCCAGGCTCGCTACCAACCCAGGCGGAAACCCAAAAGGCAGTGGCAGCGCATTGGAGAAAGTATTGGAGTCAAGGCGGAGCCGTTGATCTCTCAGAAAGCAAAGACCCTCGCTGGAAGGAACTGGAACGTCGGATCGTGCTGTCCCAATACCAAATGGCCGCGCAATCTGCCGGAAGTTGGCCCTCTGCCGAAGACGGGCTCATGGGGATCGACGCTTGGAGCGGCCAGTTCCACATGGAGATGGTTTGGTGGCACCTGGCACACTATGGTTTGTGGAGTCGATGGTCCCTCGCCGACAAGGCGCTGGGGTGTTACCAGAGGTTTCTACCTACGGCCCGCCAATTGGCCAAGCAGTTCGATTACCGCGGGGCCAAGTGGGGCAAGCAAGTCGGCCCAGAGGGGCGCACCGCACCGTGGAGTGGAAGTTTCGTCCTGAACTGGCAACAACCGCATCCGCTCTTCTTTGCGGAACTCGAGTATCGATTGAAGCCAAGCCGTGCGACCCTGGAAAAGTGGAAGGACGTCGTCTTCGCAACTGCGGATACCATGGCGGACTTTCCCACCCCGGACGCATCAGGCATCTACCATCTCCAGCCGATCATGCCTCCCAGTGAACAGGGTGTCACTCGGGACACGGTGTTCGACTTGGCGTATTGGCGTTGGGGCCTGGATCAGGCGCAGCGATGGAGAGAACGGATGGGCCTCCCCCGCGACGTCCAATGGGATCAGGTTCGTCAGGGACTCGCTCCGCTGCCCACGCTGGAGGGGGTATTCGTGCACTCGGCCGAGTGGAAAGACACTTACACCCAGCGTGCCTGGGAACATCCCGATCCGATCGGAGTGCTCGGCATGCTGCCTCCCATCGAAGGGGTGGATCGCGAAACGGCCCACCGCACTTTGTTGAAAGTGTGGCAGACCTGGGATTGGAACCGCTGCTGGGGATGGGACTTCCCATGGACGGCCATGGCGGCCGCACGGCTCGGCGAACCTACAATGGCGGTGGACGCGCTGCTCAAGGAGGCAGGCAATAAGAACGTCTACGACGTTCGGGGTGTGAACATCGGCGGGCCGTGTCCGTACCTGCCCGGCAACGGAGGCCTGCTTTACGCCGTGGCCATGATGGCTGCCGGCTGGGACGGCGCGCCCGCTCACCATGCGCCGGGGTTTCCGAATGACGGCAATTGGGTGGTGAAATGGGAGGGATTGAAGAAAGCGCCTTGAGGTTACATGAAAGCCAATGGAGAACGTCCTTTTTCAGTCAGATGTCATGCGCTTTGGTACACCGGCGCGCCGAGTGGACGTGGATCTGGGGGGAGCGGATACGTTTACCCTGGAGATTGGCGACGCAGGTGATGGGATTGGCTGGGATCAGGCCGACTAGGCTGATGCCAAAGTGAGGCTGAAAGACGGACGGGAACTATGGCTTAGCGAATTACCTTTGCGCGATCGGCGTACTGAAGCCGGGTATCCCCCCATCCCACGGCAAAGTGATCTGGCCTTCTCTTTGAGGATGAACTGCGCCGACGCCATCCCGGCATGCTCATCGACTCCTGCGCGAGTGGCGGACGCCGCAACGACCTGGAGACGCTGCGCCGATCGGTGCCCCTGCTGCGCAGCGACTACCAGTTCGGCAACGAAGCCACGATGCCTAATCAGGGACATACCTACGGCACTTCCAGCTGGATTCCGTATTACGGATCGGGTTGCTATTACAGCGACACCTACAGCGCCCGCAGTTACATCATGCCCTGCTCGGGCTATGCCGGGACCGATACGAACACGAAACGCGCCTACGACGAGTGCCGCCGCTTAGCACCGTTCATGTTGGGCGACTACCATCCGCTGACTTCCTACACCATCCAGAACACCGACTGGATCGCATGGGAATTCGACCGGGCGAGACTCGGCGGGGGTGTGATTCAAGCCTTCCGCCGCGAGAAGAACGATGCGTCCAAGCGAGTGTCCCGGCTTCGCGCTCCGATCCCCTCGGCTACCTACGAAGTCACTGATCTCGATAGCGGCACGCCGCGCAAGATGACTGGAAAAGTGCTAATGACCGATGGCCTGTCGGTAAGCATCACGAGCCAACCACGTTCGGCCGTGATCTTCTTCCGCAAGATCAAGTAGCCCGGCACACGAGAGCACCTGGCTATCAGTCGAGGCCATCCGAAGATCGGATGTTGGGCCCTCTCGCGATGGCTTGAAACAGGGCTGTCTCTTGGCACGACGAAGCGGGAACTGGATCCATTTGCTGACGCCTTTGAGCACGCCGAACGCGCAGGTGCCAGACAGGCGGCGCTGCGGAGACGCTGAGACGAACCATCCTTTCTTCATGCCGTAAGGGTCGAACACACCCGCGACTATCTCAACACCCACACTTCGAACATTGGAGACTATGGCGCTGTGCCCCCAAAGGAGTTCACGTACCTAGCCCCCATTGTATTCACCTGCCTTCTGCGTTGTGAGTACTATACACATGCGCAGAAGTAACAGGACATTAACAGCATGAAGCCCTTGTTTTGCAGGCAGGTTAGCTTGGTCTGACGTTCTGGAGTTTCTTCCCAAGGTCCCCCTCGTGAACATTGTTCTGGTGCCCGGCGGGTCCTTGTCTCATGATGCGCGTATATAACGCGACGTTTCTAATGAAGCCACTTCTTATTAACGCAGATCCCCGCACCCGCCGCCAGCTGCTGGCCTGGCGCCAGCAAGCCCAAAGCGACAAGGCCCCCCGCGTTGCCCTGCGTCTCCAGGCCCTACTCCTGAGCGCCGACGGTCACACCCCTCCAAATATCGCCCAGTTGCTCCACGTCCACCGCAGCCGCGTCCATCAATGGGTGCGCAATTGGATGGATCACGGAATCGACGGCATCAAAGAGGGCCATCGCAGCGGTCGTCGCCCTGCGCTCAGCGATGCCCAACGCCAACAACTCCATGACCTCATCGAAAGCGGCCCCGTCGCCTATGGGCTCAACACCGGCGTGTGGACCTCCAAGATTGTGGCTGAACTCATCCAGGAGGAGTATGGCGTCGCCTTTCACCCCGGCCATGTCCGCAAACTGCTCCATCGGGCCGGGTGTTCGGTGCAGCGGCCAACCACCCGCTTGGTCCAGGCCGATCCCCAAGCCCAGCGCAGGTGGACACGCTACACCTATCCCAATCTAAAAAAAACGCCCAGGCCGAAGGCGCGGTGATCGTCTTCACCGACGAGGCGTCCTTTCGGCAAAGCCCGACCCTGTGCCAAACCTGGGCTCCCCGTGGCCATCGCCCCCAAATCCCCACCCGGGGCGAGCGTAACACCCAGAAGGTTCTCGGTGCGGTGGCCCTCCACTCGGGCCGCTTCGTCTACCGACATCAGGAGGATTACTTCAACCACCTGACCTACCGCTCCTTTGTCCAAGAGGTGATCTTGCCCGGTTACTATCGGCGCGGGCACCGGGTGTATCTGATCCAGGACAACGCCTCCTATCACAAGCAGCCTGAGGTTTGGGACTTCTTTAAAGAAGAGCGGAAGCGGCTGGAAGTCTTCTTGCTGCCCAAGTATTCCCCGGAGTTCAATGCTCAGGAACCCGTCTGGAAATACACCCGAGGCCACGCCACCCACAATCGCTTCTTTGAGAGGCCCGCCGATTTGTGCTCCAGTCTGCTGACGACCTTTGCGGACATGCAACGGCACCCCGAAACACTCCTGGGGATCCTCCGCCCGTTTTCTTAAGACTCCTATGTCCTGTTACTTATGCGCATGTGTATAGAACCTCCCCCCAGCTTTCTTAGGCTAAGGACCGCTTGCTGCTCTTCGTGCGCCAAGCACTCCAACCCAGCAGAATCATAGCAGAGGCGCCGACCATCATTCCCGGTTCAGGTACCGCCGTCGCTTCCACGGCCATTAACTGCGGTTCAAAGTTGGTGCCACCGAGGATATCCCAAGCACCCCCGCCGATGCTTCGCGCGTACAAGGTGCTACTGCCCACAGGAGTAAAAGGATCTGCCGCAGTGTAGCTCCAGCTCACGCTACTGCCGGCGTCTGTGCCTCCAAGAACGACTGGGCGCGGCGCTCAAAAACGGACCGCAGATCCCGTTTTATAATTCCCCTGCGGCGGGGAGGGCTGGAAGCAAAAAGCCGGTGGAAAGACTCCACCGGCATTCGTGGGGAGGGAGGGG
>CAYPNF010000099.1:0-16341 GCA_964411985.1 uncultured Verrucomicrobiota bacterium
TCCTTCCTGCGGGTGGTGGACTACAAGACCTCCAAGGAGACCACCCTCAAGGCCTACGCCGAGGATGAGGCGCCCTTCTCGTCGCACCTCCAGACGCCGCTCTACATGCTGCTCGCCGAGCAGGTCTACCCGGGCGAGCGGGCCACCGCGGTGCTCTTCCCCTTGCGGGACGAAGAGCCGAAGCCCTTCACCAAGCACCTCGCCACCCTGGCCGAGGCGGGCCCGGATCAGGCTTGGCGCGGCAAGCTGCTGGCGAACCTCGCCCATTTCGATGCCCGCCTGGAGTCGGGAGATTTCCCGCCCACCCCCGGCGAGCATTGCAGCCAGTGCCAGTTGGCGGCCCTCTGCGGGCGGCCCGTGGACGTGACCGTCGAGACCGATGGGGAGGGGGACTGACATGCGCACCCTCGACCTGGGCGATCCCGGCATCCTCGACCAGTCGCTGGTCGTGAGCGCCAGCGCCGGTTCCGGCAAGACCTTCACCCTTACCGTGCTGGTCACCGCCCGGCTGGGACGCGGCGACATCCGACCGTGGGAGATCCTGGCCACCACCTTCAGCGAGGCGTCCGCAGCGGACCTTCGCGAGCGGCTGCTCCGCCCCTTGGATCTGCTGTCCGCCTTGGATGAGGTCGCGTGGCGGGAACTGCTGCCCCACCTCGAGGCCCCCGTGGCGAAGGATCTCGAAGTCATTCTCAAAGACCTGCCAAGCATTCAGCACGCGAAAAAGTCTGCCGGGGAGGTCGCCCAGGCCGCGGCCCACTGGGTGGGTGCGCCCTGGCTTGCGTCGCCCGCGAAGGCCCGCGCCTTCTGGCGCCGCGTGCGGCGGGAAGCCGAACTGCTGCAGGTGTCCACCATCCACAGTCTGGCCATGCGCGTGCTGAGCAAGGGCGAGGGCAGCGGGGACACCATCCTCGATGTGGCCCATCCTTCCCTGCTGCGGCTGCTGCGGCAGACCGTGCGTGCGTCGCTGACCCTGCCCGCCGGCCATCCGGACGAGGTGCCGGCCCGCCTGCTGCTGGCCTGGGCCGAACAGAACTGGGAGGCGCTGTCCCAGGGCTTCGACAACCACCTCGATGCCCGGGGGCACCACGATCCCGAGGACTCCGCCTTCCACCGAGAAGCCCTGGCCCAGGCCCTGGACGCGGCCCGGACCGCCCTGGCGCCCTTCGCGGCCAATCCCGAGCTGGCCAAGAATCCGGGCGGCACCGGGCTCCACAATTTCAAGCGGGAAAACCTGCTCCCCGTTCCTGTCGATGGCGCCGATCTGCAGGCCAACCTGCGCTGGGCGCAGGCCCAAAGTGGGCGCGTGACCAATCCGCCCCCCGGCTACTACTCCGGCGGCTTCCACGCCGCGATGGCGGCCCTCCAGCCGGTGGCCGATGCGCTGGAGGCCTGGCTGCGCGGCCTGCTGGTGAACGCCCTTTGGGGCTTCGAGGAACAGAAGCAGGCCCATGGCATGGCCACCTTCGGCGATCTGGTCCGCAAGGCCTGGGACAGCCTCAAGGCTCACCAATTGGAAACCCCCGCGCCCAAGCTGCTCCTGGTGGACGAGTACCAGGACACCTCCAAGGTGCAGGATGCTTTCTTGGAGGCCCTCAGCGCCGAGCGCATGGTGCGTGTCGGCGATGTGAAGCAGGCCATCTATGGCTTCCGTGGCGGCGATCCCGATTTGCTGCGGGACCGGCTGGCCACGGCGGGCGAGGGGGCCTTCCGTCTGCCCGCCAATTTCCGCTCCTCCCCCGAAATCGTGGCCGTGGCCAATACCTACGTGGAACAGGTCTGGCCCCAACTCGATCCCACGGTCGGAGCCCTCGAGGGCGCACAGGTGGCCGTCGCCCCGCCGGGCCGCCAGGTGGGGCTGGTCCGCACGCCCGCACCCCAGAAGTCAGGCGACCTTCCGGCGTTGACGGACTGGATCGCGGGCCTCTCCCGGGAGGCAGGCTGGGCCGAGGCGCTCGGCGCTCCGGCGAAGCCCGGAAGCCGCACCCGGGCCCTCCTGCTCAAACAGCGCACCCGCCTGCCGGGCCTCCTCCAGCGCCTCAAGGCCAAGGGCATCCAGCCCTATGTGGTGGCCAAGGGAGGATTCTGGGACAGCCCAGGGGTGCGGCTCATTCTGGCGGCGCTGGAGGCCGTGGCGCACCCCGAGCGTCCCATCCCCTGCGCGGCGCTGCTGCGCCATGTGGCGGGTCTGGCCGATGCCGAACTGACGCATCTCGCCCGGAATCGCGAGGGCCGTCCCGGCCTGCCGGGCCTGGGTCAGCTGGATCCCGAGCAGTTGCCGGAAGCGCACAGGGACGCCGCCCGCTTCCTCCTCGACCTGCGGCAGGCCTCTACCCAGGCCATCGCGGGCCGCCTGCTGCGGCAGGGAGCCCTGCTCCAGGCCATCGCGGCCTTGGAGGCGCACGGTGCGCTGGAACCCTTGCGGGCGCGGCGCAACCTGGGGGGGCTGCTCGCCCGCTTGCTGGACCTGCCCGCCAGTCCCTCCGTGGCCTTCGCCCTGCTGGATGACGAACGGAACGGCCTGGAGCGGGGCGACCTGCCCGCCGATCTGGACGACGCCGACCTGCTCATCCAGACCGCCCACGGCAGCAAGGGGCTGGAGTACGACGACGTCATCCTGCCCCTGCTGAATGTGGAGCCGCGCAGCTTCCGGAAGGGCGACCTGCTCACCCGCCCCGAGACGGGCGAACTGCTGTTCGCCTGGAAGCTGGGGAACCACATCGGACGCGCCTACGCCGACCTCAAGCCCCTGGTGGAGTCACGCAGGAAGCGGGACGAACTCAACCTGCTCTACGTGGCGCTGACCCGGGCGAAGGAGCGCCTCTGCGTGCTGCTGCAGGAGCCTCCCACCGTCAGGGCCCCCGAGGAATCCAAGACTTGGGCCCGCTGGGGCCAGCATCTGGCCGCTGCCCATCCGGAATGGAAATCACTGATGGAGGCACCGACGTCGGCGCTCCCGTCGGTCAAGGCGGCCCCCACGCCGGACGCGCCGCCCGGGAGAACGCCCCTGGCCGAGCCCGCCGGGCTTGCTGACGCCCACGAGGATCTTCCCGGCGACACCCGCAGCAGGGCCCGCCAAGAGGGCGAAGCCATGCATGCCTTCCTCCGCGACCTCCTCGTGCGCTGGGAAGATCCGGAAGCCTTCCAGGCCTGCCTCGCCACCGCCCCGCCCGTGGCCCACGCTCGCGAGAACGCCCTGCGCTTCCTGGAACAGTTCGAAGCCAAGGGCTGGCGCCATCTCCGCCGCCGCACGGAGCTCCCCCTCGCCGGGGCAGCCGGCAGTGGCGGACTTGGACGCGCCGACCTCGTCGTCTGGGAAGAGGACGCCCTCCACCTCCTGGACTTCAAGCACTCCAAGACCTTCGGAGAGGAAGAGCTTGCGGCCTACCGCGACCAGCTCCACCGCTACTCCGCCGTATTGGCCGAACGCGAGCGCAGGCCCGTGACCGCCTGGCTGGTGCCGCTCCGTGGCAGCGCCTGGGTTGAGTTGGATTGAGCCGCCGGGGTTCCTGGGCAGATTCGAGGCCGAGGTCAGGGGTGCATTCGCGAAAACCCAGCATCCACCGCACTCGCAATTGAATATTGGGAATGGCTTGGAATTGGAGAAGGTCATCGTGGGGTGATCCCCTCCAGGCTTCCTTCGGAAATTTCGAGCGTACTGACCTGGAATCGCGGCCGGGACCTTCGGGCTAGAACCCGGTTGGTGGTGATGCCATGGAGCCGGATCGAAAACCCGACCCAGCGATAAGGTATTCTGTCTCCCATCGCCGACAACGTGATTGACCCCGCACCCAGGGATCGACCGCGTTTTGCGTCCACGGAGCCACATGAAACGCGCCATCATCCTTTGGGACTACAGCAACTTCCAGGCAGGACTGCGTGCGGTGGCCGGGGCGAATGCTCCCGAGCGTTTCGACATGGAGCGGTTTTGTGACGCTCTGACCCATGGGCAGGATCAAGTACGCATCTACCTGGCGGGTTCCTCGGGCAAGCCTGGGGACTGGGAGCAGCGCTTCTTCAATCGGGCGGATTATAAAGAGGGCTTTTATGTGAAAAGCTACCAGCGCCGAATCGACAGGGAGCGCCATGAACGGGAAAAACAGGTGGATGTGTTCATCGCGACCGAGCTGGTGGCTCTGGCCTACGAAAACGCTTATGACATCGCTTATCTGATCAGTGGGGACGAGGACTATGTCCCGGCCATCGAGCGGGCCATCGGAAAAGGCAAAAATGTCGTCGCCGTGACCTTCGGCAACCAACTCAGTGACGAACTCAAGCGCAAGGCGGACCGCGTCATTCTGCTCGATGCCGGGGATGGCCAGCAGAATTCCCTCCACTACAGCAAATTTATGGCCTGAGGAGACACCATGAGCAGCCAGCAACGGGTCAAGGGAATCATCGATCTGGTCTTCCTCGTCGATGCCACCGGCAGCATGCAACCTTGCATCGATGCCCTTAAGGCCAGCATCGGCCTCTTCATTGACACCCTGACCAGCCCGGGCGCCAACGGTGACGGGCTTGTCAAGGACTGGCGGGCGAAGGTCGTAGCCTTCCGTGATTTCACCAGCGATGGGGGAGCCCCTTTTGAGGACAACCCCTTCGTGAGGGATGCGGCTGCCCTGAAGGGGCAGCTCTCCAGCCTGAGAACGGAAGGAGGCGGAGACGAACCTGAGTCCCTCCTCGACGCGGTCTACCAGCTTCTGGATGGAACTCTGGCTGGGGCGGGACAGGCCGAGGACCCAGGAAAATGGCGCAAAGGAGTCAAGCGATTCCTGGTGATCTTCACGGACGCGTCCTTCCATCCCCAAATGGTCCGGGGTGGGGACTGGAACGACATCATGAACCTCCTCACCACGAACAAAATATTCGTCAGCCTGTTCGCCCCGGACATGGAGCAGTACAACGACTCCTTTGCCACCCTCGACAAATCCGAGTACTACCCGATCCCTGTACCGCCTGGATCCAACCCCCAGCAGGCGCTTGGAGCCTATGTGGGTGACCAGGCCGTGTTCAACAAGACCATTCAGCAGATCGCAGCGAGCATCTCGTGTTCTGCAGCCGTGGATGAGGCCACCCCTCTGCCCCAGTAGCAAGCTTTCAGGAGATGCGACATGGCGCGGATGCTCGCTCCAGGGGATGTGGTCAACGGCTATACGATCGTGGACCGCTTGAACATTGGTGCCAATGCCATCGCCTACCATGCGAAGGGCCGGGACGCCCGATCTGTATTCCTTAAGCAGTACAAGTCCCCGGCCGTCACGCTGCCCTGGTATCGGGCCTATGTGGCCTACCAGGGAGAGCTCAAACGAAGGGTGGAGGCAGGAACCATTCGGAATTTCACGTATCGATTCGTGGATTTCTTCGAGGCAAAAGCAGGGCCGCTCACCTATTTCCAGGTCTTTGAATTCGTGGAGCGGGGAAATGACCTCCGCAACCTGCTGGGCACACGAGATGGGCTTGGCTGGATGCCCCGGGTCACCCTCGCCAAAGTCCTGCTGGCAGGCATCCAGGCCCTTCATCACGCCAAGATCGTGCATTGCGACCTGAAGCCGGAGAACATTCAGCTCTTCGAGGACCCCAGCATCTCGGCGGGATACCGCCTGAAGCTCATCGACATGGATTTCTCCATCCTGTCCGACCAGCAGGCCCCCTGGCACGACGGTGCATCGAGCTATGTCGGAACGCCGGGGTACTTCTCTCCAGAACATCTCCGAGGCGAGGTGCCCAGCCAGGCCTCCGATGTCTACACGTGTGGACTGATCCTCCATGAGCTCCTGGCAGAAGGCCATCCCTATCCTTCGGCTGACGATGACGAATACCGCGTCAAGGCCCTGCATGGAGGAGGAAAGCCTCCACGCCTGCGGGGAAGCCTGCCCGGCGAAGCCAAGAATGAGGAAGTCGCAACACTGCTCCTGGCCTGCCTCGACCCCGTTGCCGCGCGTCGCCCCACCGCCGAAGCGCTCCTGCAGACCCTGAACGGGAAGAAGGTGGCACTGACCTGGAAGTGCCCCGAGTGCGGGCATGACGCCAATCGTGAGGGCCAAGTGGAATGCACCGGATGCGGGTATATGCGCATTCCGCCCACCCTCATTCTCCGTGCGGCCCCCCCTGCCGAAGGGTCCATTCGGATGAACCTGAAGACGGCCGTGGGCCGCAATCTGATGAGATCCCTCGTGGGCGAGGATGCGAAATACTCGTTTGAACCCCAGTTCCATGTGGAGCGTTCCACCCGCCACGGAGGATGGACGATCTGCCATGCGCCCGTGGCGACCAACCCCACCTACCTGGATGGCCGCCCCCTGGGACGCGAGCCACGCCTGCTTTCACCCGGTTCGGTCATCTCCATCGGTCCCGAAAAGTCGCGGGTGATCGTCGAGTTCTCAGGTCTCTAGGAGAGGGGTCTTGGAGACAGCCATGGGAGATCCCCTCCAGCCACTCGCACCCCGCGACGCCCTGGGGGAGGAGATCGCCAGGAATTGTCCGGCTGTTGAAGATGGGCAATACCTCGTCATCCATTCCCAGCAGGAATGGGCAGATGCCCTCCCCAGAATCGAGCCCCTGACCCCCGAGCCACCAGTCTCGCCGGATTACCTGTCAGAGGACTTCCTCCTCAAGGACACCACCTCGATCACCTTCTCCGGTTCGCCGTGGCAGGCAGGTGCGGTGGTGCACTCCCTTTGTGAGGGATTGGATCCTCCCACGTTCTGGTTGAAGGCGTCGGAACTCATCCATGGCCGCGGGGAGTCCATCCTCGACGAGGTGGACCGCCAAATCGCTTCGGAAGAATCCAATCTCGCCCTCGCGTGTTTCCCCGGCGCCAGAGGAAAGCAAGCTCTTCGCTATTCCGAAATCCCCTCTCCCAACCTCTGGATCCTTGGGGACCTGCATGGCGACCTTCTCGCCCTGGAAGCGGCTCTCCTTCAACTCGAGCGCATCACGGCAGAAGAGGGTCTCGAGTCGCCCTGCCTCGTGTTTCTCGGCGATCTGGTAGACCGTGGCCCCTCCAGCGTTGGGGTTGTCCTCCGCGTCCTGGAATTGCTGCTCAAGGGAACGGGGCGAGTCTGCCTTCTGGCGGGCAACCACGAGGATGCACTGGGCCAAGACCCTGACGGGACCTTCCATTCCTCGGTTTTCCCTTCAGACTTCACCGACGATCTGAACAAGGAGCCCCCCGGCACCACCCTGCGACGCACCGGCGCCACCCTGGTCCGCCTCAGCGAAAGGCTTCCCAGGGCGCTGCTCCTGCCCAACGGCCTCCTCGTGGCTCACGGCGGGATTCCGCACACTGACCTGCATGCCAGCCTGAAGGACTGGGATGATCTCGAAAGCACAGCGTGCCTCCAGGACTTTGTCTGGACCCGCGCCCACGACCGGGCCAAGCGGAAGATCCCGAACCGGAACAGCCGCGGGTGTGAATTCGGGGTCCAGGACTTCGATGCCTTCTGCGAATTGGCCTCGAACAACCTGGGCACGCCGGTCCACGGCCTGGTGCGCGGACACTCCCATGAGACGGACCGCTTCGCCCAGCCGCCCGCCTATGTCAACCATCCGCTCCTGACCATCAACACCTTGTCCCATCGCCTCCCGGACGAAATGCTCGGGCCCTTCCCGCGAACCCCCTGTCTGGCCCGCTACCGCCCGAACGGCATGCCGGATGTCTACCGCATCGAGATCCCCGAGGCGCAAGTGCTGGACATCTATCCATCGGGTCGGCCGTGAGGGGCATTCCTGCAACGCTGCCCCTTGCATTCCCGAGGCACCCGTGGCCGTCCTGAGCCTCAAATGCCGGGACTGTGGCACCGAGCAGGCGGAGGCCCAAGCCTGCCCGGTCTGCGGAGGCCAACTGGCAATCTGGAGCGACGACCTTCAGCGATGGGTCACACCTGTAGAAGCTGCGGAGTTGCGGAAGCCCAGGCCCGCTGCACCCGCCCCACCGCCAGCGGTGCGCGTCGAAGCCCGCCGCCCCCCAAAGTCCGCGGTTGTGGCTTCCCCGATTCCCGAAAGGCCCGTGGCCCGAAAGGGGTTGCGGGCCGCCCTCGTCGGGGGAGGGGCGCTGTTGGGAATGGCTTTGCTGGTGGGTTCGGTCCGCTGGGCCCTGCGCACGGTCCACCAAGCTCCACCCGTACCGGCCCAGCCCCCCACAGCCCAGGATCTGGCCCTGTCCGTGCTGGCGGTGGCCGGGGCTCCAGAGGCCGATGCCTTCCAGGGGGCCATGACGCGTCTTGAGGCAGCGAGCCCCTGGCTCCCCCAGGTGGGGAACCACGATGGCGCCAAGTGGCTGATGAAGCACCTGCAGAGCCACCTGCGCCGGGCCCAGTGGGAGGAGGCAGACCGCGACTTCGCCGAAGCCCGGCGTCGCGATCCGAGCGACCGCACCCTCCCAGGAAAATATGCCGAGGGCCTTCTTCAGGCCCGGAACTACAGCCGTGCTCGGGCCCTGGCCTTGGAGGCCGTGATCCTGGAGCCCCGGAACCCGAGGGCCTGGAGCCTGTACGCCCTTGCCACGGCCTCCCTTGGGTGGGAAGCGGACGGCACCCTGGCTTTCCTGGCCGCTATGCGAATCTGCCCGTCACCCGAGCGCCCCACATTGCTGCGGGAATTGAAGAAGGCTTCCAAGACATCCCCTGGCGGGCAGCGCTCCCTCCACGCCATGACGACCCGGTGGAAAATCGCCGGACTCTGAACCTGACCACCACGAAAGGAATCCCATGCCCGGTAGAGGATCCGCAGACATCGTTTTCGTTCTGGACGCATCCAGGTCCATGGAGCCCTGCATCGAGGGGGTGAAACAGCACCTCTCGGCCTTCACGGAAGTGTTCCGCAACGACCCCAATCACACCTGGGACCTGCGCTTCGATTTCATTGCCCACCATGATTCCCTCCAGGAGGATCGGGTCGCTGGCCTTGACCGCGATTTCCGGGCCCGGGTGACCGCCGCGGGTGGACGGTACGATGATGTGGACATTCGAGCCACCCTGCTTTGGAACAATCGCAACGATCTGGATCTCCATGTCCTTGCCCCCTCGGGAGAAGAGATCTACTTCGGCCACAAGCGCTCGGCCTGTGGCGGCGAACTGGATGTGGACCGAAATGTGTCAGGGGAGACCCTGCAGCCCGTGGAGAACATCCGCTGGGCGACCGGAACGGCCCCCCGGGGGCGCTATCGTGTCCAGGTCCGCAATTTCCGTTTCCATGAGCAGGGGCAGGCCCCCATCCCCTGCCGCGTGGAGGTGATCCAGGGCTCGGAAATCGCCCACCACGACCTGGTCATCTCCCCTCGCGGACAGACGGGGGAGGCCAGCCGGACTGAAGTCTGCGCCTTCGAATTTCCGTCCAACCAACCAAGACGCACCCAAATAGGAGCCACGGCGAAGACGGGAGGCTTTCAGGCGCGCTCCATCCACGAGGCCAACCTCCTCGATGGCCTCTATCGAAGCCAAGGGCGCTTCTTCACCTCGGAAATCCCTACCTTCCAGCGGGCGCTCTCCGAGGTCCGGACCGGGGACAACGAGAGCCCCCTGGTGGCCCTGGACTGCGCCCTGGATTTCCCGTGGCGGGACAGTGCCGCCAGCCGACGGGTGGTGATCCTCCTCACGGACGAGCCCATGGAGGGCGGCAATCGACTGGCCGAATCCCGGCGCCTGCTCCCGCAACTGATCGACAAGATTCAGGCGAAAAAGGTGCTGCTCTACCTCGTGACCCCCGAATCCGAAGGCTTTGAGACCCTGTCCACCGTCGACCGCAGCGAGTGGCATGTGGTCGCAGGGGAGGACGGCCTTGCCAGCGTGGATTTCGGCAAACTACTCCAGGCTCTGGGGAAGAGCGTGAGCGTGAGCCGAGACCAGGGTGAGGCCACGGGAAGCATCTCCCGGGCGGTGTTCAGGCAGAATGAATGGGACTAACTCGATGTTTCGCTGAAGTTGGACGAAGATCTTGACTGTGCTACAACTAGCCAGGGAACAAGAGCCTTCCATGCCGTTTCGGGCCCTTGAGGCCGCTGCTGGGGCATTTGACCCTCCTATTCAAATTTGAACTTCTCAAACAAGAGCCAGTTGAACGATATGACAACCCTTTCACCTGACCTAAACGAGATTGCAAAATTACTTGATAGGTCGAACCCGCGAGTGGTTGTAGTTGTAGGCACAGGAATCGCGATTAATGCGACGGGTGAGGCCCATGCATCTTGGCTCGGCCTGCTAAAGCACGGTATCAGACACCTCATTTCGAATCATATAATTACACCGCAATGGGGTCATGAACTCGAAGAAGGGGTGGATGCTGCGTTCTCACCGTTCCAGCTTCAGAAGGCCTTGGAATTCGCAGAAAATATTGAACAAACGTTCAAAATGTCGAATGGGAAATTGTTGGCCCCGTGGCTAGAATCCGCATTTGCCAGTTTCAAAATGCGGAACGAGGAGAGAGCGAAGGCGCCGCTCGAAGCCCTACGCGACCTTCACGAAGCAGGGGCCCTCATAGTCACCACCAACTACGATAGCCTTCTCAGTGACTTCCTCCCAGGCACACCCCCGGTGACATGGGAAGAACATGAGCGTTTTCTTCGTGTCATCACCCGACAGGATCCTGGAATCTTGCACATCCACGGTCACTGGCAGCGACCTTCTTCCATCGTACTGGGACGCTCATCCTACGACCGTGTGGTTGCTGACAAGAAATTCCAGGAATTGTTCAAAACGCTCTGGCTCAACTCGTCCTGGATATATGTGGGTTGTGGCGATGGGCTTGATGATCCAAACCTTGGACGTCTCCTAGCGTGGAGCAACGAATGGGGGAAGAGCAGCCTGCCCGACTATTTTTTGGCGCAGGAAGATAAGGCCAAAGAAATCAATGCTCGCCTAGAAAGACCCTTGAACCTTTGCTGTGTTGGCTATCCAACTCAAGATGATTTGCCCGTCGTGCTTCGGTCAGTCACTCCGGCGGCTCGCTGTTGGCCATTCGTTCAGGTTGATGACGATTTTCCGCTGTTTCACGTTCCAGGCGCGAGCGACCCCTTTCCCACCAGGAAGGAGTACCTCAACGGCGATGTCCCAAGCTTTTCAGCCGATTCCGAAGTCCTGAAGCGACTTCAAACGCATGGTTGGGCCTGTTGCATGGATGTGGCCTCGGTCGGCAAGACAACGCTTGCCCTTCGCGTGGCAACGACTCACGAACAAAATGGGCACCCGGTCTTCTACCTTGACTTGAAACGAGAAGTTGAGGAAGAGGCTGATGCGAGCCCCGTTGGGGCTATCACACGACTTGCGCGGTCGGGTGCACTGTTGATTCTTGATAATATTCACTACAAGCCGGATCTCGCCCTCGCGCTTTGGCAGCGCTGGAATGACAAGCCTCCTCACAATCGGGGCCATCTCTTATTGGTGGCAACTCGGATACACCGGGCAGTCGTCGATTCACCGGACCAGGATTTGACCTTTTTTGAGCGAAATCCAAAAAATCCATCCATTCCACTTCAGCCTACTCCGGAGGACTTAGGGCATTTGGCAAAGCACTTATACCGCCGGGTTGCTGGCGCAAATGCTCCACCCATGCCAGAACCGCCCACTAATGAGCTCGCTGAATGGCATCGCATTTTTGGCGCGGCACTGAATGCATTCACTTTTGCAGTCCTGGAAAGCCTAGCGGAATTTCAAAGGGGGAGATGGCAGCTTCCTCCAATACGAGCCTCCGCATGGGTTCGCAAAAAATGGCTGGATAATCTCCGGGATTCTCAAGAAATTGACAATACCATTTGTTTAGCAGCGTTCGGAGCGCAGGAATTAGAAATACTTGTTGAAGAAGCAGCACTCCCAAATTCTAGCAAAATGGAAAAATTGTTTCAACTCGGTCTGGTTGCTGAAACGAAGCGTGGAAAATGGAACCAGTATCGAATGTACGAACTGCGCGAGCCAGGTTGGGGACAGCTGATCCTTGCAGCTCTTCCGACGTCTGTAGATTTGGAACAGATCCGTTTCGATACTGCCGCAAAACATTTGCAAATAGCCACCGCCCTGAGTGCAAGGTTGCGCCGACGTGGGGACGAAGCCCGTCTCAAATCACTTTGGCAATACATAGCGGACAGAGAGGATGAGTTCCGTAATCAAATTCTCGATATTCCACTCTCACTTTCCCTGAATTTGATCCGGTTCGCGAAATCCTGCGACCAAACGAAACTTGTCACCCTATGTTGGAATGCCTTCGAAAATCACCCCGAAAAGTTCACCCCCAAAGCGTGGGCTACTTCGCTTGATGTGGTGGGTTCTTTCCTCGATCTAGTCAAACAACATGGTCGCGACACCTCCCTGTTCTGGAAACTCCTTGAAGAGGACCCTGACAAATTTACCGCCAGCGTGTGGGCGAATTCGCTGGACAAGGTGGGTTCGTTTCTTAGCGTGGCCAACCAACACGGACGCGACACCAACCGGTTTTGGGCGCTCATCGAAGGGAGCCCTGACAAATTCAGCGCCAGCTGTTGGGCGAGTTCGCTGGAACAGGTGTGTTCGTTCCTCAACGTCGCCAAACAACAAGGGCGTGACACCAGCCTATTTTGGGCGTTCATCGAAGGGGACCCTGACAAATTCACCACCAGCGTGTTGGCGAGTTCGCTGCTTGGGCTGGGGTGGTTCCTCAAGCTGGCCAAGCAACACACACGCGACACTAATCAGATTTGGATGCTCATTGAAGGGAATCCAGACAAGTTGGCTGCACGCATATCGGCGAGCTCGTTAGAAACCGTGGGTTGGTTTCTCAACGTGGCCAAACAACACGGACGTGACATCAGCCAGTATTGGGAATTCATCGAAGGGGACCCTGACAAAATCACCGCGGACGTGTGGGCGACCTCGCTGGAGAAACTGGGTTCGTTCCTCAACGTGGCCAAACAACACGGACGTGACACCAGCCAGTATTGGGAACTCATCGAAGGGGACCCTGACAAAATCACCGCGGTCGCGTGGGCGACTTCGCTGGAGAAACTGGGTTCGTTCCTCAACGTGGCCAAACAACACGGACGTGACACCAGCCAGTATTGGGAACTCATCGAAGGGGACCCTGACAAAATCACCGCGGGGGTGTGGGCGATTTCTCTGGACAAGGTGGGTTCGTTTCTAAGCGTGGCCAAACAACACGGGCGGGACACCAGTCGAATTTGGGCGCTCATCGAAGGGAACCCCGACAAATTCACCGCCAATGCGTGGGCGAGCACTCTGGATACTTTGGGTTCCTTTCTCACCGTTGCCCAAGAACACGGGCGCGACACCACCCTTTATTGGGAGCTTATCGAAAGCCAACCCAAAAGGTTCGCCGAGAGAACGTGGATGACCACCCTGGATGGCGTGGGGTCATTCTTCAATCTGGCCAAAAAACATGGACGAGACACCGGTCCCTTTTGGCAAATTTTGGAGAGTGAGCCAGACCAATTGTCCAATAAGGGATTGAACTCGACATTGACTGCCTTGGTTGCATTTTCTATCCATGCTCCAATTTCAATACTCAAAATCGCCATCTACCAGATCCGGCCGGGTCATTGGAATTCAGCGACAGATCAAATGTGCCTTAAGGGGGCGACTTGGCTGGCACGTAATTCTAAAAACGCAAACCGAGATGATATCGCATCCGATTTAATAACCTTGTTGCTTCATCGTGCAAATTGGCAAGATTTTCCCATTCAGTATGGTGGTTTTTTACAAATCTGTTGGTTATTGGCCAACGTCCCGCCTTCTGCCGAAGAACTCGTCGAATCGTTTGTTAATTCGATTTGCACAAATAGTTCCTTACAGAATGCATACAAACAAAGTAATAAACTCTATTTAATATCTGGATTGCGCGAATTAGCATTTCACCAATCCTCAGAACGATGTCGGCAATTTCACCACCCAGCCTTGGGCCTCCGTTTGGCAATAGAATTGGCCCAATTCGAAACTGTGCCGCCCCATGATCAGTCGGCAATCATGCAATTTCTTGGGTGCGCCGCACTTTCTGGCTGGCCCATCAGCCAGCGTAGCCTCTCCAACATTAGGATTTCCTCCGTGTCACAACTCCCCGTTAGCATCTTCCGTCACCGACCGGAAGCGAAGATGGTAGAAGTCTATCAGCTGCAGTTTTGGCTTGGCTTGCGGGCCTTTGTTTCAATTTCACGAGAAATGCTTCTTTTGCCGCCGGAAACAATTGGAGAAACCTTGACACTGTGGCGTGAAAATCTCAAGGAAACAGCTTCGACGCCTTTGAGTACCGCACATCGCGTCAATCAGAGCATGGTCACCTGGTTGGAATCGTGTCGCCGTGCGAACCCGCCTGCGCTTTTGCCGACGAAAAGGTCACTCTGAACTTTAGGTGGTTTCTGGCTCCAATCTTACTTTCGGATTCACGAAGTGTGCCGATCGATGGTGGCTCCCCTCCCGCACTGTCCTGGCCACAGGTGGAGCTGGGTTGAGGACACGCATGCACATCATGGCTGGGCCGACCGGGAACGAGGTTAGGAATGGAAATGATTAGTATTGGCGCTAGCATGAACATGGCCCAGGATTCTTTGCCGGCCTTCGTTCCCAACCCTGCTCCTCGGACCTTATCAAATCGGGCGTCCAAACAATGAGGAAGTCCACTACTTCGACCACAGGAGCTTCCCAATGCATGGCCCATCCCGCCTCATAAAGCGTATTGCCAGGGATATATCCGCAGGGAAAAACTTGGATGGCTACGCCATCTCGCTTGCTGCATTCACCCTTTCTATTCTCGGCGTGTTTGACAATGTAATTCCGATCGAAATTAAGATCGCGGCCATACTCGCTGCTGTCGGCCTTCTGGTATTCAAGTCGACCGCGCCAGAAACCGCAGCGGCTGACCTGGATGCTGTGTTGCTGGATCGTCAGAGCTACGGACCCTTCCGTGAATTCATCACTGGCGCACAAGAACTCTGGATTTACGGCCCTTCCGTCGTAAATGCCCTTCGCAGCGCTGGCGAAATCAAACAGGAACTCCTGGACCGAGGTGGCAGCCTCCGTGTCCTATTGCAAAACCCGAAGAGTGAGATCGGAATATCGGCCCTAACCAAGCAACTTGATAAGGTGTATGACCTTGAGAACGATATTAAATCATCTCTCAATACACTTGAAAGAATGGTGAACTGGGGAACTACTGGAAAAGTTGAATACGGATTGTTGGAATATAGCCCCGGGTTCAGCCTCGCCGTGGTGGACCCCAACGGAAAAAATGGACGACTGATAATCGAATTCTTTGGCTATCAGAATGAATTCATCACGGATCGAATGCACATAGTCATCACGCGGCAGCAGTCTCAATATTGGTTTGAGTATTGGTCAAAGCAATTTGAAATCATGTGGGAATCTCGAGCTATTTCTCCAAGTGCTCCCAATCAAATTGAAAATAGGGATGTAAAAATTTAACCAGCTTTCGGGAATTTCCCAGGGATTGCAATTCATCAAATATCCGCCTCCGGCGCCCACCGCTCCAGGATCATCCCATCCACCTCCCGAATGTTGGTGCTGTACTCCCGCATCCGGTCGTAGATGCGGAACCGGTTGTGCTGGACGATGGCTTCGCTCTTTTCCACCTCCCGGGGGCGGTTTCGCATGCTGAAGGGGGCGGTCGCTTCGCCCCGGTGCAGGGTGGAAATGTAGCTGTGGAAGTTGGGGAGGTTCAGCAGGTCGTCCTTGCGGATGCTGGGGGCGAATTCCTCCTGGAGCAGCTCAGCGTCCTGGGTGCCGGTGCGGAAGGCCACCACTGTGCCCACGTTTCCGCGCACGGCGGCCAGGATCCCCTTGGGGATCTGGTTCATGTACTGGTTGGTGAGGATGGCGTTCAGGCGGTACTTCCGGGCCTCCGAAAGAATGGTGATGAAGCTGTCGGTGGCGACATTCTGGAATTCGTCGATGTAGAGGTAGAAATCCGGCAGGTCCGATTTGTCGCGGACCGAGGTGCGGGCGAACGCGGCGCGCTGGATCTGCCCGATGAGCGCCATGGCCAGGAACGCGGTGTTCATGTCCCCCAGGCGGCCCTTGCAGAGGTCCACCAGCAGGATTTTCTTGCGATCCAGAATTTCCTTGAAGTCGATGGTCGTGCGGGGCTGCAGGAGGATGCGTCTCAGGGCGTGGTTGTACAGAAACCGGTTCAGCTTGTTGGTGACGTACTGTCCCATCCCCGAAATCGAGGCATCTCCCTTCACCCGGTTGGCCAGTTCCCAGAATCCCCGGATGAGGGGGTCCGTGCAGCGCAGCACCAGACGGGTGCGGTAGGACTCGTCCGAGAAGATCCTCAGCACGCCGTCCAGGGTCGGGATGTCTTCATGGCTCATTTCCAGCAGGCACGCATTCCGGAAGTACTGCTCAAAGG
>CAYPNF010000100.1:0-15484 GCA_964411985.1 uncultured Verrucomicrobiota bacterium
CCCGACATAGGATGGTCTGTCGCGAAAATATTCACCGTGCGCGCATGGCCGAACAGTCCGGACCAGCGACTCCGCGCCGTTGGCCATTGGTTTGAAGTTCAGTGTTCATCGCGGATTCGCTGAGTTCGGGTGGTTCGCCGTTCTTCATCGTTTCAGGGTCGGGTCCTTCTGGTGAGGGATCGGCTCGGGATGTGCCATGCACCAGTCCACAACCCTTTCCGCGACCATATAATATGGGCTACCATCACCGCTCACATCCGGCCTCTCTTCGTCACGAATAATCTCCTCGACCTTCTCGCGAATCAAGGCCTGCTCTGCGGACGTGAAGATGGGGTCGTTCGCGATCTGCTCGCTGACAAGCCGCCACATGCGCTCGTGGTCAGCATCCCAATTCATATTGCCGTTTCGATATGCTTGATCCGTCAACTTCCCAACGATTCGAATTAGCTCACCCTGAAGAGTGTCGGCCTGCCCGTCGGCCGGGACAAGCTCGCGCCAGAGTCGTCCTTGCTCCTTCTTCCAGTCGTAGCGTTTAGTCTTGCGGAACGGCCACATACAGTCATGGCGAACAATCCGGACCAGCGACTCCGCGCCGTTGGCCGTTGGTTTGAGGTTCAGTGTTCATCGCGGAGCTCGCTGCGTTCGGGTGGTTCGACATTATAGTCGTCATATATTGGCTGTTTCGAAGAACTTCAATCCCACCTGCAGATCATGGGGGTGCTCCATACCATGTCAGTTGTATACTTTACCACTCGGCTACCTTCGAACATACACGCGCGGTCCAATTTCCGCTTCATTCGCCCCTGATATGCGCCTCGCTCCGCTGTTTGTGGATGTGACTATGATCCAGTAAGCGCTGAACGAGTCCTCCCGACCCATACGTACCTGAAGATAGGTCGGAGAATCCGGCATAATAACGCAGGAGGGTCCTAACGCGCGAAGCGTAGGATAGGTTTGCAGCTCAGCCTCGAACAGCGGTGTGTAGTCACGCACCCCAAATCTCTGAAAGACAAGATCCGCTTCACCACAGATCTTCTCGATACCCCCCGCTTCGTGGATGATCACTTTCGCCTCCCGCGTTGCCATACCCAAGTCGATCACTGGGCGGGGGTATCGCACTGTAATCGCGACCAAGCCTCCCGCCCATATAATGAGGAGAGCAGCACCCCCCATGGCAAGTCCAACGATTACCCTGACAAGAAACCGATACTTCTTGCTGGCGCTCATTGTGTCGAACGTTCCGCAGCAACGGTCCCGCGACACAGGTGTGAAGTTCGAGCAGGGCTGCCAGGCGGGATCCGCTGCCTGCGGTGGTTCGGTGATCCACTTCTCATTTTGTCCTCAGCCAGACGATCCACAGCAATAGCAGAGCTGCAGAGATGAACGCATATGCTGACCAGTAGAACCTGCGATGGCGGCGGTCCAATTGCCGTGGCCCAAATGTCCAAAAGCGACGTCGGCGGTAGAGAGGCAGTCTGGCTGCGAGGAGCAGACACGCTCCCACCAGACCGGCGCTGAGAGCCACGCCAACAAGCACGGTGACATCAGCCTTCTTTAGCCACCCGACGATGGGGACCAGGGAGGCCACCAGTAGTGCAGTACAAGGGACGAGAAAAAGCGTACTCAAAAGCCCGAGCGCTTCCGGCGGCAGATCCCAATCTGAGTTTCGCTTGCTCATGATGCGATGAGTCCCATCGAACGTTCAGCGTGGATTCCCGATGGGAGGGAGATTGGTGTCAGCCTTTGGCTCAGGACTTGTCGTCTCTAAAACAAGGTCCACTCCATCGCGGCCAGCCGCAGTTTCGATCTTGTATCTGTGATCTTCGCCTAGGACCCTATCCGAATACTGGGATCCTTGGGCGAGTCCTTCGTAAAAACCGCGGGTCTTGTGTTCGGGCATAAAGCAGTAGGTACGGAACACACCTCCCAAACCGTACCGATATCCCGCCTCCCAGGTCTGAACGTACTCGACTCTCCTGAGTTCGTCCGATTCATAGGGCGTGATCCTCGGGAGGGGCACCTCGAGTTGGGCGAAAACGAGTCGACCTAATACACAATACCCAGATGCAAGAATCACTGCGGCGCACGGAGCAATTAGGAGCGACCTTGTTCGGAACGCCCAAGCTAAGCCCACGATCAAGCCCATCCCTCCGAGCACCAGCGCAATCCAAGAGAAATCGACTCCCCATCGAGAAAGAACGATGGCTGGCCAAAGTAGGAGGAACCTCCATCCCGTGCTCCACCCTAACCAGTGGTAGTATGCCTGTCCCAGGACGCACAAGAACAAAGCCACGGCAGTGCCGCTGGCCAAGAGGACGGACTGGGAGAGGAACCTCTTCATGCTTACGCCGAACGCTCCGGACCAGCGACTCCGCATCGTTGGTCTCTGGTTTGAAAGTCAGTGTCCATTGCGGAGTTCGCTGCGTTTGGGTGGTTAGGTAATCCTCCTCTCAGACTTTTGCCCACACCAGCCGACAACAGCGCCCACAACAAGGAAAGATAGCGATAAATATGGCTGCGAACTATCCAGAACGTCTGGACAGGGACATCCGATCCAAATAAAGAGGAAGGTGAGTCCACACCCGATGCAAACCGCGACGATCCACTCGTATACCTTAAGCTTCTTGATACAATAATAGCCTGAGACGAGAGAGAGAAACAGCAATCCGACCATGAACACGCGAGATCCAACGCTGTTTATGTCTATGCTCATGGCAGATTACCTACGTCCCGGCTCAGGCACGCCGAGTGATTGTTGTCCAGTCAGCCGAAGCCTGATTTCGGCGCTGCCTGAAGCAGGGTGGTTGGCCTGGTAATTCATGGGAAGTTCTCCCTTTGCGGGATCGAACGCACCAGGAAAACACCCAAAAAGAGAGCGCAGATTCCCATCGCCAGAGAGCCAGTGAACCACCCAAAACGCTCGCCTTCCGTCATGAGTGAGCACCATTGGCAATCTGGGCTGTTGGGGTCGTCGGTTACAACAAGCGCTTGCGTCATGAAAAACCGCTCTTCTACCCAGAACACCAGCCGAGGAGAAAAGACGATCCAAGCCACGGCCCCGGCCGTGAGGGACCACCCAAGCATCCTATGCCACCGACCTTTCATGCTGTGTGTACAAATGGCCAACGTTCCGCAGCAACGGTCCCGCGCCACGGGTGGGATGTGCAAGTAACGCCGCCAAGCGGGATCCGCTGCCTGCGGTGGTTCGGCATCATTGTGTCGTCCTTCTCGCATGGACCTTCGACTGCATATAGTCCTGGAGCTTTTGCTCCTCCTCCGCGAGCCAGGCACGAGTCCGCTGTAACCCAGACTCTGTCGCGGAGAACTCCGGGCGTAGCTCATCTCGTCTGGACTGTGAATACTCGACCAAATCCTTCCCGCACTCCTCGCACCAAAACTGATAGTGATTTCCTAGAATCGGAATCGACCCACCACACCCGGCCGCTGCAGGTCCACCACAGAAGCGACACTTCCCCATCTTGAGTGCTTCCTGGTATTGTCGGTCCCATACCTCCACTCCTGGCAATCGCATGGCATCAAAGCACTCCTTGCACAAATGATGGTTTCGCTCAAGGTGCGGCTCGCAAAGATGGTGCGTCGCAGGGCGCTCGTGACAAGCTTCGCAAATCACCGATGACTCAGACATAAGCGAAATGCCGAACCATTTGATTCAACGAACCAACGGTTCGTTTAATAACCTTTCCTCTTCTTCTTCATAAGCCTCTTACGGTGAAGTCATTATACGATATTCGATCGCAAGTTCAAGTACAAAAAACGGACCCCCTTGCGCAGGGGACTACCGTTTCGTGGTTATGGTTCGTATATTCAACCATGCAAATCCACCACGCAATCCTTTTAGTACGCGAGACTTGCAGGTTTAAACACCTCTCGCTCACCACCGAAAAAACCTACACCCACTGGGTCCGACAGTATGGCCTCTTTCTTAAGACCCGCAAAGGCACTGATTCGCCACCGGAAGCCAAGATGGAAGCCTTTCTGACCCACCTGGCCATGGAGGGGGTTTCTGCCTCCACCCAGAATCAGGCTTTCAACGCCTTGCTCTTCCTCTACCGCGAGGCCCTTCGAGTTGAGCTTGGCCCAGTCAATGCCCTCCGCGCCAAGCGCTCCCTCACCCTGCGCGACTGCCCCTCCCCCGAGGAGGTGCAACGCTTGCCTGCCATTGCGCCCCGAGGCAGACAGAGTCAGGAGCCCCTTGCAGAGCTACGAGAAAGATCCCGGCAAGAAAAGCTAAGCAGTGGCTTCGAGTTGTGGCACCGCTGATGGCACCGCTGGCACTTTCGGGGATTCTCTAACCTCTCTAAGTCGTTGCAGGAGTGGCGCACCCATCAGGAGTTGAACCTGAAACCTTCTGATCCGTAGTCAAATAACGGCGCTATAAGCCCCTGTTCCTCAGCGTCCTAGGATTGGGCCTAAACCACTTACAAAAGTTGCGGTTTCATGCGCTGGTAGGGCAGGAAGTCATCCAGTGTATCAAAAGTGTATCAGGAAAACGCCTCTCTACTCACTCAGAACACCCACCCTTGTAGGCCGTTCCGCTCACCTCGTATGGTCAGCCATTAGCATTTCAGCCGGCGTGCGCCGTCGCGAAAGCGTGAATAACTTGACAGAGGGTGCGTGCCCGCGCAAACAAGTTTGGTCTGAGCCTGACGGAAGTTAAGACTGGCAATCCCATGGTGCGGCATCTAGCCCGGCCATTACACTGCTTGGTCTAGACAATGTGCTCCACTTTAGCCTGCCAACGTTCTACTTCCGCGACTCAGCATGAGGCTTTGACCCTGCGGGATCCAGTTTCACCCGCTGGGTTGACCAAGGATTTGATCTGCAGCCGGGTTGAACCGCAACGTTGTAGCCCAGTCAGGGCATCTTCAGAGGCTCGCGCAGGAGATAAGTCCTTGTAACCGACCGCGGCGGAGCATCCTTGGGTGTGTTGAGCTCAATGGAACGAGGTGGATGTTCGAAGAGGTAGTTCACGCGGGCCGATATCCAACGCTCGCGGGTTGTCGTCTCGTGCGGCTCCCGCTTGGTCGGCGGTGGCCACGGCTCTCCGTAGGTGACCGAGCCCTGATAATAGGCCTGAGCCCCCAGCACGTTCAGAATGTACGGTCCGCTGTCGTAGGAGCCAATGGGAACCTCATCCAAGGTCTTCCCGGTGACCGCTTCTCGGACCGTCACCGTCCAGGATCCTCGAGAAATCGTCGCCCTCTTCGAGGAGTTCCTGCTCAGGGTTGACCAGGCCTTGTTGTTGAGCAGTAGCTCCACGTCCGAGTTGCTAAAATTATCCAAGTGCACCCGGAATCCCGGAAAGAAATGCCAGATCAAGAGCCACTCAGCAAAACTGAGGACGATCCCCGCCGCCAGAACGAGATGTAGCCTGCCACCCCCCAAGGGCGAGCGTGTCATTGCTGGCAGCGCCCGGAGCCAGAGGATCAACGAGACTAGGCCGCCAAAAAAGACGATCCAACCGGGATTGACTTCGGTCATTCGAGTGTCGCGGGTCCACCAAGCCACCAGCCCCACAACCGCGACTACGCCGGCGGTCCATCCGAACCATCCCAGGAGCCGGCTTGAAGAGAGTACGGGCGAGGATGGCACTGGTCGCTCCCTCGGAAAGAAGTTGCCGATATCGAAGTAAATCGACCTCTCCTCGCCGGAGGGCAGGCGGATGGTGATCACGTCGCAAATCCGGCATTCGGTCACTGAGAGCCTTTGCTCAAGCGGCTTGGCCCCCGGGAATTGCGCGTCGATCCAAATGTGCTCCAACTTGACCCCGACTATGCCCGGCGAGGCCTCCCCTTTGAACGGGGACACGTCGATCACCACGGCTTTCTCCAGCGAGGATCCGTCCCCTCCCGTGTAAACCAGACCGAAGTCGAGATTCTCTGAGGGCTTCTTCATACGCGCGCAATCACCCTAGTTCCCGGGTCGCGCCGAGGCGCCATGCCGTCCCTTAACGGCAGGAACAGCACTCTAGGGCTCTTTTGGGGAGCCTCCTGCTGGAGCGCCGGTTGCCAGTCTGACCCCCAACTTCTCCATCGCTTTGGGCATACGTTGACATAATGAGCCTCCATAGGAATGGCAATGCGGATTTCGATTTCGTGACAGCCAGCGCACCACCCCATTGCCATGTCTATGTGGATCGCCCTGAGAGGCAGATGCTCCTTCGATCGTTGTCACCGTAGGCCCATTAACACTCTCCAAGAGGATAGTCTTCTCAAGGGTCACCCTGCGAGCCATCCATTTGTGCCATCTGCCTGCGTTCACCCCATAGCCGATGCTTGTGCCGCCCCCCCCGGCTCACTTCCCAGAGTCCCTCCCCCAGAAGCCATCCGCGCAGGGTCTCGTGATCCACCACCAGACCTGCTTTAGTCAGGTACTCCGCCGCCAGCGTCGACCACACTTCCTCAAGTAGGCTCAGCTCTGGAGCACCGCAATTAAACTGTTGGCCTTCGCGATTAAATCATCTGCTACACTTTGGGAGATGCTCCCGGCTCCGAGATCCACCTCCACCTTCTTTATGAACGCTCGCACTTGATTGACGGCGGGAGTGACATTCCCACTCTCCACGAGTCCGGACACTTTCTTCAAGTTGGCGAGGTAGGAGTTCTCGATAGACTTTGCCAGCTTCAGACCCGTTACCGACGCGACCAGTTGCGCAGACTGCTCAGACGGTGTCTGCACGTTGCCCACAACGACCGCCACCTGGAGCTGACCTGTAAGACTGGGGGTCCCACGGTCGGTCGCCAGGAAGGTGACAGTGTAGTTCCCCGCCTGGTTGTAGCTCGGACTCCAGGCGAAACGGTGGGTGTCTGGGTCAAAAGCGGCACCGGCAGGCAGATCACCAACGCTATAACAAATGACGTCGTTATCGGGGTCAACCGCTTGCACGACGAATCGAAGTAACTCCCCCTCCAGCGTCTGCTGAGTCCCCAAGAGGTCGAAGACGGGAGCCCGGTTGACGTTCCCGACTGTGATCGTGATCAATTCGGTGGCCAGCTCTATGGGGGTTCCACTGTCTGTAACCGCGAACTCGACCCCCGGAAAGTTGCCAGCCTGGTCATGGTTCGGGACCCATGTGAAAGTCCCAGTCATTGGGTCGAAGGTGGCGCCCTCAGGGAGGTTCGCGGCCGAGTAGGTCAAAGCATCGCCGTCAGGATCGGTCCCCGAAAGGGTGAACTTCAGGAGCTCATTCTCACTGGTTGTCCTGTCTCCGATCGGAGCCATAACGGGAGGGCGGTTGACGTCATTCACAGTGATCGTGACAAGCTCGGAAGTCCGCATGGGGGGGGTGCCGTCGTCCGCAACGGTGAACCGTACATCAGCATAGTTGCCGGCCTGGCGATAGTTGGGAGTCCAACTGAAGGTTCCGGTTGCTGAGTCGAACGTGGCGCTCTCTGGGAGGTTTGCGGCCGAGTAGGTCAAAGCATCGCCGTCAGGATCGGTTGCCTCAAGAGTGAACTGCAGCAGCTCATTCTCGCGGATTGTTTTGTTCCCGATCAGAGCCATCCCCGGAGGGCGGTTGACATCGTTCACGGTGAGCGTGACGGTCTCGGAAGCCTGCAAGAATGGCGTACCGTCATCGGTCACCGTGAAGATGATATTCTGGTAAAGGCCAGCCTGGTCGTAGTTCGGGACCCAGGTGAACGTTCCAGTTGTTGGGTCGAAATTCGCACCGCCCGGAAGGTTACCTGCTGAATAGAACAGCGAGTTCCCATCCGGATCGGAGCCGCCCAGGGTGATGTCGAGGGCCTGCCCCTCCTGGATAACTCTGTCCCCAATGACCGTTAACACCGGCGGCCGATTCAGCACTTTATCCTCGATCCGCAGGATGGCATTGGCCACGCTATAAAGCCCAGTGGTATCGGTCACCTTAAGGGCAAGTTGACATTCCATCCCTGGCTGGGGAATAAGCCCTAATATCAGGCATAGCTGGTGCCAGGTGATCGTTGAGGTTGGGACTGAACTTGTCAGATCCCCGAAGAGTCCATCTCCGTTGATGTCCCAGCTGAACTCGATGATGTGGTCACCCGTTGACCCATCCGGATTGGAAGATTGGCTACCGTCCAATTGAACGTTGTCGCCCATGCGAATGCCATTTTCAATCCATGTGCTGATGGAGTATGGACCTCCCGCATTGGCGATGGGAGGAAGGCCATCCCCCAATCCGAGGGCTGCCTGCATAGTCAACGCAGCCCAGGCGGTTTGTTGGGTGGATGTAGCCTGATTGCTAAAGCTGGGGAAGGCAGTCCAATTTTGCGAGTAGGAACCGTCCACCCGTTGGCTATTTATGTAGTAATGACCATAATCGCTAGCCCATTCGACGAGTCCTGGAATGTCTGGCAGAGCTACAGTCATCCGCTGGCATGCCATACCCACCCAGAAGTGCGTCCAGGTGTTACCTTGAGCCAGTCCATCAAACCTGGCATCCGGGTATGCCCAATTGCAGCCCAACCAACCCACCTCTGAAGGAAAGCTGGAATTCCAATTCTCAGAAAGATACTCCAACACTCGATGGTATCCATCACGCAACTGGCGATTCGTCGACTGGGAAAGGGGGAAAAAGGACTGCTCATTATCATCGGGCAGGTTTGCTGTACCCAGCCAGGAGTGCGCAAGGAGGAGGACAGCTGTAAAATCCAATCCGTTCCCGGATAGGCCTGTGAACCACGCACCACTGCCGTTCTGCGACTGGTTATGTGCGAGGTAGTCGCCCACGCGGTACTTGAGCTCCCGATTGATGATGACCCCAACCCCACCGAGTCGTCCCTCAGCGTCCACTAGGCCAAGAAGGGCATAGGCGGTGCCGGGGCCTTCAGGGCTTGCACTGACCTCAGCGCAGACCCTTGGCCATTCACCGTTAAAGGGTTCGTCTTTCCATTGGCACACGCTCAGCCCATCGACCAGTTCTTGTGCGAACCAGCGGAGGCTTCTCCCCTTCCATCGACCAGTCTGGAGGCATAGATCAGGCAGACCACATCCGGCGAGAGCCGACAGCACGCCCCCCGTTTCCATCACATCCACGCGCCCAATCCCGGACTGATTGTTGGTGTCGGGGATCGGATTCCCATCATCATCGGCTTCCAGGCCGGCGTCTGCGACCCAAGTGAGGAAGGACGGATCGCCTGCCAAGTAGTTGAGCAACCTCGCGGCGTCCTCCGCATAAGGATCCACCGAGTACCTGGCATCGTTACTCCGAACGAACTGCGGGGGGAGAGGGCGAGCATCGGCGCCGACCCCGTGGAGGTAGGCACCAGGAGGGAAGGCGGGCAGGTGACCCGATCTTGCGAGCGCATTCAGGAACAAGGCACTTGAAAGGAAAGGCGATGAAACAGCCCCATCCTGGCAATAGCCGCTGATGGTCGCGGTATTCTCGTCCGTTCTCAACATCCGCTTGTGCAGGAACCAGAGCGCATCGTCGAGGGCGACTTGAGCTTTGATGTTGACACTTTCGATGGAATCACCCCCGCTTGGCGATAAAGGCCGAGAGGAAAATGGAAAGGTCGACTCTACTGGGTTGGGAAGAACCGACACTGCGGGAATGTCGGCAAACACTAGGACCGGGTATGAGGCAAACCTGGACGCGGTTGGAACACCTTGGGCATTGACCTGCTCCGAGACCTCCACTTTCGCAAGGAAAGCCTTTCTGGTAGAAATGGCCGGATCTACGCGTGGGAGATAGGATCGGCCTTCAATTGAGTATCGATCCGATCTGTACCAATTCCCTGCCTGTAGCACTGGGGCCGAGTCCAAAGATCGATCCCAAGTACCATTCCCATCGAAATCCCAACGGTAGTAGACCGTCCCAGCCCCGGCGCCGCCGCGGGCGATGGCCTTAAAGGTGACAGGATGGCCATTGTAGGCTGGGTGTGGAATGTAAGGATCTGAAGAAGCGAACGGAACCGAGATAACCGTTGGTTGACCAACCAGATGCATGCCCGTCCAAGCCAGGCAAAACAGCAAGATAACTGACTTGACGCTAGAATGATCTATTGTCGGCTTCGCGGAGTAAACGTGGGTAATCGTTGTGTGACTTTCGCTACGGCTGACGCCAGTTAGCTTCTTATGCATTTTGTGCTCCTGCTGGTTAGTGGTAGAGCGTTAGGTTCTGATATCAGTTTCCCCGTCGCCATTACTTATGCCATATACTTCTCCGGCCGCTCATCGGACGGATTGCCCCTCGACGCAGCCCATGAGCGGATGCTAGGAATGCAGGTCTCAGCGCCGCATCACATCGACTCCCGCCTTCTAAGTCAGTCTCTTCAACCCATCCCAAAACCGATCTATGAGGCCGTAGGGCTTTAATGTACTGTTGTCCACTTCATCCAGTAACGTGGCGGAATAAGTTACCAAATCATGCAAATGGCGCCGAGTGCAACCACCCGCCGGCCACTACGCGCCAAAAAGGGCCGGTTGGCCCGCAATGCGCCGGTTTAGGGCCGAAGTTCGTCCTCTCATTTCTGAATAACGATGCTCCCGCCGCAAGCCCCTCCATTTAGATCCACCCGTTCTCCTGGAGACCCATTCATATCACCGCTTTTTTTGTGGTCGGTACTTACTTTCGGCGAAGCACTGCCTGGACCAATGGAAACGATCAGCAACACGCACTCAGGGCCAAGAACGGGCCCGGTAGAAGCCGGTTCCGGCATCCATGAAATCGTAAGAGGACACTGGCGCCGAATTGGTGGTAACTGGCACCCAACTCCGCAAATCTTCCGACCTGTCGATTACCGACGCTCTTGGCGGGTTGCTTTGTACGGACAAAAGCACCTTCGAGTTCCCTAACGGGACGGGACTGGCTAATCGAAGCAGACCCGTGCCGCGAATCCGAGTGAGAGTGGATGGGCTTGATTCGGTGGCAAAGGTCACACCTCCGTCCTCAGCAATCAAGAAGGGTGCGGAGAATAGCATTCTGCCCTGGAACTGTGAATCAAGGCTACCGTCTCTCAGGATACGAAATAGCCTGGATCCGGAGGCTAGAACACTACCGTCTGGCTGGGGGACGAGAGCTAGAGCAGAATATGGAACCTCGACACTGAACTCCCTTTCACCGTCGGGACCGAAGCGATGAATCCACCAGAAGTACTCACGCGTCATGCTCACCACAAAGTCACCAACGAAGATTCCTCCATCCGAAGCGACGGCTAAGGCTGAGACGGGGTAACTTACCCAGATTTCAAAATCCGGGTCGACCGCTCCGTCGGGAGCAAGCCGGACCAGTCTAAGACTGCAGAACGGTTGCTGTTGGAGAGTCGGCAATAGGATGGCAGCCCCATTCGTCTGGCAGACAATCCTCCCGATCTTGTAGCCGCAACTGCTTTGCACGTAGGTAAGATCCGGCTTCCCAGACAGGTCGACACGAATCACGCCATCCCCCTTCGCCACCAGAAGCCGGCCACTCGACAAGATCTCAACAGGGAGTTCACTGAATAGGTTAGGGTATCCGCAAACAAGCGAACCATCCCGGGCCAGACAGTGGACTCTCTGGCTACCAACCACCACGATCCCCAACTCGGTCTCAGCCAACGCGATGAGGTGACCCATCAGTGCAGACTCTGTGCTCATCTTGAAGGACGAATCGAGCGACAAGTCCGGCATGAGGCGCTCGATCAGGATATGGTCTTGGAGAGACAGGTCGTACCCCACCAAAATCCGACCATTCGACTGCGCTGCTAATGCGGCGACGGTTGCATTGGTGGCCACAGGCATGGAGTACTTTGAATCCACCCAACCCACTCCATCGTTATCCAGGATCTCTAGCTCTGAGGTAGCAACATTTCCGACTATCCCTACTCCCGTTGGGTTCGACAGGCCCAAGCTATTCCTCTTGGTACCAGATAGCTCCTCATCGTCTGCAGTAGGACATTCCACATTCCGGACCATCTCGCCTGGAGCAAAGGAAACAAGACCTTGCGCCGCCCTAAAGTCCTGTCCCAACACCGCCGTGCCGGAGCCGACCGCAAGTTGGACAGTGACGGCCTCATTGGTACGGCCGACACGGACGATCGAAACCCGTGCATCGGGATCACCTTCATCAAGCACCCATCGGCTAGACCCAAAGCTCATCACCGAGACGCTATCGTCGATCTGTAAAGTAGTCTTGACGCGGCTACCGAGCACCGCGCCACCCGTCGGCGAACGCAACTCGAACTCGATGGTCTTGTCTCCCAGAGCTGCGCGATCGTCCAGTATCTGCACCAACACGGTCCTGTAGCGTTCCCCGGCACCCAGTCTCACTTGTGTTGACGGAAGCACATAGTCCACATGCTCTTTGGCTGAACCACCGACTGCAACACACTCAGCGGTAACCTCACCCTCCACTCCATGCTGTCTGGTGATCGTCAGATAAGCTGATCCGACGCCTTCATTCACGGCGAATGTGGAATAGGCGAAGTTCAGATGCCCGGAACCTGGGATAGGGTCTTCTGAATGGACCCTCAAGAGGAGAGAACGATAGGAGCCATTGGTAGAATAGGCCCACGCAACCAGAACTTTACCACCTGCTTCGCTCGCCAAAGGCCCCGCAATACCTTCTCGAGGAGGAACAAAGGTGAAGGTGGGATCATACACCCCCTCACTCGTCAACCGCACAACGTCACCGGAATAGTCACAGTTACTGGCAACAACTACGTTGCTGGACGAGAGAACCACAACGCTGCCAATGCAGTTGAAGGGGAGGACATCTGACCTGAAGCTCATATCCCGGCTACCGTCCGGAAAGTACCGACGAAGCTGTGGGGCGTCAGAATTCGGCGGGCTCACAGAAACTAGAATGTTTCCATCGGGCTGAACAAAGACAAGGTCTCCCGCAACATTGCAGATCCAGCGCTCCAAAAGCCCACGGAAAAGTGAATAGTAACCATCCGTAACGTCATCCAGAGGGATCCAGCGCATGGATAACATTGTGCCATCTGCCTGCCAAAGAACGCGCGCGGGAACTGGCATATTCGAAGGCAGCAAGGAAAACCCACCATTTTGTTGAAGTTGCCCAACCCACGGATTCAGTGGACCATAAGACGGATCATCCAGGGAGTTGCCCCCAACCAGAAAGCGGTCCGCACTTGGACTCGCCTCCAGGTAGGTAACAGGGCCAGGTGTACCATCCGCAGGCTCAAAGGAAGGATCTAACGAACCATCGGCGTAAAGCTGGGCCAACCCCTTTCGAGGCACGCCGAAGTAGGAAGTAAATGGCCCGCCCAAGACCATCTTTCCCTGCGGTAGTACCGTCAAACAGACTGGGGCTTTGTCGAGTCCTAGCCCAGAAAACTGCGGATCGATCGCACCGTCAGCATCCAGGCGAGCCAACCCCATGGTTGCTACACCATTGACCGTTTTGAAGTCTCCAAGCACTAAGATGTGTCCATCTGGGAGAGCAGTAACGGACGTAATCCTTCCATCGAAGACGTTCGTATTAACGAAGCTCGAATCGATAGAGCCAGGTTCAGAACCGGGCATGGCCCTCAGCGGATAGGAGATAGCTAAAAGGCCAGCGAGGAGGATGAGTTTTCCAGAACTGAGATATGTCTTCATAGAGTAGGTAGTGTTCACGAATTGGGAGAGGCTATCGCCATTTCCACGCTGGCGGCGTGCACCTTGAGCACGATTCTGCCGCCTTGCTGCCGTCCCACGCTTCTGCTGACATCGCTGCAACGTTGGTAACCAGGAGCGATTGGAGATTGGGAATAGCATTCGAATTGAACGGATCGTATCGGACGGGGTCGGAAGGTAGCCGCAGGCTTGCATAGAGCTGCTCAACAGTGGCGTTGGTTGTTAACACATAGGTGCCATGCCTACCGTCACCGAAATCCCTACCGTAAACGGGCTCGGTTAGGGCGAGCATCGCGGTCATCAACGCAACGGACTCAAACGGAAGCCGCCTATTAGCTTGCTTCCTGCAAAACAGAAGTAACATTCTCATAGTCGCAAGTTGGACTGCGGTCTCACGGTTTCAAACCACGCTCGAAAGCCCAATCCATAACTACCACGTTGCTCATCGCTGCGGTTCATTCGAGCCCTTCCTGTGGTCCTTCCCTCCAGGCCGATATCCAGGTGCCCGACATCCCAGATCGTCCCAATCTAGACCTGTGGAGGAGACGCCACCTCACAATGGATCCGGGCCAAAGAGGTGGGCATCAGTGTCGCACATCCAGCCATGAAGCTTGCACTTCACGCACCACTGGACTCTCGAATCCAAGGAGAAATCGGCCGCCATGTACTCGTAACTGCTCTCCGACTGCTTCACCTGATTCCAGTTGGTTGCTTTGTGAATCGGATTGGCCCGATCGACTGAGCAAGCCAAGGTGCGCAAAGTGCCCAGTTGCTTCTGCATTGCCGCGAAGTCGGGTGGAAATCGATTCCCGTGGTCTTCAGCATAGACCCGGGCGGCAAGGCTGATCTGCCTCAGGTTAAAGCTACAGGAGAGGTAGGCCGCTCGTGCCTGATAGCGTCGAGTTGCGTTGACCAAACGGATCCCGTTGTAGCCGAGGATCAGGATCACGCCGAAGACGCCCAGTTTCCAGAGCGCCGAGCGCCGTTGGGGGGGCTTATCTATCGGGGGGTTCTGAGATTCCATGGCATTTCCTGGTGGATCGGGTCTATTTTTCTCCGCGCGTTAGGGTAAAAAGCATTCGCTACTAATACTTTATTGCCCCTGGACGGCCGTTGGGTGACACAAAACTTGTGCACCGTCCTTTCGCGCATCCGCCACCGGTCTACCACCTCAGAAGATCTTCATCAGATCTCACGGCTGTCGGTATTAGACCAAAGCGGGAGTGACGTACAAACGCCCATTCAGGGGCTGGACCTGTGCGGCGACTGGTGTTCAGGGGATGCTTGACGGAGGGCAGTGCTGCAGTTTGGAGGGAACTTCTGCTGGCGACCATTATTCCGCAGCCAATTGCGCCGCCGCGGAAAGATTTTCCAATTTCGTTGTTAACCTCGGGTCGGATTTCCGGTGGTACGTAGGTGGAACCATCAAATGTGCATCAGGCATGAAACAACCCGAAACGGATTCCGTATATCGCTAATGTAAGCACCCATTATGCACTTAAGACACAGAGCCACAGTCATGGCGAGGCCGAGGGGCCAGGAGATATGAGTCTTGAACTTCCGACCCACCGCCTGGCCATCGTGGAATTCATCCAAACGATACAACCACCGGTAACAACTGCAGCCGGGTTCCGTATAGAAGTAATAGAAGGCCCAATTGTGCCCAGTCGGTTGGAGAGCGGTGTCAAAGACAACAGAATCAACGACCAATAAGTCGAGACCAGAGCGCTGGACGACTTAAAGGTCAAAGGCCGTGCCCATTCAAACGCAACTAATATGATCACAACAGCTAACGACGAGGATCCAACCATGGTGTCTCCATCGGACAGCGAGAACCTGAACGGTACCCAGATTTCTCCAGAGCGTCGACCACCTGACAGGGCATCGGAAGAGCCCGACGTGCCGCTCACGGAAAGGTTAG
>CAYPNF010000101.1:0-14315 GCA_964411985.1 uncultured Verrucomicrobiota bacterium
CCGTGCCCCGTAGCTCCGCGCGAACGGTTCGACATCGGCACGGAGACCTCGGTCTACGCATTCGCTTCCCCTCCTTGAAAGCTGTTTCTCGCCGATGCAATTCCCGGTGCTTTCCACAAGAAGAGCGTAGGTGCCTCGGTGCTTGGAAGCGCGGGCGGCACGAATGACAGCTGAGACGCTTGTGGGCCGCGACGAGCCGCACAGCTCACTACGGGGGCCGTGTCCAAATCCCTGGGACGTGGGGTGATCTGTTGACCGACCGCAATACGACCAGCCCGGTGGTCGCCGTGGGAGTGCACCTGGGAGACGGATGGACCGGGCCGGACGATGAATCCTGGTATCGCGTGGCGGCAACGCTTAACCTTAACCAGGCCTTGGCGGCGTCAGGAGCGGTCGTTTTGGAGCCAGGCTGTTGCTCTCGGTCTGAACTCTGTTTGGGTCAATCCGATTCCCAGGAATCAAGAGCCCGATCACTGAGGTGAGTTAGGTTCAGTCGCGGGGAGGAGGTCGTGGACGAGAATCGGGGCTGGTTTTGGCCGGCTCTGTGCTGGCTAAGGCGGCCCTGGCCATCTGGCCACTGTCCAGTCATGGTCCTGAATGGTGCGCCGACATCACTCCCGCACGACGCGGAGCCCGGTGTACGCCGGGTCGGGTTGGGCCTGCCGTATGCGCGGTTCCTTGGGCTGGTTTGCACTGCCGCCGCTGAGAGCCGGTTTACCCTCGGCGTCCAGAGTCCATTCTGCAACGTTTCCTCCCAGGTCGAACACGGGGTCTTCCCCCACCCCTGGAAACCTCCCAACAGGCTCCAGCAAGGCCCCGATCCCCGAGCCAGCGACACTCGCGCGTAGCCTTGTCGCATCTTCCGGGTTCGGCGCGTAGCCCGCCCAGTGATCCAACACGTTCTCCTCGGTCTCGCCAATCTCGTAGAGCTTCTCGGCTTCCCTCCCGTTCGGCAACCGCCACCGCATTCCCGTCAGCTGGCTCAGCCAACTACAGTAATTGCTGGCCTGCGCGAACGTGATGCCGCTGGCCGGAAAATTCTCGCGGGCGGCAGGGACGGCATAACCCGCGTCAAACTGTGCATACTGCGCACGCGTGACTTCGAAGCGGCCAACCTTGATGCCCTTAAACTCAACCACCTCCGGAACAAGCTTGTCGTTGAGCACGACCCCGAGGCGGCTGTTGTCATTCTTCGCCTTCGCGCGCCCGACGAGTGCCGCCAGCGGTGAACCTTCTTTGAGCCAGGATTCGGGCTCCTTCGCCGTCATGTAAAGGTAGCGGTCGAACCAGGCGAGTTCCTCGTCCACCTTGCGCTTCATGTGGGAGAGCTTTTTGAGACCATGATCTTCACCTGGGAAAGTGACAAAGCGCACCGGCGTCTTGGTTCGTTGTTGCAGGGCGCGAAACTGCATCCAACCATGATGAATCGGCACCGACCTGTCGGCGTCGCCGTGAAAGATGATCAGTGGCGTACGGATCCGATCGGCCTGGTAGTAGGGCGCGTTAGTCATATAGACCGCTGGATCCTGCCACGGTAACGCGCCGAAGTAGAAATCGTTGAACGACTGACCGAACGACGTGATCGAAGTGTCGGCCACCCATTCAAAACCTCCAGCCCCGGAACCGGCGGCCTTATAACGAGCGGGATTGTGTGTCAGCAGGGCGAGCGTGAGGATGGCGCCGTTGGACCAACCGAGGGTGCCGATTTTGTCCGGATCCACCAACCCACGGTCAATCAGAGCTTCCACCCCGAGCTCGAGATCTGCCACTGGCAGTCGGTAATAGCTGTCGCCCCCAACGAGTGCAGTTGCGAACTCGAGGCCGTAGCTGGAACTGCCGTGATAATTCGCACACAACACAAACGCGCCGCGCTGGCAGTGAAGCTGGATCGGGTAACCCCAGCGCTCGTTCCAACCATCCAGATCGGCACCGAAGGGACCACCGTGGGTCATCAACACCAGCGGGCGGCGTTGCCCGGGCTGGTAATCGTGCGGATAATGCAGAAGACCTTCCACCTCCTCGCCGCGGGCGCCTCTCCAGCGGACGATTTCGACGTGCGCTTTGGGTTTGTCCTTCCAGGCGCTGTTCATTTCGCTCATCGCCGCCGCGTCTACGACCCTCGCGCCATTGAGCCTCCCCGCGAACAATTGCGGCGGAGTACTCGCCGTGGTGTGGACGAAGTGCAGGTGATTAGTGCCTGCCTGCGCGCTGACTTTGACCGCGAACAGATTGGTCACGAACGCGCCTTCGAGCCATGCCCGCGCCCACTGCCCGCCGACGCGGGTGAACCGAGCCGGCTTCACGCGCGCGCCATCGGCCAGGAGGGCCAGGCAACCATCCGGTGTGGCGCTCAAATATCCCCCGCCGGTGTACCGCGTAACGTCCGTGGCGAGTCCACGTGGCCAGTCGAGCGGTACTTGGGTTTCGGCCCGGGTTTGGAGGTCGAAACGCCATAACTCGGTCACGGTGGCCAGGAGGTATTTGGGATGCGTAGTGAACGCATTGGCGACGAAGAAGCCTTCACTGTCCGGCGACCACTCGATGGTGAGCAAATTGAAGCGCCTGTCGGCGAAGATCCTCTTCCGTTCCCCGTTTCGGAGGTCCGTGAGGAAATACTGAGGTCGTATCGCGTTGTCGTACTCGAAACGCAGGCTCTGGCTATGGAGGGTGACAGCGTGGCTACCGTCCGGGGACACAAACAGCGCGCTGATCCAGTCGGCGTTTGTACTGATGCGGGTGATCTTTCGTGACTTGAGTTCAACCTCGAATAGACGGACCGCTGGTTCGTTCGCCTCGTCCTCTACCACGGCTGACGTGTCCTTCTTTTGCTTGAACCCGCGTTCACGCTCCGCCGGCGATTCCTGGGCGATGAACACAATGAGGTTCGTGTCCCGCCAGCCAAAACCCTTGACCGGGCGATCCAATTCGGTGAGCGGGTACGGCTCTCCCTTTTCCAACACCCAGATTTGTTTTTTGGGGTTCTCGGCGTCGCCTTCTTCCGGCTTGTCTTTGCTCTTTGGCAGGGGCCGCGCGCTTAAGAAGGCAACCCGCTTTCCGTCAGGCGAAAACCTAGGGCTCGTGCAACTCGCTTTGCCCCGCGTGAGTTGAATGGCGGTCGTGCCGGTTTCGGGCCCTTTCCAAAACAGATGAGACACGTACTCGTTCTTGTCCTTGTCGGGCACCGACTCCTCCCATACAACAATGCGAGCATCGGTTGGGCAGGCCTCGAAGGCTACGATCCTCTCGTAGTCCAGGAGATCATCGGAAGACCATTTCTCGGCCGCGTGAACGTGCCCTATGACCACGGGGAACCACAGGCAGAGGATTGCGAGGGTGATAGGAAGGGAGATTCGTTTCATGCGCTGGCGAGTCTAGTCAGTCGGGGCACCTCGGACAAGCAGTGAGATCATCCCGCGTAAGAAAAAGGGCGCATCTGACGGTCGGCGGTGTATTCAACATACCGCATGTGTCGAACATTCTTTTCAGGTTCGTTCCGGGGTGGCCCGGAAGCCTGGCAGTGTTCTGCCTGGCAACCGAATACCGCTGGCGGAACCTGTTGGAAAACTGTCAGACCCCGGCTCAGCGCCGAACTGGCGAGGCTCGTGGACGGCTCCCCTGCATGCGAGTTTACCGAAGGAAAGGAGCCAGGTCTCCCCGGCCCCTCCCCAGGCGCCCTGCCTACTTCTGCTCGCAGACCCAGTCGTGGGCCCGGTCGGCCACCTTTGCCAGGGCCAGCAGGTCGTCCTTGCCGAAGGAGCTGGTGGACTTCCAAGTCTCGCCATCTTTGTAGAGCCGGCTGACCGTCACGTTAAACTGGTCGCCCTTCTCGGTGGTATTCTTCCAGATTGCCGCCTTGATCGATCCGATCAGAATCTGATGGGCAGGTGGGACCTTCGCTGAGGTGGGAGTTGTCGTGGTATTCATCTTGTTTTGCCTTTCTAGGTTGTGCCCCTTTCCGGGGCGTTTGTTTCTTCACCACAGGACTGAGAAACAACGATCCGGAAAGAGCGCCACAACGGTAGCCCGGATGGACCAGGAGTGAGGCGAAGCGGAGCAGAGCAGGGCAGTGCCAGCTTTGAGCTGGCGCAGGGCCCTGCGCGGAGCGAGCCGGAGTACGGTCCAAGGGAGGGCGATGGAAGGCAATAGGGGAATACGAGATCGCCGCCAAGGTAAGGTGGTGGCCGGGAATCATGGGAAGGAATGGCGGCGATGGAAAGGAGCCGAGGGGCATCCCAACGGGACGGCGGCGGTAAGAGGGCGAGGTTGGAAGAGCCTTGATGGAGGACGACGGGGTGAAGGTGGGGGTACGGGGCTATCCTGCGATTGAGGGGCGGCGCAGGTGCAAGGCGAGGGCGCCCTCGGAGATCGGGCTGGGTGGAGCATTCCATGGGTTCTTTCTTTCCTCGCACTTTCAACATACCGTATGTGTCGAACATTAATTCACGAGGGTTCCGGGACGAGAGCGTTCGACCTGGTGTTGGCTGGCAACTGACTGCCGCTGGCGGAACCTGTGGGAAAACAGTCAGACCCCGGCTCAGCGCCCGGGTGAACCATCCCCCAGTTGCAGTCCGGGCTAAAGAACCCTTGCGCAGGCAGAAGTGGTCGAACATGATGCTTCTATGTCATTCGATGGCAAGCGCTTCCCGTACAATGTCCCGCACGCATTTGCTTCAGCATCTTTGCCCCTACGGGAAAGGTCTCCACTTTTCTCAAATTGCCGTTCGAAGCCCCGCGCGCTTATGGCACTGATCTTGGCCGGCCTCCTAACGGCCAGCGCGTCCGGGGAGGATCCTGGCTATAGCTCGCTCAACACCGAGATGGCCAATCCGGCTTGGGCAACTCGCAAGAGAAGTTACACCTGGGAAACCTTTACCTACAAAACTGTTGGTGATACCCAAATCCGCCTGACAGCGTTTCGTACCCCAGGACAAGAAGACGAACGTCCAGCATTGTTTTACATCCATGGCGGAGCCTTCATTCTTGGTGGTCGAATGGACATAGTCTCGGGGTATGTAGAGAAGTTTCTTAGCTCCGGGTTCGTAGTGATCTCTGTCGATTACCGATTGGCGCCGGAAACTAAACTTGACGGCATTATCGAAGACCTCACCGATGCCTATCGGTGGATGCGAAATGAGGGCTCACGACTTTGTAAAATCGATCCGGACCGTATCGCAGTGCTGGGTGAATCGGCGGGTGGCTATTTGGCTTTGGCGGCGGGGCACCGATTCAAACCACATCCTAAGGCGGTGGGGTCCTTTTACGGATTCGGTGATCTCACGGGCGACTGGTGTAACCGTTCAGGCCCGAACACAACTACCAACTCTCCGGTAATCTCCA
Source organism: uncultured Verrucomicrobiota bacterium (assembly GCA_964411985.1). Lineage (GTDB taxonomy): Bacteria > Verrucomicrobiota > Verrucomicrobiia > Limisphaerales > J093 > CAYPNF01. Next base: position 5,338 of record CAYPNF010000101.1, read on the forward strand.
AGGAACAGGCGTACCAAGCCATCAACAAAGGTGTGCCAACCGGGACCTCGTATGAGGACAGCGCACGTGACGCATTTAGCAGGTATTGCGCACAGCAGGGGATCTGGATTAAAGAGGTGACAGGCCATAATTCACGGACGGAACCCGAGCTGTTTGCGCCTCTTTGTCCGATAAAGAATGTTGCAAAGGATTATCCGCCAACGATTTTGTTGCACGGCGATCGGGATGAGGGGGTTCCGTACAAAGAATCCGTGAATATGTATGAAACACTGAAGCGACACGGTGTAACTTGTGAACTGCTTACCGCTACGAACGGTGTGCATGGTTTTGATTGGTTCAATGGCGGCTTGAAGAACGCTACAAACGCCTTAATGGTTGACCGGTTAGCTGATTTCTTGAAATTGCATACCCAACCTGTTGCCAAGCGCTGAGCGGACCATCCCTTGGTTTGCGAATCGGAGAAGATCAACGCTTCCAAGTTAAGTCTGCTGAAGCCAACATATCCCATGGGCGCGCAGGAACTCCTTCCAATTGGCCTTTTTCTGACACTCCCGCGCGGAGTCTATGCCCGCCTCCTTCGATACGTGCCATGCCCGATTTCATTCTCTGGCTTCCAGTTGGCGGAAAGAGTGCTGACCGATGAGCCCGACATGCGAGTCCTCATAACCAGTGGTTACAACACGGACGTCGAAAGCGTGGCCGTTTTTATGGGGCAACTCCTACTCGGCCACAGCGAGAAGCCTGATTAGAAGGCGAAGGGCAGGAGGCCCGAGACGAAAGAGGGGAGAGGGCGGGTTTGGGGTCCGGGGCTTCTGTTTCGTCCTTCGACCGTGACTCAAGTGAGAAAGCAACAGAATAGCACGAAGACGACCAACCAAGCGAGCACTCCCCCGTAGAACCAGATCCGGCATTCTCTGGCCATCCTGTCATACCCGTTTGCCAGGTAGTTGGACCTCAACCAAGTATAGATGAGCAGGCCCGGGACGAAAAGCACGCCCAGCGCGCTCGCGAGCATCTTCCCCCGATGGGGGAGGGGTTCTTCCGCACGGGGCACGTGGTGCCGAAATTCCACGACAGACCGCAGATCGCGGGCGGGCTCGTAGGCTTTGGCTGAGATTTGAATCTCCACGTAGCCCTTCCTTGCGCATTCCTCCAGCAGGTCTTCTTCATTCGGCAGGACGGCGAGAATATCCTCCTTCTCAAGCTCTTGAATGACTAGGAAAGCCTCGCCTGGGGTTCTGCATTTCAGCGTTATCAGGCCACCCTTTTTCTCAACCACGGCGGCGGGAGCACCTGCCTCCGACTCCGTTTCCCGTTGCCCGATTGCCGGGTCCGGCCTCACCTCAGAACCCTGCGGACCGCACTCTTCGGAAACCTTGGCCGCGTCGTCGTTTCGCCACCTGAAGTCGTGGTCTTTATTCATAGTTGATGCCCAGACCCTGTCGTCTGGACACAGTCGGAGCTTCTATGAAACTAGCGCGTTGGCAAGCATCAACGCCCAAGGATCAGGTGCGCCCAGACCACGGTCCAGATCGTTCAGACTCACTTCGGTGTTTGGGGTGTTGCTCTGCGTCCTCGACGCTATCACGGCGGTGAGGCAGTCAAAGCCGGCGGAGTACGTTCTTCAGGCAGGCGTAATGCTCTCCCTTTCGGTCTCGACCTTCAGGAGCAGGGGTACCGCATGTGTCAAACATTGATTCAAGGCTTTGACCACCAGGTTTCGGTGGCGAGGAAGCGCTAGGAAACACGCCTCGGTACTTCGCGGACATCGGACCATCGTCCGGTCGGTCGGATGGGCTTTCAACCCGACGGGCGAGGCGGTGGCAAGATGGATCTATAGAGCTCTCCCATTGATGAGATGGGTTGGTCGTCACAGGGTTGGCGGCAAACAATCAAGGGTTTCCCGCCGATGTCGGTCCTGCCAGGCCCGCCAGCTCAGCCAGGCACAACTGGCGGCCATCCCCAGCCAGGCGAGGATCCTGAGCCCCTGAGCAATCCGAGTGTCATACGTGAGCAAGCCCCACCCCCCGAGGATGGTGTTCCAATCATGGTCGCCCCCGCCCACCAACGGCAATTCCATGCTTCTTGCGTCTGCCACGTAACGCGCGATGTTGAGCCAGTTCTCGCAAAACCAGATACCCGAGGCCGCCACCCCCAACGCCTGCCCCCGCCGCCAGGAGGTTATAAGCAAGACGACGGGGAAGACCAATTGGCCCATCGTTCCCCCGTACGGTCCGAGTCGGGTGCTGAACAAGCCAATCACGGGGTGCCCCGCCTCGTGAAAGAGGAGGTTGGCATGGTCCAGGACCGGGACAAATCCCGGCTCCGAGCGAAACAATACGAACAACAAGAGGCCAAACCCGGCCGCAAACCCGGCTAGCCTTCCTTTTGTCACCGGTTCCCATTCGTGCTCCGCCATACCCCAGACAGCACAACATGATCCACCTCCCACTGCAAACTATCCCGGGCGATGCACGTTTTCGCCTGGATGGCGGTCACTGTCTACGGCAGGGCGTTCTTCCTCGCCACGACTCTTCAGCATACCGCATGTGTCGAACATTCTTTTCGGGTTAGCTCCGAGTGGCCCGGAAGCCTGGCGCTGTTCTGCCTGACAACCGAATGCCGCTGGCGGAACCTGTGGAAAAACAGTCAGACCCCTGGCTCAGCGCCCGGTGAGGCGAGGTGAAAGTGGCCGGGGCTTCCTGCCACAACGATGATTAAGTCACCGAGTCGTTCTGAAGAGGACAATCCGCAAGAAACAGAGATTGAATTCAAGGCCCGATATGAGAGATCTTGCTTCCGCTTGGCCAGGCATTGGCTCCGCGAGAAGGTCGATGGCGCTAGTGTCGTCGAGGTCGGGTGTAGGATTGATGCAATCCGGAATCGAAACAGCATGTTTATCCCAAAAGAATTCAAGTCGCTACCGATTCCGCCTTACCGGAGTGTAAAGAGGGGTGATTGGACTCTGGCCGAGGAAAGACATACGCCGCGAAAGGTTCTGGCCTATTTTAGGAATGGTGTGCCCACGCTGGCACGCACGTGGGTCCTTAGGCACGGCGCTGACATTTGGATGTCGTTAACCCCGATGGAGTTGGAGTCACTCGCCGCTCATGGCCGTATGCCGGAGGGGCATGTCGTGGTTGCTGGGTTGGGAATGGGAGTCGTGGTCCACTTCCTGTTGGCGCATAACCGTGCGGTCAGGAAGGTAACCGTGGTGGAAAAAGATCCCGACGTTGTCAGTCTGCTGGAGGAAGGAGCCGAGTGGTTCAGAGCTGGAGAGCGGTTGAAAGTTATCATTGGCGATGCTCGGGAGGTCGTGATCGGAGAGCGCGTTGATACTTTGATCGTCGATATCTGGCCGAAACTTGGATCGCCAGCCGCAGAGAAGGATACGGTCGATATCCAGGCAAGGGTCCAAGCTGGGGTTGTGGGGTGGTGGGGGCAAGAACTCGATTTGATTAGGTTTGTTGGCACGGTTGAGAATCCTGGACCCGGCCTCTCCCAAGCCATGAAGTTGCACCAAGAGAAACTCGGATTCAAAGTGCTCGGCTACGGAAGTGAGCAATATGGTGCCTTGGCTCGACAGGCTACCCTTTACTTCCTGCAGGCCAAAGAGAGCTCGATCGTTGTTTGAGGATGAAGCTCGGCGTGTCCCATCCCGGGGTGTGCTACATCCTTGCGACCTCGGGGCCATCGTTTAGGGCAGGGCGTTGCGCCGACGCGAATGTCCGAGGGAGGAGAGGGGAGCAAAGGGGCTGGCTGGCCTCTTCTTACTGGGTCACAAGCGCTACGCCGAAACCAAGCTCAAAGACCCGGCGGCGGCATGGGCCCATATCAGAAGGTGGGAGCAGTATCAGCCGCGATAGCAATCGATATCGTAGTCGGGAACAGAGGGCCAGCGGTCAATGCTGGTTCTTCTGTTTGGACAGCTGGCGCTCACAACAATGGACCCGGCTCTGCTCACCAGGACTTCGGCACACAAGAAATCGGCTAAGGATTTTCCAAGTTCTGTGTCCTAATCAGTGAACCGGTTCGCCGGAATTTCGCCATATGAAAAAGACATTCTGCATTGCTCTTGTCCTGTTGACATTCGGCCTGCCCATCAGGGCGTTCGCGCTTGCGGGGGAACTCAAGACTCCCGACCTTGCATTCCCTACGGGTTTTTCGGAGATTTCCCGGACAAACCTCCTGGCATCGCTTCAGCCGACCGATTGCAAGTTCCTCGGTGGGCGCTTCATTAATTGGTCCACGACCCTGGAGTACGGCGGCAACACGCCGGCTCTGAATCGGTTCTTGGCGGGGTTGGCGAAGTGTCCGGAAGTGGTCTTGGTGGTTCGCTTTGGGCCTGCGATGACCGCCAGTGATTGTGACTGGGCGGTAACACACTCAGCGCAAGAGCCAAGTAAGGTCGTCGTGCACATAAACTGGCAGTCGTCAGCGATCAACATGGAGGATATCGCATTACCGGAATGGAAAGGTCCTCCGATTGCCAAAGGCCAATGAAAAAAAGGGGTGCGTGATGACGAGGAACCACTGATGGGAGCAATCCACTATTCTGCGAGGACCTGGGCTGAAACTGACAAGCCTGAATCGGTCCATGACCTAATCATGTTTGGGTACAAGGCCCCAAAGGCCCGGAAGTGGATCAATGACGTAAACGCTGTGTCCGCTCTGGCGGAGGAAGGCGGGGAGAAGGTGGGCGTGCGGCGTGAGGTCGGTGGGAGATGAGGGCGACCCCGGGGATCGGGCTGGGCATCCATGCGGTTCGTTTTTCCTCGGCCTTTCGGCATACGGATGGACGCCTTCATGTATTGCCCGGGGGCGCTTGAAAAATGTGGGAAGCTTGGCCCCATCCGAAGTGAAGAAGCTCTATGGAAGACTTCTAGAGCGTCGCGCCTGACGGAGCCTTTGGGCCAACACGAACACCAACATAGACAGCTCAGGGTCCGCCCATGTTCGGGGCAGGACCCTTTCATCCAACTCCTTGGCCAGTTCGGTATCGGTCAAGGCCTCCAGCCGTTTCCATTCCCTCGTCAGTCCCCGTAATTCCCCAAATGTGAAGTGCATTCTACTATACTAATACGGAAGAATTGGAGAAATCTTACAGACTGATTTGGTCCTCCTTCCGCTCGCCGTTTAGGCATTTTGGCTGGGATTGCTTTCGGCCGTGTAAGGTGCGCATGTGTCGAATAAACCCCGGCATGTCACCACACCGTAGTTGGGAAAGGCTCCATCTCGGCACTTCGCGGCGGACATCGGACCCTCGTCCAGTTGGTCGGATAGGCCTTCGACCCCAAGCGTGAAATGGTAGCGAAATGGCGCGCGCGGAGGGGGCAGAGGGTGGCGGTGGAGATTTCCAGAACAGGATGGCCGCTCAGGTTTCTGGCTCCTCACTTTCGAGGGAAACCGAACTGTCCATACTGTAGATCATTTCATCTTCTTTGAATCCGATTTCCTGTCCTTCCCTCGTTTGAAATTCCCAATCTTCACACCTTCCCCGCTCGCCGTGGGGAATGATAGTTACCGTGAAGATGTTCCCAGACTTGAAGTAAACCGTATAGGCTGGAAAGACCGATTCGTTGAACCGGATGACGATACGATCGACGCTAGACCGTATGTAGTCCGCAATCTTCACCCTCCTCGCGTCATTCTGTAGCCATTCGCCGAGGTTATTCTTCAGTTCGAAGAACTCGTTAGATTCTTCCAGTCGGTCCAAATCCATCCCCTTTGCCACATCAACTTTGGCTTGAAGGCTTTCAACAAGAAACTCGGCTTGCTTAAGCCTCTCAACGAGGAGCTTACTTGGATTGTCGTCATCCTCAATCAGTTTGAAGTACTTGGCTTTCTGTTTTTCTGCCGCCGCCAACTGACCAAGAATGTTGTCCTGCTCCTTGGCCTCCACACGGTCGACCTGGGAGGCGTAGAATGAATTGGAATCAATCAGCTCAAAGAAGGTGCACTCCAGCCACTGGTTCTTAAATGTGATGTACCTGCAACCTTTTCCAGTCCTTCCGTTCTCGCAACAGAAGTATTGGTGAAGGTATCCGAACCTCTCCTTGTCAGCCCTTGTTACTGCCCCTCCACAGATGCCACAGCGCGTCAGCCCACGAAATAGGTTCAATGGCGCCTTGTTTTTCCGTCCTGGCAGGGTGGGTCGCCTCTGCCTTGATTGGGCTCTGTAGAAAAGCTCCTCATTGATGACTTTCGGGTAGTAATCCGAGCAGTCATTGAACGAGCAGTGGCCCATGAGCCGTTTGTCGCTCAAGAGGCGTTTGATGATCTGAACGTACCAATGGGCAGATAGTCCCTTGGTTGACTTGGTGTTTCCCCTGCCAAATGTAGGGACTCTCTCGGCATTCAGCTTTCTGGCGATCACGTAGCAACCAAACCCCTGCAGATAGAGCTCAAAGATTCTGGAAACTACGTTCACCCTTTCTTCAATGGGTCGGTATTCCCCTCTCTGACACTCTAGCCAAGGGGGGCAGAGCGACTTTAACTTTTTACCACCCTTGGTCTGCTCTTTCCTCCGTTCAACTGCCGCTTTGACGCGTCGGCTCTTGGTCTGGCTTTCCTCGTTAGACCGGATCCCAACGATAAGAAGCTCAATCAAAGAAAACGGATTTGAATCAATCAGCTCTTTGTTCAGAACCCTTTCCGGATTCGTGAATACAACGGTGATTCCTCGCCGGATGATACCAGAGAAGAGTTCGTTGGCCTCTGTGATGGGAAGCCGAGAGAGACGGTCAAAGCTTTCGACGATGAGGGCTGAATCCTTGGGAATCTTCCCGTCGTCAACCATCCTGAGGAACAGTCCGAGTTTTCCACCCTCAGACAAATGTTCACCCTTAAAGGCTGACCTTGCCTCGTCTTTGAAGGTAATGGACTCGTCCAGGATGTAAGTGGGATTTCTCTTGAGCCACTCCTTTACTGCCTCGGATTGACGAGTGATTGAATCTCCCTGCTTCTGTTTTTCTGAACTGAATCGCTGGTAACTAAATGCCTTCATACGAAGACATTCTATATTGTTGGTTGAATAGTGTCAAGCATCTCAATCCCGGTTCCCAGAACAGCAATGGTCCGCCCCTTGGCGCTGAGCGCCCCTTGGTGTGCGGCGGTGTCCACTCCTCTCGCGCCACCGCTGACCACCGTAACCCCGACGTAGGCAAGTTGGTACGCGAGTCGCCGGGCGGACTCCTGTCCATAGGGTGTGGTGCGCCTTGAACCCACTATGGCGACCGCATTGCGGTCCTTTTCCAAGAGTGAACCCTTGGCGTACAACACGATAGGAGGGTCATAGATCTGATGAAGTAGAGGAGGGTACAGGGGGTCTTTTCCATCGAGAACCGTGCATCCACTTTCTTGGATCCGACGCAGTTCACCGGAAAGGTCAACCCGGGTTTCCCACTCGTGGATAGCCTGGGCGGCTTCCCGTCCAATACCTTGGACACGAATGAGTTGGTCGATGGATGCAGAGAGGATAGCCTCGGGGCTGCCGAAAACCCCAAGCAAGGATTTAAGTCTAACGGGACCAATATGATCCAGCATATTGAGAGCGATCAGTGCCTCCTTGGACTCCATTCGTTCGAGTCTAGCTTCGACGAGTGGGGAGAGGCAAGAATTTTGCTCAAATTCAGTTTGACACTTCATGTAGCGTTTCCTTATATTCCCCCTCTCGTTAGAGAATAACGATACCTGAAAAGCCAATAGCCCCCTGTGGGTAAGTGTTAAAAGGGCCCAGGGGTATGGGTTTTTTTGTCGTCTCCGGGCTATAGCACCGGGCAGCTTTTCTGGGTAAGCCCATGTAGCTCAGTTGGCAGAGCGCGTCCTTGGTAAGGACGAGGTCACCAGTTCAACCCTGGTCATGGGCTCCAGAGTAATTTAGAAATTGTAAACAACAACCGTAACAGCAGGAACTGCAATGGCTAAAGAATCATTTCAACGTACGAAACCGCACGTAAACATTGGCACGATTGGCCACATCGATCATGGCAAGTCCACGTTGACCGCTGCTATCGTTGAGGTCCAGGCCCGTAAGGGACTTGCTAACAAGATCTCCTACGCCGACATCACCAAGGGTGGTACCGTGCGTGACGAAACCAAGACCGTTACCATTGCGATTTCGCACGTGGAGTATCAGAGCAATCAGCGTCACTACGCCCATGTGGATTGCCCGGGGCATGCCGACTACATCAAGAACATGATCACGGGTGCCGCCAAGATGGACGGTGCAATTCTTGTGGTTGACTCTTCCGAAGGCCCGATGCCTCAGACTCGCGAGCACATTCTCCTCGCGCGCCAGGTGGGCGTTCCTGCCATGGTAGTGTTTCTGAACAAGGTTGACTTGGTCGACGACCCGGAATTGTTGGATCTCGTCGAAATGGAGGTGCGCGACCTCCTCACCAAGTACGGTTTCCCTGGCGAGACGACTCCGATCGTTCGCGGCAGCTCCAAGCTGGCTTTGGCTGGTGACCCGAAAGGGGAGCAGGGGATCCAAGACTTGCTGGATGCCGTGGATTCTCACATCCCGCTGCCGACGCGCGAGGTTGATAAACCGTTCTTGATGAGCGTGGAAGACGTGTTCAACATTGAAGGTCGTGGAACGGTCGTCACCGGCCGTGTGGAGCGTGGCGAGCTAAACCGCATGACCGATGTGGAGATCGTCGGGCTCAAAGAGACCCGTAAGACTGTCGCGACGGACATCGAGATGTTCCGCAAGCTGTTGGACAAGGCGAGTGCTGGCGATAACGTGGGTGTTCTTCTGCGCGGTACGAAGAAGGAAGATGTCGAGCGTGGCATGGTCCTGGCCAAACCCGGATCGATCACCCCTCACACTCACTTCAAAGCCGAAGTTTACGTTCTTTCGAAGGAAGAGGGTGGCCGTCACACCCCGTTCTTCACCAATTACCGTCCGCAGTTTTACTTCCGTACCACCGACGTCACGGGCACGATGACTCTGCCGGAAGGCGTGGAAATGGTGA
>CAYPNF010000102.1:0-13434 GCA_964411985.1 uncultured Verrucomicrobiota bacterium
CCGTTCCGGGATGTCTTTGAAGCAACGAACGGTATCGGCCAGGACCACCTGCTTCCCAGGATGGCCAGTGAAGACTTCAGCGACGGAGAAAGGTTGACTCAGGAACCGCTGGATCTTGCGCGCGCGGAAGACGGTCAATTTGTCGTCGGGCGACAATTCGTCCATACCGAGAATCGCGATAATATCCTGAAGGTCCTTGTAGCGCTGCAGCACGCGTTGGACACCACGAGCCACGTCGTAATGCTCCTGCCCCACGATTTCCGGCGTAAGCGCGCGGGAGGTGGAAGCGAGCGGATCGACGGCCGGGTAAATGCCCAATTCCGCGATGGAACGTTCCAGCACGATCGTTGCGTCCAAGTGAGCAAAAGTCGTGGCGGGAGCGGGGTCGGTCAAGTCGTCCGCAGGCACATATACGGCCTGGAAAGAGGTGATCGAACCCTTCTTGGTGGAGGTAATTCGCTCCTGCAAGTCACCCATTTCGGATGCAAGTGTGGGCTGGTAACCTACCGCGCTGGGAGTACGTCCCAGCAGCGCGGAGACTTCGGAACCCGCCTGCGAAAAACGGAAGATGTTATCGATGAACAACAACACGTCCTGATTGCACTCGTCGCGGAAGTACTCGGTAATGGCGAGTCCGGAGAGCCCGACGCGAAGACGAGCTCCGGGCGGCTCGTTCATCTGGCCGTACACCAAGGCAATTTTGGACTTGGAGAGGTCTTTCTGATTGATGACACCGGCCTCGGACATTTCCTGGTAAAGATCGTTTCCTTCGCGGGTACGTTCACCCACTCCCGCGAAAACGGAGACACCACCGTGCAGCTTGGCAATGTTGTTGATCAGTTCCATGATCACAACCGTCTTTCCGACGCCAGCGCCGCCGAAGGCGCCCACCTTGCCGCCCTTGAGGAACGGACAGATGAGATCGATCACTTTGATTCCCGTGGTCAACAATTGGGGAGTGGTCGATTGATCCACGAGTTCGGGTGCCTTGCGATGAATCGGGTAGCGATTCTCACTCTCAATGGGCCCACGCTCATCCACCGGCTGTCCGCAGACGTCAATGACACGGCCCATGACCTTTTCCCCGACGGGCACGGAGATCGGTTGCCCCGTATCGATGACTTCCATCCCGCGCTTGAGCCCGTCCGTGGTGGACATAGCCACCGCACGCACCCACTTGTCACCCAGATGCTGCTGAACTTCGAGCGTCAGCTTCGTCGTCTGCCCTTGAAAGGGATACTCCACCGTCAAGGCATGGTAAATGCCGGGAATGGCGGTGGGAAAGTCGATGTCAACGACAGGCCCAATGACCTGAACAATCTTGCCTTTATTCATGCAGGCTAATCGAAATTGTCAGCGCTTCAGCTCGCGAAACCTGGGCTCAAAGAGCCACCTAATCAGGATCCTCGATGAGGCGCTAACCGAGTCCACTTCAACAAGGTGGCAAGCTAAGAAGAGCGGCTGGGTATGTCAAGTAGGTTTCTTGAGAGGATTAATATCACTCAACTACCTAAGAATCTGTCTGAGAGCCAGATGCGATGGGCGGCAGCCAAATGGCTCGTGGTCCAAGGGGCTGAAGGTCTCTAGGGAACGGTCGCAACCGTGATCCGCGTTAGATCGCTGACTCCGATCTCGACCATGGAGGCGTTCAGGTATATTTGGAGGTTGGGCTTAATGACCATCTCCCTGGCCAGTTGGCGTTGCCGAGCCAATTCCTGGATGGAGAGCACGTCCAAGGCCACTGGATCCGTACTGAACCGCAACTGCCCCAGAACGCCAGAGTAGTGCAAGAGGCTGCGCTCTTCACCGTAGTACTGGGCCACCAGAGCGTCGGTGATACAGAGCACCACCCGATCCCCCAAAACGGGTAGGGCATAGATTTCGGGCACCGCACTGGCCATTCGATCGGGTTCATTGCTGAAGCGGAGGGTGTTGTCCACGCTCCCTAAGGAGAGACCGAACAGATGACCGGTCACGCTCGCCACGTTGTGGTTCAAGAGAGGAGCGATGCTGATAATCTTGGTCATCTCCTTCGTGACCAATTTGCTCACGTAGGATTTCCTGCCTGTTCCCTCCAGCTTTGATCCGTAGTCATGATCCCCATAAACAAGATTCCCCAACAGGGGAGTCTCATAAAACTGGTTGGTATCAAACCCCGCGTCCATGCTCCCCGCCAAACGGATCTTATACAGGTCCACCAGCCGCTCATATCCAGCGATTCGCAGAGAGGCTAAGTACTTATCCCACACAATGATCTGATCAGGTTTTAACCCCAACTCCAGAAGGTTCAAGATCACAGCCTCTACCACGGCCGACCGAGTCCCACTGGTCCCGCCAGGCCCAGAGTGGACTTTGATTCCGACCGTATCCTGGGTAGAGACCAAGGAACGCCAAGCCTCGAGCACGTTGGATTGCCCGGTCAAGTTGGTGAGGCCGCTGGCCACCATGGAGCGGATAGGTTCCAAACGCGGAATGTACGCAGTGATGGAATCGGGGTTCTGGGCGATGATGATCCGGGCATGGGTAGGCGGCGGAGAGCCTCCGGAAACCTCATTGGTGTTCGCTTCAGCACCGGCACAAACAGGCGTAAGTCCCTCGCCAAAAACAAAAAAGAGGGCAAAATGCACCAGCAGAAGCGGGAAGAGAGCCCTCCGTCGGGCCAGGGACAGGGTCCACGTTGCCTCAGCCACCTTGGCGATGGGAGGCATTTCGGGGGGACCATCCTGGCTCATGGACATTTTCATTCTCGCAAGTGCGTTTCTTGACTCGTCGAGCGGCGAATGCTACCACCGTGCGACATGCTGACCACTAAAAAATGGACCGTGGCTTCAGCCCCGGGAAATTCTCCAGGCAAATCAACCGTGATGGGGGAGGCGTGGCTGGGGTTGGAGCCTGAGGTGCGGCTCTTTCCGGCGGCATTTGTGGCACTCATTCTTTCTTTCTTTGTGTTTCTGTCGGGCTGTTCCCCGGCAGGTACAAAGGCACTCCAGACGGGGCAGAAGCTGATCGAGGAGGGGAAGCCGGCAGAAGCCATCGATCCGCTCAAGAAGGCAGTGGTCAGCTTTGCCACGAACAACGCCGCGTGTGCTCAAGCCTGGAACTACCTCGGTCTGGCCTACCACCATGCAGGCAGGCCGAACGACGCCGATCTGGCCTATCAGCGGGCTCTCGCCAAGGACTTCAATCTCTTCGCCGCCAGGTACAACCGGGGATGTCTCCTGCTGGAGCAGAACCAACTGTCGGGGGCCATCAACGAATTGACCACGTTCACCGCGCACGAACCAGAGCACCTGGACGCATGGCTCCGACTCGCTTCGGCCCAATACAAATCCAAACTCTACGACGCCGCAGAAGCCAGCTACCAGAAGGCCAAGAAATTGGCCGATGCCAAAGAACTGAAGAACGCGCAGGTCGAAACCCTCAACGGGCTAGGAATGATCCAGTCCGTCCGCCGCCGCCCCCGGGAGGCATTTCAGTACTTTCAAACGGCGCTTTCCATCCAGACGAACTACGCCCCAGCCCTGCTCAACCAGGCCATCTTAGCGCAACATCAGTTCAATGACCGGGCGTTTGCTCTGCAGCGGTACAAGGCTTGGCTCGAGCTCTGTCCCAACGATCCGAACCAGCCAGCCATCGTCGCTGCCGTAAAGCAGATCGAATGGGAAACGCGCCCACCCGCGCAACCCCTGACGCCCACGAATCCTCCGACGGCGATCCGACCGCAGACAAACGTGGCAGCGGCCATCACCAGCACCTCCAACACGGAAGTTGCCTCGACCCCAACCACGGATCCCAAGACCGCTCTCGCCAACACGAACCGGGCAGACGCCCCAGCCAAGCCCGCGACGCCAAATACCGCCACCAACCTCGCCTCTGGACCCACGGCTACGACCAACGCCTCTCCGGCCAGCCATAAGACGCCACCGCAACGTTCCGAAGCCAAACCTCCGGCCAAACCGACGCAAGACAATACGCCCCTGCAGGTGGTTCAACTGACCGCCGAACCTGAGATCAAGGCAGCCCAGGATTTTGCTCCTCCGAAAAAGGTGACCACAAACCCACCTCCAGCCCTCACCGTCACGAATCCAGCGGTAAAGCCTACCAACGAGACTCCCGTAGTCGAACCCACCACGGATTCCACCAGCGCCCCGGCTCTCGCCCTGCCCGATTCGTCCAAACCGGAGAAGAAATCCTTCGTCAAGAAACTCAATCCCCTGGGCTGGTTTAAGTCCAAGGACAAAGACAAATCGGAGGAGGCTGACTCCAAAGCCGCCAAGGCGGCGCCCATTGCGCCCGTCGCCACACCCCAAAAGGTCCAGCCTCCCCCTGCCCCGCCCGTTCCCACCTATCCGAATTACGCGTATCGAAGCCCCGCCAAACCCACTCCAGGGAACCGCCCGGAAGCGCTGCGTGCTTTTGGCGAAGGCGTGCAAGCCTTGAAGGAAAACCGCGCTTCCGACGCGTTGAATAGCTACCAAAAGGCAGTGCAATTGGATCCGTCGTTCTTCGATGCACAGTACAATCTGGGGGCGACGGCCTATGATACAGGGAATTGGAATCTGGCCCTGGCGGCTTACGAAGATGCTCTGGCCATCAAACCTAGCGACGCAGCAGCCCGGTTCAACTTCGCGTTGACACTGGAGCGAGCGGGTTTTCCCGCGGACGCGGCGAACGAAATGGAGAAGCTGGTGAGCTCGAACCCGTCGGACGCCAACGCTCACTTCAGCCTGGGTGGCTTGTACGCCGTGAAACTACTGCAACCTTCCAAAGCACGAAGCCACTATCAGCGAGTACTGGAACTGCAGCCCAACCACCCCCAGGCCGAAGCCATCCGCGCGTGGCTGGGACGATAAAGGCCGCTCCTGGTGCTTTCTTTCCCAGGTAGCTCGCCCCTGGCTCAGGGGCGCCCCTTGCAACGGCTCGGCGAGCCGTTGACTACCTTGGTTCTTCTGGCACCCGCCCTTTCCGGCGCCAAACCTTTGCTTGTCTGGTGCCATCGAAGCCTCTACAAAGGCATGCAAACGCAGCATCCATCAACTTGTCTCGGTGCTGCATCGTGAAAGGCAATACCGTGAAACACCTGCTCCGTCTGGCGGCCGCCGTCAGCGCCCTGTCCTGGACCACCCTAACCTCCCTCCCAGCGGAGTCTTCCTGGGTTTCTCTCTTCGACGGCAAAACCTTGGAAGGTTGGAAGTCCAACGAAAAGCCGGGGTCGTTCCGGGTCGAGGACGGCGCCATCGTCTGCGACGGGCCTCGTTCCCACCTCTTCTACGCCGGCAAAGACGGAAGCGCCACGTTTGAGAACTTCGAACTGGAGGCCGAAGTCAAGGCGGAGGCAAGGGCAAATTCAGGCCTGTTCTTCCACACCCAGTTCCAGAACGATGGATGGCCCGCGAAGGGTTTCGAGGTCCAGGTCCACAATGCTTCCAGTGGAGAAGGCGGCTACCTCGAACGAAAACTCACCGGCAGCTTGTACGGCGTCCGCAATGTCTACAAACCGCTGGTCCCCGACGGCTCCTGGTTTCGTCTCCAAGTCCAAGTGCAGGGCAAACGAGTGAGAATCCGTGTCAACGACGTCCTCGCCGTGGACTATGTGGAGCCAACCCCTCCCGCATTCAGCGCGGGATATGAGGGCCGACGCCTGGAGCGAGGAACCTTCGCGCTGCAGTGCCACGATCCCAAGAGCCAGGTGCGTTTTCGGAATCTACGGGTAAGAACTCTGGAGGCGGGCGAGCCACTCCCAACGCGGCAAGCGGACGGCATCGAACAGACGATCCTCCAACTGGGGGCGGACAACATGCCGATGGTTGATTTCCACGCCCACTTGAAAGGCGGGCTCACGTTGGACGAATTGCTGGCGATGTCCCGCAGTTCGGGCATTGGCTATGGCGTCGCTGTGAACTGTGGATGGGGCTTTGGCGTTACCAACGATGCCTCCATGAAGCCCTTCCTGGAGGAGATGGCTGGCAAGCCGGTCTTCATGGGCATGCAGGCCGAAGGGCGGGAATGGGTCAAAATGTTCTCCCCGGCCGCCATCGCGCAATTCGATTATGTGTTCACAGATTCGATGACCTTTTTCGACGACAACGGCAAGCGCATGCGGCTCTGGATCAAGAACGAGGTGACGGTGGGCGACCCGGAGAAGTTCATGGAAATGTTGGTAAGCCGAGCGGTCGGGATCCTCTCCAGCGAACCGGTCGATATCTACGTCAACCCAACCTATCTGCCGGAGGAGATCGCCAAGGACTATGACCGCCTTTGGACCCCTGCACGCATGCAACGAGTGGTGGATGCGGCGGTGAAGAACGAGGTGGCCATCGAGATCAACAGCCGGTTCAAGCTCCCCAGCGCTGCCTTTATCAAGATGGCTAAGAAAGCAGGAGCCAAGTTCACCTTCGGAACGAATAATGGCGACAAAGATATGGGACGCCTGGAGTACAGCCTCGCCATGGTCAAGGAATGCGGCATCACCTGGAAGGACATGTGGATGCCCAGGCCAGCAGGCGAAAAGAAGGCGCTGAAGTGGACACCACCGGGCGGACAGTAACCCGCCGCTGCCTCAGGAAGACATCTTCATCACGATCAGAACATCCGTAGGGATGTGAATGACGTCGATGCGGTGTTTCGAAGCGACGACTCGCCCAAACTCGGAGGCCTTGCGGCCGGGCACTTTGGTCTGGGAAGCCTGGATGGTGATGGAGGCGCCGCTGCTCTTGGAGGCCTGCACGGAGGAAGTGTTGCCAGCCTCCAGCTTCATCTTCGCAAGGAGGGCTTGGACCGCAGCCTTGGTGAAGCGGAACTCCACGGTTTTCCCGTCTTCGTAGTCCTTCCATGAGCCCTGCTTGGTGGCGGGCTCCAACGCAATGGAATATTGCTGCGCGTTCTTCTTCTCTTCCTTCTTGCCAGTGTCTTTACCTTGCGCGTCCTTCACCGGCTCATCCTTCACCTCCAGGGAATCGATCATGAGTTCGACACGTCCCCCAATCTGTCTTAACCGCGCGCGGGAATAGCCCCGCTTATCGGTCTTACCAGGCACATCTTGATTCTGAACCCTCTGCTGCGTCTTTTGCTCCGGCATGCCCGTCCCGCGCATGCACATCTCCACATGGATATCCACATTGGCATCGCTCTGCTGCAGCCAGCCTTCCCGGGCCAGTCCAGCATCGTCCGCCGGACTGGCATACACCGCGGCGTTTTCATACACCTGCGTGCGAATCCGCATGTAAACGCTTTCCGCCCGGGCCAGCGAGACCGCAAGCAGCGCCATGGCCAGGATCGGGAGAAGGGGCAGAATCGGTCGTCGATTTTTCATAAGCAGGAAAGGTCAGAACAGTTTGGAAATCACTTCACCGCACCACGCCCAGGCTAACCCAGCGCCGGCTTACCGTGGCCCCTTCTTTCCCCTCCTCGCGAGCGGTGGCCTTGAGGATGCAATCCACCGACCTCTGTGGGACGGGGATTCTCACTTTCACCGTCGTACTTCCCAGCTCCGACATCGCGAAAGGACGCGCAGCACTGGACAGGGGTTTGCCATCGACCGTTTCGAGGGAGACCGCGACATGGCCGCGGATAGCTCGGGCTTCGTCGTTGATCAGGCGCACCGAGAATTCTCTTGGGGTCCCCGCAGGCAGCGTGGAATCGAAAAACTCCAGATAGACACCCAACGGCTTGAAGGCTTCGCTCACGTAGTCCGCAAACTGAGGCACAAGCTTCAGCTTAGGTACATCCAGGAAATGGTCAGCGGTGTACACCCCAGGATAGCTGCAGGTAAGGTAGACAAAATGCAAAACGCCGGCGTACTGCCGATGGGTGCGCCAAAACTCCGTCAACGCTGCGAGCAGATACGCATTGGCGGCATAACGTTGCTCGGTGGTGGAGTTCGGTCCCAGGAGCTTGGGATACAGCTTCTCCGTGAGCAGCGTAGGGGTCCCATCCCGGTTGAGCCACACCCAGCCATACTCGTTCAGAATGCGCGGGTGCGCGGCGACCGTCCCATTCTTCCCCCCGGTACCATCCATCTTCAGCAACTCCGGCAGGCGAAAGCCCGGCTCATCGGTCATCCCCGCGCTTTGAAAAAGATAGGGATGGTCCTCCACGGGATCATCGGGAGCCACGGGCGGATTGTAGCTGTTCTCCCATGGACGGTTGGAAAGGTCCAGTCCGCGCACCGCCGGAATGATCTCCTTGCCAAACAGGGGTTCCTCCGACTCGTTGTTGGCATCCCAGATGGCCACACTCGGATGGTTCCAGTTGTCGCGCATCCAGTCCTTGTATTGCCGGATCATCTCTGGGGTGTCGTAGGAACGGGAATACTTCTTGTCCCAACTCGGAGCCCCGGTCCAGATGAAGAACTCGTTCTGGATGAGCAACCCCACCTCGTCGCAGATCTCCAACCAGCGGTCAGGAACCGGGCCAATACAGAACCGGAAACTGTTCCAGTTCATTTTCTTGGGGATCTCTCCCAGCAACTTCCGCACCCAAGCCTCGTTCCAGGGCAAATCGCCACAAACCGGATCCTCGAGGAACCGATGGAAGGTGATATTCGAGCCGCGCAAATAGTAGACCTTGCCGTTGAGATAGAAACGCTTGGTGGCCGCGTCGCTGCGGAACTCGCGCATGCCAAAGCGCGTCGCCAGGCTGTCCCCCGCGGTGGTTGTCTCCACAACATAGAGGAACGGATCTTCCGGAGACCAAAGACGCGCGCTGGGGACGTCGACGGTCTGGGTCACCACCTTCTCTTCGCCTTCAGCCAGCGTCACCGTCATCGGTTCGAGCTTGCTGACCGGATGATTCCCTTTCCAGGTTCGAACCTGCTGCCCGATCTCGTAGTCTCCCGCCGGACCGGTATTCCGGAGAGTGGTCTGAACCACGATGTTGGTGGCATCGAGTTTGGGTGCTACTTGGACATGCTGAATCACCGGGTTTTCAGAAAACGACACCGAGACGCTGTCATAAATGCCCGGCGTCCATTTGAGTTTTTCGAAGTCGGTGCCGGTGGGATAGGTATCAGGAAGCACGCCTGGGTGGGCACCGATGCGGATCAACAGCACGTTGTTGCCCTTCCACTTCACGGCCTTGGAAACATCAAAGATCCCGGCGCTGAAACACCCTGCGTATTCGCCCATCTTCTCGCCGTTGACCCACACGGCCGTACCAAACTGCGCTTTGTTGATCTTGAGAATCGCCACGGTCTTCTTGTCGGGGGCATTGAACTCGCGCCGGTACCAGAAGTAATTCCGGTTCTGCCGGGACGTGCCTGCACCCTGCACGCGGGTCGATTCATCGGCCTTCTTGCTCCGAATGCGATTGGAGATCAGTTCCTTGCTGTCGAAGAGGTCGACGTCCTCGAAGGAGGGTTTGGCGAGATTGGCGAGGCCAGGCACGGGCACCTTGTGCTGGAACATCAGGGGTGCGTCATTGGGAGAAACGCTTTCCTCGATCTGCCACACGCCATCGAGGGAGGTAATGACCCGCTCCGCCTTGGCTCCGGGGGCGCCTAGAAGGAGAAGGAAAACCCCAAGAATCCGGCATAGGTTCACGAGCCGTTCTGACCGTTTCTGCATAATGTCACTCCGATAGATGTCGAGCCGCTTCATATTCGCCTTATCTGAAGGATGTGTATACCAGATGGCCCCCCACGGTCGATCCAAATCAACGTCGCAGACAGACGGGTTCTGACAGGATGACAGGATTCTGCAGGATGGGATTCCCTACCTGGTGGGCGATGGCTCGCCGAGCCGTCGCAACCAGGCGGACGAATGGGGAAAAGCCATGAAGCCGAGAGAAGCTGTGGGAAAGGGAGGCTCTGCGGATGCTCAACCATGAAGAAAACCGAAGCGGACAGGAAGAAAAGATCTTCATCTCTCCCCTCTTCCGTTGGCTTCCATCGGCTTCACGGTAGATCGGTCTCTTTTGCATTCTCTTGCGGCTGGAAATCCGTGGTCTGCGGATACGTCCTTCATGGAAAACATCCCAGTCCAGGTTGAGATCTGCAGAAGCGAACGGAGGTAACAAAGCAGGGCCAAGAGAAGGCTCCCTTCCTCTTCGTTTCCTTTGTTTCCTTCTGTAAAGAGGTTAACCTGAAATCCGCATACAGATTTGAAAAGATGGAATGGTCAACTCCCCATCTCTCGCCCTGCGTTTCTTTGGCTCGGCTTGACTTCTGGTAGCATTTTGCTACCTTTGGAACATGAGTCAACCGGTGAAGGTTTCGGACACTTTGATCCTCGATGCCCGTCTCATGGGCGAAGCTAGCCAGCGGTCCATTGCCGGACAGATCGAATTCTGGGCCCGTCTCGGACGAGCGGTTGAAACTCTGCTGCGCGGCGACCAAATGCTCGCCCTCTGCAAAGCTGGCAACGCAAGACCCCTTTCGGAGTGTCTCGGTTCCATCGACAAACCTGCGGGCCAGAAGCGGCTGGCGGATCATCTCGCGTCACTTCCCTACCCCCATTACGAACCCTCACCTGATTTGCCCGGCTTTCTGGTCCGGATTGAGGCAAACGGCAAACGCACGGTGGGCCGCTTTGTGAACCGCAAGTTCCAGCCAGCGAAAGGATGAAGCCCAAGGGCAAGCCCACGCCCGCATCGGGGGGGACCGATCCCTTCTCAAGTTTGGGTGCGGTCGTGAACCAACGCCCCCTCCTCTTCGCGCTCGCTGGACCCAACGGAGCTGGGAAGACGACGTTCTATCACGCTCACCTGCGGCCGGCCGGTCTGCGCTTTCTCAACGCCGATGAAGTTGCCCGGGAATTGGAGATGGACGCCTACCAAGCCGCACGCGTCGTGGCCGAACTACGAGACGAAATGGTGAAGCAACGGGAGAGTTTCGTGCTGGAAACAGTCTTCTCCGATCCGGTCGGCGACAAACTCGACTTTCTGAAACGCGCCACGGCTGCAGGCTATACCGTAATCCTTTGCTTCATCGGCATCTCGGGTCCTGACAGGTCCGAGGAACGCGTCACCATGCGAGTGTCCCAAGGCGGCCACGACGTGCCTTCCGAGAAACTGGTCTCGCCATACCCCCGCACCATGGCAAATCTCCGGGCAGCGATCCGGGATCTCCCGCATGTTCTTGTCCTGGACAACGACGACCTGGGAGTCCCGTTTCAGAAAGTGGCGGTGTTCGAAAACGGCCAGCAAGTATGGTCAGGGAAACCAGCACCCAAGTGGCTGACCCTTTTGACAGCGCTTGAGGTTGCAGACCACTCATTCGAGCTCGAGTTCAAAGCCAGACGACGCCGACTTTAGGCTTTTCATGACCTTCTTCATCCCTTATTGATTCTAGATCAAGTGCGAATCAGGTTAGCGCTATGAAGAAGAGTGATCAGAGTAATCCCTGCGATCCTCCATTGCCATCGTCACATGCCGCGCAACCTCAGAACTCCGAGGTCCTCCAATCTCAGCTCATCGCGGTGATCGAGAGCACCAGTGACTTGGTTTCCACGGCGACTCCGGACGGGAAGCTGATCTATCTGAACCAGGCCGGGCGAAAACTGGCAGGGTGGGGCGCCGAGGAATCTCTCGAGGACCGGGTGATCGGCGATCTCCATCCGGCGTGGGCGCTGCGGAAAATCGAAAACGAAGGACTGCCCACCGCCAAGGCCACCGGGCATTGGGAGGGGGAAACAGCTTTGCTGCACCGCGAGGGTCGGGAGGTTCCGATGTCGCAAGTGATTCTGGCGCATCGATCGGCGGATGGCGTCCTCCAGCATTTCTCAACCATCATGCGCAAGATCTCCGGGTGCAAGCGGGTGGAGGAGGCGTTGCACCAGAGCGAGGGAAGCAGCCGGGAGTCGGCTAGGCTATTGGAGGCCCTTTTCGATGCGATCCCGGATGTCCTTGGCGTGCAGGACGGACATCGCCGCATCATCCGATACAATGCCGCTGGGTATCGATACCTGGGTTTGAGTCCTGAAGAAGTGCGGGGTAAAGTCTGCTACGAGTTGATCGGGCGTGTGAAACCCTGTGAAGCATGCGCCACTACGGAGGCCCTGCAAACCAAGAAACCCAGCCAGGTCGAGAAGTACATCCCTGAACTGGGAACCTGGCTGGAGTGCCGCTCCTACCCGGTCCTGGATGCGGGGGGCGACGTGATCTACATCATCGAGCACCTGCGCGACATCACTGAGCGCAAGGAGGCGGGGGCGGCGTTGCGCCGCATCGAATGGATGCTCACCAAGAGCGGCGCGGCGAACCACGCCCGTTCCCCAGCGAACGCCACTTTCACGCCGGCCTACGGCGATTTGCTTTCGCTCAACACCTGTCGCGTCATCCTGGATGCCGTGGGTCAGGAACTCCTGGCGGATATCGTTGGGGATTACCTCGATCTGCTCGACACCTCGGCCGCGGTCTACGAGCGCAACGGCGACTACGCCCTGGGCATCTTCTCGTCCGGCTGGTGCCAGTTCATGGATCAGTCCTCGCGGAATCTCTGCGGCATGGCGGACAACCGCCAGGCCCTCGTCTGTGGTCAGTGGCACTGCCATGAATCCTGCTGGACCGACGTCTCGAAGCGATCCATCGAGAGCGGCGAGCCTGTGGACCGTGAGTGCGCCGGTGGACTTCACATCTACGCCGTGCCCATCCGGGCGGGTCGGGAGATCGTCGGTGCAATCAACATCGGCTACGGTGACCCGCCGCGCGATCCGGCTAAGCTCCAGGAATTGGCGGCGAAATACCGGGTGGACTTCACGGAACTGACCCGGCATGCCGAGAGCTACGAATCCCGCCCGCCCTACATCATCGAACTGGCCAAAAGGCGGCTGGCGGGGTCGGCGCGGTTGATCGGTGAGATCGTGGAGCGCAGGCAGGCCGTGGAGGCGTTGCGACAGGCGGAGGCGCGGTATCGATCGCTCTTCGACAACGCTCTTGAGGGGATTTACCAGACCAGCCCGGAGGGAGCCATCCTCGCCGCCAATCCGACCCTCGCGCGAATGCTCGGCTACGCGTCACCCGAGGAACTCATTGGCGAGCGTAGCGACCTTGTGCGGCAAGGGTATGCGGACCCGCGCAGACGTGAGGACTTCCGGCGCCTGGTGGAGGAGCACGGCACAGTCGTCGGCTTCGAGTACGAGGTTCAGCGCAAGGACGGGAGCCGGCTCTGGGTTTCGGACAAGGCCCGAGCCGTGCGGGACGAACAGGGTTGCGTAACTCACTACGAAGGGTCCATGGAGGACATCACCGAGCGCAAGCGATCGGAAGCGGAGCGGGAGAAGCTCCAGGCGCAGCTGCTCCAGGCCCAGAAGATGGAATCGGTGGGGCGTCTGGCCGGAGGCGTGGCGCATGATTTCAACAACATGCTTCAAGCCATTCTGGGCAACGCGGCTTTGGCGCTACAGGATCTGCCGCCGGGTAGCCCGATACGCGAACAGCTGGAAGAAATCGAGAAATCCGCCCAACGCTCCGCGGATCTGACCCGTCAGTTGCTGGCAT
>CAYPNF010000103.1:0-13392 GCA_964411985.1 uncultured Verrucomicrobiota bacterium
TGGATCATGCTGTGGATGTTCCTGATGACCGGGATCGGGAATTTCGCCACCTTCCGGCAGTACCCGATCATCTTCGCCTTCAATCCGCGCCAGGGCGCCCAGATCCTGGGCTGGACCGGCGCCTGGGCCGCCTACGGGCCGCTGATCTTCAGCTCCCTGATCGGCGCCGCCATCGCCGCCACCGGCTCCGCCAAGCCGTTCTTCTGGGGGGCGCTGGTGTTCTACGTGGTGGCATCTGCCATCAACTACTGGTACTACACCCGGATCGATGGCGAGCGGTACGACTTCGGCACCTGGAAGGGCACCTGGTGGGACAAGGCCAAGGACAACTGGCCCACTCATAATTTATGAGAAACCAATAAGTAATGGCGACGTCGCCAAGTGAGAAATCGCCAAAAGGAATCCATTGGAGATCCAATGAACCGAATGAGAGCAGATCCGCCAAGGAAGTATCGGGATTTCGTGGGTCGCTTTCCAAAATTGGCCGAGGCTTGGGACGCGATTCACGAGGCAGGCGCGACAGGCCCCCTCGACGAGAAGACCAAACGCTTGGTGAAACTCGATATTGCCATTGGGGCTTTCAAAGAGGGCGCAACCATGCCAGTGTCCGCAAAGCACTGGATATGGGTATCCCAAAGGAGGAACTGGAGCAGGTGGTGGCACTGTCCGTGGGCGCGCTTGGCTTTCCGTCTTCGGTGGCAGCCTCCGCCTGGGTAAGGGACATCACTGAACGTTGATATGTAGTTCACCCAGAGGGATTGGGAAAGCAAAGCCCAATGAGCAGAGAGGTCTCAGCTGACTCAGCTGTTTCCGCAACTTCCCTGACCCCCTGGGCTGCCTACCCCTGCTGCTACCTCTTCACTCTCTATAGTTCATTAAACAACTGAGACAACTGAGACAGAGGTCTAGGTGTTGAAAAATAACCACCTAGCCCGTCTCAGTTGCTGTCTCAGTTGTCGGCAAGCTCTTCAAGGATCTCGTTCTGCGGGGGGAACCACAGGCGAAGCCTGGTGATGCCGTCCCGCACCTGGTTTTCCTTCTTGGTCCAATCATGGTTCCGCAGAATCTCGGCCACTCGCAGGGTATGAGCCTGATGATGCTGCTCCGCTTTGACCCCCATTACCTGCAGCAGTTCGGCAACGGTAACGCCCTCCGCGAGGAATCGCTTCGGATATGCATCATGCCGGCGGGTCTTGATGTCGGCCAGTGACTTCAACACCAATTCGACCCACGGCTCTTCGATTTCGAAGGCGCGCATGTCGCAGGAATGCTGGTCCTCCATCTTGCTGTCGAGCCACCACGGCTTCCCAGCCCTGAACTCCGCCATGGCCTGCGCCCAAAGCTGGGGGACCATGCCCCGGAGCAGGTCCAGATCGAACTTCCCGTCGCCCGTCTCGATGACGAAGAAGCGCCGGTGGCCAGTGGTGTCAACCAGGAACCCGGCACTGTTGGTGGTCCCGGCCACCACGAATCCGCGGGGCATCTCGATCGTCCGCCGGCCGTAGGGCATCCGAATCCGGTCTGCCTGTTTGCTGAGGAAATTCTTGACCTGCTCGGCGTCCCGCTTGCGCGTGATCCGGTCGATTTCGCCGAGTTCTGCGATCCAGCAGGTGTGCAGGGAAAGGATGCCGTCCTTGGACTGGAAATCTTCGTGGCCTTCGAGGAAGGCACCGGGGATGGCCTCGGTGTGGGCCGGGAAAAAGGTCGTCTTGTGGTTGCCCTGGACGGTGGACTTCAGCACTAAAGCCGTGTCCATCTTGCAGCCGGGACGGAACACACGGGCCACAGCACCGATGTACCAACAGGCAAGCATTGCGCGATTCAGTTCGGAGGCTTTGGCGCCCAGCACCTTCTTGAGTACCAACGGAATCCGGTCCTGTCCGTCCCAAGGTGGAAGGGCGTCCAGGTAGACCCGGACCGGGTGGAAGGTGTTCTCGGCGCACAGGGCAGCGACCTGGCGGTCCAGGTGGTTCACGTCCCCCGCCAGCCGGTAGCGCTGGTCTAGTTCATTCAGGATTGAAGTGACGGTTTCATCCCTGATCTCGAGGGCCCCGAAGTAGTCGCGCAGCCCCATAGCATTCCGGCGGAACTGGCCATGGAACCGCTCATCCAGTTCCAGGATCCGCCGGTAGGCCATGGGGCGGCGCAGCACCTGGTAGTCCCCGTTCTTGTCGACGATCGCCAAGCCCTCGCGGCGCAGCTGCTCCATAACGACAAGGGTTTGACCAGGATGGCGAAGCATTCGAGCTATCTTCCGCTCCGCAGCCCCGTTGAGCAGGTATCCACGCTCCACTTCAGTGGACTTGGCAGCATCGGTGAGCTTGTGGTGAATCTCCGCCTTGGTCCAGGGTTCCCGGCAGCGGGAATTGTAGTGGGCCAGAATCAACCTGAAGGCGTCCTGGTGGCTGATGAGGAGGCCCATCACCAGGTCAAGACAAACAGAGAACATCGTGTGGTGGCCGTTCTGCCCAGAGATCGCTGCAGGGGATGCTTCCAGCAACCTTCGAGCAAGGGCAAGGACTTCGTCGCTCTCGGACGGGCTTTCCCCATCAGCGTCATCGGCAGTGGGAGCCTCGGCGGGTGCCGGAGGCGTTTCCTGTGAATCGCCATGCCCAGCGTCCTTGGCCGCATCGGTTTCACCAGGGGGCGGCGGCACCGGTTCTAAGGGAGGCAAGGTCAGATCCAGAAGGGATCCGGAGATTCCAAAGGCCATCATTTCTCGACCTCCCATACCGCTGGAAGGAACCACAAGCGGGCGCAATCCTTCGTTGCCTTAAGGTCCAGTGCCGACTTGATGCGCTCGGAATCAAGGCCGAGATATACCAGAGCGGCATCGACGAAGCGGTGCCAGTCGCTCGCCAGCACCGGGGCCGCCGTCGGGATGACGACCCTGAACTTCGGCCATCCGGGAGCGGATGAAAAGGTTTCGTAGAAGTGGGCCTCAATGCCATGGCCATGGATGATTCCCTGCAGTTCCACCATGGTGATGGGATCGAAGTCTGGAGCATCTTTGGGCTGGTCTACATCGAGGACCAAGCCGTCCAGGAACTGAACGTTTTCCTTGGCGCGGGTAGTTCCAGGGACATAGCTGGCAAGAGAGAATGCCGGGATGGATTTCTTGGCTTCTTCGTGGGACTTTCCGCGCGGAACGATGACGGGCGCGGTCAGCATCTGTTCACAGAATTCCTGCCAGTCAATGAGCTTGGTCTTAGGGTTGTTGTCTTTGGCACTGTTGAAAAAGGCTACGGTGATCAATCGAGTGGTCATGGTGTTCTCCTGTCCGGCCTGGGCCGGCTGGTGGGACTTGGTTGTGCGGGCCGGCATGGCGAGGCCCATGCCCTCGTAGAGGGCGATATTGAGGAAATTCATTTGATGTCCTAGAAAAGTGCCGCCACCGGGATGTTCACCCGGCGGCGGCGAGGTTTAAGTTCAGCAGTAGGGATGCTCGACGTAGGCCTGATAGGCGTTCTTGAGACCCTGGGCCAAATGCCCGAGGTGGGAGAAGGGGAGACTCAGTTCGTCCCACTGTTCCTGGACCAAGAGAAGGCCCCGGTGAAGCCCCTTGGTGAGGGTAGCCAGGTAAACGTCGCCCAGATCACCGTTCGGGAACGCCTTCAGCGCCATGGCGACCGCCGGCGCTTCCATGCCGCCAGACGGGGCAGTGAGGATGTCCGGGAAGGCCTCATCCAGGTACGCCAGGAAGGTAGGAACCACTTCCGGATCGAAATTAACCTGCTCGATGCGCCTCCGCGTCAGACCATCTTCACGGGCGAACGTGATGATCGGGCGAGTTCCACTTTCATCCCAGTCATACCCTGCGACGAGGACCTGATCCTGCTCGACCACCTGATCGAAGCACTGAATGAACCGGGCGGTTTTCCCACCTGTTTCGTAGAGTGCGGTACTGGCGGCGATTCTGTTGGCAATAGCTTCGACATTAGACATTGAAATCTCATTGTTAGCCACAATGGCTCCTTATTCACGAATGGTTGGTTGAATGGTTCGTTACGTTCGTTTTGCATCATAGCTTTCATCATTGTTTATCGGATTCAAAATGGGGTATTGAAGATGCAATCGAAACAACTCGTCACATGAATAATTCGATCAAAATAATGCAATTATGTTGAAATTAGTGCGGTTCAATCTATGATCTTGCGCTTGTTGAGGAATTCCATTAGATCTTCGGTCAAAACAAGAACTCTAGTTCCGACACGAGTGTACGGCAGGGCCTTGGTGGCCAGGAGCATCGCGACCGTGGACTTGCATAGGGTCGTGGCCTGGCGGACATCCTTGAGAGACAGAGCAACTTTCTGCTGCCAGGGCGGGGATTCCGCCTTCGGTGGCGGAGCGGGTAACGGCTTCTTCTTCATGCTGGATCCTCCTGGGTCATGGGGGGCGACTCTCGCCCACCGGGGTTTGAACAGTTCCATAGAATCCCATAAAAGACTAAGCATTGTCAATCATAAATTATTGAAAATAGTGTTTTTGCTTCAATATCTAATGTTATTGAAGAATTAGTGTCGAAGTTGCTTAGTAAATGACCAATTTGGTCATGTTGTTACCGGGCCCAACCGTGGCGAAAGGGGGTTCGTCGCCGACGGGTCGGCAGACGTTCCCCGAGTCCTCACCCTCCTTGGGTCTGTATGAAGGGCGGCCCCAGGGGATCGAACTCTTCTACTTCGCCTTCGTCTGTCTCCTGGCCACCTTAGCGAAGCAGGCCTTTTCCCAGGCCACCATTAACTCTCGCCGCCGATCCACCATTGTCGAGCGGGCGTAGGCCGCCTCTGCCTTGTCCCGAAGTTGGTGCGCCAGGGAGTGTTCGATGAGTTCCCGGGCGAAGCTAGTCTGCTCGCCCGCCCAATCCCGAAAGCTGCTACGGAAGCCGTGGACCGTGATGTCCGCCCGACCCATGCGCTTGAGAAGAGCGGCCATCGCCATGTTCGACAGGGGCGATTCTTCCTTGGTGCCTGGAAAGACAAAGGGCCCCACCTTCACCCGGCCCAGTTCCTTCACTATTGCGGCTGCCCGGGGCGACAGGGGGACGACATGCTCCTTGCCAGCCTTCATACGGCTGGCTGGCACGGTCCAGATTCCCTTTTCCAGGTCGAGCTCTTCCCACCTGGCGTTGATTACCTCGCCGGTGCGCGCGGCGGTCAAAATAGTAAATTCCAGGGCCAAGGCCGCGATGCCATGATGATTGCGGACACTGGCCAGAAAGTCTGCGACCTCCCCGTAGGGCAGCGCCGCATGATGCTCCCTGATTTGGACCTTTGACGGCTTCGAAAGCAAGTGGTCCAGGTGGCCCCGCCAGCGCGCCGGATTGTCACCGCTGCGATACCCGCTCACCGTCGCCCAGGCCAAGACCGACTCAATCCGCTGGCGCACCCGCGATGCGGTTTCATTCTTGCTGATCCAGATCGGATCCAGCACCTTCCGGACGAGAGCCAAGTCGATGTCAGACACCGGCAAGGAGCCGATCAGAGGAGAGGCGAAAGTGGCCAAGGTGTTAGTCCACTGATCGGCATGCTTGGCATTCTTCCATCCGGCCCGTTTGTCGGCGATGCAGGCCTCTGCCGCCTGGTCGAAGGTCATGGCCTTGGCCACTTCGGCCCGCTGGGCAGCTTTCCTGGCCGTCCTTTCTGCCAGAGGGTCCTTCCCATCGCGCAGAATGTCCCGCAGTTCTGCAGCCTTTTCCCGGGCTTTGGACAGCGACACATCCGCCAGAGGCCCCAGTCCCATCTCCCGGAGCTTTCCGGTGACTCGGTCCCGATATCTGAACGTCCAACATTTCGTTACCCAGGAGCCGGGGCCCCCGCCGGGCTCACGGGAAGCACGGGGTGCAATCTGGAGGTACAGGCCGCCGCCGTCGAGGAGGTACCCCGGTTTGGTGTGCTTCGCCACCTTCGCGGCGCTGAGTTTGTCCCGCCCTCGTGCCATTCCGAACCTCCTCCCCAGCAGGGTCGAGTATCATTTCTACCCATCCACATACCCATACTAAGATGTCGGATTCGGGCACACCAGCATGGACCTTGGCAGTCCGGTCACTTACTCTAAAGCATTGTAATATTAGGCTTGTATCAGTCTCATGTGGAATGCCACAATCCTGAGTTAGGCGGACTCACTCTCCGCCACCAAGCCCCCGCCACTGCTCAGTGTCGGGGGTTTCTGTTTTCGGGGATTCGAACCTTCCCCCGGTACTGAAAAGGGTGGCGTATCTCACCCGTATCTAAATCTTCGGGGGGTTCGCCTCAGCCACACAGGATTACCCTCTGTACCGGGTTTCCGATATGGAGACCCGGTACAGAGGGATCCAGTTGCTTCCTGGTCCGGTCTTCAGCCTCGGAAGTCTTCACCGAGCTTATTGATGACGGAATTGATTTTCAGTTTGGCCATTCCGATGCTCGCGTCGCTCTTCAGGATCAGCACCAGATGGATGTGCGCCTTGCCGGGCTGAGATTTCAGTGGGTCGGTGCCCTCGTTAAGGCATCGCACCAGGATGTGGGCGTCTTCCGCTTCGACATGGACCTGCTGGCCACGTCCAGTTCCCATTTCCAAGCTGGCCTTCTGGGCGTTCATTAGAACGTTGTTCGCCAGGACACCAATCTCCTTCAGATTGACTCCATCGGCGCCTAGGAGCACAAGCTGCTCTCCAGATGGGGTGAAAAGCCCGCAGCCGGCGAATCCATCGACCTGGGCAAGTTCCTTGAGTTTGTCTGCTGCCGCCATTTGGCGCTCCTTTTGGGTTGAGGTTGAAGAAGAAAGAGAGGGTTCTATTTCCAAGAAAAAATCGCCAAGCTCTTCATCCCTTAATGGGATCGGCTCTGGTGGGGAGCTTCGGGCGAGTGCTTCATCCTTTTGACGGAATGCTTCCAGAAGAAGCGAGGTGAGACTCCGCAGTCGTTCCTTAGCAAGAATGACTCGGCCCGCCTTCATGGTGATGACAGGCTGCTCCCATCCAAAAATGTAAAGGGCGGCCGCTTCCCCGGAAAGTTGTCCCACCTGGGCGTTTACCAATTGCCCGCCCAAGAAATGAAGCAACCCCGCATCCCCTTGGAAATCCACCTGGACGATGCCCGTCTTTTGATCTGCCTGAATCATCTGAAGGAAACTGGCCAGGCTGATTCCCTTGAATTGTCCACTGGCCATGGCCGTCAAGGCATCCATGATCCCAGCGTGAAGGTGCTCAAAATCCAGGGGCTTTTCCAAAAGGTGGTTTACCCCATGCCGTTGCAGTCGGCGCTCGATTTCGGGCGTGCTGAAGGCAGTCATGACGATTGCGGGAATCCCGTGATGGTGCTGGCTCATGTCGGCCAACAAACCGAATCCATCCATTTCCGGCATTTTCAGGTCGGTTACCACCAGATCCACAGGCCGCTGGCGCAAGATCTCCAAAGCCACTCGGCCATTCTTGGCGGTCAAGACCTCCAACCTAGAGGACTCCGCTGCGAAACCATCTGCGACGGTTTTTAGGAACAACTCCTCGTCATCCACGATCAGCACGACCGGCTTGTGGTTCATTTGGGACTTCCCCCACCTGAACCGTGCAAATCGGAAGCCAAAGTCAATCCACCTGTAAGCTGTTCAATGGCAACGTATATATATTATTCAGGTCCACCCAGGGTCAAAATGGAGGGGCCAATCTGGAGACGGAAGGGTCAACCTGACCCCATTCCCAACCCCGGTCGAACCCGTCGTTTCAGCGTGGAAAGAGAGATCCCCAATGCCTTCGCTGCCTGGGTGAGGTTGCCTGAACTCTGCCTCAACGCAGCCGAAATATGGCGATTTTCGATCTCCTCTAGCGTGGGGAAGGATTCCCCCTTAGAACTTGGAATGGGGGAATGTATCTTTTCTGTGTTCATGGGAAGGAAAGCTGAAGGCAGAGCATTCAGTAGGTGGGCCCGCTCCATCACATTCTTCAGTTCGCGGACGTTTCCCGGCCAGGAATACGCCTCCAGCCTTGAAAATTCATCCTCGGAATAGGAGGAGGGGTGACCTCCAAGGTCCTGAAGGAAGAGCCTGCAAAGCTCTCCCAGATCTTCCCGGTGCTCGCGAAGGGGAGGCACTTCGATCCTCAGAACATTGAGGCGAAAGAAGAGATCGGCCCGGAATCGCCGATCCTCGATTGACCTTTCCAGGTGCGAATTGGTGGCCGCAATGATGCGGACATCCACCGGCTTCCAGACGCGCCCCCCGAGGGGCAAAACTTGTCGATCTTCGAGCACCGACAAGAGTTTGGCTTGTAGGTGAATGGGCATTTCGCCAATTTCATCAAGGAACAGGGATCCGCCTTCGGCCATTCGCATGACTCCTTCGCGGCTGGATACGGCTCCCGTGAACGCCCCACGTTCCCAACCAAAGAGTTCGGCTTCGATGAGGTTCTCTGGCAAGGCAGCGCAATTCAGGGTGACCAAGGGTGCGTCTTTGCGGGGGCTCGCGTAATGGATGGCCTTCGCCACGAGGTTCTTTCCCGTCCCGGTTTCTCCAGTGACCAAGACGGATGCATCGGATCGGGAGGCGAGGTCCACAATCCTTCGCACCTGGGCCATCGCGCCAGACCTTCCCACCAGCAGCGCGTGATCCCGGTCCACTCGGGTCCTCCAGGCTTCCAGGCGCCCCGTTCTCTCCAGCGCAGAGAGTGCCACCAGCCTTTCAACCGCGTGCTCCAGGGCGGGCAGTTCAAACGGCTTGGAAAGGTAATCGTGAGCCCCGACTTTTAGGGCCTGGACCGCATGTTCGAAAGAGGGGAATGCCGTGACGTAAACAACCTTCGCCAGGGGGTTGCTCTGGAGGAGGGCACGGCAGATTTTCAGACCACTCCCGTCAGGGAGTTGTTCGTCCAGGATGGCGAAATCCACAAATTCCCTGACGACCCATTCCATTCCCTCCGCGACAGATCCTGCCATCACTGTGGTGAAGCGGTCCGAGAAAAAATCCCGGGCCGCCTCCCGAAAGAGGGCGTTGTCATCCACGATGAGAAGGCGTTTCCTTGATTCCATTCAGGCAATCTCAAGGGAGAAAATAAGGCGCGTCCCCTTCGGGGAAATCCCCTCTGCCCGAATAGTGCCGTTCATCCGGGTCACCATCTTCTTCACGATCACCAAGCCCAATCCGGTCCCCTTTTCCTTGGTGGTGAAAAAGGGGGTGAACAATCGGGGTAGGTGCTGGGCCGGGATTCCAGACCCATTGTCTTCAATGGCAACCGTGATTTGCCTGTTCTCGGGGAACACTCGAATTCTGATGCAGGGGTCGCGGTGGCTCCCAACGGCGTCGGTGGCATTCGCCAACAGGTTGATCAGGATTTGTTGAAGGGCCCTGGGATCGGCGGAGACCAAGGGCAACCCAGCATCAACTTCCACCACAAGACGAATTCCCCGGGCCTGTAGGTCCGGGCGGATCAAGGGTTGGAATTGGTGGAAAAAAGAATTGAGGTCTATGGCCTGGAGGGCTGGTTCCTCGAAGAGCGAGAAATTTTTCAGCGACCGGAGCAGGTCCTCCACGCGGGAAACCTCACCCCCAATTCTCTCCAAGTATTCCGCGACCCGATCCTGGGGAAATTTATCCAACCCATTCCTGAGAACACTGACCGCGGTCTTGATGGAATTCACTGGGTTTCCCAATTCATGCCGGACCGCTGAAAAGACATAACCCAGGCTATTCATCCACTCCACGGATTCGGCAATCCCTTCAAGCCGTGTGCGCTCAGTAATGTCCTTGAGAAACGTCCAAACGAAGTCCCCTGACCTGTAAAAGGAATATCCGAACAGGCGAGACCCCACGCTCAATCGATTGTCGTCCACTTGGGATTCGCTCAGGTTCTCGAAACGATCTCCTTCCTTCAGAAGTCGCGGGCCCAGTTCGTCGTAGGTGGGATTTCCCAGTTGGACCAACAAGGCCGAAGCCAACCGGTTCTTGAAAAAGACACACCGGTTCTTCAGGTCGAGGGCCAGAATTCCAAGATTTAATGATTGCATCACTTCGGCAAAAACACATTCACCAGGACATGGTGTCGCGCTGATAGGGCAGATCCGCGCGTTGAGACAGGCAGGGCCCACCTGGGCAGAATTCTGATTCATGGGCTGGGGGGCCTTCGAGGACGGTGTTTTGCCGTGCGGGGATGAAATCGGGCGCAAAGAGACCTCCATTCCTGGAAGAAGGTCTTGATGGAAGAAATCTGCCGTCGAACCTGAAAAATACCAATAAGCATATCAACACGAGGTGAAAGTCCCTAGGTGTCGTTACCAACCAGGTGTTTCGTCCTGGGACTTAGGGCTGGCTTGATGTCGCCCCCACTATTAGCCCTCGAAACATTGTGAGGACCGATTCCCTTCCATCGAGCCGGCAACTGCTCTTCAGTCAACTTGATCCTCTGCATGTCGACTGAGAATTTCATGATCCATTACCATTAAAATGCCGGAAATTGCTGGCTCTGGCCTTGCTCCTCTGGGCCTCGTTTGGGCTTCTCTCCGAATTTTCCGCATATTCCTGAAGAAATCCTGTTGCTGGGAATTCGGAACCTGAGGGACGTCCGGAACAGACTGCATCCACCGCCACACGCGCCCCGCATTCGCGGGGCGTTCGCGTGTGGGTGAGCGTCGGCGCCGATCGCAGGCTCTCCCCGGGACCCTGCTCTAGTCTCGACTGCGTCGCGGCGGAGGGACCGAGGATTCGAAACGGCCATGGCGCCCAGGTCAGGTCAGCGGGACCCGCGTTGGCGGCCGGTGGTCCGCCCAGTCCGGTTTCCCGCTCTCGGGCCACTCGTTCCTGGTCGTCATTCAATGACCGAATTGATGATTTCCCGCTTGGTGTCGCTGTGCATGGAAATACCCGGCAGCGTGTACCACGACCCGCCGATGTTCTTCCAGACCACTGAATCCTCGATGTGCAGGGTGCCGGTGTGGTCGTTGGTGACGAAGAAGATAGCGGAACCGTAGGCGTTGACGGTGTTGTATTCGATGAGGGTTCCAAAGAGCGCCAGGGTCATGGTGTTGCCGTCGTTGTAGATGGCGCCGCCGCTGCCACCCCCCGGAGTTCCGGTCTGCGCAGGATTGCCTCCGTTGCCGATGGCCCGGTTGTGGGAGAACACGCTGTTGTAGATGGACCAGGACACCCCAATGCTGCTGATTCCGCCGCCATTGGCGCCGACGTTCCCAAAGCCGGACGCGCCGCCGATCGTGCTGTTCACCACGTAGACGGGGAGACCGTTGTATTGGCTGAAGACGCGGATGGCCCCGCCCCCCACATCGGGTCCAAGGCTGGCGCAGACGTTGTTGAAGAAGCGGCAGTTGACTACTTTGAACCGGCCGCCCCGCACCCAGATCGCGCCACCGCCGTCGTACAGCGTCTCGTTCTTGGAATTGCCCTCGATGAAGGTCAAGTTCTGGACGGTCAATCGCGGATGGTCCTGGTTCTGGCAGTGGCTGGTGGTCCACACCTGGTTCGGATCGCAGGTGTTCATGTAGAGGATACGGGTGGTTCCTCCCCCGCTGATCGTGACCAGCCCGCCACCATCGATGACGACATCCGGTTTGTCGTTGAACACCTTGGCCGATCGGTCGAGGGTGATGGTGAAGGGACTCGGCCCTCCGTTGAAGGTGATCGTGCCCCCCCGGGCCACCGCCTGGATGAAGGCTTCCGCCGTGCAGCTTTCGGGAGTTCCCGTTCCGATCACCTGGGTCGGCGAAGAAACATCTTCGGCATGGGCTTCCAAAGGGACGGGGAAATGCCCACTGGGGTTCCCCGCCGGAGGACCCTGCTGGGGATTCACGGTCAGCGTCACCGTGGCTGTTTGGGAGCCCACGGCGTTGCTGGCGCTAAGCGTGTACAGGGTCGTTTCAGATGGACTCACGGACACCGAAGACCCAACGACGGGGCCGATGGCGGGTGAGAGGGTGAGGGCCGTGGCGCCGGCGACCTCCCAGGAAAGCGTGCTGCTCTGGCCGGAAGTGATCGACCCGGGTGTGGCGGCGAAACGGGCGATGACCGGAGGTTTCGGTTCCGGATTCACGGTGACCGCCGTGGTGGCAGTCCTGCTTCCTGCCGCGTTGGTGGCGGTGAGGGTGTAGGTCGTGGTGGCGGCTGGGCTGGCGGATACGGAATGGCCGGTGACGGGGCCAAGGCTGGAGATTCCGAGAGAAGTGGCCCCGGTAACATCCCAGGCCAGCGTGCTGCTTTGACCCGCGGTGATGATGGCTGGCGTGGCGGTGAAACTCGCGATGGCAGGGGGTTGCGGGGCCGGGTTGACGGTGACCGTCGCCGAAGCTGTGGCGCTTCCTGCCGCGTTGGTGGCGGTGAGGGTGTAGGTCGTGGTGGCGGCCGGGCTGACGGATACGGAAGTGCCTGTCACGGTGCCAAGGCCGGAGAGGCTGATGGAATCGGCGCCCGTGACCGTCCAGGCCAGCATGGTGTTCTGGCCAGTGCTGAGGATTTCTGGGGTGGCGGTGAAACTGGCGATGGCGGGCTTCTGGAGCGGGGCCGTCACGACGGCGGTGGCGGTGCCAAATCGGTTGGTGTTCTGGACGCTGGTCGCCTTGACCATGTAAATGCCCGGAGAGGCCGGGGCGGCGTACAGGCCGTCATTGGTGATCGTGCCCCCGGTCGCGCTCCAGGTGACCCTGGCGTCCGTCGCGTTTTGAACGGTGGCGAGGAAGGGCTGGATGCCTCCCGTGAGCAGGTTGGCGGCGGAAGGACTGACGGTCACGGCTACTTTGCCGATCACCTTCACCGTTGCCTGGGCTTTGGTGGCAGGCCTGCCCTTGGCGGTGGCCAGGACATGGAAATCGCCTATGGTGGTCGGGGCGGTGTACAGGCCCTCTGCGGTGATGGTTCCCCCAGCGGGGCCTTCAACCACCGACCAGATCACACCTGGATCGGGGCCCCCGGTCACCAGGGCCTGGAAAGATTGGTTTTCCTCCCCAGCCACCTGCACGGCATCCGGCTGGACCCGCAAGGTGATGAGGGGCGGCTCGGTTCCTGCTTTGGGAGCGCTGCCGCCCCCGCATCCCATACCGAGGAGCAAGGAGAGGCCGAAAAAAATCAGAAACCCGTGAGGCGCGAACATCGAAGCTCCAGGCCTGGAGGATCCTCCAAGATGCTTCAAATTCCGGGAGGAAGGGGCCCTGGGACGCTCTGGCCTTGGTGAACGGTCGGATTCTCCGTTCGAGTTGCGGGCTCCGGTCCCCTTCAACTCCAAGCGAAGCGCGGTTCATGGGAATCAGTCCTCCCCCCGTGGTTTCGCGGAATCCTTGAACCGGGGGATTCGAATCGGCAGGGCCGCCCAGGCTTGGATCGGGCTCAGTCGTCATCCCCATGGCGCTCCTGCTGTCCCGTGGCGTGCGGCTGCTCGGCTTCGCCCAGGGGGATGCGGGTGCCCAGCACCGGCAGGGTGATCTGGCG
>CAYPNF010000104.1:0-12761 GCA_964411985.1 uncultured Verrucomicrobiota bacterium
AGGCCGTTTTCGATCTCGCCGGCATGAAACCGCTGCGCAAGAGGTCCTGCA
Organism: uncultured Verrucomicrobiota bacterium; assembly: GCA_964411985.1. GTDB lineage: Bacteria > Verrucomicrobiota > Verrucomicrobiia > Limisphaerales > J093 > CAYPNF01. The sequence continues at coordinate 52 of CAYPNF010000104.1, forward strand.
CCGCATCCTCCCAAACACTGGAAAAGCACGTCGAATCGGAATCACCGGGGTTCCTGGGGTTGGGTAGAGCACCTTCATCGAGTCCTTCGGTTGCTACCTCGTAGGGAAAGGGCACCAACTGGCGGTCCTCACCATTGACCCCTCCAGCGCCCGCACCAAGGGTAGCATTCTGGGGGACAAGACGCGGATGGAGAAACTCAGTCGCGAGCCCGCGGCCTTCATCCGGCCTTCTCCTTCCGGGGATAGCCTGGGGGGAGTGGCCCGCCGCACGCGCGAAACGATGCTGCTTTGCGAAGCAGCCGGTTACGACGTGATTCTCGTGGAGAGCGTTGGCGTTGGCCAAACCGAAATCGCCTTGCGGTCGATGGTCGACTTCTTCCTCTTGCTCCTGCTCCCTGGAGCCGGAGACGAGCTTCAGGGCATCAAGAAGGGAATTGTGGAGATGGCCGACCTTGTGCTGATCAACAAGGCAGATGGGGATAATCGTCTGCGGGCAGAGCAGGCCAAAGCCGACCAGGATGCGGCGCTCCATTACTTGCAGCCTGCCACTCCCGAGTGGAAGACGGAGGCCGCGCTCTGCTCCGGCCTCACGGGGATGGGAATTCCCGAACTATGGCAGCAGGTGGACCGCTTTTACTCGGTGCTCGAACCTCTAGGCTTGGTGGCCCGGCGCCGCCAGGAGCAGCTCCTTGAATGGACGCGCGACCTGGTGCAGGACTTGCTCCACCGTCGTTTCTATAACGACCCGCGGGTCGCCGCCCACCTACCGCTGCTTCAGGAAGCCGTTCTGAAGGGGGAGGAAACCGCAGTTCGGGCTGCTCACGAACTCTTGGATCTGTTTCTCCCCACTACATCGGTACCCGTTCCCATTTCCAAACCGTTTCACCGCTGAAATCTCCCCATTGAATCTATGATCAAGAAAATCGACCACCTCGGAATCGCCGTCAAATCTCTCGACGAAGCCATCCCCTACTACGAAAAAGCGCTCGGCCTGAAATGCGAGCATCGCGAAGAAGTCGTTTCGCAAAAGGTCAAGACTGCCTTCTTCTGCGCGGGGGAGGTTCATATCGAGCTTCTTGAGCCAACCGATCCCGAAAGTCCCATCGCCAAGTTCCTCGAGAAGAACGGTCCGGGCATCCATCACGTCGCCTTTGGGACCGACAACATTCAAGCTCAGCTGAAGCAAGCCTCTGACGCCGGAGTGCGTTTGATCAATGACAAACCCTTTGATGGTGCTGGTGGCAAACTGGTGGCGTTCCTCCATCCCAAGTCCACTTTTGGGGTATTGACAGAGTTCTGCGCGCCGAAGCAAGGTTCTTGTTGCTGTGGCGGCCACTGAGCCATAATCTGGACTGAACAGGAGCTGCGACTATGCCAATCAAGAAAACGTTTCTCGATGAACTCGCCAAGCGCCGGGCCAAGGCCCGCGCTGGAGGCGGAGAAGACAAACTGGCCGCACGTCGGGCGAAAGGGCTGATGACCGCCCGCGACCGTCTTGACGCACTTTACGAGCCAGGCACCTTCCAGGAATGGGGGATGCATTCTGACAACTCCTGCCACGATTTCGGGATGGCCGGCAAGCATCTCTCAGGAGACGGTGTGGTCACCGGCACCGGCTTGGTCGACGGGCGGGTGGTCGCCTGCTTCAGCCAGGATTTCACCGTGAGCGGGGGATCGCTGGGACGGATCCACGCGAAGAAGATCTGTGAACTGATGGACTATGCTCTGGGCATCGGCTGCCCCATGATCGGGTTTAACGACTCCGGAGGTGCACGCATTCAGGAGGGCGTCGATTCTCTTTCTGGGTACGGCCAGGTTTTCTACCGGAACGTGATGCTCTCGGGTGTCGTGCCGCAAATCGCGATCATTGCGGGTCCTTGCGCTGGTGGCGCGGCCTACTCGCCCGCCCTGATGGATTTTCTCATCATGGTCAAAGGCTCGGCGAACATGTTCATCTGCGGGCCTGAAGTCATCCAGGCTGCTACTGGGCAAAAGTGCACCATGGAGGAGGTGGGAAGTGCCGTGGCCCATGCCACCGTGAGCGGGAATATCCACTTCGTTGCCGAAAATGACGCCCACGCCGTGCAGCTGGCGAAGAAACTCATCAGTTATCTTCCCAGCAATAACGTCATGGACCCGCCGCACCATCCAGTACCGCATCTGGATCTTTCGCCCGATCCGGTGATCAACGAGCTGATCCCGGCGAATTCCAAGGATCCTTTCGACATCCACAAAGTGATCGAACGGCTGGTGGACGATGCGGATTTCCTGGAAGTCCAGCGAGATTGGGCCAAGAACATCGTGGTGGGGTTTGCTCGTATCCAAGGCATCGTTGTTGGCATCATCGCCAATCAGTCGCTCGCCAAAGCAGGCACGCTCGACATCGACTCATCCGACAAAGCGGCACGATTCATCCGCTGCTGTAATGTGTTCAACATTCCCATCGTGACGCTGGTGGACGTCCCGGGCTTCCTCCCGGGCCTCGCCCAGGAGCGCGGCGGGATCATTCGGCACGGCGCAAAGATGCTCTTCTCCTACGCCGCGGCCACCGTGCCCAAAATCACCGTGATTCTGCGCAAGGCCTACGGCGGCGCCTACCTGGCCATGTGCAGTGCCGACATGGGCGCGGACGTGGTGTACGCCTGGCCGACCGCCGAAATCGCGGTCATGGGTGCCGAAGGCGCCGTCAAGATCCTCTACAAGAAGGAAATCACCTCCGCCAAGGATCCCAAGGCAAAGGAAGCGGAACTGATCGAGGAATACCGCGACAAGTTCTGCTCGCCTTACGAAGCCGCGTCGAAGGCTATGATCACGGATGTCATCGACCCCTCGGAAACCCGGGCTGCGGTTTCGCTGGCCTTGCGGAACACTCTGACGAAACGCGAGACCCGTCCGCCCAAGAAACACGGGTCCATCCCGCTATAAGGAATCCTATGCCTGGCGATCTTGCGTGTGCTTCCGGGCCCATCCTGGCCCTGTTTAACAGCCACTTCACTCGAAGTTTGGCCGATTTGGTGGTCATAGCCTTGGCCTGCCTCGGCCTCTACTACCTGTGGATGCTCGTGACGGGACGGGCTCCGGCGCCCGGCGACCTGCGGGAGCAGTCGCCGCGACAAACGCCACCTCCAGTACAGCCGCCAGGAAGCCAGGTTTCAAGCCCCGCACCTCTTCCGACCATGGCGGTCAAAACCAGCCTGGCACCAGAGATCCCAACAGCGCAGCCAGTTGCGGTTTCCAGCCAGACGCAATCCCCGGTTGCCGCAGCTAAGCCGCCCGCCATCACCGTCAGCTCCGCACCAGAGACTTTCGACGCTGAGCTCGTTTCCATCATCGCGGCGGCCGTCGCCTGCGTGCTGGACCGCCCTCACCGCGTGCTCGATATCAAGAAAGTTGCGTCGTCGGGTGCCTGGGTGAATCCCTGGGCCATTGAAGGCCGGTTCCAACACTATTCATCGCACAAAGTTCGCTAGTTCAGCCCCATCTTTCGTATGATCAAGAAACTTCGCGTAACCGTGGACGGCAAAGCGTTTGAGGTGACGGTGGAAATGGCCGATGAGCCATCGGCGGCCCCTGCCCCCCGCCCCGCCAGCGTAACGTCCGCGTCGATCTCGGCACCTGTCGTGGCTGCTCCCACTCCCACGGCCTCCAGCGTCTCCGCAGGCCCGGGCGATGTACCCAGCCCGCTGGCAGGCCGGGTCACAGCCATCAATGTGCAGCCGGGCCAAGAGGTCAAAGAGGGGGATCATCTCCTCACGCTGGAAGCAATGAAAATGAATACCCTCATCCACGCGCCCCGCGCCGGCAAAGTCAAGGAAGTCAAGGTCGCTGTCGGCGCTGCGGTCGAGGAGGGCCAAGGCCTCGTAACCATCGAATAAGGCTTTCCTTTCCTCATTCTCCGCCCCTCGGCCCACGCGCTCCTGCCGTGCGCCGAGGGGCCTTTTGTTGCTTCTCCCACGCTTGATGGCGTCAAGGCTCACTCATACAATAGCGGCACTTGTTATGAACTGGATCACTTGGGCTCTCTTATCGGCGCTGTTCGCGGGTTGTACCGCAATTCTAGCCAAGGTCGGCATCACGGGGGTGAATTCAGATCTGGCCACTGCCGTCCGAACGACCGTGGTCTTGGTCTTCACGTGGGCGATCGCACTCGCCAGAACCCGACCCGCAGCCATGCTGGAGTTCACCTCCAAAACGTGGATCTTTCTGGTCCTCAGCGGAATCGCTACCGGGCTCTCCTGGCTCTGTTATTTCCGCGCCCTGCAACTGGGACAAGCGTCCCGGGTCGCGCCGATTGACAAACTGAGCGTGGTTTTCGCCATCGCCCTGGCAGCGATCTTCCTTGGAGAAACCCTGACCTGGCAACATTGGGTGGGAGGAACCCTCATCGCAGCCGGCGCCTTGGTTCTTGCCTTCTGACCTTCCACCGCGTCCATCCCGAACTCACCATCGGAAGAATCGATAGGGATCATCCCACTCCTCGGGCACATCCAGATAGAAACCGTCCAGCCAGCGTTTCCCCTGTATCAATCCCCCAACGGGAGACTCAAACCGGGAAAGCAATGGAGTGCGGGGGGAGACCCCCAGATTGGCCAACACCCGCGAAAAGAGGAAGGATGTCCGCCGGAAAGTCCGCTTGAGATTGGGCTGCTTCTCAGGATCGAATTGCCAAGGCAGAAGCTGACAAAGCACCACATTCTGACCCGCTGGCAGCCCTAAGACGCCATTTCCCAGCGAACCATTTTCTTCCTTCACCAGAGGCAGTTCTCTGGGGTCCCGATTATAGACATCGGCCGGTCCGACGCCTGCGAACACGGAGTTCCTCTCCAATGTCTCAAAGAAGGCTGAGATATGTTCCTGTTTTTTCGTCGCGACCTTGGTCGGGAGAAAGGTCTGTAACTCCGCTTCCTCCAAACCCATTGCCAGGCATTTCCCTCCAGCTTTGATCCAACTTTCTATGCTCGCGCGCTGGGGAGCCAATTGATGGCCGCCGCCGGGAGCAACCATGAGGACCTGATCTGATGCCAACGCCCCGCCAGCATAAGCATCAGCAGCAATTCCCAAGCTCTCCAAGTGCTTCTTCCCTGAGGAATCTCCCACGTAGACGAGCCTCGAAGCAGTGGCTGGCCGCCACGCGGAGACGTAGTCCATCATGTTTCTGACAACCGCCTTCGCGGCGGGGTCGTTCTCGGTGCGTCCCGTCACGTCCAACTGGCAAATCAAAAGCATCCCCCTGCCCTCCCGGTACTCCATCAGCGGCGAGTACTGGAGCCCGAATCCCCCGTCGAGGATGGGCATGAAGTCACCTCGAGCAGGCTTCTCGATCAAGACCGAGGCTACGTTGCCGCGATTGCCACAACGCCATAAGCGCGTCACGGGAATGTCGCACCATTGCACGGTCGGCCCATGTCGCGGCCGCATCTCATACTTCAGGCGCGGAGGAGACAAGGTGGCTTCCCCTCGCCAATCCCGAAGGTTCTCTGTCGTCAGCTTCTCCAGTAGGGGATGCCCTTGGAGCCTGGGAAATACTTGCCGGAGACCATACTCGGTGACACGGAAACCGAACCGCTTCTCCAAAACCTCCGCACTTTGCTCCAGCATCACAACCCTGAGCCCCTCCCGAACCTTCGCGATGCTGGGAGCTTTGCCTTCCAAGGTCAGGGCGGATTTCCCCACTACCAGAATATCCGTCCCGGACAGTTCCTCTCGTTCAGTGACTTTCCGAAAAGGAATCCCCAAGCCTGCGAACAACTGTTCCGTTTGCCCCACCGGATCCCAAAGGGCAACGTTCATGCGGGTCTGCGCGGGCCGAAAGTCCGGCAAAACATCGATCTGGAACACGTCCGACTGAATCTCCCCGCTGCTGAATTGAACCTTAGCCTGTATTTCATAGGAACCCGGTGCCAAGTCCTGCGGCAAGACCGCTCGTACCGAAACACGTGATTGCTCTCCTGTCTGCAAGGAAACAATCTCCGCGCCACGGATGGGATGAGGCAGGTTCAAGGACCACTCACATCGGCCAGTAACGGACTCCCGAGAGTTGTTGATCAGGATGATCTGTTTCTCCACAAGTTCGCCTCGAGCAAAGTTGTGGTCCTTGCTCGTGAAGGACGCTGGTTTCCCACCGATGTAGGCGAGCAAGGGCAGGTTGTTGCGGATCAGGGCCTCGGCTGCCGGTGTAGCAATCCAGTCCTTCCGCTCGTAGGCCAAATCAATTCTTTCGTAGCGGTTTTCGAGAAAATCAGCACTAAACCCCGGACGCTGCAGATCATCCCAGTCCACCTTCAGATTCTGTCTGGAGCGATTCACCCCTTCCCGCAATTTCCAGAAATGCCCATGTTCCCATGGGGAGTTGGCAGAGACTCCCCAGGCGCGGTGAGCCCGCCAATTGTCCTTCAGATACATGGCGAAGACGGGGTAACGCTCCTCCAACCTGGTCGAGCCTACTTCGCATGGATAATCCCACCGATGCCAGACATTGCCCGCACGTAACTGACCGGCTTCCCAGCGTACATTGGACTCCTCAGCCTTGCTGATCCGGAAGGCTTGGTCCCCTAAAAACTGGGCATTCCATTCCGCCAAACAGAACTGCCAGGGCACCTTGGCGCTGCCGAACTCGCGTTCTCCCTTGTACCATCCCCGATACAGCGTCCAATCCCAAGTAAAAGGAGCGCCATACTCACAAAGGAACACGGGCTTGACCCCTTCCTTCGACCAATGCTCAAACCAATCGGACAGCTCCTGGACAGGCACGAAGTTCGGGTAGAAATTAATCGCGTGCAACGAGCTGAGGTTGCCCGACGCATGGTGGTAGACAATCCGCCCCGGATCGAGACCCGCCACGATCTTCTCGGCCCGCAAGGCCTGCTTGACGTTGTTGAGGGACCAATTGTCACGGGAATCATGAATCCCATCGATCATGTCGGGGTTCATGTCCTCGTTGTAGCCAGTGGCATTATGACTCATGGAGTAGAACACGACGGACGGGTGGTTCCCAGCCATGCGCACATAGGACTCAGCATGCTCTGCGTAGCCGTTGCGCTGGTCGGCATCAGCCGCTTTCCAGTCATAATGGCTGAAGTGGGGCTGGGATAGGGCCACCAACATCCCGGTGTCATCCGCGGCCCGAAGGATTTCCTCAAAACTCAGGTGGGATCCAGGTTCGCAGCCGTAGTTATGAGTGTAGACGAAGTTGATCCCAAAACTGCGGAGCCGTTCGAAACTCTCCCGAGCCCCCTCGTAACTGGCCCAAGCCGCCCCCACTTGGGCATTGTCCAAAGGGATGCAGGACAAATAGAGGCGAGTCCCGTTCAGGTAGAAATCACGCCCTTGGATCCAGAATTCGCGGAACCCAAAACGTTCAGTCCAACTGGTGTCCACCACCTCGCCAGCCTCGTCCAGCAAAGACGTCCGGAGTGAATAGGTTTGCTCGGGGGTATGGAGGTCCCACAACCGATCAGGTTTCCAGAAGTGGGTAAAGGTGATCTTTCCTCGTTGAACATCCTGAGCACGAAAGACGTGGTTAGTGAGAAGCGCGACCCGGCCTGACGGATCCGTGATTTCAGTCCGGATTCCGAACCGCCCTTCCCTCGACAGGTCTTGGAGAGCCACACCCACGGCCATTTCTCCTCGGCGCACGGACGTATCCACTTTCACGCCGACGATCCTCGGCCCAAGTGGAGTGCTTGTGAGAAACACATCACCGCAGAGCCCTCGTCGCGCAACGGAAACCCTGGTCTCCCGGGCATTCGCAGTGTCGCGGTAGAGAAGCATAACCTCTTTTAGCGGCAAGGCCCGCACCAGAAGGCTCAACCTGTTTGTTTTTCCTGGCGGGCAAAGCCGGGTTAAATCCAACTCGCCACCGGGGAAACGCACCTCCCCCGCCCATGCTCCATCCAAGTACACGATCGCCAAGGAGTTGACACACTCCGCCTGCAGGGCAATCCGCCGTCCCGTCCATTCGATAGGCACCGTCACCTCACGCTCGTACCAGGCCGCGTCCACCGTGCCGAGCTTCACAGCCTTCCATGCGGGATGTGCATAAACGATCTGACAGTCTTTCTGCATGTAGTCGGTGATCCCGGGCCAGCTCCCTGGGACTTTGAAATGGCCCCACTGGCCCGCAGGCACTGGATTCGTCAAAACACCTGCAGGCTGCCATCGCCAGAGCCCATTGAGGCAGATCCGCTCCCGACTGGAAGTCGCCTCGCGAAAAGCCTTTCTTAAGTCCCACACCACCTTCACACCCTCAGGCAGGCCTTCACGGGCCACATCGCCTCCATGCAAACAGGCAGTATGGCCCATCACCAGCAGCAGCAGGCCCCAAGAAGAGATTCTGGACGGTTTCATCATAAGTCGGAAGGGATTCCTTAATTCCAAACTACATCAGCCAAGAGAGAGAAACCATGGCGTGGAACTCAAACCACCCCAACTCCCGGCATCGTGACTCGCCAGGAAGATCTGTTTCAACGTCTTGTCATAAGGCACCAGCGAGGTCCACAAAACCCCGGGCGAGTTTTTCCAACGTGGATCCACCGCAGCCCCGTCGATCCGCTGAAACTTGACTCCTTTCAGTTGCTGATTCCACATGAAGTCGCGGTTGGTGGCGATCAGTCGATCGAGGTCTTCCCGAGTAAACACCAAACCATGCTCGTAGGCGGACACCATTCCCTCAACATCGATCCCGTAATAGCCGCCGTTTGGATGCACCCCCACCCAGTGCTTGGGTGAACCATCAGGCTTGAAATCCCAGGGGCCGGCAGGTTCCCAATAGTTCCAGACCAAGTACCTTCCGTCGGCCTGTGTTTTCAGGCGTGATTTCATCAATCGAAACCACTGCTCGGCCCGCTCACGGTAGATCGTTTTGCCCGTCGCATCGAACATCGCCAGCAACCACCGGGCGATATGATTCTGCTTGTTGTTGGGGTTGGAGAATCCTGTCGACTTCCTGGTCTTGTACCCATCCGACCACTCGGTATTCTGCGCCTTCAACCCATAGGCCGGAACAACCCAAAGGCCGCCCTCTTTCACTTCGCGCCAACAATCACGCTGATCCCATTTCTGAAAAAACCTCTCGGCCGTTTCCAAATAGCTCTCCGCCTTCGCACCCCAAGTGGCTTTCAGCTCTGGTGTTTTACGGATCCGATCCGCCATAAGGACCACGGGCCGGAGCAGCATGGCTTCCCCAAGAAGACTGTCGGCTTGGTATTCCTCCGAAGAGTGGCCTCCCCCGTCTCCTTTGGGCCATCCGATGAAACCATCGGGCTGTTTCACGGCCCGTTTGAAACAGGCGTCTGCCCAATCCACCAAACGCTCAACCCAGGCCTGCTCGCGCGTGGCCAGATAGCCATAGTAGTATCCGTTCAGAAAGGGGCTCACCAACCAGCCAAGTTCCTCCCCGGTCTCCTTGTCGCAATAGCGGTTGGAAAGTTCCCCTAGAATGCGTTTCTGCCACCGGGCCAGCCAATCGTCCCTCTGCCCCGGCTCGAGTCCTGGTCCACGATCTTCAGAACCCCACGCCTGAACGAAATGTGTCGTCATGAAACTGAACGTTGAGGTGGACACCAGCAGATCCCGGCTGGCAGAGCGAAGAAAGTGGCGGCGGTTCATGTCACCCAAGTTACCACCCGGAACCAGGGACGGCGAGAAATCTCCTCAAGCAAGGGACGGCTGGGGATGGTGGAGCCATGGGGAGTCGAACCCCAGATCTTCTCGTTGCGAACAAGCTAGCCTTCCATTGATCATGAGGCACGTTGGGTAATCCCTGCGCGAACCCGCCTACTCTTCCTGTGGACTTAATCGGTCTCAAATATATGGGTATCCCAGAACCCTCCACCTATGCCCTGACGCTGATGGGGATTGGCGTGTTCTTCTGCGGTAGTAAAGACCACAGGTTTGGACTTCGCCCCTCCCGAGAGTCTTTTTGAACGTTTCTCAGTCCTGCAAGTGTCTCATAGGATATGAAGCGTATTCTTGTCGCCGTCGCAGGCGTCCTCGCTCTGGTTGTCGTTTCCCTCTTCTTCGTCACACGAACCCCCTTTGCTCCGGTGAATGCCCCCAAGATTGTCGTCGCGGCAAAGGCCTATGCAGCTGACTTGAGGGCAAAAGGAGCAGAGGTTCCGCCATCGGTTTCCTTAGACGAGTTGATTCACAAGGGAATGCTGAATCGGGAAGACATAGGAGGGTTCTCGGGTCTGAAAGCGATGGTTTCGCTTACCGGCACTGCTGAAGGAAGTCCCCAGGGCGTCTTAATGACCGTTCAGTTGGAGGGAGAGCGCCTGGTCGCCTTGAATGATGGGAGTGTTATCACCTTGAAGTCGGCTTCGGATAGAAATCTCAAGAACGTAGTAGCCTATCCCAAGTGACGGCTCTGCGGCTATGTGGGTGAGGTCTGCGATTGGGGGGCCGGTCCTGGTATCTCTAACTCCTTACTAACCAAGATGGTGGAGCCATGGGGAGTCGAACCCCAGACCTTCTCATTGCGAACGAGCTAGCATTGTATTGATAATAAGGTGTTTACGAATATTTTGCGTAGTGCCTCACTACGCAATTGCTATTCGTGGGAATACAATCCGCGCTCTTGGATTGGTTCGACCCATGCCGGGAGGAACTCCAAAGTGGCGGAGCGATTGTTGACCCGCGAAAGCTCAGGGGGAGCGGGGAGAAACTACGTGAAGCTGCGGGGATTCATGATTGGCTTGCCAATGGCTTTGCGTCCAAAGGAAGGGGTGGGCTGGTTCCAAGTACTGGCCAGCCGAGCTTCTTGTCCAAGCAGGTCCCAATTGTCATCCAGAGCTACCTATCTACCACCCGGCCGTCATCTCGCCGCCCAACGGGACAAACTGAACGCCAGCCGGTATTAATTGGCCCTTGGAATAGATGGCAGTTTGTAGTAGGGTCCTTAATAAGCGGTGGTCCAAAGGAAACAAGCTGATGAAAACGCTCTTCAGGTTTTTGGTGATGTGCTTGCTTGCACGCTCGGCGATGGCGTGGGACTATTGCTATGGGACGGTGGTGCTTGGGAACAAGAACCCCGTCGTTGGAATTAATGCCCCCTTCTACGACTATCAGTCAATACCCCTTGCTGGTCCCAGTTACGTCGCCCAACTTTACTGGGGAACCGAGGAAACTAGTTTGTCCCCCATTGGGGACGCTGTGCCGTTTAAGATTAATGGATATTTCGTCCCACAACAGCGGAATTTGCCAAATATGGCGGGATTGCCTGCTTGGGTTCAGGTTCGGGCGTGGGCGGTTACCGGTGGTGATTCCTACGAGGAAGCGAAGGACGCTGGAGTTTATACTGGGGTGTCTAATGTTCTCTATCTGCCAAGAACGGGGAACCCCTGCGCGCATCCGCCGACTGTGCCTGTGGACTTAATCGGTCTCAAATATATGGGTATCCCAGAACCCTCTACCTGCGCCCTGATGTTGATGGGACTGGGATGGTTGGGATATGCCACCAGAAACCGCCGGTCTGGTCTTTGCTAGGTCGTAGCTCAAAGAAGGATGTACATGAAAACGCTCTTCAAGCTTTTGGTGGTGTGCTTGCTGACTCACAACGCAGGCGCGCAAGGAACGGTGTTGCTTGAGAACATAAACACCCCCGCTGGAATTAATGCCCCCTTCTACGACTATCAGGGAATACGCCTTGCGGGTCCCCGTTACGTCGCCCAGCTTTACTGGGGAAACGAGGCGACGAGTTTGTCTCCCATCGGGGATGCCGTTCCTTTCAAGGTCAATGGATACTTCCTTTGGTATGAGCGAACACTGCCTGTTCCTGAGGGCTCCCCCGCTTGGGTTCAGGTGCGGGCATGGGAGATTGCTGGCGGCAATACCTATGAGGAAGCGAAGGAAGCTGGAGTTTATACTGGGGTGTCTAATGTCCTCCATATTCGGACGCACAACCCCAGCGCACTTGAAACGCCTGCGGACTTAGTCGGTCTCAAATATATGGGCATCCCCGAACCCTCTACCTGCGCCCTAATGCTGATGGGACTGGGATGGTTGGGATATGCCAGCAGAAACCGCCGGTATGGTCTTTGCTAAGTCGTAGTTCAAAGAAGGATGTAAATGAAAACGCTCTTCAGGTTCTTGGTGATGTGCTTGCTTACGCACTCTGCAGCGGTGGGGGGTTGCTATGGGACGGTGTCGTTTTCGAACAAAAGCAGCAGCGCTGGAATCAATGCCCCCTTCTACGACTATCAGGCAATACGCCTTGCTGGTCCCAGTTACGTTGCCCAACTATACTGGGGAACTGAGGAAACCAGTTTATCCCCCATTGGGGACGCTGTTCCGTTCAAAACTAATGGATACTTCGTCTCGGGAGTGCGGAATTTGCCAAATATGGCGGGATTACCTGCTTGGGTTCAGGTTCGGGCGTGGGCGGTTGCCGGTGGTAATTCCTACGAGGAAGCGAAGGACGCTGGAGCTTATACTGGGGTGTCTAATGTTCTCTATCTGCCAAGAACGGGGGACCCCTGCGCAAATCCGCCTACTACTCCTGCGGACTTATTTGGCCTAAAGTTTATGGGTATCCCAGAACCCTCCACCTATGCCCTGATAATGCTGGGGATTGGGGCGTTGCTCCGCGCCAATAGAGACCACAGGTTTGGACGTCGCCCGCCCCGAGAGTCTTCTTGAACGTTTCTCAGTCCTGCAGGTGTCTCATAGGATATGAAGCGTATTCTTGTCGCCGTCGCAGGCGTCCTCGCTCT
>CAYPNF010000105.1:0-12577 GCA_964411985.1 uncultured Verrucomicrobiota bacterium
ATCGGCATCATGAACATCATGCTCGTGAGCGTTACGGAACGAACCCGCGAGATCGGTATCCGGCTTGCCGTGGGCGCCAGGGCCAGGGACGTGCTCCGGCAATTCCTGATCGAAGCGGTTCTGTTGAGTGTTGTCGGGGGCTCGCTGGGGATCGCTACCGGATTCTGGCTTGCGCCGATGCTGACGAAGTTCGCCGGCTTTCCGACGCTAATCTCCAATTCCTCAGTGGCTCTCGCATTCTCCGTAAGTGCCCTGATTGGCATCGTCTTCGGCTTCTTCCCGGCTCTGAAAGCCGCGAACTTGGATCCGATCGACGCGCTGCGCTACGAGTGAGCCGCCTGGGTAATTCAGGGTTGACCTTGATCCTGGTGGCCCTGGATCGCCGTTAGGGGCAAACGCAGCCTGACGGCCGTGCCATGCCGAGGACGGCTCTCGATTTCGCAACTGCCTCCCAGCTCTTCGATCCGCTTCGCCATGGAACCAAGCCCCAGCCCTCGATCCAATGCAGGGGCGCTATTCGCAGAAACCACAGAGGTGTCAAAGCCCACTCCATCGTCCCAGACCCAGACGCGCAGGTCCGCTTCGTCCACGTGGACTCCCACCGTGACCGTCTGGGCTTTTGCGTGCCGTACCGCATTATGGAGCGCTTCCTGGGCCGCCAAGAGTAGTCCGCGTCGATACCTGGGCCCCAGACTGATTGCAGGTAGTTCTTGGGGCACTTGGAGACGGCAGCGGATCCCCGCCGCTTTGAGAGTCCTCTCGGCCTGTTCACAAAGGCGTCCGCTAAAGGCATCCAGACTGTCCGCGGCAGGGTTCGTGGTCCAGATCAGTTCGCGTAGGGAATCCATGGCTTCCGCACTGCGAGCCTGCAAAAGGGAAAACCTCTCCTGGGCTGAGGCCCCGCCCGGTTTCGCCACGGCTCCCTGTCCGCTGAGCAAGCTGATCTCGGTGAGGTTGGAACCTAATCCGTCGTGCAGATCTCTCGCTAACCGTCGACGTTCCTGCTCCAAGCCTGCCAGATGCTCCAAGGCATGAATCTGGCGCAGCTCACGCAACCGCCGGCGGATGGCCAGGAAGAGTAGAGAAGCCAACCCGGTGATCGAGCCTAGCTGTATGGTTCGGCGCTCGTAAAATCTAGGTTCGAGGTGGAAGGAGATGCGGGCTGGACCTGAGCTCCAGTACCCGTGGGAGTTGCCTGCCACGACTTCAAAGGTGTAATTGCCCGGGGGAAGTTGAGCGAAGGAAGCCTTCCGCACAGAGCCTGCATCAACCCAGACATCGTCCATGCCCAGGAGCCGATAGCGGAAGCTAGTCCGTAGCCCATTCCGGAAGTTAGGTGCAGTAAATCCGATGTCCACCCTTCGCTGGAGTTCCGCGGGGACCTTCACCGGTTCCTGCTCGGGTCGGGCTGCGTCTCCCTGCAACTGCGCACCTCCCACTTGCAGGAACTCGATGTGAGGTATTGGGGCATTGGTGACATCTGGCAGCCTGGTAGGGTTGAACACCGCGATTCCGGCAGGGGAGGTGAACGCGATGCGACCATCTCTCAACCGCAGGGACGCAGGCTGGCTCTTCTGACCGTTCGTCTCCAAGGAAAGCAGGCCGTCTTCCTCGCTGTAGGAGATGCAGCGAACGAAATTGCACCGGTGCTCCAAGAAGTCGTTGAGTTGGTCGAGCGCGACCCGGTAAATACCGGAGTCGTGCCCGATCCACAGGAACCCTCGATCGTCGGCGACGATGGAGTTGATGAGGTTGGCAGGAAGACCTTGTTGGGTGGTCAGAACCCGGACTTTTCCGCGGCGAAGACAATGAAGCCCGCGGTCCGTCCCAATCCAGAGGTCCCCCACCGGGGCTTCGCACAGGGCCCACACCCGTCGGCTCACAAGACCTTGCGCTTCTCCAAACGCCTCAAACCGTGAGTCCCGGAAAGAGGCCAGGCCCCCGCCGTCGGTTCCGATCCAGAGTGTTCCCTGGTGATCCTCCAGCAGTGCGCACACGTCGTCGTGCGGCAGACCGTCGGCGACATACCAGGAGTTGGTCTCCTGAGGGCGGATTCGGTGCAATCCCTGAGCAGCACCGACCCAGACGGACCCGTCACGGCCCGTCAACAAGGCTCGAGTTTTGGCTCGGAACCAATCTCCGGCAAGTTGCAGGGAATGGGCCTGGTGACCATCCCAATAGGACAATCCGGAGGCCGTGCCGATCCACACCGTCCTTCTCGAATCCTCAGCCAAGGCGCGAACGCGGTCGCGGGCAATCCCTGACTTCTCGTTGAGCATAAGAAGGGATTCCTCGTGAAAGCGGGTGACTCCGCCGTCGGTGCCAACCCAGAGCGCCCCGTCCCGGGTTTCGAGGAGTGTCCAGGTGTTCTCGTTCGGAAGCCCGTGGGCGGCTTGAATGTATTTGACGCTCCGTCGTTGCAGGCAGGCGATCCCTCGGTCTGTCGCTACCCAGAGGTTGTGATCTCGGTCTTCTGTAATGCAGACCGGCGCAAAGGGACCGAGCGCCTTCTCTAGATCGTAAACCCGGAGAGTTTTTGCACTCTTGCAGGCAAGGGAGCCACTGCCAAGGGGGAACCAGAGATTCCCCTCGGAGTCGGGATACAGGAAAATGGGCCTCAGACTGTTCCACACTGGTTGGTCGAGGAGAACATTCGTCTCCCCATGGTCCCAACTCATTAGCTGAGCTCGGAAATCCCGGAGCCCCACTGCCGCATAGATGATGCCGTCCGGGCCAGCCGCAAGGGCATTGACGGCTTGAGCGGTTTGATCCTGATCGGGTTGAAGCCGCGGCTCGAGTTTAGCCGTGGTTGGGTCCATCTGGTAGAGTTGGGTGGTGGTTCCAGCCCAAACCGCTCCGTTGCTGTCCTCGGTCAGAGCGAGGAAGTTCCAATTTCCTTCCCTTTTCGCTGTGAGAGCCTGCGTCCACCTCCCCTCGGGGCTCCTGAGAAACAAACCGGCGGCGGTTGCCACTACGAGGAGATTCTGGTGGGTTACGAGCAGGGCATTGATTTGCAGCTGTGCCTTGAAAGTGGCGAGAACGTTGGTCTGCACGGAAACCGCAGAGCCTGAGGGGGTATGCCGGTTGCTTACGCGCAGAAGTCCCGTGGGAGTTCCGATCCAGATCTGGCCGTCCTCGGCTTCGGCCAGAGCGGTGCAGGAATCGCTTTCAAAATTGGGATCGGTAGACCGCGATAGGACCTGAAATGCAGTGCCGTCAAATCTCGCTATCCCCCTGCGGGTGCCGACCCACAGAAAACCGTCGCGCGCCACCATGAGTTTTAGAACCTGATTCTCCGGGAGACCATGTTCCTTGCGCCAGACGCGGACCAGAAAATCCCTCTCGATGGGTATCCGGTCCGCCGCCTGCCCCGATGGTCCGATACTGCATAGGAACAGCCAGGCCAGAAAGGCCACAGAGCGACCATGGTTCCAAAGATGCATACAAGCGGGCAACTCCCGCCATATTGTCCGATTCGGAGGTGGCTGACAAGGCTAGGGCTTCGTGATGGCTATCGGTCTTCTCAATCCAGAACTGTAATCCAACTGCGGGTGTCGCGCGCCTCGGAGTGGCTCTCGCCAAGAGGTTGGATTTCCGATTTCTTCGGATCGATGATTGACAGACGCAGCATTTCTTGTATTGATCAAAACAGATGCGAGTTTTGACCGTGGCATTGGCGATTTCCGCAAGGCGCTTCTGAGAAGCTGTCTGCAGCCTCGTTCTGCCCATTCCGGGCCAAGAAAGACACGCTACACACCCCACACCTACTATGAAGATGAAATCCGTTCCTGGTTCGGTCGTCGCCCCTCAAGGATGGCTTGCGTCCGGGGTCTTCTGCGACATCAAACGGCTGGGTACTGGCAAAGGCTCGCAGAAGGGCCAGAAGCGCGATCTGGCGTTGCTGGTGAGTGAGGTTCCAGCGGTGGTGGCAGGCATGTTCACCACGAATCAAGTCTGCGCTGCCCCCGTGAAACTGTGCGTCGAGCATTTGAAAGGACGAGTTTGCCAAGCAGTGGTCGTGAACTCGGGTAACGCGAACGCCTGCACGGGCGTTCAAGGGATGAAGGACGCCTATGCCATGGCCGAGGAGGTTGCCAACTTGTTCCATCTGCCAAGAAACCACGTGATGGTCGCCTCCACTGGTCGGATTGGCCTGTCCATGCCGATGCCGCGAGTCAAGCAGGGCATCCGGCAAGCAGCCGGCTTGTTGGGCGGGGATGAGGCCCACGCCGATGAGGCGGCGGAGGCGATCATGACCAGTGACACGAAGAAGAAGACGATCGCCGTGGAGTTTCGGCTTGGGGGTCGGGCAGTCCGGATTGGGGGCATGTGCAAAGGCGCGGGTATGATCCAGCCTGGAATGAGCCCGACCGGGAGGCGTCCGGCATCGATCCCGAAGGGATTGCACGCGACCATGCTCTGCTTCATCACCACGGATGCAGCCATCGAGCAGGAACTTCTCCAGGCGTGCATCGAGGAAGCTGTGTCGTTGAGTTTTAACCGGATTACGGTGGATGGAGATATGAGCACCAATGACACCGTGTTGGTGATGGCAAATGGAGAAGCCCGGAACCCTTTGTTGAAAAAAGGAAGAAGCTCCCTTGCTGACGCCAAGCTCTTTCAGCAGGCGCTCAACCACGTCTGCCTCGAGCTGGCCAAGATGATTGTTCGCGATGGGGAAGGCGTGAACCGCTTCGTGACGGTGAGGGTCGAAGGAGCCAAGAATGACGCCGAGGCGGACGCTGCGGTTCGAGCCGTGGGGAATAGCGCGTTGGTGAAGACCAGTTGGCATGGCGGAGATCCCAATTGGGGGCGGATTATAGATGCGCTGGGCTACTCGCCCGCCACAGTGGTGGAGGGCAAAGTGGATATCGGCTACAGCACGCCGGGAGGCAAGAAGGTGGTGTATTCTCTGCGGCAGGGGCAACCCACGCCGGTCACCTTTAAGGCTCTCTGCAAGGCTGTGGCACCGAAGGAGTTTGATCTGCACATCCATCTGCATCTGGGCCGCGGCGCCGCCGTGCTTTACGCGGCGGACTTGACCGAGGAATACGTCGATTTCAACAAAGGCGACGTCGGAAACCCAGCCAGCTTGGGAGGTTGAGCGGGTGGGACTCTCGGCCCGGCATTTGTCAACACGATTGGCAGTTTCTCATTCGATATGCAGGACTTGATTCAAAAGGCGGCGACCCTCCTGGAGGCGTTGCCCTATATTCAGCGCTTTAGCGGGGCTACCTTCGTCGTTAAGTACGGCGGCAGCTTTATGGATTCACCCGATTCGACCGTCCGTTTCGGAGTGGCGCGTGACATCGTGTTCCTCGAGGCGGTTGAGATCAATCCGGTGGTGGTGCATGGCGGAGGAAAAGCGATCACGCGAGCCATGGAAGCGGCTGGGTTGAAAGCCCAGTTCATCCAGGGCCAACGAGTGACCGACCAGGCCACGGTGAATGTCGTCGAACAAGTGCTCTCGCGGGAGATCAATCCGGAGGTAGTCAAGGCGATCAATGAACTGGGGGGTATGGCTCGGGGATTCTCCGGGGCCGACATCTTCCGATGCCAGAAGCTCTACTTGCGCGGGCCCGCAGGGGAACCGATTGATATCGGGCAGGTGGGGGAGGTCGTGTCCGTGAACACGGCTCCGCTGCTCGACTGCATTCGCCAGGGAATCACCCCGGTGATCAGTCCCACCGCTCGAGGAGAAGACGGAAGCATCTACAACTGCAATGCCGATGTGGCTGCGGCGCAGGCTGCGATCGCACTGTCGGCCAAACGGTTGGTGTTCATGAGCGATGTTCCCGGTCTGCTTCGCAATCCCAAGGATCCAGGTACAGTGATCTCCCATTTGAAGATCAGTGAAGTCGATACCCTGAAACGCGAAGGGGTCATCGACAAAGGAATGATCCCCAAAGTAGACAGCGCCGTCGCCGCCCTCCGAGCAGGGCTGGAGAAAGTGTCTTTTGTCGACGGCCGGGTGCCGCATTCGGTGTTGCTTGAGATCTTCACCGACGAAGGAGCGGGAACGGAAGTCGTTCCTTAGCCACCCCGTCCAAAAGTCAGAGAATCGTCGCAACCAAACATGAGAGAACTCGTCCCCGACCCATCGCCCATCATTCACAACCAGTTCGAGACTGTCCGGGAACTGTTTTCCCGGTATGTCGTGCCGAGCTACGGCCGTTTCGACTTAGCGTGGAAGCGCGGTGCTGGCAGCTACCTTTGGGATGTGAGCGGGAAGCGTTACCTGGACTTGGGGGGAGGCATCGCGGTCTGTTCCTTGGGGCATGCCCATCCGGAAATTGCTGACGCATTGGCCGAGCAGGCGCGCACCCTGATCCACGTTTCCAACCTCTATTATCACGAACCCCAGGGCCGCCTCGCACAACAGATTGTCCAGCAACTGGCCCCGGGCAAAGTGTTCTTCTGCAACAGCGGCGCGGAAGCCAACGAGGGACTCTATAAGCTTGCGCGCAAATACGGACACGACGAGGGGCGGTTTGAGGTGATCACGGCGATCAACTCCTTCCACGGGCGAACTCTCGCCGGCATTTCGGCGACCGGCCAGGAGAAGGTCAAGAAGGGCTTCGAACCGATGGTTCAGGGCTTTCGGCATGTCCCCTTCAACGACCTGCAAGCCTTTCAAGATGCCATCACCCCGGCGACCGCGGCGGTGTTGATCGAGGGGATCCAGGGCGAGGGGGGGATCACCCCCGCTGCGCCAGAGTACCTGCTTGGCTTGCGGAAGCTCTGCAACGAGCATCGGCTCCTGCTCTTCATGGATGGAGTTCAATGCGGGCATTTTCGGTCCGGCCGATTCCAGAGTTTTCAACGAATTCTCGAGGGTACCCCTGGTGGGGAGGGCTTCCTGCCGGATGCCGTCTCCATGGCGAAGTCGCTTGGCGGCGGCTTTCCGATTGGCGCGTTCTGGGTCCGAAAACCGTACGAAGATCTCTTGGGGCCGGGAACGCACGCGACCACCTTCGGGGGTACTCCGCTGGGCTGCGCGGTGGCCTTGAAGATCATGGAAGTGATCGAGCGGGACAACCTTGCCGGAAATGCTCGAAAGCTAGGTGAGTGGATGAACAGCGAACTCAGCCGTTTGGCGCGGACCTATCCCACAGTTCTTCGTGGAGTCCGTGGCTTGGGGCTCATGCTCGGCTTCGAACTCCAGCCCAAAGAACAGATCCCTGGTCTGGCTGCGGTAGACAAGCCTGCCTCGATTCAGTTCGTGAATCGCCTTCACGAAGCTGGGTTGCTCACGATTCCTTCAGGGAACCAAGTGGTGCGGTTGCTACCGGCGCTCAACCTCCTTCCCGCGGAAGCGGAGGAGGGTATCCAGATCATTGAGAGGGTGGCCAGAAGCCTCGCCTAATTCGCTGGGCCTTCCTCTTGACTGGGCTCTTTGGTCCGATGGTCCCCAGTCTGCCATAAACATGTGCTTGTGCCGGGCCAAAGCTGATTCACCAACAGCAGCTCAGTTTTCCTGAAAGGTTTTCCTCCTTCCAGCGATTACCTCCTTAGCAGCGGGTCCGCTGCTATGGTTTTTCGCTGGTTAGGTTGAGGCGGGAACGGCGGGGAAGTCGGGGCCACCCGAGAGACTCTCGGGTGGCCTTGCCTGCTTGATTATGATCTGGTTAGATGGGAAGGGTGATGAGTCGGGGATCGGGTCTGGCGAAGTGGGAATCAAACGAGCATTGAATAGAGCAGACTTTGAGAATGTTAAGCAAATCTGACGCTGGGCAGGTTGGTGAGAAGTTACGTTCCACTTGTCATGGATAGCAACGTTCCCAGCCAGTCTGGTGGGCAACCCCACTCCCGGGGTACACCGCCTGGTGTTGCAGCAGAGAGTGGCAAAGCGAGCATTCCTGAGCACGAATTGCTCAGGATGATCGGAAGAGGAAGCTATGGGGAGGTTTGGTTGGCGAGAACGGTCACCGGTTCCTGGCGAGCCGTAAAGATCGTTTGGCTCGGGATCCACGAGGAACCCAAAGTCTTCGAGCGGGAGTTTGAAGGCATGAGGGCTTTCGAGCCCATCTCCCGTTCACATGAGGGGTTGGTGGACATCCTCCACGTGGGCCGCAACGACGAGGCGGGTTACTTCTATTATTCGATGGAGTTGGCGGATGATCTGATCCGGGGGCGGAACGTTGATCCCGCTACCTACCAGCCTCATACTCTGCGCACCCAGATGCGGCTCTCGATGCGTTTGCCGCCGCGGCGGTGTTTATCCATTCTCTTGGGGTTGGCCCGTGGATTGGAGCACCTTCACGCCCAGGGTTTGGTCCACCGAGATCTCAAACCATCCAATATCGTTTTGGTGGACGGTTGCCCGAAGCTAGCCGATGTGGGTTTGGTCGCTAGTGCCGATTCGACCATGTCCTTTGTGGGGACGGAGGGGTATGTGCCGCCCGAAGGACCCGGTACGATAAGGGCAGATGTGTATGCGTTGGGGAAGGTTCTTTACGAAATCTCCACCGGTTGCGACCGTCGGCAGTTCCCCGAGTTACCTTCAGATTTCGGGGCGATCGACGATCGCCAGATGTTCTTGGAGTTGAATGAAGTCACGAGCCGGGCGTGCGCCCGGGATGCTCGAGACGCCTATGCTTCGGCTGCAGAGTTGAGGGCGGACCTGGAACGGGTGGAGGCAGGCCGCACGGTACGACGATTCCGCTTCCGTCGTGTACATAGGACGGCGTTGGCGGCGTTGGCTCTGGTCTTGTTCACTGCGCTGGTGGTGCTGGGATTAGTCAGAGTGTTTTCGCCATGGGGGCGGGTCATTGAAGGTTCTTCTTCTCAAGGACGAGATCGTGCGGATGTCGCCGTTCCGCAGCAGGTTGCTGAAGCGCAGGCGCATCCGGTGCATCATGAGGCGGTGATGCGGGTTTCGGGACGGGGTCGGCACACGGTGGCCCTGGTGGCGAGTGGGCAACTCCTGGCCTGGGGACACAACGACCGAGGGCAGCTAGGAACAGGGGATAGGGTTTCCCGTCTCTGGCCCACCAGGATTGGCTCGGAATCCGACTGGACGGAGGTGGATGCCGGAGACTCCTTCACGGTGGGCCTCAAGAAGGATGGCACAATCTGGGTCTGGGGCGGCAACGATTTTGGGGAGTTGGGGACCACCAATCAGACGGACTGCCTGGCACCCGTACGTTTGGGCGATGCTCACGACTGGCAGAGTATTCAGGCCGGATGGCACAACGCTTACGCGTACAAGCGAGATCGGAGCCTTTGGGGTTGGGGACGGAACGACAAGGGGCAACTCATGAAGCGAAGTGATGCCCATATCCGTCACCCGATCCAGTTGGCTGTTCCCGGAATCTGGACTTCTCTGGACGTCCATTACGAGCACGCCGTCGGAATTCGCGCCGATGGCAGCCTCTGGTCTTGGGGCGAAACCACGGCTGGCCGGATCGGACGAGAGTCTGGCGAAAACCCGGTCCGTGTGCCTGGGCTGTTGCATGCGGGTCCCGGTTGGGTTTGCGCCTCCTTAGGATTCTGGCACACCCTGGCGCTGCGAAATGACGGAACCCTCTGGGGATGGGGATGGAGTGCCCATGGCCAGTTGGGCATGGGGGATACGAAAGTCCATGCGGCCATGGCACAGATTGGAAGCGAGGTGGATTGGGTGTCGATATGCGCCGCATCCGAACATTCTCTGGCCTTAAAGCGTGACGGGAGTCTCTGGGCCTGGGGTGCTGGCAACCTGGGGGAGGTGGGTGACGGCGAGCGGATCGACCGGGTTGTTCCCGTGCAGGTGGGGCGCGACCGAGATTGGATCGGATTGCCACGCATGGCAGGAAACACCTCTTTCGCCCTCAAGCGGGATGGGAGCCTTTGGGGCTGGGGCTTGAACCGGTTTGGGCAACTGGGCGACGGCAGTTACCGCGACGCCGCGCGTCCCGTGAGGATCCTTCCGCCCCCACCCTAAGCCCTACTCCCATTGTTTCTTGAGGCTGGCGATTTGTTTGCGTAGCGCGGATGTCACACGGTGACGGATGAGGTAGACCCGGGCCAGGTTGATGTCCAGGTCGCGCGCCACTTGCTGAGGTTTCTCCCCTTTGATGGCACACAACTGAAAGACTTGGAAATGGATCGGCTTGACCCTATTCCTGACTCCGTCTAAGGCCACTTCGAAAAGGTTTCGTTCCCATTCCTGATCCCACTCCTTCGTAGAGCTCATAGACTCCGGGTCGGGTTGACGCTCCAGCAATCCCGTTCCGCCCGTTGGCTGGGGGTCGGGCTCTGCCACGGGCAGCCGCCGCTCCTGTTTGCGCAAATGGTCGGCGATCCGGCACCGAGTGAGGTACCTCAACCAGCCCTTAAAGGAACAGACTTCAGGATCATACCGGAAACCAGGCATCGCTTTGGCGGTGGACACAATCGTTTCCTGGACCACTTCATCGGCATCTGTCTCGGAGAGGCCCGCTTGGAGAGCGGTGCGCCGAATTAAGCGGTGATAGGTCTTGTGAAACTCGTGCCAACTGGCCTCATCCGACCAGTCCTTCAGCCTACCAACCAGGCTAGGCCGGGTGGGAGCCAGGTCTTTGGTGCTGTGCTCGGCGTGCGCCTTGTCGCTCACATAGGAAAGAATCGCCTCAAACAACCGAAACTTTCAAAGATTCTTTGAAAGAAATCCAACCGCCAAGCGATCTCCTCTCCTGGTACACTTGACGGCCGCTCTTTGTCCGACCCTCGAGTCAGGAAGAGGCCGGTGGATCAGGGTGACCTATGGCCTTAGTACTAATGACCTAAGGTGTCTCCCGTACATAAGAGTCTGTCAGAAATCGCGTCCGATTTGAGTTCAGAAAAAATGTTACATCCTCACGATGTTTGTGCTTGAACGCCCATCATTAGCCGTCGTACAAGCCGAATGGATCCTGTAAGTGTTACTAAAGAAATCGTTTTTGTGGTGGAGTGATATGAAGACACGTACTTCGAGAATTGTAGCGGTTCACTACCTTCTTCTCATCCTCGTTCTTTGCCAACACGGCGCCTTGTTAGCCCAATCAAACTTGGTTTTCGCCGCAGGCTACCTACAGCGTGAGCTTTACTCCGGAATAATGGGGACGTCTGTTTCGGACCTGGTAAACTCAGGCAAGTATCAGGCTCACACTCCAGACGAGGTGACACTGGTGCAGAATTTCTTGGAGACGCCATCCAACCTCGGGGACAACTACGGTCAGCGTATCTACGGCTACGTGTTGCCCCCAGAGACTGGTGCCTATACTTTCTATGTCGCCTCTGACGACAACTCTGAGTTGTGGCTGAGCACGGACGATCAACCCGCGAACAAAGTACTGATTGCGGCGTTAAACGGGTGGGCGCCCGTCCGCCAATGGGTGGGGCAAGGAGTGGCTTCCTCCTCTGTCAGTTTGCAGGCGGGGCAGAAGTACTATTTTGAGCTGCTCCATAAAGAAGGGGGAGGAGGAGACAATCTGGCGGTCTCCTGGAAGCTTCCTAGCATGGCCTCCGCTCCTGCGAATGGGTCCAACCCAATCCCTGGCGCGCATTTTGGTGCAGATGTTCCGGATGCTCTGGTTACCGGGGCGCCTTGGATTTCCAAATCCCCTCAAAGCAAGACCGTCTTCCAAGGGCGCCAACTGGACTTGACGGTAGCTGTGATTGGCACCCCTCCCTTTTCCTACCAATGGCAATTCAATCTGACTGATATTGTGGGAGCCACAAACGCCACCTTCTTGGTGCCCAATGCTCAGTTCTCCGACGCTGGGAATTACCGGGTTGTGGTCAGTAATGCCGTCGGAAGCGCCCTGAGTGCCGAAGCCACGGTGACGATCCAGGAATCCATCCCGGTTGCCTTTGTGGACCCGAAACTGGAGGCGGCCATACGGACCAAGTTGTCCAAGCCGGTTGGTGAAATCGCGCGCGAGGAGCTCGCTACCATGACGGATCTGTATGTGGGGTCGCAGGGGATCACGAACCTGACGGGCCTGGAATGGGCGGTTGGGCTCCGCAACCTGAATCTTGATGCTAATCAGGTTCAGGATCTAGCACCCATCAGCGGGCTGACCAACGTGAGCAATCTGATGTTGAACTGGAATCCGGTCAGTGACTTGACACCTCTCCTGACCATGACTGGGTTACGCACTCTTTCGTTGATGAAGAATCCGATCGCAGATTGGAGTGTGCTCGGTCGTCTCACCAATCTGACTTCATTGAACGCGTATCTTTGCCGGATCACCGATCCGGCGTTCCTCTCCGGCTTGACGAAACTTACTTTTTTGGGGCTTAACAACAATTCCATCACCAACGTGGGAGCGCTGGCCAACCTGACCAACCTGTGGAGTTTGAGTTTGTTCGACAACCCGATCCAGGATGCTTCTTCCCTGACTGGCCTGGTGCAGGTGAGCAGTTTGGGGTTGGGGAGAACGTACATTTCTGATCTTTCGCCGCTCGTTGCCTTGACGCGGTTGCAGAGCCTGGGCTTGGAAGGTGTGCCCGCACAGAATCTCAACGTTCTCAAGGGGCTCCCGCAATTGCGCCAATTGTGGCGTGCCAACAGCCAAGTGACCGCGGTGGCGGGTCTTGCCGAACTTACGCAGTTGACACAGCTGGGACTCAA
>CAYPNF010000106.1:0-12554 GCA_964411985.1 uncultured Verrucomicrobiota bacterium
GGGGGGAAATCCGTGATGTTGGGCCGCTCGGCCGAAACCGGGACCACGCCTTTTGGTTACATCTTTCTGAGCAGCAGTCCGGACCTGATCCACTGGGGCTGCCATCGTTTCGTCATGTCGCCGAAGCGGCATCGGGCCACTTGGCAGGGAACCAAGATTGGGGCAGGGCCGGTGCCGATCGAGACGCGGGAGGGTTGGCTGTTGATTTACCACGGTGTCTTAACCAGCTGTAACGGGTTTGTCTACAGCATGGGGGCGGCGCTGCTGGATCTGGAGCAGCCGTGGAAGGTCATTTACCGCACTCAACCCTACTTGATGTCGCCGCAGACACTATACGAGTGTGTGGGCGATGTGCCGAATGTGGTTTTTCCGTGCGCCTCGCTGGCCGATGCCAAGACGGGTCGGATTGCCATCTACTACGGAGCGGCCGATACCGTGACCGGGCTCGCGTTTACGCAGGTGGACGAGTTGCTCGGATTCCTCAAAGCAAACTCGGAGCTCTGAGGCTGGGAGCGTCAGCACGACTTGGCCATGATATGAAGAAACTCGCGCGAAAGGCAAAGCCTATCCAGGATCCGGAGCTTCAAAAGAAGATTCAGGAGTTGATTGCCTACAAAGGGGGCGGTCATAACGCGGACTTGGTGGAGGATGTCATCGACAATGCCCTAAGACTGCTCCGGGACGTGGAGCATCGAGGGGATGTGCGGATCATCCAGACTGCCGTTCGGGAATTGCGTTATGCCTTTCGGCTTTTCGCCCCGTACTCCGACAAACGCAAGGTGAGTATCTTTGGCTCTGCCCGGACGGATGCCCAAAAGGCGGAGTACCAACAGGCGCTCGACTTCGGCCGGAAAATGGCGGAGGCCGGCTTCATGGTCATCACGGGCGCCGGTGGCGGCATTATGCAAGCGGGCCACGAAGGAGCGGGGCCGGAGAACAGTTTTGGAGCCAACATTCGGCTGCCGTGGGAACAGAGTGCGAACCCCGTGATTCAGAGCGACAAGAAGTTGGTGACCTTCAAGTATTTCTTCACTCGTAAGCTGACCTTCCTGCGCCACTCCGATGCCGTGGCTTTGTTCCCAGGCGGTTTCGGCACGTTAGACGAAGGGTATGAGGCGCTCACGCTGATGCAGACTGGGAAGAGCCAGCTGATTCCGCTGGTGTTGATTGATAAACCCGGGGGTACTTACTGGAAGACCTGGGATCGGCACATCCGGGATCATCTGCTGCGCGACAAGCTCATTTCCGAAGACGATCTGAATCTGTACCAGTACACCGACAACCTGGACCAAGCGGTGCGTTGGATCACGCGGTTCTACCGCAACTATCACTCCAGCCGGTTTGTGAAAGATCTCCTGGTGATTCGCCTCCACCACGCGCCTTCACCGCATGCGATCAAGGCGCTGAACGAGGACTTCTCTGACATCATTGCCGGGGTGCCCTTCCAGGCCGTTTCTGCCACCTCTGAGGAGCGGGACGATGATGACGCCGTGGGTTTGCCGCGCATCGCCTTTGGGTTTGACCGAAAACAATACGGGCGGTTGCGACAGTTGATCGATACACTGAATGCGATTTAGAGAATGGGCTACTGGAGCAGGCGGTAGAAGCGGGTCCCCGAGATGGGCAGCGTGAGAGTGTATGCGCCGTTGTTCAGCTCCGGAGTTCCTCCAACGCCGGTCCAGTCGTGGCCCAGAACCGCAGGGGTTTCCTGAAGTTGAAAACCTGTCGGCTCCGCAGGCCAGGCCAGTCGGATGGCGTCGCCGTCGCGGACAATGGTGAGTTGAGGTGGCAACACAGCGTCCCCTTTCAGAGTGAATACGAAGGGGGAGCGGGCCAAGTCCCACATGTCGGAAGTTTGGGCTTTTCCGTAGATTACGTTCGCTCCGCCAAGGAATTGGAGGTCCATGGCCAGTGCCATGCGTCCGGGCTGGACGCTTCCCTCCGAGTTGGTGAGAGGATATTCATCACCGAGCCTCAGGCCGGTTTCGGTGAATCCCTGGAGGAACAGCGCGTAGGTCAGATTCATCATGTTGTACATGACCACGTAAGCGGTTACGAACTTGTCGCCTGCCCAGAAGAGGGTGGGGCCGAAACCCAGCTTCTGCCCATAGAGGGTTTCTTCTCCGCGCGGATTGCCGTCCTGGTCGAAGCATCGAAGATACATGTAATTTCCGGCGTCGGGGCTCGGCAGGCTAATGGCCTTGAGGCCGGTGGCGGCGATGGTTCGCCCGTTCCAGGCGAGTCTGGCTCCCTGGGTCGTTTGTTTTGCCCATAGCGAACTCTCTCCGCGGACTTCGTTTCCCTGGAGGTCGTAGAGGCGGTAGTAAGCTGAGAACGGTGGGCCTGATTCGCTTTCACTGTGGTAAGCAACGAAGAACTTCTGCCCGGTCCATACTACGTCGTAATAAACCTTCTCGCCCGGGGCGATGCCCGGGTAAGCCATGGGGGCAAGGTGTCGCAGTTCCCGGTGCACGACTACGGTGCCGGTCTTATCCAAAAACCAGTAGTTCAGGTGGGTGTAGAAATTGCCAGACCCGAGGTCCTGCAGAGGGAATTGTTTCTGCATCCAGAGTCCGAACACCGCGTACCCCTGGCCGGTCCAAATAACCCGGAACGCGGCAGTTCGCCCCACTTCACTCCCGGTCCCCAAGCCTGGCAGTTGGAGCGGTTCTGATAGCAAGGTTCCATCCGGGGACAACCGGAAGAAGAGGGCCTGGGTGAAGGTGGCGGCTACGACTCCAAAATTCTGGCCGTCGTAGCACAGCGCCGGTTCATAGAAATTGACCCCGGCCAGCGCATGCTCACGCTTGACCAGCGTCTCGGCATTGAGTCCGAAGCGATAAAAGACCAGGTTCAGGACGTTCGAGACCGGGTGGGAATAGACGGCGGCGAATCCATCAGCTGTGGGGGTGATATCCCCGATGCATTCGCTGATCCCCCCGGAGTAGGGGAGGTTTTGGCTGCCGCGCAGCACGATGCGCGCATGGGCGGATACGCCAAGGAGCAATGCAAGCGCGAGCAGCGCTGGCGTGATTGGGGAAACAGGAGTGCGAGCAGAGGACGAAAGGTTACACATATGCTGCGAGGGTTGGGGCACAAGGCCTACTAATTTAGGTACGCCTGCGACAGGCTCTTGTAAAGGCCCTTGATCGGTGGGGTCATTCATCCCAAGATGAACCCATGAAGAATCGCGCTCTTGTTTCCTGGACCACGTTTGGGTTGATCACCTTGATATGGGGAAGTTTACAGGTGGTTGCTGGCCGGGTTTTAGTGGCACCTCTGCCCTCCGGGGAGGCCGCTTCCCCAGACTACGAAGTGGCGGTGAATGGGAAGCCGGTGCCGGTCTACACCGCGAAGAGCGTGCACGGCGGGGATTACTCCTTTGCTTCCTTCGACTTCACCGGCACGGCCAAAGTCGTGGTGAAAGGGCGGTCGAATCTTGCTTCTGCTGTCGTGCGGCCCTTGTCAGCCGGCATCCAGCTGCGCCCAGGCAAGGGCTTCATCCAGTTCAAACTGAATCAGCCGAGGAAACTATCCATTGAGCCCGATGGCATTCGTGGCCCTCTTTTGCTCTTTGCGAATGCGCCTGAACAGCGACCAGTGCAGTCTACGGATGCGAACGTGGTCTACTTTGGACCGGGAGTGCATAAACCCAACCTGATTGTGCTGAAGTCGGGGCAGACTTTATACCTTGCGGCGGGTGCGGTAGTGAAGGCGGCGGTGCGAGCGGAGAAGGCGGAGAATATCCGTATCTGCGGCCGGGGCATTCTGGACGGCACCGATTGGCCGTGGTTGAAAGGTCCGGCGGGGCATATGGTGGGTTTGACGGACTGCCGAAACGTGACGGTGGAAGGCATTGTCATCCGAGGTTCCTTTGCCTGGACAGTCGTTCCGATGCGTTGCGAGAACGTGACGGTGCGCAACGTGAAGTTGGTCAATAGCCGAGTTCAAAATGACGATGGCATCAACCCTTGCAACTCCCAACACGTGCTGATCGAGGACTGTTTCATCCGTTCCGATGACGACTGCGTGGCGGTGAAAGGTCTGCGTCATTTGAACACCCCACCGACTCCCGCGCGGGACATCACGGTTCGACGCTGCATCTTCTGGTGCGATCGCGCGCGCATTTTCCTTTTCGCCCACGAATCGCAGGCGTCCGCCATGGAAGATCTTGTCTATGAGGACTGCGACATTGTTCACTACACGATGACTCCGTTTCTGCTCGAACCGGGTGAGCATATGCCCCTGCGACGCTTGCGTTTTGAGAACTTCCGCATTGAGGGGGAGGGACAGCGTGATTTTGTTACGTTGCGTCCGACCATCAACCAATACATGAAGGTGCAAGCGCCGGGGAGTATCGAGGACGTGCTTTTTAGGAATATCCAACTCGTGGGCAAACAGCGGGGTGAGGCCAGAGTTTGGATCCAAGGAACTGATGAACAACACCAAGTCCGGAATGTGCGCTTTGAGCAGGTAAGCCGATACGGGGAGGAGCTGCGTCTGGGGGCGCCGCACCTCAATATCGGTGGGTTTGCCGAGGATATTCGCTTTGGCAAGAACTAGGGGGCATCCCAATCGTGGCTGATCCACTTCCCATCTACGAACTGGAGCAGGCGCTGGTACAAACGTTGCGCAAGGAGCGCCGCGTGATCCTCGAAGCGCCCACGGGATCGGGTAAATCTACACAGGTACCGCAGATGTTGTTGCGGCATGGCCTGCTGGGAGCGGGACAGACCGTGATCCTACAGCCCAGGCGATTGGCGGCGCGTCTGCTGGCCAGTCGCGTGGCGCGTGAGTGCAATACGGACCTTGGCAGAACCGTGGGATACCAGATCCGGTTTGAGAGCGTGGTCAGCGCCGAGACCCGGATCCGCTACGTGACAGAAGGTATCCTGCTGCGGCAGATGATCCAGGATCCCCTGCTGCCTGGAATCCAGGTGCTGATCTTTGACGAATTCCATGAACGCCATCTGTACGGCGACATCACCCTGGCTCGCGCGCTGGACATCCAGGAAACCACTCGACCCGATCTCAAGATCATTGTCATGTCAGCCACTCTGGACGCCGGGGTACTAGAGAAGTACCTCGACCCTTGCGTCAAGCTGCGGTCCGAGGGGCGCATGTTCCCGGTGGAGATCGAGTACGCCCGTTACCCGCAGTCCCGTGTGCGTCCTGAGCCGGTCTGGCACCAGGCCGTGGGGGCGATGGAGAGCTGGCGGGCTGCCGGCGGCGAAGGAGATGTGCTGGTCTTCATGCCGGGAGCCTACGAGATCAACCAGACCTTGGAGCTCCTCCGGGTGAGTGGTGTTGCCGGGGGGTATACGCTCCTGCCCCTTCACGGGGAGCTGCCGCCGAGAGACCAGGATGTGGCGGTGACACCGTCCCTGAAGCCGAAGGTGGTCGTCGCCACGAACGTGGCGGAAACGTCCATCACCATCGATGGCATTCGCCTCGTGATTGACGGCGGATTGGCCCGCATCCCGCGTTATGATCCGCACCGCGGTATCAACACCCTGCTGGTGGAGAAGATCAGTCGGGCGTCGGCAGATCAGCGGGCCGGCAGGGCCGGCAGGACCGCACCCGGGCGCTGTATGCGGTTGTGGACGGAACAGGAGCATCGCGAGCGGATCCCCCAGGAACTTCCCGAAGTGCGCCGCCTGGATCTGGCGGAAGTGGTGCTTACCCTCAAAGCTTCCGGCGTGGAGGATCTGCGCCGTTTCCGCTGGCTGGAGGCTCCCTCGGAGCACGGTTTGACGGACGCGGAATCCTTGCTCACGGATCTGGGCGCTCTCGATCACCAGGGTGCGATCACCCCTTTGGGCCGGAGTATGCTGGCGTTTCCAATGCATCCCCGCTATTCGCGTCTCTTGCTGGCGGCCCAGGACTACGGATGCGTGTACCAGGCTGCTCTGGTCGCTGCGTTGACCCAAGGACGCGATCTCTTGCTGCGCAACCAGGGCCGCGCGGTGGACGAATTTCGCGAGTCGCGGTTTGGTAATCCAGGATCCTCCGACTTCTGGCTGCTCATGCGGGCATGGGTTTACGCTGCCAAGAACGGCTTTCGCCTGGAGGCTTGCCGTGAAGCCGGCATTCATTCGGTCACCGCCCGCCAGGTGGGACCCTTGTTGGAGCATTTTCTCCAGATCGCCAAGCGCGAGGGACTCGACATCGAAACAAAGGACGTTCCTGACGAGTGTCTGCAGAGGAGCATTTTGACCGCGTTTTCCGACCGTGTGGCGAGGCGCGTGGATTCCGGCACGCTTCGGTGCGAACTCGTGCACAACCGCCGAGGCACCCTGGCTCGGGAAAGCGTGGTGCAAGACGCTCCGCTCTTTGTCACAGCGGAGATCCGTGAGATTGAGTCGTCCGATAAGAACCTCAACACCCTGCTGTCGCTGGCGACCGCCATCGAGCCCAGTTGGCTGGAGGAGCTTTTCCCCGAGGATGTCCAGGTGCGGGTGCATTCCTGGTACGATACCTCCAGCAAGCGCGTTTTGGCGGAGGAACAACGGCTGTTTCGGGACTTGGTCCTTTCCGGCAAGCGGCTGGAACCAGCCCCGGTGGCGGACGCAGCACGCCTCCTGGCAAACGAGATCATCCATGGACGCATGCAGCTCGAATCCTGGGACCACGCGGTGGAACAATGGATTGTCCGCCTCAACCAACTGAGCCAGTGGTGCCCCGAGCTCTCTCTACCGCCGATCACCGATGCGGACCGACACCACCTCATCGAAGAGGCCTGCAGTGGCGCTTTTTCTTTCAAAGACCTCAAGAGCCGTGACGTGCAGTCGGTGGTGCGATCCTGGCTTTCGGCTTCTCAGAAAGAGATGTTGGACAAGTACGCTCCGGAGCGGCTATCGCTTCCCAACGGCCGCAAACCGAAGGTGACCTACAACCCAGAAGGGAATCCCTTTATCGCGCTACGGATCCAGGAGCTGTACGATGTGGCGAGCACGCCGAAGATTGCGATGGGGCGGGTGCCGGTGCTCGTGCATATTCTGGCCCCGAGTATGCGGCCAGTGCAGATCACGCAGGATCTGGCCCGTTTCTGGCAGGAGCATTATCCGAAGGTGAAGCAGGAGTTGCAGCGCAAATACCCCAAGCACGAGTGGCGATAGGGAATTCGGTCCAGCCCTTCCAATTGCCACCGGGTGGTCCCCCACCTGGGGGTGAAGTAGTGCGCGGTGCCTCGAATGACTCGGTTGAGTTTCACGATGACAGCGGCATCCAGGTTGTGATGTCGAGCGGCCAAGCTCCGGACTTTCTCTTGAAATTTCCGAACTGACTTGGCACGCATCCGCCGGGAACTGGACTTAAGATCAAAGCCCAGGAAGGAATAACCCTTGCCATAGGTGGTGATCCAGGAGATCAACAAACACCTGAGGGGTTGGAGGAACTACTTCCAAGTCGGTTACTGCCGGAGAGAGTTCCGGAAGCTCGACTATTTCGTTCCACTCCGGGTGACTCAGCATCTTCAACGCCGCAGCCAGCGTGGCTACAAACTTCCCAAGGGTATCAGTGTCTACCAATATCTGAAGCAACTTGGCCTCGTACAACTGAGCACCGGGGGCCAGCGTGCACGTTTGCGATGAAGCGTTTGCAGGAAAGCTGTACAGGGGAAATCTCTCACTACGGCTTGACGAGGGGAGTGGGGCTCACCCCCCACTCCTACTCTACTGCATCCTGTCCGCTTCAGCCCAGCGTTTAGCGGGCCGAGGTGGCACGCATACGGAGCGCTACGTCAAGCGAGTAGGGCGGGGTGGTCAGACGCAGATCGCCGCCGTGGAAGTGGAGGCGTTTCGACTCCCTAATCGCCCCGGTCATTGGGTCCATCCACTCCAGTCGATACCGCCCTGCCGGGATCGCTTTCAGGGTGAAGGAATCTCGATAGTTCCCAGGATTAGCTACAAAGTGCGCACCCCATTGTCCATCCTCTTTGGCATGGAAGAGGTAGACGGCATATTCCCTGCCTGGATCGGCCAGGGCGCTCGCTCGCGCACCCGAAGAGATCTCGCTCAGACCCTCCAAGCGAGAGATGGACGCGAGGTCGAGACCCTGGACAAAGTCTTTTAGGATCTTCCGCTGCTTCACGATTCGCGTGCGTGTGTCGACGCCTCCGGTCTCCTGTCCCCGGTGATACTCACCGTTGAGGTTGATGACTCCGGCACCGCCGCTGAGCAGGAACCACCAACCCTCCAGGCGCACGTCGTCCACGCCATACGGCTTAACAAGGCCAGCCCCGAAATAGTCCGACTCGACGTTCACAACCGGTTTGCGGGCCGCGTAGTTCTTTTCCAGCGCGCGGGAGGCGGGCCGGACGTATTCGGTAGGGAGCCAGTCACACCAGGGCTCGGCGGAGAGATCGGGCGACAGGTTCTGCACAGTCTGGCCAAGCACATGTTTCTTGGGCAGCGCGGCCTCCGCCTCGAGGAACGCTTCCTTCAAGGCCTGGAGCCAGGGTGTCACCTCACTGTCGGGTAGCGTGGAGATGCTGCCATCAGGTTTCCCCTGCAGCGAAGGTTCGTCGCAAAGGTCGTAAATCACGTTGTCGTACGGGTTGAGTTCCGCGGTGATCTTGGCGACGTAAGCGCGCTGGTAACGGAGGACATCTTGATTGCGTGCGTTACACGTGGTGAAAAGGCCGCATTCCTCGGGTTCGTAGCGCCCAATGCCCTGAAGGTTGTTGGCGTGATAAAACGGCATCAAGGGCCAGCAATCGGCATACATACCGTTGAAGAAGGCGACTTCCACCACGATGCCTTTCTTCCGGGCCCGGCCGACGAAGGCCTTGAGTCGAGCGAAGTAATCAGGATTCCAGCGATCAAGATCGTATTTCAAGGAAGGTTTGCCTGGCTCGGCCAGCACGGGGTGTGCACCTGCCTGATCGGATCGCATCCATGGCAAGATGTGGCGCCCAGGGAGCGGGCCAAGCGGATTGCCTACGGCGAACTTATCGGGAGGCTCAAACATGCCCCCCGGGTAGATGCGGGTCAGATTCATGCCACCGACGGCAAGAGCATCGAGGAAGCGCTGGTAGTCGAAGTCGGCGTCAATGACCGCACCGTAGTGGTGATCGGAGGTCACCAGCACGACCGGCTTCCCGCCGCGCATGAAGTAGTGGGGATTGGCGGGATAGACCCGGATCGGATCGGCTTGTGCCGGCTGGAGGAACATCACCGCCGTAACCAAGGCCTGGGCGATCCAAGTGGCAGTGCGCAGGTGCATTCGATATCGGTTCATGGGCTGCCTTGGAGTTGTTGCGTTGTCAGGCTGGCCGGAGCGTAACGCAGCGGAAAGGTGCACTCAAGCCTGACCTGGGCTGGGCGTCTAGGATGAAGGCGCAGCGGTCGAGTGCAGGTGGGACGGAACCTCAGGGAATCGTGGTGAGATGTGGGTCGGCGCGCTGGTTGCCAGTCGCGTGACGAGGAAGCCCTTTTTCGGTTCTTAACGACTGGAAAGGAAACACTTCCCTTGGAATCGCTCTGCGGCTTTTCTTAGTGCCACAGTATTACTTGCTTGAGACCAGGTGGGTTCCTATATTCCAACACCTTAGTCTGATCCTGAAATCGAAAACTATTATGAGCAATACCACTCCGATTCGAGTCGCAGTCACCGGTGCCGCCGGCCAGATTGGTTACTCCCTCCTTTTCCGCATCGCCTCCGGCGCCCTCTTCGGCCCGAACCAGCCGGTCATCCTGCATCTCATCGAAATCGAACCTGCCCTTCCCGCTCTCCAGGGCGTGGTGATGGAACTCGACGACTGCGCCTTTCCCCTTCTCCAGGGAGTCGTCCCCACGGCCAGCCTCGACGAGGGTTTCCGTGGCGTGAATTGGGCCCTCCTGGTCGGCAGTGTCCCCCGCAAAGCCGGTATGGAACGTAAGGAACTGTTGGGCATCAACGGTAAGATCTTCATCGGCCAGGGCCAGGCGATCCAAAAGAACGCCGCCTCGGACGTCCGCATCCATGTCGTCGGAAACCCGTGCAACACGAACGCGCTCATCGCCATGTCCAACGCCACGGACATTCCGCGGGACCGTTTCCTCGCCATGACCCGCCTCGACGAGAATCGCGCCAAATCGCAGCTCGCCAAGAAAGCGGGAGTGCACTCCTCGGCGGTAACCAACGTCGCCATTTGGGGCAATCACTCCGCCACCCAGTACCCGGACTTCTACAACGCCAAGATCAACGGCAAACCCGCCACCGAAGTCATCACGGATGAGGCTTGGTTGAAGGGTGAGTTCATCTCCACCGTTCAGCAACGTGGTGCCGCGATCATCAAGGCTCGTGGTGCTTCCAGCGCCGCCAGCGCCGCCAATGCCGCCATCGACAGCGTTCGCTCCATCGTCGAACCCACCCCTGCCGGAGACTGGCACAGTGTGTGCGTTTGCTCCGACGGCAGCTACGGAGTCGAAGCCGGCCTGATCTCCTCCTTCCCCATCCGCAGCAACGGATCCAAGTGGGAGATCGTCCAGGGCGTGCCCGTCAACGAGTTCAGCCGAGGCAAGATCGACGCCACGGTCAATGAGTTGAAGGAAGAGCGCGCGATGGTGGCGGACCTCATCAAGAAGTAACCCTTCATGATTCCCGCGACTTCGGCAGAACTGGCCCAGTACATCGACTCCACGCTGCTCCAACCCGGAGCTACGGCGAAGGAGATCGAGCAGTTCTGCCAGGAAGCTCGCCAACTCGGTGTTTATGCGGTGTGTGTGCACGGGTCGAGGATCGAACTTGCACGCACTCTGCTCGACGACTCCTCCGTCAAGATTGCAGGTGTCGCCGGCTTCCCTTTCGGAGCCGGCGATGCCGATTCCAAACGCTACGAAACCGAGGCGGTCATCGACGCTGGCGCCCACGAAGTCGATGTCGTCCTCAATATCGGCAAACTCAAGGATGGCGAACACCGCTACGTCCTCCGGGAGCTTCGGGACGTGGTGGAAGCCGCAGACGAACGGGTGGTCAAGGTCATCCTGGAAACCGCGCTCCTGAGCCGGGAGGAGAAAATCCTAGCCTGCAAGCTGGTCGTGGATTCAGGAGCTCACTTTGTGAAAACCTCGACTGGCTTCGGGCCCAGCGGCGCCACCATCGACGACGTGCGCCTGATGCGCGAGACCGTGGGCCCGGACTTCGGTGTCAAAGCCGCCGGTGGCATCCGCGATATCGTCTTTACCCTCGCATTGATTGAGGCAGGTGCCACCCGCATCGGCACTTCCCGCGCCGCACAGATCGTCGAAGCGTTCGAGCTGAATTCCCCCGCCTGATGTCCGGTTTACCAAGCTGCGACTGAAAGACTCGGCTGGGGCGCTTCACCCAAGGTCGGCTGCTTTCTCAAAACTCCACCGTGAACAGGTTCACACCCTGTACTTTACCCGTTGTGGGATCCCGATTCACCACGTCGTCCCCGGTGCCGTACTTTTTGGGCGCGAAGGGATTGAGCAGCTGAAACGGTTTTTTCGATTTTGAGATTTTGGTGAACGAACCTCCATAGACGCGCTTCTTCTGGGGTTTGGTCTTGGGAGTTGTCTGCAGGGACGAAGCCGTCTTGCTGTCGATGGCCGGTGCCGGTTCCACTTGCAGCACGGCTTTCGGGACGCTCTCCTCCGTCATGGCTGGAGCTGGCGCAGCTGGTGGTGTCGCCTCAGCTCCCCGAGTAGCTCCAGCGACCAGGAGCGACAAGGAGAGTAGGCATCCCAAGAAAGGAAGACGCGCGCGAATCGTCATGCAGAATAACCTCCCCTAAGGCGTGTCCTGTGTCAATCGCCGCCGCTAAAGGGTTACTCGGCTCAGTGGGCGGAGTATGGGCTGCGGTGCAGAGAGCTCCCCCCCCAACACGCTCCCGCCGTTTCCCAAGGGTCCCAAAAGCGGTACTTCGCTTCGCTCCCCACCGCATTCTCCAAAAGCTTCGCCAGAACGGAGCGGCACTTGGAGATCCTCCAGGTCTTGGAGCGCGGCCAGAATCATCAGGCCTTGGGCCAAATGCCTGGGTCCCGGATGCCCGTCGCCTTTGCGGGCCCAAAAGCCGGTCAGCCTGGCGACGAGAAGGTTGGCTTGGAAGAGAGTCAGGGTGGAGGCAGAGGCCCTCGACTTGGGCGGGGCTAAGCCTTTCTCTGCCGCATCCTGCTGGGCCAGCTGATCTTCTACTTGCTCCCTGGCTGGATCCAAAACCGGAGTGTTCGGTCCCGATCTGGCGCGCCGGAGGAGCCAGTCCCGGTAGACTTCCATCACCGCCAATTCCTGGGCCCTGTAGAAGAAGGAGGCTTTCCAGGCCGGGTGGGCTTTCCGAGTCGACAGAGCATTAAGGCGCGCCAGGCCACGATCATATCCAAGACCAACGCTCGTTCCAACGCCCTCGCGCTCTCCATCTGCCGCTTTTCGACTTCGCAGACATCCTTCAGAGTTTGATGCCATAGCGCTCCTGCCAATCTCCTGCCACCCGATGCAGCAGCAGGCGATAGGCACGCGAAGCCAGATTGGGGCTGCGCAGGCCCGGGCGAATGAGAAAACGCGCCAAACCGATCACTTCGCACAGATGGGCCTGACGGGTGGCTTTCTCCCAT
>CAYPNF010000107.1:0-12543 GCA_964411985.1 uncultured Verrucomicrobiota bacterium
CCCTGATTGAGAAGTATCTGGGTGCGGTGGTGCCTCCCAGCGACAACTTCTTTGCAGCGCTGAACTCTGCGGTCTTCAGTGACGGGTCCTTCTGTTACATCCCCAAGGGGGTGCGATGTCCGATGGAACTTTCCACCTACTTCCGCATCAACACTGCCAATACTGGCCAATTCGAGCGGACGCTGCTGGTAGCGGACGAGGGGAGTCACGTGAGTTATCTGGAAGGCTGCACGGCACCGATCCGGGACGAGAATCAGCTGCACGCCGCGGTGGTGGAGTTGATCGCCATGGAGGGCGCCGAGATCAAGTATTCCACCGTCCAGAACTGGTATCCGGGCGACAAGGAAGGCCGGGGTGGCATCTACAATTTCGTAACCAAACGGGGTCGATGTGCGGGGAACAACTCCAAGATTTCCTGGACCCAGGTCGAGACCGGTTCAGCGATCACGTGGAAATACCCCAGCGTGATCCTCCAGGGCGAGAACAGTGTCGGCGAGTTCTACTCGGTGGCGTTGACCAACCACTGCCAGCAGGCGGATACGGGCACGAAGATGATTCATGTGGGGAAAAACACCCGGAGCACGATTGTCTCCAAGGGCATATCCGCGGGGCGCGGGCAGAACAGTTACCGTGGCCAAGTGAAGATCCTGAAGGCCGCCAGCGGGGCCAGGAATTTCTCGCAGTGCGACAGCCTTTTGATTGGTGACAAGTGCGGTGCGCACACCTTCCCTTACATCGAGGTCAAGAATCCTACGGCCCAGATCGAGCATGAGGCGACCACTTCCAAGATCGGTGAAGACCAGATCTTCTATTGCAACCAGCGTGGCATTTCCAAACAGGACGCGGTCAACATGATCGTCAACGGCTTCTGCAAAGAGGTCTTCAAGGAACTCCCCATGGAGTTTGCCGTGGAGGCCCAGAAGCTTCTTGGAGTCAGCCTCGAGGGAAGCGTGGGGTAACCTGGATGACGATGATGGCCGAAGCGCTCACCCACTTGAAACGAAACATTTGAGACGGAACTAAGAATCTAACCACATGAGTACGAGACCCATTTTGCAGATTGACAACCTCCATGCCGGAGTCAACGGCCGACAGATCCTGAAGGGGATCAGCCTTACCATTCACCCTGGCGAAGTACACGCGGTGATGGGCCCCAACGGCAGTGGCAAGAGCACACTGGCAGCGATTCTGGCGGGGCGGGAAGGCTATGAGATTAGCGCCGGGCAGGTTCTCTACCAGGGCAAGGACCTTCTGGAACTGGACCCCGAAGAGCGGGCACGC
This sequence comes from uncultured Verrucomicrobiota bacterium, assembly GCA_964411985.1. Lineage (GTDB taxonomy): Bacteria > Verrucomicrobiota > Verrucomicrobiia > Limisphaerales > J093 > CAYPNF01. Next base: position 1,282 of record CAYPNF010000107.1, read on the forward strand.
GAGGGGGTGTTTCTGGCATTCCAATACCCGGTCGAAATTCCGGGCGTGAATAGCACTTACTTCCTCAAGGCGGCCCTCAATGAGGTGCGGAAGCATCGGGGCCTTCCCGAGCTGGATGCGGTCGAGTTTCTTGGCTTGGTGAAGGACAAGATCAAACTTCTGGAGCTGAAGGATGACTTGCTCCGGCGCCCCGTGAACGTCGGTTTTTCCGGCGGCGAAAAGAAGCGGAACGAGATCTTCCAGATGGCCGTTTTGGAGCCAGCCTTGGCGATCCTGGACGAGACGGATTCAGGCTTGGACATTGATGCTTTGCGCGTGGTGGCCACCGGGGTCAACAAACTGAAGTCCAAAGAGAATGCCCAGCTTGTGATTACGCACTACCAGCGCCTGTTGAACTACATTGTGCCCGACCAGGTGCACGTGCTGGTGGATGGGAGGATTTTGAAATCTGGAGGCAAGGATCTGGCCTTGGAGCTCGAAGCCAAGGGTTACGACTGGATTTCCCGGCTGCCCGCGCTGGCCGCATAAAGACGAGGGCATTACATGAGTTCGATCACAGACACGAAACCTCAGAGCGCCGGTTCCTTGAACCGAGTCGATCCCATTCTGGCAGCCTTTGACGGGATCGAGCGCCTTTCACGAGAGGACCCGGTCCGCTGGCAGTTGCCCCTTCGCAAGGCCGGGTTGGCGCGTTTTTCCGAGTTGGGTTTCCCCACTCTCTCCCAAGAAGACTGGCGTTACACCAACGTGGCGGAGATCACCCAGCTACCGTTTCAGCTGGCTCAACCGGTGGACCCCCCCCAGGTTCTCCCCCTGTTGGCACAGCATCCGCTGGCTGGCATCGAGGGGGATCGGTTGGTCTTCGTTGACGGTCACTATCTTCCTGAAGCCTCTTCGGTTGGGCCCCTGCCTGCGGGGGTGCGAATCAGCTCCCTCAAGGCGGCCTTGCAGGACTTGAACGGGGAGGCGAGTCGTCGGTTGGCGGCCAGTCGCTCCCTTGAGGAGGATTCCTTTGCCGCCTTGAACTCCGCTTTCTTCACGGATGGAGCCTATTTGGAGGTTCCGGCTGGGGTGGTGTTGGAGAGGCCGCTTCATATCCTGCACGTGAAACGCGAAGGAATGGCCTTCCCCAGGAGCCTGGTGGTGGCTGGTGCCAGCAGCCAGTTCACGGTGGCGGAATCCTTCTGGGGCCTGAGTTCGGCAACCGGGTTGACCTGTTCGGTGACGGAGGTCTATGCGGATGCGGGCGCCCATGTGGAGCATGTGAAGTTCCAGGACGAATCGCAGAAATCCTACCATATTGCCTCGCTGCTCGCCCGGATGGCGGAGAACGCCCACGTGCTTTCGCATTCCTTTGCGCTAGGTGGCAGGATCGCGCGTCAAAGCATCCGCACTTTGCTGGACGGTACTGGAGTGGAATGCGTCCTCAATGGGCTCTTTCTGGGTCGTGCCAGCCAGTTGTTGGATCATCATATGGTGGTCGACCATGCCAAGCCGCATTGCGCCAGCCATGAGTATTTCAACGGAATCCTCGCCGACCGTTCCCGGGGGGTCTTTCATGGCCGGATTTTGGTGCGCAAAGACGCGCAGAAGACGGATGCCAAGCAGACCAACAAGAACCTCGTACTCTCGGATGACGCGGCGGTCGACACCAAGCCTCAGCTGGAGATCTATGCGGACGACGTCAAATGCACCCACGGCGCCACCGTCGGACAATTGAACTCCGAATCGGTTTTCTATCTGCGGTCTCGCGGCATAGGTTTGGACCGAGCGCGCCGGATGCTCATCCACGCTTTCGCGGGTGAAATCACCGAGCGAGTGTGCCACGCTCCTTTGCGGGAGGCGTTGGACCGGCTGATTTGGGATCGGCTTGAAGTGATCGCCCGTTTGGGTGAATCCTAAGAGCGTGACGAATGAGCCCGGTTTCCAGTTTGGCCCACTGGCCGACAATGGGAAGGCAACAAGATGTCTGATGAACTGACCGATTTGTACCAGCAGTTGATTCTGGACCACAGCCGGACCCCGCGCAATTTCCGTTGCATGGACCATCCGACCTACACGGCCAAGGGCTACAATCCCCTGTGTGGGGACAACATCACTCTGTTCCTGGCCATGGAAGGGGAAGTGATACGAGAGGTTTCCTTTCAAGGATCGGGGTGTGCCATTTCCAAGGCTTCAGCCAGCCTTTTGACCGAGGCCCTCAAGGGGAAAACCCGAAGTGAGGTGCAGGAGTTATTTCACCGTGTTCACGAGTTGGTAACGAAAGGGAGCGAGGAGGTGGAGAGTTTGGGGAAACTGGCGGTTTTCGCCGGGGTCCACAAATTCCCTGCCCGCGTCAAGTGTGCGATCCTGCCTTGGCACGCGGCGGTAGCGGCCATCGGGGGCGAAAAGAACCCTGTGAGCACGGAGTAAGGGGTTGTTATGAGTTACGGAGAACCAGTCGTATTGAGGCGCGATGTGGAAGCGTCTGTCGTTCCCGTTGGGACGAGAGTCACGTTGGAGAGCGGCGAAACCGCCTATGTGACGCAAGCCCTCGGGGGCAGTTTCACCATCGTGGTCAACGGGAACATGTTTCGCGTGGATGGGAAGGACGCCGACGCTCTTGGTTTGGAGGCTCCGGCCCTTCCAACCAAGCTTCCCGCGGTCAACGGATCGCCGGTGGACCTCGAGAGACAAATCTGGGAGCTCCTCAAGAGCTGTTACGACCCTGAGATTCCGGTCAACATCGTCGATCTTGGCCTGGTTTACGATTGTATCGTGAACGAGGCTCCAGGCGGGCAGGGGAAACGAGTGGACATCCGCATGACTCTCACCGCACCGGGTTGTGGCATGGGGCCAGTGCTGCAGCAGGATGTGCAGACAAAAGTGCTCGGTTTGGAAGAGGTTCAGGAGGTCAACGTGGAACTGGTTTGGGATCCCCCCTGGAGCCAGGGGATGATGACGGAGGCGGCGAAGCTCCAGTTGGGCCTGTTGTGACGCTGCCATCCAGGTTGCGAGATCCCGTGCGTCCTCCGCGTTCTGCTGGAAGGCGATGAATCTACTTTTGAAATGCCCCCTGCATGATCACCATGACTTCTGACCAGCCAGTTACCAGCCAACGTTCGGTGGATTGGGACCGAGTTCGAGAAGACTTTCCGGCCCTTCACCAGACGGTGCATGGGCATCCGTTGGTCTATTTGGACAGCGCTGCCACCAGCCAGAAACCCAATGCGGTGTTGCAGGCTTTGGATCACTACTACCGGCACGACAATGCCAACGTGCACCGCGGCATTCATGAGTTAAGCAATCGGGCCACCCACGCCTACGAGTCCTCTCGGCAGAGAATCGCGAGATTCCTGCACGCCCGGAGCCAAAACGAAATCGTCTTCACGCGCGGCACGACCGAAGCCATCAACCTCGTGGCGAACACCTGGGGGACGATGAACCTGAAGGCTGGCGACACCATCCTGCTGACGGAGATGGAGCATCACAGCAATATTGTGCCCTGGCAGTTGTTAGCGGCGCGCACCGGTGCCCGTCTGGCGTACGTGCCGGTGACCGGAGATGACGGGTTGCTGAGCCTGGATCGGTTGGACGAGTTGCTGACCTCGTCGGTTAAGCTCTTCGCCTTCACGCATATTTCCAACGCCTTGGGCACGGTGAACCCGGTGGTGGAGTTGTGCGAGCGTGCGCGCAAGCTGGGGATCGTGACCCTCGTCGATGCGGCCCAGAGTGCCGGGCATATTCCGCTGGATGTGCGTGAGATCGACTGTGATTTTCTGGCGTTTTCAGGACACAAGACCTGCGGCCCCACCGGCATCGGGGTCCTTTATGGGCGCGAAGAGATGCTGAACGCCATGCCTCCCTGGCAGGGCGGTGGGGACATGATCAGCAATGTGGAATTCCACGAGAGCACTTGGAACACGGTTCCCCACAAGTTTGAAGCAGGGACCCCTGATATCTCCGGAGCTATTGGATTGGCTGCGGCTGCCGACTACCTTGATGGTATCGGACGGGGGATGATTTTCCAGCACGATCAGAAACTGGCATCGTATGCCCTGGAGCAACTGAGCGCTTTGCAGGGGATCCGCATCCTCGGCCCCAAAGAAGGGCGGGCGGGTGTCATCAGTTTCGTGCTAAAAGACATCCACGCGCACGATGTGGTGACTGTGGCGGATCAGTTTGGCGTAGCACTTCGGGGCGGTCACCATTGCACCCAACCGCTCATGCGCAAGCTGGGTGTGGAATCCACCGCCCGCGCGAGCTTCTATTTCTACAATACGCTGGCTGAGGTGGATCGGTTTGTGACGGTTCTTAAGGAGATTCAGCGCTTCTTTGGTGGCGCGTAGAGTCTCTCCCCTGGTCGCGTTTTCGTGACCGCCGCCTGGCGGAGCGAGGGGTCATAAGGGGAATTTCGCAGGCCTTGAGACTGGGCGCTCAACTTCTCTGACGCCCGGAATCTTCTCGACAGGATAGGTGGGCCGTGTATCGCTTACTCGAGATCACGATTCGAGGATATGCAACCAGCCAACCAGACTCCGTCTGCATCGGAGGGATTTCCCCTGCGTTCGGGGCGTCGAGTGGCGAGAATCGTGTTGACCTACGTGGTTCTGGCAAGCCTTTGGATCCTGTCGTCGGACAAGGTCTTGGCGGTGCTGGTCAGTGATCCTGGTGACCGTATTTCCTGGTCGATCGCGAAGGGTTGGGGGTTTGTGGCGGTCACGGCGTTGCTGCTCTATACCATGATCCGGAAGCTGACACGCCAGTTGGAGCAGCAGCACCATACGATTCTGGCTGGGGAGACGAAATACAGGCAGATCGTGAACGGAACGCATGAAGGTGTTTTAGTCATCGATGGGGAGGGGAGGATCACCTATGCGAACCTGCGCATGGCGGAGATGTTGGGGCTCAAGCTCGAGGAGTTGGTGGGCAGAAAACTCACCTCCTTCCTCCTTCCCGAAGACTTGGAGGATCATCAGCTTCGACTGCGAAACCGGTCGCAGAAGATCTCAGAAAGCTACGAGCGAAGGTTGCTTCGCCGAGATGGGCATGTTGTTTGGACTCTGGTCTCGGCCTCTCCGCTCCTCGATGGGGCGGGGGAGGTGTCGGGGACACTTTGCATGCTTGCGGACGTGACGGACCGCCACCGGTTGGAGGAGCAGTTGCGGCAAACGCAGAAAATGGAGGCCGTGGGCCAGTTGGCCGGGGGAGTGGCTCATGATTTCAACAACATACTTGCGGCCATGCTGATGCATCTCGAGTTGCTGAAAAAGGATCCTTCTTTGAGTGATCGGGTCCGGGAGTCGCTCGTGGAGTTGGAAACGGAGGCGAAGCGCGCAGCATCCTTGACCCGACAGCTGCTCTTGTATAGTCGGCGCCAAGTGATGCAGATGAAGCCGCTGGCCTTAAACGAATTGTTGGACGGGCTTCAGAAGATGCTGCGACGTTTGTTGGGGGAATACATTCAGTTTGTCGTGCAAGGCGCACCGGATTCGCCCTGGATCGAAGCGGACCCGGGCATGATCGAACAGGTCATCATGAACCTGAGTGTGAACGCCCGGGACGCTATGCCGAAGGGAGGACAGTTACATCTTCGGGTGGAGTCGGTGGAACTCAGCGCTTCCGATACGGTGCGATCTTCTGAGGCGCGGGCCGGCAAGTTCGCCTGCCTGGTGGTTTCCGACTCGGGTTGTGGAATGAGCGAGGAGGTGGTAAGCCGGGCTTTTGAACCTTTCTTCACGACCAAGGATGTGGGGAAAGGCACTGGATTAGGGTTGGCCACCGTGTATGGAATCGTGAAACAACACCGTGGCTGGGTGGAGGTCGAAAGCGCCTTGGGGAAAGGAACCACCTTTCGCGTGTTTCTGCCCGTGACAGACTCTCGCCCGGACCACGCATTGCCCGCGCCGGTAGGGCGGTCCACCGCCGGAACGGAGAAGATTCTCCTCGTTGAGGACGAGGCGAGCCTGCGCAGGATCCAGGGAAAGTACCTGCGCGGAAAGGGTTATGAGGTGGTTGAAGCCGCGAGCGGCCAAGAGGCACTCGCACGATGGGAAGAGCACCGGGGCACGTTTGACCTGCTGCTTTCGGACGTGGTGATGCCGGGCGGTATCAATGGCCTGGATTTAGCCGCACGCTTGCGCCATCAGAAATCGGAACTGCGATTGATTCTCTGCTCCGGCTATAGCGAGGACCTGGCATCCGAGGAGGCTTCGAAACTGAAGGACGTGGTGTACGTTGCCAAGCCCTTTGCTCCCGAGGCGTTGGCCTCGGCCGTTCGCAGGCTGCTTGACCGGCACAAGCCCTGCTCGTAGCGAGAGCTAGCGCTGAACTGCTTCTGTGGTGGCCTTCCCCTGGGCCTCTTCCTTCAGTCGCTGCCTTTCCGCTGCTTTGGCGAACGGGAAGTAGACCAACATCGCGATCCCGATCGAGACCACGCCCCAAATCGCAGCTCGCCAGTCACCGCCTGTAACCAGGTAATGCCCAATCACCGGGGGGGTCGTCCAGGGAACATTGACAAAGGGCTTGCTGATGAGCTTCCAATCCATCAGCACGTAGGTGGCCCCCGTGAGGAGGAGAGCGTTCAGGACGTACGGGATCATGAAGATGGGATTGAGGACGATGGGTAGCCCGAAGAAAATGGGTTCGTTGATCTGGAAGATTTGGGTAGGCAAGGAAAGCCGGCATACCTTGCGAAATCCTGGCTCGCGGGAGTTGCAGAGGATGAGTGCGAGCGCGATGGTGGCACCGGTGCCCCCGACGTTGACGAAGGTCGTGAAGAAGCCGTAAGCCGTCACATAGGGGAGAGGTTGACCCTGCGTCATCGCGGTCACGTTCTCGGTGAGATACTGCAGAAAAATCGGAGCGACAAGCGCGTCCATGGTGTTGTCTCCATTGATCCCCACCGACCACAACAGGGTGACGAGGAAGGCGTACACCAGAATCCCGGGCAGGGTGTTCAAAGCGAAGACCATGGGCTTGAACGCAGTCTGCACGAGGTGATCAATATCCACTCCAAGGACGAAGCGGATCAGCCAGAAGACCACCACCAGAAACAAGAGCGGGCTGAAGGAAAGAAAGGTCTCGTACACGATGGGGGGAACATTCTCCGGCATTCGGATGACGAGATTGCGGTCGGTGAAGAACTTCTGAACACTGACGACCACCAGCGCGATGATGATGGCTGTAAACAGTCCCTTGGAGCCGAGTCCTTCGGTGGAGAGCGTTTGGTCGCTGGGTTTGATCTGGATCATCAGAAACACCAGCGTCGCCATCGCCGCGCTGACGATCGCTTCCTGTTTGAGACGGGTGCCCAGGTCGTAGCCGATGGCGAAGCAGGCGAAAACGGCGAGGAGTCCAAAGGTGGCAGTGACGGGGATCTGCAGCGTCTGGAGGTACGGTTCCACGATCTTGTCCCAACCCGTGATCGGGAGGAACGAAATCACCATGAACAAACCGCCGATGATGGTGAGCGGTACAACCGAGACCATCCCCGCGCGGATGGCCGACATGTAGGTGTTCTCGCTAAAGGCCGTCAGTGGCGGCACGACATGCTTGTTTAGAAACGCGGTTGCTTGATCCACTGGTCGTCCTTGGGGTCAGGTTTACGGAGCGGTTTTGGACCAGTTGGACAGCTCCACGCGATTCTCGTAGATCTTCTCAAAGGCTCGGGCCACATCGTCCATGTCTTTGCGGGATCCCAGGAAAAGGCTTTGTTCCAGCCAAATGCACTGGTCGCGGCAGATCAGATCGCTGTTGGGGCAATGCGACTTTCGATAGTCCAGCTTGGTGGCGACCTTGTGCAGGTAGGGGCCGAATGCTTTGTTTCGGAACATCGGTTGGTCGGGCAACGAGAATCCGTAACCAGCGGAGCAAGGGATCCCTTCCGCCTGGAGGGCCTTCAGTACTGCCTTTCGGGGAGCACCAAATCCATCTCTGACGAGACGCATCATGAACAGGTGGTAGCTATGGCGCGTACAGTTCGCTGGGCGTTTCTGCGGGAATAGCCCAGGCAAGTGCGCCAGCTTTGCGGCAAGGTACTGACCGTTCCGATCTCGCTTCTGGGTCTGTGCCTCGAGACGCCCCAGTTGCGCGTTGAGCACCGCCCCTTGGAATTCTCCCAGGCGATAATTGCCCGCGAGCAGGTGGTGTTCATACCAGACACCCGTGGGAATCCGCCCACAATTGTGCAACGAACGACACGACTCTGCCAGCTGGTCATCATTCGTGGTGAGGATGCCGCCTTCGCCAGAGGTCAGGTTCTTGCTCGATTGGAATGAAAAGGACCCCAAATGCCCCAGCGAACCCGCGGGACGGTCGGCCAGACTTGCCCCATGGGCGTGCGCGGCGTCCTCGATGACGATGAGATTCCGCTTCTTCGCGATCTTCATGATCGCATCCATATCCGCGGGTTGGCCGGCGAAATGGACCGGGATAATGGCTCGGGTTCTTGGCGTGATGGCCGCCTCCACGGCCTTAGGATCCAGGTTGAATGAATCCAGGTCGATATCGGCAAAGACCGGCACGGCATTGGCTTCGATCACTGCGGAGGCGGTGGAGTAGAAGGTGTAGGGAGGAATGATCACCTCGTCCTCGGCACAAATCCCGGCCGCCATGAGGGCGATGCGCAGGGACACCGTGCCGTTGACGACGCCAATCCCATGGGTGCAGCCGTGCATGGCTGCGAAACGCCTTTCGAATTCGGCTACCTCGGGGCCGTGGAGTTTGCCCCATTTCCCGCTGTGCAGGGCGCGCAACAGGCGTTTCTCCTCCGGCTTTCCGTAAATGGGCCAGGATGGAAAGGGGCGGGTACGGGTGGAATTTCCTCCCAACAGGGCTAGTTTTGCAGGCATAGGGCGGTTCGTGAATTTGTCAGTGGACCAGCGGCTTTCCCATGTAGATGCAACCATCCTTTCCCGAACCGACGCGTGCCAGTTCCTGGAAACCGAGGCGTTGGTAGAACCCCTGGGCAGGGATGTTCAACATGCTGACTCCAAGGTGCGCCCCGGGTGAGCCGCGTTGACGCAGCTTGTCCATAACCTGCTCCATCATGCGCCGACCATACCCGCGCCCCTGCGCGCGCTCCAGCAGGTCAATGTGCAGGTGCGATGGATAGGCGGCGTAGGGCTCGGGACAAAAGTAATCCGGGTGGTGGTACCAGGAGTACACCGTCTGGACGCGCGTCCAGGTTTCAGCATCCCCCTGGGGTGCCGGGTGCTTTGCACACAGGGATGGGCGCCACTCCCGCTCGTAACGGTCGAAGAAGCTGTGGGAGTCGAAGGCGCCCAGGGCATAACCGCAGATCCCCTCGGTGTCCTCGAGGATGAGACTCAGGTCGGGCTCGTACGCCAGGTAGGGGCCCACAAAGATCCGGCCCAGGGCGTCGGGGTCCTCGCGGTAGAACGGTTCGCCGTCTTTCCCGAAATCGCCCGTCTTCAGGCAAACATAGTAGGCTCCCGCCTCGTCACCGGGGCGTGCGGCTCGGATGGTGAAATCGCTCATAGGGTGGGGGTGGCTTGGCTGAGCGTGGCTGGTGCCGCGCTCTGACCTGCTGGATGGAAGCTGCCATCGGGCTCTTGCATCAGCAGGGTTTGCAGTTTTGGGACCATGCCGCCCCGATAGGTGCCAGGCAGGTGAAAATCCGAGGTCCGAGGCGTTTTGCCCTGGGGGTCGGTCAAGCCGAGCCTCACGTAGCCCTCCAACAGGTCCAGTTCTTCCCGCAATTCCCAGATACGCCGGCTCAGGGCGTAGAAAAGGGGCCGGTTTCGCAGCTCCGCCATGCGTGCGCAGAGGTTCCGCAGTCGCGCGGCTTGTGCTTGGAATGCGACGGTCCGTTCTCCCCACTGAGAAGGAGGGGTGGAAACCAAATCCTGGATCCTCTGGAAGAGCGTCTCCGCCTCGGGGCCAGCCTCATGCGGAAGGTAATAACAGTCTCCCAACAAAACCAAATCCTCCAGCGTCACTGGCTGTCCCAACGCTTCAAAGTGTGGCAGCCACCCTCTCATCGCTTCGAGATACTCCGCCCGGGGATCCCAGGTGCCTTGGCACTGGACGAAGCTTGCCAAGGTGCGGAAAGGAACGTAGTTCAGCGCAAACTCATTGTTCGGGTTGCACAGCAATCCGGCCACCAAGTCTCGCAGTTCCGGCGCCCGTCCCGAGTACGGACCACAGTAAAAACGGCGGCCATCGTAATCGTTGGCGTGGAGATTATCCCAGATCAGAGGTTTGCGGCGCAGCAGTCCTTGAAGCTCGCGAACATGAGCAGGAGTGATCTCGCGGGAGATGATCTCGGGACCAGTCCAGAGCACGTCGATGTCCGGCAGAAGTTCCTTCCCGATGGTCGTCAGGTAGCCCTCTCCCCCCAATTGGCGTTGGGCCATGCGCCCGCAGTACGGGGTTGGACAAAACAGAAACCGGGAGTCCGGCGACTGCTGTCGAAGCCAGAGGAAGATGGTGTTGGTCAGCTGACTTTGCGCCGAAGCCAGGGAACCCCATCGCGTCAGGTCAGCAGGATCGATCCGGTCCGGAATATCGTCAAAAAGCAGGCAGAAATCCTGGCATCCCAGTCTCAGCATTTGTCCGAATCGTGCTCGCAGGGAATCGAGGTCACTCTCGCTCGAGTACCGAATGTCCAATCCGGGGCCGAGGGCGTAAAAGAACCGAAGGCCGCGCGCGGCGCAGGCGCGGATGTTCTCCGCGAGAGGGGTCGCTTCGGACGGTGAGTAGGTTTCGCGCCAGAGTGCCCGGTGCTTCAGATCATCTTTGGGGGCGTAGAGATACGTGTTCAGCCCCCACTCGCTCATCCACTGGAACAGGGTGAGGCGTTCCGCCTGCGTCCAAGGCTGGCCGTAGAAGCCTTCAATTACGCCTGCCAGGAATCCTGCTTTGTCAACGGTCACCATGGGCCCATCTGGTTTTTCGCCGGTAGGCTAGTGGAGAGACCTCGAAATTGCCATCGCTTTGTTGTTCAGCAACGGGGGACGATCGAGTCGCCTTTCCTGGTGAGAAAAGCCCACTGTGCCTGAAGAAAACCAGCTTGGCGAACCCCGGAGTTATGCTGGTGAAAGGTGCATCTTGCTCGTCATCAGGATGTAATCATCGGAGTCCACGTTCGTCGCCGGGGTCGGCACGCCTGCTGTTTGGAAGGAATGCGTTATGAAACGAGGTTATCTCATCGATATGGACGGGGTGGTAGGGACATCGAGCTGCGATGTCCGGGGCAGGGGGGAACGGACGGCCCGGCGGTCCGTCCCTAGTGCGCTTGGGAGTAAGCGTGCACAGAGG
>CAYPNF010000108.1:0-11582 GCA_964411985.1 uncultured Verrucomicrobiota bacterium
CTGACGGCTCTGCTCTCTCTGCTGCCTCCTGTTCAACTGCATGGACACGGTTAAGCTGTGACAGCTCTCGCTTTTTCCGGAAGCCGGGTCCAGGCGGAACGGAACGGGTACAGGAAGACCGAGCTGATGATCAGGGAACGAACCTCCGCTCTCGAAATCTTCACACGTTGGTTGGCGTCCAGGACGTTGGCATGGCGCAATCTGGCCAAAGTCCGCAGGCCGATCAGGACGGGCCAGGCACAAGCCAACCGTACGCGCACCTGGTCGCTGGGAAGGCTGCAGGTGTAGAGCCAGCCGTCGTCCAGCAACCGGTTTGCGTGGCCCAAGTGGCGATCGTAGACGTTACGCAATCGTCCAATGTTCGAGGGGTTCAGCAGGGCCTCGGGTTCCAGGCCTTGCTGCAGCAGTTCCGGTCCTGGCAGGTAGCACCGGCCTTGGCGAAGGTCCTTGGGGAGGTCGCGGAGAATGTTGACCAGCTGGAGACCTTTCCCGAAGCGAATGCCTTGCTCCAGGAGCCTTGCCTCATCCACCAGACGGTTAGGGAAGAGGTTGGCGCGACAGATGCGGGTCCAGAATTCACCCACACAGCCGGCGACCCGGTAGGTGTAGTCGTCAAGTTCCTCTGCGGAGTTCAAGGCCACGATTTGGCTTTCGGTTGCGGCACCGAAACGCTCGAGGTCCAGTTGCTGTCCAGTCGTGATCGTGGAGAGAACCCTGCGGATATGCTCGCGGTCGGTGAGGGAGCAGTGATCCAGCAAGCCCAGGGCTGCTTCGATTTGCGTGAGCAGATACCTTTCCGCATGGGAGCCCGCATGGGCTGACGTAGCTTCGGGGGTGGCGCAAAAAACGGAGAGATCGATCGGGTCCGAGGAGAGTCCGAGGATGCGGCTGCGGAGACTCTCGAGAGTGGCGAGCCGGCTGGGGACGGGCACGATTTCAGTGTCGGCCACGGTGTCAGTGGCCCTGGCCAGGAGATAGGCGAGACCGATCTGCGGCCTCACACCTTGGGGGAGAATCCGGAGAGTGAGATAAAACGAGCGCGAGACCTGTTTGAGGAGGTCGTTTAATAGCGGTGAATCACCCCAAGCTTCGGCCATGGCGGAAGTCGTTAGCTGCGCCGGGAGTTTCGGGTCCGCGCGCGAGGGGAGAGGGCGGTTTGCCAACGCGCCAACTGCTTTTGGACCTCCTTGCGGCCGGGGGCTCCGGTGAGCTTGCGTTTCGACATGGCATGCTGCAGGTCGAATACCGCCAGGGCGTCGCGAGCGAAAGTGGGATCGATGCCCTGCAGTTCCGCGAGGCTGAGTTCATTCAGGGCTTTTCCCTGCTTCTCCGCCAGCGCAACCACGGCTCCGACGACGTGATGTGCATTCCGGAAAGGCATGCCTTTCAAGACCAAATAGTCGGCCAAATCGGTGGCGAACAAGGCTGGATCCGCAGCGGCTTTGGCGCAGGCGGTCGCGTTTACCGAGGTGTTCCGCAGCATGGCGGCGACAATCCGCACCGTGGTCCGGACGGTATCGGCTGAGTCAAACAGGCGTTCCTTGTCCTCTTGCAGGTCGCGGTTGTAGGTCATGGGGAGGCCTTTCAGCAGCGTCAGCAGGGCGACCAGGTTGCCAATGACTCTGGCTGATTTGCCGCGGGTGAGTTCGGCGATGTCCGGGTTCTTCTTCTGGGGCATCAGCGAGGACCCGGTCGTGTAGGCGTCGGCGATCCGGATGTAGTTGAACTCCGAACTGGCCCAGAGGATGAGGTCTTCCGCTAACCGCGACAGATGCACTGCGAGCAATGCCGCCGTCGCTCCGAATTCGACCAGGAAATCCCGATCGCTGACCGCGTCCATGGAGTTCTGGCTCACTTGCGGGCGTCCGGTGGCGTCGACAAAGCCGAGGAGCTTGGCGGTGAATTCGCGGTCGATGGGGAGTGTTGATCCGGCGATGGCCCCGCTGCCGAGGGGGCACACCTTGGTGCGCTTGGCACAGTCCGCCAAGCGGCCGCAATCGCGTTCGAGCATTTCGGTGTAAGCGAGCAGATGATGAGCGAACCAGACCGGTTGCGCGCGCTGGAGATGGGTGTAACCCGGGATGATCACTTCAGAATTCTTTGCCCCCAACTCCACCAGGGCCGATTGTAGGCCACGTAGCTCGCCTTGGAGTGCAGCGATTTCATCCAGCAACCATAGGCGCATGTCGACGGCCACCTGGTCGTTCCGGGAGCGGGCCGTGTGAAGCTTGGCCCCGGCTGGCTCGCGCCGGGTGAGCTCCGCCTCGATGTTCATGTGTACATCCTCGAGGGCCTCCTGCCAGCGAAACTTTCCTGACTCGATGTCCGTAGCAATGCCCTTCAAGCCGCGCCGGATGGCAGCGAGGTCTTTGGAACGGATCAACCCCACCTTGGCAAGCATGGTGGCGTGGGCGATTGAGGCTAGAATATCCTGACGCCAGAGGCGCCTGTCGAAGGAGATGGACTCAGTGAATCGGGCAACGTCTTCACCGGGGCCTCCGGTGAAGCGACCGCTTCGGGCGAGGATGGAGTTTTTCTTCATGCGAGTGCGCTCAAGGCAATCCCCATCATGGAGAGGGAACGCACTGCCTGTCAATCGGGTCCGTCCGTGGTCAGTTTCTTGATAAGAGCGCTCAGGCCGCCTTCGACGGGTTCGATGTCAATCGCACTCTTCGGCCCGGCCTTCGCGGGCTTCGGCAACGCGTCGGTGGATTTGGGGGTGGAGACCGCCGTACGCGCAGGGAGAGGGGGGAGGACCTTGCCTGTTGGCCGCCCGACTTCTTCGGCTTCTTCCGCCGCCGGAAGATCGGATGCGCCGGGTATGTTCCATTGGGATTTGCTGTCCAACCACTTCTGGTAGCGCGTGAAGGTCCACATCCCGTTCTCGGCCCCCGTCTCCATCTGAGAGATGATTTTGAAAAACTCCCCTTGCCGGATGAAGTGCTTTACGGGGTGGGTGGGCATCAGGATTTCGCAGACCGGCACCCGGATCTTCAGGTCTGGCCGATAGTGAAGCCGTTGGCAAACGACTGCCTGAAGGCAATCCGCCAAGGCAGCTTTCATCCCGTGCTGAATCTCCGGCGGGAAGGCCAGGACCACGCGTTGGAGTGCTTCCGCCGCGGATCCGGAATGCACGGTGGCAAACACCAGATGCCCAGTCTCGGCCGCCTGCAGGGTGAGCCGGATGGTTTCCGGTTCCCGCATCTCGCCCACCATGAGGACGTCCGGATCTTCCCGCAGTGCGTCGAGCAAGCCGCGCTCAAAGGAGGGGGTGTCGCGTCCGACTTCCCGTTGCCGGATGAACGAATGCTTCGGGGTGAAGACGTACTCGACCGGGCTTTCCAAGGTGACTATGTGGCGAACCTCGCTCAGGTTGATCTCCTGGATCAGCGCTGCCAGGGTCGTGGATTTGCCACAGCCGGTGGGACCGCTGACCAGCACCAAGCCGTTCGGGAGCGTGGTGAGCTTTCTGAGGTCCGGATGGAGATTCAGCCGTTCGAGGGTCGCCTGAAAAGATGTCAGTAAGCGGATCGCAAAGCCAACCCCACGAGTGGTGTGAAGGATGTTCAGGCGGCAGCGGATCCCGCCGAGGTTTCGCGAGGTGTCGAAGGAACGCTGTTCCAGGAAGAAGGGCCAGTGGGTTTCCCCAAGGATCGCTTGCGCCTCCTCCAGCAAGAATTCGGGAGAGAGGGGCTCGCCAAAGGGGCGCAACGTGCCGTCAATGCGCATCGCAGGAGGAAGGCTTGCCTCCAGGTGCAGGTCGCTGGCCCCGGCTTCCCGGGCTTGAAGGATAAGTTTCTTTAGGCTCACAGCTTAGCCTCAAGGGTTGGGAGATCTAGGAGATCACAGATTGTTTTGGCAGCCTGCCGATCGGAAAATCGGTCATGCTAATCGAACCCCTCGGAGTTCGAAAAGTTGCGTCAACCGAACCGGTAATGTTTACGAACTGGGGCCGTGACGGTCCAGAGGCAGGAGAGACCCTTTGGAAAGACCACGAGGTCGCCCTTGCCGAAGGAGACGCTTTCGCCTTCAGCCTCCACGGTCACCTGTCCTTCGAGCAGAAGACAGGTCTCTTGCTCACTGTAGGTCCAATCAAAGGTGGATGGTTCACAAGTCCAGATGGGCCAGGAGAAAACACCGAGTGTCTTGAGTTCTTCCTCAGTCGGTTTGCGAACGCAGATGCGCATGGGTCCATTCATAGCAAAGAACGCCTGAGTTGGATACCAGCAATTCTTGTGTCCCTTACGCGGCCGCCGCTTTCGCCCTCGCTTCGCTTGCTACCTTGCTCCTGGATCAGGTAGCCTGCCTCTCACCATGTTCACCGTACACATGCCGCTTCCGTCTCGGGGTCTCCGGGGTTCCCGGGCTCTGGCTCGGGTGGCCGCCTGTTTTCTGGCTGTTTTGCTCTCGGTCCGGGCCGCCGTTGTGATCAACGAGATCCACTACGCTCCGGACGTGAAGACCCAACATGTCCAGTTCATCGAGCTCTACAACTCCGGCACCAACAGCGTTGATCTCACCGGCTGGGCGTTCACTTCCGGCGTGCGGTTTGCCTTTCCTACGGCCACCCGCATCGAGCCGGGAGCCTACCTCCTCGTTGCGGAGGACCCGGCCTCCCTCCAGTCCAAGTATCATGTTACCGCCTTGGGGCCTTGGGAGGGTACCCTCAGCAAACAGGCGGACCGGGTGGTGCTGGCCAACGGAGCTGGAGAGGTGGAGGATGCCGTGGACTACCAGCTCGGCTTTCCCTGGCCAACGGTGGGGGATCCGCCGGGGTACTCGATCGAACTGCTCAACCCGCAACTCGACAACAACTTGGGTGGGAGCTGGCGTGCTTCGGTGACCGGAGGAGCTGCGCCGCAGGGCACCGTCCTGATCGCAAGCGGGTCCGAGTGGCGGTACCTGAAGGGAACTGCCGAAGCCTCCTCGCCCACAACCGCCTGGAGGGAGCCGACGTTCAACGACGCCGCCTGGGGCGTGGGTCTGGCGCCTGTGGGTTATGACTCGCAGGTGACCATGCGGACACCTTTGAGCGAT
Source organism: uncultured Verrucomicrobiota bacterium (assembly GCA_964411985.1). Taxonomy (GTDB): domain Bacteria; phylum Verrucomicrobiota; class Verrucomicrobiia; order Limisphaerales; family J093; genus CAYPNF01. The sequence goes on from CAYPNF010000108.1 coordinate 5,038, forward strand.
ATGCCGGGCAACTTCATCTCGTTCTTCCTGCGCCGCACCTTCGTGGTCGAGAACCCTGCCACCATCACCGCTTTGACACTCGAAGCGCTGTACGACGATGGATTCAAGCTTTGGATCAACGGGTCCAACGTGCTGAACGTCGCGCTGCCGGCCGGAGAGGTCCCCTATTCCGACGCGGCCCAGGGTTCGGCCCGGGAGTCGAACGCTTACGACACCTTCGCCATCGACACTCCGTCGTCGCTGTTGCGCAAGGGCACCAACATCATCGCGGTACAGGTACACAACATCCTTTTGAGCGGCAGCAGCGATTGCTTTTTTGACGGTCGACTGACCGCCCAGAGCGGACCGACAGGCCGGGGGCCGACGCCAGGACGGCTGAACTCGGTGTATGCCGTGATGGTACCGCCGCAGATCCGGCAGGTGGAGCACAGCCCTCAGCAGCCCGCGTCGGGCGTGCCCGTCCAGATTACGGCCCGGGTGACTCATCCCGAAGGAGTGGCGGGCGTGCACCTTCTCTATCAAGTGGTGGATCCAGGGAACTACATCGAAATCACCGATCCAGCCTATACCACATCCTGGACCGCAGTACCCATGAACGACGCGGGCACCGCGGGCGACGCCTTGGCCGGGGACCACATCTATAGCGCGACGCTCCCCAAGGACCTGCAGGTGCATCGCCGGTTAGTGCGTTACCGGATTGAGGCGGAGAGCACCGCAGGTCTGTCGGTCACCGTGCCGTACGCGGACGATCCCGAGCCGAACTTCGCCTATTACGTGTACAATGGTGTCCCGGCGTGGACCGGTGCCGTCAAGCCCGGGGCGGCGGGTACCCTTGGACAGACCGTTACCGTGCCCGCCAGCGAAATGAATCGGCTCCCGGTGTTTCAGCTGATCGCCAAGAAGCAGGCCGTGGAGGAATCCACGTGGTTCTCCCGTTACGGCGGCGATGCCTATCCCTGGGTGGGAACACTGGTGTACGACGGACACGTTTACGACCACATCCACTACCGGGCGCGAGGCGGAGTCTGGCGGTATTCCATGTGCAAGAACATGTGGAAATTCGACTTCAACCGGGGGCACGATCTCCAGGTGCGGGACAACTGGGGCCGCAAGTACAGTGCCAAGTGGACGAAGCTGAACTTGGGGGCCGCGATCCAGCAGGGGGACTACAACCACCGTGGCGAACAGGGAATGTTTGAAAGCGTGGGATTCCGGCTTTTCAATCTTGCGGGCGTGCCGACCTGCAACACCACGTTCGCCCAGTTCCGGGTGGTGGATGCCCCCCAGGAGGTGGATTCCGCCTCGCAGTACGAGGGGGATTTCTGGGGGCTCTACCTCGCTGTGGAACAGGAGGACGGGCGGTTTCTCGACGAGCACGGCCTACCCGACGCCAACTTCTACAAGATGGAGGGCGGCACGGGCGAGCTCAACAACATAGGCCCCTACGGGCCCACCGACAAATCCGATTTGAACCGCTTCATGGCGGGCTTGAATGGATCGTCCACGGAAGCCTGGTGGCGCACCAACTGGCACCTCCCCAATGGCTACAGCTATCAAGCCATCGTTCAGGCCATCCACCACTTCGACATCGCCGCCGGTAAGAACTACTTCTATTATCGAGATCCCCGAACCGGGCTATGGACCGTTCACGCGTGGGACCTCGACTTGACGTGGGCGGAGAACATGTACGATGCCGGTGGCTATGGAGGTGAGGTCTTCAAGAGCTACGCGCTGGCCAAACCCGCGCTCAAACTCGAATTCAGGAATCGTGTGCGTGAGATCCGTGATCTGTTGTTTAATGAGGACCAGGCCTGGCAGTTGATCGATGAATATGCCGGCCGCCTTCGCGGGCCCACCAACGCCCCGAGCATCCTGGACGCCGACCGTTCCCAGTGGGACTACAACCCGAAGATGATCGACCCTGCCTACTGCGACAACCCCTCCTCCAAAGCTGGCCAGGGTCGTTACTATCGCTGGCCCAACGAACCGACCGTGAGCAAGGATTTCAACGGCTGCGTCCAGCTGATGAAGAATTACGTCCGCTTCCGCAGCACCAACCCCGCCGCGCAAGGCTCCCCTTTGGATCAGTTGTCGGCTGACACCCTGATTCCCAGCACGCCGGTGGTTCAGTATTCCGGGTCGACGAACTTCGCGGTGAACCGCCTCGGTTTTCGCTGTTCAGCCTTCAGTGGCACAGGCGGCTTTGCCCTGCTCAGCTGGCGCATCGGCGAAATCACCCGACCGATGGATCCGAGTTGGACGGCCGACGAGCCTTGGAAGTACGAAATCGAGTCCGTCTGGGAGAGCCAAGTTACCAACGCCTCTCAGGGCGAGGTGACGGTGCCTTCCGGAGTCCTCAAGGTGGGACGCACCTACCGGGCGCGGGCCCGGATGACGGACTTAACCGGCCGGACCAGCCATTGGTCGGCCCCAGTGGAGTTTGTAGCAGGCGAACCCGACAATGCCCAGGCGCTGGCGGATTTCCTGCGTCTCACGGAGATCATGTTCCAGCCGCCTGGCGGGAGCGATTTGGAGTATGTGGAACTGCACAACGCAAGCACCAACCTCGCTCTCGATCTGACCGGTGTGACCTTCACGGACGGAATCCACTTCACCTTCCCAGCCGGCGCCAAGCTATCGCCGGGCGGTTATGCGCTGGTGGTGCGGGCTGCTTCGACCGACAACTTCTCTGCGTTTCGAGCCTACTACCATCTCGACTCCTCCACAGCCCTCTACGGTCCCTACTCGGGAGCCCTCGCGGATGGAGGGGAGCTGTTGGTAGTCAAAACCGCGCCCGGCGGGAGTGAGATAGTCTCGTTGACCTACAGCGACGGCCGCGGTTGGCCAGTGGCGGCTGCCGGGGCCGGCCATTCCCTGGTACCCCTGGACTCGGCCATGAAGAGTCAAGCCGCGGGCGAGCTGAACTACGGAGGGAACTGGCGCAGCAGCAGCTTCCTCGGAGGCTCGCCCGGCCGGGCCGACCCGACCCCGGCTGGCGGTATGGTGCTCAACGAGATCATGGCCCATACCCGATTCACCGACCCCGCCTTCCCAGGGTACGATTCCAACGATTGGATCGAGCTATTCAATCCCACTGCTGTCCCTGTCCGCTTGCTCGGATGGTTTCTCAGCGATGACCCCGCCAACCTGAAAAAGTGGGCACTGCCCGACCTGACCCTGCCGGCCATGGGATGGATCGTCTTCGATGAAACCACGGGTTTCCACCAACCCATCACCACCGGCTTCGGCATCAACGAGGCGGGTGAACGGTTGTACCTGTCGTTCCTCACGGGAGAGGGGCAGGATCGAGTGGGCGACGCCATCAGCTTCAAGGGGCAGCCCTCGGACAGGTCGATCGGACGGTACCCTGACGGGGGCGCAGAGGGACAGAGCCTCATGCCCACGCGGGGTTCGGCAAACCAGGCCGCCACTGCCACCGCCGTGATCAGCGAGCTCATGTACCATCCGCCTGACCTCGGGACCAACCAAGTCGACAACGTGGGCGACGAGTACGTGGAGTTGCTCAATCTGACTGCGGGCCCGCTCGATCTCTACACCAGCGCCGGCCCCTGGCGTGTGGACGGATCTGTGGAGTTCTCGTTCCCTGTCGGCACGGTATTGCCTGCGAACGGCCATGCGCTGGTGGTCGGCTTCGACCCGGCCAACAGCCCGACCGCTCTGGCCAGCTTCCGCGCCCACTATGGCATTACCGGCACCAATGTTCCCATCTACGGACCCTACCAAGGGAAACTCCCGAACAGCAGCGGACGGGTCGCGCTCGAGAAACCCCAGGCCCCAGACAATGCTGTGGATCCGATCAGCTGGGTAATTGTGGACGAGGTTCTGTACGCTGACGGACCACCCTGGCCTGTGCTGGCGGATGGTGCTGGCCGGGCGCTGCGGCGCGTGGGGTGGGTGGGCTCTGGGAATGAGGCGGCTCATTGGCTGGCAGCCGATCCTGACCCGGGGTCCGGCAGCGGACCCGATGAGTCTGAGTTATTATTTACTGCGGCATCCTTCGAACCGGATGGCGTCCACTTGGAATTCAACCGGCCCGCAGGCAAAACGGTTGCGCTGGAGTACAACGCCTCCTTGGAGAGTGGTTCCGCCTGGCTGAATCTCACGAATTTTCCACCTCCGATGACTGCCACTCGACAGGGAGTCGTTGACTCCCTCGGGCCTGACGTGGGCACTCGGTTCTATCGGCTCGTTACACCGAGCCGCTGAACGGTGGAGAAGACCACTCCATGAACGCTTCCCTATCCCGTCGCCGATGGCTCGGCCTGGCTGCGGCCGCCTCGGCCAGTGCCGCGATCCCGTGCAACCCCGCCTGCGGCGCCGATGCGCCGACTGCGGCCCCGCGGCCGCGTCTGGCGGTGTGCATCGACGCGCTGTTTACGAACGTGCCCTTTGAAGAGCGCCCCGCCAAGGTGAAGGCGGCGGGCGTCGGCGCCTTCGAGTTCTGGGGCTGGCGGGGACGCGACATGGACAAGCTCGCCCGAATTCGCGAGGAACTCGGCATGGAGGTGGTAGGCTTGGCCTGCGATACAGGCGGCCCACTGGTGGCCCCGGGTGGTGCCCAGCGGATCATCGCACCGCTCAAGGACACGCTGGCGGCGGCGCGGAAGCTCGGCTGCCGCCACATCATCGCCCAGGTGGGCAACGAACTGAAGGATGTCCCCCGCGCCCAACAGCACGCGAATTGTGTCGAGGCCTTCCGCGCCGCCGCCCCGTTGTGCGAGGACGCCGGTGTGACGTTAAGTATCGAGACGCTCAACGTGCTGGTCGACCACAAGGGCTATTACCTGGCCACGTCGGAAGAAGGCTTCCGCATGGTCGATGAGGTGGGAAGCCCGTGCGTCCGCCTGCTGTTCGACATCTACCACCAGCAGATCACCGAGGGCAATCTGATCGCCAACATCACGACCAACCTTGGGAAGATCTCCCATTTCCACGTGGCCGACGTGCCTGGGCGCCATCAACCGGGCACCGGCGAAATCAACTACCTGAACGTCTTCCGCGCCATCGCCACGAAGGGGTTCACCGGCTTCCTCGGCCTGGAGATGTGGCCTACCGTGGACCCTACCCAGGCGATCCGCGAGTCGATCGCGCTCCTGGCGGAGGCCACCACCGGGCAGAAGTAGTGTCGCCCTACCCCTGGGTCCAAGGGCCCTGGACCTGGGACGGTCTCTGAACCCACCCGTTCCTATGGGCGAGTGTTGTTCCGATCTTCCACGGCGGTGATCTGCCTGCCGCTGCGGTGGCTGAAGAAGGCCCACAGCAGGAAGACGCACCCCAGCGGCACCATAGAGATCGCTCCATAGCTCTGCGAGACAAGCACCGGAAGGATCCCAAAGCCAAGGAAGAGCAGACCGCAGATCCCCAAGACGAGGGCATTCCGTCCATAAGCGGCGCCGGCCTTCTGGTAGGCGGTCTTGCTCCGCTCAATCACCAGATTCACCGCCGCCACCTCCGGTTCACACCTACCTCGACACGCGGTACCAGGAGGAACGTCGGCACCGCACTCCATGCACAGGCCCCGACTGCAACTCTTGCAGAGGGCCACTGCATCTCGATCAGGATGATAATAGCATTTCATGTACTTGGACTCTATGTCGCTCCGGGCCAGTGGCCATTACATTGCCTCAACCACTCATCACGATTCAAGTCGCTTGAACGACTCGACCACCGTGCCCAACCGGAGCCGCTGTCTTTTCGCCGGTAGGGCCGGGCTCTCCGCAGCCCGCCGTTTCCGCTTTCTCGTCCCCCGGACGCGATGAGGACCCCGCTGCCTTACGGCCCCCCGCTTCAACGAAACTTGACCGCAAGAGGCAAGGGGTGAGGATCTATGGTCCTACGGCCTGAGGGGTTATTCCAAAGCTTCCCTGACCTTTTCCGCCAGGTCCTGAAGCGTAAAGGGCTTCTGGAGATACTGCACGCCGTCATCCAGCACGCCGTGATGGGCGATTGCATCGGCGGTGTAGCCGGAGATGAATAGGCACTTCAAGTCCGGCCGGCCGGTCTGCAACCTGTCTCGCAACACCTTGCCGTTTAAGCCTGGCAGGACCACGTCAGTGATCAGCAAGTGGATCGTTCCGGCATGTTGTGTCGCCAGGATCAGGGCCTGCTCCGGAGTGGAGGCTGTCAGCACGGTGTAGCCGAGTTGGTCCAGAATTTGCCGGCCCAGATTCAGAATCTGTGGCTCGTCCTCCACCAGTAACACCGTCTCGGTGCCGCGCGGTGCGCGGCGGACGGTTTTCTGGGGCGCAGCGATCGATTCGGCCTCCGCGCGTGGGAGGTAGATCTCGAAAGTTGTCCCGCGGCCCGGCTCGCTGGACGTGTTGATCAGTCCGCGGTTCTGTTTGATGATCCCAAAGACGGTTGCCAAACCCAAGCCGGTCCCTTTGCCCGGTTCCTTGGTGGTGAAGAATGGCCCGAAAAGGTGGGATCGCGTCTCGTCATCCATGCCTTTCCCGGTGTCCCTCAGGGCTAGGATCACGTAGTCCCCGGGAGCACAATCCGGGTGGGTCCTTGCAGCGCTGTCC
>CAYPNF010000109.1:0-11574 GCA_964411985.1 uncultured Verrucomicrobiota bacterium
GGAACCCCGTTTCCGGCTGGTCGGGTGTCGGCTTGGAGGTGAAGTGCTCCCAGCTGGGGAGGGGTTCTTTGTTCGACCATGGCACGTGGATCTGCTTGGTCTCCGTCAACAACCGGTTTTCCCGGACCTGGGTGATGCGCAAGGTGAACCCGCCGCGATGCTGTTCCGTGACGGGAAACTGGATGGAATCCTGGGTGATGCCTTTGGCGGTCCAGTAGCGTTTGACGGTTTTGGATCGATGTTCGATTTCGACGAACGCCCTTCCTGAGCTGTATCCAGTGCCCCAGAGGGCGAGTAGGTTTTCACCAGGTTGAAGAGTGTCCTTGCGAACGGCGACGTGGAAGGGCACGCGGGTGCCAAATTGCTTCTGGCCGGGCTTGTTCACCATCAGCGGCATCTTGCTGCTCACCGGTTTGCCAAAGCGGTCGGTGCATTCCACCACCACTCGATACGCCCCTGCTGGCAGACGGCATTCGACAGCAGCCAAACCGTTGGTGTCGGTTCGGAACCGGGCCGTGTGCGCAGCTTTGCCCAATGGCCAGTGGTTGGGATCCGAGAGGTCTTTGCCGGTCTCTGGTTCCTTGTCTTCGATCTCCATCGGATAGTCCTGGCCCAAAAGCCGGGGACGTTGGACTTGGGAAGGGGGTTGGAGCGCGTAGACAGTCAGTTTGCCACCGGAGGACAGGGGTTGATCCCCAAGATCCGTCGTTTTCACCGAAAGTGTTGCGGATTCCCCATCGACGACCCACGAGGGTGCCTCGATTCTCGCTTGGAGCGCGGTGTAGCCCAGGTGCAACCGGTGTTCTCCGGAACGCGTCTCTCCGGCGGAATCCGTGATGTCCGCGTGAACCCGGAACACGAAGATGGGCTCGTCCTTCTCAGGTATCTTTCCATCCGGTTGCGGGGTGAACGAGACGGTGAAGGAGCCGTCCTGGGCGGTTCGGGCTGTTCCGTGAGCGATTTCCTGCTGATCGGAGTGCCGGGGGAATCCACCTCGCCTCCATCCGAACCAATCCCACCACCAGGGCATGCGGACCTCGCGGACCACCCGGTATTGGATGAGGGCATCATCGACGGGCGCTCCGGCATAGGTCATGGCTTGCCCTTTTACCGTGGCCTTTTCGCGAAGCTTGCCCCCTTCTTTGGGAGGTTCAAAGGGCACCTGGAATTTCGGGCGCTTGTACTCCTCCACGTTCACCCAGGCCTGCCCCCGGAATCCCTCGACGACCGAAAGGCGCATTCGGCCCATCAGCCGGTCGCGGGGCGCCGTGAAGCTTCCACTGAACGAGCCCACTTTGTTGGAACGGTGGCGCAAGCGGGTGATCTCTTTGCCGTTTGCATCCAGGAACGCCACGGTCACATCCTGTTCGGCGATGGTCCGGTAGGAGTTGGTGGAAGGGTCAGCGGACAGGCAAATCCCTTTGTAATAGATGAGCTGTCCCGGACGATAGATGGCCCGGTCGGTGAACAGTTGCGTGACCTGCGTTTTGGGGCTTCGGGCAGATCCTTGCGGCATCATCCAGAGGGATTCGAGGTTGGAAACCTCCTGGTCTTGCCACCGTGCATGGAGAATCACATTCCGGGAAGCATCGGCTTTGAGCGTGAACCAGCCGTCAGGATCCGTGGTGAGCGGAGGCATTGCCGAAAAGGAACCGTTGTTTTCGCTCCGATAGGGGGTGACGACGGCGTTCGTGATAGGTTCTCCGGACTCGGCATCGGTGACCAGGCCGTCGATGCTTCCTGCGCCGCTTCGGGAGATGAGGGAGAGTCGGCTGACCCACACGCCGGTGGCGGCGATGTCGTTGGTGTTGTGGGTGAAGGAAGGGTCCGAATTTGCCACCAGGGTGTAGAAGCCCGAGGGAATCTTGGTCGGAACCGGCAGTTCGATGGTACGTAACTCGTAGGGTTTGGCTTTCGGAAGCGCATTGGACCAAGCGTACGCCGGGGGAGTGGTGAGCAGTTTTTGGAGCTCGTCAGGTTGAAGGTTCTCGCCTCCCGCGCGTCGCTGTAAGAGCAGCTGGCTCCAGTTTCGTTTGTAAAGGCGGAAGCCGACCGTGCCAACATTGCGATATTTGACTTGGATCTTCGCCTCCGGGCTGGACCAGACCCGCTCTGTCTCGATCGATGCCTGCCTGGCTTCGAGGGTGCTGAGCAGGCTGCGGCACTGCGCCGCACCAGGGGACTTTGGATACGCTTTCGCTCCTCGAGTGGCTGTCTCGTGTGCCAGGTCGAGTTTTTCATCTTCGTGAAACGACGAGGCTACCTGGAAAAGGACCATCGCCGAATGCTCGTGACTGGAGTATCGCCGGGCGAGGTCCGAGGCGGTCTCCCGGAATCGGGCGGACGCGCCTTCGCCGACCGCAGCGTTCTTGACATAGAGCAGCCGCTGCAGATCGGCATCCAACAGGGCCGATGGATCACTGTCCCGGCGATGAAAGCGAAGCAGTTCCTGGTAGAGAAGGATGGCTTTCAGGGACGGGGAGTTGGTATCGGTCGTGTCCGGTTTCCAGCGAAGAAACGAGTCGAGCGGAGCGAAGGCATCGCTGTCGACCGGAAACTCGAATCGGTCCTGGGGCCTGCTGGCGGCCTGTTCACCGGCTGAATAGAAAGCGAGGGCTTCCTGTGCAAGGAAATCGTAGAGCGTGGGGCGGTACGAATCCGGAACCGTCCCTTTTTCCAGGAACGCGTCATACTGCGCGACGGGGATCCGCTGCAACTGGGTTTTGGCGGCCAGCGCTTTCGTGAAGAGCGAGTCGATCCGTCCGAACAGCCGGGGAAGATCCCAAGTGGTGAAATCGTTGCCCGGGGCCTGCTCGGTGGAGGTGCGTTGCATGAACCTCCAGCGGTTCATGCTGAAGTACTGCCAATAGTAACGAGCCAGGATGGTATCCACGACCGGTTGGACCTCCGGTGGCAGGTTGGTGGCGACCGCCTCCAGGCTCAGGACCTTTTCCTCGGGTCGTCCGCCCTGCACGTAACCCTGCAAGGAGACCTTTTCGAGCAGGGCGCGGAGATGCTCTGGCCATAGCTTCCGCGCAGCTGTCTCGCTTAGAATAGGTTCCAGCTCTTTGAGCGCGGTCTGGGGTAAGCCTTTGTTCTTGGCTTCGTTGACCTTAGACCATCTTGGGTTCGTTGCCTGCTGCGCGGTGAGATGCGACATGGCGATCATTCCTGCCATTCCCAACATCAGAATTTGCCTCAACATACCTTTGCCCATTCTCGTCTATTTATTCGGCACTTGCCACTATGGAATTGGACGGAAGGGGAGAACAGATACTCCTTTCTTCATGCGGATTCCCTGAGCGACGAAAGCTTGCGATCTCAGGTCAACCGTGCTCCATTCGGGTGCGTGGCATGAATACTGATTCTGAGCGCAACCTCGGGGTACAGCCTATCCAGCGGATTCTGGAAGAGCACAACTTGAAAGCGCACTCCGTGGTGAGCGCTTCCGAGGTGCCGATGACCCATAAAATGGTGGCTCGTGCCTGCAAGGGGCGTCGTCTGACCCTTAACACTCAGCTGATTGTGCTGAACGCCCTCAACCGCGCCACGGGGCGAAATTACGGGCTCAAGGATCTTTTTAACTACTCCTGAACCAGTTACTTAGGGATTCGTTGGCCTTCCTCCCACGTCCTAGAACGCTATGAAAATGTCCCGACGCCGTTTCACGATCGATGCCGCTTTGGCTTGTGCAGGTGCCGCAGTCGTAGAGACGGTTGCCTCCGCGGCGGAAACCTCATCCATGGCCGGTGGGCCCCCCTTGGTGATTTCCACTTGGGCGTTCGGCAAGGCTGCGAACGATGCGGCCTTGAGGATTCTCGAGACCGGAGGGCCTCTACTCGATGCGGTCGAGCAGGGGATCTGGGTGACGGAGGGGGATCGCACCATGACTTCCGTGGGTCTCAGCGGGGCTCCGAACGCAGCGGGGGTGTCTCAGTTGGACGCATGTATCATGCTTGGGCCTGGTCATAAAGCGGGGAGTGTGGCGGGCTTGGAGGGGATCAAACACCCTATTTCAGCCGCAAGGCGAGTGATGGAGAAAACGAAGCATGTCATGTTAGTGGGCGAGGGGGCGCGGATGTTTGCCCTGGAGCAGGGCCTGGAATCGGTAAAGATCGATTCCCGGGCAAAGTACCAAGCGTGGCAGAAGAAGCGCAAACGGGACTTGGCGCAGGCCGCCAAGCATCCTGCTGGAGCGAAGAACCATGATACGCTCGCGCTCCTGGTCTTGGGCGCGGATCGGAATCTGGCAGGAGGTTGTTCCACCAGCGGAATGAAAGATAAGCTCCCCGGGAGGGTGGGGGACAGCCCAATCCTGGGCAGCGGGCTTTACGTGGACAATGAGGTGGGAGCTGCCGGTGCTACGGGAATTGGGGAAAACGTGATGCGCCACTGTGGCTCGTACTTGGTGGTGGAATTGATGCGGCAAGGAATGCCTCCCCAGGAGGCGTGTGCCGAGGCGGTGCGTAGAATCGTTCGCAAGGAAGCTTCAGCCGCCAACCTTCACATCAATTTCGTGGCGCTCGATAGAAAGGGGCGCTTCGGTGCGGCAGGTTCCAGCCCCGGGTTTCAGTACGCAGTCGCATATCAGGGTAACAGCCAGGTCTTTTCCGCCGCCCTGATCTCCTAGGATGGTTTGGGTGGTGGCTCTCCATCGGGTAGCTCGCCCCTCGCTGAGGGGCGAGACCAGGCGACCGTTCGCCCCTTGAACGATAGAGGCTCCAAAGGGACATGCGGTAGGTTGGACTCGACGCCTCGGCGAGGCATCGACCACCAGGATGGCCGGGCTCTCTCCATCGGGTGGTTTGCCCCTCGCCGAGGGGCAAAAGCCAATCTCGCCCACTGTTTAAGTTGTTCCGGATCCTTCTCTAAACAGGCCCAATCAGGCTACTCTAGTCCGTGTCGTAGACTTTCGTCCCCTGCGTTATCGCGTTTCGGCGACGCTGTTCCGCGAGTTGGCGTTGCGTGTATTTTTGTTCGCGCCACTGGTCCATCTCGCACGCTTCAAATCCCGGCATATCGGCCTCAGGGTGTCGGGCTTGGTATTGAGCCCCATCCTGGATGATTTTGAGAGCCTCCCGGTAGGCTTCCGAGGTGGGATCGGTTAAGCCCTTGAGGCACGGGCTGAGCGCAGGGCGCTCGAAGGAAACCTGAGGCCCGCGATTATTCCCGTGATCGGCCTGTCCTCGGAGCGGGATCTTCGTGAGTTCCTCGAGCCTCTGCAGTTGGGCGTCGTTCAAAGGGGCGCGTCCCGCGAGGTTGGCCGGGTTGGCGCTCGCGTAACTGGGATAATAGGGGGCGTTCAGATCAATCCAAGTGGCGAGCCGATCGAACTCCTCGCGCGTGAGTTGGACATCCTTGTGGCCGGAACGAAGCATTTGGATCATCTTGCTGGGATAGGAACCCCAACTGCGGGCGCTCTTGTTGTCCGAAGGCCCGGCCCCGATGGCGGCGATGAGTTTCTTGCGCCAAAGTTCGTTGTAAGAAGTGTTGAAGACCAGGTCGCGGTCGCCGCAGAGCAGGAGTTTGTCGCCGCCTTTCTTCCCGTGGTCATGGCATTCCACACAGTGCCGATCCAGCACCGGTTGCACTTCCGCCAGGTAGTTGAAGAGGCGAGCGGGGCCGTACCAGCCGTCCAGACGCGATGGCGCCCGTCGCAGGGCTTTGGGCGAGTTCGCCGAAAGACCCTGCGGTGCGGAGCGGCGATCCTCATGGCATCCGACGCAGCCAGTGGTTTCACCCGATTGCGCGATCGTTCCGCTGCGCATGGATTGCACCATCATCCCGTTCTCGTCCAACAGTTGGAAGTAGACAAAGGTGTCCGCGGGCACCTCGAACGAGGCGGATCCATCTTCCTCCACCGGCACCACGCCCAGGATTCGCTTGTTGTTGAAATCATGCCAGTTCATCGCCGGGGCTTCCTGTCCCTGTCCGTTCCACGAAGTTCGCGTCCAGGTGCGTTTCTCGGGGGATTCGACGACGCGCAGAGCCTTGATCGTGCCGCGGGGAATGGCGTCCATGCCTAGGCCCTGATAAACATCGGTCACGAAGAACGTCCCCTTGCCTCCCTGGTAGTCGCGCCGTTCCGGGATGACCGGGGGACGAGTTTGGGGTCGGAGGGGCATCGGATCGAAACAGCCGGGAGCCTCCGCGTGAACGAGTGTTTCATTCCCTGCCAGGTCGAGGAGATAGATCCCCATTTCTTCGCCTTTCCCCGTCATTCGCGAACAGAGGAAGTGACTGGAGTCGACGGGGAAGGGGTCCTCGTACTTGGCCTTGATCCCCGTGAAGGCATCGAAGATCTGCCACCCCTCATCGCGAACCAGGCTTACGGCGTCAGCGGGCCAGGTGCGAACCACTGGGCTCCGGCCGTCTAATCCCAACCGGCGGTCCACGATGGCGAGAGCTCCCCACGGCCGATCATGGCAGGAGCTGAAGTTGCACAGGACCAACTCCGTCCCCGGGATGATTCGACCCTCGAGCACGGCGCCTGGCGATGGGGTGTTGTTGCCCCAGTAGACCGCATGACCGGTCCCGTCCGGGTTGCTAGTCCAGAGTCCCTGGGCGTCCCCAAAGTTGCGGTCTACGTACTCCCAGCGGTCGTAGAGGATGCGTCCATCGGGCATGAGGGAGGAATGGCCTTCGAACAAGGTGCTCTTGCCGATTTGGTGGATGTTGGCGCCATCCGCGTTCATGCGGTACAGGTTGGCCATGATGTGCCGGTTGCACATGCAGTACTTCGGTTCCCGGGTAGAGGAGAAGACGATGGAGTCGTCGGGTAGATACAGCGGATCCAGATCATCCACGTCTTTGGCTTTGGTGAGCTGCCGCAAGCCTGTGCCATCCGCCTGGATCTCGTAGATATGATAGCTGTCTTCCACATTCCGGCGCATCGAGAAAACGATTCTCTGCCCGCTAAAATGAACCTCCGGATCCCGGATCACTCCCTCCGTCGTGGAGAGCAGGGTGGTGACTCGCGGGGAGCCCTTCAGATGGAGGAGTTTCAGTGCCCCTCCCGGGGTGAAAGCACCGTCGTTGTATTCATGCAACGCCTTGGGAAAGAACGTGGCGGTGTTGTGGTGGTCGGGACGGTACTGCTGTCGGGTGACGAATAGGATCGGATCTTGCCGGATTGCGTCCAGATTCTGGGTCGACTCCGCGAGGGTTAAGGCCGCGCAGATCAAATACCCAGCCACCAATGCAGTGCTGATTTTCATGACGTGACTGTGGGTGAGACTGACTCGGCGGAAAGGGGATGTAAACGGCGAAAAACACCGCGCTAGCGGTTTCCGTGTTTGGGGGTGACTCGGCCAGTTCACCTGCCAACTCTGCCAACGGGGGATCGGAAAACGGTTTGCGCACTGGCTTTGTATTCTGTAGGTTCTGAACGGGATCCCTAAGAAGAAAGCTGGACGCAAGAACTGGAACCGAGCCACTCATCCTTATGTCATCCATCTCATTTTGGGCCAACACGCTTTTCCTATCGGTTGGCCTGTACGCCTGCGCTGCGGAGACGCATAACATGACTCTCCTGAACTGCCCTGTGGAGAAGTTGATTGAGGACTATACCGTGCTGCAGAAGAGGAATGGGGTGGAGGTGGTGACCGCTTCCAATGTTCACAAAATGCCAGCCATCACTATTACCCTGGATTACAGGTATGAAGGAACCGAAGCCGACCGAGCCCGGATTCTAGAGAAGATCCTGCTGAAGAAGACCGGGATCATCGCCACACGGGTGGAGACCAACTTGGTGTCACTCGTTTGGAACGACGCTCTCTGGAAGAAGATGGGTCCTGTCTGGAGCTCTCAGGAGATCCAGCTTTGGGGTTCTCAAAAGACCGTTGCGCCGCCTTCGATTCCGGCACTGGATGCCAGGGAGTAGGAGTAACCGGAAGGTCTTTGCCGCGGCTCCGTCCTCCCGAGCGGCCGACAATGCGAGGTCGAAAGAAAGTAACCTTGGACACGCGAAAGACGTCCTGATAAGAACCATCTATGAATCATCCTAGCCGACGTCAATTTCTGCGCGCGAGTGCCTTCACCGGGGTTGGAGCCGTTTCCGGTATGTTTGCCTTTCCCGGGCTTCTCCATAGTGCTTCTGCCAATGAGGAAGTCCGCCTGGGGGTGATCGGGATTCGCAGCCAGGGCAATGGCCATATTGGGCGGTTTCAAAAGCTCAAAGGGGTCAAGGTGGTGGCGTTGTGCGATCCGGACAGCAAGATCCTCGCGCAAAGGTTGGAGGAAGTGAAGAAGGCGCAGGAAACTTCAGGGACCGCCGACGTGCAGGGATACGCCGACATCCGCAAAATGCTCGAGAGAAAAGATGTGGACGCCGTGGTGATCGCCACGCCGAATCACTGGCACGCGCTGGCGGCAATCTGGGCCTGTCAGGCCGGAAAACACGTCTATGTGGAGAAGCCCGTCAGCCACAGCATCTGGGAAGGACGCAAAATCGTGGAGGCGGCGCGCAAATACAAGCGCGTGGTGCAAGCTGGTACCCAGCAACGGTCGTGCCTGGCGGTTCAAGAGGCCGCACGGGACGTGCAAGGCGGCAAGTACGGCAAAGTGCTTTGGGTGCATTGCTCGAAACTCGAGTCGCGCAAGACCATCGATAAGGTGACCTCGCCTCAGCCGGTGCCTGAGCATATCGACTATAACCTCTGGGCGGGGCCCGCCCCCATGACGCCGGTGATGCGGAAGCAGTTCCACTACGATTGGCATTGGCAATGGCCCTGGGGCGACGGCGAAATGGGGAATTGGGGGATTCACTACATCGACGATGTGCGTCATATCCTGGGCTGGAAGGACATTCCTACCAAGGTCATCGCTGCCGGAGGCCGTTTCCTCTGGGACGACAACGGGGAGACGCCCAACATGCATTTCGCGTTGTTCGACTACGATGGTACGAAGATGGTCGTCGACATCCGCAACCTCCCTGATCCCGGTCGGGACGGGGATGAAGAAGGCGCCATCTACCTGAAGATGCGCGGAGGGAATTACATTCAATGCGAGAATGCCGTGATCCGGATTTCCCGGGGTGGCGGTACGGTCTACGACAAGGCAGGTCAGAAGATCCATCAGTACAAGGGCGATGGTGGTGGTGCCCACGGCCAGAATTTCATCGACGGTATCCGCAATAACAGCTCCAGCGGTTTGGCCGCCGAGATTGAGGTGGGCCACCTCAGCACCGCCATCTGTCACCAGGCGAACATGGCATGGAGAGTCGGTAAGGAGATGGGGCTCGACGAAGTGAAAGCCTCCTTCCGCGACAGCGAGGATGCGGTGAACACGTTGGCGGATATGGTGGCCCAACTCCAAGGCAACAAGCTGGACGTGAAGAGACTCGTCGCCGGACCGATGCTCACCTACGACCGGAAGTCTGAGGCCTTCGTCGGATCCAATGCCGCTGCGGCGAACAAGCTCCTGCGAGTGCCGTATCGGGATTCCTTCGTGGTGCCAGAGAAGGTGTAGAAGCTCCTCAGCCCTTTGTCGCACACTTTGTCTCGACACTTCGTCGATCGCCTTCGAGACAAATAACCATCGACAAAGCGGAAGGACAAAGTCTTGGTACCGCAGGCAGCCCTGCCTGCTGTATCGCGGGTTGCCTAACCCGCCTCGCGTACAAAATGGCGGAAGGCCTGCCGACTGGGCAGTCCAATGCCACTAGGATTTGGGGCCTGAGGTTTTGGCCTTCTTGACCGTGGCTCTGTAGCTTTTGACCATCTGGATGGCGGCCTTTTGGAGCAGGTCCTCGATTTTCCGGCCGTTTTTGATGGCCTGTTGGATATCGCCCACCCAGGCCTCCGGCACATAGAGGCTACTCCGGCGCCCTCCGGCCACCACGGATAGGATCCAGGCCGGGTGCTTCTGGCCACTGGCGCAGGCCGGGCAATTCTGCCGAATGCACGGCTTGCGGACCTGCGCCAGGGAACCTTTGATCGCCGGCCAGAGCCGCTCCATTTGCGCCAGCCAGATTTCCTTCGCATTGTTCTTGCCCATCGTCTCGTTTTTCATGTATGTATGTATACTATAGTACATACATACATGTCAACCCCAAAAGCAAAACGCGCAAAACAAGCCGCCCCCGTCTCCTCCGTGGACCTTCGTCCCCAGTTTGTCCTCACCACGGGACTTTCCCTCCCGGCTTTGCAGGAGAAGTTCCACGCCCTCTTTCCCAGGAACTCCCTGCGGCTGTGGCTGGCCGACAAGGTCTTCTATCGGAGGGCCTTTAGCCCCTTGATCACCCTCTGGTATCTGGTGTTCCAATATCTCAGTGGCGACTCCACCCTGGCTGCCGTCCTGGAAGACGCCAGGGATGGGGGAGCCGACCGGCTCAGCCCACCTGGCAAGCGCCTTTCCAGGACCCTGCGCTCGGATTCCACCTCCTCCTGGACCACCGCTCGCCAACGCTTGCCCCTGCAGGTCGTGCACCGGGCCATGGCAGCCAGTGGCCGGAGCATCCGGGCCACCGTCCACAACCGCCAGTGGCATCAGCTCGATCCGGTGCTCCTGGACGGAACCACCTATCGGCTTCGACCCTTTGGCGACATCCCCCAGGAGTTCCCCGCCCATCGCTCCGGCAACAACCGCCAGCCCTATTGGTGCCTGGCCCGAGCCGTTGTGGCCTTCTGTCTGGCCACCGGGGTGGTGCTCGACTGTGTGATCGGCCCCACCAAGCGCAGCGAACAAGCCCTCGTCCTGGAGATGCTGCTGCGCTCGCTCTGGGAGAACACCCTGTTTATCGCCGATCGCAATTTTGGGGTCTACTCGGTGGTGCGCGCCGCCGCCCAAGCCCAAGCCCACGTGCTGGTTCGGCTCACCCAAGTGCGGGCCAATAAGCTGGCCCGCGAGGCCAACCGCACGCTTCAAGCGGGCCTGGACCTGCCCCTGGAGTGGACACCCACCCGCCAGGACCACTGCCCCGAGGGCCTGGCCCCGGAGCCGGTAGCCGGCCGCCTGGTCGCGGTTCGAGTGGCTCCCCGTGGGTTTCGGGCGTTCACTCTTTACCTCTTTACCACCTTGGTGGATCCTCAAATCACATCTCAGGAATTGGCCCAAGTCTACGGGCAGCGCTGGCAAGTCGAACTGAACCTGCGCTACATCAAAACCCAACTTCAGCTCCAGGCCATTGAGTGCAAAAGTGCCGACCTGGCGCGCAAACTGTGGCTGGCCGGATTGATGGCGTACAATCTGGTCCGGGCGGTGATGTGCGCCGCTGCGGCCACGACCAGGCAGTCGGTTTTCGGTTTGTCTTTCACCCGCACTCTCAAAGCCCTCAGAAGATGGCTCCCAAAAGCCGGCAAGCCTGGCGCCCAGCGCTCGTGGCGAGGCTTGCTCCAGCGGGTCGCTGCGTTCACCTTGCCCAAGCGCACCACCCTCAGACCCTCCGAACCCAGGGCGGTACGCTACTTCAAAAGTGACATTCCTAAACTATCCGGAGATCGAGCCCAAGCTCGGGTGGGCGCGGCGGTCAAAAACTGACCGTAGAACACGTTTTATAATTCCCCCGCGGCAGGAGGTTCCTGGAAGCAAAAAGCCGGTGGAAAGACTCCACCGGCATTCGTGGGGAGGGAGGGG
>CAYPNF010000110.1:0-8379 GCA_964411985.1 uncultured Verrucomicrobiota bacterium
ACACCCCTCCCCACGAGTGCGTGAACCCCAAGGTGCCGCTTTTCCCTCCTTCACTCGCCCCCATAAAAAGAAGAAACCGGGGCGAACCCCGGTTTCTCTGAATTTCCTACCTGTTTACCAAGAAGGGTTACTTCTTGATCCGGCCGAACAGGGCCTTCTGAGCCGCGGCCGGGGTGAAGGTATACGGACTGGTCGCAGTCACGTCCTGCCACGGTCCGGTGATCGCTTCCGCCGCCTGGAGAGTGCCGCCACCAGTCCAACTGATGGTCACGCTTCCGTCGGTGTTCAGCTTGATCGAGTCGATCTTCGGTCCATCTGGCTGGGCCGAGGCCGGCGCAAACAGCAGGTAATCGATGTCGCCGCTATCCGCCGTGAAGCGAACAGTCTGCTCGCCGCCCAAGGTCACGATCGCAACTTCACCCGCGTCGTTGACCAGAGGAACGAGGTTGTTCTTGCCCCAACCGCCGGAGCCAGCTGCGACAAACTTGCCCATCGGCACGATAGTCTGGGTCGCGGTGGTAGCACCAGCGCTGATCATATCCAGCTTGCCCTTGAGTTGGCCAGCGCCGCGTCCGTCATAGGACAAGGCGGCCGTGACCGCGTAGTTCCCAGCAGGGAATGTACGGGTGTAGTTCATCCAGTCACCGGTGCCGGTCCAACCCAGCTTGTAGTTAACAGTCATATCCCACGCACCACGGAACTTGCCCAGCTGGCCACCGAGGTTCTCGTTGATATTCTTGTTCGGGGTCTCACCTTTGCGGTAAACATCCGAGTCATTGCCGTCGTCGGAATCATAGTCCACTTTGGCGACTGCGCTCAGGTTGTTGTAGGCGTTGCCCTTGTACGGCATGACGCTGGCTTCTGCCTTGGTCTTGCCCGATTCGTAGTTGAAGTCTTCCGCTTCGATCAGGAAGGTGCCGTTGATGATGACGGCCGCAGCGTCGCTGGTAGCTGACCCAGCGGCGTTGCTGACAACAACGTCATAGCTGGCGACGTCGGTTGCGCTCACGTTATTGAGCACCAAGCTAGCGCCAGTTGCGCCGGTGATAGGCTTGCTGGCCTTGCGCCACTGATAGCTCAGCGGGCGTTCTCCAAGGCCGATTTCCACGCTCAGAGTTGCGGTGCCACCTGCAGCCACGGCCACGTTGGCAGGCTGAGTCTTGATCATCGGAGCGCCGGCGAACGGATCAGCATAGTACGAGAGGAAGCTGCCTGGGATCGGGCCAGTAGGAAGGGCCGTTGAGGGCTCTTTACGCCAGCCAACGTCCAAGTAATCACCGCCGCCGCCTTCTTTCCAGAGGCCGCGGATGAAGTACTTCTTACCAGCGACCAATGCGATCGGGTTGGAGGTACGAGGCATTTCCTCATACGTTGCGGCAGGCTGGGTGTATCCGTTGCAGCAGCCCGTCTCTTCCGCGATCTTGACCAACTTCGCTTCCGTATCGTCCGTGCTCAGCCACAGTTCCGAAGCGTCGTCACTGTGAACGAAGAAGCGATAGTTGCCCGATTCCGTGGGCGTAAGCCATGCCTGCATGCGGCCGCCGTAATTCTCGTGAGAATCGTCACCGTACACCGGCCTGCTGTTGAAGGCAGTGGTGACCGCCTTGAAGGTCGGGCTGTCCGGATAACGAGGATCATCGGTCAGATTCACGACGGGAGTACCTGTGATGTTGTCCCAGGTCGCGAAGCCCATGTAACCAGTCAACAGGGCGAACGAACGCCACTCGTAGGAGGCATCAGACGGATTACCGGCGGCGTCTTTCACGCCTTTCGCGGTAAGGGTGTAGAGCGTATCAACGGCCTGTTGCGAGGTCGTCAGGCTCACGGTGTAGTCGTCCACGCGGGTGACGGCACTGATGGTTACACCATTGTTCAGCCCGTAATTCCCCGCGACAGTGGCCGAGGCATCGGTCACAGGTTCGGAGAAGAGGACGGTCACAGTCTTGAACCCGTCATTGCCAGAAGCCTTCACGATGGTGGCCGGCTTGTTGTCGGCATTGACCGTGAGGGTCGCTTCTTTGCTGAAGACTTCCAGACCCGGGACGGCTACCTTCATCTTGATCTTGGCACCCGTGTCAGCCGTAGAGGCAACCCTGATGGTGTAGGTCTTAGCATTGGCACCCGGGATCGGAGCCCCGTTCTTGTACCATTGATAGAGGGCAGTCGTGGTGTAAGGCGACGTGAAGGTCGCATCCGCCGTGAAGGTGACTGGCTCGTTGGCGATCACCGTCGCGTCTGCCGGATCCTTGGTGATGGTGATCTCTGCGCCCACGGGATCCGATTTCGCTGTTCCCTCAGACTTGAAGAACGGCAAGCCGATCGGAGGAAGAGCCGAAGCAGCTGTCTTGTCACCTTCTTTGCGCCAGGCAACTTGACCCCAGTCGCCACCGCCACCTTCCTTCACGAGGAAGAGGATACCGTAGGCCTTGCCGGCGGTCAGGGTTACAGGATCAGAAGTACGAGGCTGGGCAGCATGATCAACGCCAGGTTCCTGGAATGCAGCGCAGCAGCCGGTTTCCTCAGCGATCTGGGAAGCAAGATCGGCCTCAGGAATTGCTGCTCCGGCAGTATTCAGATAGAGTTGGGAAGCGTCGTCGCTGCGTACGAAGAAACGGTACGACCCGGTCTCCGTGGGAGTGATCGTGCCGGCGATGCGGACACCGTTGTTATCGCCATAGGTGTCGCCAAAAGTCGGCTCACCATAAGACATCCACATATTCTTCAGGGTCATGGTGCGATCGGGAGAAGCGGGATACCGGGCGTCG
Organism: uncultured Verrucomicrobiota bacterium; assembly: GCA_964411985.1. Lineage (GTDB taxonomy): Bacteria > Verrucomicrobiota > Verrucomicrobiia > Limisphaerales > J093 > CAYPNF01. Next base: position 2,766 of record CAYPNF010000110.1, read on the forward strand.
CCAACAAGAAGATCCACTGCAGTCCCGGTAATCGGAGCTTCAGTACTACCATAGACCTTGGCGATCGCATAGTTCGGATCGTCTACGGTTGCCACCGTCTTGGCAGTAACAGAAACCCAATCCGACTTGTTCAACGAAACGTCGAGGGCGCGCACCTTGAAGGTGTAGCTGGTCAACGGGGCCAGGTTGCGGACATCCGCGTTGGTGGCTACGATCTGACCGGGCAGCACGGTTCCGTTCTGCTCGATTTCGTAGGCCACGCGCATGGAGGCATCCGTCGAGGGACCCCAGTTCAGCACCACGCGGTTCGCGCCGATCACGGTCGCCACGAGGTCCGTCGGGGTCGTGGGCGGGGTGGTGTCAGCGGCAGCAGCCGCTGTGGTCAATTTGATGTTGTCGAAGTGGGTGTGCTCATCCGCACCACCAGTACGACCAGCGAGGACCAAACCGCCGGCAGACGGGAAGAAAGTGGTCTGGTACTGGTCCAGAACCTTCTTTCCTTTCCAGGTCACCGTCAGCTTGGATGCTGCGTCCAGTTCCACCGACAGTTTCGCCCAGCACAGGCCGGCCCAGGAGGCAGGCTCAAAGGCGGTATCCGGCAAGCCACCTGCCTGCCAGTAGGGGAGGTCGCGCGGACCGGTCTGGAGTGAGGTGACGTCGTCACAGGCTCCGTTGCGAGTCGGCATCGCTTGCCTGAGGACGGTCACGTTGTCCACGCGCACGATGATACCTTCGATATCGGCGCCATCGGGCAGCGCGTTGCCGCTCCAAGTATCGAAAATAACCGAGAGACCGGTCTTGGTGCCGGTTTCCACCGCACCGCTTGTCGCGAAATCACTCGAGGAATGATTCACGAAAACGTCGTCGTTGGACCGGGCAAAGTTGAGGCTGAAGCCGTCCGCAGCGCGCTCGTTCTGCTGCGGGTTACCCACGCGCAAATCGCACTCGAAGGTGAAAGAGGAGACGATCTTTCCTCCGTCAATGTCAGGAAAGATAACGATAGAGGAAGAACCCCCGATAGGCCAGCAAACGCCGAGGAACCCGCCAGGGTTACCGCCGGTGTCCTTCCAATAAACAGAACTGCCGCTACCATCGGCAAATCCAGTCTGGTAGACCTCGATCGGATTCGTTCCTGATGTGGGATCGGTTGTAAAGTCCCACGTCGCGCTTCCTCCGAAGGCGGAAGCTGCTGCCAAAAGTCCTGCTATTGCCAGGCCCGTTGGTTTTCCCATTCTAAGTTTTGTCATAGAATACTAGTTGGTTTGGTACACACATTTAGGGCATACAGCTCCACGAGGATGAACTCGCGAAGTTGGTTGCCTGTGACTACGGAAAAATATCTAGCAGATGCTTTGGGTGGAGCGCAAGGGTTTTGTGGTGATTTTGCTGTTTTGCGGTGTATGCGGTTTTTTCGGTCACTTTATAGCTCTTTTGAGGAAAAATTATCGTCCGGAGTATCGGCTATGTCCCCATAAACTAGCCTTCTGCGACAGCTCTTGGAGATGCGGTGAGCAGCGCAGCGATGTACCGCTTTTTCTCCTTTGAGTGGGACGAGGACGAGCAGGAGGCAAAGGGGAAAGCGGCACCTGGGGGCGCACGCACTGCTCCAAGACCTGCCGAATTTACATGGGCCTTCGGAAAGCGGCCCGCTTTTTCCTTGCGAATTCGCCGGGCAACGTCTGAAGCTTCCCCGCTAAACTAGAATGCGACCCTTCCAAACCACGATTTGCTCTATCGAGCCAAGCGGATCCAGCAAGGTCCACCTCAAAACGGCGTTATTCTTGTTTGTTTCGTTTTATTATTTTACAGCATTTCCGCATAGTGAAGAGAACTTTCGCAGTTCTCGTGTCGAGCTCACAAACACGCGCCCTGCCGGTTTCACGCTTCTTCCCCCCTCCGTCACGGGCGTCCAGTTCAAGAATTACCTTCCGGAATCCAGACACTTGACCAATGGCATCCTTCTGAACGGTGCGGGAGTCGCCTTAGGAGATGTGGATGGAGACGGTTTGTGCGATATCTACCTCTGCCGTTCGGAGGGATCCAATGCGCTCTATCGCAACCTGGGCAACTGGCGGTTTGCGGACTTTACTGAAGCGGCGCAGGTAGGTTGCGCGAAACTAACTTCCACCGGGGCGGTTCTGGCGGACTTGGACGGTGATGGCGACCTCGACCTGGCGGTCAACACGGTAGGAAACGGCACGAGAGTCTTCCTCAACGATGGGAAGGGACACTTCCAGCTCGCTTGGACGTTGAACCCACGAGTGGCAGGCATGACCTTGGCGGTGGCGGATGTCGACGGCGACGGCTTCTTGGATCTGTACATCGCCAATCACCGGACCTCCGCACTCATGGACATACCGAATGCCCGATTTACCTTCCACACGGTGGATGGCAAGAGCGAGATCGAAACGGTTAAGGGGCGGCCTGTGACCGATCCCGATCTGAAAGACCGGTTTGTTCAGGATGGGCAGGGTGGGATCAAGGAGCTGGGGGAGACAGACCTGTTCCTGAGAAACCAGGGGGGGACCAACTGGGTGGCGGTACCTTTCACTTCAGGAGCGTTTGAGGACGAAAAGGGGGTGCCACTAGCGGCAGCACCACGAGGATGGGCTTTAACCGCGGCTTTCCACGACGTAAACGGGGATGGGCTGCCCGATCTCTACGTATGCCACGACTTTCAGGTGGAAGACGAGTTCTGGATCAACCAGGGCGGTGGGAAGTTCCGGCGCATCGACCCCTTAGCCCAGAGGAAGCTGCCAATGTCCTCGATGGCGGTGGACTTCGGAGACATCAACGGTGACGGTGCGGTGGATTTCCTGACCTTGGACATGATGAGCCGAAGCCATCGGGAACGGATGCTCTTCTTCAAGGAACGGCCGCCGGTGGTCCATACCCCGGGACTGATTCTGAACCGTCCCCAGTACGAGATGAACACGCTTTTCCTGAACCGGGGTGACACGACGTTTGCCGAAATAGCACAACTCAGCGGGTTGGAAGCGACAGAATGGGCGTGGAGTTGCCTTTTCACGGACGTGGATTTGGACGGTTGGCAAGATGTCTTGATCGTCAACGGCATGGAACGGGCTGGCCGGGACCTCGACGTGGCGGAACAGATCAAGAAGCTGCGGACCACCCGGAGACTTTCGGACGCAGAGGTCTACGAATCGCGCCGGATGTACCCGCGCCAAGCCACGGCCAATCTGGCTTTCCGCAACCGTGGGGACCTGACTTTTGAGGAGGTAGGCGGCGCCTGGGGATTTGCATGGAAGGGGGTATCCAGCAGCATGGCTCAGGCCGATCTCGATAACGATGGAGATCTGGATGTGGTCGTGAACAACCTGAACGATTACGCGGGCATCTTCCGTAACGAGACGACGGCTCCGAGAATAGCGGTCCGCCTGGCAGGCCTCCCTCCCAACAGCCGGGGGATCGGTGCCCGCATCCGCGTGCAGGGAGGGGCAGTACCCCTGCAATCCCAGGAAATGACCAGTGGCGGTCGCTATCTTTCTGGTGATGATTCCGTGCGGTGTTTCGCGGCAGGGAGCGTGACCAACCGACTCCGCATCGAGGTGATTTGGCGCAACGGCCGCCTCAGCACCTTGGAGAATCTTGAGCCCAACCGGATTTACGAGATCGACGAAAAGCAGGCTGTGGAAGCGGCAAAGCCCCCTCCGTCCCAACCTGCTCCACCCTGGTTTCAAGACGTGAGCGCCTCCATCGAGCATACGCATCACCAGGAGACCTTTGATGATTTCTCCCGGCAACCATTACTGCCGAATCGGCTGAGCCAGCTCGGACCGGGCATCACGTGGTTGGATCTGGACGGGGATGGGCATGAGGATCTGATCGTAGGGGCAGGTCGAGGCGGCAGGCTGGGCTGCTTCCGAGGGGATGGCCGAGGTGGATTCGCCGCCGCCAGCAACCCGGGGTTTACGGCGTTGCTTCAGCAAGACTCCACCACGGTTCTGGGATGGAACGTGGCGTCCGGAGCGCCTTCACTGCTGGTAGGACTAGCCAATTATCCAGAAGGACCTGGCACGGGCGTGGCCGTGCAGACGCAGGAACCCGAGGTCCAGAAACCTGGCGTCGTGCTGGAAAAGGTGGAATCCAGTACGGGGCCGATGGCACTGGCTGACCTGGACGGCGAGGGTCACTGGAGGCTTCTGGTAGGGGGCCGGGTCATAGGGGGTAAGTATCCAGCAGTCGCCACTTCCCGCTTGCTGGCATGGAAGGAAGGTCGATGGACACTAGACGAAGAGAACTCCAAAGCCTTGCAAGACATAGGGTTAGTCAGCGGCGCTCTTTTCTGTGATCTGAATGGGGACGGGCTTCCGGAACTGGTGTTGGCCTGCGAGTGGGGACCCATCCGGATCTTCCAAAACGAGAAGGGGAGACTCACCGAGGTAACTGGGAAGCTGGGCATGACCAACTATGTGGGCTGGTGGAATAGCGTAGCCGCAGGCGACTTCGATGGAGATGGGAGGATCGACCTTGCGGCGAGCAACTGGGGAAGGAATACCAAGTACGAAGCGCATCGGCAACGTCCCCTGCAGCTCTACTATGGCGATTTCCTGGGCGATGGCTCGGTGGAAACCATCGAAGCTCACTGGGAGCCGCAACTCCAGAAGAACGTGCCCGAGCGCCAACTCAACCCTCTCGCAAATGCCCTCCCTTTCCTCCGGGAGAGGTTCAGTTCCCACCGGACGTTCGGTGCCGCTGGAATGGAGGACATTCTGGGACCCCGTTTGGCTCAGGCAAAGCTGCTCACCGCAAACTGGCTGGAGAGCACCGTCTTTCTCAACCGTGGAGACCATTTCGAAGCCCGCACTTTGCCAGTCCAGGCCCAGATGTCGCCTGCGTTTGGCATCTGCGTGGGGGACGCCGACGGTGATGGTCGTGAGGATCTTTTCCTGGCGCAGAACTTCTTCGATGCCCAACCTGAGACCGCAAGGTATGACGCGGGAAGGGGGTTGTGGCTGAGAGGCGATGGCCAAGGCGGGTTTATAGCCGTGGACGGCGCCGTCAGCGGAGTCCGCATCTATGGCGAACAAAGGGGAGCAGCACTGGCTGACTTTGACGAGGACGGGAGGGTGGATCTGGCAGTGGGGCAGAATGGAGGGCCGACCAAGCTTTACCGAAACGCCGCTGCCAAACCGGGGATCCGCGTTCGCCTCAAAGGACCCGCGAGCAACCCGCGGGGAATTGGGGCTGCCATCGCCCTATCCTTCCAAGGGAGGAAGGGGCCGGTTCGGGAGATCCACGCGGGGTCGGGGTACTGGTCGCAGGATTCCGCAGTGCAGGTCCTGGGTGATCCTGAACAACAGGCGACGGGAGTATGGGTGAGGTGGCCTGGTGGCAGGACGGTGGAAGTCCCGGTCGAAGCGAAAGAGCGTCCGACGCAGATTACCATTGCGTATTGAGAACTCGCGTAGTCGCCTTTGGCAAAAGGCGAGTGACTTCTCCCCTCCCCCACCAGCGCGCTCTGCCGAGCACGGCTACAAGAGGCCGGTACTTGGCTGAATCTTGCGCCGTCTGCCGACGGCGGCTACCCACCTCCAGGTAGTCGCCTTTGGCAAAAGGCGAGTGACTTCTCCCCTCCCCCACCAGCGCGCTC
>CAYPNF010000110.1:8479-11353 GCA_964411985.1 uncultured Verrucomicrobiota bacterium
ACAAGAGGCCGGTACTTGGCTGAATCTTGCGCCGTCTGCCGACGGCGGCTACCCATGTCCGGGTAGTCGCCTTCGGGAGAAGGCGAGTGGCTTTTACCTTCTTGTGGCATTTTTTTGGGTCCCGCACTAAATTCGCCCGGCTTGAAGAAAAAAGAACGAAAGTCCGCTGGCCCCACACCCGAGCCAGGCAAGAAAGGGAATCATGATTCCCCGGCCGCATCCATCAGCCGGAGACGGCGGTGGCTCTTCCGGATGCTGGTGGCGCTGGGGTTTCCCCTGCTCCTTTTAGCGGGGCTTGAGATGGGACTGCGGCTTTTCGGCTACGGCTATCCAACCTCTTTCCTGCTCCGAACCCAAATCCGCGGTCAGGAGATGCTGGTGGACAACGCGAAATTCGGCTGGCGTTTCTTCCCCCCTGCCATTGCCCGCAGCCCCACGCCGATTGCGATGCAGGCGAAGAAGCCATCTGGAGTGTACCGGATCTTCTTGTTTGGCGAGTCAGCGGTGCTGGGGGATCCCCGGCCCTCCTACGGAGTCGCGCATTACCTGGAAGTGATTTTGGAAGAGCGATTCCCAGGAACGCGCTTCGAAGTGATCCCAGCGGCCATGACCGCCATTAACTCGCACGTGATGCTGCCCATCGCCCGGGAATTCGCAAACTACGACGGGGATCTCTGGATCGTTTACGCAGGCAATAATGAGTACATCGGGCCTTTCGGCCCCAACACGGTCTTCGGTACCGCTTCTCTGCCTCTACCGACAGTGCGCCTCAAGCTCGCGTTGGAAGCCACGAAAACTGGGCAACTGCTCAGCTCCATACGAGAGAGGATCCGTCCCCAGAACCCCAAAACGGATTGGAGTGGGCTGAAGATGTTCCAGGAGAACCAACTGGCGGCCGGTGATCCGCGCCGGGCGGTCGTGGATGAGAATTATCGGCGGAACCTGGAGGATGTGTTGAAGGCAGGGGTTCGCGCCGGGGTGCCGGTGCTCCTGAGCACCATGGCCAGCAATCTGCGGGACTGTGCGCCTTTTGGATCACTGCATTCCCCTCCGCTCAGTGGGGCCGATCTAAGTCCTTGGGAGGAACTGTATCGTACGGCATCGACGAACAGCGGACAATCCGCATGGGCCGAGGCTACCGCTGGGTTCCGAAGCGCCGTGCAGAAAAGTCCCCAGCACGCCGAGTCCTACTTCCGACTGGCGCAATGCGAGGAAGCTCTTGGCCAAACCGCCGAAGCCAAAAAGCACTACCTGGCAGCGAGGGACTTGGATGCGATGCCGTTCCGAGCTGGCTCGAGCTTGAACAGCCGAGTCCGGGACCTTGCACAAAAACACGCGTTGACATCGGTAACTTTTGTGGATTCGGAGAAGTCGCTTTCGGAGGCGAGTCCTGGTCAAATCTCGGGGCGCGAGTTCTTCTATGAGCACGTGCATCTGACCCCGGAAGGCAACTACCGACTGGCGCTGACCTGGGCGGAAGCGATCCTGCCAAAGCTCCCGGCGAAACTCACCGACAAAAAGACGCCCAGTTGGGCGGATGCAGACGTGTGCGCCCAAAAACTGGGGCTTTCGGACTGGAACCGTTCTTCCATGCTGGAGGAAATCGCGCGGCGTCTCGCCGACGCGCCCTACACGAGCCAGTTCAATCATACCGCCCGGCGCGCTCAACTGCTGGAACAGATCGCCGAGCTTCGGGAGAAGCTACACCCGCGGAACATCACCGATGCCCGCGTACTGTTCGAAGAGGCGTTGAGGCAGCGGCCCGACCGCGTCTGGCTTCATCAGAACTATGCGGAGTTTCTGGAGCTTTCCGGCAACTTGGAGAAAGCGGCCGCGGAATGGCAAACCGTCCGGGACTTCCTGCCCCACCATCACGTCGGCCACTTCCAAGCCGGTCGGCTGCTCTCGCAGCTGCGAAAGTATGAAGAAGCCCGGAAGGCCATGGAGGAGGTCCTTCGCATCCGGCCGGACCTCGAGGAAGCCTATCTGGAGTTGGGACAAGCCTACGCGGGCCAACGTAAGTGGGACGAGGCATTGAAGCAGTACGCCCTTGCTCAGAAGTACCGACCCAATGATCCCCGCATCCCTCTACGTCGGGCGGATGTGCTAGCGGCGCAAAACAAGCGGGAGGAAGCCATCCAGAACCTGCGCGAAGCCATTCGCTTACGTTCCAGTTACTGGGAGGCACGCTACCTTTTGGGCGTGGAGCTTGCACTCGACCAGAAGCTGGCCGAGGCACAGACGGAGTTTCAGGAAGTGGTCAGACTCAAACCCGATCATATCGCCGGCCGCTTCAACCTCGCAGTAGCTCTGGCCAAACAAAACAAGTTATCCGAAGCCATGCGGGAGTTCGAAGAAACGCTGAAAAGGGATCCCGAGCACAAGCAGGCCAGGCAATACCTGGACGCCTTGCGCGGTGCTGCACGGTAGAGTGGGGTCGGAAAGGGGGTACCAAAGTCCGCCAGGTCTTGGAGTTCGCGCGCTCCTCCTTCTTCCTTCGTTCTCGTTCTCGTGCTCGTCCCTCCTCCTCGGCAATCGAGTGGAAGCCACGGTTTCGAGGACGAGGACGAGCACGAGGACGACCACCAACATTACGACGACCGCGAGGGATGAAGGACGATGACCGAGGGCGTTGGACCCTACACCACCACTTTTCCCCTTCCCTCCTCCTCGTCCTCGTGCTCGTCCTCGTCCCACCCAAAGGGGCAAAAGCGGTACTTCGCTTCGCTCCCCACCGCATTCCAAAAGCTTGGCCAGAAAGGAACGCCCCATGGAATTCCGCCAGGTCTTGGTAGGGACGGACCGCCGGGCCGTCCGCACCCCCGGACATCGCAGCGCGATGTCCCTACCTTCCCTTCCCACCGCACACCCCTC
>CAYPNF010000111.1:0-11191 GCA_964411985.1 uncultured Verrucomicrobiota bacterium
TCATGCTCCTCCCATTCACCATCGGTGGCAACACTAATCTGCTCATGTTATTGTTGCGCGGATCCTAAGCGTTGCAGGAAGTCGTGCAGATAAGCGTAAGGTTCCACCTTGAGTCGTTTGCAGGTGACCATCAGGGAAAAGAGATTAGCTGCCCGTAGCCCGCCGGACTCCTGGCCAACGTGAACCCAGTGTTTGCGGCCAAGAACGACATCCCGCAGGGCGTGCTCGCTGGAGTTATTATCAATGCTCGCCGCGGGGATCTCCAGGTAGCGGGCCATCGCCGCCCAGTAGTTCTTCGCGTAACTGAGACCTCGACCCAGGGGGCTTTTGGGTAGAACATTCTTGGCAAGCTCGCTCATCAAGAGCCCCAAGTCTGTAAAGATGGGTTGGGCTTCCCGCTGGCGAAGCTCCCGAACCTCTTTGGGGGCTCAGGTGCTGGGCTTTGGCTTGGTTCTCGATCCGGTAGAGCTTCTGGATCGAGGCCAGGATTAAGTCAGCTGCCATTGGGGCGTCCTGGCGTCCTTCAAAGGTTTTTCGACGAATATGGGCCATGCAAGGAATGCGCTCCAGCTTGAGCTCCTCCAAGACCGGCGCGTAGGAACTGCCCCCGTCGGCCTGCAGATACCGGGCTTGGGTCCCTTGGAGGAACTCCTTGGGGCCGGTCTGGCTCTTGTCGGTGCGAAAGCCGAAGACCACCTTTCTTTGCCGACTACCACTTGCGGTGCTCGTGCGAGAGTCTGTAATCGTGGTGGCAGCAGTACATTTGTTGTCACGGATGTGAAGAAGGTGGGCAATTAATAAGCGGGGCATCTGTGGCTCCCGAGGCGACCTTGGCAGAGCGTGCGTGGAGGAGCGTGCGCTAGGTTCCTCCGGGCTTGAGTGTTCGGCTGGCGGGCAGGCCTCCGCTGGCCCGCTGGTGAGATCAATTTGGCATCTGGAGTGAGGTGGAGAGTGAAGTGGAGACGGATAATCTTAGTAAGTGTGGTGGTGGTGTGCAGCCTGAGTGGGCTGCGAATCCGAGCCCAGGGAACCGAGTTTCTCTATGAAGGGCGACTTACGGAGAGTGGCGTGCCTACCTCCGGACTCTATGACATGGAGTTTCGTCTGTTCGATAATGCGCAGGTGGGAACGTCGGTCGCCGGACCGGTGACCACGAATGGGGTGGGAGTCATTAATGGCATCTTTTCGGTGCTGCTCGACTTCGGAGGCGCACCGTTCAACGGACAAGCCCTTTGGCTCGAGCTTGGTGTACGCACGAACGGGTTGCCCTCTGGTGCTTTCGCCTACTTCAGCCCACGTCAGGGGATCGCCCCAACTCCGTACGCCATCCGAGCCTTGACGGCTGGTAAACTCGATGGGTCGCTGACTGTGACCCAATTGCCTTCGGTGGTCCCCCGTACAGACCAACCCGCGGGTTTTAGGGAGACGGTCACGTTCTCTAACACTGCGGTGGCGCTCAACGCGGTCGGCAGGGTGGGGATCGGGACCGCGGCTCCTGCTCGACTCCTGGAGGTGGGCGGCACCATTCGCAATTCGGCCTATGACGCCAGGTGGACTACCTCACTCTGGGGCAAAGCTCTAGAACTTCAACCTGGTGGTGTGATCCAGTGGCTTAAAGGCAGCGGGATAATATCCCGAGGGATTGGGTTCACCAACAACAACCTCTGTTTCATTCGGAGCTTCGCTAACGACTCGGAGTACATGGCCACGAACGACCTTGTGCTGGATGCCTTTGGTAATCTCGGGGTCGGGACATCGACCCCGCAGAGCCGGATGGAAGTTGTCGGCACAGTCACATTGGACGCCTCCAGGACCTCCAACCAATTCGTGCGGATTGTTTCTAGTGGCGGGGTCTCAGGACAGGGCGGCCTTCGATTCGACCAAGCTGCCAAGGAGTATTTCGTCGTGTGGACGGAGAACACCGGGTCCGAAGGCGTTCTCGTCACGGGGCTTGGAAGTCCTTCGGACAACTACAAGACCAACCGGGTGATGTGGGTCGATCGAAACGGGGTGGGCACGAGAAAGCTCACCATCACCGGGGGGGCGGATTTGGCCGAACCCTTCGAGACGAGCGACGGGCTCGAGGCCAGCCCTGGAACGGTGATGAGCATCGACCCGGCCTGCCCAGGGAGACTCAGGATCGCTAGGGAGGCATATGATCACAAGGTGGCAGGAGTGGTCAGCGGGGCGAACGGGCTCAATGCCGGGGTCATTCTGAAGGATGAAAAGCTCGCAAGCGGCCTGACCGTTCCCTTGGCGCTTGCCGGAAGAGCCTATTGTTGGGCTGATGCGGACAACGGAGAAATCACCCCGGGTGATCTCTTGACTTCTGCATCGACGCCGGGGCACTGCATGCGCGCTTCCGATCCTGTAAGGGTGCAAGGGACAATCATCGGCAAGGCAATGACAGGGCTCTCGGAGGGTAGAGGGCTGATTCTGGTGCTGATATCTCTGCAATGAGCCTTCGAACAAATGGGTGGTGGCTTTTCTCTACGGGGCTGGCGCTGGCTGTGCCCCTAATCCTGCACGGGGCTGAGTTGTCTGTGGAACACTTCTCAGTCGCGGGCGGAGGTGGACGAGGTACAAACGGGGCATGGTGTCTGTTGGCCAGCGTTGGTCCACCGCACGCGGGAAGATCTGCGTCCGTTCCGCTGGACCTTGCCGTCGGCTATTGGGCTTTGCTGGAGGAAGAGGTGCTGCCGTCTTTGGGTCTTGTTCTGTCAGATTCCCTGATCGTGGTGTCTTGGCGGGCACCCTCTCCTGGTTACCGTCTGCAGGAGGCGACCGTCCTCTCTCTTTCTCCCGCCGCATGGGCGGATGTGACTGAGCCTGCGGTTCGACGGGGGGATCGGATGGAGATGCAGCTCAGCGTGAGCGCGGGAGAAAGGTTCTTCAGACTCCGTCGTGACACTAGTTGGCGGTAATTCCCTTTCTATTGATGCAACCGATGCGAACCCGATGCTTTAGACGGCAGTGGCTCTTTCATCAGGTGATGAATGATTCCACAATGGAAGCGGCGACGCATTTGTGGGGAAGTTCAAGCTTGGCCATGCGGATCCCTTGCCGCCTTAAAGGTTTTGGAGACTGATCCTTTCGATCATGTATGTTTCCAGTTCATGGTTCAGGACGCTGGTAGTCCTGTTGATGCTCCAACGGGGTTGGAGTGCGGAGCAGTCGGCGCAAACCTCGGGGAGCATTCGGCTGTCGTCCGGGGAAAGTCCGGCGGAACTGCGGCCTGCCGCTCAGATCCCGGTATCCATGAATGGATTGGTTATCGATCTGGGGTCCGCGGAGTTGGATCGCATGGAGCTAGACCGGCTGGAGGCGGACGCTCGCTGCGATTGTCCTCGGCCGACCGCAAATGGGATCGTCCGGTTGCTACCGGACGGGCCCCTCCGTGCCGAATCGCTACGACCGACGTCTGTTGTCGATTCGGATAGCGGCCCTTGGTCTTTCGCGATCCGTTCTCCTGGCGCGGCGGGTATCCGTATCCATTTCACGAACTTTAGCGCTGGGAGCGGCCTAGTCACCGTTGCCGCTGCGGATGCAGAGGGTGTGGTGATCGACGGTCCTTTCGGTCGGAAAGGGCCACAGGGGCGAGGCGAGTTTTGGACTTCGACGCTTCCTGGGGACACCGTGATCGTGGTCGTCGATTCGGGCGATCCTCCTACGTTTGAGATCCCGGAGATTGTCCACGGAGACTCGGATGCAGCTGGGGGATTGACGACGTTTGGATCATTGGCTCCGGCCGCTGTGGGGGATTGTCATCTGGATGTGATGTGTTATGGAACCGACAAAGTGAATCCCGTGGCCCGGAACGCGATAGTGAAGCTAGGTTTCGTTTCGGGAGGCCGCCAATATGTCTGCAGTGGCACCATTCTACGCGATCGGGACGATGAATCTGACGTTCCTTATCTCCTTACTGCGTACCACTGCCTGCACAAGCAGACCGAGGTCGACACATTGGAGACCATCTGGCTTTACCAGAGAAACAGTTGCGGGGGCATATTACCGAACTACAGCCGCTTACCCCGCACCGTGGGAGGTACTTTGCTGGAGACGAACCCGACGGATGGGGGCAATGACATGTCGTTCATTCGGCTTCCCGGTGTGATACCTCCCGGAGGCGGTGCCGCCGGATGGACGACGGCGTACACGGACAAATCCTACGGTGTTCACCATCCAGGCGGCAGTTGGAAGAGGGTAACGTTTTTCGTGGACGACTTCTTATGGCTGAGCGGCTGTCTCTTTATGGACGCCAGCGATTATCACTTCGTTCGGGCTGTAGATGGATTGACTGAGGGGGGGGCGAGTGGTTCGGGTCTTTTCAACAGCGCGGGTCAGTTGATGGGACAGCTCTATGGGCATTGCTGCGGCCTCGGATACGGTTCGGATTGCAGCGACCTTACGTGTGACTCGAACCCTGATGACTGGCGCGCGGTCTACGGTGAATTCGCGACGACGTATCCCATCATCGAGCACTGGCTCGAAATTGGGGGGACCATTCATGTGTCTCGGACGGCAGTATGGCCTTCGTCGGGCACTCCCGCATCCCCTTTCCCGAGCGTTGAAATGGCTCATGATAAAGCATGGAATGGGGCCCGGATCAAGATCAAGGCGGGCACCTATCCTGAGAATATCACCTTATCGAAGAACGTGGTGATTGTTGCCGACGGGGGCCCGGTAGTCATCGGGAAATGACCGGACGCGGTAAAAACACAATCCAGCTGATGCGTTCGAAGACGCCAGACCTTATCGAGCAGGTGCTCACGCTGGCGAAAACAAGATTCCGGCTGCCGTTGCGGAGCACGCACGGCCTTGGGCATTGGGAACGAGTGCGTTACAACGGCTTGAGGTTAGCACGGAAGACGGATGCGGACACTCTGCTTGTGCAGTTGTTTGCGTATCTGCACGACTGTTGTCGGGAGGATGATTTCTCGGATCCGGAGCATGGCCCGCGGGCAGCGGTGTTCTTGATTGAGATCAGCGGGGAGTTGGCCTTGGCGCCAGAACGGCCCACTCTCCTGTACGAAGCCATCCGGGACCACACCGAGGTATTGCATCACCGGAATCCCACCATTGCGACCTGCTGGGATGCCGACCGCTTGGACATCGGCCGGGTGGGTAAAAAGCCACAGGAACGGTTCCTCTCGACCGCAGCGGCCAGGGATCCGGCTGTTATGCGGTGGGCGTATCAGCGCAGTCCAAAACCGTAAAATAGGGGTCTCTATTCCGACCTCAGGGCAGGGATACTGTACCTCATGAGTCGGACAGTCTCTCCGAAAGCGCGCCTCAGGCGAGTTATGACATAACGCTCTTTGCGGGGCGCAACTCACAGGAGCGGCGCGAGGTTGTCGGGTCGTTGTGTCCGCTTTACGTGGTGAAGGCGGGAGGTTTCGCCAAGGTGCATGAGGCTTCGGTGCTGGCTTGCCAGGTCGCACTCGCAACGCATATTGGTTCCAACCTCTTGCGCAAGGGATAGATTGACTTAAGGGGTGGGCGACTGACGGAGTGAGGTGGAGAGTCGTGGCTGCGATGCTCGCTCAGAGAGAATAGCGAGTTTTGTCGTCACTTCTTGTGAGGAAGTGGACAATCAAGAGATGGGCCCGCGATTTGTCGGGATGTGGCGCGCTACGTTTAGAGCGAAGACCAGCTAGAAGGCCGGCGCTGAGTTCATAACCTCAGGTGTGTTCGTAACAACGTGACTTGGCGCTTGGGATCACTCGTTAGCTGGTGGTTGGCACCTCCCCCGCGACGAAGTGGAACGGCTGCCGAGGTGAAGTATAGAAAGGATACATCGTGAAATGCACATGTCTTGCAGCGCTTTGTTTAGCCATCTTTGGCCTTCCCCATGCCGCGGCAGCGACGCCGCTCGGCTCGTGCTTCAGCTATCAAGGTCGGCTGAGTGACAATGACCTGGCTGCCAATGGCAACTTCGACCTGCGGTTCATCCTATACAACTCCGAGGTCGGGGACGGCCAGCTGGGGCCTATTCTCACCAACTTATTCACGGAGGTGAGGGCAGGACTGTTCAGCGTGGAGCTGGACTTTGGCTCCGGGACATTCGATGGCACCGAGCGTTGGCTGGAGGTCAGCGTCCGCCCCACTGGCTCTGAGGTCTTCACGACCTTGACGCCCCGCCAGACCGTTGGCTCAGTTCCTTACGCCCTCTATGCCTTGACCCCGGCTGGGCCGAAAGGCGACATCGGGCCACAGGGTATAAAGGGCGACAAAGGTGACACGGGCGCAGCCGGCAAAGACGGCGCGACGGGTGCAACGGGCGCGCGTGGGCTAACCTGGCGCGGCGCCTGGAGCGCGATCACTAGCTATGTAACGGATGATGTCGTTCAGTATGGCGGGTCCGCCTGGATGGCCAAGCGCTCCACCACTACTCCTCCTAGCGAGGGTCTCTACTGGAGTCTACTCGCTCAGAAGGGTGACAAAGGTGAAACCGGACCTGCGGGCCCGACTTCTACCCTCCAGAATGTTGGTATCGGGACGATGAACCCTCGGGCGAAGCTCGACGTGGTCGGTGGCGTTGTTCTGGATTCCTCAACTGGCCCTGCAGATTACGTGCGGATCGTTACCAGCGGAAACACGGCCGGGAAAGGGGGGCTTCGTTTCGACCAGGGGGCTGTCAACTACTTTACGATTTGGTCTGACAGCACTTCTCAGGAGGGGCTAGCATTGCTCCGTATAGGCTTCGGGACGAGCAGTAAGAAGGCTGCTGACAATCCGATCGTGACAATCGGAGGTTACTCGGGGGGGATGCAAGTTAAAGGAAACGTTTCTGCGGATGGCGTTCAGTTGACAAGTGATCGCAATGCCAAGGAAAACATAATCCCAGTTGATCCGAACCAGGTGCTCGACAAGGTCGTTGCGCTGCCTGTTTCAGAGTGGAATTTCAAAGGCGAGGACAAGGCAAGCCATGTTGGGCCCATGGCCCAAGATTTCAGGGCGACCTTTGGTCTGGGGGCGGATGATAAACACATTTCAATGGTCGATGCCAATGGAGTGGCTTTGGCGGCGATCCAGGGCTTGAACCAGAAGGTCTTATCACAGCGTGAGGAAGCGATTGGCCGCATCTCGGCCCTCGAGAAGGAGAATGCCGAGTTGAGAGCTCGCTTGAGCGCGCTGGAGATTCTCGCAGCTGGCTTGGCCATCAAACCCTAATTGCTTCAGGTCACATGGCCAAGAGAGATGGTCTATGAAATCGAGATGCATCGCGCACTTAGTGCTGATAGCCCTCGGCGCGGGGGCCCAAGCACAGCCCTACTCCGTCGATTGGCATACGATCGACGGCAGCGGCGGCGTGAGCACAGGTGCCGCTTATAGTCTACGCGGGAGGACAGGTTCGACCGGGGCCGATATTCTCATGGGTGGCCGGTACGTTCTCGAGCCGGTGGACTATGGTTCGCAAGATCAACGGCCCAAAGTGTTCATCCAGTTGACCGAAACGACAGTGACGATGTCGTTTTCACCGACGCGCTTCGGTTACCGTGTTGAAGCAACGGAGAGTCTGTCCAACCCCTTATGGGCTTCAGTGCCGAGTAGCGATGCCGAAACGATCACCGTGCCAGTAGCTGGGGTGACAAAGTACTTTCGACTGATACGGACGGCGAGGAACCAGGCGCCTGGGGTCAATGCCGGCGTGGACCAGACAATCGCGTTGGCAGCCAACTCGGCCTTGAGCGGGACGGCGACCGATGACGGGCTTCCCAATCCTCCGAGCACGCTGACGACGACCTGGAGCCAGGTCAGCGGGCCGGGGGTGGTAACGTTTGGAAGCCCGTCGGCGCAGAGCACCACGGCCGCATTCAGTGTGGCGGGGACGTATGTGCTGCGGTTGACGGCGAGCGATGGGGCGCTAAGTAAAGCCGACGAGCTGACGGTGACTGTCAACCCACGTCCAAATCAGCCACCGGTGGTCAATGCAGGACCGGACCAGGCGATGACGCTGCTGGGCAGTGCGACACTGAGCGGGACGGCGACGGATGACGGCTTGCCCACAGGAGCGTTGACGACAACCTGGAGCCAGGTCAGCGGACCGGGGGGGGTAACGTTTGGAAACCCGGCGGCGCGGAGCACCACGGCCACATTCAGCGTGGCCGGGACGTATGTGTTGCGGTTGACGGCTAGCGATGGGGCGCTGAGCAGCGCTGACGAGCTGACAATGACGGTCAATCCGCGCGTGAACCAAGCTCCGACCGTCCAGATAAGCCTGCCTTCCCAAGGTCAGGTTTTCTACGCACCTGCGAATGTTACGATCGAGGCAATGGCTGCGGACTCCGATGGATCGATAGCCAGTGTCGAGTTTCTCTATCGCTTGTCGGGTCTGCTTGGCAGGCAGGGAACAGTCGGCGTAGCAACCAGCAGTCCATACCGTATCAGCTGGAACGATGTGAGAATGCTAGGAACATGCTATTTGACGGCACGCGCCTACGACAATGAGGGAGCCCTCACGCTCTCCTCAGAAGTGGCGATTGCCCTGCAGAGCAAGCCCTCCATCACAGCATCCAGCAGTTCGCCAGGTTATGTTTCTGTCCAGTGGACCCACGGGTGGTACGGAGATATAGCATCGACCA
Organism: uncultured Verrucomicrobiota bacterium; assembly: GCA_964411985.1. Classification (GTDB taxonomy): domain Bacteria; phylum Verrucomicrobiota; class Verrucomicrobiia; order Limisphaerales; family J093; genus CAYPNF01. The sequence goes on from CAYPNF010000111.1 coordinate 8,586, forward strand.
GCGATGGCTACGAACTTCAGGAGTCTGTGAGCTCCGGCAGCACCGGTTTCACAATCGTATACTCGACGCTTGGCAAGAGCGACCACCTGTCGCCAAAGACCTACACATCGTCAAAGGTCGCGGGAACCTATTGGTACCGTGTCCGCGCCCGCCAGAGTGAGGTTTACTCCGAGTGGAGTGATGTCGCCGATGTCACAGTGACAACCGCTCTCAGACAAATCACCATCATTAATCAGATGTCTTCGGATGGGTTCCTCAAGGAAGTTATCCAAGTCAAAGTATCTCGTACCAGTTCCTTCACGCATTCGGATCTTCTGACCGATGATCCGGCGTCATGCCTGTACTTGCCCGGTGAGAGCATCAAGGTCGGCCAGCGAAGGACTTTCGATATGAACTTGGGCGACAATTACGATGTCTTCATTGGGATCGGAGCATGGGATCTTAACAATGTCACATGCTCATCTCAAACGCCCTGGTTCAAACGCCGCTTTTTCACTACACCCGATTGGCAGTACTATTACGTACATAAGGTTGTTGTGGTCAACGGTCACTCTTCTGGCAACTGGGACTGGACCATCACAGGCTCCTATCTGCAGGGAACGCTCAAGGTCACGCCGCAAGGCTCTTCGGGAATAGTATTCGATCGAACCCAGACCGACCCGACCCCCTGATCGACTACAGATGCGCTCCTCTCCGAGAACCCAGATTCCAGAACGCCGCGTGGCCGAGAGGGCTGCGTGGTCCTCAAGTTCGCCCAAGCCAATGAAGAACCTAGTGACGCTGTTAGACCAGGCTGCAACAATCTTCATCATAGTCTGCTGTTACTGTGCCCAGAGCGTTAACGGTCAAGGATGTCCGCATTCCGTGCCGGGATCGTTCCCAGCTGCAGCGTTCTCGAGCGCCACTGCGGCCTCCTTGCGCACAGAGACCTTTTTCACTAATGTTGTTGTCCTGGCGACAAGGTCGTTGCCGTTGCCCCTCAAGGGTGGCTCGAGTATGGACTGCGAGTCGCTGACGGTGGGGATTGCCAAGTGAACGCAGACGTGATCGTAGCGGTTAACAGCGGTTCGGTCCTGAAATACCGTGCGAGTGGGGAGGGCAGCCTCCTGCTTGCACGCTTCCCCCAGTGGACCAAGATTGTGGACCGGTTGCCTCATGACTTGGTGGTGGGCCTGAGCGGAGAGGTCTATTTCACCCAGGTGTCACGCATTCTCAGGCTCGATGCAAACCAACCGCCCGTGCTGTTCTATCAAGCGGGCTCGGTCGGGAACTCAGGGAAGGCAAACGGCAGAGTCAGCGCAGTGTGGGTGTATTCGCCTATTGGTGTGGCGGTGGACAGTGCAGGCAAAGTGTTTGTGGCGAACAGAGGTAACCCCTTGAATCGAAGGATTGCGCCCGGCGGGAGATACCTCCCTCGCTGACGTGGACGGCATCCCGGTTGGCGGCTATTCCGACGGTCAGGGCAGCGCTGCACGGTTAAACGGACCGATGGCAGTGATGGTGGACCGCGATGGGAACGTTTTTGTGGCCGACAATTACAACAACCTGATCCGAGCGTGGTGGTGGTGACGTCATTGGCGAGCCTAGAAGTGAATTCCAGCATCTTTGACGGCACTTGCGTTCTCAGGTTCCTCGAGATCGGCAAACATCAAACAAACGCGCCCATGGTTGAGTTGCGCCGGCCAAACCAAGTCGCCGGTCCCGTTGGAGGCTATCTGAGGACGTACATCACTAGTTGGCGGCGGTGCAACGGACCGCGTCAGCCGGGATCCTTTTCTGGTTCAGCCCTCGACTCAGTCGCAAAAAATAGCCATGAGATTTGTTCATATTCTCTTCAGCCAGAACCACCAGGAGTTGCTAGCCTGTTTATTGCGGCCAACGACCCGCGCTCAAGGATTCCATTGGGCCGGACCGACCGACAGCAAATAGCCCTTGGCAATATGAGGACACGATCCCCAGTGGCCCGTCGGATCCCCTTCCGTTTGTGTTTGGACGTGAACCGCTCGCCATCAGACGGGTGCAAGGAGGCATCGACAGCGCAAGGTCGGCATCGGAGCGCTGGTGGGCATTTGCCGGGCGGCCCGCCTCGTTCGAAGCTCTTTCCTTCGCCCTGTCACAGTGATTAGCGCCTTGCTTACCCTTGTGGAGTCTGTTCATGGGTGGGATTCCGACGCTGGCAGACCATGTGCGATCGTTTTGTCCATGAACTCAACATGAAGACGCAGATCTCGAAACGCCTTTAGATCCTCACCGCCCTCTATCTATCCAGCGGAGTCCTAAACCTTATAATACTGGCCCACATTCCGACCATCAGGACCACCATGTTGTACCTCGCCAGTGACAAGGGATGGACTATTTCCAACCAGCCTGCCACCATCGTTTCGGTTTGCGGGAAGCTGGATCCTGCGCCCGCAGAATGACATTCAGAACCGCGCTCAATAATTTGCCGAATCCGGACCTTTTATGTTCTCCGACCAGCCCCATCCTCTGAGCGAACATGGCGCCAATGGCTTAGTGTCTGCACCTGCGGGCGGTACCGATCCTGCAGCCGCTCGACTTACTCGCTGGGGGAGAATGTGGGCGGGCGTGGAGAGGTCTCCTTCAGA
>CAYPNF010000112.1:0-10348 GCA_964411985.1 uncultured Verrucomicrobiota bacterium
CTGGCCTGGGTCTGGCCACTGTCCATGGGATTGTGGCTCAACACAAAGGGTGGGTGGAGGTGGAGAGCGAGCTGGCCAAGGGATCTCTGTTTCGCGTCTTCTTACCCACCACTCCGTCCATCTCGCCCCAGCCCATGGAAATACCGGACCAACCAACAGCCTTCGGGCACGAGACTATCTTGGTCGTGGAGGACGAGGCGAGCGTGCGCAATGGGCTCTTGAGGAACTTGAAACACCTGGGATATCGGGTCTTTGCGGCCGCCAATGGCCGGGAGGCTATGAAAGTATGGCGGGAGCACAGCCCTCAGGTCGACTTGTTGCTTTCCGACATGGTGATGCCAGAGGGCATGACGGGCCTGGACCTGGCGGAGAAGCTGAGACTCGAGAAACCTGGGTTGAGTGTCATCATCTCCAGTGGCTACAACTCCGAACTTGTCGGACGCGGAGCGTTGCAGGCAGAGGGCGTCATTTATCTCGGGAAGCCATATGATATCGAGGCGCTGTCGAAAACAATCCGAGATTGCCTGGACCAAAAGTAACGTCCTGGTGCCACGCTCGCGTGAAGGAACCTCACTCAGAGGGAGTGCGTCCTGGATGGCTTCGAGACGGCCGCTTTCCCCTCGCCTCACCGGGCGCTGAGCCGGGGTCTGACTGTTTCTTCAAAGGTTCCGCCATCGGCATTCGCTAGCCAGGCAGAAGACCGGCAGGCTTGCGGGCCACCCGGAACGAACCTGAGAAGAATGCCCGACACATGCGGCATGGTTCCAAAACGCAGAGGAGCAATCTCCTGATAAGGAATGAGGAGGAGCCGCGTCGACGCCTCCCAGTACAACGACGGGTAATCTACGGAAAATCGGTGCCGACGGTCGTGAGTCCACCTGCAAGGAATGCCCCTACTTCCTATCCAGGCACTCGCGAATTGTCTTGGACAGGCTCCCCATCTCGTAGGGTTTTCCAAGGTACACCACGCGCCGTGCGATACCCCGTTCGTGGTCCCCCAGATCCGTGTGATAGCCACTGGAGATGATGACCTTTAAGTCGGGCTTTTCCTTCTGGAACATCTCCGCCAAGTCCAGCCCGCTCAAGCCTTCGGGCATGATCATGTCCGAAAAGAGCAGATCGATTTGCCCAGACTGTTCCCGCCACAGCTTCATCGCAGCACTGCCATTGCTGGCCATCAGTACTCGGTACCCCAACGCTTGCAGCCCTCTCGTCACCACCATTCGCAGGCCGTCTTGATCCTCCACCAATAGGATCGTCTCGTTGCCCCGGAGGGCGGTCGCCGTATCGGTCTGGCTTGGTTGGGACGTTCTTCCGGTGGCAACAGGCAGAAAGACTCTGAAGGTAGTGCCTTTACCCACTGCACTCTCGACTTCGATCCACCCTTTGTGTTGGGTGACGATGCCGTAGACCGTGGCCAGGCCTAGGCCTGTACCCTTTCCCACCTCTTTGGTGGTAAAGAAGGGATCAAAGATGCGGGATTGCGTCCCGGCATCCATGCCGCATCCAGTGTCAGTCACCGACAGGATCACGTATTGCCCCGGTGATGAATCGGCTTTGCCGGTCATGCGTTCCGCGTGAACCCACGCAGGCTCAAGGCCGATGGTGAGATTCCCGCCCTTGGGCATGGCATCGCGGGCGTTGACCGAGAGATTCATCAGCACTTGTTCCATCATGCCCGGATCGGCTTCGACCTCGGGGAGACCCTCATGGCGGGCAAAACGTAGTTCGATATGCTCGCCGATCAAGCGCCCCAGCATCCTCAGTACATTTTCCACCAAGTGGTTCAGGTCCAGGGTCCTGACTTCCAAGACGGACTTGCGGCTGAACAGGAGCAGTTGCCGGGCGAGGCTGGCACCCCGCTTGGCTTGTGCAATCAAATCTTTCAACGCTTCCTGCGTCTCACCGTCAAGATTGGGTCTTCTTTGGAGAAGACCCAAGTGCATCATCATTGCCGCCAGAATGTTGTTGAAGTCATGCGCTACACCCCCGGCTAACTGGCCGATGGACTCCATTTTGAGGGATTGGTGCAGCCGTGTTTGGAGTTTGGCGTTTTCCTCCTCTGCCCGCCTGCGCTCGGTGATGTCCTGGACAACTCCGACGGAGCGGAGTGGTTTGCCCTCGGGGGTGTAGTGGGTCTCACACTGTTCCTGCACCCATTTGATTCGTCCGTCAGGCATGAGAAGCCGGTGAGTGATTCCATAGGGTTGGCCATTTTCCAGTGAACGAAGGTAGGCTGTCCTGACGGCGTCCCGGTCCTCCGGGTGGATGCGCTCCATGAAGGCTTCGAAGGAGGGGGATGCGCTCTCCCTGGGGATCTCGAAAATGCGGAACGTCTCATCCGACCAGACAAGCATGTTGGTCAGAGGATCGCATTCCCAGCTTCCAAGATGAGCAATCAGTTGGGCTTCATCGAGACGCGCCTTGCTCTTCAGCAATGCTGTCTCCGCCCGTCTACGCTCCGAAATGTCACGCACCACCGCTTGAAGGACCGGTTTACCAGCAAGTTCCATCTTACTGAGCAGAACTTCGCAAGGAAAGACCTCGCCGGTGTCGGCTCGCTGGTGGAACCACTCAAAGCGATGGCGGCCTGTTTCCATCGCCATGGTGATTTGCTGGTTGGCCAGCGTCAGGGAATCGGTACCACACGGCTGCTTCGGCGGGGATAGGTCGACAGGGTGCTTTGCACAGAACTCCTCAAGGCTGGCACAACCGAAGATAGCCAAACTCGCCGGGTTACAGTCCGAGAAGCCCTTCTCGTCCAGCAGCATCACCGCGTCAGGACTCGAATCATAGAGCGTGCGGAACTTGGTTTCCGAGAGCCGTAACGACGCATCGGCATCCTGCCTCTCCAATTCTGCCGCCGCTCGGATGGCGACCAGTTTTAGCGTGACCTCGGCCAGTGAGCGGTTTGCCAGCGGGCGGCGTGCGATAATGGCGATCAGGCCAATGGGCTCGCCGTTGTGGCCCCAGAGGGTCACTCCCATGTAACTCTCCGCCCCCAAATCTCGGAGCACCTGATCGCGCGGAAAAAGCTGGCAGACACTGGCGGGAAAGCAACAGACGGTCTTGCCCACCACCTCGCCGCAGGGAGTGCCTTTCAAGGCATACGTCAGGTTGTCCTCGAAATGGCCATCGCACCACACAGACACCGTTCGAGCGGTCAATCCGTCCCCTTCCAGGTGGTCAATGCGGACAACGTCCACGGAAAGGCTCTGTGCTAGGAATCGAGCCAGTCTGTTGAAGAAGGACTCGTTTGCCATTCCGCTACTCGTTTGCGCCAGGAAGGCTTGAAATTCTTCAAACCGTTTGTGCTCAGTAATATCACGATGCACCGCTATCCAAACGGTTCCATAACTGTCGTCCTGAAAAGCAGTCACACTCGCACTGCACCAGAAGGCTGTCCCGTCTTTCTTGATATTGCGGACTTCACCTGCCCATTTTCCGTTTTGGTTCAGCTCCTCTACGATCTCGTTTGCCCTTTCCCCCGGAGTCTTATCAGAAGGCGCATTCACTATCGAGACATGCTGGCCGATCAGCTCACCACGTTCGTAGCCGAACATCTTCTCAAACTGATGGTTGGCGTGGATGATCGTCCCATCGCTCTGCCGAATCAGGAACACGCTGTCAGCCATGTTAGCCATGATCTCGCCGTCAAGGCGAAGCGCCGCCTCGCTCCGCTTGCGTTCGGTGGCCTCCAGCTCCAGTCTGGCGTTCTTCTCGCGCAGCGAACGGCTCAAATGCAGGATTCGGACGAACGCCGCTACCCGCGCAACCAGCTCACGATTGGCGATGGGACGAGCAATGTAGCTATCAGCACCCAAGTCCAAGCCCTCCGATTGCTCCTCGCTCCCCGTGAAGGTGCCCGCGACGAGGATCACCAGCACGTCTGCCAACGCTGGATCACTCTTGATTCGTCGGCACAATTCCAAGCCGTCCATCTGTGGCATTTCCCGGTCCGATAGCACGATGTGAGGACGAAACGTGCGCAGGATCTCCAAAGCCCCCACGCCATCGAGGGCAGTGGCCGTGATGTATCCAGCTTGCTCCAGCACACGCGCGGTTCCCTGCACGAGGTCAGCGTCGTCGTCCACGACCAGTATTCTAACTTCAGATCTCATCCAGGTCCGATTGGGTTCTGCCAAGTCAGGCGTAATTCTTGTTCCCGTCGGCGGGTGCTCTTCCCTGGGGCTGTCCGCTCTAATCCCTGGGGACCGGTTGAAGGATTATCCATCTGGCTTGTCGTTCGTTCCATTGTTACCCTCCCCCCCCTGCACGGTCAAGTCCTCCGACCATCGTCTGGTCGAGTCAGGCGCGGTGATCTTGGAGGGATCGTAGAGACTTTCTGCACTTGGAAATCGCCATCCGGCGTTGCCTGGAGGGGGGTGGAGGGAACAATACAGACTGGCATACCATCGGCCCGCCATGTCAGGTTTCTCTTACACCATTGTCAGGTTTCCCTGACACAACTTTGGGGAGTTCACCTACTTGCGAGCTCCTTTTCGGGTGACGATATACTTGTCATACATGCCCGAGATGAAACCGATGACCCGAACGGCAACCTGGGAGCCGGATAATCCAAAGCGCCTGACATCTTACCTCCTCTGTCCCAAGAGTCTCTTTTGTTGTCTGCTGACGCTTCTATTTCTCCTGGAGGCCCTCGTGATGGGGATTCTAGCGCTGATTCCGAAATTGAATCCTTGGGGCGAGGCGATCCTGGATGCGTCCCTCTTCACCTTGGTGGCAGCCCCTATTCTCTGGTACAGCGTCATTCGACCGCTCCAAGCGCTGTTGTTCGTTGAAAAGCAATGGGGCTCCCTGATTGGCCAAGCGCAAGACGCCATCATCACCGTCGCAGAGACCGGGCACATCGATTCGCTCAACCCGGCAGCCGAAAGACTCTTTGGTCAGACGCAACGGGCAATGAGGGGAAAACCGATCGACGAACTGCTTCAGGCTACGCCTGCGTCACCGAAGTCACGGGCCGGATTCGAAGCGCTTCGAGACTGGGCAACCCAGAGCGAAGCCGCGGGTTTGGAGATGATCGTCCCTAGGGGTTCCGGGCAATCCACCCCCGTCGAGGTCAGCATCAGCGAGCTGCTCTGGGAACAAGGCCGGAAGTACACCATCATTGCGAGGGACATCACCGGGCGCAAGCAGCAGGAGGCCGTGATTCAGCAAGCCAAGGAAGCAGCGGAGGCTGCCTCCCGGGCCAAAAGCCTCTTCTTGGCGAACATGAGCCACGAAATCCGCACCCCGCTCAACGCTGTGATCGGCATGAGCACCCTGCTCATCGACAGTGGGCTCAAAGAGGAACAGCGCGAATTCGCAGACACCGTGCGCACCAGCGGCGAAAGCTTGCTCAGCATCATCAATGATATCCTCGATTTCTCGAAGATTGAGGCCGGCAGGGTCGATTTGGAGCAACAGCCCTTTGATCTGCGTGAAGCGATCGAGTCCTGTCTCGACCTCGTGGTGTTGCAGGCCGAGAAAAAGGGGCTCACGCTTATGTGCTCGATCCAGGGTTCGGCCCCGGGGATGGTGATCGGGGATGTGACCCGGTTCCGTCAGATCCTGCTCAACCTCCTCACCAATGCTATCAAGTTCACCCAAGCCGGTGAAGTGGACGTCTCTGTGACTACGGAACCAGTGGGAGCCAATACATTCCGCCTCCACTGTGCCGTCAGGGACACAGGTTTGGGGATCCCTGCGGACCGCCTTCACCGGCTTTTCCACGCCTTTTCGCAGGTGGACGCTTCGACCACCCGCCATTACGGGGGTACGGGTCTTGGTCTGGCCATCAGCAAGCGGCTGAGCGAATTGATGGGCGGAGAAATGTGGGTGGAGAGTCCTCCGGGCCAGGGCGCCACCTTCCATTTCACCACCACCCTGTTGGGCGGGCCGGGACAACCCAAGACCTACCTGCTCGGGGAAGAATCCGTGCTGAAGGGACGCCGACTCTTGGTCGTGGCGCCCAAAGCCAGCCTGGCCGGTTCCCTGAGTCGGCAAGTCCAAGCCTGGGGCCTGAAGGCCACCTGCGTATCCCGTTGGGACGAGGGGGTTTCTTTCCAGAAATCCGGCGAACAGTTCGACGCCGTAGTGGTAGATGTTTCGGCCGCAGAGTCGGTAGATCTGCCAAGCGCCAACGAGTTCCGCCGGGCTTACGGACGGGACACACTTCCCCTCATCATGCTAAGGTCCGCTACACGTCGCGAATCCTTGGACTCCCGCCCCGGGTTTAGCGGGTGCGTGACGCATCCGGTGAAACCCTCGCAGCTTTACGACGTCCTGATCCAGGTTCTAACCGGCCAACTGCCTGCCGATCGAGCCGACTCGGCCCGCAGCGGCGAACCCCCCTCATCACCACCTCCTCACCCGCTCTCGATCCTTTTGGCCGAGGATAACGTCGTGAACCAAAAGGTGGCCCAACGCTATCTCATGAAGCTGGGGTATCGGGCGGACGTTGTTTCAAACGGTCTGGAAGTGCTCGAGGCCCTGGAACGACAGCCCTACGAGCTCATCCTGATGGATGTACAGATGCCGGACATGGACGGTTTGGAGGCCACGAGGCAGATTCGGCAGCATTACCCTGGCGGGATAGGGCCGACAATCATCGCCATGACGGCCAATGCCATGCGGAGCGATCGGGACGATTGCTTGCAGGCGGGAATGGACGATTACCTCAGCAAACCCGTGCGTTTAACGGAGCTCCAGACTTTGCTGCAGAGGTATGGCCTGCTGATTGCGGAAAAGCGGTCGCGGAACGGGGAAATGGCGACGGCAACCTGACAATCCGTGGCGGGACCACGCTTTCCTGGTGAGCTAGGTGACTTCTGTTAGCAGTCGTGCGCCGCATTTTGAAATGGCGATCTCCCGGTTGGCTAAGCAGCCTGTGACTGGAGCTGAAGGGTGGTAAATGCAGGGTTTCCTGACAAGCTTGCCAGGTTTTCCTGACTCCCGGCGAGGGTTTTCTCCACCTACAGCTTATTCGCTTTGTGCCGATGGTCCAATGCAGAAGCAACCGCCTGTTACGTCGGCGCCTTCAGCATGACCGATGTCCAAACTGCGGCCCAGGCGGCCGGGGCACTCAGCCCTGACCACGGGCCTTGCCTCTGAAACCATATGAAGCCTACTACAAACATCCTGGCAAGCGGCCGGATCCACCTGCTGATCCCAGCCCTTGCGCTCCTATTCCAGTGCGCGACGGTGCTCGCTCGGTCTGAGACGACGGAAAGCAAGCCTGCCGCCGAAGCGTCCCATGTTGCGGCTACTGCTCACGGGGCGGACCATCCTGCCGCCCTGGCCCCTGAGCAGGCACTGCAACGCTTGAAGGACGGGAATGACCGGTTTGTGGCCGGGAAACCCGAACACCCGGATCAGACCACGGAGCGTCGGGCAGCGCTCGCCAAAGGACAGAACCCGTTCGTGATTGTCCTGACTTGCTCTGACTCCCGCGTGGCCCCGGAACTCTATTTTGACCAGGGCCTGGGTGACCTGTTTGTCATTCGCAACGCGGGCAATATCCTCGATGACCATGTGATTGGCAGCATGGAGTATGCGGTGGAGCATCTGCGTGTGGGATTGCTCGTGGTGGTTGGCCACGGCAAATGCGGTGCGGTGTCAGCCGCTGTCGCCGGAGGGGAAACGCCAGGTCACATTCACAGCATCGTGGACTCCATCGCCCCCGCCGTCGAACTGGCGAAGAAGGAGGCTGGGGACAAAGTGGATAACGCAGTGAGAGCGAATGTTCGGCGCACGGCGGAAATCCTCACGAGAGTGGATCCCATCCTCAAGGCCGCAACGACCGCCGGTCACCTCAAAATTGTCCCCGCCTACTACGACCTGACTACTGGAAAGATCGAAATCCTAAAGTAACACCTCCTCCGTCCTGTTTAACTCCCCACGAAGTCTCGCGATGAAAACGACTAGCACAATGACTCTTGGAAAGAAGATCGCTCTTGGTTTCGGCTGCCTCATCGCCATCGCCGCCCTGTTAGGTGGCCTGGCCGTGGCGACTATGAAATCAGTCCAAACGTCCGCCCAGAAACTGGCCACCGAGTACGTTCCAGAGACCCACGTGGCAGGCGAACTGGCAAACGCAATAGCCGACGTTCAGCTGGCAGTGCGCAGCTACGGCCTCACCGCGGATCCAGCCTACCTGGACACGGCACGCAAGGCTCTGCAGGAAGTCCATAAACAGGAGCAGGCCGCCCAGCAGTTGGCGGACCAGCATCCTGGCCTGGTGAAACTGCGCGAGCATGTCAAGGACCTGGTCACTTCGGTCAAAGAGTACGAAGCCCTCGTTAGCCGGACCGAGAGCAAGAACAAGGAGATCCTCGCCAATCGCGACAAATTAGACAAGACCGCAGCCGACTTTCTTGTCAACATCGACAAGCTCATCGCTGCCCAGAACAGCAGGCTCGAACAGGAGATCAGCGCTTTCGCGGAGGTAGCCAAGCTTCAGGAACGGCGCAAGAAACTGATGCTCGCCAATGCCATCCGAGGAGAAGGCAACGGTGCTCGCATCGCCGTGTTCAAGTCCCAGGCCCTCCGCGACCCCAAACTCATCGAGGAGGGGGTGAAGAACTTCGCAACCATGGACAAACACTTTGAAGAGCTGTTGGCCACGCTCAAAGTGCAAGAGGACATCGACGAACTGAAGAGTGTGCAAGCCGACGCTCACGTTTACCGAGACACCATGAAGGATCTCATGGAAGAGTATTTGGCTCTCACCGAAATCGGGAGTAAACGGGTGCTGGTAGCGGACAAAGTGGAGAAACTGGCCGATGATACTCAGACCACCGGCCTGACGCGGACAGCGGAATCGGCCACCGCTTCCAGCAAGAAGCTCGCCGCCTCCTCTTCGTTGATGATGGTTGGACTTGCAATCGCACTCACGGTGGGCATCGGAGTGGCCGTGCTGATCATCCGCGGTACGACGAAAGTGCTCACCGAGGTCGCCAGCACACTGGCGGACGGCTCCAACCAGGTGGCAGCCTCCTCGAGCCAGGTCTCCTCGGCCAGCCAGTCTTTGGCAGAAGGAGCCTCGGAGCAGGCGGCCTCGTTGGAAGAGACCAGCTCGTCGCTGGAGGAAATGAGCAGCATGACGTTGCGCAACACCGAGAACGCGGAGAAGGTCAAGCAGCTGGCAACCCAGGCCCGGCAAGCCGGCGATACGGGTGCCGCCGATATGAAGGACATGATCGTGGCTATGGATGCAATCAAGACTTCCAGCGCAGACATTGCCAAGATCATCAAAACCATCGACGAAATTGCCTTTCAAACCAACATCCTGGCCCTGAACGCGGCGGTGGAAGCCGCTCGGGCCGGAGAGGCGGGGATGGGTTTTGCCGTAGTGGCTGACGAGGTTCGCAATCTAGCGCAGCGTTGCGCACAAGCGGCCAAGGAGACAGCCACGAAGATTGAGGATGCGGTGCAGAAGAGCGCCAACGGCGCACAGATCAGCACTAAGGTGGCCAAGAGCCTGGAGGAGATCATCGCTAAGGCTCGCCAAGTCGATGAACTGGCGGCCGAAGTGGCGGCGGCTTCCAAGGAACAAAGCCAGGGGATCTCCGAGGTCGGGAAGGCGGTGACCGAAATGGATAAAGTCACCCAGTCCAACGCGGCGAACGCCGAGGAAAGTGCCAGCGCCGCCGAGGAACTCAACGCCCAAGCCGACTCCCTCAAAGAAGCGGTGCGGAGTCTGCTCGCCTTGGTGGGCGGTACGGTCGCAGACCGAAACACTGGCGCGGAGAAAACGGGACCCAACCCTGCCAAGAAACCCGTGGCAAGAATCGCTACCCTTCAAAACGGCGAGCGCCATGCCGCTGGGCGTGGGATGCATCCAGAAGCGCCCGAACTCACGTTATCCGCAGGTGGTCGCTCGACCCAAGGCAGCGATTTCGAGTTCTAGCCAGAGTGGATGCGATTGTTTCGAGCCCGCTTGCGGAGACCCGCTGGCGGGCCCTTTCGCAAAGGACCGTCGACTTGGCAGAGCGGTTCCCCTAGCCTCTCAGATCAAGCCCCCACGCTCAGGGTTCCTGAGTGGCAGTATCGCTGACATTTCCCATGCTCGACAAACCCTTCTTCCTTATGGAGATCCGCATTGAGTTTCCGATCCCCGCAACACCCCGCCATGTCAGGGCTTCCTTACACGCGTGTCAGGTTTTTTTGACACCACTTTGGGGTATTCACCTGCTCACGGATTTCCTTTCGGTTGCCGATATACTTGTCGCACTCAAGGCACTTGCTGTCGTTTGCTTTGCGGATTTCGTGGTTTACGAGGCATAGACCGCTAAGCCGTAACAATTCAATGAAGAACAGGAGTCAGCGGAGACAGCAGAGATCG
>CAYPNF010000113.1:0-9998 GCA_964411985.1 uncultured Verrucomicrobiota bacterium
CCTATCTCGCCCAGGCTGAGGATCCTGAGATTACGACCCAACCGACCAATCAAGTTGTCAGCCTCGGGGGGACCGCCCAATTCTCCGCTGTCGCCAGCACGGCTGATTATCCGCTCACCTATCAGTGGCAGCACACTGCCAGCAGCCTTCCTGACGGCTTCACCAACCTGGCCGGCTCCACCACGGTCCAACTCGAGGTGACCAACGTACTCAAGGTGGCGAACGTGGTTGCCGAGCAGGGGGGAGATTACTACCGGCTCGTCGTCAGGAACGCCATCGGCAACTCGGCCACCAGCCAGGTCGCCACCCTGACCGTTGATCCCACGTTCACCCAGATCATGACCGGAGTGCTGGTCGAGGACACGGTCGGCAGCTGGACTGGCAGCTGGGTGGATTATGATGGCGACGGCAAAATGGATTTGAGCGTCGCGCCGGGCACGGGGAGTTCAGCGGTCAGTGCCCTGTATCACAACGAAGGCAGCAGCACGTTCAGAAAGGTGACGACCAATTCGATTGCCCAGACCCACGTGCAGGCCTTCGTCCATGTGTGGGCAGATTACGACAACGACGGCAAGGTGGACCTGTTTGTGCCAAACTACGACAGCATGAACGACATGCTGTTTCACAACAACGGCAACAGCTCCTTCACCAGAATCACCACTGGCCATCCCGTAATCGACGCCGCCTCATCCCTTTTCGGGATGTGGGATGATTACAACCGGGACGGCTTCCTGGATCTCTTCGTGACGACGGGAGAGAACGACATCCTCTATCGAAGCAACGGGGACGGAACCTTCCGGAAGATGACCGTGGCCGAAGTCGGCCCGGTCGTCAACGACTTGATCTATACCGACTACACCTCGTGGGCGGATGTGGACAATGACGGTTGGCCGGAGCTTTGCCGGACCGTGGACAATAAGGCCGGTGGCTTCGACAACCAGGTTTATCACCTGGACAGCCAGGGGAAATTCTACCTCATGGACATTGGCGAGATGAAAATGGGCACATCAGGCTACACCTGTATCACCTGGGCCGATTACGATAATGACGGATACCTCGACGCGGCAGCGTCGGCCACAACTGGACCGGTGGGACTCTACCGCAACCTCGCGGGGCAGGGTTTCACCAACGTGGCTGCCAGCGCGTTTACCAGCTCGCTGACGAACTGCTACCCAGGGCAAGCCGTTGATTGTGATAACGACGGATGGCAGGATCTTATCATTTACCCTGCGGCGTCTTCTTCGTCCGCTCCCCCGCCCACCCTGTACCGGAATAACGGGGACGGCACGTTCTCCCCCAAGAGTGTGGGCGGTCCTACAACCGTCCCGGTAACGTCTTTGTGTTGGGGAGATTACGACAACGATGGCTTTCAGGACGCACTGAGCATTAACGGCGTCAATGTTCGGAACTCCCTATTCCGGCACAACGGAAACGCCAATCATTGGCTAAAGGTGAGGCTGGATGGCCGGGCATCGAACCGGTCCGGAATCGGGGCTAAGGTCCGCGTCCAGGCCACCATCGGCGGCAGGACCTTCTGGCAAATGCGGGAAATCTCCACGCAGTCATTTGGCATTGAGAATGGCCTCCTGGCCCAGTTCGGACTGGGCGATGCCACGAACGTCACGACGTTGCGCATCGAGTGGCCCTCCGGCATCGTGCAGGAATGGAAAGACGTGCCAGTGGACCAACACCTTACCAAGGTCGAAAGCCAGGGCGGCTCTCTTCCAGCCCCCGAGGTCACGGCCTCCAGTCGCTCAGCTGACGGCACGTTCCACGCCACGGTGACGAACACGAGCCAGGCAAAACTGCTCCACGTCCTAGAAGCCTCCACCGACTTGACCAAGTGGTCCAAGATCCAGGTACGAACGAACCTGGTGGGCACGATGGAGTTTACCGATTCCAGCGCCGCCAAAGCTGCCACCCGGTTCTACCGGGTCGTTGTACCGTGAGACAGAAGGATCTTTAGAGCCGAGGCGTAGAGGGAGCCCCGGCCGGCTCCTGGCCGTACACACCCAGGAGCCGGCTGTGGGTTATTGAGAATCAACCATGAAGTTCATGAAGAACCAGGAAGGGGGATCTATGTCATGAACCTCACACTGAAACACCCACTTGAGTCCCCTTCATGGTGCTTCATGCCCTTCATGGTTGATCTACTTCGCTCCGTGACGGTTTTAACTATCCTAATCCTCAGCAGTATGCTAGAACCTCCGCCTGTGATCCCGGCGGAGTCCAACCATGGCAGTGCGCAAGCGCGGAGCGTGGGGTTTGAGACCACCCATTGGAGCGTCGTGCTCTCCGCCCGCAGCGGTCACAACCCCGCCCTCGACGCCGAGCAAGCCCTGACGCAGCTCTGCAAGACCTACTGGCTGCCCATCTACAGCTTCGTGCGTCGGCGCAACTACACTTCCGTGGATGCCGAGGATCTCACGCAAGGGTTCTTTGCCCGGCTCCTGGCCAAGGATTCTTTCTCGCACGCCGACCCCGCCCGGGGCCGGTTTCGAAACTTCCTGCTCACCTCCCTCGAAAACTTCCTGAGCGATGCCCGCGACTGGAAGAATGCGGCCAAACGAGGCGGCGGTTTGCGTCCCCTGGCCCTCAACTCCCAGAAGGCGGAACTGGCGTTGAAGGAACAGGCGATGGATACCCTGACCCCTGAGCGGCTCTACGAACGGCGCTGGGCCTTGACGGTGCTGGAGACGGTGCTCGAGCGCCTCGGTGAGGAATTCGCCCACACCAGCCGCGTCGAGTTCTTCGCCGAACTCAAGGGCTACATCTGGGGGGAACAAGCCCGGACACCCTATCCCGAGATCGCCACAAGGTTCGGGATGAGCGAAAGTGCCGTTCGGGTGACCGTGCACCGCCTGCGCAAACGATTCCGTGAGCTGCTGCGCTTGGAAGTGGCTCACACGGTGAACAACCCTGAGGAGATCGACGACGAGATCCGGCACCTCGCCGGGGTCCTGAGAGGCTAAGTCTCCACATCCGTCCTTGTGACATGACGACCTGCAGTCAGTGCGGAGGTCAGCTCGGTGAGGGAAAGCTCACTGGACTCTGTCCCCAGTGCATGCTGCTGGGCGCTCTGACCGAGGAGCCGGATCTGGAGTTTGGCGGCTTGGAGGAGGTGGACGACGCTTCCCTTCCGCAGACCTTGCCCGCACCCGAGATCCCCCCTCTGGCCCGTTTCGGGGATTACGAACTGCTGGAAGAGATCGCCCACGGTGGAATGGGGGTGGTCTATCGCGCCCGGCAAGTGAAGCTGGACCGGATCGTGGCCATCAAAATGATCCTGCTGGGCCAGCGGGCGAGCGCTGAGTTACAGCAGCGTTTTCAGCGCGAAGCGCAGGCGGCGGCGCATCTGCATCATCCAGGCATTGTCGCCATTCACGAGGTGGGGGAGGTGGAAGGTCAGCCCTTCTTCTCGATGGACTTCATCGAGGGGAAGAACCTGGCCCAGATGCTGGAGGGCAAGCCCTTGTCCGCCCGCCAGGCAGCGACCTACACCAAGTCTATTGCCGAGGCGGTCCACTTTGCCCATCAGCAGGGGGTCATCCACCGGGATCTCAAGCCCTCCAATGTGCTGGTCGACTTTGCTGAAAACCGGGTGCACCTGACCGACTTTGGTCTCGCTCGGCGGTTGGAACAAGACTCCGACCTGACCCTCACCGGCCAGGTATTGGGTTCCCCCAACCACATGGCTCCGGAGTTGGCTGCCGGTCAACATCAACGTGTGGGCCCCCGCAGCGACCTCTACTCGCTGGGCGCCATCCTGTATGAGCTTCTGACGGGTCGCCCCCCTTTCCTGGCGGAGTCGGTGCAGGAAACGCTGCTTAAGATTCGGGACGTGGAGCCGGTGTCTCCGCGGGTGCTCAACCGCCGTATTCCCCAGGATCTGGAGACGATCTGCCTCAAATGCCTTCAAAAGGAACCGCAGCGGCGTTACGCCAGCGCTCAGGAGTTGGCGGAGGAGTTGGGACGATTCCTGCACGGGGAACCGATCCTGGCCCGGCCCGTAGGCTTGGCTGCGCGCAGTTGGCGTTGGTGCCGAAGGCGTCCCGTGTTGGCTGGCTTGGCAGCGGTCATTGTTGTACTGGCCATCCTCTCCACTACGGTTGCCATCCGCATGACCCTGGCCCAAGCGGAGCGGGAACGGGAGCTGTACCGGGCGAACGTCCAACTGGCCGCGGCACGCCTCCAGGAGGGCAGTACTGATAAAGCCTTGGAAACGTTGTTGGCATGTCCACCCCGCCTCCGCCACTGGGAGTGGGGGTACCTGGTTGGGGAATGTCACCGCGAAGCACTCGCCTTGGAGGAAGCTTGCGCTCCTGAGGTCATTGAAGCGTTCTACAGCCAGATTCCACCCCCTCGATGGCGGTGTGGATTCAGCCCCGATGGTCAACGCGTGGCTGCCACCCACCCTTGTGGAATGATTCAGGTTTGGGAAGTCCCCTCCGGAAGACCCATTTGGAACCTGCGCGAAAGTAACGAAGTGGAGGCCGGAGTCGCCTGGCTCTGCGATTGGTCCGCCGTCGTCCTCGCCCGCAGTAACGTCGTCGAAATTGTGCCGGTCGGCAGCTCTGGTCAGCGCCTTCAACTCACCGGCCACACCCAACGCATCCGCCGCGTAGCCGTCGCCTCAATCGGACACCAGGTGGCCGCCCTCGCCACCGACGATACCCTCCGCGTCTGGAATGCCACCAACGGCCAGCCCTTGGCAACATTCCCGGTCATTCCGGGCGCCCAGCGCCTCTTCTTCACTGGGGACGGCCACCGGTTGGTGGTGGCCGCTGCCGACCAGGCTGCCACCTACGACGCCCAAACCGGACAGGAGTTGGTGCGGATGATCGGAGGGACAGAGAACAAAATAGCCGTGCTGCCAAGCCCGGAAGCAGAGC
This sequence comes from uncultured Verrucomicrobiota bacterium, assembly GCA_964411985.1. Lineage (GTDB taxonomy): Bacteria > Verrucomicrobiota > Verrucomicrobiia > Limisphaerales > J093 > CAYPNF01. Next base: position 4,893 of record CAYPNF010000113.1, read on the forward strand.
AGTTCTTGACGATCGGGGCTGACTTCCAGCTTCGACTTTGGTCCACCAACGCGCTGATTTATGACTTGGGTTTGGTGCAGATGATCCACATGCGTGAGACCATGTATAGCTCGGATCGGAGCCGTTTTCTTACCACTGGGCTTGAGGCCTCCACGGCAGTGCGGGATTCTCGCACCGGGCAATCGCTGGTCATGCTCCCGGGCCGGGTGGAAGGCGCGGCTTTCAGTCCGGATGGAGAGCGGTTGGCGCTTCGTAATGGAAGCTCGGTCATCCAGGTATGGGACCTGCCCAACCGCCGTGAATCGTTTCGACTCAAGGGGCACCGCGAGGCCGTGCATGACGTCGACTTCAGCCCCGATGGCCGCCTGCTGGTGTCCGTGAGCGCTGTGGGCAGCGTTAAGGTCTGGAGCGGTCTGGCGGGGCGCGAGATTCTCGATTCAGGCATAGCCTGGGGCATGAGCCTCTCCTCCGATGGCCGCCGTCTGGCCCATGCTTACTTGCCCGACTGGGTAGCGGTCCGAGACACCCAGAGTGGACGGTTGGTTACCCGCTTGCGGCGCGTCCACCGACAAGTGCTCGCCCTGACTTTTCGGCCGGACGGCAAGGAACTCGCTACGGGGGACGTCTTCGGCCAGACCGCCCTCTGGGAGGTCGAGACCGGACGTCTGCGCAGGGTGCTCTCCGGGCATAACCATACCGTCGGCTACCTGACTTTCAGCCCCGATGGCCGCCAGCTCTCCACGGCGAGTTGGGATGGCTCGGTGTGCGTCTGGGACCCCGAGACCGGACAGCTGCTTCGAAAATTCAGTGAACCTGTCGGAAAAGCGTGGGGGATCGTGTTCTCCCCAGATGGTCGGCACATGGCCGTGTGGGATGGTAACGTTACCCGAATCCGTAGCCTCGAAACCGGCCAAACCGAACAGGAATTACACGGGCACTCCGGCACCGTATGGAACGCCGCCTTCACCCCAGACAGCCGCCGATTGGCGACCACAAGTTTGGATCGCACGCTGCGCATTTGGGATGTTCGGTCTGGTAAACCTTTGGCTGGTTGGAACCTGCGGGGTTTTGGTGGCTGGTTAGGGTTCACCCCCGATGGACGGCGGGTGGCTCTGCGAGTCAGCCAAGGTGTCGCGTTTGGAACCGACGCCCCGACCATGGAAATCTGGGATGTTGAGACTGGCGGCCAGTTCCTGGCCTTTCGCGGATCCATCGAGCTGGGTAATATCGCCAGCTTTTCGGCCGATGGCCGCCGCCTGGTCACCGACTGGTGGGACGCTAAGGTGCGCCAATGGGAGTCGTTCCCCTGGAGCGATGCAGAGTATCCCGGCGGGGCCACTCAACCTGTGCGCGAGCGAATGCGGCGCTATGCTGATGCGTATTGGAGGGACCGGCTCGAGGCTGAGAGGCAAGCTCTCAACACTAGCTCCATGATCACCGTGGACGTTCCTTTCGACCGCTCCGTCCTTCCACCACGGGATCCCGCCGCACCCTCCAATCTCCTGGACCTGACAGCCTACTATACAGGACCCTTGGACGAGAACGGCTGCCTCGACAAGATGGGGGAGTTTACGGGGATTGATCTAGGTCATGCACCCCGTGGACTGGTGCGCTTTGACGAGGTGCCCTTTGACGCGCGAGGCATACTCCAATTGGAGCCCGGCATTGGAAACCCTTTCGAATGGTCGGGTTGTCCTGCGGCTGTCGACCAGATCCCCGTTCGCCAAAGATTCGGGCGACTCCACACTGTCATAGGCAGCGTCGGCCAGGCCCCCGAGGGCAAGGCCATCGGTGCCCTGGTGCTTCATTATGCGGACGGCAGCCAGCACGAGTGCGAGATCCACTATGGTCGCCACGTCCGCCATTGGTTCACCGACGAAGACTCTCGCACCGACACCGACCTTGCCCGAGTGGCCTGGGAAGGCCCTCACGACTTCGCGAAGATCAGCCCCACCCGGCTGAGGATCTACCACGCCGCTTGGGATAATCCACATCCGGACCGGGAGGTCGTCAGCCTCGATTTCGTCTCCCGCATGAACACCACCGCCGCTCCCTTCCTGGTGGCCGTAACCGTCGAGTAGCTCGGCCCCCACTCGCTTCGGCAGAAGGGGACAGGTCACGGGCGAAGCCGCTCATCGGGCCATCCTGGCCGCGTGGCGTTGAGGCCCCCGGCCGGCTCTTGCGTCCCCCTTAGCCTTGGTCCTAAACCCCGGCTGACACTCTCTCCCGAACGAACTCCCATGAGGCGACGCCTGGATGTGGCTATACGACTGCGCGCCAGCGTCTTGGAGTGCGGTGAGGAGCGAAGCGAAGTACCGCTTTTTCTCCTTTGGGTGGGACGAGGACGAGGACGAGCACGAGGAGGAGGACGAGGGGAAAGCGGCACCTGAGGGCGCGCGCACTCCAAAACCTGTCGGAGTCTCGGGGATCCTTTCGCACTGGAGGACTTCTTTAGCGCGGTAGATCCCCGCCGCCAGATTCCCCCTCCCGAAAGAATCAAGCCTTCGTCGCAACCTTAATCGCAGCCCTAATCGAAGCCTGCCCCCAAAAAAAGTGCAAAATACCAAAAAATCTTCCCCCCGCCGGTAACAACCCGAAACAGACCCCGTATCCCTCTCTATGAAAGCACCAACTATGTACAACGAAAACCGCCCGAAACCCAAAAGCAATCAATCTATGCAATACCCACGAAAGACGACACCTCCCCACCATTGCTGGGCCGTCCTGACCGCCTGCCTTACGCTCACCTATCTCGCCCAGGCTGAGGATCCTGAGATTACGACCCAACCGACCAATCAAGTGGTCAGTCTGGGCGGCAGCGTTCAATTCCGTGTCATCGCCACCTCAGCGGACTCTCCACTTACTTACCAATGGCAGCATACTGCTACCAACGTTCCTGCGGGCTTCACAAATCTCTCCGGTGCCACCAAGAGTCTGCTCACTTTGAGCAACGTAGTCAGCGATCTGGGTGGGGACTACCGTGTGGTGGTCACCAACAACATGGGCAACACAGCTACCAGTGAAGTCGCGAACCTCACCGTCGATCGCACCTTCCTCAAAATCACCCAGGGTCCGATCGCTGAGGACCGGGAGCCCTCCCAGGTCGGCAGTTGGTGCGACTATGATAGTGACGGTCTGCCTGACCTCTTCGTGTCCAACCTGACGCTTGCGGCGCCCTGGCCTAAAGACACCCTCTACCACAACGAGGGGAACGGCGTTTTCACCCGGATCACTAACGCGCTGACCGCCAAGGCCGTGAACTCCTGGGGAACCCATTGGGCTGACTATGACAACGACGGTCTTCCGGACGCTTTCTTGGTCCATCCCAAGATCTTTGGTCCTGGCGCCGCGAGCCAACTATTCCACAACGATGGCGGTGGCGTCTTTAGCCAGATCACCTGGCCTCTCCTCGCGAACCGAAGCTGTTTGAATGCCGGGTGGTCCGATCTCGACGCCGACGGCAGGGTCGACCTGTTCATCACCACGACGGAAGGGAAGAGCCTGGCCTTTGGCAACCTGGGCGACAGTCGGTTCCAGCTCTTAACGAGCAACGAAGTCGGCGAGCTGGCGGCGAATGGAAATGATGGGTTTCCTTCGTTCGGGGATTTCAACAACGACGGCCATACCGACCTCTATGTGTCCGGCGGGTCTAGCCCCGCCGAGCTTTACCAAAACCAAGGGGGGGGCAGATACCAGAAGGTGCAGCTCGGCAGTCTGCCGGGGACAGCTCCGACGATCTGCGGCGTTTGGGGTGACTTCAACAACGACGGGTTTCTCGACCTGGTCACCACGTTCGCTGGTGCCTCCGCGATTTTGCATATGAGCGTCACGGGGAGCGAATTTCAGGACGTGACTGAGGCGGCAGGGCTGTCCATGCCTGCTGGGGAGGTCTACGGTCCGGCTTGGGGCGATTACGACAACGACGGCAACCTGGATCTCTTCATACCGTACATTAACGGGATGAACCTCCTTTTTAGGAACAACGGGGACGGCACGTTCACCTCAGTGGACGTGGGAAGCCCGCTGCGTGAAGGCGTGAACCGGGAATGTGCCCGGTTTGTGGATTATGACAACGACGGCTTCCTGGACCTGTTTGCCGCCTGCGGCGCGATCACCCCAGCTCCAAATCTTCTCTATCGCAACAACCTCAAGGAAATCGGCAACGCCAACCACTGGCTCAAGTTGATCTTGAAAGGCGTGGCCTCCAACCGTCAGGGGATCGGCGCGAAAATCCGTGTCCGTGCTGTTATCCGTGGTCGCGAGGTCTGGCAGCTGCGTCAGATCGCCTCGAATGGTGCGTTCGCTTCGGGTGAGGAACTCATCGCCCATTTCGGCCTCGGTGATGCCACCAAGGTAGACTTGGTACGCATCGAGTGGCCTTCGGGCATCGTGCAGGAGTTGACCAATGTAGCGGTGGATCAAAAGCCTTACCTGCTCGTGGTGGAAACGCAGAATGCCGCTTCTCACCCGCAAATCCTCTCCTCTCGCCGCGCACCCGACGGCACGTTCGAGGCCACGGTGAAGAACACCGAACTGAAGCTCATCCACGTCCTGGAAGCCTCTACCGACCTGATCAAGTGGACCAAGATCCAGGTGCGAACGAACCTGGTGGGCACGATGGAGTTCACCGATTCCAGCGCCGCCAACGCCACCACCCGGTTCTACCGGGTCGTCGTACCGTAAAGCTGAACCATCTTTAGAGCCGAGGCGTAGAGGGAGACCCGGCCGGCTCCTGGCCGTACACACCCAGGAGCCGACTGTGGGTTACTGAGAGTCAACCATGAAGTTCATGAAGAAACAGGAAGAAAGACTCTCTTCATGGTGCTTCATGCCCTTCATGGTTGATCTGCTTCGCTTCGCGACGGTTTTAACTATCCTAATCCTCTGCAGTATGCTAGAACCTCCGCCTGTGATCCCGGCGGAGTCCAAGCATGGCAGTGCGCAAGCGCGGAGCGTGGGGTTTGAGACCACCCATTGGAGCGTGGTGCTTTCCGCCCGCAGCGGTCACAACCCCGCTCTCGACGCCGAGCAAGCCCTGACCCAGCTCTGCCAGACCTACTGGCTGCCCATCTACAGCTTCGTGCGTCGGCGCAACTACACTTCCGT
>CAYPNF010000114.1:0-9767 GCA_964411985.1 uncultured Verrucomicrobiota bacterium
GCGTGGCGACGTACTTCAGGCCCCCAGCACCTCGCTCAAAATGAGAATTGCTGGTTTTGAGCAGCAGACTATTGCATTCGTTCGGATCCTCGTCTAGGGTGGGCCTTGGCGTTGGGCATCCCCAGGGCGGGGTGCTCTAGTTTATTTGTTGAATTTCAAAATCTTCTGTTGACACACCAGGGGCTTTCTGGTGCTATTCGCAGTCTTTCGATTTGGGTATATGTACGCAGTCCTTGAAACAGGTAGTAAACAGTATCGGGTGTCGAGTGGTGACACGCTGGAAGTGGAGCTTTTGGCCGTTGAAGCCGGGCAACCGGTGGTATTCGACCGAGTGCTGCTAGTCAACAGTGATGGCAAGGTGGCTGTGGGTGCGCCCACGGTCTCTGGCGCCACGGTTGTCGCCGACGTTGTTGAACACATCCGAGGCGACAAAAAGATCGCCTTCAAGATGAAACGCCGCAAGGGTTATCATCGTAAAGTGGGCCATCGTCAGGAGTTGACCGTGGTGAAAATTAAAGAAATCAAGCTTTAACCGAGTTATTGTATGGCACATAAGAAAGGTGGCGGTAGTAGCCGTAACGGACGCGATAGCGTAAGCAAACGACTGGGCGTCAAGGAGTTTGGTGGTGAGTTAGTCACTGCCGGAAGTATTCTCGTACGTCAGCGTGGCAGCCGCTTTGTTGCGGGGCGTAACGTGGGCGTCGGTCGCGACTGGACACTCTACGCGACGATCGACGGAAAGGTTCTTTTCGATAAGGACAGCAAGCGCATCAATGTGATGCCAGTAGCCGAGAGCACTGCCGCCAACTAACTGGGCTCTTTGTCAGCTTTAGGGCGAGGCATTGTCCTCGCCCTCTTTTTTTCTCCCCATCGCAACCATGTTCATCGACCAAATCAAGGTTTTCGCCAAAGCAGGCCACGGAGGTCCTGGCGCCGTCGCCTTTCAACGCGAAGCATATCGCCCCAAAGGAGGACCTAGCGGTGGAAACGGCGGCCGTGGCGGCGATGTGATCTTGGTGGCGGATCATGATCTGAACAACCTAGTCAATCAATACTACCAGCCAAGGTTGATCGCCCAAAAAGGCGAAAGTGGTATGGGAAAAGGAATGGATGGTCGGGCAGGGGAGGACCTCATCATCAAAGTCCCGTGCGGCACCCTCGTTTGGCGGATAGCCCATGCACCTGAGTTGGGAGGTACCTCCGTGGAGGAAGGGGAGGACAGTACCGAGGATGAGGAGATTGAGGACGGGGCGCGAGCGCCACTTCCCTCGAGCCTCCTGAACCGTCCGGTGCTGAGACTCGCTGCCGGTAGGGCATTGGAAATCAACCTCGCAGCGGAACCTGAGCCAACGCACGCTTCGTCGGATACCCAGAAGGGCGAGCTGGTGGCGGATCTGGTGCACAACGGTCAGACCTTCGTGCTCTGTCGCGGAGGAAGGGGAGGACTGGGTAATCGGAACTTCGCCACTGCCCGAAGACAAACCCCCCGTTTCGCTCAGCCCGGGGAGGCTGGGGACGAAGGACACTACTTTTTCGAATTACGCCTGGTCGCGGACGTTGGCCTGGTGGGCTACCCCAATGCCGGGAAATCCACGCTGCTTTCCGCCATCTCCAAAGCTCGCCCCAAAGTCGCACCTTATCCCTTTACCACTCTTCATCCCCAGGTAGGGATTGTGGAGTACCCTGACTGGAGGCGCATTACGGTGTGTGATGTCCCCGGTCTGATCGAGGGAGCCCATCGGAACGTCGGCTTGGGGCATGCGTTCTTGAGGCACATCAGGCGCTGTCAGATCTTGGTTCTGTTGCTTGACATGGCGGGCTCGGACAATCGTAAACCGTGGGACGATTACCACCAGCTACTGCACGAATTGGAGCTCTATGACCCCGCTCTCTTAACCAAACGCCGTTTGGTCGTGGCCAACAAGATGGATGAGGAGATCGCGGAGACCCATCTGCGCTCCTTCAAACGGCGTGTTCCCAAGACCCCCGTTCTACGTATGTCCGCCGCCTTTGGCCCCGGCGTGGATGACTTTCGGAAAGCCATCCGCAAGGCTATTGAAGGGTAGACGATCAGCGGAAAGATATCCTCGTGGTCTTCCGCGCCGCCCAAGAAGACCGGCTCCAGTCAGCGAGGGGACCCGCTGCGCTACCTCCTTTTAACTTGGATCCAGGTTTCTGCGGTCTGCCTTGATCCAGGATCCTGGGCCACCAAGTGGTGCTTCCCTTCCTGCAGTTTTGCCATCATCACGCCGTTACGGTTGGAGCAGACAAGCGTCGAACTTGACCAGATGGGGACGTGCTTTGGCGTGGCACGAAGTGGAATCCATTGCGCCGCACGAGGTAGATCTGGATCTAGCACATAGGCGGTCCCCGAGGTGGGATAGGTGATCTCCAGGCGTGAGTCGTTGGTTGGGGCGAGTCGAACTGACACTCGATCAGCCAGTGTGTTATGTCGCGAGGTTGCCCAATCCGCATATTCCACGGGTAAGAATACCTTGCCGTTTGCCCCGTAGTCGGCATCCGATACCTCTTGGGGCAGTGATGAAGGCAAAAACCTTTCAAGGATTCCTGGGCAGCCTTGGACCTCAGGGTGCTGTGGGCCGTCCCGATAGTTCAAGGGTTCCCCAGGCGAATGCCGTAGCCGCTTACCTGTGAGGGGATGAACCACTGCCATTCGGATCTCTGGCGGCGGGACATACCACGAAAGGCCTTGCCGTATTCTGAGTTCCTCGAATACCGCGTGAAGCACCGGAGCAGCGCCTGCCACACCCGAGACCTGTTGCATGGGGCGGTTCTCGTAGTTGCCCACCCACACCCCAACCGTGTACTCCGGGGTGAAACCGATGGCCCAATTGTCTCGAAAATCGCTGCTCGTGCCGGTCTTACAGGCGACGGGATAGTCGAACCGCAGCTCCGACTCCGCGCCAAAGGAGGCAGCCCTCGCAGCGTTGTCGGCAAGGATGTCAGCGATCATCCAGCACGCGTCTGCGGAAGCCAGCCGCGTTGAACGCGGTGGGGTAGCCCTGTGCAGGAAGGAGTAGGGGATCGACTCACCTAAGCGCGCTAGGGTGGCGTAGGCGTTGACGAGCTCGAGGAGGCGCACCTCGGCATTGCCGATGGTCAATCCCAGTCCGTAATGGTCAGGGGATTCAGTAAGCGTCGTGAGCCCTGTCTTTCGCAGGAACTCCCAGAGCGGGCGCGGACCTCCCAGTTTGTCCAGAACTCGAACTGCAGGGATATTCCAGGAGTTCGCCAGGGCTTCCCGGTAGCGCACCGGTCCTCGGAACCGGCGATCGTAATTCCAGGGGACATAGGTGCCGGTGGGCGTTTCGAAATAGCTTGGGATGTCCGGAATGACCGTGGCCGCATGGTCGCCCCGCTCCAGTGCCAGCAGATAGGTGAACGGTTTGAGAGTGGAGCCTGCGGAACGTCCGGCCCAAGCGGCGTTCACCTGCCCCTCGGTCGATCCCCAGTAGTCCGCCGACCCGACCAAACACAGAATTTCGCCCGTTCGGTTCTCAAGAACCACGACAGCACCTTGCTTGGCACGCGATTGGGCCAACACCTTCAGATGTTGAGTGAGGAGGGACTGGACCGACAGGTTGAGTGGAAGGTCCAGGCTGGTTGCGACCTGGTTGCCCCCGATCCCCAAGTCTTCGTGCACCTGGTGGAGAAGGTCTACGAAGTGAGGGGCCTGAAATGGGCGGCTTGGAGGTTTCAGCCCGATAGGGTAGGTGCGAGCTTCCTCGGCTTGCCTGGCCGTGATGATTCCGGCCGCCGCCAGGCTGGAAAGGACCTTCCTCTGTCGGTTTTTCGCGCGTTCGAAGTAACGGTGCGGATTGTACCGGCTCGGTGCCTGGGGCAAACCTGCCAGGAACGCTGCTTCCGCCCACTCGAGTTGTCCAGCGCGTTTCCCAAAGTAGTAGCGGGCTGCCTCTTCGGCACCTTGGCATTGGTTGCCGTATTCGATCCTGTTGAGGTACTCCGCCAGGATCCGCTCCTTGCTCCACAACTGCTCCAAGCGCACGGCCTGCACGGCTTCCTTCAACTTGGGCCAAAATGTTCGGGCTCTCGGCTGACAGGACTTGATCAGCTGCTGCGTGATGGTGGATCCCCCCGATACGATTCTGCCTTCCTTGAACCAGAGTCCGGTTGCACGGAGAATAGCCAGTGCGTCCACTCCTCGATGATTCCAAAACCGACGATCTTCCACCGCTACGGTGGCAGCGGCGAGGTTCTGGGGAATCTCCCCCGGACGAACCAGAAGCTGGAAGGGATTCTCAGATGAATGCGAGAGGCGAAGGGGTGCCCCGTTCCGGTCTGTCAATACCTGGGAGGGTGGTGGTGGGGAGTCAAGGGCCGGCGGCAGAGGGACCAGGCGTATGAACAGAGAGCCTGCGCACGCCAAGCCGCCGACGACCAGCGAGAGCCACAGCAAGCGCCAAGACCACCGTTGACTGCGCCCGTTCATTCAGATGCCTCCATACCCTCTCCGTGGTCGTGTGTCCAGCCTCGCGGGCGACGTTGCCCTTTTTTCGCGAGCAAGCGGGTTGTGACCCGGGATTAGGGGTACGCGACTACCGATCAGCCTTGGAGCGGCGCCGTAGGACGAAGGATGAATTTCAGGTTTTGGATAGGTCGCATTTTCGCTTGCCAAGCCAGGCCGATGATGGAAACACTATCCGTCCTTGCGGGAAACCGCAGGTGTCCGTTACGGGAGTGCTTGGTTCAGCCAAGCCGACCGGGTGTGCACCCATAGCTCAATTGGATAGAGCATCTGACTACGGATCAGAAGGTTTCAGGTTCAACTCCTGATGGGTGCGCCACTTAAAGGGAAGAATATCAACAGGTTAGGATTTGGTCTCAAAAACCTTCTTTACCCACATTTCGGGGTAAGATACAACTTTGATACATTCGGGAACCCCGAAGACCATTTCGAAGACTGACTGTGATAGGACGCTTGCATGAGTACTGTTCTTGCCCAAAAACCTTCCGAAGGCCCTGCAAATGAGGCTGAATGGGTTCGGATTCCCAACACGGGGATTTACCTCAGGACGAGTACGGGGGCTTATTATGAGCGGCCTCGGATCGACGGGGTGACGACCTTTCGATCGCTGGGGAAGAAGATTCTGAGAGAAGCTCTCAAAGTCTGGAAACAGAGAGAGGAGGTGCGCGCAAGGGGTGGGGACCCCCAACCGAGGAAGCGAGCCACCACCGTTGGGGAGTGTATCAGACTGTATCAGTCGGCTGGATGCCCCGATAGGCAGAGAGCTGAGCGGCCAGAGACCTCAAAGAAGGCGGAGCTTAAGAATTGCGAGATCCTGCTTCGATTCTGGGAAAGCATTCGAGTGTCCGATCTTACCGTTGCCGTTTGCGACGCTTACCACGATTATCGCGCAGGCACTGTGAAAAAGGGCAGTGGGAAGCGCACCACCGACTTGGAGCTGAACACTCTCAAAAACGCGCTCTACTGGGCTTGTCGTCGTGAGTTGCTCAAACACATGCCCCTTCCCTCTGGCTGGCCGTCCTACTGCAGCGAGAAACTCGTCCAACACTGCCGGAATTTCATGCCGCGCGATGCTGAAGAGCTTCACAAGGTTGCCAAACTACTCTTCGAGGACCCTCGGTCAGAATCGTTAGCATGGCAGTTTCTCTTTGAGGGGTATATCGGCATTCGATCGAAGGAGGTGGTGATGTTGCGTGCCGACGCTGAACCTGAAGAGCCTGGCTGGGTCACCGAGGACGGCGGTTCACTTCGGGTGCACCGAGGCAAGGGCCAGGAAATGATCTCTCCGTTTGCCAAGGTCCACGATGGCCTTTCGGAGACCATCAAGGCATGGAAGGCCTGGAAGCGAAACCGGTATCCGACATCCCCCTGGTATTTCCCCGGGCGCGATGGTGAGACCCCACTGAGCAAAGGGGCCTTGGCGCATGCGCTACTTAGGATCCGTGCCAGGATTGGACGGATCATCAAGCCGCACGGATTGCGAGCCTTCTACGTTACAATGCGCAGGAGCCACGGGATACCTGACAACCAGATTTCATATGAGATTGGACACACCTCAGGCGGTCGTACGTTGGTGCAGGTCTACGGTGGTGCGCCTCCACACTGGCAGGAAGGAGGTGGCCCAAAGTGGTCTTGGCTGCCGAAGGAGAACAGGGCCTGGGATGCGATCCGCAAATCCTCGGGGATGGGGAAGTCGCCTAAGGGGCAGCCTGGCAAGAAGACTTCCCGACCGAAAGTGGAAGAGGCGGCCAAGCAAACTTCTGCTTGAGCCACCCCAGATTCATGTTTCTACCCTAAGCAACTCTCAGTAGTTCTGTCCTCAACTCCGGGAGGTACTCCCAGAGCTGGCGTTCCTCGGCGCGGCTTAGGCCTTGCCAGAGGTTGGGGCCGATGCCCAGGTTGACCCTCACCCGGATTTCGTCGAACCGGGAAAGCCCCTCTTTCCCGATCATGGCTTCCTGCTTGAATTCCATCCTCAGGACTCCTTCCTCCTTACTTAGGGCACCGATGAAATAGGGGATCATCTTCCAATGGGGTTTACGGGTCTGCCAGAGAACCTCGGGCAGACTCGCCAGCCAGGAAGAAGGCAACTGCTCCAGGCCCTCAGGGATGAAGACCGCCTTTTCTCTGAAGAAGGCCTTCGCTCGGTTGAGGAGGCTCTCGTGCGAAAGGGTGAGCTCCCTCAGTTCCAGCACTCCATCCAGTACCCCGGTGCTGATGCGCTGCTCGAAGTCCAGGTCTTCCATGAGGTGCAGGAACCGTTGCGCCGATGACAAATCAGAATAGAGTTTCATAGCTTGGTTAGAAGGGGATTTCATCGGCATCCGCCAGTTCCCCACCTCCGTTGCCACTGGGTACCGGGGTCATCGATTCCTCCTCCGCCGGGGGCTTGGTGGCAAACTGCACCGACTCGCTCACCAGCACGAGCCGGGAGGCCCGTTTCCCGTTCTGCTCCCAGGACTGGGTGCGCAAGCGCCCCGCCACAATCGCCAGCGCTCCTTTCTTGCGCAACATCAGGGACTCGATCACCGGACCAAAGGCAATGCAGGGCACGAAGGCGGCCTCCTCCTGTTGTTTGCCCGACTTGCTGGTGTATCGGTAGTTGGCAGCCACGGTGAAGAGCGCGAAGGTGCCCCCGGAGGAACCCACCTTCCGTTCCGGATCGCGGACGAGGTTTCCGACCAGGATGACTTTATTCAGATTTGGCATAGTATGTCTTTCTTTTGATGTTGTTGAGGAGCCGGCCTGAGGTCTTGTCTCAGGCCGACTCGCCTTTTCCCAGCAGGTGGGTTCCCTCTGGCCCAGAGCCCGATGGGAACCATCACCTCATTGGTTTGTGGCAAATTCTTGTTTGGCGTGGTTTTGGGTTGAGGAGGTTGGAAGGACGCAATCCACCAGATGGTGGAGCAATTGCGGGGTCAGATCGCTGAAGTCGAGCTGATGGGTCCCCACCAGCCGACGGGTTCCCTGCTCGTAGATCCCCATGCAGAGTTGCCCCGCGCATTCCATGGCTACGAACGAGGCCACGGGGAGGATGTTGAGGGCCGTGGCGCGCGCCCCCTTGGGTTGTTGGACTCGGTGGACTGGGATCCCGGCGTTCTTGCCCAGGATAAACAGATACTCAGAGACTTGTTGGTATTTCATAGTTTTGTTCTGAGTTTCTGTTTGGCGGGTTTTTACGCGGCTTGGTTGAGTTGGTGAAAAGGGCGCCAGGGAAGGCGGCGCGCGAGCAGTCGCCATCGCAGGGAATGAAGGTGGTCTTCCAAGGTAAGTCCTGAGTTGGCTAGGGATTCCAAGGTGCGCGTCATCGCCATGGTCTCCTTCTGGCTCAGAAGTGGCGTTTGATGCCTCTGGATGAAGTTGATCAAACCGAAGTTTTGGACCACCCCAGCGGGACGGGGTGAACCAAAGTCACATCGGCCAACGAAGACGACGATGGGGACGAAGTGATTCCAGGGGATCTGCAGCGCTTGATAAAGGGCTCCCACGTGACGGCGGTTTTGCCAGAGGGGGTTCTGGAAGGGCCAACGGCGGTGCTGGAGGACCTGGTACCAATACGGGTCTTGGGGACGAGAGCAAATGACTCCTCGATGGGACTTGGTCTCGATGACGAAGACTCCGGAACGAGATACCACCACGTGATCGATCTGGGTGGTGCCGTCCCGCGCCGGGAGGATCAAGTCGTGGAAGGATCGGTAGGTGGCGGGATCGAGTTTGGAAAGGAGGTTCACCACACGTCGTTCGCCAGCCTCCCCCTGGTTTGGATGGGTATCCTGTTTCACTCAGCGTCCAGTGTTCGTTATGCGGAGCAGGGAGCCCGGCCATGTCCGAACACCGGAAAAAGCCCTAGGATTTCGGCTGGGAGCTTAATCCACCGTGGAGGCATGGTGGACACTTCGCCAGATCTGGTGGCAGGGTGACGTGTCGATCTACCACCAGACCAAACCTGGGTACAAAGTGGAAGCCTTTGAGGTGATTCGGATCAGAACCGCGAGACCCTCCCCAGGAACCTTGGTAGAATACGACCTCAAGGAAGTCTACCCAAGCTCCGAAGAGTGGGGAAGGTGCGGCTATACCTACAAGACGCTCGTACAAGCTGGGGCTCGAGCGGCTGAATTCGTAAACCAGTATCGCGAGGAGCCACTTTGATTGCCGCCGAGGGTGAGGACAGCGGATAGCCTACTCCGACGCGTCGTAGAATCGGATTCGTAACTCCTCGGCCAGCGACGAATGGCGAGTGGCGGATCAGTTACCCGCGCCTTTGGACGGACGCCAGATCGGTTCTGTGGGTTACTCCGGCTAAGCGTTACCTCAGCCGATCATTAGGGGTGGCATTCGCTTCCATCGCTACCTTCATAACCAGGCTCCTACGTGGGATTTGCGTCATAGCCAAGAAGTCGAAACAAGCGACCGTCCGCTTTCGAGAACTGAGTAGTGGCTTCCCGGTGCTTGCTGCGATCCTTGATGGGGGGGCATTCCGGTCTGTAGCGCTGGAACCATCCAGCCTCCGTCCGGTGCTAATGCTTGCAAACGAGGCCTTTCTGAACGAGGTTAGTCCTTAATCACTACCACCAGAAGGAAGCTGACTCGTTTTTCCGTCGGCCGTTTGGTCTTGGCGGTGATCCGAAAGGCCGGGAGTGACGTACAGAAGCCTATTACGGGGTTGGACCGGTCCGGCAACCGGTGTTCAGGTGCCATCGCCTGAAAGAGGGAGAAACCGCATCTTGGGGAACCCTGGCGAGCTGTCCCTGTGCCTGCAACGCAACCTCGTTATCCTCAGCGTAACCAGCTTTCCGACAATAGGTTCACGCTATCGCACCTCAATGAATCGGGAACTTCAGAAAAAAAGAACCAAGAAAAGTAGCGCCGAATGGAAGAACCCAACTTTTCCATCGTTAGTATGAGTATAGACCCTTAACCGGCCCTAGAATCATGAAGACCCTAAGAATCCTGCGATTGGCTTCCGTGCTGGGACTAGCCCTGGTGACACTCCAACCTCACCCGTCAGCCCAGGCAGCGGATTACACCTACACGACCAACAACGGCACGATCACCATCATGAAATACACCGGACACGGCGGTGCGGTGATCATCCCAGATACGATCAGCGGCCTGCCGGTCACCAGCATCGGGAGTCATGCGTTTCAATCGTACTCCTTTCTAACTAGCGTCACGATCCCCGATACCGTAACCAGCATCGGGGACTGGGCATTCGGTTTCTGCGCCAACCTGACCAGCATCACCATACCCAACAGCGTCA
>CAYPNF010000115.1:0-9532 GCA_964411985.1 uncultured Verrucomicrobiota bacterium
ACGTTGTTAAGCGCATGGGGGTTTAACTGGAATGCAAAGTTGTTTCTCACAACCTCGCTGATCTTGTATTCGGGGGAGTATCCGCGAACCTTGAGGGGGATCGGCCCTCCATCCAAAGTGAGGGTGCCGGGTAACAGGCTCGAACTGAGCAAGGGATCCGAGCCATCGGTCGTGTACCGAAACTGGGCCCCTTTCGTAAGGCTGCTCACCTTCAAGGTCACGGCATTCGTAAAGACCCCCCCCGCCGGGTCGACGGTCGGCTTTGCGACTGCGTCCCGGACAATCCGCCGCAACGCGTTGTTCTTAAGATCCGCGACCACGATGGCCCCTTGAAAATCCACAGCGATTCCGACCGGTTCAAAAAAGCGGGCGGCCTTCGCATCGCCGTCCACGAAGCCAAAGGAACCCGCTTCTCCGGCGAAAGTACTCACCGCAAAACTGCCAGGCAGCGGGGAGGAGATCTTCCGGATGACGTGATGCCCGGTGTCACTGACCAGAAGGCCGGTTCGGCCCCCAACGTAAACGAGGCCGCGCGGACGATCGAAACCAGAGTCACCCGTGCTGATCCCGAGAGAGCCGGCAACGATATGGACTGAGCCATCCGCCAACACCACCTTGACCACATGGTTCATCGTATCGGCCACGTAGAGCTCCCCATCCTCGCCCATCGCAACCCCAGCTGGACGGTTGAAACCCCGCGCGTAGGTTGTGACCACGTTGTTGGTGTCGATCTTCCTGATCACGTTGTTGCCAGAGTCAGCAACAAAGAGGTTCCCCAGGGTATCGACGGCGAGCCCGCTTGGCACGTTGAACTTGGCGGCTGAGATGGGGCCGTCAGCATAACCCTGCACGCTCCCCGCCACGAGGTCCATGTCGCCATCGAAGCCCACGAACACGATTTGGTGGTTGCCTGAATCGGCCACGACCAACCCCCCACGGGCCATGACGAGGCCATGAGGGCTGAAAAGCGAAGGACCCGTCAGGTCGATCAGCTCTCCCTCCGCAGGGTTGTACTGGACCACGCGGTGGTTTGCACTGTCGGTAAAGTAGTGAATGTTGTTGGTGGTGCTAGTGTCGATGACAATGCCATAGGGTTCATCCAGAACCCCAGCCTGGATTGTCTCGACCTTCTGCGCATGGCTGGGGACGAGTAACGTCATCATTGCTGCCAGGCTGGCGGCTGCTTGGTAATTCTTCATAAGCACGCTTATCACAGGGTTACTTTTGTCACTAGAATGAAAGGGTTTTCACACGGAAGTATTTTGCCTCGGAGAGCCCAAGTGGGCCTCGGTATTCCTGATTCTGATTATCGCCCGACACCGGTTCCGTGACCGGTTCCCAAGTCTTCAGGTCAGAGGAACTGTATACCTGATACTGCTTCCCAGTCTCGCCAAACCAGGCCACGCGGACCTGCCCCGCCTGGACCGACACAGAGACCTTCCAGTCGGGTACGGTCGGGTTTGTCCCCAAAAAGTACTCAGCCTGGTTCGAGATTCCGTCCGCATCAGGGTCGGCCAGAAAACTTGA
The DNA here is from genome assembly GCA_964411985.1 of uncultured Verrucomicrobiota bacterium. Classification (GTDB taxonomy): domain Bacteria; phylum Verrucomicrobiota; class Verrucomicrobiia; order Limisphaerales; family J093; genus CAYPNF01. The sequence goes on from CAYPNF010000115.1 coordinate 1,528, forward strand.
TACGGCATTCGTCAAGCTACCGAAAAAGTTGGTCTTCCACTGATCAGGCAGGGTTTCAGGTGGACTCGCTGCAGGGCCACCCATCCAGATAGTCCCGGGGATCGTTGCACAGTCCAACTGCGTATCCTCTGAAGAGGCACCGTCTGCTACGGCAAACCGCACATAATAGTGGTCCTCCGCCACACCGCCTGGCGGCATCGTGACCAGGAGATTCCCGATGCGGTTACTGCCCGACAAGGGAGGCGAGATCTGGTTACGGTACCAGACATAGACAAGGTTCTTTCCCGAGTATCCAAGGACTGGACTGGCGGAGGGCATCGGGACACCGCTATCGCCATTAGGGACAAACGTGTAGGAGGCTTCCGAATCGACACCGTCGCCCTTGCTCGTCACGGCGAACCAAATCTGGCCACCAGCCCAATTGTAGCCCGGCTTGACTGCGAGATAGACGGGCAGGGCCACTTCGGCGCCAGGCGCGACCCTTTCGGCGGACCCAACCCATAAAGTGACAGGCCGGCTCCAGGTTGAGGATGGCGCAGGCTGCTCAGCCGCAGCGTAAAGTGCCGCCCCTTTCGTGGAGGAGGTCGAAACGGCACGCCTTGCCCCAGAGCTGTCCCGCTCGCGCCGCCAATTGTCTTGCCTCAAGCTAAGCGATCTCTCCAGGATAATCTGCCAATCGAGAAACCTTAACTGGCCATCCCCACCCACTGTTTCCTCGGTGTCCAACGGGAACGCATCCATGGAATCGAATACATCCGTGAAGGGGAACGGCTGGCGGACGCCCAGCGAGGCATAGAACGCTGTGTTGGCATCGGAATTGTCCAGTTTTCCGTCCCCAAAATCCCCCACGTTATACCAGTCGGCCAAGGACGAATCCCCGACCAAGTAGGAGGTATTGGTCACATTGAGGACACGATTGGAGCGCACCGACAACGGAACAGGGGACTGCCAGCCGTCAAAGGTGGCGCTGGCCTCGAGCACGGAGAGCTCATAAGACTGCCCCGCACGCGCACTGCCCGGGACTTTCAAGGCGACCAGGGTGAAGGGACCCGTCTGATTCAGATCGCGCAAGGAATTGGTGCCCAAATAGGCTAGTGCCACGCCCACCCGGTTGCTCTCCATGTAGGAGGCGGTGTAAGTAGGATATCCCAGCGGGCTCAAGGGAATGAATCCTCCATCGCTGCCCGGAGGCAACACCCGCAGGTACTCTTCCACTGTTGGCGCCCCGCCCTTCGCCTGAACCTCAATGCGAAATTGAATGGACTGCAGCTTGGTGAAGAACTCCGCTCCTTGCGAGGAAAGCAGACGAAACTCCACTGGCAAAACCACCACCGCTCCGGGATTACCCTGGAAGTCCCTAGTGAAACCCATGGGACTGACTTCGACCTGGGAAGCTGAAAAGACGCGAGTGAACAGATCGCTGTTGTAGAATCCGGCTTTGAAGCCCCGGGCTTTGAAGACCACATCCGTCTCCATTCCCGAGAACTGGAAAGTCTTCCCGGTATAGAGCAGGGCTGCGGGATTTGCTTCGGACGGGTCACTGCCGTCGGTGGTGTACCAGAGCTGCGCTCCGGAGGTGAGGCACTCCAGACGATAGTTCGATGGTGAGGTGGTGTCGGATACCAATTGAGGCGTGGCCACTTTGAACCGGTAATGAGCGAACCCCACCGGGCTGGATCGCCGGCCAGGTTGCGAGCTGATTGCCTTTATGTAGATGTCAGGAGAGATAACCGGTACAATCGACGGAGGGATCTGAGGCATCCCGTCCATAAAGACGGGAGCAATGGCGTTGGTACGAGTGGGATCCGGCAGGTCCGAACCAAACTGGTTGGTACCTACCACGTAGTAGGTGGTAATACCGGGCTGGGAAAGAATCCCAAACACGACCTGCGAGTCATCCAGCAGGGTCGCTTCTTTGCTGGGATAGAGTATGGTCGTGAGCTGGCCTTCCATGTTGGTCAGGACGATCAAGCCTATGCTCGGCTCGGGCAAAGGTGGAAGCACCACGCCCGTGTTGGGAATGTGCACAATCCGGTCTTGGCTCAGATCGGATATGAGCAGGCTGCCGTTCAGATCTCTGGCAATTCCCATGGGGGACTCCAGGATCGACGGAGTTGGAGCGAGGAAGGTGGATACGGAGTGGGTGCCCTGATCCTCATTATAGGTCACCTTCCGGAGACTCTGATTTCGAGACTCGCCGACAAGTAGGCCGTTAGCCGCTCCCATCCAAAGCAAGCTTTCCGGGTTATTGAGAAGAGCATCGGTTCCCGTAACCGAATCCAAAAAGCCGAAAATGGAGCTGCGGCCACTCCCAGCGATCAGCTTCACCACGCCATTTGTGTCCACAGTCCTGATCGCGTTGTTTCCGCTATCAGCAACGTAGAGGATTCCCCCATCTCCTACCGCGACAGCGCTGGGGCGGAAGAAGCCTTTGGCATACGTTGTGACCACACCATCTGCAATAGTGACCTTACGAACCGCATTGTTTTGAAGGTCGGCTACATACAGGTTTCCCAGGTAGTCAGTGGCTAGCCCGCAAGGACTTCGGAAGGAGGCTTGTCCGCCGGTCCCATCCTGGAACCCTGACTTGCCCCCCGCCAGCGTGCGCACCTCTCCGCTGGAGGTGATAATCCGGATCGCGTGGTTTCCGGAGTCGGCCACGGCAAGACCTGTGCCTGGAATATAGGATAGACCCTGAGGGGTGTAGAATCTGGCTGCCAAAGCGGAGCCGTCTACATATCCGCTTTGCCCGAGCGCACCCGAATAGTTCGTGAGAGTGCCTGACTCAGGCTGGTACTTCGCGATGCGATGGTTGGCGCTGTCGGCAATGTAGTACGCATTGTCCTCATCGACCTCCAAACCAAAAGGTTCCGAAAGGCCCTCGGAGATCAGGACGTCCAGCGTTTGGCCCCACGCAGCAGCTGCGCACGCCCCCGAAACCAACAAGGCCAGCAAAGTCGGACGTTTCATAGCGTTATGGACGGAAATGGTCACGGCTGTAAGCGGATCCGGTAGAATTTTGCTTGGTTCTCGGCGTTTTGGTCGATGAATTCCATCTCACTGCCACGACCAGTCAATTCCGAGCTTTCGGGCACCCAGAGGTCCCCTCCCAAGGAGGAGGAGGACTCAACCACATAACGTTGCCCCCAATTCCCCACCCAGCGAACTCGGAAACAAGCCGGTGTCGCAGATCGTGGTGCAGTGGCTAAGACACCAACCTGACCATCGACGGGCTGAATCACACAACCGGCCTGCAGGTTTTGGGCCCCATCCGCCTCCAACACGCGAACCCGATAGGTATCACCAAGACGCGCGTTCGGAGGAACCTGAAACTGAACCGAGCCCAGAGTCACGATACCTTGGCCAGAACCCATCAAAGGAAGGCTGCCCAGCGACCAGGCCTGAGCGACCTCATTCAGGGGCAAACCAGACGCCTGCAGGGGCTGAGGCAATGAGGGTACTGCCGTAAAACTGGCCGTCGCGGCCACTGCGGGAGCAAGTCCCTCAGGAGTCACGGAGACACGGAACTGGAGACCAGCCAGTTTCACTCCAGCGCGCACCTGGAGTCGGACCGGGACGGAGGCCACTTTTCCCGGCTCCACCTGGCCAATAGAGACCGCCTCGAGCCGCGCGTCAGGATCCAGAGGTTGGATCAACACTTTAGGCAGGACGGTCGATTCAGCGGCAGGACGCAGAGCAAAGCCTTGGGATGGGGCCGCGATCGGCAAACGCACGCCTCCCTCCGACCAAACTCGCTGGAAGGAATTGGTGCGAAAGCCCGAGGCCCGGTCCAACAGAATCTGCCAGTCCAGATACCGGATTCTTCCGTCGCCCCCCACAGCGTCAGGCGTATCCTCGGGAAAGACATCCATAGCATCAAAAACGTCGGTGTAGGCAGGGGGGACCCGGATACCCAACGAAGCATGGAACGTGTTGTTGACATCCCCGTTGCGCAAAAAGCCGTCGCCAAAGCTCCCCGCGACATACCACCCGGTCGTGGTCGTATCCCCGACCAAGTAAGGGATATTGGCAATCCCAATGCTGCGCGCTGGTAGCAAGGAAGGATTCAACTCGTCGGTGCTCCCATCCCGTGTGCCGAAAGCCGAAATGACCCTGACTTGGTAGCTGTCGCCCGGTTTGGCTTGCGCGGGCAGCGGGACCGCGATCATCGCTACCACGGCAGACCCCTCGACAAGGAAGGAAGTGTTGGTGCCCAAAAAGGTAACCTGAATACGGCTCGTCCCACCCACCATGGTAGCCCGAGACATGGGCAGATTCGTGCTGCCAGCCTTCACGGGAACGAAGTCATTCCCTGTCAAAGCAGCCAGCCGCAGGGGGGCGTCCATGGGTGGAGCTGAACCTTGAGGTACCACCTCCGCAACAAACTGGAGGGATCTGAGGGTTTGCCCTTCCACCAGCATGACAACCAACGGCAAAACAGGGGTGGACCCGACCCCAGCCGTAATGTCGCCGGTGAAACCGATTTGGTTCGCCCGAGCAGACTGACCCGAAACCGTCTCGCTGCTGGCGTCCCCCATCATGGCTTTGACGCGGAGATTGGACAAATCGTGAACGCTGTCTCTCCACTGAATGACACCCGTCCCGTTGGTCATCGTGAGGAGTCGCGCGGTAGGATTCTGGAGATCCGGTTCGGAGGCATCCGTCGTGTAGAGTACCCGGTGCACGAGCAAGGGATTCGTGTTGGGATCGCTAACTTGGATGTCGATGCCCATTGGGTAGTAACCCTCAGTAGGCTGGAAAGTGGGCGGCAGCACGGTGACATTGGTCGTCCCTCCTGAGCCAAACCCTCCGTTGTCCAGCCGACGGATGATATGATAGTAAAGCTCGCTGCTGAATAGAGTCCCATCACTCTTCAAACCCAAAGCGGCAGGCTCCCGAGCCTCCGCAGTCAAAGGTTGTCCATCCACCCCATCATACCAACCAGGTAGGATCATGGGGTCGCACTCGTAACAGGGGCCTTCCCAGAAGGAGCTATCAATGCCATACAGCGTGGTCACGGTTCCCTCGACACCCACGAGCCGAACGCGGTGGTTAAGGCGGTCTGCGACTACGACCTCGCCTGATGGGGTGGCGAGGACCTGCTGCGGTGCGTGGAACATGGCCACCCCCGCCGCACCGTCCCGATACCCCGCCGAGCCCGACCCAATCTGGAACACCACTGTCGCGGTCCTCGGATCGACCACTTGGAGCCGATTTGCTCCGGTGTCGCTAACCACTACCAAGCCATTCCCCAGGACTGCCACCCCGGACGGGTTGGTGAAGCCGGAGGTAACTACCCGCTGTCCCCCATGCACGAGATCGAATACCCGAAGAACCCCGCCGGATTCAACGAGGTAGAGGTTCGTGTTGCCGGCAAGGGCAAAAGCGGTGGGTGAGGCCAGATTCTGGGCGATCTGAGTGGGGAACTGGTACAAAGAATCGAACCCGTCGTAACGCAACACAGTGCCATCGCCCTGGTTGAGCACGAAAAGGTTCCGGTCTGAGTCAAAGGCCACACCTACAGGCTTCGAAAGCCCGGAAATGACGGTACGACTGCGCTGAAGCCCAAAGTCGAGCTTCCTGATGGCGTTGTTCCCCGTATCCGCCACAAAAAGGTTGCCGCCGCTGTCCACAGCCAAGCCCAGAGGGGTGTGGAACTTCGCAGCCGTCGCGAGATCACCATCGATGTATCCGTAGTCCGGCTCGTTCACAGAGAGTCGGCCTCCGGTAATGGTGACCAGCGTCTGCGCCTGAGCGGACAGCACCAGCGAGACTGCCAACATCAGGGCCACGACCCTGCAGTTTCGATCCAAAAAGCGAGCTCTCATAATCATGATCAGCTGAGGCTCCGTCATACCTTCCTTCTACTCGGTCGTTGCGGGAGTCTCTTTGCTCTTCTTCTTCGACCAGTCCTTGGGCTCGGCACTATCCCAGCTTGACAAAGGCTTGTCTTCGAAGTGTTCCTTTTCTGTCTTCTTCCATGACGTCTTCAATAACTTGCTCTCGGTTGGTTGGAAGTCCGAATCCTGAACAATCGTCGGAGTGATGAAGATGATCAGGTTCACCTTGTTCTGCCCCTTGTCGGAATATCGGAAGGCAGCGCCCAAGACCGGCAAGTCACCGAGAATGGGGACTTTGTTCTGGATCTTGGTCTTGGTGTCGTTGACCAACCCCCCCATCACCATCGTATTACCGCTGGGAATAAGCACGTGAGTGTCCATCTTGCGCACCGCGTAGATGTTGGCTTCGTTGACGGAATTATTGATTACCTTCCGGTCCACAGAATCAATGTTGCTGACCTCGGGACTGACTTTGAGGCTGATCTGGTTGTCGGCAGCGATGCGCGGAGTGACTTCCAACACTGTACCGAGGTTGGTGTAGGTAACATCCGAACCGGCAGGTGAGTTCGCCGATCCGGGAGTGATCTTGAAGATGGGATAGAGTTTGGAGAAGGACAGTTTCGCCATCTCGTTGTCGAGAGTCACCGCACTGGGGGTCGCAACTACTTCCGTGTCCGACTCACTATTGAGGAAGGAAAGGGCCACTTTGAGGCCATCCGCATTGAGAAAGGCGGTGCTGGGGTAGAAACCGCGTGCGGTATCTGCGCTAAGGCCTCCCGCCCCTAATACGGTCTCCAGACTAGTCCGAGAGGAGGAGGCTGAAGATCCACCGGACACAGGCCTGCCGCTGGGCAAGGTAGTGCTTCCCCCATCCACCCCAGGCTCGGTGGTCACGGTTCTGCCCGTCGTGATGCCGTTTCCAAAACTCACATTCTGCTTAGACAGGGTCCCGCTCCAATCCACGCCCTTGACCGTCTTCGGGTTCATGGCTGTCTCCAACATTTTCGCTTCGATGAGCACCTGCCGGGTCGGGGTATCCAGCTTGAGCAGGATGTCATCCACAGTGGTGTATTCGCGCTCCGTCGTCTGCACAATGAGCGACGATGTTCTTGTATCCACATTGACTTTGCTGCGTTCGCTCAGATTGGCCTTAAGCACTTGCACCATGTTCGTGGGAGCGGCGTACTTGAGCTGAATCACCCGCGTAACGAGCGGTTCCTGAGCAGGCGCAGGCCGGAAAGTAACCCGTGCAATCTTGCTGTTCGTCAACTGCACCAGCATCAAATTGTGATTCGCCAAGACTTGTTCGAGCGCGTCCTGTGCGGTGACATTCTCCCATTTCAGGGTAATGACGTTAGTAAGGAATGGGTAGGGTTTGCCCTCAGCGTCGAGGCCGGAAGTCACACGTGGATCGAACTGAAAGTTGATCCGGGCCATGTCCGCGAGTGTAGTCACAGCCTCAAGCACTGGCTGCTCCTGAATGCGAATGGGTACGAGCTCCGCTTGGGTCTTCTGGTCCTTGGTGGGAGAATCAGAGGTATCCTCCCCCTCGGCGGAGGTCACTGCGTTCGTGGTAGGATCTGCCGCCTCGGCAGCAGCTGGATAAGTGATCCGCAGCACTTTTCCCTCCGAATCCCGCACTAATTTCATCCCGTAGCGAGCCAGAAACTCCTCCAAAGCCTCAAGGGCGGTGAGGTTCGTCCAACGAACGGAAATGCTGTCCGACCACTTTTCCAGCGGTTTGCCGTCGGCGGCGATTCCATTGAGAATCCGAGGGTCCAGCTGCAGGCCCATGTGGGCCTGCTCCGCGAGCGCCTTGATGATCTCCGCCGGTGGGTCCTCGAAAGTGATGAGGAGAATCTTCTCCAACTCAGGAGTTGCGTTGGTGGCGGCAGCGTCCGCTGGATCACTGCCCACCGCCGGCACAGCATTGGTCTGGCCTTCCTCCACCTTTGCTGTGTCAGGCACGGCATTGGTCTGGAGCTGACCCGAGTCAGCCGGGGCCGGGTTCGTGGTTTGCAGCGCGGGCGTCGGGGTGCTGTCCTCAGCGGCGTCGGTGGAAATGGAAAGGTACAGGGACCCTGCCAAGATAAGTTGAGCCAGAAGTCTTTTCATGGGCAGAAGGGGCTTGCAGCGCAGCGTTGAAGGGCGAAAACCTACCGGTG
>CAYPNF010000116.1:0-7692 GCA_964411985.1 uncultured Verrucomicrobiota bacterium
CTGGCCTGGGTCTGGCCACTGTCCATGGGATTGTGGCTCAACACAAAGGGTGGGTAGAGGTGGAGAGCGAGCCGGCCAAGGGATCTCTGTTTCGGGTCTTCCTACCCTCTACTCCGCCCATCTCGCGCCAGCCCATGGAGATACCGGACCAACCTACAGCCTTCGGACACGAAACCATTTTGGTCGTGGAGGACGAGGCGAGCGTGCGCAATGGGCTCTTGAGGAGTTTGGAACATCTGGGATATCGAGTTTTTGCCGCCGCGAATGGCCGGGAGGCTATGAAAGTGTGGCAGGAGCACAGCCCTCAGGTCGACTTGTTGCTTTCCGACATGGTGATGCCAGAGGGCATGACGGGCCTGGACCTGGCGGAGAAGCTGAGACTCGAGAAACCCCGGTTGAGAGTTATCATCTCCAGTGGCTATAACCTCGAGCTTGTAGGACATGGAAAGGTGGAGGCCGAGGGCGTTATTTACCTCCAGAAACCGTATGAGATCGAGGCGCTGTCGAAAACGATCCGAGATTGCCTGGACGCACAGTGACGTCCTGGTGCCACGCTCGCGTGAAGGAACCACACTCAGAGGGAGTGGTCTTGATCACGTCGTCCCTTGTTATTAGTCAACTTGCCAAGCCTGATTCCAACACCTAAGGCATAAGGGGCGGAGCTAGGAGGAAGGATCGGGATAAAGCAGTCCCAAACTTACCAAGACCCTGGGACTGGACCAAAACCTCCCCGCTCTCGACTCGGGGCTCCTGTCCTTCGCCTCCTTAGTCAGGCTCCTCGCTTTGGCCGTGCCTCGATTCTCTCCCCACCTTCCTGGGTGGCTTGGAGGCGGCCATTTTCCCCTCGCCTCGCTGGGCACTGAGCCGGTCTGACTCGTATCCCAAAGGGTCCGCCGGTGGCATTCGGACGCCAGACAGAACAGCGCCAGGCTTCCGTGCCACCCGCAATGAACCTGAAAAGAATGTTCGACACATACGGTATGCTGGAGAGGTGGGGGAGAGACCGCCCCCTTCTGTAAGATGGGGCCGGGGAGCCCTCGCTGTGTTGGCCACTGGAGGAGCGCAAGGGCCTCGGATGTTAGCCTCCGCCTGGAGATTACCGACTAGCCACCAAAGCCAGCGGAAGTACGGGTCAGTGATTGCTCCACTGCCGAAAATGGAGTTCTCATGCAAAGGATGACAATGGGTAAAAGGAGGCCGATACGCTCAGCTACCCCTTCGAGGCGCATGTTTGCTCACACGCCTCGTTCGGCGTAGCGGCCCCCTAGTTTCAGGCTGGCTTTGGCCTGCCTGGGCAGTTTAGCCATGCTTGGCTACCTCTGCCCCAAACCCCTCCCAGGGCGACTTGTGGTTCAAAAGAGTTCAATTCCCTCACACATGCGCAAAGGGGTGCCAAAACGTATGGAGCGAACGTGCTATTTACTTTTCCACGTGATCCGCCGACGATTGCCGCTCCAGCGGATGAGCGATTTTACGACGATCCTGAACCGAGCTCGGCAAGGGGATGCCCAAGCGGCAGCCAACTTGTTTCCCTTGGTGTACAATGAATTGCGCCACCTAGCCGCTTTCAAGATGGCGAATGAAATGCCGGGCCAAACCCTGCAACCTGCAGCACTCGTGCATGAAGCCTGACTACGGTTGGGGGCAGATGAACAGCCCGCCTGCGAAAACCGGGGGCATTCGTCGTGGCCACCGCTCCGGTCGGCGACACCCCAGCCGTAGTCTACGGCACGATTGGCGGTAGGGGCCTGCGCCAGCCCAGTTTGCACCTACCTGCTTCTCGACACGTCACGGTTGAGGGTGCTTTCGAACCTTCCTTCTTGGGTCCGAAGGTTTCTGATGGAAAGCGCCTCAGAATCCGGGTATAGAGTTGCCGCCGGGCCCGTGAAGAAACCCCTGAGGGTTCGGGGGCCCCTCTACTATGCCCACCGACGCACCCTTTGATGAGGTTTCGAGCCAGCTGTGTCCAGCGGTAGGGGTGGACCTGACCACCGACCTTGTTCGAGTCGGCGTGTTCGATTCAAAAGGCCATGAGCTTGGAAGCCACAATCTGCGGGCCCACCCAGATCGAGGGCTGGACGCGCTGGTTTCTCCCGTCGCACGTTGCGTCGAGGAGGCAGTCGACGATGCCGACCTGCACTTGAGCGCCATTGGGTCGTTGGGGATCGCCATCCCGGAGGCTCCGACCGGCCCTTCCCAACCCGCTTTCTCTATCTCGGATCTCCTGAACACCCCGACCATGTTCTCCGAGCTCTTGCATGGTCGACTAGGCCGACGGCCTGGCCTCTATGAGCGTTATCACGCGTCCACCGCCGCGGTTCTGGCGGCAGAGTTCGGGATAGCCGGCGGTGCGGCGCTATTCCTCGGGAAGGAGTTTGGTGGAGGACTCCTTCAGCACGGCGATTTGCTTTCAGGTTCGGAGCTGGACGTTTTGCGTCGGATCATCGACTCATGTCGGGATGCCCTCCTTAAAGATCCAAGTCTGACTTCGTTTTGTCCCCCCGAAGGTCGCCTCTTTCGTGACCGGTTGCGGTGTCACGATGCGGAGATCACGCACTACTTGGTTAGGATGGCCAACCATGGCGGGCAAGCCGTCGCCGGGATCGTTCGGGCATTCCACCCCGAAGTTTTGGTACTTGGCGGCGATGCGTTTCTGGAGCTTAATCGCGCCCTCACCGCGGTACTCGCTGATTCTGCAAGCCACGAGCTCGGCCACCCCCTGGCTGACCATGTGAGGGTCGTCGTATCGACCTTGGGTGACTCTGCCTATCGGAGAGGCGCGGCCCTTCTGGCTTCGCAACGCCGAATGAGGGGAAGAGTTCAAGGCTCGAGCGACTCAGCCAAGGCACCCAGTTAGTACGCTCTGGCCCCAATTTGGCAAAGCCCGGCTCGCCCGCTCCGGTGGACCGCCTTGTTCGGCGATTCTCGAACAGGAATCAGACGAGGTTGTCTTTGCCCCGATCCTTGAGAGCTAAACAGCGCCATGGCACCTCAGCCTTGCTTTCACCCGATTGCAGCGATCGTGAAAGTCAGGGCGTGAGCGGAGCGGTGGATGGACTCAGCTTCCCGAGCAATTCGAGGAAAGCCGTTTTGCCCATTCCCCCCTCGACCCGTTCCAGGACCCTCTCTTGTGGATCAGCGATGATCGTGGTTGGCGTGGCGACGACACGGTAACGACTCAACGTTTCGGCCGCGTTAGGATCATCCACGTCAATCATCACGGGGGTGAACCCTGCTTTCACCGTAGCCTCCACCTGCTTATCCGCCCAGACGGTTCGTTTCATGATTCGACAAGGAACGCACCACTTGCCGGTGAAGAAGAGGATTATGGGCTTGCCGGATCGGGCGGCGTGTTGTTGAGCCGAGTCGTAGTCTTTGGCCCAAGTGACGTTGTTGGAGGGGACGTAGAAGTCGTACCATGCCCAGCCGAGGGAGACAACGAGGGTGCCGAGCCAGAACCAGCGCCAAAAGTTGAACCTGCCTCGATGGGGCTGTAATGCGGGATCAGTGGACGGTGGTGTGTGGGATCGTGCGTCGTTCATGGAATTTGCAAATCGGTAATCATGGTACGCGACTCGTCGTACTGAATTCGTTTGTCGCCAAACGTTCCGGATCAGTGACCCTACGCCGGTGGCATCCGAGACGATGTCTCGGCCAGCCCCCAAAACCAAGCTTTCAACGCGATTTTTTCTCCTACAGAGTGTTGGGGAAGACCATTGGCACCGTGAATGTTCTCCGAGCCCTGGCTCTTCCCTTGACCACCGGGGGAGACCACTCGCGTGGGAAGTGGGCCAACCCTCGGGTGACATGCCGACCAGCCGACCTAAACCTCCCAAAGTACGGAGCCAGAGGGTGCCCGACGGGCCATAAAGAAGTTTACGGACAAAGGATGAAGAATAGGAAGAAGGAGTTCAGACCCCCTGCACCAAGGTGCGCCAGAATACCACTGGGCCCAGCTGGTGCTGACAGACCCAGCTTCCCTTCCCCTCGGCTCACTGGGCGCTGTGCAGGGGGCTGACTGTTTTCCGCATTTCCCGCTAGCGGCATTCGGTGGCCAGGCAGAACAGAGACAAGCCTCCCGACCACCCCAAAAACCTCGTGAATTCATGTTCGACACATGCGGTATGCTGGAAGATCGGAGAAAGGAGAACGCCCAGCCGTACAGAGTGACAGCCATCCACGCCATGAGGTGCATCTCCTGGGATAGTTTGCCGAGCGAGGTGGATTTATGCCTTGCTGTCATTGGTGCAGGCTTGGTTCCGGTGGGCGGCCGACCCGCCCGAGGAAGGGGTCAGTACGCGGTATGGCCATGGATCTGGCTAGGCCCTTGCGCAAGGAGGTACGGACTTGGGTGATTGAAGCCGACCGGCCATCAGTTGCCCAGGAAGGGTTATTCATGAGGTCAAGAACCTGAGGGCATTGGGAGAATTTCACCCGACGCATGTCGATCTTCAACGTTTATCTAGGCGAGGATCTTTGACAAACACTCGTACATCTAGTTACATTAACACCCTGTAGGATAGGGCTCTATGGAAGTCGGGCGGAGGCTGGGCTGTGCACGGATCGAGTCACCGCCGGGCGAAAGTCGCGTCCTGCGGATTACAATCTATGAAAAGACACCTCTCGGCTACCGATATCAGAGCCGGCGTGATTAGTTCGTGCATTCTGACGATTTGCTATCTCTGTATTACCGGCTTGTCCACCCTGCCTCGTGTTTGGGCTTTTATGGTTTTGTTTGCTGTAGGTTTTTTTTTGATGATGAAGTCGGTCGCAGACTTGGTGGTTTGGGTATTTGGGCAGGTAGCTGTTTTTTCTGGCAGAGGTCTTGGCAAAGCTCTCAGGTTCATTCGTTGTTTATGAAGCCGAACCCGACGCGCCATCCGCGACGGCGGGGGACGCCGGTCGGTCTTGCTGGATGCCATTCGCCTAGTCCGACTGCGCTCTGCGTAGGCATCGTGCGCGAGATGAAACAAGAGTACATTCAACAATTACAAAATCACACCTCACCCATATGCCTATAGCACTTGCCGTTATCTTTGGACTGGTTTCGCTCTTTTCTATCTTGTTCATCGTCCGTCGGTATCGGACGGCTACGCCATTACAGAAACGCCACATTATAGTCGCTGCCAGCGGCGCAGTGGCCGTTGCTGTATCAGTTTATTGCCTAGTCAAGTTCAGATAAGAATATCCATGGGACCCAAGGATCCGTTTTTCGAAGGAAGGGGTTGTGAAGCATTTTTGTCCCGCCTGAGGTAGCGTCCTCCCACCTGCCACAGCACGGTGTGGGGAGAAGGGTGCAGAGAACTTGCGTTACAGCCCTCCCATACCACCGACCCGACTAGGGTCGACAAACCTAACCCCTCCCTTCCATCGTCTCGAGCTACCTCCCTCGCCTGAAGGGCCGCTGAACCGGGGTCCAACAGTTTCCGCCAGCGGCATTCGGGGGCCAGGCAGAATACCGCCAACCTCCCAGCCACCCGGACCGAACCCGAAAAGAACGTTCGACAGATGCGGAACGCAGAAGGGCTCAGGGGAGAAGGATGCACATTGGGTGGCCCTGGGATCCCCATGACCATCCCAAAACCAGCTCTCGGAAAGGTTGGGAAACCTTTTCTCAACCTCTACGCAACGCGGTCCAGACAGACAGGCCGGGAAGAGGGTAAGGAAAAGTCCGTGTGGCAGTTATAGGTGCAAAGGAGTCACCAGAAGGCTTCCCAAACCTCCCAGGACTTGGATTTGAGCCGTCCCTCGCATACCTGCCAAAGCCTTGCCCGACCAAAACGCTCGCCTCAGTGATCCGGGACTGTCTGCGGCCGGGGTAACACTCCTCACCCGCTGAGTTTGACGCCGGGGTAACCCGGAGGGTCCTTCTCCTTGAGGTCCACGAATCACCTTTTCGAGGTTGTGGACCCAGCTGAGGGTGAAGCTTCCTGACACTTTGTCAGGTTTTCCTGACGCCGAGCAAGGGTTTCCTCCTGTGAAGTTGTTCTCCCACTCTGCCGATAGCTTCTTTGAAACATGGCGATGATCGGCGCTGACTTTCCGAGGTGCAAGGCTTCGTCGTGGTTGCGTCATAACGAAATCAAAACCTCATGGTGTGCAAAAGCTCACCCCATGTAACACAGCTATGAGCACAATGATCGCAGAACCCTCCCGCCTCAAACACGCGGAAAAGGACACATCCACCAAATTCCTCACATTTCGACTGGGGGATGAATCTTACGGGATCCGGGTGATTCAGGTTCGAGAGATTATTCGACTCACAGCGATCACCGCGATGCCGGGGGTCCCTGAACACGTCAAAGGGGTGATCAACCTGCGTGGGAAGATCATTCCCGTGGTGAGTCTTCGCCAACGGGTGGGGATGTGCGAAGCGACGGCGACGGATCAGACCTGCATCGTTGTAGTTCAGATCGACGCAGGGCAAGGCCGACACAAATCCGTCGGGCTTATTGTCGACGCCGTAGAGGAAGTGGTGAACATCGCCACCTCCGACGTTGAACCTGCGCCGGACTTCGGAGCCGACCTTGCCACCGATTCCATCCTTGGAATGGCCAAGATCAAGGGTGCGGTGAAGAGCCTCCTGGACATCGACCAACTTCTGGGGGAAACGTCCATCGAATCCGCACCCTCTACAGTTTGAATGTAATATCACTGAAATCTCGAAACTCTGACCCCAAAAAGAAACGAACATGAAACTCGGCACAAGAATCATCCTCGGTTTTAGCGGTTTAGTCCTCCTGGCGGTGCTCTTGGGCACCCTCGCGGTCTACAAGATGTCCGGCGTCAAGACCGACGCCACAGCTTTGGCGCAGGACTACACTCCGGCGGCGGCCGTGGCCAACAACGTGGAGCGGGAATCGCTGGCAACGATGTACGAGATGCGGGGGTACGCCTTTACCGAAGAGACGAACTACCTGGCCAAGGCACAGCTGAAGCTGGCCGATGTGAAGACGCATTTGAAAGAAGCCAAGGACCTGGCCGCCAAAGGCGGAAGCAAGAACCTGGCCTTCTTGAAGGAAGCGGCGGAGAAGGCGGAAGCCAAAGCTCTGGAATACGAGCAATTGGCCAACCAAACGGTGGTGGTAACCGAAGCGCTGGAGAAGGACCGCGCTTTGATGAACACCGAAGCGCAGGCCTACATGAAGGTGTGCGATGAATACCTGAAGAGTCAGGACAGCAAACTGAAGGAAGCCTTGGCGAATACGAATTCAGCCACGGGCATCAACGTTGCCGAGATTGAGGACCGGGTCCACAAGATGGTTGTTGCCAACGAGATTATTGACCTGGGGAACTCCATCCGGGTGGGGAACTTCAAGGCGCAAACCATGCGCGACCCGGCGCTCTTTCGTGAGACGCAGAAGCTCTTTGCGCAAGTGTACCAGAAGCTGGATGACCTCAAGGCAATTACCAAACAGGAGCTCAACCTGAAGCAGATTGAGACCTGCCGCGCCGCGGGCAAGGGGTACGACGATGCGATGACGAGTTTTCTCAAGAACTGGCTGGACCGGGAAGACCTGGCCAAGCGGCGTGCGGTGGCGGCGGACGCGGTGCTGGCGGAAGCCAAGAACACAGCGGTGAGCAGCATGGATACCTCGGCCAAGACCTCTACCGTGGCGGCGGCCTCGCTGGGGAGCGCCTCGACGACCATGATCGTGGGTTTGACCGTTGCGGCCTTGATTGGAGCTTTCC
>CAYPNF010000117.1:0-6882 GCA_964411985.1 uncultured Verrucomicrobiota bacterium
GGCAAGTCTTTCCGGTACTGTCCGGAGTTTTTGGGCGCGAGCTTGCCGCGTGTGGGGCGGATTGGCTGCCGCGAAGCACGGCGGCTCTTGCGAGCACCAACGACTACCTCTGCGTGTTGTCTCAAGACCAAGGTGGGATGCAGCTGGGGTGGTACGCCATGTCCGGGGTAAGAACATTTGGCCAAACCCCTGAACACTCACACGAGATGGCCACGAATTCGGAAGGACCTATCTCGTTGGTGGCTTTCCGGTATGCTGCCGCGATCGGGTTTGAGGACCGGCTATGCATATATGAGAATATCATGCATCTTAGTTCGTATGAGTTAGCAGGCCGAATCACGAGCCTGACGGCCCAAGGTTTTGGAAGACGAGTGGGCATCGGGATTTGCCTGGAGTCTGGGCTCGCCTTGCACTGGTATGGCGCCGATGAGGTAAACGTGCTTCATGCAACGATACGTAGGCCTGTCGCTGCGTTTACCAACCAGAGTGAGCTTGTGGCTGTGGGGGAACAAGAGGCTGGTGTTTGCACAGTTGGCGACCTGGGGTTGGTCAAATGGCAGCCCTTCGAGTGGTCAGGACCAGCGCCTTTGGCGGTTCTGACAACCGGCTTCCCGAATCAGTTTGCCGTGGTCACCCCTGAAGGTCTGGTGAAAGTGTTGTCGATTCAGGGAATATGAAACTGACTCCAGCGAGGGCTTTTGCTTGCGATGAGCGCCTCTGGCGCAAGTTGTGGCACGAGTCATGCGTGACGCGGACGGCTTGCTCAGGTTGGTGCCCGGACGGTGTTCCCCGAGACGGTCGGTTACGATTTCATTATTCCGTCTGCGGGAATAGGCCAGGATGCTTACTGAACGTTCTCCAATAATTCACCGTGAGAGTCTCATTTTTCGCTGTGTCACTCGCATTCTGTGCGGTTCTGGCTCTTCTCTTCGGTCTACGGAGGGGCTTGTGGGCGCGCGCAGGAAAACTGGCGCCCGAGGAAGTCAAAACGAAGGCTGACCAAGGCGATGCCAGCGCCCAAGCCGCGCTTGGTTTTCGGTATGAGGCTGGTGATGGCGTTCCCGAGGAGGTGGCTGAGGCGATAAAGTGGTATCGAAAAGCGGCGGAGCAGGGGGACGCGGCTGCTGCAGCAAATCGGGATGCCATAAGGCAGAGGATGACCCCCGACCAGATCGCGCAGGCCTAGCGCCTTTCCAGAGAATGGCGCCCAACGAAATGAGAACCGTAGATGATGTTTGCGGGACAGGATCAAAAACTGATTTCAACGAGAACTCCAACTGTGCCCATAGGGCATGGGTTCTCTATCTTCGATGAGGAGATGTCACTACTGCGGGTGGCGGAACGACGACGCGGCGGAGGTGTGTCAGGCGTGCGGTTCACAGGGTTGTGAGGCCAAGCCGGACTCGGTGATCGGGCAACAGGAAATGGGGCCGGAGACAGTTGCTCCCCCAGCTGTCGTTGAGAAAAAGGGTGCCATGGTAACTCTGAAATGCAGAACACCAGCTGAGGCCTTCCTAGTCATTCAAGAGCTGGAGAGGGAGGATATCCTCGCCATCCTGCCGAATGAAGAAGACCTGCTGGAAGAATTCAAAAGGAAGGGCTACGTGGAAATGCAAGTCTCCGCCAAAGCCTACGAGGCCACCAGCGAGCTGCGGTCCGTCGTGGAATTTCGGCACCACCTGCCCAGCGCAGAGGAACCGCTGTCCCATCGAGGGAAGATGCTCGCGAGCGCGCTGGGCGTGCTTTTCGTCCCGGGCCTTCTGATCTATACTTGGTTGAGATCCAACTACCTGGCGAACGGGTATGAAAAGATGGCCCGAGAATTCCGGACCTGGTTCTATCTGGGAGTGCTCTCGTGGGTGATTGTCTTCGGGCTTTTCGTTTGCTTTTTTACTTGAGCCGGGGTGGAACGACTCGTGGCACCGCCTCCACGCATGCCCCTTCACAAGGGGCAGGCACGAGCATGGATCAGATTTTAACCGTCGCCGCGCGGATCGAGTCTCCTTGGCATGCGTCTGCCGCAGCGGAGCCGTCGACAAAGAGCAGAATAAAGCGTGCGTTCATTCCCTAGTCTTCCAACTGTCAGACCGCTGCCACCTTGGGGCCCCCCCTTTCCTCCTTCCCGCTCGCCACGTTCCCGTCCCCAAGATTTACCATAAGGTAAGTCAACCGCTGTTGGCGAAGGGCGGAGGGAAGTAACTCACTTCTTGGACGTTTTCTAACAAGCTCGAGGGCGGGACCGCGCCAGCGGAAGCTGGGGCTGCTCTAAAGTTGGTTTTGGATGCCGCAAAGCACGCGCAGCACCCGGCTACGTCTGCGTCCCATCTTGCTTCGGAAGGTTGGAAAGGTTCGATCTCGTTTGCGTTGTTGGCGCCGCGCCCCGTCGCGGTGCTCTCCTTGCAGGACGAGGCGCATGATCCCCAGAACCGTGGCTGAGAGGGGATGGCGGCCTCGGCCGAGGTTTTCTCCGGCGCTGACATCCAAGGGGTAATGGGCGCCAAATTCGATGCACGAGTAGAGTCGGACCTACTCTTATGACCAGACACTCCCCTCACGGTTGGCCTGGAACCAGCACCAGTCGGAAGCCTATGTCCGGATTCTTGAAGCCGCCCTGGCCGTCACGGAACTGTAGGCTTGCAGACCGGCATTTTTTGGCCGGGTCCGTCCAACTGCCACCGCGGCCTGCAGCGTACCAGCGCTCCTCGCGGATTGCCCTGCTCAGGACGCTTGTGAGGGGTCCGTCCGGACCACCCGGGTATGTTGTGTAGATGTCCTTGCACCACTCCAAGACGTTTCCTTGCATGTCATATAACCCAAACGGGTTAGGCATCTTCCTGCCTACTGGGTGCGTCGTGCCGCGGCTGTTCTCCATGTACCATGCGTAGTTGGTAAGGTTCGTGTACCCAGGGTCATCGCCGTAGCTGAACCGCGTCGATGTCCAGCCTCGACACGCATACTCCCATTGCGCCTCAGTTGGCAGTGAGTACCGGCAGTTGACGGGAAGTCGGCCCTCCGCCATTTCACGTTCCGTGAGTTTGCCGCCGTAATTCACAGCGTCGTACCAATTCACCGTTTCCACCGGAAGATCGGGATCACCCACAAAACGGCTCGGGTTCCTGCCAATCAGCGCCTGATATTCCGCTTGAGTCACTTCGTGCTTTCCCATCCAAAACCCCTGGACAATTGTCATCGGCGTTTGGGCGCCTTCCCAGTCCATACGATCGGCTTCGTTGGTCGGGCTGCTCATTCTGAACGTTCCGGGCGGGATGAAAACCATGTTAGTGGGGGCTGCAAAGGCCACCGCGCGGTAGAACCTCTGACCATTGGCCGGGGAGGACTTGTCGGCCCATAGATATGGGCTGGAGGGCAATTGCAGGAACTCCAAGCAGCGCCAGGCGGATGGGTTGTTAGTTTGCTGGAGGTCCTTGACATACTCAATCGAGTATACGGCGCCGACCGTACCCGTGATTGTGAGACCTGCATAGAGTTGAACCCCCAATTCGGCCGGCGCTTGGGCATTCAGCTGTGGTGCTGGGGCTGAAGAGGACAGGAACAGGACAAAAATCGCTCGAGCTAGTTGAATGGTTTTTGTGTTCATGGCATGGACGTTCTACTGTGAACTCCGGCTTCGTGCTGGGGTGTTGCGAGAAGCCAAGTCGGGGGTTGCAGTTCGCCCTCTGTCGGGCGGAGGCTGAAACCCAGCCTCCAGACCGCGCCAGCGCACTGGGAGGCTGTGTGTCACTCCAGCTTTTCTGTTCCCAACTCACGGGGCGTCGGCCGATGTAATGGAAACCAGTGCCCCGGGACGGTGGTGATTGTTCACAACACAATCGCTCAACTGGGCCGATTTACAAGTGGTGAATACGGGGACCCAAACCCCGCGATGTCGCGTTTTGTCATCCTGAGCTTGCTCGTCCTGCCTAGGACCGATTCATATAGGGTCCTACTATGTACAACGGGAAATCTGGCGGCTCGTTGGCGGCCGAATAATGGTCGCCAGCGGAGATTCCCTTTAAGCTGCAGTCCTGGCCTGCTTCAAGCATCACCTGAACACCACTCTCCAGACTCCTCCAGCCTCTGAATGGACGGTTGTGCGTCAGTCCGACTTTAACCCAAGTTCGTCAGCTGTGTGGTGACACGTCAGGATGTGTTGAAGCTTTCTTCGGTCACAGCCCGCTTTTCTCGTCTGCATTTGGCACTACTTGTGGCACCGAAGGGTTAGGTCCAAACCCGGGTCAAGCACCAACCCGGATCTGGACGAGGGCTCATGATTCCGGACGCCAAGGAGCCTAAGCACGATCCCGCAGATCCGATGCGCGGCATCACCGCAAACTATCAAAGTGGACTGTGGAGACCTTAAGGAGATCTTTTGAGGGGTAGAGCGGTGGCGGATGCGCGAAAGGGGGTTCAGCGTGAAGTTGCCTGGTGGTGTTGATACGTTGGTCCCCCAGCCAGACAGTAGTGTGCTGGTCTCTGGATCCGGGTTGGCTCGTGTCCTCAGAGACGGTAGGCTTGATTCACAGCTCCAGGGCCCAATTCTATTCTCCGCACCCCTCCTGATTGCTGAGGACGGAGGTGTGATCTCTGCCACCAAGTCCACGCCATCGACCCTCACTTGGATTCGCGGCACGGGAATGCTACGACTGGCCAGTCCAGTCCTGTTAGGGAATTCGAAGGTGTCTTTATCCGTACAAAGCAACCCGCCAAGAGCGTCGGTGATCGACAAGTCGGAAGACCTCCGGACTTGGGTGCCAGTTTTCACCAATTGGGGGCCATCTTCCACTTGCGATTTCATGGATGCCGGGACGGGCATTTACCGGGCCCGTTCTTGGCGCTGAGAGCGTGTTGCCCATCCGCCGACCGGAGGGACGGGCCCTCACTCCCCGTGGCCCCAGCCAAGCCGGTCGGACGCCCCGGAAATTCCTCACCCCACATCTTGGTCCCTCATCGGCCGCTGGGGCGGATGGTGTTGGCTGGGGTCCAGCTCACCAAACACGTCGATTGGGTCCTGATCCTCGGGATCACAGTGGTCGGGATATTTTTCCCGGTTGGACTTGCAGCGCTTTTTGTGCCCGTCCAAAAAGCGACGCCAAATGAGGGAGGGATCGGCCAGGAACTCCTGGTAGCGGCGAGTTTTCTCGGCGAGCGTGGTTTGATATTTCTTCGCACTAGTGTCCGGTTTAATATGAACGAAAGTTGAGAATCCATCGATGGAACGGGGCTAAAACGCTTCTCATGATTGGTTTCGATTTCATTTTTGGAAGGCCATTTTGCAGTGTGGTTGTCCGCGTTTTCGCGGCAACAACCAACTATGAATCAAGGCCGAACCGTCTTCGCCCAACTGATGGACGAACTGCCCAAGCGCACTTTCGACAAGTGTGTCCGCCGCTACGCAGGCAACAAACATGTGCGCACACTGCCCACCTACGAGCATTTCCTCGTGTTGGCCTTCGCCCAGCTCACTTACCGGGAGAGCTTGCGCGACATCGAAACCTGTCTGCGGGCTTTGGGCTCCAAGCTCTACCACAGTGGCATTGGCCAACCCACCCCCCGCAGCACCCTGGCCGATGCCAACGAGAAGCGCGACTGGCGCATCTTCTCGGATTTCGCCCATGTCCTGATCCAAGAGGCGACGGCGCTCTACGCCGACGAACCCTTCGGGGCCGAACTTCAACAAGCGGCCTACGCCCTGGACTCGACCACGATCGAGTTGTGTCTGTCTTTGTTTCCGTGGGCCAAGTCCCGGTGGCACAAAGCGGCCATCAAGCTGCACACCCTGCTGGCCGTATCAAAGCGTTTTACGGCACTTCCGAAAATGCCGTACGCATCCAAGTCTGGACCGCCATTTCCGTGTATGTCCTGGTTGTCATCCTCAGGTAGCGGCTGTGCCTCTCGGCTAGCCCTTACACCATTCTACAGATTCTGAGTCTTTCCCTTTTTGAGAAGACGCCCATTACGGAGTTGGACCGGTCTGGAGATCGGTGTTCAGGGGCCATCGCGTGATGGAGGGATGAACTGCACCTTGGGAGGGATTTCTGCTGGTAGTCATTATTTGCCAGCTGATTCGGCGCCACGGAAAGATTTTTCAATTTCGTTGTTAACGTCGCGCGGGATTTGCGGTGGTACACAGGTGGGACGAGTGGCGAGACCGGTCCTGAAGGGAAAGGACCACGTCCATAATGACAAAAAGCCAGATCGGCAAACACGCGGCTGTCCGTGCAATCGCTAGTTGGCGAGCGTCCCTGAAATTCACAGATCACGTAAGTTGCTATCAGCACAGGCTATACACGCTGGAGAGGCTCCACGGCTGGCGCCGTCGAAATAACCTCAAGAAAGAAATGTGCAACAGTTGGGTAACAACCCGAAGCAGATCCCGTATCCCTCTTTATGAAAGCACCCATTGTCATGACGAACCATTCCAAAACCCCATACCCATCCGTTTATGCAAAATTCAATAAGAACTAGGCTGCCCGTTCTTCAGTGGGCCATTCTGACCCTTTGGCTTGGCCTGACCCACCTCGCTCTGGCCGAGGATCCGGTGATCACCATCCAGCCAACCGATCAAACCGTCAGCTTTGGGGGTACCGCCACCTTTAAGGTGACCGCTACCTCCACGAATACAGGCCTGATCTACCAATGGCAGCGTAACGACCTCAGTGCGCCTGGCACATTTACCAACCTGGATAACTACACTGCTGCTCAGCTCAGGTTGTACGACGTCGCTGCCGAGCAGGCCGGCGACTACCGGGTCATTGTCGGCAACAGGGCGGGCAACTCGGTTACCAGCCAGGTGGCCAGGCTGATCCTAGTCCCCGTGGCATTCACCCTCCAACCCACCAACCAAACAGTGAGCCTGGGGGCCACCGTCCAATTCCGCGCGAC
>CAYPNF010000118.1:0-6437 GCA_964411985.1 uncultured Verrucomicrobiota bacterium
AAAACATATCTTTCGGCTTGAGATGCGCCGTCATAGAAGAGACGGCGCGTAAGTAATCGAGAGTCGGATTTTTCATTAGTTGCTCTCCTTTTCGATTTCAGCGCGTTCGCGGCGGGTTTCATCAGCGCGGCGTTTTACTTCTTTCGTGAAAGTTTCAAACAGTCCGGCGTCCATCGAGAAAGCCCAAACGAGATTTTCAACGGCTTCGGACGGCATTTCGTGACCTGTCCATTCGGAAATTCTTTGGGCCAGATTTTCGTTGATATTGAATTTGACGAAATAGCCGTCTTGATTATTGAGCGAATCTTCAATCCAAGCCTCGACGGCTTCGGCTTCAGTGGAAAATTCGTTGTATGATGCATTTTCGTCCGCAATGTATTCGGCGGCTTTGTCTGTTTCGTCGCCAGCATCTTCTCGGCTCGCTCGGCGATGGACCGTGTGAGCTGGTAGTTGCCCTCGGGCGTCAAGTGCACGTGTTCGTAGAACAAAGCCTGTCCTGGGAGTCCCTGAGGGCTGGCTTCGGCCAAAAGCCGCTCCGCGTCGAGCAATTCCACTCCTCGTCCAGCCTCCGCAGCTGCCATCTCGCGGATGATCTCGTTGATCCGGGTATCGGTGCGAAACTGCAGTGCGTCGGCGTCCCTCGCTCGACGAAATAGGTCTTTGGCTTCTTCCAGCCGGTTTGCGGCTAGCAGGCATTGGGCCTGACGGAACATCAGTTCGGCGTACTCGGAATCGATCTTCGCTGCCTCCGCATAAGCGGCAGCTGCCTCCTGAGGTTTCCCTTCGGCTTGGAGCACCTTGCCCCGGTTGAAGCTGGCCTCCCACTCGGCCAGTTGCCCCGGGATCAATCCCTTCCGGTGCATTGAGGCAAAGGGAGCGCAGTCTTTCGTATTGGTAGCCACCGTGCACAGCAGCACCGGGACCCCTGCTTCGCGTGCCGCCTTGAGAATCCCAGCCAGGTTCTGGCGGAAGTTCGCGTAAACGCGCGCCGTTTTCGGATCATCCTGGGCCACCCCTTGGCCCCACCACATCGTCATTCCGCCCCATTCAGACCGGGTTGGATCGGGTTGGTTGAGTCTTTGCCAGGCCAGGTCAGCCACCTGCAGAAGCCGGGCGGTTTTCAGGCTCAATACGGCACGGATCATCCACAGCGGCGGGGCCTGCGCCCCTAGCACCGTCACCGATCCAAACGGGCCGATCATCTCGTTGTTTCCCATGTAGACCACCCAGAGGTCACCTTGGCGGGTCGCGCAATCTTTCGCGATGGGGAGGATTACGTGCGAGTTGATGGCCACCATGGCGGCGTTCACCACTTCGATCCGACTGGCCGGGAACCTCTGGCTCAGAACCGCCTGGAGCATGCGCGGCAGGCCAAACGGGGGGTCGGGATCCCCCATGGCTGCAGACTCCCCTAGGACAAACACCCGTACAGTTTCCGGTGATTTTGGCTGCGGAAGGTTGATGGACCTTGGGAAACGGAGGAGTCGCTCGGGAAAAAAGCGTCTGGCAAAGTCCTTGTTGTCGATTAAGTAGCGTTTTCCTTCGCGAGTTTGCTCGAGCAGAAACTGAGTGGGATATCCAAGACCCAAAGTCCGGAAGAGGATCTCGCAACACAAAAGGCAAACTGCCGGGACTCCCAAGGCCGCCAGCAGTCGGAACCACCGCGTTCTGTTGGCCGAGGTTGCCTCCGGAGAGGACCGTTCAGTCACCGGCGCTGCGGTTGCTATTCGGCGTTTCGGTTTCGGCTGCACCCATTCAGGGTACTGGAGTTACCCCCTGGGGCTCAAGTGAACAGACAGGGTGGGTCGCCAAACGCTGCGATCAAGGCGGCGACGAAGGTTGGGAGGCCGGGACTGCCTCCCCTTCACCCTCCGTCAGGCGTAGCACGCGGTCGGCGGTGAGGTTCGTACGGACCTCCTCCAGGCCGCTGGGCCAGCAGACCACCAAGCGATCTACCACCGTATTTGTCCCCAACCCGAAGTGCAGCCGGAGATCTTCGGCGCTCTGGTAGCCACGTCCTGCGCGCACCTCGTCCACCTGCGTAAGCCCCCCCGCACTGACCCGTGCCACCGCTCCTACGGCAGACCGGTTGCTTTTCGTGCCGACCAGCTTGAGTAGTACCCAGTGATTCTTGGTGACAGATTCATTGAGCATGAGGGTCGGCTTGGTCCGTGCATTCAGGATCACCACATCGGTCTTTCCATCGTTGTTGAGATCCCCGAAGACCGCGCCGCGGCTGCTCCGTGGCTCGCCCAGGGGTCCGCCAATTTCCCCACCCACCTCGACGAATCGGCCGCCTCGCTGCTGCAAGAGCAGACTCCGCTGTTTGTAGGTGGTGTTCCGGTCGTACTGCTCCACGCTATCCTGCAGATGACCTGCTGCTGTGAACAGTTCTTGCACTCCATCGTTGTCAAAATCCACGAGCCCGCAGCCCCAGGTCACCAGGGGCCGCGACCCCGCTCCGGCGCCGGTCTCCACCGTCACGTCTTTGAATTGCAGGTTGCCATGTCGGATCCCCAGATTGCGGTAGAGCGTGTTGACCTGGTTCTGGTAGTCGGTGACGATGATATCGAAGAGACCATCTCCGTCATAGTCTCCGGCGTTGCAGCCCATGGTACCCTGTGGCTCTCCGTACTGGTCCACCGCCACCCCCGCCACCAGCCCGATCTCCTCAAACGTTCCGTCCCTTTTGTTTCGGAAGAGGTAGTTTTCCATCACATCGTTGCCCACGTAAATGTCCGGCCAACCGTCCCCGTCGAAATCCCCACAGACAATTCCCATGGCATAGCCTTTGTGGCGGCCGATGCCGGAGGCCGCGCTGACATCGGCAAAGGTCCCATCGCCGTTGTTGCGGAAGAGTCGATTAGGGGCCATCGGGTACGAGCGCGGGCTGCAATAGACCGGTACGTTGGCTTGGAGGCAAGGTTTGGCGTTCGTGATATCGAACTCCACGTAGTTGCCCACGAACAGGTCGAGTTTCCCGTCGCGGTTATAATCCAGGAAAGCGCACCCGGCTCCGACGCAGTTGGCGCCGAGGGAAGCCCCCGTCAAGCCAGCCTTTGCCGTCACATCGGTAAAGGTGCCAACGCCGCTGTTCTGGAGCAATCGATGCGCTCCAAACTGGCTGATGAAGATGTCCTCGTGACCGTCGTTGTCATAGTCGGCCACGGCGCAGCCCATGCCATATCCTGGCATTCCTCCCAAGCCACTTTGTGAGGTCACGTTCATGAAGGTACCGTCCCCGTTGTTCCTATACAGTTCATGGGTCGGCGGGGGGGACTTTGGAGCTGCTCCTGGCAGCGGAGATCCGTTCAGAAAGAGGAGGTCCAGCTGCCCGTCCCCATCGTAGTCAATCAAGCCCAGTCCGGAAGCCACGGTTTCTACAAAGTAGCGTCGGCCGGAACCGCCGTCGGTGTGCACGAAGCGAATACCTGCGGCCTCGGTGGCGTCTCGGAACCGGATCGGTGTGGCGCTCTGCGAGCAGGGCAGGGTCAGCAGGATGCCGGTGAGCCACCCTAGTGTAGGCCAAGAACGAATTGGTCTGGGGGAGTTCACGGAGGGGGGTGGAGTCGTCTTTGGCGCTGGCGGTACACGGTGTTGGTG
Organism: uncultured Verrucomicrobiota bacterium; assembly: GCA_964411985.1. Lineage (GTDB taxonomy): Bacteria > Verrucomicrobiota > Verrucomicrobiia > Limisphaerales > J093 > CAYPNF01. The sequence goes on from CAYPNF010000118.1 coordinate 3,604, forward strand.
GGGTCCCGCTCGACAGCCTGAGAGGTGGCGGCGAGGGCAGCGTTGGTCTGCCCATTGGCGTAGAAAGCCCATCCCAGCAAATCGTAATGGGCCGCCGTAGGTGCAAGCGCCACCAACTGCTGGGAGATTTGCAGCGCCTTGGGTAACTCGGTTCGTGTGCTCAAGTAGCAGCGTGCGAGGTGAAACATCGCCACGGTTTGCTTGGAATCGAGTTCCAGCGCGCGTCCCATCGACTTCTCCGCTGCACCGTATTCCTTGAGCTCCGATTGAAGTATACCCAGGTTCACCCAGTAGGCTGCCCTCTCCGACCGCAGAACCACCAGGGCTTCATACTCGCTCCGCGCTTCTCGGAGGCGGCCCGCCCCCACCAGCAGATGAGCCAAAGCTTCATGGGCGAGGGGGTCTGCCGGTGCGATCCGCACAGACTGGCGCAAGTGCGCTTCCGCCAGAGCACTTTGGTTTTGCCGAAGGTAAAGCCCAGCTGTTTCCCGGTGAAAACCAGCTGTCAGCGCCCGCATGAATTTCTCGTCGTCATAGCTCGAGTTGCGGCTGTCCAACTCCGCTTTCTCCTGCCGCTTGAGGGCGTGGAAGGTCGCCATGGACTCTTGGGCAGAGGCCGCTTCCCCAATCTGGCTCTGGGCTTGGGAAAGGGCGTAGAAAGCCCCCGCCAATTTCGGGTCAAGTTGACATGCCTCCTGCAGGATGCGCACGGCATCCTGCGCCTGCCCATCATCGCTCAACAAGCGCCCCAGAAGCAGCCGTGGCAGGGCGTCCTTGGGAGCCTGCCATATCGCAGTCTGAAAGGCTTTCTTAGCTCCCTTCCGGTCGCCAAGACGGTCGAGCACCATCCCCAACGAACACTGCGCTCCTGGGAACTCGGATTGAAGTTCCAGAGCCCCACGCAAGAACCTGGCCGCCTCCTCCATACGATCCTGCTTTATAAACATCTCTGCAAGAAAGAGTTGGACGTCAGATCGTTTGGGACCCTGCAGCATCGCCTTTCGAGCCCATCTCTCCGCCTCCTCGCTCTCCCCTAGCTGCCCGCGGATCCGGGCGAGACTAAAGAGGATTGCACCGGTCGTATTTGTTTGTGTTTCAATGGTTTGAATAACCGTATGGAGATAGTCTCGGCCTTCATGGGGCTTGAATTCGGGAAACGGCACCTCCGCCCCCACTGGCCTGGTGAGAAGCAGGCAGCAAATCCCGAGCCCCCACGCGGCTCCTCTCCACAGCCCAGTGGCGGTTCTGTGCCGGGAAGCTGCAGAAAAACAGCGAAACAGCCATTTCATACTCCCGTCTAGCTTGGTCTGGCTGGCCCAAGACGTCGAGTGCAATTAGGTCACGGAACAGCAGGATTACAGGCTTTCCGTTCTTTTTATAAGATACGTACCCCCAAATATTTACGTATTTTCCAAGTATACAATTGCTAATTGTTCGAAAGGCCTGCCAGCATCGAATCTGATTCAAAACCAACCGTTCTCCAAGCTGCTTGGCGACTGGCAATTTCGGCCTGTGAGAGGTTGATCCTCCTTTGGTGGGTGCCTGAGGGGTGCTTGGAACGGTTGGGTAGTTGGCAGAAACTTAAGAAACCATATGCAGAATGTAATACGTAGGGCGGTCTCGATAGGGGGAGCGATGGCAGTCATCGCTGCCTACTCCGCGCTAGCGCAGCCGACAGGGCTCAAGAGCACGGACGTTGGTACACCCGGACTTCCAGGTTCCATGGATGTAGCGAGTGGAAAGATCACGGTGACAGGAGGCGGCGACGATATCTGGAATGCTGCTGATAGCTTCCACTACGCCTATATCCCGGTGACGGGCGACTTCGACTATGTCATCCAGGTCCTCAGTCTCACCGGCAACTCCGGTGACGGCGGGTGGTCCAAGGCAGAGCTGATGGCGCGGCTGCCTCTCGATCCCACGGCGGATCCTGCTGGTGACGACCCCCACATCTCCAACATGGTCAACCGGCCTGCTTCCGACAACGCCATGATCGATCCCGAAACCGCGACCGTCATTCCTGCGGGCGTGAATAATCGTGGGCCACAATGGCGCGCTCACCGAGCGGGCGAAGGAACGGATGCGGACGGTAATGCCTGGACCGGTGTTTCCAGTTGGACCACCCCCAACCCGGCTTATCCTCCGACTTTCCCCAACGTCTGGCTCCGCATGGAACGTGTAGGTAGTGTGTTCTACATGTACACTAGCGATGACGGCAAAGCCTGGCACATGTACAACCCGTATGATCCCCAAGGTTGGGACACGGCAGCCTCATGGCCCTCGGGTACAGACAGTCCCGCACAGGCCTATTTCACCAACGCTTGGCCTGCCAAAATCAATCTCGGCATCGCTGTGACCGGCCATAATGGTTCTGGTGTCGCCGTTGCCGTGGTTACCAACTTTGTGGCTTACACGCCGACTCCGGTGGCGATCACCACCCAACCTCCCGCAACGAAGGCCATCACGGCATCGATGCCGCTGGAGATTAGCGTGGTGGCAACGGGCGACCCTGTGCACTATGAATGGCGCAAGAATGGCACCGCCGTGCCGCGCCAAGTAGGTGCCAAACTCAGCATCCCCATTAGCGTTCTGGCGGACGCAGGCAAGTATACCTGTCGCGTTTTCGGTGGTGGCAAGGAGATCATGAGCAGCGCCCGTGAGGGGCGGATAACCACCGTGTCCTACACCTTCCCGCGCCCCGGCGAGAGCCAGCCGGTCGCCAAGGAGAGCTACATCATCCGGATTGGCGATCTGGTCTGCGGCGTCGGCTTCTACAAATAGCGCGAGCTCCAGACGTGGTGGTGTCGTCGCGGTGTCCGGGCGGCGGGCATCGC
>CAYPNF010000119.1:0-6042 GCA_964411985.1 uncultured Verrucomicrobiota bacterium
CACGGATGGCCTGTCTCGAAGGTCTGCGCCATGGCCAGGCGCAAGGGGCACGTTTCGCACTGAGTTCCAAAGTTGCACCCTCGTGGATCATCGAGAGCGTTGACACAACCGAGGAGGTCTCCCGGGAATCGTTGACCGTCCGGCAATGTTTCACCTCCCACAAATTCAAGCATGGTGCGGTTCATCTGCTCCACCTTCCCATGCCGGTTCACCAGACACATCATGATTGGACTGCTGTCATAAATGGCCTGAAGTTCCTGCTGGCTTCGGGAGAAGGCGAGTTCAGCCAGCTTCCGGTCAGTGATGTCGCGATTACTAGCCCGACGACCGAGGTCACGTCCATCCTTGCCGAACACCTGTTGGCAGGCATGGCTCATCCAACGAGATTCGCCCGTCCGAGTGATGATGCGGAAGTCCAACTCCGCCGGGGGCCCGCCTAGATCACAGAGATGGTTGGCGAATTTGGCCCGGTCCTCTGGATGGATGATTCTGAGCATCAAACCGGGATCTTTCAGAAATTCATCTTTGGGGAAGCCGGTGATACGGAAACACGAAGGAGAAACGTATTCGAGCTGACCGTCGGGTTGGATCCAGGTTTCCCAGTCGAAAGTGTAGTCGGCCACCGTTCGGAACCGATCCTCGCTCGCCCTGAGCGCCGCCTCCGCCAGCTTGCGCTCGGTAACGTCCATGTTAACACCCAGCATCCGGACCGGGTTTCCGGCGCCGTCCCGCAACACCAAACCGTTCGCCTGGATATAGCGGATCGCTCCATCAGGATGCCTCACCCGGAACCCGATGTCGTAGTCCTTTTCGCCGCTAATGGCCGCCTGGCAGGCGGCCCAGGCTCGCGCCACGTCCTCAGGATGGAGGCCCCTTTGCCAAATCTCGACCCCATATGTTTCAGGCCTCTCGGTTATCCCATAGAGCCGGAACATTTGGTCGTTCCAGATCAGCCTGTTGCGAGGTATGTCCCAGTCCCAGATGCCCAGCCCGGCGGAATTGGTGGCCAGTTCGAGGCGTTGTTGGCTCTCCTGGAGTGCCTCCTCTGCCCGCTTGCGCTCGGTAATGTCCACCACTTGTGAAATGAAATGCCGCGGCGTGCCTTGTTCGTCCTTGACCAAAGACACACTCAGCAGCGCCCAGACGATGGCGCCTGACTTGTGGAAGTAGCGCTTCTCCATCTGGTAGGTCGAAATGTCTCCACGCAACATCTGCCGCACTTGGGCCAGGTCCGCATCCAAATCATCGGGATGTGTGATCGCTTGAAAGGTGGTGGCCAACAGTTCGGCTGCTGATCGGCCGAGCATCTGGCAGATCGCCCGGTTCACCCTGATCCAGTGGCCCTCCGGGGATATCAATGCCATGCCAATAGAGGCGTATTCGAAGGCCTTGGTGAAGCGTTGTTCGGTTTCCCGGTGCTCCTCCTCGGCGCGCTTGCGCTCGGTGATGTCTTGCACAGTACCCCGCATGAGCGTGGGCTTGCCCTCGCTGTTTCGGATCACCTGCGCCCGGGCATGAAGGACCTTTTCGGTTCCAGTCGGCAATTTGACCCGATAATCCAGATCATATTCCTGCGCCCCACTGAGAGCGTCGCTCAATGCTTGATCCACTCTGGCCCGATCCTCAGGAACGATCAGGTCGAGGAAACTTTCGCGGTGATCGTCGAGTTTGGCCCGTGTCAGTCCAAAGAGCCGGTAGGTCTCCTCCGACCAGAGGGCTTCGTTGCTCTCAATGGACCATTCCCAGCTTCCAAGATGGGCCAGACGCTGTGCTTCCGCCAAACTCGCTTCGCTTCGGTGAAGCTCCTCCTCCGCCCTCTTTCGCTCAGTGATGTCTTGGATCGTGCCGTACATCCTCAGAGGGTGCCCTTGCGAGTCCAATTCAAGCTTGCCTAATCCGTGGACCCATCGCTCGGCTTGGTCATGATTGCGAACGATGCGGTATTCCTTGTTGAACGCCCGCCGCTGGCCAAGAACTTCGTTTCTGAAGTGCTCGAGCATCATGGTGCGGTCGTCGGGATGAACCAGGGCAAGCCACCCCTCCACAGAGCGTTCATAGGCTTCGTCTATCCCGAACAGCTTATCAAGCACTTCCGAACTTCTCCACAACCCGGCAGGGACGTCCAATACATAACTGCCTAAGCCCGCGATGATCTGCGATTCTTGAAGTAGAATGGCGGTTTCCCGCATTGCGTTTTCCGCCCGTTTGCGCTCCGTGATGTCACGGAGAAACGCCACAACTCTCCCTTCTTTTGATGGACACTCCTGGGCGCTCACCTCGACGTCAAAAAGAGTCCCATCCTTACGCCGGTGCCTCGACTCAAAGCGATCCTGGCCATGCCTCAGGATCTTTCGGATGCGGGTGACTGTTTCATCCTCGGTTTCGACCGCCTCCAGGTTGCAGATGCGCAAGGTCAGAAGCTCTTCCGCCGTATAACCGCTCATCCGGCAATACGTCTCATTGACCTCCAGCAGACGTCCCCCCTTGTCGACCAGCCAGAAACCGTCCATGGCGGTTTGGAGAACGGTTCGGTGCCGTTCCTCGATCCCCTGCAGGATGGCCTCGCCCTGGGGCCCCAGCTCGTTCGCCGGTTTGCGTCCACTCTTCTCGCTTTTCATTCTCTTCCTCCGTTGCCGGCCGGTCGCGCTCTCTCCACTCTTCGCCCTCGCAGGGCATACTGAGCGTGATCCAAGTTAAGCATGTCGGCGTACATGCGCATTCTGAGGTTCGACTCAAAGCGATACAACAACTCCTGGCTTTCCATTACCGCGCTCAACCCATCAGCGCCCGCCAGCCAAAGGAATCCATATCGCATGACCGCCACTATCCCGATTGGCCCCTTCGTTGAGAAGCAGATTCCAGCTTCGGCATGGCGCTGTACTTGCCTCGGCCGAGCACCGGCCAGTTCCTCATCTTCTCAGACCCGAAAGATGGGCTGGTTCCTGTGAATCAATCCTGACCGTTGGATTAGTAAAAACCTGACATTTAGCCGAGGGTTTTCCTGACTTCCCGTTTATGGTCTTCTTCCTCTGTAGAATAGGGAGGGGCTGGCACGGCTCCTCGTTGGCACCCATTGCCCAACTCTCATGGGCTGGATGAGCACGGGTAGAGCGCCCAGTGAGGCGAGGGAAAGGTGACCGTCTCGAACTCATCCTGGAATCCATCGCGTGATGGTCGGCCTGGTGCCCCCTGTGTGGGAGGATGGAAGTGGCGACCTGCACGGGTTCCCTTCCCTGGGGCATGAAACAAAAGCCCCACCAACAGGGTGGGGCAACTGAATTGTAGGAACGACTATTTGCATGTTCCTTATGCCCTTAGCCTGAGTTGGTGGCAAGCAGAGAACACCGCGAAACAATTGCGACGAATCTCGCACCTCCGGGTTCGGGTTGCTTGGTTGAGGTCGGATGCTCTGAAGTGGGTGCGCCAGTTGAGTATTCCGGGCCGGCCTTCCCTGGTATCAGTTGGTGATTCCACCATCTCGAACTGAAGCTGTCGATGGCGAGCTGATACTCCAGCGTGCACTGAAGAGCAGGAAGGGCCAGGCCTCCCTGGCCCCCTCCCCAGGCGACCTCGCCTACTTCTGCTCGCACACCCAGTCGTGGGCCTTGTCGGCCACCTTCGCCAGGGCCAGGAGGTCGTCCTTGCCGAAGGAGTTGGTCGACTTCCAAGTCTCGCCATCCTTGTAGATCCGGCTGACCGTCACGTTGAACTGGTCACCCTTGTCGGTGGTATTCTTCCAGATTGCCGCCTTGATCGATCCGATCAGAATCTGATGGGCAGGTGGGACCTTCGCTGAGGTGGGAGTTGTCGTGGTATTCATCTTGTTTTGCCTTTCTAGGTTGTGCCCCTTTCCGGGGCGTTTGTTTCTTCACCACAGGACTGAGAAACAACGATCCGGAAAGAGCGCCACAACGGTAGCCCGGATGGACCAGGAGTGAGGCGAAGCGGAGCAGAGCAGGGCAGTGCCAGCTTTGAGCTGGCGCAGGGCCCTGCGCGGAGCGAGCCGGAGTACGGTCCAAGGGAGGGCGATGGAAGGCAATAGGGGAATACGAGAACGACGCCCGGGAAGGTGGTTGCCGGGAAGGATGGGAAGGAAAGGTGGAGATGGAAGCCAGGCGGTGCCAAACGTGACGGTGGCGGTGGGTCGGTGAGGGTGGAAGGGGCTTAACGGACGACCGCGAGAAGGTGGGGTGACGGGCCTAGCGTGGGAATGGGGAGCGAGCTTGGGTGGAGGCGAGGGCGGCCTCGGAGATTAGGCCGGGGGTGCATTCCATGGGTTCTTTTTTCGGTCGGTCCTACAGCATACCGCATGTGTCGAACATTCTTCTCAGGTTCGTTGCGAGTGCCGGGGCATTTCGGAACGAGGCTGTTCTGGCAACGGCCTCGTGGCTCAGCAATTCGGAGGCCGTGCAAGTTTCCGGGGTCCCGCCAAACAACCGTGCGCCTCATTCGCCCGGTTCGTTTGGCTGGCTCACGATCTGGCGCCTTGCGTCCCCGGATACGGTCCATACAATGACTCCTGTGATGAGAGAGAGTTGTTTTCTGAACCTAGGTCGCCTTTCCGTCGGGATGGGTCTGGCTCTCTTGGCGTGTTCCTGCCTCCGGGGGGAGACCGGTCCAGGCCAGACTAAGCAAGCGGAGCATCCCATGCTACAAGCTCAGGATTGGAGTCAATTCCGGGGCCCAAACGGTCAAGGTGTGGCTCGAGCGCGATCATTCCCGGTCGAGCTAGACCTCCAGCGGCAGGTTGTCTGGAAGGTGTCCGTGCCTCCGGGCAATTCCTCGCCCATCGTTCTCCGGGACGGAGCTCTCGTTATCACTGCGAATGAGGGAGGGCGGCTTCAAACCATTTGCCTCGATCCGAAAGATGGCTCAGTCCGGTGGACTCGAGCGGCACCGACAACGCGCCTGGAACCCGCTCTCTCACCTGGAAGATTAGCCGCGCCGACACCGGTGAGCGATGGTTCCCGTGTTTTCGCTTACTTCGGTTCCTTCGGGCTCATCGCCTACGATATTCAAGGACGGGAACTTTGGCAGAAGCCGTTGACGGTCAACACCAACCGGAACGGTACCGCCAGTTCTCCGATCCTCGCCTCGGGTCGGCTCATACAACTGGTGGATTGCGCAGTCGGAAAGTCATTCATGCTGGCGGTGGATCCCAACAATGGACAGACCGTCTGGCAGAAGGCTCGTCCGCACGCCGATTGCGGATGGTCCACGCCGGTGATCTGGGCGACCCCCCGAGGGGAGGAACTGGTGGTTCTAGCCAGCAAGCGGCTCGAAGCTTTCGAACCAGCGACGGGGAGCATAATCTGGTGGCTAGGCGGGTTTCCCGACAATGCGGTCACTGTGCCCGTGATCCATGACCGTTTGCTTATTGTCGATGCGGTAGGCTTAGGAAGCTCAGCCGAGTTTGGTTCGATTCCTCGGTGGAAGGATGTGGCTCGCTACGATACCAACGGTGACGGCAAGATCCAGCGTGCCGAATTGCCTCGAACCGTTGGTTGGGAAGGGCGTACCATAGCCTCAGCCGAGGCTCCAAGCACTTTCTTCCCCGTGGTGGATGAATTCGACGACTATGACGTCAATCACGATGGCGGCATCACCCAGGAAGAGTGGGAAGGTTCGCTCGACTCGTATTTGGCGGCTCAACCAAAGAGTCGAATCATTGCCGTGGGCCCAGGGGCGACCGGCGATGCCACATCCAAAGTGGTTTGGGAGAACCGCAAAGGGGCGTCCGAGGTTCCTTCTCCTGTGGTCCACGAGGGTCGCCTCTACATCGTCCGGGATGGGGGTATTCTGACCTGCCTAGAGGCTTCAACCGGACGAATGATCTATCAGGAACGACTGGAAGCGAGTGGCCAGTACCTTGCGTCGCCGGTGGTCGCTGTCTCCGAGGGACATGCGGAATTGCTCCTAAGCTCGGAACAGGGCATCATCTCCGTAGTGCCATCGGGGGATACATTTCGGGTGGCGCGAAAGGTCGACCTGGGCGTCACTATCAGTGCCACCCCGGTCCTCGATGCTCCGCGCGAACGTACC
>CAYPNF010000120.1:0-5463 GCA_964411985.1 uncultured Verrucomicrobiota bacterium
TGTGCACGCTTACTCCCAAGCGCACTAGGGACGGACCGCCGGGCCGTCCGCACCCTCGGACATCGCGGCGCGATGTCCCTACCAACTAACCACCTTCCCCCCCTCCCTTGGTAGGGAGGGCGCCCCCAGATGCCGCTTTCTCCCTCCCCGTCTTGCTCGACCTCGCCACACGCAAAGTACTCCAACACCCCGCTGGACAGACCCATGCACCGGGGATACGGTAATTGCGATCTTATGACTACCGAGAATCAGAGCTTGAATCGTCGAAGTTTCTTCAGCCGAGCTGCTGTGACCACCGCAGTCCTCGCCACCGCCACCACCAGCCTACCTGCGGCCGAACCTGCCAGCGCTCCCACCCGTGCGATCACCCCACCCGCCGGGAAGAGCCTACTGCTCGCCTGCAAACTCGGGATGATCACCAAGGAGTCCGGAGGGAAGAAACTCACTCTGGCGGAACGGTTGCGCATGGCCGGCGAAGCCGGGTTTGACGGAGTCGACTTCGATGAAGCGGGTGATTTCACCGTGGAACAGGCCCGTGAAGCGGTGCGGGAATCGGGTGTGTTCGTGCACAATGCCATCAACCATGAGCACTGGGGCAAACGCCTCACGAGCCCCAAGGCAGAAGACCGCGCCAAGAGCCGCGCGAATATCGAACATTGCCTGCGCCTCTCCCACGCCGCCGGCGGCAGCGGAGTGCTCATTGTCATCGGCAGTGCCGATGACGGTCCGGAAGCGGAAACCGTGGAACGGGCCCGGAAGGAAATCAAGGCCCTGCTCCCCCTAGCCGCCTCCCTGGGGCAACCCATCCTCATCGAAAACGTCTGGAACAAGATGATGTACGACCACGATCGGGGTCCGGATCAGTCACCCGACCGGTTCATCCAGTTCGTCGACAGTTTCAAGAGCCCTTGGGTGGGCATGTACTACGACGTCGGCAATCACTGGAAATACGCCCAACCGAGCGAATGGATCCGAGCGTTCGGCCATCGTTGCGTCAAGCTTGACGTCAAGGGCTTCAGCCGAGCCAAGAACAGCTTTGTGGACATCACGGGTGCCGACGACGACCTTCCCTGGGATCGAGTGCGCCAGGCCCTGGCCGACATTGATTACCACGGCTGGGCTACCGCGGAGGTGGATGGCGGTGATGTGAAGCGGCTCTCGGTAGTATGCGGCCAGATGAAGAAGGCTTTTGGCGTCTAGGCAAGACGCCGGAGAGGCACTTTCCAGACTGAGCCCTCGTTTTCTCCGCACGAAGAAAACGTGACGGCTGATCAGGTCAGTGGTATGGGTTGGATATGGTCACGATCCGCCTCACCCACCTTGTTTGGTCCACCTCCTTGTTCCTTTCCGCCGCGATCCTCCAGGCGGGAGACAACTGGCCGGAATTTCGCGGACCCCGCCGTGATGGCCATACTGACACCAAACGCCTACCGCTGACCTGGAGCGAGACCAACCACATCACCTGGAAACAGCCGATTCACGGCCTCGGATGGTCATCGCCGGTCGTGTGGGAGAAAAAGATCTGGGTCACCACGGCCACCGAGGATGGAAAACAGCAGTTCGCGGTGTGCGTCAATGCCGATACCGGCAAGATCGTTCACGACGTCAAGGTGTTCGACACCGAAAATCCAGAGCATGTAGCGTCGGTCAATAGCTATGCTTCTCCCACCTCGGTCATCGAGCCCGGACGCGTCTATGTTCATTACGGAACGTACGGTACGGCGTGCCTGGATACGCAGAGCGGAAAGGTGCTCTGGACCCGCCGCGATCTCAACTGTGACCACCACGAAGGCCCGGGCGCTTCGCCGATCCTCCACGGAAACCTGCTGATCTTCAACGTCGACGGTCGCGATGTGCAGTACGTGGTAGCCCTGGACAAGTCCACTGGCAAGACCGCGTGGAAGACCGACCGCTCCGTCGATTTCAGCCAGATCTCCTCCAACATGCGCAAGGCTTTTTCCACCCCCATTATTTTGGAGGCAGGAGGTCAGACCCAACTCTTCAGCCCCGGAGCCAAGGCCATGATGTCCTATGATCCGTTGACCGGTAAGGAGCTGTGGAAAGCCCGTTACCAAGGATGGTCCATCACTCCGCGTCCTCTCTTTGCCAACGGGCTACTTTACGTGATCACCGACTACGAGCGCCCGGAGTTGTGGGCGGTGCGGCCAGACGGAAAGGGGGATGTGACCGACACCCACGTCGCCTGGAAAGTCGCCAAGGACATGCCGTCTACCGTGTCTTTGATCCTGGTGGAGGACCTTCTCTACGCTGTCAATGCCCAAGGGTACGGCCTCTGTCTGGAGGCGAAAACCGGAACCGTCGTCTGGCGGGAACGCCTGCCTGGGCGCCACTCGGCGTCCCCCATTTACGGGAATGGCCGACTCTACTTCTTCAACGACAAAGGCCTAACCACGGTTCTGGCTCCGGGCCGGGAGTTCAAGGTTTTGGCCAGCAATCAGCTCGACACGGAAACCCTGATGGCGACCCCGGCGGTCGTGGGCGAATCCCTGATTGTGCGCACGAAAACGCACCTGTATCGGATTGAGTGAGTTGGGTGCATGGTTCAGCTTCGGTTATTGCCCTGTGGAAAACCTCTTCTTGAGAGGTTGGGATCGGAGTTCTTTCAGCAGGTTCCCGCTTGTCCCGGGGTCTACTTGATGAGTGGCGAAGGAGGCAGGCTGCTCTACGTCGGCCAGAGCCGGAACCTCCGCGTCCGCCTCAATAGCTACAAGAATCTGAACCCCGAGCGGGCTTCACGCAAAACCGTAAGGCTGGTTCACCAGGTCCGGTCCATCACCTGGGAAAGGTGCGTTTCACCTGCGGAGGCCCTGCTGCGTGAGAACTACCTACTCCGCCTGCACAAGCCAAGGTTCAACGTCGCCAATACCCGCCCTGAACACTACGCCTTTCTGGGGGTGCGCGACTCCGAATGGACCTTGACCTTGCGCATCACCAAAACTTCGAGTCCGGAGCCATTCGAAAACCTCTATGGGGCTTTCAAAGGGATCCATCGCCTGCGCACTTTTCAAGGTACACTCCTACGGCTTCTCTGGGCGTCCCAAAGACAACCTTCATCCCCGCATGAAATCCCCCTGCTGCTGCTTCGATCGGAGCAGCCGGAGGAGGCGAGTTTGCCCCTCGAACCGGCAATCGCAGCGGAGAGTCTGCCCCGCTTGACCCGTTTTCTGAAGGGGCACTCGGATACCCTGTCGGAGTGGCTTTCGGAGCGAGTTCTGCCGGCGGCGAGGGGCTGTCCCTTCCTGGCACACTTTTGGGAGCAAGACCTGACCCTAATCAAGGAGTTCTATACTTTTGGCCCAAGCCGAAACCGGGCGCTTCTCGACGGGTACACGGATGACCCGCCTTTGATTGCTCAGGAGGAACTCGATGATTTGTTGGCGCTCGCCGCGAAACCGAAGTCTCGGATCCAGCACGGGGCGCTACCGCAACCCGAGATGGACTAAAGCTGCCAAAAGGCCCCCCACCAGCGGGGCGAGCACCGGCACCCACGCGTAACCCCAGTCGCTATCGCGCTTGCCTGGTACAGGCAGGAAAGCGTGGGCGAGCCGTGGCCCCAAATCACGCGCGGGATTGATCGCGTACCCCGTGGTGCCTCCGAGAGACAACCCCAAGGCAAACACCAGCAACCCCACTGGCACTGCGCCCAAGGTGCCCAATCCAATGATCGTCTCGCGCACCTCCCCCGCTCCACTCGGAAGTTGGATCGTAGCGTCGGCCATCAGGAACACCGGCAGCACCAGCAGAAACGTGCCCAAAACCTCGCAGAAGAAGGCTTGCGGCAGGTTACGAATGTTCGGAGCCGTGCAGAAACAGGCCAGTTTGGCATCCCCGTCCGTAGTGAGTTTGAAGTGCTCGCGGTAGAACAGGAACACGGAAGCGCCACCCACAATGCCTCCAGCCATTTGCGCGAGCATGTATCCAGCCACTTTGCACCAGGCGAGCTTGCCGGCTACTGCCATCGCCAGGGTCACGGCGGGATTGAGATGCGCCCCACTGAACGGGGCGGCACAGAACGCGCCTACAAAAACCCCGAACGCCCAACCTGCCGTGATCACGATCCAGCCAGAGTTGTTTCCTTTCGTACGCGCCAGGACTACGTTGGCCACCACGCCATTGCCAAATATGACCAAAATGGCGGTGCCCAGGAATTCAGCAAGGATAGGACTCATACTGTCTTTACGCTCGAATGTTCTTCCCAATCTCCAGCTCGCTTCAAGGCTTCTGCCCAACGCTGTCGCCGATGCATCAGTTGATCGACACACCCCTGTGGCTCAAAAACCCGGTCTACTTGCCAGGCACGATGCACCTCCTCCTGATTCTTCCAAAAGCCCGTCGCCAGTCCGGCAAGGTAGGCCGCCCCCAAGGCGGTGGTTTCGGTAACCTTGGGTCGCACCACCGGCACCCGCAGGAGATCAGCCTGGAATTGCATTAGGAGATTGTTGGCGGCCCCTCCGCCGTCCACGCGCAGCTCGTTCATCGCCACACCCGAGTCCTGCTTCATCACGTCGAGGATGTCCGCCACCTGAAACGCGATGCCCTCCAGCGCAGCCCTGGCGATATGACCGGCGTTGGTCCCGCGGGTCAAACCGGTCATGGTGCCTCGGGCATACTGATCCCAATGAGGCGCACCCAACCCGGCAAAGGCGGGCACCAGGTAAACCCCACCACAGTCAGGCACGGTCGCCGCCAGCCTTTCGACGTCGGCCGAGGACTTGATGATGCCTAGCCCATCACGCAACCACTGCACAACGGCTCCACCGATGAAAACACTACCCTCGAGAGCAAAGTCGGTTTGACCGCCTGCCTGCCAGGCCACCGTGGTAATGAGTTGGTTCTTGGAGGGGGTCGGTTGGGTTCCAACGTTCATGAGCATGAAACAGCCCGTGCCGTAGGTGTTTTTGGCCAAGCCACGCGAAAAGCAGTTTTGACCGAACAGCGCTGCTTGTTGATCTCCAGCGATTCCTCCGATGCGGATAGGTGCATCGAAAATGCCGGCTTTCGTTTCCCCGTACACCTCGCTCGAGGAACGCACCTCAGGCAGGATCGCGCGGGGAATATCCAGGATCTGCAGCAACTCCTCATCCCAGGCACCGGTGTGAAGGTTGAAAAGAAGCGTGCGTGAAGCGTTGCTGGGATCCGTAACGTGCAGTGCGCCGCCCGTCAGATTCCAGACGAGCCACGTATCAATCGTACCAAAAGCCAACTCCCCGCGCTGGGCACGTTCGCGGGCATGGGGGACATGGTCCAGGATCCAGCGGAGCTTGCTGCCGGAAAAATAGGCATCGATCACGAGGCCGGTCTTGCGCTGGATCAGCGGTGCATGGCCAGCCTGCTTGAGCTGATCGCAGAATGCCGCCGTACGCCGGTCCTGCCACACAATCGCGTGATGGATGGGCACACCCGTCTTTCGGTCCCAGACCACGGTGGTTTCCCGCTGATTCG
>CAYPNF010000121.1:0-4994 GCA_964411985.1 uncultured Verrucomicrobiota bacterium
CCGGTTCGGAGGGAGGGGCAAGGTCACATCCCTTGTCCCTACCCCTATCCAAGACCTGGCGGAAATCCACAGACCGTCCGCTTCTGATGATTGACACATGGGATCGAAGCACATTTTCTCGAAACTAAAGGCTGAGACCGGCAGCCACGGTGGCACGACTTTCCAAGGACCAGCCGTATCGGGGTCTTTGCAGTGTCTAGCCTCGGATCTGTGGCGCTTGCGGATCTGGCGAACCGATTCCGACTCCAGCCTCCCCTCCTGGGCGGTCTGTAAACATGACTGGCCGGGGGCTCCGTTCAAAGCCTCCGTGCGACGCAGCCAGTTCCATTTGCAGACGGACACCGCAGCGTTCTCACTGAACCTCCGTACCGGTGCGTGGAGGATCATTGATCCTTCGGGAATGGAGATCCTGGGCGGCGCCCCGGGCTCCCTCGGTTTTGACTCCGAACAGGCCCACTGCGCATGGAATCTTCATCCGCGCGAACACCTTGCAGGTTTGGGGGAATCGACCGGCCCTTGGAACAAACGCGGTCGGCGCGTGGTCCTCTGGAATGCCGACATCCTCGGCCATGCTCCGGGGATGCACCCGGGCCTGGAAAACCTGTACGTATCTATCCCCTTTGTCATCTCCCTGCGCGATGGGCGGGCGGCGGGTGTTTTCTGGGACAATCCCTCACGGCAAACCTGGGACTTGGGATACTCCGATCCGGATTTGATGCGAGTCACGGCCGACCACGGCGAGGTCGATCTCTACTTCTTCCTCGGTCCCACGCTGGCGCAGGTGGTGGAACGTTACACCGAGCTGACTGGCCGGATTCCCATGCCTCCCAAGTGGGCGCTCGGCTACCACCAATGCCGACACAGCTACGGCTCCGCCAAAGAACTTCTGCAGATCGCCCGGACCTTTCGCAGGAAGCAGATTCCCTGCGACGCTCTCTACCTGGATATCGATCACCTCCGCGACTACCGCGTTTTTTCGTTTGGTCGGAGTTTTCCTCGTCCTGCTCAGACCTTGCGTGCTCTGCGGAAACTGGGATTTCGCGTGGTCACGATTGTGGATCCCGGGGTGAAGGACGACCCCGCCTTCGGCGTGCTGCGGCGCGGGCGCAAGCAGAACGCGTTTGTGAAAAACGGTGACGGCAGCTCCGATGTCATCGCCAAAGTCTGGCCGGGCCCTTCGCGGTTTCCTGATTTCCTTCATCCGCAGGTTCGGGCCTGGTGGGGTAAAGAGCAAGGGGCAACGCACCAACTCGGCGTCGCCGGCTTCTGGAATGATATGAATGAGCCGGCGGTGTTCGACCTTCCCGGCAAAACCCTCCCGCACGACTCCCAGCACTGCGACGGTGAACGATCCTGGCGTCATGCCCGGGTGCACAATCTCTACGGCAGCCTCATGGCGCAGGCCTCCCGGGAAGGTGCCTTGGCGCATCAACCCCACGAGCGCCCCTTCATCGTCACCCGCGCCGGATATAGCGGCGTCCAACGCCACGCGGCGGTATGGACCGGTGACAACTCCTCCCACTGGGAACATCTGGCGGAAACGGTTCCCATGTTGCTCAACCTCAGCTTGAGCGGCGTTCCCTTTTGCGGCAGCGACGTGGGCGGATTCATGGGCAACGCCACCGGCGAACTCCTGGTGCGCTGGATGCAACTGGGGGTCTTCACTCCTTTCTTCCGCAACCATTCCAATACCGGTACGCGCCGACAGGAACCTTGGGCTTTTGGACCGGAAGTGGAGGGTATTTGCCGAGCTTACATTCAGCTGCGCTACCAACTCCTGCCCTATCTCTACACGCTTTTCCTGGAAGCGCACCGACAGGGCACGCCCATCCTCCGGCCCATGGCCTGGCAGGCGCCCCACGACTCCACCGCCCTGGCCATAGGCGACCAGTTCATGCTGGGCCCCTCCTTGCTGGTGGCTCCGATCCTGCAACAGGGCGCGACGGCGCGAACCGTCTACTTGCCTGCGGGAGTCTGGTACGACTTCTGGAGCGGCGAACTCCTGCACGGCCGTTCGCGCCTGGTGGCGGAAGCTCCCTTGGACCTGATCCCGCTCTATGTTCGCGCGGGAAGCATCCTGCCCCTCGGCGGAGTGCGGCACCACACTTCGGAACCGGAATCGGCAGTTCCCCAGTTCCATCTCTGGCCAGGGACCCGCGGCGATCTACTCTGGTACGAGGATGACGGCGCTACGGCGGGGCAAGCTGATTCGGACTTCCACGAACGATGGGTGCGGTTTCGCGCCCTCAGTAAACGAAGGTTCGAGTTGGTCCTGGAACCTGCCCAGGGCTCTTATCGAAGCCGAGCGCAAAAGTTCCAAATCATCGTTCATGACTCCGCGCCGCCAAAGCGGATTCACACCGACGGAAAGCCGGTGTGCGCCCAATACTCCGAGGAAGAAAGGCTCCTGGTCTTCGACGTTCCAACTCCTCCAACTCAGACCACAACCAGTTGGCTGGCATAGGGATAGAAGAAGGAATGGGTGGATTCAAGGAAAGGTTGGGGAAGGGTAGGTGTGGATTCCTTGCCGTTTCCTATCTAATTGATGAACAAAGTCTTACGTGAAGTCTTTCAGACGTTCTCAGGTTCTGTCACCACTCCGGCACTTGACCTTTTGGCCGAACCGGTCAAAATACTCAGCTCTGTTGGGCCAACAGGGTGGCCAAGCCGGTTTCCACGGCGACCCTTACTGAGCACCCTTTGACCCCGCATGGACGCGTCGGATTCTGACGCCCCCCGATTATGGAGCACATTCGAAATATTGCGATTATCGCACACGTAGACCATGGCAAGACAACCCTCGTGGATTGCCTGCTGAAACAGTCCGGAACCTTCCGGGCCAACCAGGCTATTTCCACCGAGGAGCGGATCATGGATTCCATGGATCTCGAGCGCGAAAAGGGGATCACCATCCGGGCCAAGAACGCCGCTTTCAAATACCGCAATTACCACATCAACATCGTCGATACCCCGGGACACGCCGACTTCGGTGGCGAGGTGGAACGGATCATGAACATGATCGACGGCGTGCTGCTGGTGGTGGATGCGGCTGACGGTCCCCAGGCCCAGACTCGTTTCGTCCTGCGCAAAGCCTTGGAAGCGGGCGCGCAACCCATCGTCGTCATCAACAAGATCGATCGCGACAATGCCACGCCTCACAAAGTGCTCGACCTGGTTTTCGACCTTTTCGTTTCCCTTCATGCCACTGACGAGCAACTGGATTTTCCGATCATCTACGCGAGTGCCAGGGATGGGTACGCGAAGGCGGACATGAAGGATGCGAACACCGACATGGTGCCGCTCTTTGAGTGTATCGTGAAACACATCCCTCCGCCGCGCGCGCACGCCGGAGTGGAGTTCAAAATGCTCGTCGCCAATCTTGACTACTCCGATTACTTGGGCCGTATCGCTTTCGGCAAAATCGTTAGTGGCAAGGTCAAGCTCGCCGATCCCATCGTCTGCATCCATGGCAACGGCCAGAAGAGCTCCTCCAAAGCCACCGCCATTTTCCATTTCGAGGGCCTGAAACGAATCGAGATCCAGGAAGCCCATGCCGGTGACATCATCGGCATCACCGGTTTTGAGGATGTCTTTATCGGGGAGACCATCACCGACACCGTGGACCGTCAGCCGCTTCCCTTCGTCCCGATTGACCCGCCCACCATCATGATGCAGTTCGCCGTCAACGATGGTCCACTCGCGGGCCAGGACGGCAAGTTGGTCACCGCCCGCCACATTAAGGAAAGGTTGACCAAGGAGCTGCGGGCAAACGTCTCCCTCCGCGTCGAGGATACCGACGCTCCCAACATTTTCAACGTCAGCGGCCGCGGTGAAATGCAAATTGCGATCCTGGTGGAGCAGATGCGCCGCGAGGGCCATGAAGTCCTGGTCTCCCGTCCTGAGGTCATCTACCGCAGGGACGAAGCCGGCAACGTCCTGGAACCGATCGAGAGATTGTTCCTTGAAATCCCCAAGGAACACATGGGGCCGATCCTCGAAAACCTGTCCAATCGCAAGGCGGACATCACCAACATGAGCCACCACGCGGATCAGGTCAGCATTGAAGCCAACATCCCCATGCGCGGTCTGATCGGCTTTGAGACCGACCTCATCAACACCACCCGCGGGTTGGGCGTCATGAGCCACTTGTTCCACGAGTACGGGCCTGACCGCGGCGAAGTGATCTCTCGCAAAAACGGTTCGCTGGTCAGCATCGAAGACGGCATTGCAACGGCCTATGCCCTCAACATGAACCAGGAGCGCGGACGCCTTTTCATTGGACCGGGCGAGAGCGTTTACCGAGGCATGATCGTGGGCGAGAATGCGCGAGAGAACGACATTCCGGTGAACCCGTGCAAGATCAAGCACCTCACCAATATGCGTTCTCAGGGCGATGGCAAAGGCGTTCAGCTTGAGCCGCCTCTGCGCCTCTCCCTGGAACGTTCTCTCGAGTACATCGGGTCCGACGAGTACGTGGAGGCCACGCCCAAGAACCTCCGGCTGCGCAAAAAGATCCTGGACGAAACCCAGCGCAAGCGCGCCGCCCAATCCCGCACTTCCAAGGAATGACCTGGTAGTCGCGATCGGAAGATCGCGCTGTGAACGCCAGTCAGGGCGACGGCATCCTCGCCGCGCCTTGTTCCTTCACGTAGCCGCCGTCGGCAGACGGCGCTGTTTTACCCACCAAAGCACCCTTCTGTAGCCGCGATCGGAAGATCGCGCCATCGACAAGGGCTGCGATTAAGGCTGCGACGAAGGTTCGGACCGTAAACTCCTACCCCAACGGTGTACGGTCCACCAGGCACAATCCCACCGCGCGGCAGCGTCTTGGAGTGCGGTGGGGAGCGAAGCGAAGTACCGCGTTGCCCCCTTTCGCGTGAAGCTGCGGCAAATGAGTGGGCGTGGGAAAGCGGCACCTGAGGGC
Source organism: uncultured Verrucomicrobiota bacterium (assembly GCA_964411985.1). GTDB lineage: Bacteria > Verrucomicrobiota > Verrucomicrobiia > Limisphaerales > J093 > CAYPNF01. The sequence continues at coordinate 4,925 of CAYPNF010000121.1, forward strand.
GCGCGCACTCGTGGAGAGGGGTGTCCGGTGGGAATGGAAGGTAGGGACATCGCGCTGCGATGTCCGGGGG
>CAYPNF010000122.1:0-4650 GCA_964411985.1 uncultured Verrucomicrobiota bacterium
CCAGGGTGGGAAGGAGGATGCGGTTGCGGAGACTGAGTTTCATAGGGATAGGACGAGTGGTTGAGGTTGGGGGTTCACAGTGCTGTAGAAACTTGGTACAGTTCTGACGTGGAAGGATTTAGAACATGGTCTCCATGCTGGGTGGGTCGTTGGCTTAGAACCTCCTGGAGGGTGTTCAGGAGTTGGGTGGTAGGAAAGGGCTTCTCCAAAGTGCGGACGGCTCCCAGGCGTTGAGCAATCTCCAAGTAATTGGCAGGGCTGATCCTGCCGCCGCCAGACATGGCAATCACCGGGACGGAGGGGGCGTGTTGGCGCACAAACTCCAGGAGTTCCAGCCCGTCCCGATCGGGCATGATGAGGTCGGTAACGATCAAGTCTGGGAACGCCTTGCGCAGGACGCCTTCCGCCGACCGTCCATCCTGAGCTTCGACGACTCGAAACCCTTTGCGGGAAAGAAACTGAGCTAGGGCGGATCGCAGCTGATCCTCATCTTCTACGAGCAGAATGGTGGAGCCGATTCCGGCGTTTTGTTTTGCTTGCGTGGTAGTTACACCCATAGCGTTCCGCAGGTCCATGGTTACAGAAACGGGTTCTGATTTAACGTTGGGTCGAAAACACACACCCATGCGTTTCCAACCGCGTCCGCCAATCGAGCCCAACAAAAAGGCACATTCAATTTCTACCCCGTAAGGTAGCGATCGAATGTGCCTTCGACTTCCAGGACTACTAATCCTGGCCGAGAAAGCCTGCTCGTGCTTGTACAACGAGCCGCAGTCTCAGTTATCGGCAGAAATGCAGCAGAGCTTGAGTGGTTTTTCCCTAATGCTTTTCCTGGCGAGACTCCGGCTGCTGGCTCAGAACCTCCTCAATGGTGGCCAGGAGTTGGGCGGAGGGAAAGGGTTTCTCCAAGGTGCGGATGGCTCCCAGGCGTCGCGCGAGTTCAAGATAGTCGGAAGGGTTAATCCTACCGCCTCCGGACATGGCAATGACTGGTACCGAGGGGGCGTTCTTGCGTACGAACGCCAGGAGTTCCAACCCATCGCGGTCCGGCATGATGAGGTCGGTTAAGATCAAGTCGGGAAGCTTCTGGCGCAATACCTCTTCCGCTGACCTTCCGTCGCGGGCCTCCAGAACCCGGTACCCCTTGCGGGTGAGGAAAAGGGTCATGGCCGACCTCACCTGGTCTTCGTCGTCCACGATGAGGATGGTGGATCCGATCCTGGTGTCTTGCTTTGCCGGTTTGTCAGTTTCGCCCATAGGGTGCCGGAGATTCGCAGCGTCGAGTGTTTGTTGTGGGTCGATTCAAGATGTCAGAAACAGCTTGGTGCCGACGCACATACCGAGGCACTCTCGCTTGCTTCTGGCGGTTGGGCCAGTAGAAAATGCACTTTTGGCAGGAGGCCTGCGGCGCCGTTCGGTGACTTTGCGGCAGGCCCGGTAGGCAGGCTTTGATGGCCTCGTCCACGAGTGGGTTTTCGGTCACTCAAGTCGGGGGGTGTTTCCCGTGGGGCTCATTCGGGGTCGCTCAGGTTGGGTCGTGGCTTGGGTGCAAGGCTTCCTGGACGGCGCGGCTTAAGTCCTGCAGGGAAATGGGTTTTTGCAGCAAGCCGTTCATTCCCATGTCGCGCACTCTTTCAGGGGTGTAGGTGCCGCTGAAGCCGCTGGCCAGCAGTATGGGTACCGCAGGACGGATGGCTCGCAGCGCGGCAGCCAGATCGGCCCCCGTCATACCCGGCATGGTGAGGTCGGTGATCACCAGATCGATCTGATCTGGTTGGTTTCGAAACCACTCCAGCGCTAAGTAAGGGTCGGACTGCACCGTGACCTGATAGTTCAGTTTACGCAGCATCCGAGCGACCGCCAGGCCCAAGGCCGGTTCGTCATCGACGAACAGAATTCGTTCCTGCTGGCCATGAACCAGTCCCCCAAAACGACTTTCCGCATCGGGGGCTTCCGCTTCCAGGGCGGGGAGGTAGATGTGAACGGTGGTCCCGAAACCCACCTCGCTTTCCACGCGGATGGCGCCATCGTGGTCGCGGACAATTCCATGGACAACCGAGAGCCCCAGTCCGGTGCCTTCCCCCGGTCCTTTCGTGGTGAAAAAGGGTTCGAATAGGCGCCGCCGAATTTCCTTATTCATGCCGTGGCCTGTGTCGCTTACCGTCAGGCGTAGATAGGGGCCGGGGCGCAGTTCTGGGTAGAGAAGCGCCAGATCTGGCCTCGCCTCGAAGCGCTCGAGTTGAACTCGGAGGCGCCCCGGTTTTCCCCGCATGGCATGGGCGGCATTGGTGCAAAGGTTCATCAAGATCTGGTGGATTTGGGTGGGGTCGGCCATCACCTGGAGGAGGCCAGGCTGGAGTTGAGTCTCCATTTCGATTGTGGCGGGCAGCGAAGAGCGGAGCAGCTTCAGCGCTTCTTTCAGGATGGGCACCAGCGAGACGGGTTTACGTTCCTGGCGGGTGTGGGAGCTGAAGGTGAGGATTTGCCGCACGAGATCCTTGGCCCGTTCGCAGGCTTTGAGGACTTGGGCGAGATCCTCCTGGACTTGCGGGCTTCCAGGCTCGGCTTGCAACGCCAGCTCCGTGTAGCTGATCATAGCTCCGAGGATGTTGTTAAAGTCATGGGCGATGCCTCCCGCCAAGGTCCCGATCGCTTCCAGTTTTTGCGTTTGACGCAGCTGCTCCACCAAGGTTGCCTGAGCTGCTTGCGCCGCGGCGAGGGCTTCCTCCCCGCGTTTTCGCTCGGAAATATTGCGGATGATGCCTACGAGCTGCAGCTTGCCCTCGATTTGGACCGGCGCCACCGACAACTCGACCGGGAACTCGTGCCCGTCGTGATGTCGGGCGGTCAACTGGATGATCCTTCCCAACACTGCACTCTGCCCCGTCAGCTGGAACTGGCTAAACCCAGCTTGCTGGCTTTCGCGGTAGTGCTCTGGGGTGAAGGTCTCGTGTAAGCTGAGCCCCAGGGCCTTCTCCCGAGGTAGCCCGAACATGGCCTCGGCTGCCTGGTTCCAAAAGGTAATACGACCCCGCTGATCCAACATGACAATCGCATCCAAGGCTGCTGAGGTGATGCTGCGGAGCCGCTCCTCGCTGTTCTGGAGAGCCTGCTCCGCTCGCTTCAGATCGGTGATGTCCCGAATGACCTCAATGGATCCGAAGCGTTGGCCAGCTCGGTCGAACAAGGGCGTGGCCACGCCCCAAAGGTGCGCGCCTTTTCCCTGATGCAACCTCGGAGCGAAGGCCTCGGCATAGATCTGGTTGCCAAACCTCCGAACGTATTTGTAGGTTGCTTCCACCTCCGCTGAGGGAAGGTCTAGGAGGTCGATCAGCAGAGGTCGGCGATCCCCGTAGAAGGGGATCGCGTACGCGTAATCGGTCTGCCCCAACATGGCTTCCTCGCGGAAGCCGGTGAGCTCCTCACAGGCGCGATTCCAGGCGATGATACGCCTTTGTTGGTCGATGATAAACGTGGCGTCGGGGAGCGATTGAATGGTGTCCATCAGGCGCTGATGTGCGGATCGCAGTGCTTCCGCGGCCTCCACCCGTTCCGTGACGTCGCGAACGACGGCCAAGATCCGGTCTTTTCCGCCAATATTAGCCCGCCGGAGGCCCACCTCCACCCAGAATACCAGCCCGTCCTTCTTCCTTGCGCGCCATTCGAATACCTGAGGGCCTTCTGTGATGGCCTTCCTCATCCATTCCCTCGCCTCCTCCGCCGAATAGGGGCTGACTCCCAGACTGGTCTCATTGGGCTCGAGCTTCAAGGCTTCCTCCCGGCTCAGTCCAAACAGGCGGAGCATAGGTTCGTTGACGTCAAGGACTCCTCCCGTCTCCGCGTCGTGGATGAAGATGGCATCGTTCGTGGCGTTGAAGATTTCCCGGTAGTTGCGCTCGCTTTCCTTAAGGGCGCGTTCCGCCCGCTTACGTTCGGTGATATCCTCCACGTAACCCTCGAGCCACTTACCCTCTCCGGCGGATCCGCGAACGAGCCGTAAATAGAGATTGATCGTCAGAATCGCTCCGTCTTTTCGATAGACTTCGACCTCCGCGTGGACATGTTGGTCGGTGGCCAGAGCCTGACGAAGGATGGCGCGCCGTTGCTCGGGGTGCACATAGATCTGATGATCGATGTCCGTGATCTCCGAGACGAAGGCCCCTTCGGAATCATAGCCGAAGAGACGGTACATGGCTGGATTGGCCGCCAGGTAACGACCTTCCAGCTTCGAGCGGAAAATGCCAATGGGGGCGTTTTCCAGCATTTCCTTGAAACGCTCTTCGGAATCCCTTAACGCCTCCTCCGCCTGTGGCCCTGCAAGGTGGGAGGCTGGGCCGCCACTGGGGCGGTTGCTTGCATCCGGCAGTAACGAGCTGCTCATGGGTACATCCGATGATTACTCAGCTGCTCGGGTAGGTTCTCGAGGCTTCTCTGAGGTGTCACGACCAGAAAGACTCGAGTCGTCGAGAAACTGGGCTGTTTCAAAGCGAGGCCATTCTGAAATGCTATTAACCGACATTAGCCGCGTTTCGTCAAATCCGCAAGTTTCTACCGGACCCGTGCCTAGGTTACGCGCCTTGGCATTGCCATTCCACCCAGCAATTCTCATTTTGAGCGAGGTGCTGGGGGCCTGAAGTACGTCGCCACGCA
>CAYPNF010000123.1:0-4634 GCA_964411985.1 uncultured Verrucomicrobiota bacterium
AACAGGGGGTCATTCACCGGGATCTCAAGCCCTCCAATGTCCTGGTCGACTTCGCCGAAAACCGGGTGCACCTGACCGATTTCGGCCTCGCCCGCCGGGTGGAGCAAGAGTCCGACCTGACCCTCACCGGCCAGGTGCTTGGTTCCCCCAACCACATGGCCCCGGAGTTGGCCGCGGGGCAGCATCAGCGCGTGGGCCCCCGCAGCGACCTCTACTCTCTGGGTGCCATCCTTTATGAGCTCCTGACGGGTCGTCCTCCTTTCCTGGCGGAATCGGTGCAGGAGACTCTGCTCAAGATTCGGGACGTGGAGCCGGTGTCTCCGCAGGTACTCAACAACCACGTCCCGCGCGATCTGGAAACCATCTGCCTCAAGTGCCTGCAGAAGGAGCCGGAGCGACGCTATGCCACGGCCCAGGAGTTAGTGGAGGAATTGGATCGTTTCCTCCGCGGGGAACCCATTTTAGCCCGCCCCATCAGCTTCGCCGCCCGCAGTTGGCGTTGGTGCCGCCGGCGTCCCGTGTTGGCCGCCTTGGCGGCAATCATCGTCGTGCTGGCCATCCTCTCGACCACCGTCGCCCTCCGTATGACCCTGGCCCAAGAGGAGCGGGAACGAGAGCGGTACCGGGCCAACATCCAGCTGGCCGCGGCGCGCCTTCAGGAGGGCAGCACCGACCAAGCCCTGGAGACGTTGCTGGAATGTCCTCCGGGTCTCCGCCACTGGGAGTGGGGGTACCTAGTGGGGGAATGCCATCGCGAAGCACTGGCCTTGGAGGAGGCCTATGCCCCGGAGGTCATCGAAGCCTTCTTGATGCAATTTCCATCCCCTCGATGGCAGTGTAGGTTCAGCCCGGATGGCCGACTCGTGGCTACCACCCACCCTTGTGGAATGATTCAGGTTTGGGAAGTCCCGTCTGGCAAGCCGGTTTGGAGGCTGCGCGAAACCAACGAGGTGGAGGCCGGAGTCGCTTGGCTGCCCGATTGGTCCGCCGTCGTCCTGTCTCGCAGTAACCTCGTCGAAATCGTGCCCATCGGTGACTCCGTCAATCCCCCATCAGCTCCAAACTCTCTGTTTCCCTCGCCCCGCGGCAACGCGGGGAGAGGGCCAGGGAGAGGGGATGCCCCATCCTTCCCCAGCTCCTCTCCAACACCGCTTCCCTCAACCCCGCCCCGCCTCCAACTCACCGGCCATACCCACCGCATCCGCCGCCTGGCCGTCAGCCCGGTCGGACACCAGGTCGCCGCCCTCGCTGCCGACGACACCCTCTGCATTTGGAATTCGACCAACCGCCATCCATTAGCAACGTTCCCGGTCATTCCGGGCGCCCAGCGCCTCTTCTTCACTGGGGACGGCCACCGGCTGGTGGTGGCCGCTGCCGACCAGGCTGCCACCTACGATGCCTGCACCGGAAAGGAGTTGGTGCGGATGATTGGGGGGACAGAGAACAAACTAGCGGTGCTGCCTGACCCGGAGGCGGAGCGGTTCTTGACGATCGGGACCGACTTCCAGACTCGACTTTGGTCCACCAACACGCTGATTCATGACTTGGGTCTGGTGGAGATGAGCTTCAGGCATGAGACCATGTATAGCCCGGATCGGAGCCGTTTTCTTACCACTGGTCTTGCGGCGTCGGCAGTGCGGGATTCCCGCACCGGGCAAGCGTTGGTGATGCTTCCGGGCCGGGTGGAGGGCGCGGCTTTCAGTCCGGATGGAGAGCGTTTGGCACTCCGTAACGGAAGCTCGGTCATCCAAGTCTGGGACCTGCCCACACGCCGCGAATCGCTCCGACTCAAGGGGCACCGTGAGGCCGTGCATGATGTCGCCTTTAGCCCTGATGGCCGCCTGCTGGTGTCGGTGAGCGACATGGGGAGCGTCAAAGTCTGGAGCGGTCTGGCGGGGCGCGAGATTCTCGCTTCCGGCTCACCCTGGGGCATGAGCCTCTCCTCCGATGGCCGCCGTCTGGCCTATGCTATCGTGCCCGACTGGGTAGCGATCTATGATGCGCAGAGCGGACGCCTGGCCTTGCATTTGCGGCGCATCCACCGACAAGTGCTCGCCCTGGCCTTCCGGCCGGACGGCAAGGAACTCGCTACTGGGGATGTGTTCGGCCAGACCGCCCTCTGGGACGTCGAAACCGGGCGTCTGCGCAGAGTTCTCTCCGGGCACAACCATATCGTCGGCTACCTGCTTTACAGCCCCGATGGCCGCCGCCTCTCCACGGCGAGTCTGGAAGGCTCGGTGTGCATCTGGGACCCCGAAACCGGGCAGCTTCTTCGAAAGTTCAGTGTACCTTTGGAAAAACAGTGGGGGAGCGTGTTATCTCCCGACGGCCGGCACATGGCTGTGATGGATGGGAACGTTACCCGAATCTGTAGCCTGGAGACCGGCCAAACCGAACATGAGTTGCAGGGCCACTCCGGCACGGTGTGGAACGCTGCCTTCACCCCAGACAGCCGCCGATTGGCGACCACAAGTTTGGATCGCACCTTGCGCATTTGGGATGTTGGATCTGGTAAACCGCTGGCTCGCTGGAACCTGCGTGGCTTTGGGGCTTGGATAGGGTTCACCCCGGATGGACGGCGAGTGGCTCTGCGAGTAAGCCAAGGTGTTTCGGGTCACAGCGATGCCCCAACCATGGAAGTCTGGGATGTTGAGACCGGCCGCCAGTTTCTGGCCTTTCGCGGATTCATTGAAATCGGGAATATCGCGACCTTTTCGGCCGATGGCCGGCGCCTGGTCACCGACTGGTGGGGCGGTCAGGTGCGCCAATGGGAGTCGTTCCCTTGGAGCGATGCAGAGTATCCTGGTGGGACGACCCAACCTCTCCGCGAGCGAATGCGGCGGTACGCTGATGCGCATTGGAAGGACCGGCTGGAGGCCGAGCTTCAAGCGCTCGACACCAACGCCCTAATCACCGTGGACCTTCCTTTCGACCGCTCCGTCCTTCCACCACGGGATCCTGCCGCGCCCTCCAATCTCCTGGACCTGACTGCCTACTACACCGGTCCCTTGGACGAGAACGGCTGCCTCGAGGGGTTCCAGGACCTCACGGGGATTGATCTAGGTCATGCACCCCGTGGACTCGTGCGCTTTGACGAGGTGCCTTTTGACGCGCGAGGCATCCTCCAATTGGCGCCTGGTATTGGAAACGTCCTCGGATGGGCGGGTTGTCCTGCGGCTGTCGACCGGATCCCCGTTCGTCAGCGATTCCGTCAACTTCATGCCATCCTCGGGAGTAACGGCCGGGCGCCCGAGGGCAAGGCCATCGGTGCCCTGGTGCTTCATTACGCGGACGGCAGCCAGCACGAGTGCGAGATCCGCTACGGTCGCCACGTCCGCCATTGGTTCACCGACGAAGACTCTCGCACCGACACCGACCTTGCCCGAGTGGCCTGGGAAGGCCCTCACGACTTCCCAAAGATCAGCCCCACCCGCCTCAGGATCTACCACACCGCTTGGGACAATCCACATCCGGACCAGGAGGTCGTCAGCTTCGACTTCGTCTCCCGCATGAACACCACCGCCGCGCCGTTCCTCATCGCCGTCACCGTCGAGTAGATCGCAGCTTTGGCCTCGAACTTAGGGGCGAGTTTACCCTCAATACGGCTTTTCTTGATCGGTCTGCTCCGTGCAATGGCTGGAAGTCATCATTCAGCAGTCGGTTGAGTCCCAGCCTGGGTTCGAACTGGAACGGGGATGTTCCCAATCTCGATATGACCGGCTTGCACCTGGAACCATTCCTCCCGGCGGTTGCGACGTGACTCCAGCAGTTGCCGAAAGAGCGGGGTGTCGGTCCTCAGGGTTTCCAAGTGGTTGCGCTCGGATTCGGGAAGGTCGGCGGCCACCCGCATGGATCGGATCGGTACGCGCATTTCCGGCTTGTCGTAGAAGCCCATGGGGGCCGGCCCGCGTGGCAGGGCCGACAACAACTCCATTCCTTGAACCACTCGCCCGAGCAGGGTGACGTTGCGGTCCAGATGCCTTGGGGCATGGCCGATCACCACGTACAATTCGGTGCCGCCGCCACTGTCCGGGGCGGTGTCGCGTCCGGCTCCCACCATGCCGTAAGTGTGCACCAGCCACATCTTGCCGAGGCGCTTGTCCCGGGCCATGGGAAGACCATCCAAGAAACCAACTTCTTTCGCGTAGACGTCGCCGTCGGGCAGTTTTGTGAAGGAAAGCCGATGATCCACGGGTAGATCGAATTCCGCAGGAAGTGTTCGCTGGGCGTGCTGGATCTTGCGCGCCAACGCCGGATTCTCTCCATCCGGGTCACCCCATTGCGTGACGTAATTGTCCTGAACACGAAGAATGGCCAGTCCATCGTAGTATCCCTCCCTGGCCAGGGTCTTGACGTTGGCGACATGCTTCGGCGCGAACTTCGGAGCCAGTTCCATGACCACTCGGCCAGCGGGTAGGTCGAGGTAAAGGGTGTTCTCTGGATCGAGTGCCCGCCAGTCGCTAGGTTGGGAACTGGCAAGAAGTTCGGCCAGGGTGGTCCCCTTTTCTCGGTTTGGTTCTTTCGCCAGGACCAGCGAGCTGGCTAGGAGGAGCCAGGCGAGAAGAGTCAGGTGCTGAATACTTAGCCGTGTCCATGCAGTTGAACAGGAGGCAGCAGAGAGAGCAGAGCCGTCA
>CAYPNF010000124.1:0-4399 GCA_964411985.1 uncultured Verrucomicrobiota bacterium
GGGTGCCTTGCGGTCATGGTGAGTGCTTTCATAAGGGATATACGGAATCCGTTTCAGGTTGTTACCGGGGCGTCAGCGATTTTTTGTGGTTTCCGCTGACGGCCCATTCCATAAGGCTGACGGATCTCGGATAGATGTGGCGATAGGGGTTTCGAGGGATAAGCCCATCCCATCGAGCCACCAAAGGCCATGATCACGAAGGACGACGCGGTTTTGTCAATTTGGCGTGTGGTCATCCTGAGCTTGCTCGTTCTGTCTGGTCGAGCCATTCATAGCGGGTCCTACTTTGTACCACGGGAAATCTGGCGCGACGTTAACAAGAAAGTTGAAAAATCTTTTCGTGGCGGCCAATTGACTGCCGAATACTGGTCGCCAGCAGAAGTTCCCTCCAAACTGCAGCAATGCCCTCCGTCAAGCATCACCTGAACACAAGTCGCCACACAGGTCCAGCCCCTGAATGGATTTTTGTACGTATCCGTGCACATAGATTACCGTCGCTGTGTATAGCTGTCAGCGCCCCGACCAATTCCAACCCTTGCGTCCGGATCGCACCGTCTGCCCCCCAAGCCAGCGGAGTCCAGGAGACCCCATCCGGCGCCACGTGCCTTCGCGAGACAGCCCTTTACTCATACTAACGTTGGGTTCAGCACGATCTTACAAGAAAACTGAAGTAAGGTTGGGCTATTTGCAGTGCACCTCGGGTCAAGGTGCGATGTGGCGGGCTGGCTTCGCACGTGAGCCTCAAAGACAGACTCCTGCCACGTCTACGTCTTTAGGCCACAGCCGCCTAGACATCAAGTGACAAGCTGGGGTGTTCCGGTTTGGCGCCAAGGCAACATTTCATGGAACAATCAGTGCTTTCACAGGTGATACACGGTCCCGTTGACTGATTGTTGCAGGAAAGTCGCCACGTTCTGCCCTGGCGCTAGAGGATTCCGATTCCGACTGAGGTTGCGGTCCAGGTCAGCATCGCTACCTCCCTGGAGTAGTGGCGCCAGCCTGCGGGCTGGGCCTCGCATGCCATCCTGGCTGAAAACTCAGACGCCTCAGGCGTCCGGGCTGGGTAAAATGCGGGAAGAGGGGACTTTGAGAAAGGTTTTCCAGCACCTTTGGTGAGGATGGGGGTAACTATAACAAGCAGGATGATTATGAGAACAAGACTAAATAGCTTAGCAACTATGGTATCCTTCAGAGGTAGGGTTACTGTGGCTACACTTTCTCCGAACAACTGGAAAACTCTTCCAGGATTCGTCACTGTTGCAGGCGTTGCCCTTGCCTTAGGGCTTGGCTCGGTCGCTGCGCAAAGTCAAGAGTCCGTGACGTTACAGCCAGGTAGCATCATTGCCGGCGCGGTGGTGTTGCGGCCGGTAGCATCTGAGCCCCCCATACCCCTCTCAGGAGTGTTCAGGTTGGTCGAGAGTCTCTATGACCAGGAGGCTGAAAACGTGCCATTGTACCAGGAAATCAGGGATCAAACGGTTAACGACGGTGCGTTCGCCTTCCGCTTAGGCGACACCGTACCGCTTCCGGATGTGGCGCTCCAGAAGGACCCGCTCTTTCTAGAATTGGCTCTGGGCTCGTCTCTAGGTTTCTCTCCTCGGTTCCGTCTGGGCTTGGTCCCCTCTGGGGATGATGGCGGCCCTCCCTATCTACGCCTCGTGAGCCTGCGCCGATCCAGCCCATTCTCGCCAATCACCTTGAAAGCCGGGTTGCGGATTTACCAGACGGAGAACCTCGCGATTGACGCGGTCAACCTCTCCGCAAGAGTGGTAGATACTGCTGGAAACGCATACGGCTCCACCATGAACGCGGTGGGAACAGTGGACCCCACCAGTTACGAGTTTGAGGCGCAACTAGGCCCTCTGGACGACGCTGTTCTACAGTTACCTATAGAAAGGCTGTTGCAGCTGAACGTGAGCGCTTCCTACAAGAGTGATCTTGTTCTAGTGGGGACTTTCAAAATCCGTCTGACGTTCATGTCCGAGAGCCAGTGTTTTGAGTTGCTTTGCCTCCTTCCCCCTGGTGAATTGCCGACCGTAGAGGGTGGGGTGTTCGGTTGCCCTGCCGTGGTGCTACCTCCCCCGCCTCCCCGGACGGCAGCTGGCAAGGTGATCGCCCAACTTGGACCTCCGGCTACCCAGGATGGCCTCGATACCGAGTTCTACCTAGATGCCATCAGTCTGACACTCTACGGGCCGAAGTCGGATGGCGGTTGGCCAACGACTGGCATCGGGCTTGGTGGCAGTCAAGGACCAGAGGGTCCTGCTGGGCCTCTCGGGCCAACTGGTCCAAAGGGTGAACCCGGCCCTCCGGGCCCGTCAGGAGCCCCTGGGGTTGTGGGGCCGGAAGGTCCTGCGGGTCCCGTTGGACCCACCGGTCCGAAGGGCGATCCCGGTCCTCAGGGTACTGCTGGCTTAGGCTTGGTTCCAGGTGCCTTTCTCCAACTGCCTCAAGGGACGATACCTCCTTTAGGCTTTACCAAACTCGGTACCAGCGTACTCGTTTACAGGAGCCCCGGTGCGAGGAAAGACACGACGGTCGTGGTAGACCTCTACCAAAAAGACTGAGTAAGACGCTCCAGAGGCCATGTCCTGCCCACTTTAGGGAGTATGCGAGCCTTGGTGCGGGCTAACGCGGAGCTGACGACCACGAAGCGCTGACTCCGTTCCTGGTACAGAGAGTCCGACCGAACTAACCCCGCCCTTTTTGAGGGAAGAACATCGTGAGCACACGGATCCCAAATAGGCCGTCACTTCCCCGGAGCCTCCACCTGGCCATCCTCGCATTCGCACCCTTTGCCTGGTCTCAACCTCCCCCCGCCTACTACGTAAACATCAATAATCTCAGCCCAGTACCCCCTCATACCAGCTGGGAAACGGCAGCAACGAACATACAGGATGCGGTGAGTACAGGGACTGAGCCGGGGCGGTTCGTGTGAGTTGGCTCGCGGGGGTAGTTGGAGCTAGACCCCTTAGGTTTGCCGATCAGCAAAACGCTTTACCTTCGCTTGTGACGAATTGGAAACGCCCAATGAGAATATCGGTTTTCGCGTGGTCCTGGCTGCCGATCAAGGCAAGTAACATATCCGTGGCCAGCAGATACCCAATAGCCCGATCAGCGCGTCGTTACCAAGAATGAACCGACCTCTGAATCCGTTGGGGAGAATCATCCGTCGCAAATCCGTGGGGGCCGGTTTGGTCCCCCGGCATGCCAGCCAGGAGAGCCAGACTGGACTTTCGGATCCAGGTCCAGAAATTGGGCCTCGAACTGGTTGGAGGTAGTGGATTTCCACGGTCCTCAGGGAACAATTCCCGGAGGTGTAGAGGCTTCGCACAAAACTACCATCCTGGCCACCCCAACGATCCAGTTTTATCAGACCTCCTCCGATACGGGATCCGGCCAACAGAACCCTAAAGTGGACCCCATCGCCCGGCGTGCTAAGTACGCCCCCATCTGGCGTATTAACTGCGCCAGCAGGATGATGAGGGCAGGGATTGCAGAATGCAGCCGTCCCAAACTCGGGATCCCCACGTAAGTCGGGCAAAATCCTCACAATGGAAGGCCGCGCCTCGAGCCTGTTGGCAAAGGCATAGACATTCCCGTCTTTGGTAGGGAAGACCCCCTTGTCGCCATAACTACACACCCGGGAATCTCGTGATCGGAGGTATAGTACCCATCCCCCACATCGAATTCGGCAAACATCCACCGGCCAAACAGGAGAGTCCCATCGCCATCCAATAGAATCTGACGCGGTCGGCAGTGTCGATCCTGGATTTAAGACCACCGCGCTGGTCATACTCCGCGCACCACAGAGAAGTGCGAGATCCCGTCCACCTCAAAAGACATCCCGACGGCCAAAACATCTGGGGCGACCTGGCCTGGCGCCCTGGAACTTCCGAACTCTGGGCGCGCGTGTTGGATGGTGTCTCGGCCATAATTCTGGATCTGCCCCCGGAGTGAGAAAGCGCCTCCCAGCAAACGAACGTTCGCGCCGAGAAAAGCCCGGGATGCGAGAATAGAGGAGACACCTCTTGAAACATGTCAACGTTACCCAGTGGGTGAGATAGCGAAAGCGATCAAGTCCCACCCGACCAAAGGCTAGCCACCGGGTCGGCAGCCGAACCGAAGTGCGAGTGCTGAGAAGCACTGTACGAAGCAGAGGGGAGGCGAGAACACAGGCCGCGTCATCGAATCCCGAAAAATGTATAATGGTGGACAACCGATAAGGCCGGGCAACCGGTCCGAAAGCCGACGATATGCGTTCATCGGAAGGCAGCAGTCCTGTCCGCGCCATGGCGAGCGGGTGGGACACCACCGGGATCTGAGAGCGGGGCATGTGTGCATAAGGGTAATCCGGGAACTCGGGAGAACCTCCCGTCTCCTTGGGAGCAAGAGCCGG
>CAYPNF010000125.1:0-1881 GCA_964411985.1 uncultured Verrucomicrobiota bacterium
GGATAGGGGTAGGGACAAGGGATGTGACCTTGCCCCTCCCTCCGAACCGGACAGGCGGGTTTCCCGCATCCGGCTCTCCAGTTAGTGAGTCCTGAATCGGACGTGGCTCGCTTGGGCTCGGGCTATGGCTAAAGAGAATAGCCCCGCTTCCGCGAAGTAAGCATTCGGCCAGCGTTGGTGATCATCGCCACGAGCTCGTCCCGAACGTTTCGTGCGTCGACGCAGGATGGCCCGCAATCGACCCCGGATCCATTTGTCCTGGGGTTTAAATACGTTCTGGACGCTGTGTTGGAAGTAGTGGAACCAGCCGCGCAGGGTGCGATTGATATCCACGACGATGTCGGGCATCGGTCGCGGGTCTTTCCTCCTGGTTTTCTGGCGGATCGCCTCCCTGAGCTTGTCCAGGCTCTTCTGACGAGGCCAGCGATGGCCTCGCTCGAAGTGGTAGCCCAGGAAATCGAACCCTCCTTTCTGGCTGGCGTCGACGATGCGCGTTTTGAGCGGATGCAGCGTAAGTCCGGCTCCTTCCGTCCATAGGCGCAGTTGTTCGAGTATCTCTTTGGCCTCAGCTTGACTCTCACAGAGGATGACGAAGTCGTCCGCATATCGGACCATTTCTCTGCCTTCCCGGGCCATGATCTGGTCCAGCGGGTTGAGATAGAGGTTAGCCAGCAGTGGACTGATCACCGCTCCTTGCGGAGTTCCCGTGAGAGTCGGTTGCCAGCCCTTGGCCGTCTCCATCACGCCTTGCTTGAGCATTCTGCCGATCCACTCCAACACCCGTTGGTCTGCAACTTGTTCTTCCACCAAGGCCATGAGGGGCGATTGGGGAATCGTGTCGAAGTAGCCTTTGAGGTCCGCATCTACCACCCAGACTCTCCCCGTTTTGAGTAGTTGATCCACTCGCCGCAGGGCGTCTTTGGCTCCCCGCCCGGGTCGGAAACCGTAGCTATGCTCAGCAAAGATACGTTCGAATATCGGTTCGATTACATTCCGCAGCGCCGTTTGTACGATGCGGTCTTCCACCGTGGGAACTCCCAGCGGTCGAAGCTCTTGGCTGCCTAGTTTGGGGATCCACACCCGTTTGACCGGCAAGGGCTGGTAGGTGCCTTTCTGGAGCTTTTCCTGCAGGCGCGTAAGACGAAATTCGCTGTTTTGGCAGTAGGCCTCACAACTCATCCCGTCCACTCCGGCCGCACCTGCGTTGGCTTGGACCTGACGGGTCGCACTTTGCAGGTTCTCCAGCTTCCATACTTTATCACTCAGACTATACCATTTGCCTCCTTGGATTCCTCTCTCGAGGGTTGCCACCATACGTTCGGTCCACACGCTTGCTTCGGTCCACGCCCATTCCTGGGGGACTTCTCTGCCTTGTTTAGCCTTGGGCACTCCCGGCAGGGGAATTTGCAGTTGTGTTTCTTTCACGCGTTCACTTTCCTGTCCCCCTTCGCTCCACGGTCATTACCCGCTTCCTCGCTACTACAGGGACTCTGACTCCTGCTTTGCTCTTTCCAGCACCAAAGCAGGTCTCCTTGGTTCATAGGCATGCACTTCCGGACCTTCCGTCTCCAACCACCCCATGCGCTCCCCATCCCTGGCAATGCTTCCTGTTCCAGGCGGGCTTGGCCACCGATTCGCTTTGTGTCGCTATCAGCGGTTCTTCGGATTTCGCAGTTCCCTAGCTTGCTCATCAGTCGCATCAGGCCGAATCGAGTTTGTGTTGTGATGCATCGCATCCCACTTCTACGGACGATCCTTTCACTTCCAGTTGCTCTCCACCCCGTGTCGCCACGACGCAGTTACTTTCAGTTACCCGGCGGGAAGCGCCGCCGGCAAGGGATTCTCACCCTCTGTGCACGCTTACTCCCAAGCGCACTAGGG